>JBQQPY010000004.1:0-9560 GCA_052258065.1 Sodalis sp. (in: enterobacteria) | reverse complement strand
TGACAGCTTGGTCGTGACTGAACTGAGTCGAATGACACGCTCATTGCTTGATATGCTGCAAACAACCCAACAACTGGAGATGAGGAAAATTAGTTTAATCTCGCTGAGGAAAATATCCGACACTACAGCAACGGGGCGTGGGTTTTTATCCATGATGGGGTCATTCCTGGAATCAGGGCAGAGCAAGCTGAACAGCCGCGCTGCCGGGAAACTTCAGCCAAAGCCAGGTAAAAGCGGCGGTCGTCCACGCACTGATCCTGAAAAATTAGAGCATGCCAGAATTTTATACGAAACTCAAGAAAAAACTGCTAGTAAAGTTTGTGAACTGACGGGTGTTGGTCAGAAGAACCTTTTTTCATTACCTTCAACAACATAGGGGTCGTATTAATAGACAAATGCGAAATTCATAATAACATGAAGAGACAAAAGCAAGGCGCCGAAAGTCACCACCAAGTGATTAATGTTGATGAGTTGGTTGATGAAATGCCTGAAGTAGCACTAAAAACGCTACATGATCGCATTGTTAAGCGCCTCAACATATTACAGCGTCAGCGAACAATGCAAAGCATGGCTGACTTTCGCCCCGGGGATATAGTGCGTTTCCAGACTGACGAGCGTGAAATTACGGGCGTCCTAATACGACTGAATAAAAAATCGGTCTCAGTTCATACTGAGAATGGTAATCGCTGGAACGTCGCCCCGCAACTACTAACATTGGTGAAGCGGTCACTTGCCATTGAGTCTCCTAGAGAGCATACTGGAACAAACCAGCAATAAGTCGCTGCATTAAAACAAGGAGTTAGATTTACTCGTCATTTTCGAGGTTCTTCTACTGGAATGCCTAGTAAACGGCATGTATGCTTTCGTTTGCCTACTGACCCGCCGTGTCGACTTCAGAACTCGCCCGCGATATTAACAGATACCGTTGGCCGTCTCCGCCGCTGGCCGCCTTTGTCTGCGCTTGTGCTTTATTAATCTTTATTGAATATCAATATCTTCATCACGGTTAATTATGTCAGCCCTTTATGCTATCGGTCAACCAGCACTACTACGGAATCGGCTAACTTCTGCTATTCTATGTTAACCTCTTACAATATCAGCAACCCTGTGGCAGAACAACAGACTTCCCAGGGTAATGCGCGCGACTTTTCTGCTTATGGCAGTCGGTTATACGTTACAGTGTTCTGTGTGAGTATAGGGCTTTGAAGATACTGGACGCCTGACGCCGCTGCGCCGACTAAACCGCTTCCTGTTGGTCAGGTCAGCATTTTGCTTTTGGCTTCCTTCAGATCCCCCTTGTGTTAAGCACTTTAGCCGTTCAGCTAGCGTTTTCCCTCACCGGGTATGCAGAGGACTTTCTCTTCCCAGTAGCCCATTGATTACCACAGTCAACGGATAGCGCCTGTCAAGGCACTACGCACTCCATGCCCGGCGCACCAAAATAAAAAGCCCGCTTGCTAGTCTGCGGGCTTTTCGCTATCGTGTGATAGTGCGCGGGTAAGCCCGCTGTTCAGGCCGCTCCCCTAAAGTGAGCAGGTGCCTGGCGTCAGAGAAAAAGCTTTTCCTGGCCTCAGAACGCAAAAAACCCCGATAGGTTCATCTTGGCAGAGGTATCTATCAGGGTATTGCGAATCGTTAGAGCACGTATTCAAGAAGAATACTAGCCCAATGAAGATTAGCTTTCAAGTGTTAGAAGACACTTCCACCCTCTGCTCTGCCATAAATGCAGGAAGCAGTGGCTAAACAGTTTTCCTCTTGCACGACTAAAAAGATCCTCCACAACACTATCCGTGACTGCTATGTCAGTAATCCTTATCCGCGCTATCAGCAGCTGAAAGCGGATGCAGTCAAGCCTGCGATATTGAAAGTTCTCGTCAAGATGGCTCAGGACAGCAATCCTTCCCGGCATGAAGCCTGGTACACCACGCCACGCCTTGACCTGAAAACCGGCCTGAAAAAACCATTTATGAAACGGATGAACGCCCACCGGGCACGGGCGGTTAACGCGCTGATGGTAGCGATGGCAGACCGGCTGAATATCGTCTCTGCTAAGGTAGAGGCCAGTGTAGAGCAGCTGTCAGACTGGTGTGGCCTGTCAACAGGGAGCCGAGCTAAAAAGAGCATTTCACGCGCCAGCAGAGCGCTGACGACTCTGGAAGAGCTGGGTGCCATCAAATGCGAAAGGGTCTGGGACGACACTACCCATTCCTATATCCCTAAGATTATCTGGGTTACTGAGCTGTTCTTTGTACTTATCAATTACGAGGTAGGCAAATTTCTGGCAGCTCAGAACCAGCAGTTGGCGTGGGAGAACCAGAAGCTGCGGGCGAAAAGTGAAGGTCCTATAACTCTGAGCGAAGCCCGGAGGCGCGCCAAAGAAAATCACATCAAGAAAGCGTTTGATTACCGTCTAAAGAGAAGGGTCTTTAACAAGCAGCGCCGTCTTGCGTGCAAGATTAATGAGATGCAGCCGTCGCAAGCACGGCATTCTATCATGAATAACCTGGTGAAGCTGCACAGCAATGACGAGCTAGAAGCGATAGGCCACCAGGGCCTGCGGCGTCTGGTCGACCAGCGTTACTATTCCCTGCGCAAGCTAGCCGCGTCTACAGCCCCACCTCCAGACACTCCCTAAATTCTCTTTTATCCGGCTTTACGCCCCTGAGAAAATAATACTCATCACAGTGTAGGATTCCTCACGCCCTTACCCGGCCATGCCCTTTATTTTTTAAGCATTTCTTCAGTTATTCGCCCTACGCGAACTACGTTTTTCTGCCAAAATCGTCTCTAGTCTTTTTTATCCACAAATAAATGCAAGCGAAAGCTATCAATAGATAATATCTATGTAATAGATGCAAAATAACTGCAAGTACTTATTACAAAAAAATAATTAAGAGCGCTATTCTGGGGATAACCTTACTATCGGATCACACTCCAAAGCCCTAATTGCAAAAACCCCAAGAGCTTGGTCTATAACGAATAAGCCCGCACCGCTCAGTCACTATAATTTATCCCTAGCTTCAGGTGACTAAATTGGTAAACACCTAAAAAACATAAAAAACCAAAAATAACCTCAGCGGCCTGCTTACAGTTCTTTTGCTAACCGGTTGCATAGTTGATAAAAAACATTATGGACGCTGTAACTAATCGTGTTCTAGTTTTCGTTTCCGTAATGTTAGGGGTATTGCATGGTAGTTTTTCGCTTTTAGATTTTTTTATCTTTAACTCTTTGGATTTCGTGTTACTACAGTTGAATCAGAAGGCTTTCGTTTTGCTCAAGCCTTTAAAATCTGCTCTCACATGATGAAGAGCAGATGTTGGGTTATCTGTAAGGATAGTACCGGCCGCGCCGGGTTTTAGCAGTATTTCACTAAAGTCGCTGGCGCCTAGTAGTAATATTGAACAGCAATGGCAGGTCTGTTTACCAATTGAAGCTAGGGATAAATTATAGTGACTGAGCGGTGCGGGCTTATTCGTTATAGACCAAGCTCTTGGGGTTTTTGCAATTAGGGCTTTGGAGTGTGATCCGATAGTAAGGTTATCCCCAGAATAGCGCTCTTAATTATTTTTTTTTGTAATAAGTACTTGCAGTTATTTTGCATCTATTACATAGATATTATCTATTGATAGCTTTCGCTTGCATTTATTTGTGGATAAAAAAGACTAGAGACGATTTTGGCAGAAAAACGTAGTTCGCGTAGGGCGAATAACTGAAGAAATGCTTAAAAAATAAAGGGCATGGCCGGGTAAGGGCGTGAGGAATCCTACACTGTGATGAGTATTATTTTCTCAGGGGCGTAAAGCCGGATAAAAGAGAATTTAGGGAGTGTCTGGAGGTGGGGCTGTAGATGCGGCTAGCTTGCGCAGGGAATAGTAACGCTGGTCGACCAGACGCCGCAGTTGCTGTGCAGCTTCACCAGGTTATTCATGATAGAATGCCGTGCTTGCGACGGCTGCATCTCATTAATCTTGCACGCAAGACGGCGCTGCTTGTTAAAGACCCTTCTCTTTAGACGGTAATCAAACGCTTTCTTGATGTGATTTTCTTTGGCGCGCCTCCGGGCTTCGCTCAGAGTTATAGGACCTTCACTTTTCGCCCGCAGCTTCTGGTTCTCCCACGCCAACTGCTGGTTCTGAGCTGCCAGAAATTTGCCTACCTCGTAATTGATAAGTACAAAGAACAGCTCAGTAACCCAGATAATCTTAGGGATATAGGAATGGGTAGTGTCGTCCCAGACCCTTTCGCATTTGATGGCACCCAGCTCTTCCAGAGTCGTCAGCGCTCTGCTGGCGCGTGAAATGCTCTTTTTAGCTCGGCTCCCTGTTGACAGGCCACACCAGTCTGACAGCTGCTCTACACTGGCCTCTACCTTAGCAGAGACGATATTCAGCCGGTCTGCCATCGCTACCATCAGCGCGTTAACCGCCCGTGCCCGGTGGGCGTTCATCCGTTTCATAAATGGTTTTTTCAGGCCGGTTTTCAGGTCAAGGCGTGGCGTGGTGTACCAGGCTTCATGCCGGGAAGGATTGCTGTCCTGAGCCATCTTGACGAGAACTTTCAATATCGCAGGCTTGACTGCATCCGCTTTCAGCTGCTGATAGCGCGGATAAGGATTACTGACATAGCAGTCACGGATAGTGTTGTGGAGGATCTTTTTAGTCGTGCAAGAGGAAAACTGTTTAGCCACTGCTTCCTGCATTTATGGCAGAGCAGAGGGTGGAAGTGTCTTCTAACACTTGAAAGCTAATCTTCATTGGGCTAGTATTCTTCTTGAATACGTGCTCTAACGATTCGCAATACCCTGATAGATACCTCTGCCAAGATGAACCTATCGGGGTTTTTTGCGTTCTGAGGCCAGGAAAAGCTTTTTCTCTGACGCCAGGCACCTGCTCACTTTAG
The DNA here is from genome assembly GCA_052258065.1 of Sodalis sp. (in: enterobacteria). GTDB lineage: Bacteria > Pseudomonadota > Gammaproteobacteria > Enterobacterales > Enterobacteriaceae > JBQQPY01. The sequence continues at coordinate 4,660 of JBQQPY010000004.1, read as the reverse complement.
GGGAGCGGCCTGAACAGCGGGCTTACCCGCGCACTATCACACGATAGCGAAAAGCCCGCAGACTAGCAAGCGGGCTTTTTATTTTGGTGCGCCGGGCATGGAGTGCGTAGTGCCTTGACAGGCGCTATCCGTTGACTGTGGTAATCAATGGGCTACTGGGAAGAGAAAGTCCTCTGCATACCCGGTGAGGGAAAACGCTAGCTGAACGGCTAAAGTGCTTAACACAAGGGGGATCTGAAGGAAGCCAAAAGCAAAATGCTGACCTGACCAACAGGAAGCGGTTTAGTCGGCGCAGCGGCGTCAGGCGTCCAGTATCTTCAAAGCCCTATACTCACACAGAACACTGTAACGTATAACCGACTGCCATAAGCAGAAAAGTCGCGCGCATTACCCTGGGAAGTCTGTTGTTCTGCCACAGGGTTGCTGATATTGTAAGAGGTTAACATAGAATAGCAGAAGTTAGCCGATTCCGTAGTAGTGCTGGTTGACCGATAGCATAAAGGGCTGACATAATTAACCGTGATGAAGATATTGATATTCAATAAAGATTAATAAAGCACAAGCGCAGACAAAGGCGGCCAGCGGCGGAGACGGCCAACGGTATCTGTTAATATCGCGGGCGAGTTCTGAAGTCGACACGGCGGGTCAGTAGGCAAACGAAAGCATACATGCCGTTTACTAGGCATTCCAGTAGAAGAACCCTCGAAAATGACGAGTAAATCTAACTCCTTGTTTTAATGCAGCGACTTATTGCTGGTTTGTTCCAGTATGCTCTCTAGAGACTCAATGGCAAGTGACCGCTTCACCAATGTTAGTAGTTGCGGGGCGACGTTCCAGCGATTACCATTCTCAGTATGAACTGAGACCGATTTTTTATTCAGTCGTATTAGGACGCCCGTAATTTCACGCTCGTCAGTCTGGAAACGCACTATATCCCCGGGGCGAAAGTCAGCCATGCTTTGCATTGTTCGCTGACGCTGTAATATGTTGAGGCGCTTAACAATGCGATCATGTAGCGTTTTTAGTGCTACTTCAGGCATTTCATCAACCAACTCATCAACATTAATCACTTGGTGGTGACTTTCGGCGCCTTGCTTTTGTCTCTTCATGTTATTATGAATTTCCCTGCATTTGTCTATTAATACGACCCCTATGTTGTTGAAGGTACGAAAAAAAGGTTCTTCGACCAACACCCGTCAGTTCACAAACTTTACTAGCAGTTTTTTCTGAGTTTTCGTATAAAATTCTGGCATGCTCTAATTTTTCAGGATCAGTGCGTGGACGACCGCCGCTTTTACCTCTGGCTTTGGCTGAAGCTCTCCCGGCAGCTGCACGTTCAGCTTTAAGTTCTCGTTCCATCTGGTGAATGACCCCCATCATGGATAAAAACCCACGCCCCGTTGCTGTAGTAGTGTCGATATTTTCCCTCAGCGAGATTAAACTAATTTTCCTCATCTCCAGTTGTTGGGTTGTTTGCAGCATATCAAGCAATGAGCGTGTCATTCGACTCAGTTCAGTCACGACCAAGCTGTCACCTGAACGTAAATGCTCCAGCAATTGCTCCCACCCAGGCCTGTTCATTCGCGAGCTCGTCATTTTGTCGATAAATATTTTGCTGCAACCGGCTTTCTTTAAATCATCAATCTGGGAGTCCAGGTTTTGTCCGACGCTACTAACCCGCATAACCAACACGATAAAACTGAATATTTGATATTGTACTGCTCATAGTGTAAAAACCTTACTGATATTTATATTAAATGCACGATGATTATAGCATAAGTTTTTGTACTGAAAGATGCTGATTAGCGCAATATTTTATCATCAATGGTGGAAGTGTAAAAAGTGTACTTTTTGCACTTCTTGCATTGAAGGCATTTTGCATTAAACTTGTATAGTTTTACAGTGCCTTGCTTTCAGCGAATGATTGGAAAATATTAAACGTATATAAGTATTGTCAAATACTGAAATCAAAGGGCTTTATAGCTGACCGTAATTCAGTGTCCACGAACAACGACTTTACTTCACATTAACTCTATTTAAAAGGAAGACTCTGGCGCAGTATAGTAATACTAAAACGCGTATTTGCTTCATTCTTTAATAAAGCTATTTTAAGTCTAAATAGCAATTCTTTAACTTCTCATTGAAAGACATTAGTAGTGATATTTAATTTATTGCGAATATTTATTACAGTTATTCATCTCCTATATTTTTACTTGGCGTATTTCATGTGATTATATAAACATCAAGGAGACAAGTAATCTTTTCTCGGTTCGGTTATTATTTCTATACATGAGATTTTGAATCATAAATACAATCTTATATTATCAATTCTCTCCGTTATTGTCTTAAATACATAGTATATTTCGCTAATTACTTGTTTACTTAACACACTAAATTTTAAGAGATATATTTACCGATGAAGACAAGAGACTAAATACCATTATCGAATCGATAGTAGAATTAATTGGTGAGCATATTACGATACTTATTAATCGGTATGATGGCATTACTGCATTCAATATTATTCTCGCTGGTCAAAAATACTTTCAATAGACCGCCGTCACAATGGAAGCAGAAAAAGCCTTATAGCTTTATGGTTTGTATATTTTTACCAAAGGATTTTCCGGTCATGACGCTTATCAAAAAACGAAGTTCTCTAATATTCTGATATTACAGAACAATATACTGACTTCTGATTATGATGAATTTACTGCACCTAAAATAATAACCAGATATTTTAAACGAAAGCCAACCGATACTCATATCTATTTCTATCTTTTCGAGTTTTTTGTTTATTAGAAAGTTTGTCATAAAATTAACAGAGAAAGATTATATGTCAACGATAGTGTATCTTTTTATGATATTAATACCGATTTGATTACCGATATTCTGGCAGATAATCTTGAAAAGACCTCAGCGGATATTGGTCACTCTAAAATCCTCACTTCTTATAAAGAGAGTCTCGATAATGCTCTTCAGGAACTCTATAATGCTTGAGTGCAAACCACTCGTAATATAGAAAATAATAATAACCCGGGATTCAATATTCGAGAAATTAACACAGGACAGAAATGTTGGAGCTTGCTCTTTAGTAGTAAAAAGAAATTGGATAATGCCTGCTTTTAAAATTTCCCAAAGCTGAAATCAATAACAGTATAATTTTTATGTGGGGTGGTTTTACCTACATAAAGGATCGTTAAATCAAACGGGAAAAGCCGCGCCAACTGGCAAGAATAACCTATTTGTTATTAGAAGCGTTCGGCTTTAGTGTTATAAAAATAGCGGATATATTAGATCTTGACATTAACCCGCTGCGCTGACACAAGAAGACTTGATTTGTGTTGACATCTTATATTCTGCTAATGCTATTATCAGTAATCATATTCATTCATTGCCCATATTCAGTGATATCTCATGGATGACGAAATACTGGCAGATGTTGACGGGCAAAAATTTCAACAATTAACAGCGCGATTCAGTCGCGTCAATCTAGAAAATACCTCAGTAAGGGACGCAGTATGTTCCTGTGAATTTTTATTGCCATTTATGTCTTAGTCAATGCTAAAAATATCGGCCTAAATGAGTACGAAAGGCATTCTCTTTAGAATATGGTTTAAAAAAATAAAAACAATATTGATATCCATATCATAACAGATAATAACGATACAAGCATAATAAAATACAAAAATATAATCAATACTGAGTCACAAGTTTTCAACGGAAGGCTGCTATAAGTATATTACTGTCACTCATCATACAGGAGAACACGCAAAGCAATATCATTCGGAAATTTAATTTCCATGCCCGTTATGCAATATTGAAAGCAGCATTATTTTAATAAATGAAATTTTAAAAAATTCATATCCAAAATCTGATTGACGATATGCTTTTTCAGGAAAGCCATACGAATTGCCAGAGACTGTAAAGAGGCTTACCATTAACTTTAGAGTAATATACGGAAAACTTTTCACGGTGTATTGCAGAGTAAAGGGATCTTTTAAAACCGCATCAGTGCCTATACAGAAAGCTTAATTGCTAACTGCATCATTGCTTATAACAGAATGGGACTAAATTCAGTGTATGAAAGAATTATTTTCAGTAACTTATATCAGGATAGTATTAATAAATTTACTCGATATAGCCTCGAATCATATTCAGCTTGCTGACCTATATAACTTTAAAAAATAACAGAACAATAAGATCTGGTACTCGTTATTTGTGAGGTTGTTTCCACTGGGTCACTATTATCGATATTAGTGTTGTGATTATTGTCTTTCGGAAGGGCTCGCTCGCCTCCAGCAGTCGGAGGTTCAGTTCCGCATTGTGCATAAGCGATACGTCCGATAATATGCTGAATGACATCATCTTGTGAGCTTAATATTTTCTGCTCTTATCAATATAAGCGCATTTTAGCTTCATGATAAATTCCTGTATAAAGCGGGAGGTTTCTTGAAGGATAATCGGCGCTAAAATTAAACACTTTTTTATCAAATCTCTAAAAATACAGTGTAATTCAATTAAATGACAAGAACAAAATAGCTCATTATTTATCGTATTTTGTTTTCAAATATGAGTATGGCTTTCACTACAGGCAATATTGCTGAATGGAACTGAAAAAAGATTAGAGCAGCAAGAAGGTTAAGCTATATGCATTGGTATT
>JBQQPY010000003.1:0-16874 GCA_052258065.1 Sodalis sp. (in: enterobacteria) | reverse complement strand
TGTAGTAGTGTCGATATTTTCCCTCAGCGAGATTAAACTAATTTTCCTCATCTCCAGTTGTTGGGTTGTTTGCAGCATATCAAGCAATGAGCGTGTCATTCGACTCAGTTCACGACCAAGCTGTCACCTGAACGTAAATGCTCCAGCAATTGCTCCCACCCAGGCCTGTTCATTCGCGAGCTCGTCATTTTGTCGATAAATATTTTGCTGCAACCGGCTTTCTTTAAATCATCAATCTGGGAGTCCAGGTTTTGTCCGACGCTACTAACCCGGGCATAACCAACACGATAAAACTGAATATTTGATATTGTACTGCTCATAGTGTAAAAACCTTACTGATATTTATATTAAATGCACGATGATTATAGCATAAGTTTTTGTACTGAAAGATGCTGATTAGCGCAATATTTTATCATCAATGGTGGAAGTGTAAAAAGTGTACTTTTTGCACTTCTTGCATTGAAGGCATTTTGCATTAAACTTGTATAGTTTTACAGTGCCTTGCTTTCAGCGAATGATTGGAAAATATTAAACGTATAAGTATTGTCAAATACTGAAATCAAAGGGCTTTATAGCTGACCGTAATTCAGTGTCCACGAACAACGACTTTACTTCACATTAACTCTATTTAAAAGGAAGACTCTGGCGCAGTATAGTAATACTAAAACGCGTATTTGCTTCATTCTTTAATAAAGCTATTTTAAGTCTAAATAGCAATTCTTTAACTTCTCATTGAAAGACATTAGTAGTGATATTTAATTTATTGCGAATATTTATTACAGTTATTCATCTCCTATATTTTTTACTTGGCGTATTTCATGTGATTATATAAACATCAAGGAGACAAGTAATCTTTTCTCGGTTCGGTTATTATTTCTATACATGAGATTTTGAATCATAAATACAATCTTATATTATCAATTCTCTCCGTTATTGTCTTAAATACATAGTATATTTCGCTAATTACTTGTTTACTTAACACACTAAATTTTAAGAGATATATTTACCGATGAAGACAAGAGACTAAATACCATTATCGAATCGATAGTAGAATTAATTGGTGAGCATATTACGATACTTATTAATCGGTATTATGGCATTACTGCATTCAATATTATTCTCGCTGGTCAAAAATACTTTCAATAGACCGCCGTCACAATGGAAGCAGAAAAAGCCTTATAGCTTTATGGTTTGTATATTTTTACCAAAGGATTTTCCGGTCATGACGCTTATCAAAAAACGAAGTTCTCTAATATTCTGATATTACAGAACAATATACTGACTTCTGATTATGATGAATTTACTGCACCTAAAATAATAACCAGATATTTTAAACGAAAGCCAACCGATACTCATATCTATTTCTATCTTTTCGAGTTTTTTGTTTATTAGAAAGTTTGTCATAAAATTAACAGAGAAAGATTATATGTCAACGATAGTGTATCTTTTTATGATATTAATACCGATTTGATTACCGATATTCTGGCAGATAATCTTGAAAAGACCTCAGCGGATATTGGTCACTCTAAAATCCTCACTTCTTATAAAGAGAGTCTCGATAATGCTCTTCAGGAACTCTATAATGCTTGAGTGCAAACCACTCGTAATATAGAAAATAATAATAACCCGGGATTCAATATTCGAGAAATTAACACAGGACAGAAATGTTGGAGCTTGCTCTTTAGTAGTAAAAAGAAATTGGATAATGCCTGCTTTTAAAATTTCCCAAAGCTGAAATCAATAACAGTATAATTTTTATGTGGGGTGGTTTTACCTACATAAAGGATCGTTAAATCAAACGGGAAAAGCCGCGCCAACTGGCAAGAATAACCTATTTGTTATTAGAAGCGTTCGGCTTTAGTGTTATAAAAATAGCGGATATATTAGATCTTGACATTAACCCGCTGCGCTGACACAAGAAGACTTGATTTGTGTTGACATCTTATATTCTGCTAATGCTATTATCAGTAATCATATTCATTCATTGCCCATATTCAGTGATATCTCATGGATGACGAAATACTGGCAGATGTTGACGGGCAAAAATTTCAACAATTAACAGCGCGATTCAGTCGCGTCAATCTAGAAAATACCTCAGTAAGGGACGCAGTATGTTCCTGTGAATTTTTATTGCCATTTATGTCTTAGTCAATGCTAAAAATATCGGCCTAAATGAGTACGAAAGGCATTCTCTTTAGAATATGGTTTAAAAAAATAAAAATAATATTGATATCCATATCATAACAGATAATACAAGCATAATAAAATACAAAAATATAATCAATACTGAGCCTACAAGTTTTCAACGGAAGGCTGCTATAAGTATATTACTGTCACTCATCATACAGGAGAACACGCAAAGCAATATCATTCGGAAATTTAATTTCCATGCCCGTTATGCAATATTGAAAGCAGCATTATTTTAATAAAATGAAATTTTTAAAAAATTCATATCCAAAATCTGATTGACGATATGCTTTTTCAGGAAAGCCATACGAATTGCCAGAGACTGTAAAGAGGCTTACCATTAACTTTAGAGTAATATACGGAAAACTTTTCACGGTGTATTGCAGAGTAAAGGGATCTTTTAAAACCGCATCAGTGCCTATACAGAAAGCTTAATTGCTAACTGCATCATTGCTTATAACAGAATGGGACTAAATTCAGTGTATGAAAGAATTATTTTCAGTAACTTATATCAGGATAGTATTAATAAATTTACTCGGATATAGCCTCGAATCATATTCAGCTTGCTGACCTATATAACTTTAAAAAATAACAGAACAATAAGTGATCTGGTACTCGTTATTTGTGAGGTTGTTTCCACTGGGTCACTATTATCGATATTAGTGTTGTGATTATTGTCTTTCGGAAGGCTCGCTCGCCTCCAGCAGTCGGAGGTTCAGTTCCGGCATTTCGTGCATAAGCGATACGTCCGATAATATGCCGAATGACATCATCTTGTGAGCTTAATATTTTCTGCTCTTATCAATATGCTTTCCGGCATTTTAGCCCATGATAAATTCCCTGTATAAAGCGGGAGGTTTCTTGAAGGATAATCAAGCGCTAAAATTAAACACTTTTTTATCAAATCTCTAAAAATAACAGTGTAATTCAATTTAAATGACAAGAACAAAATAGCCTATTATTTATCGTATTTTTTGTTTTCAAATATAGTGCACGTAGTCATCTACAGAATATTAAGTGAATGGAACTGAAAAAAAGATTAGAGCAGCAAGAAGGTTAAGCTATATGCATTGGTATTGACGTATTGACTCTCTTTCGGTTTTTATTAAAAACTTTATCTCTATGATTCTATTCTGCTAATCTCTCGAAATTATAACATACGGTGCAACATCTTAATTATATCAAAAAGTCATTATAGTATCCATAGATTTAAACCTTAGATAAGTGAAATAAAATGATTTTTTTACAACGAATTAGTTTTCAAGGTCTTTTCCTTTAGTTTTTAAAACTAGTATTGAAAATGACTTAGCCAAAAATAAAATAACAAGCAAGTAACACTGATTTAGCATTAAAATGTGATAGTAAAAATACTAGAATCTATAAAAATTATAATATTCCTTTTATTGTAAAGGAAACCTAGTTAAAAAACTATTTTGATAAAGATGTTTATAGTTACGCTAGTCGTGTAATAGCGTTTACTCCTTGTTATTTTTTTAATCACAAAAAATAGATATAACGGCGGTAAGAATCAGGAGTTACTAAAATCCTTCTCTAGATTTAAAAACTGCAATAAATAAATTTTGTATTCTCTTAAAGTAAGAAAAGATCATTGTAATTAACAATTAGCGAATTTTTAATTACAAAAAGTAAATATAGGTATTGACATAATCGCGCCGATGTTACCTGAATGACTGCATAAATTATTGCATAAAAGAAATGCTAAAAATAAGTTAAGATTACGTTCGCATCAGAAACGCTAAAAGGAGACTTTATGAAATAACTAGTCAACACTGCGACAATCAGATGTTGCTGACCATTTCACTTAAAAACTACATTTAAAAACAGGTGGATACTGCGTTTTTGAAAATTCCTGGGAATAACATTAATCAGCTATATAAAGCCAATAACTTTCTAAATTACAGTATTCGTGGCAATGATAAAACGGACAAAGTATAGGTTCTGTTAAAACTTTTTCTTACATTTCCTTAATTCAGGAGACTATTTTAAATAAACAAAATAGAGCGATCTTCTTCAAAAGAAGGTAGTATCGATGTTACATTATGGAACATTTTATCAGAATGTCTTTATTAGATATTCTAGTAACTGAGGATGTTTTTAAAAAATTAAAAAATTCTTAACGATTCGGGGATTTGATTGATATCAAAGAGCGTAGTCTATTAAGTAAAGAAGAAATATAAATATATTAGAATCTTACCCCCTTAATTCCAGAAAGTATTTTACTTTTATAAAATTAAATCTCTCGAAATTTTTAACAGCCACTACTGAATATGGAAAAGAAGTGTTTTAGCACAAAGTGCTAGAATTAAATTCTACAATAGAAACTTAGAATTTTTTAATTCATAAATAAAAAAAGATGCAAGATAATTAAATTTTGCAATAAATAAAAAAAATAGACAATAAGTCAATTAAGAATAATTTTTTAAAACTGCTAAATTTATTTAATAGAAATTGTTAGTATATCCGAATTTTATACCTGAAAAATTTGTTAAAAAGAAAGATTAAGTTATTATGAAGTTACCTTTCTTTAATTTTTTATTAAAACAGGTGGTTCTGTTCGTTAACATCGAGCTATTTGAATGCGGATAAAATCGCTTTTAGTATATGATTTTTAATTATTTTATTATAGGAACTCAAGGCAATAAATTTTTTTGTAAACGTTTAAAGATAAATACAATGTGATTTAATAAGTCTTAACTTTGTTCGGATTTTTACCCGCTTCTATAAAAAATTTTTTATAATTTTATGAATGTATGCACAATTATTTTTTAGAAATATGTGTTATTTATGTTCCTAATTCTTGCAAAAAATCTAAATGTAAAATTTGATCTTCTCCGGTATCTTGCATCTAATAAACGGATTTATTAACAGAATTATCGAAATCGGCAGATCGTGCACTAAAAATTAAATTAGTTTAATTTAGCTTTTATTTGCCGCTATTGCATTATTGTGTTGATGAAAACCTAATGAGGCTCACTAGCACATTTACACATTGTAAAGCACCACGTAATTCAGGACTATCATATCCTGCTGTATTGAAGATCATTTGGCAAAATAAAGCCCTTCATACGAGAAAGGCCTTTCCCTGTCCATGTTTTCAGTTCGCCATTTTCAACGTATTCGTATGTTTTTGCAGGGGCTTTGGGCTTTTTGCTGCGTTTCTTGCTGATTTTAACCTTGTCCTCTAATAGATCTTCTGCAGTGAAGCCTTCGCCTTCAATGATTTGCAAAATCTCTTTGCGTTTTTCTTCTCGTAGCGCCCGTTCTGATGCTTCTGTTTCTGCATCAGCTCGGCGCTCTTCAATCACAACGCCCAGCTTTTCATGCATTTCTTTAAGAAGTTCAAAATTGGTTTCCCGTGAAAAAGTACGAGTTGAACGGATATTGCTGAGAACGCGGCGAATTTCGCCATAACTTTCTTTATCGCTCATTTTTTCCTCATGTGTTACTTAACGTAGTGCCAGACTTCGGCAGGAATCTTGTCATAAAGCCGATTCATTGTCAGTTCTGCCAAACGGTGATCTACCGCTGACTGAAAATAAAGGTATTCATTAGTATCTAGTCTTTCCGCTATACGTTCAGCTATTTTCTCTACCGTTTCTTTGTTCGAATAACGCCTGAACTGTAATAACCATTCTATTTTACTTTTGTGTTGCATTATTTACCGTTATTTTTCGTGGATTCGGTAAATAGACAAAATGACGTGGTTTTATTCTTATTTCGTTATAACGGGCCTCCCACGTACGGAATGCGAATGAAACTTCAAACTTGCTTTTCAGCATATCCTAATATCTAGCGTTAGTCTCTTTACCTTTGAGAAAGACGCCAAACCCAGAATTAATCGTTTCCCTTGCCTGTGCGCTAAAGCTTTCATTGTTAACCTTAATGAGAAACCAGGCTTCTAGATAATTCTTATTGCGCATGATCTGTATTAAATAATATTGTGCAATTGCCAGATAAACCAACCGTTTATGCTAACTGAGAGCGTTTAATTCCGGTATTTTTACAAATAAGAATGATATCGGTATGCGCTGGCACCGCGCCATAGTCAAACTCCTTGCTTTTTAGCTCCGCTCAAAGGGACGTCCGTTAAAATCGCGACTGCCTTTCAGTGCTTGAAGCAACTTGGGTCGTTTGTTAAACTTCTGGTTAGGTAGACAAAAGTAATCGGAGCGGTTATAGGTGATTGCTTTATATTTCTTTCGTAGCTGCTGGGTAATTTCTAGCGTTTACAGTGTCTTTATGTTGTGTTTTCGATTTGTCGTTCACTACAATCTGATTACATTACACGAGAGTCGCTAAGCAGTTTATTGCTCCTGCACGCCAGCGGCGTTTATATCGGCATTCTTGCCACGAAAACGTGCCGCGAGCACATCAGAATAACCTTTTCTAGCAAGAAGATTTTTGTCGTCCTGCAGCGCATTTTTATTGACCGTCCAGTTGGCAGCGAATATCTGGCCATTAAGGACAAAATCAACGATAATCTGATAGTAAAAACTCAATATGTAATACTGATAGGCAAGTTAGAGGTGCACTATCAGGCCAATGACAGGCGGTTGTTCTCTTCCTGAAGAGAAGACGCCCCGATAACTTTTTTGTGGCCCTCTATGGTAGAGGTACACGTTATGCTTATGCCATCAATCAAATCGCCAACCGCCCGTGCTAGTACTTTCCAGTAAATGCGTTCCTGATTACATATTTTAATCAGCCAGTTTAACATCACATATTAGATGTTAGCCCGGCGTCAGTATTGATATGCGTTAGAAAATAATGACGAATAAAGATGCCTGGATATGAGTGATTAGTAATCGGCACTTTTCAGACCAGCCAGAGATACTCACTCTGACTCATATACTACAGCATTCTGTTAATCTGCCAGGGTAGCCAACTGGCATGCTTATCCAGAATGAGAACCGCCTCTTTTACTCTGATTTTGACTCGCAGCAAGGTGTCTATATATGGATTAGCATCGCCTCGGGAAGTCAGCCACGCCACTAGCTACCGCTCCAGTAATCCTGCCGCTTTGCTGTATTGTCTCCAGAAAGTCGTTCAGCATACCGAGTAAGGATGGCGCTTGCGACCGAAATCGGTCACTACATTGCGCATCTCCTAAAACGCCTGTTTCAGGGTCCCGTTGTTATCCAGAAAAAATACAGCTTCTCGCAAAAGAACACGCGGTCTTTGACCGATAAAGAGTGTTGGTAATCCAGTGCTGTACGGCGATGGCGCAGAAGGGGTATTGTATCTTGATGTCGCATCGCGCGGTATTGAAAAATCCGCCAGCATCCCCATATATATTGTGGCAATAAAAGCATTGAAATTAGCACCAAAAGGAGAATCATCATGGCTTATCGTTCTTTCTCTCTGATACCAACATTGAATAACAGCCTGCTCACTGACCGATTTACCCAGATGGACAACCTATTTAGCCGTCTGACCGGAGAAAAGCCGCTGTCTGACACCCCGGCTTACAATCTTCTTAAAAACGGCGAGCAGCATGAGCTAACGGTAAGCGTTCCGGGCTATGTGCAGGATGAACTCGATGTATCCGTTCTCAATAACCAGCTCAGCGTACAGGGCAAGCTAAACGTTGTGAAAACCGACGGAGAAGAGGAAAAAGAAGGGATAAAATGGTTACATCAGGGCATCAAGAAAAGTGAGTTTTCCTTAAGCTTTACGCTTGAGCATCGCATCGTTATAAAGCAAGCTAATCTAGCTAACGGACTGCTGACACTACACTTTACCTACGATATTCCTGAACAGGAAAAACCGCAGCAAGTCGCTATTCGCGTTCAAAATAGCGCCGGGCGGGTGCTGGAGCACTGCGCAGCCTAATCACAGCGCCCCTTTGACAGGGGCGTTTATTTTCCTGCTGCAGTAATATGCTTCTGCGTTATATCCTGAAGTGGACTTTTAATGCCCATAGGCATAGCATTTAAACTACTATTGCGCACTTAAATTCGGCGATGCCGGAAGTCGGAAGGATTTTAAAATAATTTAGGTTTGATTTTTTACCAATACTTTATAGACTGCAATAGAATTGCACTTCTGTTACCCAATACTAATTAAGATTATTCTTAATTGTAAAGCTAAAAATATCGGCGCAGTGTAGTCTCAAGGTCTTTACCAGAATGAAAATAGTAGCTTAGCGGTACATATTCTATACGCCTATTAAATTGATTAACCATATGATTTGTTTATAGACGCATAAGTAAGCAAAGACGGTATTCTATATCAAGCTCTGCATATAAGTGGTCTAATTCATGTTTTCCGATAGCCGAGGCTTTTTAGGCCAACAAGACGATCTGTAAATTCTTTGCCATTATCTATAAGTGCCCGATAAATAGCCATGGTACATACTTGCCTAACGTCATGCATTAGCCGTGATCTTAGCTTCATAGAGAGAGATAGCAACTCATTGAATCGCTTGATCTATATTTATAAAAAGATAACGTCGTGAGGTTTTATTTAGCATTTGTGGAAGATATTTTATATCAACATGCAGGCAACCAGGTTCATGGCTTTTAAACGCCTTGCGATTTAGTATTCTGCTTTCTTCTTTATGTTACGTAAACACTGCAATTTATGCCTGCCTAAACAGCGACCCAGACCATATCGAGATACGGAAGGTTCAAGAAGTTGCGTACGACCGCGAACATATCGTTCAGTAGGAGAACAGTATATTTTACAGGGAAATGGCCACGGTTGCCTAAGCGGGTGACAGCATCAGCAGATGACAGCGTTGTCTAAAAACGCTTAACAATATGACTATAATCCTTCACACCATCTGTTTTTAACATTGAGAAGCGGTCAGTTTGTAAACCTCATAACGCTTAGGGCAATTTTCTAATTCATCAAGTAGCTATTTATGTATACGCTATATATAATTTCTGCGATTTAAATCGCATATTCTTAAAGTGAAGACTGAAGATCGCGAATAATCAGATTGGCTGAAATAGCCAAGAGAATTTTTTCAGGTCAGGCTACAGATAATGCAGATAAATGGATATTTCATAAACTGTAATCGATAAAAGTGCTTTATCTTTTTTTCATTCACATAAAGGTGCAGCTAACTCTAAATCGATTTTACCGCTCTCAAATTCTTGAGTTAGTGCGTCACGGGTATATCTTACAGGATAACGATACAGGCTTTTCTTTTCTGAAAATATCTGCTACTTCTCGGCACCTTGCAGGATGAAATCGGCACACGACGCAGTGGATTCTTATTACTCCAGATCCAGATTTCATTATCCGGTCTGAAGCTATAACGTCATTTAAGAATAGGGCATCACTTCTTATAAGGTATCGGTATTCTTCAAGATAACGACCGCCGGGTGAATCATCGAATTTACTCGGTTAACCAAGACATTTCAATACAGATTATCGGTGTCACGGTGCCTGGCAGTAACAAACTAGCAATGCATTATCCTGAGTTTGCTAAGGCAATAGCGAGCGCTGTCAAAAATCTATAATAGCGACGGCGGTTGATAGCGAAAAATAGTTTTTACACTCTATCCCACCACAGATAACGAGCTGCCTGCCGTTGTCAAAAGCTTTCTTTACACAAAATCTTTACCGACACTCGGACTTTCGACGTAGCTTATCAGCCGGTAAGATGAGGTTTTATTGAGAACACCCTGGATTATTATGTCATCCAACCTTTTCTCTTCCCGCATGCTGACGTAACGAACAAGCTTCATAAAGCTGATACTGCCCTTATGCTTTTTTAGGCAGGGTTATGACATTCATATTCTCCTTGCATATTAATCATTATCTACTTTAGACAGAGTAAAAAGACAACTTTTTATCTTGACAAAAACCTCAGGACACTGCTTTCTCGACTCTTCTGTTGTATGCTTTTGTATCTGGATACAAAGGTACTATTTTAGACTACCGAGTCGGAGAATCTCTTTCATTATTTTAACATCAATAGGCATCTTTATTTTCTAGTATAATGCGAAGCAGCGCATAAAATTAGAGACGGTAATATTCGCTGCTTCAGGCCTTTTAAGTATGTCTGAGGATTCTGTATCCAGACAAAACACCTTAAGAGTAACATTCTTACTTTCTAGAATGATTTTCTATCATAACCTAACCTATAGTGAAACTTAACGGGGTGTCTGGATAAAACTCTTGGCTAGATAAAATATTAGCAGAATAGCCGATAGTGGCGACTGCGTTCAGGCGTGTTCATGTTTCTAATTTTATTATCATTTTACTACGATTATGACGGCATAGGTGCAGTTTTTATTCGGATTGATGGTGGTCTATATATTGTTAAATAAGATATTGTTTTATGATAATTTCCATTATTATTTAATGCAAAAGAAAATTACGCATGACGGTTTGTAAGTTTTACACCAGAGAAAAAATTAAAGAGGAAAGAAACACTTTTTATAATCTATTTAGATACTAAACAGGATAAGATAAGCACCTCCGAATTATTAAAATCATTAAAGAAAAAAATAATTAAGATTTCTGTATCGAAAAGGTATCATTTGACTAAGATAAACGGCGTATTAAGTGCTTTAGATATCAATATGAGTGCGTATTCAATTTCATAACTGATACAGGCACTAAAAAAGAAAAAAGAAATACTGTCAGAAAGAGTAGGCATAAATAATCTGCTTATTTACTGAAAGTCGTTATAAGAATTTTTATTTTTTGATATCATATTTTGATAATAGCCTCAAAAAAGGCGGCATCTATCCAGAATCATTAACTGTCTGCGCGGAAAATTAATAGGGATTATGTTTTTAAGAGTCTATGCTTGCATAGACTCTGTTTCATTTTTCTGTATTTGCAGACCTCTACTGACACTTGACTTTTTGATACGGCTAAAATGATCACTTTAAAAAAATCAAGCTCCAATTTCAGTGCTAATAATTTATATGACTCCTTGCCATGATTATCTATTTTATTAATTTCGATGCCAGTATTGACGCAACATGACAAGTAGATTAATCAGTGTTTTCTGTGACAAGATGCGGGGCAGGAATTCGCTTCCCAGTCGTCTATAAGACGCTGAATAACATAATGTTTGCACTTGCATTTCACCTTAAAAAATTCTAGCATAATCCTACCTTTTAGGGTGTTAGGGTGCGGTCAAGCGGGCACAAACCAATTTCCTGTGTTTTTACCGTTGTAAGTGCGAGAGATCTTGATACGTTGCCTTCTTTCGGAGGGATGTGCTGATTATTGATATATTCTTTCTAGCGATGCTACCACATGACACAACGCAATGGTTGATTTAAAGCATAGTTTTAAATAGAAAAAACTCACGAATAATTATGTAGGCTGATTTTTCTTTTAGGTTACTGACAAGATTAGATATTGCTACCTTCTAGTAAACTAAAATCATCATGTAGACATAATGGTCTTCACATCCGAACTTGAGAAATACCTAATCTATCTATTAGCAGAGCTCTATCATAATCTCTTTAGTGCGTATCAGCATTCTTTTAATCAACACATTTTGGTGATAATTTGCAAAAAAGTACAAGGCGTGTTTTTTAAAAAAATTGCGGCCAGCTCTCCAGTATTACATTTTGAACTCATATTAGATTAATATTATTTTTGAATCTTATTATGCTATGACCGAATAACCAATATGATATTGGCAATAAGAGAAATGCAGAGAGAAAGCAATGTAATCTCTAGCGCATAAAAGAGCATGTCACCCTTCGTCGCGTCAAAAGCAAGGTCATAGTTTCTGGCCGCAGAGGAAAAAGTAGAAGTAGGCCGGATCAAAAAGAAGAGGAAACGATTCAGGTAGCGCTAGCAGACTGATAAACTGCTCAAGCTAGGGCTAGACCAGACTTGCAGCATAATTTAAGAAAAAAGAGCTGACGCCCTGGCTCTCAATGTCGCAGCCAGATCCTTCGTAATAAGCGCGGTTAACTGGTGTTCGGCCTATCAGAAACTCCTAAAAGGTAAATGCGGGCGATAAAAGCACAAGACAAAAACGGATTGCGTCAGCATCTATCTTACCCGCAAAGTTTTCAGGCTGACTCATTACGCTGACGGCAATATCAGCCTGTTAATCAGTACTAAGCCAAATAACATTTGGGTACTTTAATTTCATGTTCCCCGCTTCAACGCGCCAAATGCGCTCTATATTCTTAAAGAGTGTGAACAATATTATGCGTCGTTTTTTATGACAACGGTGCCCCACAAACCAAGACAAAGGATGAACATCTGGCATTTTGAAGGGCGCAATTCATAACTAGCTCCATGTGAATACCCTGGATATTGATCGGATCTTTGCTGTTCCCGTTCAAACGGGTTTTGTAGAGTTTAACTACAGCGCCAGAGGGTGTATATGACACCGCGTAGATCGCTATATTAAGCGTCCGCAACGTCGTCTTATCCGCCAAAAGGTAGTAATCACCGTAACCGCACCAAAATGCACATCTCCCGCCAATATAGAAAAGTGCCGATATCCACAATGACTTTATACATAAGATCAGCCGAAGCATAGTTAATGTGGATACTCTCACCACGATAACTGTAAAACGCAATCCGCGTTTATTTATAAAAATTTCGGATACGCTGACAGAGCAGAGAAAAATGTGTCGCGGGTAATCAAAAAGCGGGCAATAGAGTTAATTCTAAACATTGGAACGGTGTTTGCGCAATAGCATATTAACCTTGCGTACTGGACGGATGACAAGCGATAGCAATACAAGCAAGGGTACACCCCTTTCCTGTAGTCACTTGCTTATCAAAAAGAAGAACTATGAGATAAATGCAGTTTAGAAGCCCTGCGCCTTTAGAGACGCGTAGTTTACAAGAGTTATTGACAGCAACAGAATTTTTTTGCAGCATTGCTGGCATGATTATTAGGGGTGTGCGTAGCATCGGAGATATCATTGTTTATCCGCATGATGACTCGCCGCACTGTAATCTTGCCATTATAAAAATAGACCACTACGCCCTCGCGCCCGCTTTTCCATCGTCTGACCACGCACGCATCTGTACTGCGCTGCAGCGATCACGGAGTAAACTCTCTATTGAATAATTTTTAGCATCAATTTTCGCTTGCATCTTCACCACGATCTTCACATGAATCTGCCTTCTAACATACTGCGTCGAAGTTATCTTCTAGCGTGCGGGTGGAATTCTACTCACAGACTTCGGGTGCAGGTAGCAGTAGATGCCGTCCGCGATTTTCCCCTCATCAGTTTACCGACTGAAGGCGCCGCTCGGAGCGTCCACAATCTTTATTGTTGGCAAGGTACGCCGTAAGCGTCTACAATTTTCAAGGATAAAACTGCTGCGAGCGGTGAAGTAAATATCTCGTGTCATTAAACATTATCTCAGTAAACGGATCATGCCGCATATAACTATCCACTTACGTATACGCCGCTATGCCGATAAATGCTAGCATTGCATGATCGTCGGCATATATTTTATTATTCAGCCCCACCGGCAAAATATGCGCGGCACACGACTTCTGTACAGGTGCTTGCATTGTAACCGGACCTACCATTGCTATTATTACTGAATCTTTTCCTGAAAGACCACTCTATACCCACTCTTTATCAGGTAAGAGTGGATTTTAAAGGCTTAGGCAGAGAAAAGACTGTCAAACTTAACTTTAGTAACACAAAATTTAAAGAGTTAAAGATAAAAGAATGCAAAAGAAACAAAACTACTACGTACGTTTCAAAAATTACGGAAACCAACACCAGAACATGATTAGTGATAGCATCCACAATTCTTTTATATCGATCATGCGCTCTGTGGGGCAGAGAACTGTCAACAAGCTGCTGAGGTTATTTTTTGTTTGTTTTTTAGGCGGTTACAATGCAAGCACCTGTACAGAAGTCGTGTGCCGCGCATATTTTGCCGGTGGGGGCTGAATAATAAAATATATGCCGACGATCATGCAATGCTAGCATTTATCGGCATAGCGGCGTATACGTAAGTGGATAGTTATATGCGGCATGATCCGTTTACTGAGATAATGTTTAATGACACGAGATATTTACTTCACCGCTCGCAGCAGTTTTGTCCTTGAAAATTGTAGACGCTTACGGCGTACCTTGCCAACAATAAAGATTGTGGACGCTCCGAGCGGCGCCTTCAGTCGGTAAACTGATGAGGGGAAAATCGCGGACGGCATCTACTGCTACCTGCACCCGAAGTCTGTGAGTAGAATTCCACCCGCACGCTAGAAGATAACTTCGACGCAGTATGTTAGAAGGCAGATTCATGTGAAGATCGTGGTGAAGATGCAAGCGAAAATTGATGCTAAAAATTATTCAATAGAGAGTTTACTCCGTGATCGCTGCAGCGCAGTACAGATGCGTGCGTGGTCAGACGATGGAAAAGCGGGCGCGAGGGCGTAGTGGTCTATTTTTATAATGGCAAGATTACAGTGCGGCGAGTCATCATGCGGATAAACAATGATATCTCCGATGCTACGCACACCCCTAATAATCATGCCAGCAATGCTGCAAAAAAATTCTGTTGCTGTCAATAACTCTTGTAAACTACGCGTCTCTAAAGGCGCAGGGCTTCTAAACTGCATTTATCTCATAGTTCTTCTTTTTGATAAGCAAGTGACTACAGGAAAGGGGTGTACCTTGCTTGCATTGCTATCGCTTGTCATCCGTCCAGTACGCAAGGTTAATATGCTATTGCGCAAACACCGTTCCAATGTTTAGAATTAACTCTATTGCCCGCTTTTTGATTACCCGCGACACATTTTTCTCTGCTCTGTCAGCGTATCCGAAATTTTTATAAATAAACGCGGATTGCGTTTTACAGTTATCGTGGTGAGAGTATCCACATTAACTATGCTTCGGCTGATCTTATGTATAAAGTCATTGTGGATATCGGCACTTTTCTATATTGGCGGGAGATGTGCATTTTGGTGCGGTTACGGTGATTACTACCTTTTGGCGGATAAGACGACGTTGCGGACGCTTAATATAGCGATCTACGCGGTGTCATATACACCCTCTGGCGCTGTAGTTAAACTCTACAAACCCGTTTGAACGGGAACAGCAAAGATCCGATCAATATCCAGGGTATTCACATGGAGCTAGTTATGAATTGCGCCCTTCAAAATGCCAGATGTTCATCCTTTGTCTTGGTTTGTGGGGCACCGTTGTCATAAAAAACGACGCATAATATTGTTCACACTCTTTAAGAATATAGAGCGCATTTGGCGCGTTGAAGCGGGGAACATGAAATTAAAGTACCCAAATGTTATTTGGCTTAGTACTGATTAACAGGCTGATATTGCCGTCAGCGTAATGAGTCAGCCTGAAAACTTTGCGGGTAAGATAGATGCTGACGCAATCCGTTTTTGTCTTGTGCTTTTATCGCCCGCATTTACCTTTTAGGAGTTTCTGATAGGCCGAACACCAGTTAACCGCGCTTATTACGAAGGATCTGGCTGCGACATTGAGAGCCAGGGCGTCAGCTCTTTTTCTTTAAATTATGCTGCAAGTCTGGTCTAGCCTAGCTTGAGCAGTTTATCAGTCTTTTAGCGCTACCTGAATCGTTTCCTCTTCTTTTTGATCCGGCCTACTTCTACTTTTTCCTCTGCGGCCAGAAACTATGACCTTGCTTTTGACGCGACGAAGGGTGACATGCTCTTTTATGCGCTAGAGATTACATTGCTTTCTCTCTGCATTTCTCTTATTGCCAATATCATATTGGTTATTCGGTCATAGCATAATAAGATTCAAAAATAATATTAATCTAATATGAGTTCAAAATGTAATACTGGAGAGCTGGCCGCAATTTTTTTAAAAAACACGCCTTGTACTTTTTTGCAAATTATCACCAAAATGTGTTGATTAAAAGAATGCTGATACGCACTAAAGAGATTATGATAGAGCTCTGCTAATAGATAGATTAGGTATTTCTCAAGTTCGGATGTGAAGACCATTATGTCTACATGATGATTTTAGTTTACTAGAAGGTAGCAATATCTAATCTTGTCAGTAACCTAAAAGAAAAATCAGCCTACATAATTATTCGTGAGTTTTCTATTTAAAACTATGCTTTAAATCAACCATTGCGTTGTGTCATGTGGTAGCATCGCTAGAAAGAATATATCAACAATCAGCACATCCCTCCGAAAGAAGGCAACGTATCAAGATCTCTCGCACTTACAACGGTAAAAACACAGGAAATTGGTTTGTGCCCGCTTGACCGCACCCTAACACCCTAAAAGGTAGGATTATGCTAGAATTTTTTAAGGTGAAATGCAAGTGCAAACATTATGTTATTCAGCGTCTTATAGACGACTGGGAAGCGAATTCCTGCCCCGCATCTTGTCACAGAAAACACTGATTAATCTACTTGTCATGTTGCGTCAATACTGGCATCGAAATTAATAAAATAGATAATCATGGCAAGGAGTCATATAAATTATTAGCACTGAAATTGGAGCTTGATTTTTTTTAAAGTGATCATTTTAGCCGTATCAAAAAGTCAAGTGTCAGTAGAGGTCTGCAAATACAGAAAAATGAAACAGAGTCTATGCAAGCATAGACTCTTAAAAACATAATCCCTATTAATTTTCCGCGCAGACAGTTAATGATTCTGGATAGATGCCGCCTTTTTTGAGGCTATTATCAAAATATGATATCAAAAAATAAAAATTCTTATAACGACTTTCAGTAAATAAGCAGATTATTTATGCCTAC
>JBQQPY010000002.1:0-1744785 GCA_052258065.1 Sodalis sp. (in: enterobacteria) | reverse complement strand
GGTCTATATAATGATCCAGGACCAAACACCGATCCATAGTCAACATTATTTTCGACATCTATAAATAAAACTCTACGCTATTTATCTAAACTTCAATACACTTAAACTAAAACAACAACACCCACAGATAAACAATAATACACAATACTATTTTATCATGTGTATTATTGTTTAGTTTATCAAAAATAATAGTACAACTAGACTTATAAGTCTAGTTGTACTATTATTTTTGATAAACTAAACAATAATACACATGATAAAATAGTATTGTGTATTATTGTTTATCTGTGGGTGTTGTTGTTTTAGTTTAAGTGTATTGAAGTTTAGATAAATAGCGTAGAGTTTTATTTATAGATGTCGAAAATAATGTTGACTATGGATCGGTGTTTGGTCCTGGATCATTATATAGACCCTCGTCGCACAGCACTATTCATAGCAATATGGCTACTGAGAGATAGATAGGAAGATATCATGATGATTAGACTCTATAGTCAGGCAACAAAACACCTAAAATCAGAGCCGCTATTCAGATAAGCAACGAGCCAGCATCTACTTTAGATAAGCGTTATGGCATCTCTAAACTGACCTTTTCTAAATGGCAAAAACGAGATGGTATTAAGGATCATGGCCATATTCCCTATAGTTTGCAGACTATGCTATCACCGGACCAAGAAGCAGTGGCCGTTTTCCTGAGAAAAATTCTTTTTCTCCTACGGGACAATCTGGTAGCGATCTTAAGTAAATTATTGCCGTATATCGATCGGGCCTGGATCGCTATTTGCGCAGGCATGGAGTGTAGAGCTCTCTTGACATAAAATAGAAATCAAAAAACCAAAGCTATACGACGTTATCTTTTTACAAGTATAGAGCGAGCAACTCAATAAGTTTTTATTCGTCTCTACAAAGCCAAAACCGCGGTTAATACACGACGTCTCTTGTATAATCTTAGTCAAGCACATCCCATGGCTATTCATCGAGTACTGACAGACAATGGCATAATCATTAAGAGATCGTCTTTTTAGACTGGTTAAAAACGCTCCGCCGCCAGAAAACATGTATTCGACCGCTTATGTGCAGAGATTAATATAGAATACCGTATTAACCCACTGATTCACTCACAGACGCATAGGATGGTCGAGCAATTTAATGAGCGTATAGAAGATATACTGCAAATCCATTATTTCTATCTGGCAAAGAATTTAATATCACACCGCATCGATGTGTCTAGATCTACAATCAGAAATTACTTAAATAAGTATTGAGGCAGTAAAACTCTATTGCAGTCTATAAAATATTGATACAAAATAAAAAAATAAATCTTTCAAAAAAGTCATGCTGCTTTCCAATATGTAACACAAACTTCATCTAAGTTGATTCTTAAGAATTCACAAGATACTGATTTTTATTACATGAATGCTTGCATAGCACACTATTTTGAGTAAGCTGAAGAAAATAAGGAGGCAGTATGGAAATTCTTTTTCATTACCCAACTTTTGATACTGCGTATTGGCTGAGCCGCCTTCATCAGGTCATGCCAGCGGCGCGAGTGCGCCGGTGGGAGCAGAGCGACCATCAGCCCGCTGACTATGCATTAGTTTGGGATCCGCCGGTAGAAATGCTTAGCGGTCGTAAAGGACTAAAAGGAGTATTTACCCTTGGAGCTGGAGTTGATGCAATTCTGAGTAAACTGCAAGATTATCCAGACATGCTACCTTACAATATACCCCTATTCCGTCTAGAAGACACCGGAATGGGGCTGCAGATGCAGGAATATGCCGTTAGCCAGGTCTTACAATGGTTCCGTCGTTTTGACGACTATCAGACGCAAAAACAGCAGAGTAAATGGCAACCGCTAGAATATTATCACCGTGAGGATTTCACTATCGGCATTCTCGGGGCTGGCGTCCTCGGCGGCAAGGTTGCAGAAGGCCTAATTGGCTGGGGATTCCCGGTACGCTGCTGGAGCCGCAGTAAAAAAGATTTCCCCGGCGTAACCAGCTATGCTAATGACGAAGAGCTGACTCCTTTCCTTAGGAGTACTCGTGTTCTAATTAACTTACTACCTAGCACGCCGAAAACAATAGGTATTATTAACCGCGAGCTGCTCGAGCAACTTGTAGATGGCGCATACGTCATAAATCTAGCGCGCGGTGTACATTTAGTTGAAGCCGATCTACTTGCTGCATTGGACGCCGGCAAGATCAAAGGCGCCATGCTTGACGTCTTCTCTAAAGAGCCCCTGCCTGAGGAAAATCCGCTATGGACTCACCCACGGATTGCCATCACACCGCATATTGCCGCAGTACCATACCCAGATGAGGCCATCGCCTATATTGCAAAAACAATTTCCCAACTGGAAAGGGGAGAGACGGTATCCGGTAAAGTTTCTCTACAAGACGGCTATTAACTCTACAGACAGGTAAAAATTGTCATGAATTACTGGTGTCTTTAGCCAAAAAAGCATGCTTACGCATCTTAAGCAATCAAACTTAAGCTATACTCAGAATCGATAATTTTTAATTAAAGAAATACTCTGCTAAAGAATGTTAAAAACCCACAACAGATGCGTACCATGCAGTTCATAGTCGGCCTGAGATCAAAAAAAATGCAAAAAAATGCAATATAAATCAATCTTTCTTATGATTTATCATCTTTAACTTTTTCCTATTCTGTGCATACAAGCGCAATCTCATAAACTCTAGTAGATAGAATATTTGCTACGCTAACCCAGCGGCTATCCTGGCCCTGCCATTTGCCTATATAAGAATTGTATGCGCCTTATATTTGCATTCGAGCGTAGAACCCATCATTCTACACATAAACTAAAGATTAAAATAAATAAAATCACTTAATTACTCATAATTACAACTAATTACGCATGTTATTTAACTAAAAAACTTTTATCTATTTAAATTTATTAACACATCATCCATCTATAGGCTATAGCTAATTTTTCTATAGTACATTGCTTACAGCAAAAACTTAAGATTACGAATAATCGAATTAATTAAGGCAGATAGCCCTGTACGCATATCCGCGGATAGATACCAAATAAGCTATTCTACTGAAACTCGCTAGAATAAGCTATTTCGTAAGACAGGGAATTTACAGCTATAAACCTAGAGAAACCCAGAATCACAGATTAAAAATTGATTTGTATTCTAATTTTCTCCTAACGCTTATTGATAAGTCTTGTGTTTTAGCCTTGTGTAAAATACAGGACTCCCTGAAAACCGTATATGCCACCCGAACAAGAGTGCGGTAATGTAGCTCATACACGCGAATTGTAGTCTAAAAATATAGCATTTTTGAACAGAACAGCTCATCATCATCTATAAAGCGGCAAAACAAGATCAATAACCCCGGACTGATGTTACATATACCTACTGAAAATTACAAAACTCACTGCCAATATACGTCTACCTCAATTAAGCATAACTATGCTAATCGATAGAGCAATAGACAAACATGCTTTCCTTGCTAACATAAAATAAGTGTTATTCTTAAACTTGCATCAATAAGTATAGTAAAAATAAGTAATTTATATAATAAAAAAGTGAATCGCATAAAAACTATTAAGGCTAAAGATGTAATTCTGCTTTATATTCTGCATTATTCACCGAATTTAAATTCGATTGAAATAGCGTTTTTCAAACTGAATTATTCCTTAAAAAGCAACCACAAGAACTGTGAATTTGCCGTGAAATGCAATCGCTCAAGCTATTGAGATTATTTCCCATAAAAAGATTTTGATAATTTTTTTATCACAGCAGGAGAAAAAATAATAAGCAAAAGCGCTCTAGACTTAACAGAACGTATAAAATTCTGGATGCTTTCAAGACAGCCACCAACAAGCGCAGGACTAGTCAAATAATAACGTTGGTGAAATTGATACTCAAATTTAAATAGATAAAAGAGAAACATCTTGATCGCGAATTTATCGGAGAGAGATTACAAGGCCCACTGTTCATAGCTCTCTAACACCCTGCTGTAACTGAGTGAAATTAAATACACTTCGACATCGCTATCAAAAATGTTGTCATATACCCGTTTGCTAGGTTTACAACTCAATACTTCCTTAATCTTTTCTTCGAAAGAAAAATGCGTTAAAGATCGATCTCTTCCGAGCATCTATTTGTAAAATCTTGACTAACGATCCGATATTTTATTGATTTACAGATCAAATTAATCCATTGCAATTTAATAGAAACAAATGCATTAACAACTTTCTATACAGCATACTTGCCCTTGCTAACCAACGCTTCTAATTGCGTTTCTTGCTCTGAAGAAGCAAGGATAGTAATGCATTTTTGTATTCTTCTATTTTAGAAAATTTCTTCAAATCTAACCACGGATATTCTCGCCGCTTTTACGTGTTTAAATACTAAATAAAAGTCATATTTTAACTAAAAATCGCATAGTAATTAGCCGTTATTTTTTTCACATTCTAAATATTTATTCACTTGAAAATATCTATTTCTAGTTTAACTTAAGCTTTGCTAAGTAAATCGCGTAATGAAGTTCAATGATAAGTCATCAGACTTACTTATCTATAATTAACTGATTTTATAACTAACTTATAAATTCCAAGACCAATCGGCTGATTGACTAACTTGTTAGAAAAGAACTGTAAAATATATGCATAGTACCGCTATGAAATTCTAGTCTGTTGAAAATCAACATAATCACCGCTTGGCTATATAAGACCTTAGCCGAATATTTTTTAGGAGCACAGTATTAATCATGTTTGCAACGCCTCACTCATCATACAATGCAGACACGAGATCCAGATAGTCAAAGTTACGAATAGTAACTTGGAGAGTCATCATTCAAATTCGTTTTAAAAAGCAACAATAGATTTATAAGCTCTTAATATCATTAAGTCTCGAACAAAATCAGGTAAAGAATAACGAGTCACATGTAGAGCAAAAAATTTAATTGATCCTAAATTAAAAATAAAAGAATAAGAAATCAATAAGGCTAGATAAGAAACCTACCTCTAGCCTTCATTATTTCATCAAGATTGTCTAAATGTCGCTGACAATATTCTTTATCAAGCGCGGACCATGAAAAATAAAACCCGAATAGATCTGAATAAGCGAAGCGCCGGCCGCCATTTTTTCCCTAGCTGCAATCAGCGAATCAATACCGCCAACACCAATAATCGGTAATTTGCCTTGTAACTCAGCAGACAATTGTCGAATAATTTCTGTGCTGCGCAATTGCAACGGTCGACCGCTCAAACCACCACTCTGGGTACTATGGTCCAAGCCCCGCACTAGCGCGCGGCATGTAGTGGTATTGGTTGCAATAATTCCGTCAATATTATGACGAATACAACTATCAGCAAACTGAATCAATTCCGCCTCGCTCATGTCAGGGGCTATTTTTACCGCCACCGGCACATATTTATGATGATGAGCTTGTAGTGCAGCCTGCTTATTTTTTATCGACAGCAACAATTCATCCAGCGCCTCACCAAATTGCAGTGTGCGCAGCCCCGGCGTATTGGGAGATGAAATATTAACCGCAATATAACCAGCGTATGGATAAACCTTCTCCATGCAGGTGAGAAAATCATCCTTTCCCTTCTCTACTGGAGTGTCTTTATTTTTACCGATATTAATACCCAATACGCCGCTGAAGTGAGATTTCTTGATATTCTCCACTAGGTTGTCTACACCATGGTTATTAAACCCCATGCGATTTATCAGGCCGCCAGCCTTCACCAAACGAAATAGACGCGGTTTTTCATTACCGAGCTCCGCACAAGGCGTGACCGTGCCTACTTCAATAAAACCGAAGCCCATAGCGCCAAACGCATCAATGCAATCACCGTCTTTATCTAATCCTGCAGCAAGCCCAAGGGGATTTTTAAAAGCGATACCCATGCAGTTGACAGTTTTTGTCGCTACCGATTGGCGAATCAGCCTTTCCAGCGGTGTGCCAGTAATGCGCTTAAGCTGCCGAAAAGTTAATTCACGGGCTTGTTCCGGGTCAAGCTGAAACAATGCTTGCTTTATAAGCGGATATAACATAGGTTCTCCTAATTCCCGGTTATAATAGGGACAGTATTATTAATCATCAGCGTGAAAAAAGGAAACAATGCTTTCCTTAAAAAATAACATTCTTCCGAATGCCATGCGAACTATCGCCTATTAGCACTCGGCGATAACCCGGCTTGTTCGCCCTCCCGATCCCAACGAATCGCAGACAACCACAGTTGCTTAAACATCAGATAGCGCCTTACTTATTTTCTCAAACAGTTCACTGGAGAGATTCTTAAGCGCTTTCAATTGCTCTAACGCCAAACGCATCAGCCGCTGACGAGGAAGATTATAGCGCTTAAACCGAATCAAGGGCTCAATCAGACGCGAAGCGACTTGGGGATTTCGGGTATTTAACTCAGCAATAATCTCTAGCAAAAAGGTGTAACCACTACCGTCAGCCATATGGAATGCCGCAGGATTATTGGTGACAAACGTGCCGATAAGTGCCCGAACGCGATTAGGATTATTAAGGCTAAAAGCGCGGTGGCCAAGCAACGATTTCACATGCTCCAGTGCGTCCTCAGCTGGACTGGTAGCCTGCAGACTAAACCATTTATCCATTACTAAACCATCTTGATGCCAACGCTGTTCGAACTCAGCCAGCAGCGTGGCCTTACAGGTTAACTGCGCCGCCACCGCCGTCGTTATTGCCGCCAGCGTATCGGTCATGTTGTCGGCCTGATAATATTGCGTGGTGATAAGAGAAACCGCGAAATCGCGATCACCAAACGCCAGATAGTGAAGACAGCAGTTGCGCAGCGCGCGCAGGCCGATATCGCGGTGATTTACCCGATACTCGCCATAGGTACTAGTGCGATAAACCGCTAATAGCGTATCACCAAGCTCATTCGTAAGACACCTGGTCAAAGCATCATGGACCCTGTGAATCGCAAACGGATCTACACTATCAAACAAACTAGCCATTTCATTTTCGCTCGGCAAGGTCAGTATCTGCGCCGCCAGCGCCGGGTCCAGCTCTAGGTCAAGCAAAATACTACGGAACGCCTCAGCCACATGCAGTGGCAGCGGCTGCATCAGCGGATGCCCCTCCTGATAGGCAGCCACGTTCAAACGGATATAAATAGACAGCAAACTTTGCGCCGCGTCCCAGCGAGAGAAATCGCTAGCAGCAAAGCGCATAAGAGCAATCAATTGCTGATCGCTATAGGGATAATTAAGCTTCACCGGCGCGGAGAATTCGCGCAATAGCAAGGGGATAGGCAGCGATGGCACATGATCGAAAATAAACGTCTGTATGCTTTCAGTCACGTTCAACACCAAATTTACCGGCGCGCCAGCATGCTGTAGCGGGATCAATCGTCCACGGTTATCGTACAGTTCAATATCCAGAGGAATATGTAGCGGCTGTTTTTCCTGCTGGTCTAACGTTGGCGGCGTCATCTGCGTAACTTGCAGAGTATATTGCTTCAATTCAAAATTATAATCATCGCACACTGTCACCACTGGTGTGCCCGACTGGCTATACCAGCGTCGGAATAACGTCAAATCGATATCGCCGGCCTTCTCCATCGCAACGACAAAATCCTCACAGGTGGCGGCGCTGCCTTCATGGCGAGAAACGTATAGGCGCATGCCGGCTTGAAACTTTTCTTCTCCCAGCAGGGTATACAGCATACGGATCACTTCGGCGCCTTTTTCATACACCGTCAAGGTATAAAAATTATTCATTTCAATTACTTTATCGGGACGAATAGAGTGTGCCATGGGGCTGGCATCTTCAGCAAACTGCGCGCTACGCATCAAGCGCACATTATTAATGCGATTAACAGCACGCGATCCCATATCCGAACTAAACTCCTGATCGCGAAACACGGTCAGGCCCTCTTTCAGACTGAGCTGAAACCAGTCGCGGCAAGTGATACGATTTCCGGTCCAGTTATGGAAATATTCATGGCCGATGACCCGTTCAATATTAAGATAATCTAGATCGGTGGCGGTTTGCGCCCGAGCCAGAATGTATTTCGCGTTGAAGACGTTAAGCCCTTTATTTTCCATAGCGCCCATATTGAAGAAATCAACCGCTACCACCATATAGATATTCAGATCGTACTCTAGACCAAAGCGGTTTTCATCCCAACGCATGGCGCGCTTAAGGGACGCCATCGCCCAGTCAGCACGATCTAAACTACCGCAATCGACAAACAGTTCCAGCGTCACCTCTCTGCCAGAACGGGTAGTAAAGCTGTCACACAACACATCAAAATCCCCCGCCACCAGCGCAAAGAGGTAACACGGCTTCGGAAAAGGATCTTCCCAGATTACCCAATGCCGACCATCGTTGTTATCCCCGTAATTAATACGGTTTCCGTTGGATAGCAGGAACGGATAGCGTTGCTTATCCGCTAAAAGGCGCGTAGTAAACCGCGCCAGAACATCCGGACGGTCCAAATAAAATGTAATACGGCGAAAACCTTCCGCCTCGCATTGAGTACAGAGCGAGTCTCCGGAAAGATAGAGCCCTTCCAGGGCGGTATTCTTAGAGGGATAAATCAGCGTTTTGATAGTCAGGGTAAAAGTAGCAGGCAATTGCTCAATGACTAATCCCGGGACATCCAGGCGATAATGCGTCCATTCTTGGTGATCTATCCTCAAACTCAGCAGGCGTAAATCCTCGCCGTTGAGCAGCAATGGGGCGCCGGCTTGGCCCTGACGAATCACGGTGCTAGTTGCTGTAACAGTCGTATTCTCAGCTTCGAGATCAAAATCAAGGTGAATATCGGTAATCGTATAATCTGGCTTACGATAATCATAGCGGTACTTAGGTTTCGGCTGTTCCGTCATAGTGAACCTTTAGGCATCAGTGTCAATTTCTACTGTTAAGTCTATTCCAGTTAGGGACAGGTTGCCATTGTAAAGCCCTGCAAGCGCGCTAAAATACAGCTTTCGCAGAAAAAACAATGCGGGTAATCAGGGAACCCTTCCCAAACAACCAGGCGACTAACCCGTAAACGGCACGTTTAGCCCGACGTTATCACGCCAATTGTGCTCTGATATGACTAGAATTATAGGATAACACGGCGTTTCATGACCGTTACCCCTTATCCGACTAAGATGAAATGTCGTAAAAGGATGCTTGAACGCACCATGAATGTTGCTACCGATCCAATTTTAACGTCGATACTCGACACTGATGCCTATAAATTTCATATGCAGCAGGCCGTTTTTCATTGTTATTATGATGTGACAGTAAGCGCGGAGTTCCGCTGTTGCGGGGACGATCTGCTCGGAGAATACGCTGCCGATATCAGCGCCCAGATAGAGATGATGCGTAGTCTAAAATTGGACAAGCAAGAATTTGCTTACCTGCGCGGCTTGTCGTTTTTTCAAAGTGATTACCTTAACTGGCTACGCCAATTCCGCTTTAATCCGAGCCAAGTCTGGGTAGGCAGTCACCACGGTAAACTCGATATTCGTATCAGCGGCCCATGGCGCGAAGTCATTTTATGGGAAGTGCCGCTGCTCGCAGTGATAAGCGAAGTAGTGCACCGCCGCCGCTCGCAGCAAATCGTGCCAGGTGATGCGGTAGCGCAGCTTCGGAAGAAGCTACATCACTTTAGGCATATCAGTGCGGATATAGACATATCCCACTTCAGACTCATAGATTTCGGAACCCGCCGCCGCTTCTCGCGCCAGGTCCAGTTTGAAGTCGTCACTGAACTACAGCGGACGTTTCCTTATCTTATCGGCACCAGCAACTACCAGTTGGCGTGGGAATGCGGCCTGCCGCCAGTCGGCACCCAGGCGCATGAATGGTTCCAGGCGCATCAGCAGATAAGCCCCAATTTGGCTAACAGCCAGCGCGCCGCGCTGCAGGCCTGGCTAGACGAATACCCCGATCGTCTAGGGATTGCGCTCACCGATTGCATCACGATGGATGCTTTTTTGCGCGATTTTGGGCCGGCATTTGCGCATGCCTATCAGGGCCTGCGTCACGACTCTGGCAATCCAGTAGAATGGGGCGAGAAGGCGATTGCACATTATGAACGTCTGGGTATCGATCCGATTGAAAAAACACTAGTTTTTTCCGATAGCCTCGATTTTGAGAAGGCGCTAATGCTTTACCGCCATTTCTGGCAGCGTATTAATCTCGTTTTTGGCATCGGTACCCGACTAAACTGCGATATTCCCTCCGTTAAGCCACTGAACATCGTCATCAAACTGGTAGAGTGCAACGGCAAACCAGTAGCGAAGCTATCAGACAGCCCAGAGAAAACGGTTTGTCACGATAAAACCTTTGTTCGCGCCTTACGTAAGGCTTTCGGCGTGCCGCTGGTTATCAAAAAGGCCAGTTAACCCCCCCCCCTGCCAAGCCACGATTCCCGTTCCCCGTCTTGAACAAAAGCATCTGAAAGACGGCACCTTACCTAGCTTTAACGCCAGTCAGCCTCCTAGATTGCGTGCCATAAGGATCATCACCATCAGAAATATGCAATTTTCTCTTGTGGTCTTGCCACCGCCAAGTAACATACTATGGTCCGTTAACAAACCAACGGTTTTTCGCTATTTTAACTACGTAAGAGAGCATGTTATGACCGTAGTGTCTGTAGTCAATGTACTGCAAGGGCGCATGCTGACTGACAGTCAAGTCACTGTACAGGGTTGGGTGCGTACCCGCCGAGATTCTAAAACGGGAATCTCCTTTCTTACCATCTATGATGGTTCCTGCTTCGCTCCCTTACAGACTGTTATTCATAACACTCTGCCTAATTATCAGAACGAAATTCTACGCCTGACAACCGGCTGCTCTGTATCAGTCACCGGCCGGATAGTAGAATCCTTGGGAAGCGGTCAGCGTTACGAAATTCAGGCTCAGGCCGTTAAAGTGCTGGGTTGGGTCGATGATCCAGATACCTACCCTATGGCTGCTAAACACCACAGTGTTAAATACCTGCGCAAAGTGGCCCATCTTCGCCCGCGCACTAACCTGATTGGCGCGCTAGCGCGAGTCCGCCACACGCTATCACACGCCATTCACCGTTTTATGAACGAGAAGGGTTTCTTTTGGGTATCAACGCCGTTGATTACCGCCTCTAATACCGAAGGCGCCGGTGAAATGTTCCGCGTTTCGACCCTCGATTTAGAAAATCTACCTCGCACGATCGATGGCAAAGTCAATTACGATAAAGATTTCTTTGGCAAAGAGGCTTTTTTAACCGTTTCAGGCCAGTTGAACGGGGAAAGTTATGCCTGCGCGCTATCAAAAATCTACACGTTCGGTCCGACGTTTCGAGCGGAAAATTCTAATACTAGCCGTCATCTAGCGGAATTTTGGATGTTTGAACCAGAAGTGGCATTTGCCACCCTGGAGGAGATCACTAGCTTAGCAGAATCGATGCTGAAATATGTGTTTCAGGCCGTATTGATAGAACGCGCTGAAGATATGCAGTTCTTCACCGAGCGGGTTGACAAAGAAGCAATAAACCGTCTGAAACACTTAATAACTAAAGATTTCGCGCAAGTCGACTACACCGAGGCAGTAAAGATTCTGCAAAACTGTGATAAGACCTTTGAAACTCCGGTTTTCTGGGGCATTGACTTATCTTCTGAGCATGAACGCTACTTAACAGAAAAACATTTCAAAGCGCCCGTGATAGTAAAGAATTATCCTAAGGATATCAAAGCGTTTTATATGCGGATAAATAACGATGGCAAAACCGTCGCCGCTATGGATGTGCTGGCTCCCGGCATCGGTGAAATCATTGGCGGATCACAGCGTGAAGAGCGTTTGGATAGACTGGATGTACGTTTGGAAGAAATGGGTCTTAATAAAGAAGATTACTGGTGGTATCGTGATTTACGCCGCTATGGAACCGTTCCGCATGCAGGTTTTGGATTAGGTTTCGAGAGATTAATAATTTATGTTACAGGCATTCAAAATATTCGTGATGTCATACCCTTCCCACGAAGTCCGCGCAATGCAAACTTCTAAATTCCGGCATGTAATATAAGGAGAGCATATAAATATGAAACCAAAGTTAGCTCATTCTAGCTCTTCTAATACTTCGTATTATAAGGGATTAAATCCTTGATCGAAGATTATTATATAGACTCTTATCGCACAGACCGATTCATAGCAAAATAGTTGTTAATAGATACAATTAAGAGAAAATATTGTGATAATTAGACTCCACGGTCAGGCCACTACAATACCTAAAATCAGAGCCGCTCTTCAGGCAAGCAACGAGACAGCATCTACTTTGCTAAGCATTATTGCCTCTATGAAGTGACCGCTTCTAAATAAAAAACAAGATAGTGATTGAGAATCATAGCTCTACGCTGTTACCTGCTCAGGAAGCTGTAGCCGTTCCCTACGGAAGATACTTTTTCTATGACTAGATGATCTGTTGGCAGTCGTATGCGAATTCTTAAAGCCTGCTGGATCTCAATCTAGCCTGGATTACTTTTTACCCAGGCATGGATTTGGGCCTTTGCATAAGATGAAGGAGAAACCACCAAAAGACATAAAACGTTTACAAACTATGAGCCTGTTACCTGTATGTTAATGTGAAATACCTTTCACTAATGCCAAATAAAATCTCACGAAGTTATCTTTTCGTAGATATATGTTTAGCTATTGAATAAGTTTTCATCCGTCTCTATAAAGTTAATACCGTAGCTAATGCACGATGTTTCTTACGTGATTTAAATCAAGAGTGTCTCATAACCATTCATCGGGTACTGAGAGACAATAGAAAAGAATTTACAAATCGTCTTTTTAGCCCGCGAAAACACTTAGCCACTAGAAAACGTGAATTCGACCGCTTATGTGCAGAGCTTAATATAGAACACCGTCTTAACTCACTGATGCACTCACAAACGAAGGCTATGATAGAGCAATTTAATAGGCGTATAGAAAATGCACTGCAAACTCACTATTTTTAGTATGGGAAAAATCTTAAAATCAGACCGCACCGATATGTCTATGTCTATAATTAAGAATCACCTCAATCAGTATTCGGTAGTAAAACTCCATTGCAGTCTATGAAATACTAGTAAATAGTTAAACCTAAATTATTTAAAAAATAATGCTATCTTCAGAGATGTAACGGACAACTTTTCCTACAGGAATCTATCATTAGTATTCAGCATGATTAAAAGGAGAAAAAATGCCGGAAGGACCGGAAATACATCGTACAGCCGATGACTTAATGCAGGCGATGTCACATTTACCGATTATCCTGGCGTGGTTTTCCTTTCCTCATCTGAAACGCTGGGAGACGCACATTGCCGGGCAAAAAATCGACAAGATTGAGGCACGGGGTAAAGCGCTTTTGACCTCGTTTTCCAATGGATTAGTGCTTTACAGCCACAACCAGCTATATGGCGTCTGGCGGATAGTTAAAGCGGGAGAAACGCCGCCGACGAAACGCGACCTGCGGGTACGGCTGGAAAATCAAAACACTGCGATCCTGCTCTACAGCGCATCAGAAATCAGTATTTTAAGCGCTGAAAAGGTTGCCGAGCATCCCTTTTTGCTACACATCGGCCCGGATGTTCTGGATCAGAAACTAACAGCAGAAACCGTGCAGACGAGGCTGATGTCTAAACGCTTTTCCGGCCGGCAGCTTGGCGCACTACTGTTGGATCAATCCTTTATTGCAGGCCTGGGGAATTATCTGCGGGTAGAAATTCTATGGCAAGCACGGCGGTCGGCACAAGATCGACCGCGCGATCTTAACGAGGAGCAGAAACGGCTTTTGTGTCAGGCCATTCTCGACATCCCGCGCTTATCTTACGCCACCCGTGGCAAGCCAAGCGCTAAAGATAACCACGGCGTAAAGTTTCGTTTTCATGTCTTTCACTGTGCTGGAAAATCCTGCGAGCGCTGTGGCAAAGTAATTGAGAAAGACTCATTTTCCGGCCGACCTTTTTATTGGTGCCCGGGGTGCCAGCGATAGTTAAAAAGCGCAGGAAAGCATGTAAACCGACGGCAAAATTTAGCCAAGAGACGAGGGGCTGACATATGCAACCCCTTCTGCACATCTTAGCCAATAGATGCAAAATGCATTATATGGCTGTTTTATAAGTTACGCGCCGGAAAGACAATTAGTATTGCGCCTGGATCTGTTAAAGATATAATGTATCTTACTATTCGTATCCCTTGACTCACTGCCGAAGTGGCGAAATTGGTAAACGCAGTTGACTCAAAATTAACCGCCTCTGGGCCTGCCGGTTCGAGTCCGGCCTTCGGCACCATCAGAACATCACTGAAGATTAATTTGCATGTTTTTGTATCTGAAATCTGTATCATTGAAGCTTTTAAGCTTTTTCAGTCAACAAAGTCAACTTTTTCTAGAGAAAACATTTCAGAGCTTTCCCGGTGCAATATCATAAAGACCCCCTATAAAGATAAATTTATAGCAGGCAGGAGAGCCGATAAAGCCTGCAGCAAAGACTACACAATTTCTGAAGATGAATAATACATCTAGTGTCATATCCCGAAATTTTGTATCAATAGTTATAGACTAAAATCAAATTTTACTACCTTAATACTAATTGAAATCATTCCTAATGATAGGGATAGATATATCACTGCAGTGTCATCCCAAGCTCTTCACTAAAATGAAAATGGCAGCTTTAAAGAATATCTTTTATAGACCCATTAAATCGCTCGATCATACCATTCGTTTACTAGTGCGTTAGTGGGTTGAGACGGTGTTCTATATTAAGATCTGCATATAAGCGGTCGAATGCATTTTTTCTGATGGCTGAGCGTTCTCGCAGACCAAAAGACGATCCATAAATTCTTTTCCATTGTCTGTCAGTACCCGATGAATAGTCATGAAACATACTCGACTCAGATCACGCAAGAAGCGTCGTGCATGAGCCCCTGTCTTGGCTTTGTAGCCGAATAAAAGCCCATCGAGTCAGTCAATCCATACCCACTAAAAGATAACATCGTGAGGTTTCATGTGGCATTTGTAAAAAATATTTCATATCAACATGCAGGTAACCAGTCTCATAGCTTTTAAATGCTTTGTATTTTAATTTTTGTCTTTCCCCCTTCTATCACACATACCCCGATATATAGCTGAGTAAACAGAAAGGCAGGTCAGATTGAGATACGACAGAGCTCAAGAATTTGCGCACAATCACTAACAGATCGGTCCAATGCAAGAAAAAGCGTCCGCTGCAAAAAACAACCACGACTTCCTGAGCAAGCTATAGCATTATCTAAAAACCATGAAAAATACGGCTATGCTCATCAACACTATCTTGTTTTTACCCGTTTAAATTTAGAAACGCATAATGCTTAGGTAAAGTAGATGCTGGCTCGTTACTTGCCTAAAAAGCAGCTATGATTTTAGTTGTTGTAGTTGCCTGACTATGGCGTCTAATCATCATGATATTTTGCGCTCAACTATATCTCTTAAGCAGCCATCTTGCCATAAACAAGACTCTACCATGAGGATCTATATAATGACTCGAGACTAAACTGTCACTACCGATTTAAAGCTCATTCAGATCTCTTAGAGAAAATTAATAAAACACTCTAAGATATTGAAAACCATAAGACACTTCGATAAGTAACTATAATCGCATCTATATGCACGATCTCTATATCGTAAAAAACACCCAACAGGTCGCTGACACGGATTCTAGGACTATGCCATTAGAAGTTCGCTTCGCTCACATATCGGCGCGCAGAAGCTTCAGGGCGCGTTTATACCTCGCAAGCCCTTAGCATAATAGCGCATTTATAACTATGGATTATTTTCAAATAGTAGTGACAATCAATACCTGTCCAGCAGCGAGACCTCCGCTAAGATCGTGATACCGATAGAAATCAGCAAACGGTCAGAGACTACGTCCGCTTTCGCCCCCAACAGCACGGCGTAGTTCTCCTTTTACGGACACGAAAAAATCAGTTTAAAAAAATAAACTATTGATTTTACTTAAGTAATTTATACACTACGGCTTCTCTCTCAATGTCAGCCCAGTAGCGCATCAATTGCATTAACATATCCTTCCCGCGCCACTTCGCTGCGCTCGATTAATACCTTTACGACGCTACCGTAAGCATAGCTATTTTAGTAGCGTAGGCAAAGCATCAGCGGCCCGCTGTCGCTGTAATTCACGCAGCCGCCTCCCTGGGGGGCTTTTATCATAAAATTATTCATGAGAGAATCTCTACCGACGCGCAATAGCCCTGCAAACTGGACATTGCCGTAATTATCCGCACATTCTATTTGATAGCATTTTAATACCGTACTAGCTTAATTAACTAGTATCGTCACCGGCCTGCATCCAGCCCTGTATAGCGGCAAAATTGATCTAATTGCCTTGACATAAGATAACGGCAGCATATTGGGTTTCAAGTGCTTAATAAGCATAATCTCCGGCATGAAGCGGCTTACTACGATGGTTGTGCGCCTTAACCAGCGCCAGAAAGTGGATGATTTAACCATTTTTGTACTGCTCTTTGCGCTCGCTAGGGCAGGATTGCCACTCAGCAAGAGTGGCAATAATAGCACTACCGATCACATAGTTTTCCGACTGTTTACTCATTACGTTCTCGCGTCGTTTCATTCTAACTGCGAACAATAGCAGATTAACATTATAATTAAATTTATTTTTAAATAAAATTAATAAGTTATTTATAAAAATCACTACAGACGAAATTAAATAAATATTAGAAAAATAGTGGCTATTTAGCAAAAAGTGGTTGCATTAAAACCGCTACAGAGTATAGTTTGCATTTATAGACGCGGGGTGGAGCAGCTCGGTAGCTCGTCGGGCTCATAACCCGAAGGTCGTCGGTTCAAATCCGGCCCCCGCAACCAATTTGCTCTTGCCCAATAATGCTTGACTACTTTGTTTATTGCTGTCATGAAACAAAGCAATAAAGCACTTTTCCCGTACCTCGATCACGGAACAACTTATCAGCCGCGGCACCTCCCTGCGCCGAGGCCTTCTTTAACAAGGATTCCTCTCAGCTATTTAGCGAGTTTCACGACGTGAGCCACATTTTTATAATGTTATCTCTACCACAAGCGTTAGCAATTTCGCTCTCGCTAACGGGCTAACGGCCATTGGCAACCCTACTGGGGATATGCAGCGCCCACTGTCGTTAAGCGCTCACTGCCACCCTGTCGTCTTAACACGCAAAAAGTAGCGGTTACAGCATCTGTCGCTACAACTAAAGAAATTTCTTAAAATGGAAGAACAGAAAAATATATTATTATCCTTACGCGGGAATAAAGAATGCAACCAAAAACGTTAATCAACAATAGCAAGCATGCCGCGCAGAAAATTGTGAATATATTAATTTAAATTTCAATGCATCAATTATACGCATAAAAAGTATCGAGACATTAACCAAGATTTTAAAATGTCATCCCTATGATCTAATACATCCAGTAACCTTGCATGAATTAAGATCTCTCTTGCATTAATTGAACACAGACGCATCGTGCTATCTTTAAGACTTGAAAAACCTGCTCAGAAGAGCTATGAATATAAATATATTAGGATGTACAATATCTTCATAGCTAGTAACCCGTTGGCGTGGTCATCGACCCACTAAAGTGACTAAGTATAGAATTAAAATCAATTGCTCCTGCTTTCTTGACAATACCTCAACTCCATGTCTTTACGCACACCAAATTATACCAGTCACAGAAAATCCTCACATCCACAGAATGGGTTTGTTATACTCGGCTTTCCCGCTGAATCAAATCAAGGTTTTATGAAAACGCTTTAAAGCATTCATATATCTCAAAATATCAACACAGCAGTTGACCACACTGCGCAGAAATCCAACTCAATGTGCCTATCGGTCAATCCCTCAATCGTTATATTGACGAGATTAAGGCGTTGCAAAGTGCAATTACCGCCTGGTGGACATTAACGCAATAAGATAAAGGTAAGATTGCTTAACTTTTCACTACTGATCACGCCATTATCTAGCTCAAGCATGTTTATTCGTTATTTAGCATATAATATAAAATTAGATTTTTTGAAAAGTAGCTCTTGAAATTGCTTGCAGATAAAGATATCGCACTGCAACAGGTTAATATAACCTCGCTTAAAACCGAAAAGCGCACACTAAAAACGAATTGAAACTGTAGACAAAGATCTACCAGATTATACCGCCACAAGCAAATTCCTAATTCGATTAGTTATAACTAAATAAGACTGATGATTAACAATCAATCGGTCACTATCATTTTTCTCAAAACTAGAATCATTACAGCTTGACGCAGAAATCCTCAAACCAAACAAAAAATACTTAATTATTTATTATACTCAGCCAATTTTAACAGGGTGTATAGCATTGTGGGTACTTTAATGCTGCTACGAAGAAGCGGAATATGGATACTCCTAAATCATAACGTCACTCAAAGCGGTATTCAAAATAGACCAAGCAACAAGTCATATGTTAGCTACTAATTGCACGGAAAGTGCCCGCTATGCTGTTTTTGACATTCTCTAACAAAGTCTTTATCCACTTGAAAGGTGTGTATTTTCAGTACAGCTTAAGCTTGAGCAGGTAAGGTAGATAATTAAGAAAAAATATGATAAAATAAATAAGAATTAATATTCTTACACTCTAATTTCACAAAACAACCAAAGTATCTATATTATTTAGTGTCCTGATTTTTCGTAAGATGCAAAAGAAAAATCAGTTACAGAATAACGATTGTAATACAAGCGATGGCAACACTATCAGTGTAAGGTACTGTCACATCAACTTTATATATAGCCGCATTAAGAATAATCATTTAGGCAGGTTTAAATCCTGTTAATCCACAAATGCTATTTTGCAGGAGTAAAGATGGTACTTGTCACTCGTCACGCCCCTAATTTTACCGCCGCCGCTGTGCTCGGGAACGGTGAAATCATTAATAATTTTAATCTTAAATCTCATATCCAGGGTAAACCGACAGTTATTTTCTTCTGGCCGATGGATTTTACCTTCGTCTGTCCTTCCGAATTGATTGCTTTCAACAAACGCTACGCGGAGTTTCAGAAGCGCGGAGTGAAAATCATCGGTGTGTCTTTCGATTCTGTCTTTGTACACCAGGCATGGCGGCAGGTGCCGACTGATAAAGGGGGAATCGGACCGGTTCAGTATCCGATGGTTTCGGATATCAAACGCGAGATTATAAAAGCGTACGGTATTGAACATCCTGACGCCGGCGTTGCACTTCGCGGTTCATTCCTGATCGATAAAGAAGGGATCGTGCGTCATCAGGTCGTTAACGATCTGCCGCTAGGGCGTAATATGGACGAAATGATGCGGATGGTAGATGCCCTGCAATTCCATGAGGAGCATGGCGAAGTCTGTCCGGCACAATGGGAAAAAGGACAGAAAGGGATGAACGCATCACCGGGAGGTGTGGCTAAATATCTGTCAGAGAATTTGACTAAGCTGTAATCAGAAGCCGCCAGCACAGATAGAACATACACCCTGCCTTTATATCACGAAGCAAGGTATCCACCTATTTTAGCTGGATACCCCCTATGAGAGAGTCTAGAAAACTCGCGCCAACTGCACACTGTCGTCGAAATTTAGCGTTTATTGTTTTTATAATATAACGACAAACACCCTATCAGAAAGAGAAAAAAGGAAAACAAGGTAATTAATAACAGTTAAAAAACTAGCGTCTTAACATGTAAAATAGCAGTCACAGTGTTTATGGCTGAAGCTAAAAACCCCTAAAATAAAGAATAGACAAATACATTCTTGCTCTCACGCTAAAAGAAAGAATGCAATTGAAAATGTTAGTCAGCAATGGCAAACATGCCGTATAAAAAGTTTTAAATTCATCAATTTATTGAAATTTAATACATCAATGGGACATGTAAAGGGACCGAGCAGTAAAGCGTTAGCAGAGATTTTACAAAAGTGCCAACAAGATCAATAAAGTCAAACGTTCTTTTATTAAAGAAAAGCTTATGCAGATCGGCTGGGTTATGCCGCGACAAGCTAAAATATGCTTAACATATATTATCAGCCCTATTACCCGATGCATCCGGTAATTTTTATGAACAAGACTCTTCGTCAATTAATTAAATACACGCGTGACACTACTGTTTAGGCCTGAAAAACCTCCTTAGAAGGACTATAAATGCAAGCGGTTAGAGGCGCAAAATATTTCTGATCAGGAGGTGAGCCGTTGGCGGATTGTCGGTTAACCAAAATGACTAAGCATAGAACCAAGATCTATCGATTGAGCTCACTTTCTTAAAATATCTCAACACAATATCCTTATACACACCAAATTACTCTAGTCATGACCAATCTCAACATCCATAGCCTAAATTTATTGCACTCAGCCTTCCTGCCTACTTAGGCAAAGATTTTATAAAATCGTTTTGAATGCGTTCATACACTCAAACATGGGATTTGGCTAAATATGGCAAAATCGAGCTTAATGTGTTGCTCGACCAATGCTTAAATCGTCATCTTATAACAAGATTAAGACATTGTGCAATGAAGGCACTACTCGGTATAAACAAGGCAAGCAGACAAGCGTCAAGATCAGTTGGCGTTTCACTACTGATAACGCTCGTATTAAGATTAAAACCTTAAGCGCCTTTATCCGTTATTTAATATACAGCACGATACTAGGCTACCGATTTATCCGTTATT
Organism: Sodalis sp. (in: enterobacteria); assembly: GCA_052258065.1. Taxonomy (GTDB): domain Bacteria; phylum Pseudomonadota; class Gammaproteobacteria; order Enterobacterales; family Enterobacteriaceae; genus JBQQPY01. Next base: position 1,724,115 of record JBQQPY010000002.1, on the reverse strand, counting down.
TCTCACCTAAATTAGGAATAAATTTTATATCCCAGAAGAGAACATGGTTTTTTAAAGATTTATATTTAGTTTTTACTAAAATTTCATCGGTTGTAATAGAAATTTTACTGGCTAATACTGATAAAGAAAATGTCTAATTGTAGAACTAGACATATCGGTGCAGCATGCTCTTATGCTCTGCACCAGAATCGAAATAGCAACTTTTCGTCATATCTTCTATATTCCTACTAAATCGCTCGACTATATCATTCGTTTGTGGATACATCGGTAGGCTAAGACGGTGTTCTATATCAAGCTCTGTACATAAGGAGTCGAATTTATGTTTCCCCGTTACTGAGCGTTTTCAAAAGCCAAAAAGGCGATCTGTGAATTCTTTGCCATTATATATAAGTGCCGAATAGATAGCCATGGGAATGCTTAACTATGAGCTACGCAAGAAACTTTGTGCATTAGCCACGATCTTGGCTTTATAGATACGAATAAACATCAATCCAGTCTCTCGTCGTAAAGTTTTATTTGGTATTTACGTAAGATATTTTATATCAACATGCAGCTATGCCAGGCTCATCGCCTTTAAAATCTTTATGCTTTAGTTTTGGTGCGTTCTCTTTCATGTCACGTAAACACCTAATCCATAACCTGCGTGAACAGCGAACCTGATCAGATCAAGGATACGGTAACGTTCAAAAATTCGCCTATATCTCGACTAACACCTCGCTACTCGGTAGCCTTATAAGGCTAATTAATGTTATATTAATTTAATAAAAAAATACATATACAACTTTCTTTACGGCATATTCTCCCTTGCTGACCAACACCTCCAGTTATGTTCTTTCATGTAAAAATAATAATATATTTTCTATGCTTCCATTTTGAAGGACTTCTTTAGATCTAGAGTATTTTGCCTAGTTTATTAAATAGCCATGCATCTATATGATATAGCTAATTTTTATCTAAGATTTGAATAGAAGATTTTACAATGAAGGCTTAATATCACAAATAATTCGATTAATTGAGGCAAGTAACTTTACACATACAGCGGCGGATAGATATCAAACAGGCTCTTCTACTGTAGCTCGTTGAAGCAAGCAATGTCGTGAGACTGGAAGTGACAGCTCTAACCCTAGACAAAACCTGAATCGCAGATCAAAATTGATGCATATTATAATTTTATCCTAACGCTTACTCATAAGTCTTATAATCTAACCTTGTCTGAAATCCAAACTTTCCTGAAAAGTATTTTTAGCATTCAAAGCAATCTTGCTACTCTGTCGCGCTTTTCAGCGTAATACGCTAACAGAAAAAAGACTGAAAATGCGACTGAATAAGAGCGCCACGTTATAGTTCATGCTCGAAAATTATGGTTTTAAGTAATTTTATATTTTCACTAAAAAAGTTTATCATCATTGATAAAGCATCAAAAACGAGAAATATAAGTAGATTAAACGACCGAAGAGGACGAGGTCAACGATGCTCGGTTGATACCTAAAGCCTATTAGAAAACGACAATAATCACTGCTAGCACACGTTTATCTAGATTAAATCTAACTATGCTATTTAATGAAGAAATAAAAAGATATACTTTCCTTGCTTATACAACACAAAGACTCATTCCTTAACTGATATCAAGGAATATCGTGATATTAGACAATTTTACTACTCATAAGTTGATACTTACGAAAAAATATTGAGAATAAAGATATAATTTTTTTATCTTCCGCATTATTCGCCGGATTTAAATCCTATCTAGATGGCGTTCCTAAAACGAAAATCACTACCCAGAAACGTTAAAATAAGAACCGTGGATTCTCTGTAGAATACGATCGCTGAAACTATTAAATAGATTTTCTATAAAGATTGCAATAATTTTTTCATAACAAGATATCAATCGGAATAAATGAAAGCGCCCCAATCGAAAAATACACGTAATGAGAAAACCTTTAGAAATGATTCTTTTTCTCACGCAATGCTCTAAAAACACACCACTCCTCACCGAGGACGGGATGAACATTTAATTTATTTTGTAAATCAATATCATGACAACGCAAGAAAAGATTAATTTGACGCTCTAAATGCAGCGTTGTAGGCAGGCTGGGTTGGTTTTTAAGACGTAACCCTCTAATTTCACGTTGACAACCTATAATAACGCTATCTTGGGGCATTAGATCAGCAGCGAAGTCCAAATTACTTAAAGTATACTCATGAGAGGCGCAAATCGCTGTATCGGGAGGAAGCTGATTAACCTTCTGCAAAGAATCGTACATTTGTTTTGATGTTCCCTCAAAAAGCCGACCGCAACCTCCGGAAAAAATTGTGTCGCCGCTAAAAAGCCAGGGCGCGCTGTAAAATCCGATATGTCCCAGTGTATGACCGGGCAATGCCATTACTCTAAAGGTATGACCCAGCATTGTCAGAGTCTCGCCTTCGTTAACAATACAGGTAGCGCCCTTGGGGCGCGTTTCCTCCGGACCGTAGACCAGCACCGGAAAATGCCGCAGCAGCTCGGCGATACCGCCTACATGGTCATGATGATGATGGGTTAATAAAATAGCGACAGGTGTCAAATTTCGATTGGCAAGCACTTGTAATACCGATGCTGCCTCGCCTGGATCGACCACTAAGCATTGACCATCGTTATTGTATAAAAGCCAAATGTAATTATCCCTCAGTGCAGGAATACTAATCAGATGCATTCTTAACCTTATTATTTTTATAGTCCTAAAAGATAGATGTCACATACTGAAAGTAAATGATTAGTTTTAAACAATTTAATTGTGTGCCTATGTTTCATATAGTGCAATGCAGTTTTATTACTTAACACCAATTAAATTAATGCCTAATTACAGAGCCAAACATATCATTGGAGTGTAACACTGAAGCTCTTTATCAAAATAAAAATCGTAGCTTTTAGTATATCTTTTATATGCCCATTAAATCGCTCAACCATACGATTCGCTTGTAAGTGCAGCGGCGGGGCAAGACGGCTCTCTATAGCAAGCTCTGCACAACAAACTGACAAGATACAGAGAGACTGATCTTCACAAATCGCAGGAATCTATAAGGATATAGAAGTCTGCTTTGACAAAGCTTCGTTTATAGATAACTCTCTGTCTTGGGCTAATAAGTCAATGCTGCCGTCAGGCATGATCGTAGATATTCTTAAAATAAAGAAAATCCTGTTCGCTATACTATAGGTTAGCATTTCGTTGATACGTTAATTTACAGGAAAAGCTTAATTATCGTCAAAATAGAATTGCATCCTAATAGACGTTAACGAGCGGTATGCCTTGAGATGAATAGCCGCTGTATTGCGAATTATGTCAACGCTTATCCTTGTCCTTAAGCGCGGAAAGTATAATATCGATAATCTTTGCATCCTGGCTTTCGAGACGCTTTTTGATAGTCTGCTTCGTATCAAAAGAAAACGGGATTCGGCTTTCAAGGTTACATAGATCGCTGCCGTCCTGTTTAGTATGAAAGATCTTCTACAACAAGAACTCAGCACTCTTCCCTATAAATTCTGGCACAATAGCTTTTAATAGTACTGAGAATATTTTCGCTCACACTTTTAATTTCGGCATAGCCATGGTGCCTTCCGTAAGCATTGTCAGAGCCATCCTTCTTTTGGATGCAACCGGAAAGATATTAGATAAGGTGCTATCTGCTGATTCGTCTGAAAATTTAATGAAGATCGCACCTATTTTGACTTTTCACTATTTTTGCTTCTTCGATAGTTATGACGGAAATGCCAGAATCCCTGATAAAGTCATTCAGCCCGGCTGATACGGCGGCCGATTCATTATAAGTAAACAAGGTTTTACTCATTATGCTATTTCCTTAAGATTTCAAATCTTGCTAAATTTAAAGTCTCTGCAAATTTCTATGCTACCGTTAGCTACCGTTAAAAGACAAAGGTAGAAGTTTAGATTTACTCTTTAATTTTCTGGCTTTCAAAATATTTCCGCTTCTCCCAATCTTCTGCGCATTCTTTGCAGCAAAAACTACCCTCTGTCAAATCTCCACAGTTGTAGCAACGACCAGTGACTGATAAAGGTTCACCACGATGATTCGTTATCACATGCTGACGAAATGCTTCTTCGCTCTGACTAGCTATATCGATGCTATCTGCCATAAGTAATTACCTAATCGTTCATTTATTATAAATACAAGTAAAGCACCGATCTGCTTTCGCAGCACGTACTTATAATATCTAGAAAATCTTTCAGATTACACAAATTGAATTGAATAAATTCTTTTAATTCACCCTTAGAACTTACGTAAATTTAACATAAAGTAGGACAAAAATCCTGTAGAGTGTTAGAAATGAAACTAAACTGCTTAAAGTTCTGCCAGGATCTAATGGTAAGCTAAATTAATTATACCTTGACAAATTTTTCTGATCACACCTAAGACGTGAGTCATCATGCGATTAAATAATATTTACGAAACGATCACGTAGCTGAAAGAGTCTTGAGGGAGCAAGTCAGGAGCGATACTGATGTATCGCTAGGTGGCTGCCTTTTGTTCGATGAACACAGCACTAGACAAGAACTTTCCACATTAAGTTGGCGCGACGTCAATACAACCGTAACGCTGATCGAGCAATCAAAGGCATCTGTGTAATATGTTGTCTCAACACGGAATAATTTTAAGTCATGGATTTTCATATCCACCATCCTGATCGCGACAGTAAATCGAAACTCTAGCATGTCTAAGATATGCTAAAAACATAATTAGACATAAGCGCCTGCCCTTTGCTGTCGTGTTGATGGATAAGTGATATGCTACTAAGGAAATACTTCTACTTATCGAGTAAACACACGAATGTTACTACTATTTACTGAAATAACCGTTTTATAGATGACTCATGTGGTGCAAATCTTTATTATCAGATAGATTATCTCGCCCGGAATAAAATCAAGTAACTCAAAAAAAACGAAAAGAGTAAAAAATATCCCAAAATGCATAAAGCAAAAGTGTTCCGGGTTATTTTGTCCACACAAACATCCGGATTTTGTCGTGACTAAGGACTTTCTCATGACTCTACTTCAGGCACAGGCTAAGCGCGTGCCTGGCGACAGAAAATTGAGCCGTCTTACCGTAAAGCAAAAAAACTCATCAAACTTGAAAAGTAAAGAGAAACGACTTTGCAGCGCATGCAAGTGCAGTTTTCCAAATATGGCAGATCAGATGTTTGCCATACTCAGGCAGCAGAACACCTGGCGCGCACTGCGGTTCGCTTATGTAAGCATTGTTCGCGTTTCCTATGCCTTTACGAATATAGAACCCGTGATTCCGCACTAAAATTAGATCTTATATCTAAGAAGATAGTATGTTATTAAATAATTTATATTTGATTTTATGACAATATTTCATAGACTGTAATTGAGTTTTACTAGCCAATACGGATTAAAGCAACTCCTAATTTTAGAGCTAGGCATATCAATACAGTGTAATCTCAAGCCCTTTAACAGAATGCAAATAGTAGTTTTGCGGCACATCTTCTATATACCCATTAAATTTCTCAACTATACTATTCGTTTTTGAAAGTATCAGCGGGCTAACAAGGTGCCCCATATGAAGCTCTACGCATAAACGGTCGAATTAATATTTTCCTGTAGTTGAGTATTTTCGCAGGTTAAAAGACAATCTGTAAATTCTTTTCTATTATCTATAAGTATCAGCTAAATAAGCTTAGGGTATGCTCGAGCCGTGATCTTGGCTTTGTAAAGATGGGAAGAACTTATCGAGTTACCCAATCCGTACCCATAAAAATATGTTGTAAGATTTTATCTAGCATAAATGAAAACATTTCATCTTAACATACAGACAACCAGACTCATAGATTTTAAACACTTTATACTTTAGTTTTAAGGCTTTCTTGTTTATGTCACAAAAAATCCCAATCCAGGCATATCTAAAATAAAAATCTGCGCTAAATCGAAATATGGCGGGGTTTAAGAATTCGTATACGACCGCCAATAGATCGTTCTGTCGGAGAAAAGCGTGTTACGCAGAGAAACGGCTACTGCTTTCTTAGCGGGTGACAGCATCACCTGCAAAGAATAGAGAATATAGCCACGCTGCTGGACACCTTGTTTTTACAATTTAGAAACGGTCAGTTCAGAGATGCTATAACACTCAGCTAAAGTAGATGCGGATCGTTTGTTTGCCTAAAGCACCGCTCTAATTTCAAGTTTTGTAGTTGCCTCACTATGGGTTTAATTATCATGATATTTCCCCCTCAATCATATTTCTGAATAACTATCTTGCCATAAACAGGAGCATGCGCTAATAATCTATATAATAATCCAGAATCAAAGACATGCGCAGACACGGCTATTGCGCTGGCTAGGGATGCTTAATTTTAAATTATGACACCGTACTTATCTGCAAATATCACCATAATCACGCCAAGATGCACGACTGTTGAGCGGCTATTTCCTCGCTATTGACTGCCTCTACGTGATAATTATGCGTGAATACCCCTTCCTCCCTCAGCCTGACGCTTCTGAAAAACAAAGTTTTCATGCAGGGATTGCGGCGGCTAGTAAAGGCCACCACCCGCAGCTACCGGCAGCGGCGCTCCTGGAAAGACGTATCAAGCCAATTCAATCTTCTCAGTCGTCACCGGTTTACGCTTCCATCCGATAGCCGGTATCCTTCAAAATCGGCTGCGCGGCGGCGGCACGCGCCAGTTCGTCGCAACGTTCGTTTTCTGGATGACCCGCATGGCCTTTTACCCAATCCCAGCGAAGGGTGTAAAGCTGAATGGCTGCATCTAACCGCTGCCATAAATCAACGTTTTTTACTGGTTTCTTCTTAACAGTCTTCCAACCATGCTTTTTCCAGTTATGAATCCATTGGGTAATTCCTTGGCGGACATACTGGCTATCGGTGCTAAACACGACCTCGCAGGCACCCGTCAGCGCTTCCAGCGCCATGATAGCAGCCATCAACTCCATGCGGTTATTGGTGGTCAGGTGATAACCTGCACTGAAGGTTTTTTCATGCTGTTTATAACGTAATATAGCACCATAGCCGCCAGGGCCGGGATTACCTAAGCACGAACCGTCGGTAAAAATTTCAACCTGTTTACGCATCTCTGATAAACTTACTCCATGGTAAAAGCCCAAGGCTGACATAAACGAATATTATGAGCACTGATATGACACGACAGATTGTTCTCGATACTGAAACCACCGGCATGAATAAGCTAGGCGTCCATTACGAAGGACACAGAATTATCGAAATCGGTGCGGTGGAAATTATCAATCGCCGTCTGACCGGACGTCACTTCCACGTCCATCTTCAACCGAATCGTCTGATAGACTCCGAAGCATTCAATATACACGGCATCAGCGACGAGTTTCTAGCGGATAAACCGACGTTTGCCGACATGGCAGATGAATTTTTGCAGTTTATTCGCGGTGGCGAACTGATCATTCATAATGCTCCCTTCGATATTGGTTTTATGGACTATGAGTTTTCGATGCTTAATCGCCATATCGCTAAAATTGACACTTTTTGTAAGGTAACAGATAGCCTGCTACTGGCACGTAAAATGTTTCCCGGTAAACGCAATAGTCTAGACGCGTTGTGCGAACGCTATTTGATTGATCACAGTAAACGCACTCTCCACAGCGCTTTACTCGACGCCGAAATCCTTGCGGACGTTTTCTTGCTGATGACCGGCGGCCAGACCGCGATGCGTTTTGCGATGGAAGTGGATCAGGAACAACGTGACGTCGACCACACCGCGCAAATTCAGCGTGTAAAGAGCGCCCAGACGCTGCTAAAGATCGTTTACGCTAGCGATGAAGACGTTATGATTCATGAGCAACGGTTAGATCTGGTGCAGCAAAAGAGCGGCATCTGTCTGTGGCGGGAAGAGATTCCTACAAAAAGCGAATAAAATCATTCCGGCAAATTAAATGTAATGCAGGTCGGTACATTTATCAGCAAAAGATTTTGTGAAGCACTTGCAACTGTCAGCTCTTAAAATAGTTCATGGTAAATTTTGCATAATTTCAGTTTTATTTTGTGCTAATAGTTCATAAAATGAAATAGGGCTTTAGTAGCCAATACTAATTGAAGCAATTCCTCATTATAGAATTAGAGATATCGCTACAGCGTGATATCAAACTCTTCAACACGATAGAAATCTTGACCTTGCAGAACATCTTCTGTACACCCATTAAATCGCCAGACCACACTATTTATTTATGGATGCATCGGGAGGGGTTAAGACGATATTCTATATTAAACTCTGCACACACGCAGTCGCACTCATGTTTCCAGATAGCTAAATGTTTTCGCAAACTAAAAAGACAATTCGTCTTCTTCGGTTCTTTGACCTGCTCATATTTTTGATCGATACCCTAATTTACACGCATGAATTATATCGTCGCACTTTTGTGCAGTGACATGTACAGTCTTTTTTAACCGTTATCATATAGTGATGAAAGAACGCGATAGAGTCACAAGACTCATTTAAATACTGAAAGTATTTTCAAAGAGGCCTGTATTTTAGACAAGGTTAAATGACAAGACCGATTAATAAGAATCAGGATAAAATTAGAATACGGATCAATTTTTAGTCCGCGATTCGGATTTCCTCTAGGTTTAAGGCTGTAACTTCCGTTCTAACAAAATCGTTTGTTCTAACGAGCAACAGCAGGAGAATCGATTTAATATCTATCCGCTGCTGCACGTGCAGAATCACTCGCTTTAATCAATCTGATTATTCGCAATCTTAAATTCTAACTGTAAGAATATGCTATTTAGACCTCAGAGAAAAAATTAGATACGGCATATAGCTAAATATCTATTTAATATACTAAAAATATAAAAGTATTCTAGCCAAATTTGCGTATTGCTTTAATCGACATTATGACTTGGTAACACTAATGCCGCGCTTAATTGTAGCGGCATTAAAAGCAGCCACAATGCCATAAAGCCTGCCGAAGGAAGCTGAGCAAAATGCGTAGTCAGAATAACTTTCATTAAACATGATTCAAAAATTGACCATACTATTTTACCGAATGCAACAAACTGGCTATTACTTCAATTCATTCCATAACCGCCCATCTCGGGTAATCATTTCGACGGAGGCGACCGGCCCCCAGGTGCCGGCCTGATAAGATTTCGGTGCGTCATTTCCTTCCTTCCAAGCTTCCATAATTGAATCGACCCATTTCCAAGCTTCTTCTACTTCATCACGGCGGACGAATAGCGCCTGGATACCGCGCATGGTTTCCAATAGTAACCGCCCATAAGCGTCGACTAGATGTTCTTGATTAAAAGTTTCGGTAAAGCTTAGATCTAATTTGGCAGTCTGCAGACGGTGTTTATGATCTAAACCTGGCACTTTATTCAAGATCTCAATATCCATCCCCGCATCTGGCTGGAGACGAATGGTCAATTTATTCTGCGGCAGCTGCTGATACGAATTCCGAAATAAGTTAAGCGCTGGATTTTTAAAAAAATCACCACCTCGGAACATTTTATCGGCAAATGTTTGCCGGTACGCAGATAAAACGGTACGCCTGCCCAGCGCCAATTGTCGATGTCGACGCGGATAGAAACGAAGGTTTCCGTCCGGCTGTTTTTATTCGCACCATCTTCTTCCAGATATCCGAGAACTTTTTCCCTTGTATGAACCCACTAGTATACTGTCCGCGTACTGTCGTATCACGCACATTACTGTAATCAATGGGACGCAGCGAGCGCAGCACCTTCACTTTTTCATCACGGATCCGGTCGGTGCTTAGATCCGAGGGCGGTGACATGGCTATCATAGTCAGGATCTGCAGTAGATGACTTTGGATCATATCACGCATTTGACCGGCTTTATCAAAATAGCCCCAGCGGCCTTCGATGCCGACTTCTTCAGCGACCGTAATCTGCACATGATCGATAGTACGGTTATCCCAATTGAAGGCGAAAAGCGAATTGGCAAAACGCAGCGCCAACAAATTAAGTACGGTCTCTTTGCCTAGATAATGGTCGATGCGGTAAACTTGGCTTTCATTGAAATATTCCGCGACCTGATCGTTTATCACCCGAGAAGACGCCAGATCGGTACCGAGCGGTTTTTCCATAACGATACGGCTAGAAATTGCATTCAAACCCGCTTTGCCCAGGCCCTTGCAGATTGCTCCAAAAGTGTTGGGGGGCATTGCAAAGTAATGCACCGTCACCCGCGCTTGCTGATCCAGTTTTTCAGCTAGCTGGTTAAAATTCTTGGTCTCGTTGATATCTAAATTGTAGAAATCAAGCCGCGCACTCAGCGTCTTCCACAATTTGTTATCAATTGGCTCCTTAATGAAAGTCTCTAATGCCTCACGCACAACCTTCGTATAAGCTTTGACGCCCCAGTCCGCGCGACCAACACCGATAATGCGGGTTTCCGGATGAAGTGAACCGACCTTTTCCAGCTGATACAACGAGGGCAACAACTTGCGTCGCGCTAGATCGCCTTTTGCGCCAAAAATGACCAGATCACAGGGCTGGGCTATGGATGTTACCGACATGTGCTTCTCCTTGCGCAGGATTTCTAATTTTATTAAATCATTAGGGGATTTTTTCAACATCGACCGACAAAACGTCAAAAATAATGCACTAAACTACTGTTTTTTGATAAGTATAGCCGGCTTTTTAAGAGTGTAATTAATGAATAACATTGTAGTTGCATGACTGCTTTGAAAGTTAGACACATTGTGTCATTCTGTTTCGCTGCCTTTAAGTACCGGCTTCTAGTGTATTTCATTACGCCACTACTGATTTTTTGTATGAAATCGACAAAAATCTACGAGCTATTCACTTATGAAAATACAGGAAAAAATAAATACTTATCTGGAGTTACTGAGTAAATCTAAACGTAATATCGTAGCAAGCATCCTGCCATCCTCCCACACTGACATCGCTTCCAGCATCGCGATCTGCGCGCGCACAGCGATAGTCAGCGAACTAACTGTAAATCATTTTTGCCACTATTTAGAAAGTACACACCATCCTGATTTAAGTTGCATCTCGTTCGGAGCCTGGCGAACGGGAGGTCGTATGTAAAACGCAATCTGCATTAAGATAATAAGATAAATCTCTATACCCATAAAATCTTTAAGTCTGCGACGGCGAGTCTGCAATAGGTAAAAACAGCTTAAAGATCGCCGCAATCAAACTGTGCGGCAGAATCGCTTACCCGCACTAAGAAAATTTCCTGTTTAGTCTTGGCGCCTCAGCGAGGGTGGTGCATGATGTGATAAAAAGTTTGCCCATTTTAATATCGCAATACTTTACTCGGAGAGTATCGAGTTGCATCGCATACACTAAATCAACTCCTTCGAAGGCGATGTTTTGGTGCCGACTTCTCATACTGTCGGCACCAAAATACCGGAAGAATTCTCGGCGCTAGGACAGGAGAGTGATGCTGCGGTTATCGCCATTACCTTACCGCGCTTGCAGATCGTATTGTGCGTACCGCAATGCTTATGCCGATGACATCACGCCTGGCGCAGTTAACTTTAAGCGATGTCTTTATAACCTGCTTTACGCTGCAACATGCTGTAAAATCCGGGATAATTTTCAGCATATGAAAGGCACCCTGAATGAATCGCGCTCTGATAAAACAGAACAAGGACTTTAACGAAGGCATCCAGAGAGACATTCCCGCCATTTCGCGATGGCTTAACCGCCGCGAAATGGCTTCTATCAATAGCAATGATCCGCCGCAGGAAGCAGCCAAACGTTTTGTGCCCCGACGGCGCAGTCTTTTATTAGAACAACACCAATGCCTAAGTCAACGGAGTTATCTATGTCCAGACGGCTAAGAAGAACTAAAATTGTTACCACTCTCGGTCCCGCTACCGACCGCGATAATAATCTCGAAAAAGTAATCGCCGCCGGTGCCAACGTCGTTCGCCTAAATTTTTCACACGGCAGCGCGGAGGATCATTTTCTACGTGCGCAGAAAGTGCACGAAATCTCGAACCGTCTCGGTCTGCACGTCGCGATACTTGGTGATTTACAGGGGCCGAAGATCCGCATTTCAACGTTTCGAAAAGGGAAAATTTTCCTGAACGTCAGCGACAAATTTCTGCTCGATGCATCACTAAACAGCGGGGAAGGTGACAGAGAGCGGGTGGGCATTGACTATAAAGGCTTGGCCAATGATGTCGTGCCCGGCGATATTCTGCTGCTGGATGATGGCCGCGTTCAGATCAAAGTGCTTGAGGTAAAGGGCATCCGAATTTACACTGAAGTGATCATGGGCGGCACACTATCTAACAATAAAGGTATCAACAAGCTCGGTGGTGGTTTGTCGGCTGAAACACTAACTGAAAAGGATAAATCTAATATCATTACCGCCGCCAAAATCGGCGTCGATTACTTGGCGGTTTCTTTTCCCCGCACCGGAGAGGATCTAAACTATGCACGCGCCTTGGCACGTGACGCTGGCAGCTATGCTAAAATCGTATCGAAAATCGAGCGCGCCGAAGCCGTAGCCAGCGAGGAAGCGATGGATGATATTATACTTGCCTCGGATGTCGTGATGGTGGCCCGCGGCGACTTAGGAGTTGAAATCGGCGATCCCGAGCTGGTAGGTATTCAAAAGAAATTAATCCGCCGCGCCCGTACGCTTAATCGCGCTGTAATTACCGCGACGCAGATGATGGAATCAATGATAACTAACTCGATGCCCACTCGGGCCGAAGTCATGGATGTCGCCAACGCGGTGCTTGACGGGACCGACGCGGTTATGCTGTCAGCCGAAACCGCCGCGGGGCAGTATCCTGCCGAAACAGTATCTGCGATGGCCCGAGTTTGCCTCGGAGCAGAGAAGATTCCCAGCATTAATGTGTCTAAACATCGGCTGAACATGCAATTTGATAATATCGAAGAGGCCATCGCCATGTCGGCGATGTACGCAGCTAATCACCTTAAGGGTATCACGGCTATTATCTCAATGACGGAATCAGGCCGCACTACGCTGATGATGTCCCGTATCAGCTCGGGTCTGCCGATTTTTGCCCTCTCACGCCATGAGCATACCCTGAATCTAACCGCGCTTTATCGTGGCGTGACGCCGGTGTACTTTAACGGTAATTGCGACGGCGTAACGGCGGCAAACCACGCTGCTAATTTTCTGCGCGATAAGGGATTTCTGGTCTCGGGAGATCTGGTAATCATTACCCAAGGTGATGTAATGGACATGATCGGCAGCACTAATACCAGCCGCATTCTGCGCGTGGAATAACCGCAGGCGAGACACAACATTACGGCTTCTAGCGGCCGTGATGCTAATCTCAGCAGCCCACTTTTAGCGTGATTCCAACGACAATGAACACCATCGTTCAAGCACTGCCTTTCCCGCTGCAAGCGTTTTTACTCGAGGAGATTCATACTTTGTCGTCAGGCCCGTAATGCCTTCTACTATTCTAGTCTTCGCGGATGTGTTAAGTAAAACAATCTCGCCGCCCTCTTAGGGCATATTCGGCGCATTCCCAAGTAAAATTCACGAATCGTGCAATGTAAATTAATATTTTTAGTTGTAATTTTTAAGCACTATATCTTTTAAAAAACTGGTTTTTCGCACGCGACAGCCTAGTGTTATACAATACGATAGCTCGGATGTTCGCTACGCTCACGCAGGGACGCGATTAACATTGCATAGACTGCAATGAACTTGCAGCACCCAACATTGCTTGAATTAATTCCTGATTTTAGAGCGAAACACGCCCCTACAGTGTGATCTGAAGCTGTTCATCAGAATGGAAATAGTGACTTTGTAGCAGATCTTCTATACGCCCATTACCTCGCCCCATCATACCACTAATTGCACTGTTTGCCGCTTCGATAGGCTAAGGCGTTGTTTTATATCAAGCTTTAGACATAAGCGATCGAATTTATATTTCCCAGTGGCTAAGCGTTTTCGCAGGCCTAAAAGGCTTCTGTACATTCTTCCTAATTACGCACTTTATCCAGCTCAATCTCAACTACACTAGGAATAGACACTTTTCAAATTTCTCAATATTCTATCAAAGAATGTCAAAACTCTATAATGGACACTTGCCATGCAATTTCTGGCCAACATAAGCTTAATTATCAGAGCGAATTTCAGTATCGATTTAACCAAAATTATAACTTAAGATCACTGCATCGCGCTTCTTAATGTAGCAGAATTAACGGCATCCACAATGCTATATAGTCGGCTAAAGCTAGCTAAGAAACGTGTCATCAAGAAATTCTTACTCTTATCTATAAGTGTACGACGCATAGCCATGGAATATGCTCAACTAAGATTACGCAAGAAACGTTGTGCATTAGGCACGGCCTTAGATTGATAAAAACGGATAAAAACCCATCAATTCGCTTGCTCTATCTCAAGCAGGAGATAACGTCGTAAGGTTTCATTGAGCATTTGTAAAAAATATTTTACATCAGCATGCAGATAACTGGACTGATAACTTTTAAACGCTTTGTGTTTTGTTTTTCGCGCTTTCTCCTTCATTGCACGCAAAGGCCCGAATCCATGCCTGCATAAACAGTCTAGTGCGGAGTTCAAGAATTCGCGTACGATACTGCTAACAGATTGCCCAGTGAGAGAAAAGCCTCTTCCGCAGGGAAACATACTACTGCTTGCTGATCTAGCGACAGCGTCGCCTGCAAACGATGGCGGATATGACCATAATCTTCAATACCATCTCGTTTTTTCCATTTAGAAACGGTCAGCTTAGAGATTCCCATAACACTAAATCAAAAATAGATGCTGGATCGCTCGACTTATCTGAAGAATAGTTCTTATTTTATGTATTGTAGCTTTCTGACTATTGAGTCTCATCACCATGACATTATGCTCTTAACTATATTCCTTAGTAGCTATCTTGTCATAGACAGGACTGTACGCCAAAGATCTATATAATAACCTGGAAGCAAGAAGCATCATTAAGCAATTTAATAAGCGCGCAGAGGATGTTTTTGCAAGCCAGAATTTTATTTACACTGCACGGATACATCTAACTCCACAAGCAGGAATTACCTCAATCAGTGTTGAATCATAAAACTCTATTCCAATGTATGGAATGTTGCTTTAAAATTAAATATAAATTGTTAAAAACAATACTACCTTCTGAGATGCAACATATTTAAAAACTATCAGCCTGTTTACTTTCATATTAATGTGAAATATTTTTCACAAATACTAAATAAAACCTCAAGACCACATCTTTTCACGGGCATATATCAAGCAACTCGATAAATTTTATATATCTTTAATAAGATAAAACCGAAGCTAATGCACGACGTTTCTCGCGTAACCTTAGTTGAGCATATTCTATAGCTATTCATTAAGCACTTACAGACAATGGCAAAGAATTTATAAAGCGTCTTTTTAACCTCCGACAGTGCCTGCCATTAGAAAAAATGAATTCAACCACTTATATACAGCGCTTGATATAGAACACTATCTTTTCGGATCAGTCAAAAACGAATGGTATCATCGAACTATTTAACAGACGCATAGAAAGCGTGCTACAAAGCTACCATTTTATTCTTGTAAAGAGCTTTAAATTACACTGCACTGATACGTCTGACTCTACAATCAAAAATTGCTTTAACTAGTATTGGGCAGTAAACTCGATTGCAGTCATGAATATCGGTATAATATAGAATCTAAATCCATTATTCCGCGCCTATTTTATAAATAAATATAAAATTAGTAAAAATTAAAAAGAATATAATAAATGATTATAATCAATAAAAGCTGATTAGTTATCATCGCTACAACTTTTTCTCAAAACTAAAAATTATTACAGCTTTACGCAGAACACTAAAGCCAATCAAAAAATGAACAAAAAATATAATGAAACATATGTTTAAGATTTTATGTTCTGAGTTCATAAAACTAACTATCTATATTTTTGAAAAAATAATTTATTTATGGCTTCTTGCTCTTTCAGTGAGATAAAAATCAGATCAGGCAACAAATAACGGCCACACTAAAAATAGATAAATTTCAAGTAAATTAATGCTCTGCTAGAGAACGTCAAAAACACCATAACGAACACTTACTATACAAATTCATAGCCAACATGCGTTTCGCATATACCTCGTTATCTAGCTAAATTTGAGTATTGATTTAACCGATGTTATAACTTAAAAGCTCTGATACAGGACTTTTTAATAGCGACATTAAAAACACTCACCACACCATACGGCTTATTAAAGTTTACTGAGCAAAATACGTAATCAGATATTTTTATTTTGTTTTTACTTGGCTTGATAATTTCTCTATCAATCTACTATGATTATAGTTTAAGGAAAAGTAATTGTGATGATTTAATTATCTAATTACGTATTTTAATTGACCAATTTAACAGATTGTATGGCATTATGGATACTCTTCATTCTGCTACTAAGAAGCGCGGTACTAGTGCCCCTAAGTCAGAATGTCAGTTTAATTAATACTTAAAATTCTGCCAAGTAGCAAAATTTATCTTAACCACGAATTGCATGATAAATACCCGTTATAGCGTTTTTACGCTCTGCAGTAGAGTATTCTATTTATTTAAATATATCTACTTTCAGTGTAGCTCGAGCCTGACTAAATAAGATTCATAATCAGATTTAATTATAAGAAACTAGCCTTTACTTATTTATAATTATCATTCTATACACTATTTTCATCTGAGAAAAAACAGGAAACTATAAACAAATTATTTACTTTTCAGAAGTATAAATAGCTAGACTGCTTTATAAACTTTGAACGTAAGAACATAAACCTCACATGTTTATCATATTTCCCCCCGATATATTATTCGGCTAAAAGATTTTTTATCTATTCTAGTTTATTAAACAGTCACTCATCTAATTGCTAAGGCTAATCTTTCCTCTAAACCCTAAATCACACATTCTTACAATAAAGACTTAAAATCGCAAAGAACTAGATTGATTGAGATAAGTAACTTTGCGCGCACAGCGGAAGATAGATATCAAATAAACTCTTCTACTTTGACTCATTAGAGCAAGCAATTCCGTAAGACCGAAAGTTGCAACTCTAAATATCAAAGAACCCAAATCACGCCTCAAAAATTAATGCATATTCTGATTTTATCCTAAAGCTTATCGATGAATATTATTATCTAACTTTGTCTGAAATGCAGACCTTTCTCAAGAGTGCGCTTTTCAGCGCTTATGATAACGGGCAATAAAGACTGTATATAGCACTAAACAAGGGCACGAAGATATGCTGCATGTACGTAAATTGCGATCTAAAAATATTACATTTTTCACTAGAAAAGCTCATCATTAATTAATAAAAGTGCAACAATGAAAACATGAATATTTCAAAAAAAACGAAGAAGATAAGGCAAATGAAGCCGGGTTAATGCCCTATACGCTAAGCGAGAAAAACGACACTTACCGCTAGACTATTTTCATCTATTCCGGTTTATATATCCCTGCAATAAAAAATTGCTGCAATATTTATAGAAACTTCACTCAATAGCTTGAGCGATTGCATTCCACAGCGAATTAACGGCTCTTCCTGCAGCTTTTTTGGCAGTGATTTCGGTTTAGAAAGACTATTTTAATAAGATTTAAATCCACCGAACAAGGCGGAAGATAAAAAGAAAGTGTATCCTTATCCCCAATAGCTTCTCGTACACCATAAACTTTATGAGCAGCTAAATTATCCATTATTACGACATTCCCCAATACAAGCTCACAGAAACAAGTTCCTGTTCTACACAAGATAGGAAAGCATATCCGTTCATTTCTTCACGGAGCAGGATAGTTGCAGTTAATCTAGACAGATGTATGCCAGCAGTAAGTGTCGTGGTATTCTAGTGGCATGCGGGACATCGGCACAGTATCCTTGACCTCGTCTGCTGCGCTTTTTGCCTACTCATGTTTATAGTTATTGCTATTTCATCCATGAAACAAGCCTCTCTGGTGAGAAATGTGAGATTTCTTTAGAATAAAATGTTCCATATGAACTATATAGTCGCGCTTTTTGCTTAGGGGAATATACGGTCTTTATGATCTTCTTGGCCGTTATTATATGACGGTTAAGAAGATCGCTATAGGATAGCAAGGCTTGTTTAAATTCTGAAAGAACTTTTAAGGAAAATCAGTCCGCAATTTCACCTTCCTATAGGTTTGCGGCTCTCGAGGGTAGTCTGATAGAATTGTTTGCTCCAACAAACCGCAGTAGAAAAACTTATTTGCACCGCTATACGTACAGAGCTATTCGCTTCAATTGATCGAATTATTCGCGGTCTTAAATCATCACTGATAGATAAAAGTTTTTAGCATACCTCTATCTGGATTAAGTGCAACTATACCATTCGATAGCGTAATAAACGGATATACCTTCCTTAATTCTTTTCATTTGTAGAGCAAGAACTTATTGCTTAACTTGCAACAGAAGTATCGCAACAATAGATAATTCACTACTCATAAAACTGATCGAACACGATAAGACGTTGAGACTAAAGATGAAATTCTTCTTTATCTTTTACTTTATTTACCAGCTTTAAATCTTATCAAAATAGCGTTTTCTAAACCGGAATTACTGCTCAGAAAGCAAAAACCGTTAATTTTCAGTGGCGTAATGCCCAAGCCATTACTAGAAAGATTGCGATAATTTTTGTCGCAGCGGGATATAAATCGGAATAGCTACAAAACGTGCTAGCGCTATCACCACCGGCGACGCGTCTTTTATGGCGATAATGAACGTCGTTGAACACTTTAAAAGATGTGAATCCATTGCTAAAAATATGACCACTATCCACAACAGATGATGCTGTAAATCGTGCGAATTCCACTCAGGTGAAGCTGCTCACTCCTGGTCACTGAACCAGTAAACGGTTTTCTTATTTATTAGTAGAGATGGCCGCTGCAAAAGAAAACTTATGAATTACGACGCGACCGCACTTTCCTGAGCATTTACCATCTAGGTAAGCATGATCGATTTCGATACGCCCTGAGAGCCTCTGACCCTATTTAAATTCCAGCATGACCTATAGTATTTTATACTTGAGTTTCCAGCCCATGTTGCAGCTCATGCCCAAATCATGTGAAAACTGTAGCGCTGAATTAAAATATAAATTGAAGTAAATCAAATCGTTAATCGCAGGTTTATATTATGAAATATAGCACTAGCAATCAGTAAGGCTTGATGATGGCACGGCTGGCGCTGCTAGCGCATTTTCATCTATTTCAGTGAATTAAATAACCATTTATCTATATGTTACAGCTAATTTTCCCTCTAAAGTTTAAATAGTATATTCTTACAATTAAAACTTAAGACTGTGAATAATCGTATTAATTAAGGTCGATAGCTCTACACGCGCAGTAACGGATAGACATGAAATAGGCTCTTTTACTGTAGCTCATTAGAGTAAGCAATTCCGTAAGCTTAAAAATTACGGATCTAAACCTAGAGAAAACCCGAATCGTGGATAGAAAATTAATGCGCATTCTAATTTTATTTAGATGCTTATTGATAAGTCTTTTAATCTAAACTTGCTTAAAATATAAGCCTCCCTAAAAAGTAGTTTCAGCATTGAAACGAGCCTTGCTACTTTATCGCACTTTTTCATTGAAACATGATAATGCTTAAAAAGACTGTAAATTCCACTAAATAAGAGTGTAACGATGCAGTTTATCTACATAAATTATGGTGTAAAGAAGTGTCAAATTTTTCACAAGAGAAGCGTATTGTATTGATAAAACAGCAAAATTAAAATATCAGTAGGTCAGCGAGCCGAATCAGACCAGATCAACTATGCCCGCCTGATATCCGATACTCAAAACCGGGGAATGACGATACTCACTGCTGACATACGTCTCTCTGGATTACGTGCAACTATGCCACCTAGAAGAGAATGAAAGGACGTACTTTTTATGCAAAAAGGCACTTGTTTCTCGTAAAATAGATAATTTAATCACTCATAAAGTTAATAGTGCACGAAAAGCCATTAAAACTAAAGATGCAATTCTTATTTATCTTCTTCTTGATTTGTTAGATTTAAACCCTATAGAAAAACTGAAATCACCGCTCAGAAAAGCTGCAGCAAGAATCTTTAATTTTCTTTGGGATTCGATTGCTCAAGCTATTGATTTAATTTCTATAAAGATTGCGAGAATTTTTTCGCAACATGATACAAGCTGGAATAGATGAAAAGTGCTCTAGACGCCCCGCGAGAGCTAACAACCCTTGGTATTTTCGCAAACAGGGCAGAAAAAACCTGTTGCCTACATAGCATGAAGCGATGCTTCACGGCACACTACATTTCACCCTCATACAACTCAAGAAACGTTAGAAAAGACAACCCAGCCTGAAACTGAATAAGATTACGAGCATTCTGAATGTCTCACAGAGAATTTTTGATGGCTATCAAAACTTAATCTTAAACCGTTTAAAGTAAGTAATCAGGGAGATTTTAGAGATGTGAGTTTCTCCTAAGAACTTTCGCACTTTTACGATAAAGCTATCTTGACGTAATTTCCGATACTGTTTATAGTATCTATCTGTGTTTATTTTTTCTGCGCAAGAATATTAAAATTCTATAATGGGCATTTACCGTACAGTTCGTAATCAAATAGACCTAGTTACCCAACCGAATTTAAGTATCGATTTAATCGACATTATGACGTGGCGACACTGCTATTGCGCTTCTTGGTGGCAGCATTTAAAACATCCGTAATGCCATACAGAGTAGTTAAACAATGCACTCTCAGGAGTGCGAGAAGTCTGACCCTCTCGATTTTTGACCGCAATTAGTTTCTTATGAGCGTGATCAGTAGCACTGATAATGCCCGGCGGGCAACGCTAATCATGAGACATATTCTGTTTCTGCCACTATTCTTGACACGGGCACTTTAATTTTAACATCGCCAATATCAGTTTATATGGTTTTGCTGCAGCTAATAACCGCTACAGAAAAGAGCATGACATCCGTCGTCAAAGCGACGTTCAGCATGTTGCGTGACTCTAAGCCAAGTCTTAAGGACGGCAGCTATCAGCTCTCTGGCATCATTACGAATGAGTTCATACATCTAGTGCTAGTAATACTTGTAGGATAGACTTTTTCATGGCGTATCTTCTCTCTTTTGTTGCCATTATCTACAAAAATCAATCAGCAGAATACGTCCCCTTCCTAATCTCCGTGTGTAAAAAGCTTAATCTTAAGCCGTTTAAAGCAGCTCATCAGGAAACAGTTTGACATGAACTTATCGGTTCATGCTGTGTTTTTTCAATTTCTTACGCAGAGTACCGCGGTTGATTCCCATCATCTGCGCCGCCCGGGTCTGATTGCCACGAGTATATTGCATCACAATATCCAATAAGGGCCGTTCTACTTCATCCAATACCAACTTATAGAGGTCGTTGACGTTCTGACCATTCAACTGCACAAAATAGTTCTTTAGTGCTTGCTTTACCGAGTCACGTAGGGGTTTTTGCGTTACCTGATCCTGAGAGTTAACCGTAGAAACGATTAGTATATCAGAATTTACGCGTTGTTCGAACATAGTTTTGTCTGCTCTTTTTTTCTATTACTTAAGATTTATAAAAATGCTTCCAACGCCTCCTGCTATCTCTAGCATCATTAATGGCGTTGAATGTGCGCTTAAACTAATTATTGGGGCATGCGCCTATAAAAAACAAGACACGCACCTATGAGCGATGCGGAACACCTCGCTTGCACTATAAAGTCGCGAAACTTCCTGACATGCTCTATCAATAAATGCTTTACTTCACCTAACAGCAGCGCTAAGAGTTTTTGTATCGAAATAATGCTGGATTTTCTAAAATATCTAGAGCCTCCCCAAGGGACGCAGTTTATTATCAGGATATCTGCACGGTTTCATTTATAATCGCGCTAGCTTTCTACGGATCAGCAATATCTCTAGTGGCGATCACCGGAATAGAAACGCGCCGCTTAACTGCCTGAATACTATCGCACTCTCTCTTGCCGTTAAACAGAGAGACGCAAGTGCGGCCATAAATCGTGATTGCCTGTATACTATAATTTTCAGCTAATTCGGTAGTTTTTAAATGATTTTTGTAACCCAGCACCCAGTCTGTTCGAATTTTCAGCATTATAGGCACATCAACGGCATACACCAGTACCATCAGGATTTACTTTATAAGATTGGGATATTGCAGGAATAGTGAACCCGCTAATTTTCGGCTCACTTTCTTGACCGGGCAAATCCTATTAATACTAATAAGCTGCACGCTGCTATCCAGATTAATAACGGTATCGGCGGCTGTATCAGCAACATCGCTACCGGCAATTTGCACCGTTCGGATACGGGCTTCATCACTATGTAGTATGCGAAAACATAACTTATCTGTTCGACACACCTCTGATTTTAAAAATAATATTTCCGCAATCACTCACTCATCGCGTGACAAAATGCTCTCAACCAGCGGTCTGTCACACCGGCTATCGGAGCCGCAATCAGAATATGCATAGAGAGCAACGAAAATAGGCATAGTAAACTAAGTAAGATTATAAATTACTACTGGCTTCTCAGGTCAGTATAACCGGGAGTCTTCGTGCCTGCTAATAGGCTTCTGTTTCACCTACAATGCCTCAAGATCACAAGTGGCCTAGCAGAACAGAAAGCCAAAATACAATGGCAGCACTTGCTTACACAACTCACGACACCCACCCGTTGGAAATTCTCATGCACGAAAACAAGCATCAACATCGCCACTAGCCTAAATCATGTGAAACTGCCGGCTTAATACGAGACTGATACGCCTACGCGTCGGGCTTGCTCGTCTTATAACCTGCTGTATGTTGAGTGTTTATCGTATATTTCATATAGAAATGTGTCTACTATGTCCCCAATGCGCGTAAATTACGATTTTTTTATCAGACAAAAGACTATGCTTTGAGCAATATTATATCAGCGATCAATGATTTCAGTTTTTGCGCGAGAAATACACCTTTCCTATTAAATACGTAATGTTAATTACATCCTGTTTGGTGCGTTAATAAATCTTCCTAATCTCACCGCGCAAAGCGAAGAAATCAATAACACTTAGCTAACCGCGGCGCTGGCTATTCGGCCTCACTTCCGGATCGGCTTTCGACGCTGCAAACCAGTAATGCAGCACAACTCATCGGCCAACGGCTAAAGGGTAAAAACCGCAGCGTATACTTAGATTACGCTTTCGGCCTGACTAGTCAAGATCCGAGACAACCAGCCGACTAGCAACGGTAAATTAATAATAAGCGCAGTTAGTTCATTTAGCGATTTGTAGAGGATATTCGGCGAGGATACGAGTCATTACCACGTCGTCATGTAGCTAATGCCTCTGTCTTTATGGTAGACAGAGTGTTAAATATTTTACTACGTTGTTACCGCCGAGCATTATCGCGGCTGGCCTACATTGCTTGCGGATCGATATCAATGTTGATAAGCACGCACGGCGTCTAATTTCAGGACGGCGATGCGCAGAATGCCCAACAACATAGCCAAAACAATTGCTATCTTGGCGCGCAGATTAAGACCATCTAGCTATTTGCAGGAAGAAAGCAGTTATCAGACAAGTCCCGGCATAGAAATACAGACCCGGCTGTAGCATTATAGGCAAGAACATTCAATTCGATATCACATCATAAAATATAATATTGTAATTAATAAATAATTTAGTTTTTAATAATTTATAATTTTTATAAAATGCAATTAATTTTTTAATTATGCACCTTAACCAGATAAACTTAAGATACACTGGGAAGAGACGATTTTCAAATGAATGAGCAGTCTGCTGGAGAATATTAAGATAATATCATGGACGCTTTTCATGCGATTTATTACGAAGATACACATCATTACCTAGTGATTTTGTCTAGGAGGATTATCAGACTCTCATCGCCTCATCCTACTCATGGGAAAACGGCTCCTGAGTCATATAGTGAAGGGAGAAACATTATAATGATTAGACTCCGTAGTCAGGCAACTACAATACCTAAAATCAGAAACGCTTTTCAGGCAAGCGAGGAGCCAGAATCTATTATGGTGTTATAGTTGTCTAGCGCACCAAAAAGAAACTATATCACCTTTTAGGAGGTGACACAGCTTAGAAAACACTGTCTCGATAGGATTTAAATCCGGTTAATAAGGCGGAAAATAAAAAAATCACATCTTTAGCCTGAATAGCTTTAATGTCTTTTCGTATAGCATCTACTTTATAAGTAGACAAATTATCTACTGTTACGAATACAATGTTAAGAGCAGGCGCTTATTCTACATAAGCAAGAAAGGCATGCCTATTAATTATTCAATTAAGTGGCATAGTTAAACTTAATCCAGATAAACGTATAGCAGCAGTGAGTGTTGGCATTTTCCAGTAAACATGTTGGATATTAGCCAAAGATTGTTAAGCCCATCTGCTATAGCTCTTTAATTTACGCATCTTTTTGATTATTATCCTTTTATCAATAAAAATTAGCTTCTCTGGTGAGAGACACAACATTGCTTCAAACTATAGAGCACGAATCACAACGTCGTGCCTTATTCAGTAACAGGTAAAGTCTTTTTTAACCGTAATTATACGCTGATATAAAAAAACGATAGAGTAAAATATTCACTTGAATTCTAAAATGATTTTTCAAGAAAATCTATATCTCAAACAATATTTGATCACAAGTCTCATTAATAAGCGCAAGGATAAAGTTAGAATACACATCAATTTTTGATCTGCAAGTTGAACTGCCTCTAGTGTCACATCATATATCAAATAACAGATAAAGACGCTTGAGTTTTATGCGAGAGTTATCAGTAGTAAAATGCTAATCGATCTTAGCGTTTATCTGACCTTGTTATATTTTCCAAGCGGTAATTTTACTTTGCAATTTCTTAATTTTGTTAATATGACAATTTATGCATTGACCGATCAGCATATAGAGTTTACTTTTCGCTATAGTTATCTAACTGCTATATTTAAATGTATAAACAAATTCAAAACTATCCTATAAGGGCTTAGCCGACTTCGTCAGAAAGCTTGAATGCAGTGTTAAGATATCTTTAAGAAAGCAGCGAATACAATCAATTTTGCTTCTATGCTTTTTCTATGCCTAGTCACCTTGCTTAACCAACGACGCGCCCGTGACTCACTGCTCATAAAGTAGGCCTCAATAGCAGGACCAATCGCGTGCATTCGATTAATTGAAGAAGGCTCTTATTCGTGCAAACTACTTGATGCATCAACTCATAAAGCCAACGATACACCTGGAGCAGATACCTTATAGGCGCAACTAATTCGGCATTGGCTTCTAAACGGCATAACCCAACCGATTTTTTGTGCGGTCATACGCCCGCTTTCTCAATTTACGGCTCAGGACTGCTTCGAGCCTTTCTTCCTTAGACGAATAACACTTTATCCTATCAATCCTTACAGGCACCTATTTATAAAATCTTGGCTAACGCTTTGCTACTCAGTCGTTTTACATCCTAATTAATGTATCATAATTTAAAAAATTTAATGCATTTATAACTTTCTGTACGGAATGATTGGCTTTGCTGATTAAAGTATCCAGTGGCGTTCTTTCTTCCAACACAAATTAATAATGTATTTTTCTATACCTAGATTTAAAAGATTTCTTCAGCCCTAGCTACAGATACTTAAAACCGCTACTTTTTCGTGTTAAGATACTAGATTCGAAACTGTAACTTTTACTCTTACGGAACTGATTGCTCTAACGCAAGAGAAGACGCTATTTGATATCTATCCGCCGCTACACGTGTAGAGCTATCTACATCAATCAATCTAATTATCCACGATCTTCAGTTCTAACCGCAAGAATGTACCATATAGACTTCAGAAAAAAATTAGCCACAGCATATAAATAAAAAGCGCTCTAATGCACGACGTTTTTACGTGCTTTTAGTTGAGCATGTCTTATGCTTATTCATCTGAATACTTACAGACAATACAAAAAATTTACAGACTGTCTTTTAGCCTGCAAAAACACTTAGCTATCGAGAAATATGAATTTGACCACTTATACTCAGAGTTTAGCATAAAATGCTGTCTTAGCTCACCGATACACCCATAAAAATTGCATGATCGAAAGATTTAATGGGAATATAGAAGATATGCTGAAAGGCTACCATTTCTATTCTGACACAGAGCTTGAGAACACACTACATTGATATATCGCTCTACAATCAAGAATTGCTTCAATTAGTATTAGGTAGTAATGCCTTGTTATAATATATTAGCGCATAATTAAATATAATATTATCTAAAAAAGCAGTACTACCTTAAATAAAACAATATCATACTTAAGAATGGCTCAATATAATCTCTTTACACATAGCTAATCATTCTGGTAATAAATAATATTAACTTCTATATATAGATATTACATTTTACAATCTAGTATTTTTCTTTTTTTGAATAGTTTAAATTTAATTCAATACCGATATTTCGTTGGCTATAATCGAGTTTTATTGTCTAGTACTGATTAAGAAAATTCTTGAGTATAGAGCGAGATATGTCAGTGCATTGTGACTTCAAGTTCCTTACCAGACTGGAAATATTGCTTTTCGATACATTTTCTATGTGCCTATAAAATCGCTCAACGATACGATTTGTTTATGAAAACACCGTTCGACTAAGATAGTGTTCTATATAAAAACTCTGCATATAAGCGGTCAAATTTACATTTCGCAGTAACTAAACGTTTTCGCAAGCCAAAAAGAAGATCTTTAAATTTTTCCATTGTCTGTAAGTACTAGATAAATAATCATGGAAAATACTAAACTGAGATTATACGAGGGACGTCATGTATTAGCCGCGGTCTTATCTTTATAGCAGTCTTAGCGTTGTAGCGAAGAACAAAAACCTATCAACTCAGTCTACCTACACGTACGAAAAGATAACGTGATCAGGCTTCATTTAGGATTTATAGAAGATATTGAATCTTAACATACAGGGAAGCAGGCGCACATCTTTTAAACGCCTTCTGTTTTAGTTTCAATCCGTTATATTGCGTAACCTTCCTAATCTAAAGCTATGTGAACAACAATCCAGGCCAGATCAAGATACGAGAGGGTTCAAGAATTTGAGTACGATCACTAATAAGTCGCCCGGTGGAAGAAAAGCGTTTTTCGCAGGAACGATTAAGGCCTCCTCAGCGAGCTAACAGTATCATCTGAAAAATCGGCAATATGGCTATGATCTTCAACACTATCTTGTTTTGCTATTTAAAATAATCAGCTCAGATATACCATAACACTGAGCCAAAGTAGATACCGGCTCGTTACTTGTCTAAAGAGTAGCTCCGACTTTTAGGTGTTGCATTTAATTAACTATGGCGTCTAATCATAATGAATTACATCCCTCAGTCGCCATCCTGTCATGAAGAAAGTATGCGAAAAAATCAATATAATGATCCGATATAAAATATAAGCTTAGGTTCGCTTAGGTTGAATAGGCAATCAGGTAACTAATCTATTTTATTTGTTTCACTGATTTTTTTATTTGTTCCTAATTTCAATGCGGAGAGACAGAACCCATGCCCTTAAAAGCATAAAAACGTCAACAATCCTTATATAGATGCACGGCAGGGTTAAGGGCCGCCGCATAAGCATAATAAACATAGCATTTGTCATATTTTATAGAACTGCGCTTTGCGCATTGCAAGGCTCTTTTTCTTTAAAAGATGAGCAATTTAAAAAAGCATAAAAACATTAAGTTATACCCCAGGCTGCATGCATTTCGCTCGGGGCGGGTAAATTACAGAAGCATGAACGCATGCATATCTAGACGATACAAGATGTGCTGGAATCGTCATTCCGCACTTAATTTTCTTATCATAACAAAAGCAGGAAACTATAAATAAATTCTTTATATATTTAGTTATACTGTTTTGTAAACTCAGAACGTGAGCTCTTAAATCTCATATATTTCATCATATTTTTTATTTGTTTTACTTTGCTTGACGGCTTTACATGAATCTTCAATGACTCTAGTTTTAATAAAAAGCGATAGTAATAACTTAATTATAAGTAATCAGCAGTCATTGCTCAGACTAGTTAATAAGAAAAGGATTACATATTTATACCACTAGCTAACACTGTAAATTTTTATTTTTTATAGATAATTGCACTAAAAAGGATCGTTCTTATTTATGTAAATAGATACAAGTATCAGCAGATATCAATCACAATTCAATCAGCCTTAGCTAGCTATAAATAATTATATATTTATTCCTAATTTAGATGGGATATGGCAGCCGCTATAACAGCTGCATAGCCACTGTCTTTCTTCTGATAAAGAGCTTAAAGTTATACTGCATGAATATCTTTAACTCTATAATTAAGAATTACCTTAATCAGTATTTTACATTTTCATTCTATTAAAATATATAAATATATTAACAAAATTAAACATGAATTATTTCAAATAAATACTATATTCTAGTATTTAATACCATATTCTTTTCGAAAGATTCTTGATATAAGATACCTTTCACAAATCAGTTATTATAAAATTTTTAAGAAAGGTAAAATATTGGCCTGGTTCATCCAGCACCAACAATGTTTAAAATAAGAGCAAGTATCGTTTTATACTTAAATACAGATTTTAATTACTATGTCATTATTACAGATTATACATTATCCAGATAAGCGGTTGCGCAAAATAGCTAAAGCTATTGCCGATACCAATAACACTGTCCGTCGCATCGTAGATGATATGTTTGAAACTATGTACGCAGAGCAAGGCATCGGCTTAGCCGCAACCCAAGTCGATATCCACCAACAGATCATCGTTATTGATATCTCTGAAAACCGTGCACAGCGCCTTGTGCTGATCAATCCCAGACTTCTGAAGAAAAGCGGTGAGATCGCCATTGATGAAGGCTGTCTGTCGATTCCCGATCAAAGAGGCTTAATATCACGGGCGGCAAAGGTAAAAGTACGAGCGCTGGATCGCGACGGTAATTGCTTCGAGCTAGAGGCAGATGGTCTGCTTGCAATCTGTATTCAGCACGAGATGGATCACCTAATCGGCAGGCTGTTTATTGATTATCTCTCGCCGCTAAAACGTCAGCGCATTCTTCAAAAAGTAGAGAAAGTAGCGCGTATAGCCGCACGAACAGAAAAGCAATCCCAATAACATAGGAATCATCGTGTCCCACTC
The DNA here is from genome assembly GCA_052258065.1 of Sodalis sp. (in: enterobacteria). Lineage (GTDB taxonomy): Bacteria > Pseudomonadota > Gammaproteobacteria > Enterobacterales > Enterobacteriaceae > JBQQPY01. The sequence goes on along the minus strand of JBQQPY010000002.1, from coordinate 1,694,942 downwards.
TTTGCGTATTATCTTTGCTGGTACACCGGACTTTGCCGCACACCATTTAGACACTCTAATTCGCGCTAAACAACAGATAGTTGGCGTTTTTACCCAGCCAGACCGGCACGCAGGACGCGGAAACCGCTTGACACCCAGCCCAGTCAAGCAGTTAGCAAATCGGCATAGTCTACGGATATTTCAACCCTCTTCACTGCGGAAACCGGAAGAACAGGGATTGGTCGCAGCCTTAAAGGCAGATATCATGGTGGTCGTGGCCTATGGCCTGCTTCTCCCACAGGCGGTCTTGAATCTGCCGCGCTTTGGCTGCATCAACGTACATGGATCACTTTTACCGCGATGGCGCGGGGCAGCACCAATTCAGCGAGCATTGTGGGCCGGTGATAGCCAAACTGGCGTAACGATTATACAGATGGATGCCGGGCTCGATACTGGTGCCATACTGCATCAGACCACCTGCGCTATTCGGCCCGACGACACCAGCGCCTCGTTGTATAACAAATTAGCGCAAATCGGACCGGACGCTCTCTTGACGACGCTCGGCGGGCTAGCCGCCCGCCGCGCTATAGCTGAGCCGCAAGACAACGTACTCACCACCTATGCGAACAAACTCAGCAAAGAAGAAGCTAGGCTTGACTGGCGCCTGCCTGCAGCGCAGCTTGAACGCTGCATCCGCGCCTTTAATCCCTGGCCCATCAGCTATTTCTGGCTGTTGGGACACCGAATCAAAGTCTGGACTGCTAGCGTTGCTTCCCAGCAGACAGCTTCATGTGCGTTGGGCACGATTCTAGCTGCGGACAAGGACGGGATTTACATCGCCACTAGCAAGGGCATTCTGGCACTAACTCGATTGCAGCCGGCAGGTAAAAAAGCAATGCCAGTCCAAGATTTACTCAATTCAAGACAAAAATGGTTTATTCCTGGCACACTTCTGGATTAATTATTAGCAGCACCCTTTATAAGAAGACGTTATCTAGATAGGCTTTAAATCCGGTTAATAAGTCCAAAGACAAAGAAAAATCGCATAGTCAAGTTTCATTATAAATATACTTGTTTAGTTATAAGTAAACCTGATTGCTCTCGCTTTTCTTAAAATTAGAATCATTGCGGCTTAACATAGGAAACCTCGAGCCAAGGGAAACATAAATCTCTAAATATAATGGAACGCATGAGATTTAAGATATTACTTTCTGAGCTTATAAAATAATTCATTTCTATACACTTTAAAGGTAAAAAATTTATAATTTCCAAATTTTCGATAAAATAAAAAAGAAGAGTCAGATACGTTATAATTCCCTTAGCGCTTAAGCATTAAAATAATATGGCGGGGCTTTGAAAACATGCTGGGGACTTTGTTGAATGAGAGTGGCGGTGCGGACGGGACTCGAACCCGCGCCCCCGGCGTGACAGGCCGGTATTCTAACCGACTGAACTACCGCACCACCGAGTTATGACGTAACACTTAATAAGCATAATTTAGGTTAAATTCTATTAACCCTTCTGTATATTTATTTCGACTCTTGCTGCATATTCATAAAAAATTGCCTTCTGCAAGCGCAGAAGGCTTCTAATTGGATACCTGGCAGTTCCCTACTCTCGCATGGGGAAACCCCACACTACCATCGGCGCTACGGCATTTCACTTCTGAGTTCGGCATGGGATCAGGTGGGACTACCGCGCTAGTGCCGCCAGGCAAATTTGTTTTCTGCACTGCTTCCCGCCGTGCAGACTTTTCGTGCCTAATTCATATTTTATGAGTGTCAGGCTTTATCCGGAACATTGCTAATACGGGCTTGTCTCTTGCACACAAGTTATTTCTGACTGCGCGCAATACACTAGTACATGCATTGCTTTGCCGCTAACTTTTGCTTTTATACTCGCTCTTTTAAACAGCTCAGGTGTTGTAAGGTTAAGTCTCACGGGTCATTAGTATCAGTTAGCTCAACGCTTTGCAGCGCTTACACACCTGACCTATCAACGTCATCGTCTTTAACGTCCCTTTAGGAGGCTCGAAGCCTCAGGGAAGACTCATCTTGAGGCAAGTTTCCTGCTTAGATGCTTTCAGCGGTTATCTCTTCCGCACGTAGCTACCGGGCAATGCTATTGGCATAACAACCCGAACACCAGTGGTGCGTCCACTCCGGTCCTCTCGTACTAGGAGCAGCCCCTCTCAATCTTCCAGCGCCCACGGCAGATAGGGACCGAACTGTCTCACGACGTTCTAAACCCAGCTCGCGTACCACTTTAAATGGCGAACAGCCATACCCTTGGGACCCACTTCAGCCCCAGGATGTGATGAGCCGACATCGAGGTGCCAAACACCGCCGTCGATATGAACTCTTGGGCGGTATTAGCCTGTTATCCCCGGAGTACCTTTTATCCGTTGAGCGATGGCCCTTCCATACAGAACCACCGGATCACTAAGACCTGCTTTCGCACCTGCTCGAGTCGTCACTCTCGCAGTCAAGCTAGCTTATGCCTTTGCACTAACCTCACGATGTCCGACCGTGATTAGCTAACCTTTGTGCTCCTCCGTTACGCTTTAGGAGGAGACCGCCCCAGTCAAACTACCCACCAGACACTGTCCTCGACCCGGATTACGAGCCTAAGTGAGAATATTAAATATTAAAGGGTGGTATTTCAAGGGTGGCTCTATGCAGACTGGCATCCACACTTCAAAGCCTCCCACCTATCCTGCACATTAAGATTCAACATTCAGTGTCAAGCTATAGTAAAGGTTCACGGGGTCTTTCCGTCTTACCGCGGGTACACCGCATCTTCACGGCGAATTCAATTTCACTGAGTCTCGGGTGGAGACAGCCTGGCCATCATTACGCCATTCGTGCAGGTCGGAACTTACCCGACAAGGAATTTCGCTACCTTAGGACCGTTATAGTTACGGCCGCCGTTTACCGGGGCTTCGATCAGGGGCTTCTCGCAAGCGATAACTCCATCAATTAACCTTCCGGCACCGGGCAGGCGTCACACCGTATACGTCCACTTTCGTGTTTGCACAGTGCTGTGTTTTTAATAAACAGTTGCGGCCAGCTGGTATCTGCGACTGGCTTCAGCTTGAGGCGCAAGGCCTTTTACTTACATGCCAGCGTGCCTTCTCCCGAAGTTACGGCACTATTTTGCCTAGTTCCTTCACCCGAGTTCTCTCAAGCGCCTGGGTATTCTCTACCTGACCACCTGTGTCGGTTTGGGGTACGATTGCATGTGACCTGGAGCTTAGAGGCTTTTCCTGGAAGCGTAGCATCAATTCCTTCGCCACCGTAGTGACTCGTCATCACGCCTCAGTGTTAAGAATAAACGGATTTGCCTGCTTATTCCACCTTCACGCTTAAACCGAGACAACCATCGCTCGGCGAACCTAGCTTTCTTCGTTCCCCCTTCGCAGTCACACCCAGTACAGGAATATTAACCTGTTTTCCATCGACTACGCCTTTCGGCCTCGCCTTAGGGATCGACTCACCCTGCTCCGATTAACGTTGAACAGGAACCCTTGGTCTTCCGGCGAGCGGGCTTTTCACCCGCTTTATCGTTACTTATGTCAGCATTCGCACTTCTGATACCTCCAATAGCCTTCACTGGCTATCTTCGCAGGCTTACAGAACGCTCCCCTACCCAGCGACATTTACATGTCGCTGCCGCAGCTTCGGTGCATAGTTTAGCCCCGTTACATCTTCCGCGCAGGCCGACTCGACCAGTGAGCTATTACGCTTTCTTTAAATGATGGCTGCTTCTAAGCCAACATCCTGGCTGTCTGGGCCTTCCCACATCGTTTCCCACTTAACTATGACTTTGGGACCTTAGCTGGCGGTCTGGGTTGTTTCCCTCTTCACGACGGACGTTAGCACCCGCCGTGTGTCTCCCGTGATAACATTCTACGGTATTCGTAGTTTGCATCGGGTTGGTAATCCGGGATGGACCCCTAGCCGAAACAGTGCTCTACCCCCGTAGATGACTTCACGAGGCGCTACCTAAATAGCTTTCGGGGAGAACCAGCTATCTCCCGGTTTGATTGGCCTTTCACCCCCAGCCATAGGTCATCCGCTAATTTTTCAACATTAGTCGGTTCGGTCCTCCGGTTAGTGTTACCTAACCTTCAACCTGCCCGTGGCTAGATCACCGGGTTTCGGGTCTATACCCTGCAACTAAACGCCCAGTTAAGACTCGGTTTCCCTACGGCTCCCCTATATGGTTAACCTTGCTACAGAATATAAGTCGCTGACCCATTATACAAAAGGTACGCAGTCACACCCTAAAAGATGCTCCTACTGCTTGTACGTACACGGTTTCAGGTTCTATTTCACTCCCCTTTCCGGGGTTCTTTTCGCCTTTCCCTCACGGTACTAGTTCACTATCGGTCAATCAGGAGTATTTAGCCTTGGAGGATGGTCCCCCCATCTTCAGACAGGATATCACGTGTCCCGCCCTACTTATCGAGCTCACAACAAGCGCACCTTCGGATACGGGACTATCACCCTCTATAGCCGGACTTTCCAGACCGTTTTCCTGATACGCAAGCTGATGATGGCTCTGGGCTGTTCCCCGTTCGCTCGCCGCTACTGGGGGAATCTCGGTTGATTTCTTTTCCTCAGGGTACTGAGATGTTTCAGTTCCCCTGGTTCGCTTCGTCAGGCTATGGATTGACCTGAAGATGATGCAACTGATTGCACCGGGTTTCCCCATTCGGACATCGCCGGCTGATAACGTTTCATATCAACTCACCGGCGCTTTTCGCAGATTAGCACGTCCTTCATCGCCTCTGACTGCCTAGGCATTCACCGTGTACGCTTAGTCACTTAACCTCACAACCCTGAGCTGTCTACACCTTTTCTAACGAGCTGAACGTTTAACGTCTAAAATTTAGCGTCGCGTCTAGGCGTTTGCGCCATTGCGCTAAGTAGCTGCTTTAGACGGGATCTTGGCATAGTAGCAACGCTTACGCGTTATTCTCAGGTTTGCTTGCTTTTTTGAGAGACTTGCATACTGAGTTCGCACTTCAGCATGTGCTTCAAATTTTTAGCTTGTTCCGGATTGTTAAAGAGCCATACTTCTGCACGCTTGAAACTAGAAACGCGCTTTGAATTCAACAGCAAACTGCCCCCTTGAGAGGGGGTACAATTTTTACTACCGTCGGGGCGGGTCCTAGATTAATAAGTGGAGCGCAAATAAAAGCGTATCTGAGTTATCTCTTATATGAGATGCCACTTGAATTAAAAAGGACGCACAGTTTTATCGGCTAGAGCCTCGGTTACTTTGCTTGAACCTTTGCTCTACGGCATACTCGCCAGGCCAGTATACCATCGCCTGTTATCGACCCTGCTTTGACGGCTATCAGACAATCTGTGTGGGCACGTCACTTGACGTATCGTTTAGGTAAGGAGGTGATCCAACCGCAGGTTCCCCTACGGTTACCTTGTTACGACTTCACCCCAGTCATGAATCACAAAGTGGTAAGCGCCCTCCCGAGGGTTAAGCTACTTACTTCTTTTGCAACCCACTCCCATGGTGTGACGGGCGGTGTGTACAAGGCCCGGGAACGTATTCACCGTAGCATTCTGATCTACGATTACTAGCGATTCCGACTTCATGGAGTCGAGTTGCAGACTCCAATCCGGACTATGACGCACTTTATGAGGTCCGCTCATTCTTGCGAGATCGCTTCCCTTTGTATGCGCCATTGTAGCACGTGTGTAGCCCTACTCGTAAGGGCCATGATGACTTGACGTCATCCCCACCTTCCTCCGGTTTATCACCGGCAGTCTCCTTTGAGTTCCCGACCGAATCGCTGGCAACAAAGGATAAGGGTTGCGCTCGTTGCGGGACTTAACCCAACATTTCACAACACGAGCTGACGACAGCCATGCAGCACCTGTCTCAGAGCTCCCGAAGGCACCACGGCATCTCTGCTGTGTTCTCTGGATGTCAAGAGTAGGTAAGGTTCTTCGCGTTGCATCGAATTAAACCACATGCTCCACCGCTTGTGCGGGCCCCCGTCAATTCATTTGAGTTTTAGCCTTGCGGCCGTACTCCCCAGGCGGTCGATTTAACGCGTTAGCTTCGAAAGCCACGGCTCAGGGCCACAACCTTCAAATCGACATCGTTTACGGCATGGACTACCAGGGTATCTAATCCTGTTTGCTCCCCACGCTTTCGTACCTGAGCGTCAGTCTTCGTCCAGGGGGCCGCCTTCGCCACCGGTATTCCTCCAGATCTCTACGCATTTCACCGCTACACCTGGAATTCTACCCCCTCTACGAGACTCTAGCTTGCCAGTTTCAAATGCAGTTCCCAGGTTAAGCCCGGGGATTTCACATCTGACTTAACAAACCGCCTGCGTACGCTTTACGCCCAGTAATTCCGATTAACGCTTGCACCCTCCGTATTACCGCGGCTGCTGGCACGGAGTTAGCCGGTGCTTCTTCTGCGAGTAACGTCAATTAATGGCGTTATTGACGCCATTATTTTCCTCCCCGATGAAAGTGCTTTACAACCCGAAGGCCTTCTTCACACACGCGGCATGGCTGCATCAGGGTTTCCCCCATTGTGCAATATTCCCCACTGCTGCCTCCCGTAGGAGTCTGGACCGTGTCTCAGTTCCAGTGTGGCTGGTCATCCTCTCAGACCAGCTAGAGATCGTCACCTAGGTAAGCCGTTACCTTACCTACTAGCTAATCCCATCTGGGCTCATCCGATGGTGTGAGGCCCGAAGGTCCCCCACTTTGGTCTTGCGACATTATGCGGTATTAGCTACCGTTTCCAGTAGTTATCCCCCTCCATTGGGTAGATCCCCAGATATTACTCACCCGTCCGCCGCTCGCCGTCAAAGAAGCAAGCTTCTTTCCGCTGCCGCTCGACTTGCATGTGTTAGGCCTGCCGCCAGCGTTCAATCTGAGCCATGATCAAACTCTTCAATTAAAAGCCTGATGCTTAAAAAGCTAAAACTAGCATTTACATAAACATTCGTTTACTCACTTTTTAAGACTTGATGTTTTTTGTATTGATATCGTCTTGCGAGTGCCCACACAGATTGCCTGATAAATTTTTAAAGAACACGGCCTAGAGCATATTTTCTCTACCGGCGCGAAAAATACATACTACGTTTCTCTGCTACAAAGTCAAGCTTTTATTTTTTCGCATTAGCAGGATCGCTTTGCCTTTAGCTTACTTAATGATATTTTTTATTTAGAAGGCCTTTATTATAAGGCCTTTTAGATCCGTTGCAAGCACTAAATGAAAATAATTTTTAACTGGCGAACAATTTATTAATAGCGACAATGTCTCTGATGAAAACATTAGGCGCATCCTTAGATAAAGATATATTATAGTTTCTTTATTAAATAATATAGTAACATACTAATATTTTATAAACCGCAATAGCGTTTACTATTTAATATTGATTGAGGAAGTTTATGATTTTAGCGCTAAACATATTAGTATAATCTGCTCTTAAGCTCTTTATCAGAATGGGAATAAAAACACTTTAACACATCTTTTGTACAAAATCGCTTGACCATACCATTCGTTTATGCGTGCACTAGTAAACTAAGACGATGTTTTATATCAAGCTCTGCATATAGAATTTATGTTTTCCGGTGGCTAGGTCGCTTTTTGCGGGCCTAAAAGGCGATCTGTAAACTCTTTTCAATCGTCTGTAAATGATGAATAGCTATGGGACCGCTCGATTAAGGGCGCGTAAGAGATCTCGCACATTAGCTTCCTTCTTGACTTTATTAAGACGGATAAGATGCTATTAAATAGATTGACCTCTCTATATTAAGGAATAAGATAATGTCATAAAGTTTCATTCAGCATTCGTGGAAGATATTTTACGTCAACATGAAGACAACCAGACTCATAGCTTTTAAAACATTATGCTAGATTTAAGTTAAGAATAAATATAAAAAACAAATAAAAATTAAAAATAAATTAAATTAATAACTTATAATTAATTAATCTATTTATAATTAAACTTAATTATGTATTTTACTCGGCTACACTTAAACTCAAGCAAACGCATACTCTACTAAAGAATTACACAAACGCCATAACAAGCACATACCACACAGTTATACGCCTTTCTATCTAACTGAATTTGAGCATCGATTTAACCCACGTTATGACTTACAATACCCAGACGGCGTTTATTGGTAGCAACATTGAAAGCATCCAGGATACCAGATGGCCCGTAGACGCTAACTAAATAATATAAATTATAAGTTAATAAAACAATAAACATTACTTTCCTTCAATCATTACGCCTTAACGCAGAAATTCTTGATCTCAGAAAACAATAAACCAAAATATGATAAAACACCTGAGCTTTAAAATCTCAGATTTTTAAGTTCATAAAACAGTCTAATTTTTTAAAAGAAATAATTTAATTTTCCATGCTTTTAATAAAATTAAAAATAAAATCAGATAAAATAATTATTTATATTATTTATAATTTGACTTTTACGTCACACAAACGCACCCATTCGTGCCTGCATAAACCGCGATCTAAGCCAGAATAAGATACAGTAGAATTCAAGAATTCGCGTATGACAGCTCATAAATCGTTGAGTGGGGAAACATATCTTCCGCAGGAAGATGGCTACCTGCCTCCTGAGTGGGCCACAGCGTCGCCTGCAAACAATGGGAAATATCGCCATGCTCTTCGATGTCAACTCGCTTTTTCTATTTAGAAATAGTCAATTCAGAAATGTTATAGCGATTAGCCAAAGTAAACGCTGGCCTGATTTTTGCCCGAAGAGATACTCTAATTCTGAGCATTATGGTTATATAGCTATGAAATTTAATCATAATGATATTTACTTTCTACTATGTTTCTCAGCAGAGATCTAGCCATGCAAAGAATGTATGACCAGGGTCTATATAATCATCCGGGACTAAATACCCACAAACATAGTCGTAACTTAGATTTGTTGATACTTGCATCTATTCACATGAATAAGAGCCATGCGTTTACTTTAATTATCTGTAAAAAAATAAAAATTAGACAGAATTGCTCAGCGGAATAAATACGCAATCTTCTTTTCTTATCAAAAAAAATCCAAGCCAAGACCTGTAATCGCAATAGATAATGCAATTTTTAAAAGAAATATAACATTCAAAAAGCCATCATTAATGATAAATATATGGTTGAATCTTTGCTTACATATTCGCCATTCTTAACCCAAGTAAGCATAAATGGTTATAAGCAAAAGAAAAAAGAAAGAGGGGGTTGCGACACAGAGATTTTATTCTCAATACAGATTGTATCATTAAAACTAAGTCGCTTGGCTACTGCATTAAACATCACCAAGATTAGTATAGTTTAATGCCGCATTAGACGGCAGCAGAGACGGTCGATATAAAGCTCTGGCAAGGCGTAAAGAAAGGAAGAATCACCGGGCGAACCCCCACCTGCACGCTGGGGCATAGACTATTGGCTGGCGAGGATATGCTCGTTCCGCACCCCTAGTTTAATGGGTTTACCCGGCAAAAACTGACCAGACAGAATCTGCTGCGATAGCGGGTTTTCGATCTCTTGCTGAATGGCGCGTTTCAGCCGTCGTGCGCCATAAACCGGGTCAAAACCAGATTTTCCAAGTAGCGCCAGCGCTTCATCGCTGATAGTGGCGGTAAACCCAAGCTCTTCCAAACGCTGATACAGACGCCGTAACTGAATCTGCGCAATCTCGTTGATATGCTCGCGGCTCAGCGGATGGAAGACAACAACTTCGTCGATACGGTTAAGAAACTCTGGCCGGAAATAATGGCTGACCACTTCAAGCACTACATCCCTCATTTCCTGATAGTTCATCTGGCTGAAGCGTTCTTGAATAATGTCTGATCCTAAGTTGGAGGTCATGATAACTAAGGTATTGCGAAAATCTACTGTACGTCCCTGGCTATCAGTTAGACGTCCGTCATCTAATACCTGCAGCAGAATATTAAAGACATCCGAATGCGCTTTTTCAATCTCATCTAGCAGGATCACCGAATAAGGCCGACGGCGTATCGCCTCGGTCAGATAACCCCTTCATTATAACCAACATAGCCGGGAGGTGCGCCAACCAAGCGCGACACCGAATGTTTTTCCATAAAGTCGGACATGTCTATACTAACCATCGCATCGTGACTATCAAACAAGAATGTTGCTAACGCTTTAGATAGCTGAGTCTTACCGACCCCAGTCGGCCCGAGAAACATAAAAGAACCGATTGGCCGGTTAGGATCCGCTAGTCCCGCACGGCTACGGCGAATGGCGTTAGACACCGCTTCCACCGCTTTATTTTGTCCAATAATCTGCTGATGCAAATCCTGCTCCATGCGCAGTAGCTTTACCCGCTCGCTTTCCAACATCCGCGATACCGGGATACCAGTCCAACGCGTCAGCACTTCAGCTATTTCAATATCGGTCACCCGGTTGCGCAGCAGCCGTAGACTTTTCCCTTCGGATTGCGATACCGCCGCAAGCTGTTTTTCCAGCTCGGGGATTTCCCCATACTGCAATTCAGACATCCTCGCCAGATCACCGATGCGCCGCGCTTGCTCAATCGAAATTTTTGCCTTTTCCAGTTCCGCTTTTAAATGCTGCCTACCCGATAAAGAAGCTTTTTCAGCTTTCCATTCCTCTTCAAGTTCAGAATAATCATGCTCTTTTTTCGCCAATTCATTATTAAACATCGCTAACTGTTTAATACTGGCGTCATCCGATTCTTTTTTTAGTGCCTGCTGTTCCAGCTTTAGTTGAATGATTCGACGCTCTAGACGATCTAACTCTTCCGGCTTCGAGTCGATTTGCATACGAACACTAGACGCGGCTTCATCGATAAGGTCAATGGCCTTGTCCGGGAGTTTTCTGTCGGCAATATAACGATAAGATAGCGTCGCAGCGACTATAATAGCGGCGTCGGTAATCTGTACATGGTGATGCAGCTCATAACGTTCTTTTAATCCGCGTAGGATAGCGATAGTCTCTTCTACGTTAGGCTCAGCGACAAAGACCTTCTGAAAACGCCGTTCCAGCGCAGCGTCCTTCTCGATAAATTTACGATACTCGTCAAGCGTCGTCGCCCCTACGCAGTGCAGTTCGCCGCGCGCCAGAGCCGGCTTTAGCATGTTACCAGCGTCCATTGCACCGTCGGCCTTGCCGGCGCCTACTATGGCATGCAATTCGTCAATAAATAAAATAATCTTGCCTTCCTGCTTAGACAGATCGCTCAATACGCTTTTCAGCCTTTCTTCAAAGTCACCGCGGTATTTCGCGCCGGCCACTAGCAAACCCATATCCAACGATAACACACGGTTTTTTTTAAGACCTTCGGGCACTTCACCGTTAACGATACGTTGCGCTAGCCCCTCGACAATAGCTGTTTTACCTACTCCGGGTTCACCGATCAGAACGGGATTATTTTTGGTACGACGCTGGAGCACCTGAATAGTTCGGCGAATCTCTTCGTCGCGACCAATCACGGGATCGAGCTTACCCTGTTCGGCATACTCAGTTAGGTCGATAGTGAACTTTTTCAGCGCTTGGCGTTGATCTTCTGCTTCTTGATTATTTATTTTCTCACCGCTGCGCATTTGCTCAATCGCCTGGGTAATCGTCGCTATGGTGACACCTGTTGACTTTAGTAGCTCGACCAGAATACCACGCGATTCCAGCGTGGCGAGAATAAAGAGTTCGGAAGAGATAAAACTGTCGGCGCGTTTTTGCGCTAGCTTGTCACACAGACTCAGCACGCGCACCAGATCTTGCGAAGGCTGCACATTGCCCCCAGCGCGATCTACCTGCGGAAGGCGCTCGCACGCTTTCTCGACGGCGCTGATAAACGGCACTATATTGACGCCGGCGGATTGCAGCAGCGGACGCACAGTACCACCTTCCTGCTTTAGTAGAGCTACCATCACGTGCAATGGTTCAATAAATTGATTGTTGCGCCTGAGGGCTATGGAGCGGGCATCAGCAAGAGCAAGCTGGAATTTATTAGCAAAATTCTCTAGACGCATAACTCCCTCCATAGTTAGTTAACACTTTCTACTCTAGCGATTAAATAAGATCGTTAAAAATAATCCTGAATATTCAAAACTCATAAGACCCTTCGATAAGTGATTATCGATGCATCTATATACGCAATCTCTATATCGAAAAATGCCAAGCAAGTCTCTAAAATGGTTTTCGGAGCTATACCCGTCAGAAGCACTCACGCATCGACATGCAGGATCTTTAGGGAGCGCTTATAAGTATTTTTTGCTCCTCCAATGCTTTTGCAGCATAAACAAATATTTATAATTGCTAATTATAACAACTATTTCACTTAGCAATTGACACTAACAATCTAGCATGTTTCATGACTATGCATCTAGCACTTACAGACAATGGCAAAGAATTTACAGATCTGACTGCTCATAGTCAGAGCCTGATAGAGAACATTACCTTAGGCCATGCATGAACGAATGTACGATTAAGCTATTTAATAAACGTATAGAAGATATACTGCAAAGTCATTATTTCTATTCTGGTGAAGAGTGCAAGAACAGACTGCATTAATATGTCTAGTTCTACAGCAGGAATTGCTTCGGTCAGTATTGAGGCAGTAAAACTCCATTGCAGTCTATCAAATATTGGCACAAAATCAAAAAAAAATTATTTAAGAAGCAACTATGCTACCTATTCAGAATAGGACAAGACCGCCCTCACGATTCGTACTACAGAGCTACACGTCTAGGAAACTAGCCGGCTCATAGCCAGTCCACACTTTCTTTAAATCGTTCGGCATCCTCTTTCAATACCGCTATCAGAGCAAGCATATCCTGCGGCAACGGGGCATGCCATTCCATTTTAATCGAGGTAATGGGATGATAAAGTTGCAGGAAGGTCGCATGTAGCGCCTGACGATCAAAACAGCGCAAAACCTCGTTAAACCCCTGACTGGCGCCCTTCAGCGGCCTTGGACGGCCCCGGTAAAGATAATCACCCACCAGAGGATGATTGATATGCGCCATATGTACGCGGATCTGATGAGTGCGGCCGGTTTCCAGACGCAGGCGAAGGCGCGTGTGGCCCCGAAAGCGCTCTATAATGCGGTAATGGGTCCGCGCTAGCTTACCCATCGGGTGTACCGCCATATGTGTTCGCTTAGTAGCATGGCGAGTGATCGGCTGCTCGACAGTACCACCGGCAGTCATGCTGCCGATAACGACAGCTTCATATTCGCGGGTAATTTCCCGCGCCTGAAGCAATTTCAATAGCCGAGCTTGCACTGGCACGGTTTTAGCTACCATCATCAAACCAGTAGTGTCTTTATCCAGACGATGTACAATACCTGCTCGGGGCACATCCACGATGCAAGGGAAATAATGCAATAGTGCATTCAACACAGTGCCATCCGCATTACCGGGTCCAGGATGAACCACTAAGTTGCGGCGTTTATTAATGATAAGAATATCATCATCTTCATAAATAATATGTAAAGGAATAGCTTGCGCTTTCCAGCTCGGCTCTTTTTCAAAAAGAGCTCGTATCTCAACAACTTCTCCACCAAGCATTTTTTCTTTAGGCATTACCGTGATCTGGCCGTTCACCCTCACCAGACCGTCAAGGATCCAGGCTTTTATCCGCGAGCGTGAATAATCAGGGAACATTTTAGCTAAAGTCTGATCTAAACGTTGTCCGAGTCGTGATTCATTTACCGTTCCGGTGAGATATTGATGCTGTGCCATATAATGTATCTTTGTTAACATTGAGTTTTCACGACGATGCCGTTTAACATAGTATGTTACTGCACCTGGTCTTATCCAGGAGCTAAACAGACAGTTTTCCTAAACAACACTCTGAGGATAAGCAAAACGTCATGATTCGTATGAAATATCTGGTGGCAGCCACCACACTAAGCCTGGTGCTATCGGGTTGTTCCAGTAACAAAGACGCAGCTCCCGATAACCCCCCTGCCGAAATCTATACCTCCGCGCAGCAAAAACTGCAGAATGGTAATTATAAAAGCGCTATCAAGGAGCTGGAGGCGCTGGATGGCCGCTATCCGTTCGGTCCTTACGCGCAACAGGTTCAGCTTGACTTAATTTACGCTTACTACAGATCTGGTGATCTTCCGCTACTGCAAGCCTTGAGCGATCGTTTTCTGCAGTTTAATCCAACTCACCCGAATGTGGACTACGTACTCTACATGCGCGGCTTGACTCACATGGCACTGGACCATAGCGCATTACAAGGATTCTTCCGCGTGGATCGTGCCGATCGCAACCCGCAGCAATCGCGCGCGGCATTTCAGAATTTTACTCAGCTGATTCAGAATTATCCGAACAGCTATTATGCCACAGATGCCACTAAACGTCTGATTTATCTGAAAAACCGGCTAGCCAAGTATGAGCTGTCAGTGGTAGAGTATTATCATAGACTCGGCGCCTACGTGGCAGTAGCAAATCGCGTTGAGCAAATGCTGCGTGACTTCCCCGATACGCAGGCGACACTCCAAGCGCTGCCCTATATGGAAAAAGCCTATCGGAAATTACAGTTAAATAGCCAAGCGGATAAAGTAATAAAGATTATGGCCTTAAACCCCACCCAAACAACACGGTAAGGCATAATCCAGAAGGTAGCCTAGGTACCCGCCTCTGTATACTCAACTGTTAAACACTAAAATATAGCATGGTTGCTTTTAAGTAAAAAAGCTCATAGTATTATACTGCTATCAAAACTGATTAAAGCAATTCCTGATTGCAGTTTAGATATATGAGTGCAGGCTAATCTTAAACTCTTCATTAGAGAGGAAATTCTTCGTCCTAACCATTCAATTTCGAGCTGATTGATAAACTAAGAAAGCGTTCTATATTAAGCTCCGCATATAAGCGGTCGCATTCATGCTTCCCAGTCGCTGAGCATTTTTCAAGCCAAAAAGACAATCTATAAACTGTTTGCTATTATTCGTAAGTGCCTGATGAACAACCAGAAGAGAATCTAAACTACGATCGTAAAAAAAATCTGTCCATTAGATACCGGTATTGATTTTATAGAAACAGATAAAAACTTATCCAGCCACTTGCTTTATGCTCACAAAAAGATAACGTCGTGAGGTTTTATTTAGCCTTTATAAAAGATATTTCACATCAACATGCAGATAAGCAGGCTTATAGCTTTTAAACGTTTTGTGCCTTCTGCGGCGTGCGACAGCACCCACCTATAAACGATAAAATATGTTATATCGGCTCCTTGCTTGCCTGAAGAGTTAATCTGATTTAAGGTGCTGTAGTTGCCTAATGTAGATGTTTCTGTATAGCAAGTACCCGTTATAGCGTTTTGCTATTCTATGTCAGAGCATTAATTTACTTGAAAGTATCTGTTTCCAGTATAGCTTAAGCTTTTCTAGGCCAGGTACGTAATCAGCTTCTATTGTTCTCGACTGTATCCCTTCATAACCATCTTGCTATTAACAGGGCTATGCGACGAAGATCTATATTATTATCCGAGACGAAACATCAGAGTCGCACCTCAGGCAAGCAACGAGTTAGCATTGCCCCAATATTCGCCATTATTTCTAGATAACGGCGTCACCTGATCAGAAGGCGGCGCTAGCTTCCCTGCGGAAGATACTTTTCTTCCAGTAGACGATCCATTGGCGATTGTACTCACAGTCTTGAACTCCGCGGTAATCAATCTGATCTGGATCGCTGTTTATGTAGGCATGGGTTGGGGAATTTGCGTTATATAAAAGAGAAAGCATTAAAACCAAAACACAAAGCATTTAAAAATTAAAAGCCTGATTACCTGTTACCACCGGTTCAAAGCTGACCCACTCTGCTAACTAAATCACCAATTTTTTACGAGGAAATTAATAAAAATAATCTTGAATATGCCAGAATCATCAGACACTTCGATTAGTGAAAATAAGCATATTCATATCTCTACATCAAAAAAAATGTGAAACACACTGCCGCTTATAAATACTTTTTGCGTCTCGCATGCTTTCGGCACAATGGTGTATTTATCACCATTGATTTTAAAAAAACTATTTTAGTTAGCATTTCATCGGAAGACTTACAGACAATAACAAGGAATTTATAAATCGTTTTTAGCCTGTAAAAACGCTCAGTTATCAGGAAACATAAATTGAACACTTATGCGCAGAGCTTAATGCAGAATATCGTTTTAGCCTACTACTAAAACCATAAACGAATAATATCCTTGAGCAATTTAATCGGCATATAGAAAATGTGCTGCAAAGCGACTATTTTAGTCTGATGAAAAATTAGACCTACACTGCACTAACATATCTGACTTTACAATTAGAAATTTCTTAAATTACTATTTTATATTAAAAATTAAATTTCAATCTCTAAAATATTGTTACAAAATCAAACCTAAATTACTTAAAGAGTAACCATGTTAGCTTCTGGGATATGACAGATTCGTTAAAAAAACAAAATTTAAATTTTTAACGAATAATAAATATTAATTTATATTTCATTATTTTCTTGTGATTCAAATTTTTAATAAAAAAAAGAATATCACGCATATATTCCACTGATCGATACTGTGGATTTGTTGTTTTTTACAGACAATTCCAGCAACAAAAGATTACTCTTATTCGCGTGAATAGACATAAGTATCAATAAACCCGAGTCACAATCCACACTTCGTGTATTTCTCTTGAAAGAGAGTCTAGGACTTTTTATCAGAGCATACGGAATCAATAAGAACAACAAATCTGATTAAATTAACCGTTACGACCGTGAAGCTAAAAGACAACACGCAAGCACTTCAGCCACAGAAAAGCCTATTAATAGTATTTAAGCTGTTCTAGTTTTCTCAGAAAAACTGAAACTCATTAAGAGTATTCAACCTGCTGATCCTGGTGATAAAGCGCGTTTAATTTAAAGATAGAGAATAAATTTACAGAACACCAGAGCCAAATGCAGCCTGATTTTCATATACCGGATCTTCTAATAACTCTTTAATTTCCAGTGAATCTCGTTACTTTGAACATCGAAAGCGCTAACGTTGTCTGCCTACATAGAACTGCACTTGCTTGCTCGCAAAATTTCGCGCTTTCCGGCACGTAAGGGTCTGGCTGTTGCGTGCTTACGAAAAATACTGCGAGCACGCGAAGATCAGTCCTTATTGGTTGCTAACATCGCCTTTTCATACGCCAGCGCCTGCACACTGTCGTACTGATTTTCCCATTTAGCAATCACCAGCACAGCCAGCGCATTCCCCACGACGTTAAGCGCGGTACGCGCCATATCAAGAATACGGTCGATGCCGGCAATAAACGCTAGACCCTCTAAAGGAATACCCGCGCTACTAAGCGTAGCCAGAAGCACCACAAAGGACGCTCCAGGTACGCCAGCGATGCCCTTTGAGGTAACCATCAGCGTCAGCATAAGCACCAGCTCCTGACCCAGGGATAGCTCAATACCACATAGCTGCGCAATGAAAATAGCGGCAATACTCTGATACAGAGTGGACCCATCCAAATTGAACGAATAGCCGGTCGGCACTACGAAACCGGTAATCACTGCTGGCGCTCCGTACGCCTCCATTTTTTCAATAATACGCGGCAATACGCTTTCTGAACTGGCCGTAGAGAAAGCCAGAATCAGCTCTTCCTTTAAAATACAGATGAGCGTCCAAATACTGAATCCGAAAAGCCGCGCTACCGCTCCCAGAACCACTAACGCAAAAAATATAATGGCGCCGTACACCAGCAACACCAGCTTCGCCAGCGGCAGCATAGAGGAGAAACCAAAGGTCGCCACGGTAACTGCAATTAGCGCAAACACCCCCACTGGCGCATAGCGCATCACCATATGCGTAACTTTAAACATTGTTTCCGCTACCGCGTTGAACACATTTATCAGCGGCGCCCGGGTATTGTTCGGCAAAGAAGCTAAGCCAAGGCCGAACAAGACGGAAAAGAAAATAATTGGCAACATGTCGCCCTTAGCTATCGAGGCGAAAATATTCGCCGGGATCAGTGACAAAATGGTCTTCACTAAACCATGACCCCCGGACTGCACAGCAACGGTGGTTTGTTCATATTTTGAGATATCTACTATCGTCAGTGTCGACATATCAATTCCGTCGCCGGGATGAAAGATATTGGCTAGGGCAATCCCGAGAACAATCGCCAGTGTCGTGATGATCTCGAAATAGAGAAGGGTTTTAAATCCAATGCTGCCGAGCTTTTTAGCATTACCAATACCGGCAACGCCGACAACCAGCGTGCTGACAACGATAGGCACGACAATCATTTTGATCATACGGATGAAGATATCTCCGGCTGGCGAAAGAATATTGGCGATAATCCAATCACGCAATTCTCCCTGATTATGGAGTACCGCTCCGAGCAGGACACCAAAGCTCACAGCAAAAAGAATTTGCCAGGCTAGCGTTATCTTTAACTTTTTTATGGTCATAGTGCTTCTCATAGCAGACTTTATTATGGCGAAAAGCTATCGATTCCTATCATCGACTTACTTATTTTAATGATTATACGAAGCAAAGCCGATTTAAACAGTCACATAAATCAAAAAATATTAAAAACGCCGAGCGCGCTCGTCTACTTTCTTAAGGATTGACTTATAATAGTTCTCGATAATTCATTTAGTTATTACTCATTCTTATAGAATAAAAACTTAAGTTTTTTATTAAAGTGTTAAGTAATAGAATCATCAATCTGCACCTAAAATAAAATAAATACATTTAAATCAATGATTTATAAAAATTGAGATTGATTGTTTATAATGAAACCTGACTACATACTTTACCCGGCTAATCTTGAACTATACTCAAAATGAGCAGCTTTCAAATAGATGAATGCTCAAAACACTATAATAATCACCTACTATACAAAGTGTTGCGCCAACACATGGTTACGACTTGACCGAACTTGAATATCAATTCAATCGACATTATAACCTGGGGACACTGACACCGTACTTCTTGATAACAAAAACACCAACAATGCCATACAGTTTCTTCGAGCTGGCTGAGCTATATAGATAATAAAGAAAAATATGATGAAATAACTCAGATTACACGCTGAGTTTAAAAATCCAAGCTTAAAAAATAGTGTAATTATATATAAAATATATAGTTTATTGTTTTTTAACAATATAGAAAAAGAAAACTCAGGCGCACAATGACGGATAGAAAGCGGATTGAAATCGCAACTCGAGAAGCGCTCTGTACCTTTATGTGCGTTTTTTTAAACAAAATAAAATGATAAATATCACTACAAAGATTAAAGAGAGCTATCAATCCATCATCCGCACCAGATTAGAAATAAATATATAAATCAGTAAAGAATTAAAAACAAATAAACAAAATTAGTTTTATTAAAATAAATGTGGTTGCTCATAACTAAGCTTTATTATTCATGATTCGCAGCTACCCTGATAGAGAGCATCGCATTATAAGCACTTTTTAATACCGTCATCAAGCAGCACGGTATCAGTGTTCCGAAGTTATAGAGTCAATGAAGTCAAGACTCAAGTTTAGCTAGAGCACTGTTCATCTCCGGTTTGTATCCGGCAACAACAAAATTGTTACGATTCTTATAATGGGAAATTAATCAAATAGCTTAAGCGATCGCATCGTACAGCGAATCAATAGTTTTTTTAAGATTTTCTGCGCAGTAATTGTAGCTTAGGAAGCTATATCTCGATAGGATTTAAATCCGGTCAATAATGGAAGAAGCTAAAGAAAACTGCATATGCACGCTTTTACCATAATCATATGATGGGCGACAAAAGCGCGACAGAGTCGCAAAACTAGTTTAAATGCTGAAAGCACTTTCAGAGTGTCTTGTATTTCAGAAAAGTTTAAATTACAAGACTCATTAATAAGCGTTAGGATGCAATAAGAATACGCATCATTTTTTAATACGCGACTCTGTCGTGACTCAGATTTTATTAATAAAAAATAAGATCACATCTTTATTCTTCTTAGTGAGTCTGTAGAAATTTATATTTCTACAGACAATTTTAGAAACGAAATCTTGCTCTTCTTTATGTAAACAGACAAAAGTATCAAAAAATATGAGTCACGATCCGCGGTTCAGATTTTCTCTAGATTTGCAACTTTAACTTTCGGTCTGAAGAAATTTTTACTCAAATGAGCCGCACTAGAAGTGCCTATTTGATATCGATCCACAGCTGCATGTGCAGAGCCACCGACTTCAATCAATCTGATTATCCGCGCTCTTCGGTCCTCACTGTAAATTAAGCCATTTAGACCTCATAGAAAAAATTAGCTATAGTATATAGATAAATGACTATTTAATAAATAAAAATAGATAAAAGCGATTTGTTATCTTAAGAAGTAAACTGGCGGTTTCAGCATTTATAGCTAGAGATAAAGAAAACTTTTAAAGTGATAGAGGAATAGAAAATATATCATAATAGTAAATTCTTTGTAGTTATGGATAACCTGCTGGACGGGGATCGTGAGCCTTATCAACCAAGCAATTGAAGCCCGAAAATCTTCCATAGCTCCCCAACATAGCAGTTGGCAAAACATGGAAGAAATTAAACTTAATCTGCGGTCAGGCAAGCAATGAGTCAAAATCTACTTTTGCTAAGCGTTACACTATAATAAAAACGAGATAGAATTAACCAAAGCACAAAGCGTTTGCAATCTATGAGCCTGGTTATCTTCATTTTAATGTGAATTCTTCCAAAAAGCCCGATTAAACCTCACGACGTTATCTTTTCGTGAGTGCAGGAAAAGCGACTCGATAAGATTTATCCGTCTCTTTGGCCTGCGAAAACGTTCTGCTACCGAGAAATATAAATTTAACCGCTCATGTGCAGAGCTTGATATAAAACATTTTCTGAGCCCGCTGATGCACCCACAAAAGGATGGTATAATTATGCAATTTAATAGGTTTATAGAAGATAGTCTGCAAAGAAATCTTTTCTATGATGGTAAAGCACTTTACACCGCACCCATATGTCTGACTCTGCAATAAGGAATTGTCTCAATCAGCATTGGGTCGTGATTCAGACTGTTTGACACAAAAAAGAAGATTACATATTTTTCTGAATGATACTGTGAAATCTTTATTTTTATAGACAATTGCAGAAATAAAAGATCACGCTTATTTATGTGAATAAAAACAAGCATCAACAAATCTGAGTAACAACCCAGTCTTGGATAGTAAAACGTCATTGCAGTCTATAAAATATAGATACAATATCAATCCTAAATTATTTAAAAGAAACCGTTCTATCTTTTAGAATGTGATATAGGCTCAATATTGGCATGGTCAGGCATATAATCAAGATTGTTTTACACCTAAATTACTCATTTTAAAGAGAGGATATCTATGAAAAAAATATGGTTTTCGTTGCTAGGTATCACCTTAGCATTCAGTGCCGCGGCAGCGCAATTTAATGAAGGTCAGCAATATATCCAGCTCGATAAGCCAGCGATCAGTAACTCCCAGGTGCTAGAGTTTTTCTCATTTTATTGCCTACACTGTTATAAATTCGAGCAGGTATATCACATTTCCAGTAGAGTAAAAAAAGCGCTGCCAGCCGGCATCAAAATGGCTAAATATCATGTTGACTATCTGGGATCGATGGGTAAACAGCTTACCCAGGCCTGGGCTGTAGCCTTGGCACTGAGGATAGAAGACAAAGTCAGTCCGCTTCTGTTTAATGCCCTGCAGAAAACGCAGACTATACAGACGCCGGATGACATTCGTGCGATCTTTATCAAAGCAGGCGTAAGCGCAGAAGAATATGACGCGACCTGGAATAGCTTTGTCGTGAACTCCTTGATCATACAGCAGAAGAAAGCGGCTGCCGATCTGCAGCTTCGCGCTGTACCAGCGATGTTTATCAATGGGAAATATATGGTGAAAAATGACGGACTGGATATGTCGTCAATAGACTCTTATACTAAACAATTCACAGATATAGTGAAATTTTTACTTAGTCAAAAGTAGTATAGCCCGTAGCGAAATGAAGAATAACGCTAACGACCGCCAGCGTTGTCGTTTGTGACTGCGACAAAAGCAGCAGTGTCTCTTTAATCTGCCAGCGGATAATCACTTTTTCCTTTATATAGCTAATAGCAAGTTTATATCCACAATGACAATGCCCTTATGATAAAATTTTTTATTAACCGATTTATATATTAATAAATTAATAAAAAAGTTTCTTAACCCTTGCAAATATTACTACTGCTAATAAAACCTATAATTTTAAGTTGTCTATATCATGATCCTTCAGTTCTAGCCGCATTTTCGGTATTTTTATTGTTCTTATGTTGGGCTAACTATTCGCCTCTATATACCAGCTGTGGCATGCTGCTCCTTAAGTTGCTAACTAAAAAGAACGAAATAAGCTATGGTCCAAATCGCAGAAAACCCATTAATCCTGGTAGATGGTTCTTCCTATCTTTACCGCGCTTACCATGCCTTCCCGCCATTGACTAATAGCGTCGGGGAACCTACTGGAGCGATATACGGCGTATTGAATATGCTTAAAAGCTTACTGCTGCAATACCGGCCTAGTCATATGGCAGCGGTGTTTGATGCCAAGGGTAAGACCTTTCGCGATGAATTGTTTAAGCATTATAAATCCCACCGGGCGCCTATGCCGGACAATCTTCGCAGACAGATAGCACCGTTATATGAGATGGTCAACGCAATAGGGCTGCCGCTTCTGGTTATCAGCGGTGTTGAAGCCGATGATGTGATCGGCACGCTGGCAATT
The DNA here is from genome assembly GCA_052258065.1 of Sodalis sp. (in: enterobacteria). GTDB lineage: Bacteria > Pseudomonadota > Gammaproteobacteria > Enterobacterales > Enterobacteriaceae > JBQQPY01. The sequence continues at coordinate 1,672,202 of JBQQPY010000002.1, read as the reverse complement.
GCGGCGGCGCGGGACGGTCGCGATGTGCTAATAAGCACCGGTGATAAAGACATGGCGCAGCTGGTATCGCCCCAAATTACCCTACTCAATACAATGTCGAATACCATTCTAGGTCCGAAAGAGGTGCAGCTAAAATTTGGCGTGCCGCCTGCGCTTATCATTGATTATCTATCACTGATAGGCGATAGGTCCGACAATATTCCGGGCGTGCCGGGAATAGGGGAGAAAACCGCTCGGGCATTATTGAAAGGACTTGGGAATCTGGAAACCCTGTATCGACAGCTTGATAGCCTGAGTATCTTGAGATTCCGCGGGGCAAAAACCATAAGCGCTACACTCGAACAGCATCGCGAAACGGCCTTCCTCTCCTACCGCTTAGCGAAGATTAAAACCGACGTAGAACTAGATTTACCACATGAACGGCTAACGGTTCAAGAGCCTCGGGTTGAACCGCTGATGCTGTTATTTCAGCGTTATGAATTTAAACGCTGGCTGAGCAACCTAGAAACGGGTAAATGGCTACAGGGCCGCAAAAGTACTGTCACGCCGCCTTCGCCCTTTACGACGCACCGCCCAGCCGCCGAAAAAGCGCCTTCTAAAAAAGTCCCAAAAGACGGCTATCAAATCATTAACGACATGGCTACACTAGAGCGGTGGATTACCGCGATCCGCAGCGCTGGCGTGTTCTCCTTTGATACGGAAACCGACAAGTTGGATACACTGACTGCTAATTTAGTAGGGCTGTGCTTTGCCGTAAGTCCGGGTGAAGCCGCTTATCTGCCTGTGGCTCACGACTATCTGAATGCACCGGACCAACTTGACTGTGTAGCGGTATTAGCGGCGATAAAACCAATTCTGGAAGATACTGCTATCAGAAAAATTGGCCAGAATCTCAAATTCAATCGCGGGGTATTGAAACGATACGATATCGAGTTAGCCGACATATCATTTGATACCATGCTAGAATCCTATGTGTTGAATAGCGTCGCAGGCCGCCACGACATAGACAGCCTGGCGGATCGTTTTTTACAGCTGAATACCGTAAGCTTTGAGGAGATAGCGGGTAAAGGTCGCAACCAGTTAACGTTTAACCAGATCGCTTTAGAAAAAGCCGCCCCCTACGCGGCCGAAGACGCCGATATAACGCTGCGTTTGCATCAAACGCTGTGGCCACGCATAAAGCAATCGCCGGAGCTGAAAAAGGTCTTTGAGGAAATTGAAATGCCGCTAGTAGCGGTCCTGTCACGCATTGAGCGTACAGGTGTACTCATTGACGAAAACATTTTTGCCGCGCATTCAGTAGAGATGACTAAACGTCTGCAAGCCCTGGAACAGGAGGCCTATCAGTTATCTAAAGAACCATTTAATCTTTCCTCTACTAAACAGCTGCAGACGATTTTATACGATAAGCAAAAACTGCCGGTACTGAAAAAAACGCCAGGTGGCGCTCCTTCTACCGAGGAAGATGTGCTAGCAGAGCTAGCGCTGGATTATCCCCTCCCGAAGCTGATTTTGGAATACCGCTGCCTAGCTAAGCTAAAATCTACCTACACCGATAAATTACCGAAAATGATCAACCCGGCGTCAAAACGAGTGCATACCTCCTATCATCAGGCCGTAACTGCTACCGGAAGGTTATCTTCAAGCAATCCAAACCTGCAAAATATCCCAGTACGTAATTATGAGGGGCGGCGGATACGTCAAGCGTTTATCGCGCCGCCAGAGGCGCTTATCGTAGCGGCAGACTATTCGCAGATTGAGTTGCGTATCATGGCGCATCTCTCACGCGACCCCGGATTGCTGAACGCTTTTTCCACCGGCCAGGATATTCACAGCGTAACCGCCGCTGAGGTATTCGGCATGTCGCTGAAGAAAGTAAGGCAGGATCAGCGCCGTAGCGCCAAGGCTATCAACTTTGGCTTGATTTACGGGATGAGCGCCTTTGGTTTGGCGCGTCAGCTGTCGGTATCGCGCTCGGAGGCACAACAATATATAAATCTTTATTTTAAACGGTATCCCGGCGTTTTGGACTATATAGAACGAACCTGCAGACAGGCTACCATTCAAGGCTATGTTGCAACCTTGGACGGGCGGCGGCTTTATTTACCCGATATCCACTCGCGCAACGGAATACGCAAGAAAGTCGCGGAGCGGGCGGCTATCAATGCGCCCATGCAAGGAACCGCCGCCGATATAATTAAACGGGCGATGATTGCGATCGATGACTGGCTGCAGCAGGAAGCGCCGCCGGTTCGCATGGTGATGCAGGTTCATGATGAGTTAGTGTTTGAGGTACAGCAGAATGCAGTTGAGAGCGCTAAAGTTAGGATAAAGGCGCTGATGGAGGGATGTTTTAGGCTAGATGCACCTCTGCAGGTAGACATAGGCGTGGGTAAAAATTGGGATCAGGCCCACTAAGTTAATAGTTAGTCAGCACTTTGATAATGAAGCCACATTAAGTTGTAATACATTCCGAGAATAAGCATTGCCTCTTTGATACGTAAAAGTAAAAATAAAGTACAAAAAATTCTTTCTAATTACGCATCTTACTCAGCCGATCTGAAGAGACAATATAGCATTACGCTTTTAATGCTACTACTAAAAAGCATCCTATTAGTATTACTAAGTTATAATGTCGCTTGAGTGAATACTCAGATTCGGCTAGAAAACGAAGCGCATGCTGGCTACACAAATTGCATGCTAAGTGCCCATTTAGCGTTTTTAGCATTCTTCAGAAAAACATTGATCTACTTAGAAAGTTTCTATTTCGAGTTTAGCTTAAGTTTGTCTGATTTAGATACGTAATTAATTTTTAATTATTAGTAACTGTTATATCTTGTATAGTTCTTTTTAAAAATTATATCTTTAATTTTTAACAATATTTTATAGACTACAATCGAGTATGACTACTCAATACTGAGTGAGGCAATTCCTCCCTGTAGAACCAGATATATTAGTTCGGCATAAACTCAAGCCTTTCACCAGAATAAAATAGTCACTTTACATCACATCTTTACGCCCATTACAAAGACCATTAATAATGGTCTTGCGAACAGAATTGAGGTTAGATGCTTTCTGTGACCTATCACTAACATTGCAATCCTGAATCCTACAAAATAAAAGAAGCTCTTCTTGTTGTTGCGCCTTGTGAGTGTCTAAAGCTTATCCCTGATCAAAGCTTTACTGTAGTCGTTAATGGCGAGAATAAATACCCGAATTTATACACAAGACTCCTCCACTATTTCTAGACAAGTATCACTTACCATTTGCAGCCGTTAATCCTCTAGTTATCTGAAAAGAATACGCTTCATCAACGCAGCAACCCGTTACATTGAGATGCAGGGCAGCACTCTGAAGATCCAGCGTACTCATACTGATTGAGTAATCATGCTTATTACTCTGTAAAAAATTAATAAATTAAAATTTAAGCATGGCATCAAGTCCAAAAAAAGAAAAAGCAGGCGCAGAATGATAGTTCTGCGTTAATCTGTAATTATTCTAGTTTTGAGAAAAAGTGATAGTAATTAGTTAATTACCAGATTAAGCTTTTTCTAAGTAATTCTCGGCAGGTTGTATGGAATTATGGCTACTTCAATGCCGCTAAAAAGCAGCGAAGTGTCAGTGTTTCCAAGTCATAGCATCTGCCGCTAATATACCATCTCCAGAGAGAAGATACCGTTGACTAAATCTTACAACTACCAGATAACCCATTTTTTGACCAGCGCACCGGATATCCGCCATTTGCCGATAGACAGCGGGATTGAAATCGCCTTCGTGGGGCGCTCAAACGCCGGAAAATCCAGCGCGCTTAATATCTTAACTAATCAGAAAAACTTAGCCAGAACCAGTAAAATCCCCGGACGCACTCAGCTTATCAACCTGTTTGAGATAGAACCGGATATCAGGCTAGTGGATCTTCCTGGCTATGGCTACGCCGCAGTGCCGGAAGAGTTAAAACACAAGTGGCAGCGAGCCCTATGCGAATATCTGAAAAAGCGCGATAGCCTTAAAGGGCTAGTGTTATTAATGGATATCCGCCATCCGATGAAAGAACTCGACCAGAACATGGTTCAATGGGCGGTGGATGTTAATATTCCAGTTCTTGTCTTGCTTACTAAATCTGACAAGCTGTCAACTAGTGCACGAAAAATGCAGTTACATCAGGTATGCGAAGCAGCGCTGACATTTATTGGCGATGTCGAGGTTCAAACATTCTCGTCACTGAAAAAACATGGTGTAGATAAACTGCGGCAGAAACTCGACGCTTGGTTTTCAGTCATCCCGCGCTAGCGATAGCGCTAGAATTACTTTCGAGAGAAGAATAAAGCCTAATATCTCCATAGCGTCATAGGCTAACTAGGGCAACAGCGATGCCGCCGTTCACGTTTTTGACGCTCGGCCGCCGAACAGCATACGACAGGATTATCCGCGTATAATAAAAAACACCCTAGTCACAAATGACTGTGGGCGGTTAATACTTAGCTAAATCTAATTACGACGCGCAGGAGAAGACCTGAAAGATAGAACATCTTACCTCTATAGCTATCACATCCCGTAATTTTTGCCAATACAATGCTCATTGAGGTAATGTTTGATTTTAGAGCAGATATATTAGTGCAGTGTAATCTCAATCTCTGTACCAGAATAGAAATTCTAGCTTTACAATACATCTTCTATACGTCTATTAAATTGCTAGATCGTACTATTCGTTTGTGGGTGCATCCGCAGGCTAATAGGGCGCTCTATGTGAATCTCTACGTAGAAGCATAAAAAATCAAATTTATATTTCCCAGTGGCTGACTTTTTCAAAAGACAAAAAGACAATGCAATATGCTCCACTAAGATCAGACATCATGAATTAGCCGCAATCTTAGCGTGAGCGAGACGAATAAAAATCCATTAAGTATCTCGATCCATACCTACTTATGTCGTAAGTTTGCATTTGTGGAAGACACTTATTATCAACATGCAGGTAACCAAGCTCATTACTTTTAAACGCTTTGTACTTTTGTTATGGTTTTTTCTTCATATCACGCAAACATTCTCATTAACATCTACCTAAACATAAACAGAGATCGAAAACAGATCGAGATGCAGCTGACAGAGGTGCTCAATCTAAACGATAAAATATGATACAGGTAATGTTATAAATCTCTATTCAGCGGACAGACAGGACACAAAATGCAATTATTACAGCAGATTATTGAAACCGCTTTTGAACAACGCGCCGCGCTTAGACCGGCAAACGTCGATAGCGCCACCCGCGCCGCGATCAATCAGGTTATCGCTTCCCTCGACAACGGCACGCTGCGCGTGGCGGAGAAAATCAATGGCGAGTGGGTAACCCATCAATGGCTGAAAAAAGCTGTATTACTTTCGTTTTGCATCACCGAAAATCAGTTAATTGAAGGGGGCGAAACGCGTTTCTTCGATAAAGTACCGATGAAGTTCGCCGGCTGGGACAGAGGGCGCTTCCAACGCGAAGGGTTCCGCGTAGTGCCGCCGGCCAGCGTGCGCCAAGGCTCCTACATCGCCCGCAATACGGTACTCATGCCCTCTTATGTGAATATCGGAGCCTATGTGGATGAGGGTACGATGGTGGATACATGGGCTACCGTCGGCTCCTGCGCGCAAATCGGCAAGAACGTCCATCTATCCGGCGGCGTTGGTATCGGGGGTGTGCTGGAACCGCTGCAGACTAACCCGACGATCATTGAGGACAACTGTTTTATCGGCGCCCGCTCCGAAGTCGTCGAAGGGGTAATCGTAGAGGAAGGCTCGGTCATTTCCATGGGCGTATTTATTGGCCAGAGCACCAAAATCTTCGATCGTGAAACTAACGAAGTGCATTATGGCCGTGTACCGGCTGGCTCGGTAGTTGTATCTGGTAATTTACATGCTAAATCTGGATGCTATAGCCTTTATTGCGCGGTAATTGTAAAAAAAGTTAATGCTAAAACTCGCCGCAAGGTGAGTATCAATAAACTATTACGTACTATCGACTAATATTATCTACGGGCAGCGTTGCGTCCGGTCATTCGGCGATCATTCCTGCCCTGTTCAATAATCTGAAAATCCTTGGCGTTAATTATTCAGACACTATCGACCTGGACCGATACGGCTTTCGCCTAAAAGGCGATAGCGATATCATCAAGATTTATTTTTGCCAAGATCAAAGCGAATTTTTGCCAAAAAAAGTTAAATTTTAATATCTCCCTCAACGTAAAACCGTGATTCGGATAATGTAGCGAAGAGCTATCTAGAAATCAAAGACATTAGTCCTAATCTGAGCTACGTGATAGATTAGCTAGATTGAATCTACCTGTGCGATGAGACTGCGGTAGATTGAAAGCATATATCCAATAAAATCCCCAAGATTAAAGCAGATCTAGAAAAAATAACACTGAAGCAATAACCTCAGCCTCGCGCAGAGAGAAGAAAAAATTGCGGCTCAATCCGCCCTCCTCTCAATTCGCTATGCCAGACTCTATCTGACCGCCATCGCGCCACTAGAAGCAACCCGACCGCCCGGTGAATAGGCATCGGAATAATGCGCATCCTAAAAATAAGCCATTAAACCACCCACTACTCCTGTAACAAAATTGCCCACTCCGCAGCCCAGGGGCAGGCCAGCGTTTCTGGATTTGGGTTCTTTACGGCATCGATTTCCAACAGATTACCTATCCTCGTAGCTCCCTGCGCCTGCAATAGCGCGTCAAAAGCGTGTCCGGCGGCGCAAAAAGTATCATAACTTCTGTCACCCAGCGCGATAACGCCATAGCGCAGCGCCAGTTGGTGCTCCGGTTTATCTTTCACCTGCTGAAACAGCGGCACGATGTTATCTGGCAGACTCCCTTGACCGGTCGTTGAGATGATGAGGAGGATTACCCTTTCGGCAGACGCCTGCCATTGCTCAAAGCCGCCGTCTTCAAACAGAGTCACCTGGTGTCCCTTCTCTGTTAGCACCAACACCACTTTTTCAGCGGTTAACAGTGCGTTACCGTATACCGTACCGACAAAAATGTTTATTTTCGCCATTGTGCTTGACTCTCCTCACTTACCTGTGTTTCGTGAAACACATTATCCTGATTCTAAGACACAGCAAACTCAACCCGCCTTATGTGCAAGACGAAGGCTGCGCTAGAGCACTTTTTATTTATTCCAATTTACATCCCTGTTGCGATAAAGATCGTCCTAATTTTTCTAGAAACTTAACTGCATAGCTTAAGCGATCGCACTCTATAGCGACTCAATAGTTCTTACTAAACAGTAATTTCAGATTAGGAAACGCCATCCCGACAGGATTTAAATCTAGTGAATAAGGCAAAAGGTAAAGAAGCATTACATCTTGATCCTCAATAGCCTCTCGCATACTATTAACTTTATGATTAAAAATCATCTATTTTCACGATATCCCTTGATACAACTTCAGAAAGAAGTGCCTTTTCTACATAAGGGAAAAGAGCATACCTTCTCATTACTTCATCATAGTTGCACTTAATTCAGAAAACATGCCAACATTAAATGTTGTCGTTTTACCATTACCGCATGGGACACCCAGCTCTGCACCGTTAACCTTGTTTCTGCGCTCCTTAATTTCCTCATATTTGTTTGGTTTCCGTTTCATCTATTAAAATAAGCTTTTGTATTAAACATACGACACTTCTTCAGCCTATCATTTGCGTACATTCTCATCACACTCCTGTTCAGTAGCATGCAGAGTCTTTTTTAACCGTTATCATGTGATAGTAAAAACGCAACAGAACGACAAGACTCGTTTGAATACTAAAAGTGCTTTCAGAAAGAACTTTATTTAAGCAAGGTTGGATCATTAGAGTCATCAACAAACATCAGGATAAAATAAAAATACGCATTAATTTTGGATCCGCAATTAAAGCTTCCTCTAGATGTAGCGCCATAACTTCAAGTCTCACGGATTTTTATTCCAACGAGCTGTAGTAAAAGAACCTATTTGATATTTATTTTCTACTGCACATGCCGCGCTACCGGCTTTAATCAATCCGATTATTTGCGACCTTAAGTCCTCAATATAAAAATGATCCATTTAGACCTTAGAGAAAAAAATTATCTACAGCATATAGAATGAATACATCACATAGATAAATAGCTATTTAATAAACCGGGATAGATAAAAAGCGCTCTAGCCAAATTGGCGCATCATTAAAATATAACAGAATACGTAATAATCAAGATGGCGCAAATGCGCTACATGGCAGCGTAGCTGAGGGTCGAGAAAATCCGTAGGCTATATCAGTTACTGAGATAACGGCTAACGGCAACCAGCATTTTTGCTAACGCTAAAGCTTGAGAATGGATCTTGCGCAGGCTGCGGTATTTTCGGCGATCTTATCTAATTCCGGCGTTAAAGCATAGTCGATAAGCCTTTCGACTGCCCGATAGCAGAAGATGACGCCGCCAGATAGTGCTTTACCTTATGGCGCTCGAATTCTTCTGCTGGCTACTGAACCACGACGCTTGTCAGTGCCAGCAAGAGGACGCCGGAGTTAGGGAAAACACTCCGGTAATGGCGCAGCGCAATCAAAGAGCGCATGCATACGCGACAGAAATTTAATGCAGTCACTGCTGCGCCTCTATCGTGTCTATGGAGAACAGCTTTACGCTGTAAAAGATCGCGCGCTGGCGGCTGCGGCTGCCAAATCTTGGCATTACTTATGCCTATCTCGATGCCTAACAGCCGCTCACATAATTTACTCTTCCAGAATCGCAGGACTTGCTGGCGCTTTAATGCACAGGCGCAAAGAATATCATCAAAACAGGACTTGTTCTAATTATGGGCATCAAACGGACAATAAAAGAGATTTTCTTCTGTGTTGCAAAACAATTTCCTCATGACGGATTTGCCTCGGGCAAGCTTTGGCCATACTGAGAATCAACAATTTTCAAGTAGATAAATACTCTTTTCAAGCAGATGAATACTCTGCTAGAGAATGTTAAAAACGCCATAACGGACGCCCAACATGAAACTCATAACCAACATACACTCTCTTATCTAACCGAATTTGAAGATCGATCTAAACAATCTTAATACTGTTCAGTCTAACTGAAAAATAAGAAATTAAGAATAATTGTATTATTAATTACAATAAATTCTATGCTACCTGCAATAATCGAGTAAATCTCAAGCCTGACTGAATAAGGCGCGTAATCAAATTTATTTCATTAATCAAGACTGATGAGTCATAATTTATTGATTACTATTACTTTTTATAAAAAACCATCACTTTTATAAAAACGAATTATTATAGCTTGAAACACAAACCCTCAAGCCAAGGGAAACGAGCCCAAAATATAATAAAACTGTCATTTAATGCCTACTTTTCATTTACTTAAAAAAGCAAGGGAATATAAATACATTTTTTAATTTTCAAAAATATAGATTTAAGCTTAAAGCGTCATATATAAACATGCATTTTCAGCTACATTAGTAAACTAAGACGGCATTCTATATCACGCTCTGCATATAAGTACTTAGATCAACATCTTCCGGTGCTAAGCACCTCATACACGAAAACGACCTGAAAATTCTTCGTCATTGTCTGTAAGTACCCGGCGAATAGCCATGAGACATGCTCATCTAAGATTACGAAAGAAACGTCGTGCATTATCTGCAGTCTTAACTTTATAGAGATGAAAAACATTCATCGAGTCTCTTCATTTATAACTATCGTATACCAAAGAAAAGGATAAGGTCGTGAAGCTTCATTTAGCATTTGTGGAAGACATTTCACATAACATGCAGCTAACTAGGCTTATAGCTTTTAAACACTTTTCACTTTAGTTTTGGCGCCTCTTCCTTCATGTCACGCAAAAATTCTAATCCATGCCTACGTAAACAGCCATCTACACCAGGCCGAGATGCGGCGAGATTCAAGAATTCGTATACGATCGATAACAGATCGTCCAGTAGCAGAAAGCATTTTCCGAAGGAAATTAGCCATCACTTGCTGGGCGAAAGATGGCATCAGCCGCAAACCATAGAGAATATAGCTATTTTTCTCAACACCATCTTGTTTCAGGTAGAAACTTTTAGCTCAGAGATGGTATAGTGCTTAGTTAAAGTAGATACTCGCTCGTGACTTGCTTGAACTTGAAAAGACACTCTGAATTATCGGCTTATTATCCGGTTTGTTTTCCCCTGCAATGCTGGCATAATAGCAAAATAAATTACCTCTATATTCAACAAGGACGCCAGTCAATGTTAAAAAAAGAAATGGCCAGCAAGCTAAATGAACAATTAAATTTCGAATTTTTTTCTGCCAATCTCTATTTGCAAATGAGCGCATGGTGTAATGATAAAGGACTTGAAGGCGCTAGCCAATTTTTCAAAATCCAATTCAGCGAAGAGATGGATCACATGCGACGCTTATTTGATTATCTCAATGACACCGGTACAATGCCGGCATTGAGCGCTATTGATGCACCGCCGGTCGAATTTCCTTCTCTAGCCGAGCTGATTAAACTTGCCTACCAACATGAGCAAATCATCACTCAAAAGATTAACGAGCTAGCCCATGTCGCCATGACGCTACAGGATTATTCCACGTTTCATTTTTTGCAGTGGTATGTCGCCGAGCAACACGAAGAAGAAAAGATATTCAAATCAATTCTCGACAAGATGGCGTTAGTTAACACTGATACCAGTGGACTGTTTTTTATTGATCAGGCTCTTAAAAAAATGAATGGTGATAACAGCGTCATTACCAAGATGTAAGGGTCTTCTCTTACTGATAATTTTCCCCGTCCGTTCCTGTCTAGCGGCCGGTGCGGATACGTGCGCTATACTCGAATTTATCTACTGCAGCCGCTATTCTCCCCTACTCTGATATAGGCGAGATGGTTGGTGTCTTAAAACATAAAAGTAGCGGCTGCAGTATCTGTCGCTAGAGCTAAAACCTTGTCTAAAGTTTTATTAGATTTTTATCGGCAATCTCATTGCCAATTGCTTGAGAACCCGCGGTAACGTGCAAAAAGCGCTGCTTGCTCATTTAGTAAACAGAGGCGCAATGTCGGCGCGTGTAATGATTTTTGCTAAATTTTAGCCTGATCTATGCCTCGGTGAGCGTCAGCGAATTATTCAATCCCTGTTTGGCTATAATTTATACTCACACTCTTATAAAAATAGAAAACCGGTATGTAGAGAGCCGACATAGTGAAGTAAAGCGATACACGCCATGATCGTGATTTCTATGATCGTGATTTCTATCGTCGGCGCGGCTAATATACCAGCAACACAGGGTTATGTGTCCAGACTATCTTAGCTTCATACAGCAATCTTTTGGCTTCTCGCTGCCATGTTTCGCATGTATCATCCAGTATTTCGGGGGAAAGCTACGCCATCAGGCACACAACATTGCCCGCTGCAGCGCTGGGAAGATCCTAGCTAGCACTCCTGCTTACGCCCTCATTCTGCCCCAATCTGCCACTATCTAAGACCGACGCTGTTAAGCTATAGCCTGCACTCAAATCTGTTCGGTCAAGGCTTGACATGCCCTCTATTGTATCACTGCCTTACACTGAGCGGAACGGTAGCAGCCAAACTAGACGCTGAGAGCATAGCAGCGGAAAAGTTAATCCTCTAGCGCAACCTGCTGGTTACCATAAAGGATCTCGGCGATCGTGCTGTTCAGTGAAGCTGCTTTCGCTAGAGCGAAGATCTCATTAAAGATTCCGGAGGAATCATTCTATATGTCTTTGTTCTAGGAAAGGTTGTTATTGATATTAATTTTAACTGCCTGCTAGGGAGCAGGAGCAATTTTGGCTGCGTTCCGCCATCACTTCAACCCTGAAAAAAGAGTTTGTCATGAGTGAGGCCCTTGAATAGCATCAGCGTAATGATATTTTTAATAAAGCGTTTGCCACCAAAATTTTTAGCAAATTAGACATCGTGCTGAGCCTTGGATAATTTACCGACGACTAGCGGTTAATGTTCGTCAACCTGCGATCTAAGATAGTGAAGATTTTATCCCGATGCGCGAAGAGGGGTATCGCGTAGCGATCCTCTCTCATGCCAACCGCCTGCATTGCGATTACTAGCCGAGCCAGTATCCCGAGATACAAAAAATGCGCGGATACTCTCCATTTATCGCAAGATCTAGGCATGCAGAAACCAGATTCGGACATTTATCGCTACGCTCTTAAGCAGGGAGAAACGATGGCTGATGACGCGGTTTTCTTTAACGATAATGCCGATAAGATTTCGGCGGCATGTCAGGGAGATATCCGCTGACGCGCATGTAACGAATCGGGAGGTTATGCCGGCATTTTGCCTTCCAGCAAGAAGCGTGGGCGGGTCGATGCAATCAGCGTAAAGAGAGTGGCAATGACGAGTTTACGGCTAAAAAACTTATTCCGGTGCTGCATTTTATCCTGCACCCAGGTAAGTGCGTTTATCGTGATCATATCACGGTATTGGCAGGTTAACTGGCGTACGCATCGCTCTTGTCGCTAGTCTCGCTGGTGACGATCATCTTTACGCTCTTTATTGCCTTTCTGAAATGACTAATTAGAAAAGCTACAGCAAGAACCGTTAATTGGCTACGGAATAATGCAATCGCTCAAGCTATTCAGTTCATTTCCCATAATATAAACCGAAGATGCGAAAAGTGCTCTAGCCATAAAGATATTACTCTCCTATCTGCTTGTATTTTAGCAAGCTTCAAAACCACGAAAGATGTCAGCTCATAGGGCCGATCATAGACATCCAGCACATTCTCTTATATCCGAAACGAATTTGACACTAGCTTCTGCAGCTATAACCCAGCGGCTCTTCCTGCAGTTTCCGTTTATTTTTTAGTGTACGCTTTACTCTTTTACGCAAGATTACTTTGACGTATTATACTTTCACAACTTTGTAGGCAAGTAGCTGCAAGGTTTACTGTCTCCCCTTCTCTGATAGCTCGCTGCAGCTTAACGCAATTAAATGCACTTTGGCAGCACCATCCACAATACTTTTAGATACCTGTTTGCTAGGTTTACGGCTCAGGACAGACCTCGGCTAACGCCTCACCGCTCGGGAGTTTTATACGTACAACTAAATTATCGAAATTCAAAAAAATCAATGTATTGACAAATTTCTGTGCGACATGCTTCCCCTTAGTAAGCAACACTTCTAGTGCAGTTCGTTTTCCGAAGTCAGCGTAATAATGTATTTTTCTATTCCTCTATTTTAGCAATTTAGGCAACAAGGCGTATATTGATCAAGAATTACATAATAAGTACCTATCATAGCGTTTTTAATACTTCCCAGCAGAGTCTTCATCCACTTGAAAATATCTATTCCTAGTGTAGCTCAAGCTAGGCTAGGCCAGCCTAGCCTAGACACACAATGAAACTCAATCATAAGCAATCAGCTTTAATTTATTATAAATCATTAATTGTATTTATTTTTAATTTCTCACTGATCTTTGTATTTCTAATTTAGATGCTGAACCATCGCTAGAAAAGGACGATCGGGTTAACGCGGCGCCGGCAAGCTAGTATAAAGATCTAGTCCGGCATGCAGTCACTCCATATAGTGTGGAAGCCCGTTGCGAAAGCAATCCCCAAAACTCCTACAGAATTAATGCTTACCGCTGTCTGGCATGGAGCAAGGGCTTACAAGCGGCGTCAAGCCAGATGATGGCTCACCATCGGCAACTGGTCATCAGTACGCAGCGTCATGATTTCGCAGCCGTCTTCGGTCACCACGACCGTATGCTCATACTGCGCGGACAAGCTGCGATCCTTGGTTTTCACCGTCCAGCCGTCTTTCATTATGCGGATATGGTGGTTACCGGCGTTGACCATAGGTTCAATTGTGAACGCTATGCCGGGCTTCAACACCACGCTGCTGCTATCGGCGACGTCGTAATGCAGCACCTGAGGCTCTTCATGAAAGCCTTTGCCAATTCCGTGGCCGCAATACTCGCGCACCACCGAGAAGCCTGCCGCTTCGACAAACTCTTGAATTACCTTGCCGAGGGTGCGCAGTTGGATGCCCGGACGAACCATGCGGATAGCCAGATAAAGGCTCTCCTTCGTTACCCGGCATAACCGCTCGCCAAGAGCGGTCGGTTTACCGACGATAAACATCTTCGATGTATCACCGTGAAAACCGTCTTTTATGACCGTGACGTCAATATTGAGAATGTCTCCATCTTTAAGCTTTTCCCCATCACTCGGAATACCGTGACACACTACTTCATTCACTGAAATGCATACCGATTTCGGGAAACCGCCATAGCCAAGCGACGCGGAAACGGCATGCTGCTTTTCGATAATGTGCTGGTGGCACAAACGATCTAGTTCGCCCGTGCTTACGCCGGGTTTAATATAAGGTTCGATAATTTGCAGCACTTCGGCAGCCAGCCGGCCGGCAACGCGCATCTTAGCGATATCGGTTGGTGTTTTAATAGGAATAATCATGTAAAGTTCCACTATCAGTGCCAAGGTCGAAAATTATAAAAGATAAATTAGCAGTGATTTTAATCACCGAAGTAAGGCTAGTATACTGCCAAATTATTATTTTTCCCGGCGCGCGCGGAAAAGATTTAGTGGAGTCCCGGCGTGGTTTGTGGTATAAAGCGCGCCGGCGATAACTGCTAGCTTTTTAAGCTACGCGTCGTTCATCAAAGTAACATTCAGTTATGTTATTACACACACGTATCGGTACATGCGCTGGGGCTCTAACCGTAAGGCCTGGGTCAGTCGCATAGGATGCGTGGAGGCATAACCCCAAACTTACTTATAGGTTTATCATGCCAACTGTTTCCATGCGTGACATGCTCCAGGCCGGCGTCCATTTCGGCCACCAAACCCGCTACTGGAACCCGAAAATGAAACCTTTCATCTTCGGTGCCCGTAATAAAGTTCACATCATTAACCTAGAACAAACCCTACCGATGTTCAAGGAAGCACTAAGCGAGCTAAACAACATTGCCTTGCGCAAAGGTAAAATCCTGTTTGTTGGAACCAAGCGCGCCGCAAGCGAGTCGGTAAAAGAGGCAGCTAACAGCTGCGGTCAATTCTTCATTAACCATCGCTGGTTGGGTGGGATGTTGACTAACTGGAAAACGGTTCGTCAGTCTATCAAGCGCTTAAAAGACTTGGAAACCCAGTCTCAAGACGGTACTTTCGAGAAGCTGACCAAGAAAGAGGCATTAATACGCACTCGTGAGTTAGACAAGCTGGAAAACAGCCTTGGTGGCATAAAGAATATGGGCGGTCTGCCGGACGCGCTGTTTGTTATCGATGCGGAACACGAACACATCGCCATCAAAGAAGCCAACAATCTAGGCATTCCGGTTTTTGCTATCGTTGACAGCAACTCCGATCCGGACGGTGTAGACTTCATTATCCCGGGTAATGACGACGCCATCCGTGCAATTAACCTGTACCTGACTAATGTTGCGACTACCGTTAGCGAGAGCCGTGCTCGAGAGCTGGCAGAACAGACTAAAGGAAGCTTTATGGAAGCTGAATGATAAGGCGTATTCTCAGGAGCCTTTATTAACCTTTATTTAAATATATTAGCTAGAATGCCTTTTTTAGGCCCGGTTTTGCCTGTCATGTTGCTCTTGGATATATTATATAGATCCTCGGCGCACAGCCATTTCATAGCAAGATGACGGCTAAGCGATAGAGTTGAAGGCAAAATATCATGATGCTGATGCTCCATAGTCAGGCAACTATAACACCTAAAATTAGAGTCGCTCTTCACGGAAGCAACGAGCTAGCATCTACTTTGGCTAAGCGTTATAGCATCTTTCGAGTGATAGTTTCTAACTATAGCAAAAACGAGATGATGCCGAAGCTCATAGCCATATTCCCCATTATTTGCAGAGGACGCTGTCGCTTGCCGAGGAAGATGCTTTTCTCTGACTGGATAATCCGTTAGCGCTCATACAAAA
The DNA here is from genome assembly GCA_052258065.1 of Sodalis sp. (in: enterobacteria). Lineage (GTDB taxonomy): Bacteria > Pseudomonadota > Gammaproteobacteria > Enterobacterales > Enterobacteriaceae > JBQQPY01. The sequence goes on along the minus strand of JBQQPY010000002.1, from coordinate 1,656,273 downwards.
ATTCTTGAGGCCTGCCGTATATCGATTTGATTTGCCCTGGAGCGCTGCTTACGCAGACATGCATTGGGGTATTTTCTGACACAAAGGAGCAGGCTATAAAATCAAAGCACAAAGCGTTTAAGAGCTATAAGTCTGATTACCCGCACGCTCATGCAAAATATCTTCTATAAATACAAATTGAAATCTCACTACGTTATCTTTTCGTGCGCATAGATCTATCGACTCGACGCATTTTTATCCGTCTCCACAAAACCAATACCGCGGGCTAACGTACAACGTTTCCCTTGCTGTTAGTTAAGCACATCTTATAGCCATTTATCGAGCACATACAAACAATAGCAAAGACTTACGAGGAAAAGATAATGACTGATATTACCGCCGCCCTGATCAAAGAACTCCGTGAACGAACCAGCGCCGGCATGATGGAATGCAAGAAAGCCCTAGTTAAAACGCAAGGCGATATCGAAGCGGCTATCGACAACATGCGTAAATCTGGCCAGGCGAAAGCCGCCGAGAAAGCGGGGCGCGTCGCAGCTGAAGGCGTTATCCTGATCAAAATCGCGCAGGAGGGCAAATACGGCGTCATCATTGAGCTGAACTGTGAAACTGATTTCGTCGCCAAAGACAGCGTCTTTAAAGTCTTTGGCGACGCGGTTATTACCGTAGCATTGAACGAACGCATCTCTGATGTCAAGGCGTTGAAGGCTAAATTTGAAGAAAAACGCCGCGCGATAGTGACCAAGATTGGTGAAAACATTAATATCCGCCGCCTGAGCGTTCTGGAGGGTGAAGTGATCGGCGCATACCTGCATGGTGCACGCATTGGCGTCATGGTTTCTGCCACCGCGGCGGGCGCGGATGAGGAACTAATAAAGCATGTCGCTATGCACATTGCCGCCAGCAAACCGGAATATATCAGTGTAGACGATGTGCCGACAGACGTCCTAGCCCGTGAACATCAAATCCAGCTAGACATCGCCATGCAATCCGGGAAACCACGTGAGATCGCTGAGAAAATGGTTCAAGGCCGTATGCGCAAGTTCAACAGCGAGATTTCTTTGACCGGCCAGCACTTCGTGATGGATCCAAGAAAAACCGTCGGCGAGCTGTTAGGCGAACACGGCATTAAAGTCAACAACTTTATCCGTTTTGAAGTAGGCGAAGGCATTGAAAAAGCTAAAGTTGATTTCGCTGCCGAAGTGGCCGCTATGGGTAAACAGTTTTAATTAAGTTACCTGATTGCGTATTTTAATCAGCCAATCTTACGCTACCCTGGAAATAGATAATTATCCAGCAGATGAATACTCCACTGTAGAATGTCAAGAACACTATCGCAAGCACTTGCGATGCAAGTCGTTGCCACAATATACCTCGCGGTTACCTATCTAAACTTGAATATTGATTTAACCGACGTTATGGGAGCACTGATACTGCACTTACTGATAGCGATATTGAAAGTACTCACAATGCTATATAACCTGTTGAGGTTAACTAAGCTGAATACGCATTCAGGTTAAGTTAAGTTGTTCGGAACCGCCTGCAGGCGGTTCCGCTTTAAATGAGCCGGAATAATATCAAACGACGTATGCCGCACTCATCAGACGTATGCGGCATTAGATCAATTCCATTCCATGAAAGCGCTCTCAAGGAAAAGATTAAATGGCAACCAAAAAAACCCATTTACCAGCGTATCCTCCTCAAATTAAGCGGTGAAGCCCTTCAGGGGGCCGAAGGTTGCGGTATCGACGCCAGCGTGCTGGATCGCATGGCGCAGGAAGTAAAAGAACTGGTGGAGATGTGTATTCAGGTAGGCGTGGTGATAGGCGGCGGCAACTTATTCCGCGGTGCAGGGCTGGCGAAGGCGGGCATGAACCGCGTGGTTGGCGATCATATGGGGATGTTAGCAACTGTCATGAATGGCTTAGCGATGCGCGACGCTTTGCATCGCGCCTATGTCAATGCACGCCTGATGTCGGCAATTCCGCTGAACGGCGTCTGCGACAATTACAGCTGGGCTGAAGCCATTAGCCTGCTGCGAAATAATCGCGTGGTAATTTTCGCTGCTGGTACCGGCAATCCCTTCTTTACTACCGATTCCGCTGCCTGTCTACGTGGTATTGAGATTGAAACCCAGGCCGTATTGAAAGCAACAAAAGTAGATGGAATCTTTTCAACTGATCCAGTAAAAAATCCAGATGCTACACTTCACGATCAACTTAGCTATCAAGATGTGCTGGAGCAAGAATTAAAGGTCATGGATCTGGCTGCCTTTACCCTGGCGCGGGATTACAATCTTCCAATACACGTGTTCAATATGAACAAGCCTGGCGCATTGCGGCGGGTCGTAATGGGTGATAAAGAAGGCACCTTAATTACCAAATAATGCATAGCAGGACCTAGCAAGCAACGACCACGGTCCGCCCATATAACCAAGTCTTAAGGGTTCGCAACGTGATTAATGAAATCCATAAAGATGCCGAGATTCGCATGGAAAAATGCGTCGACGCATTCAAAAACTACCTGAAAAAAGTCCGTACGGGCCGCGCTTCTCCGAGCCTGCTTGACGGTATACAGATTAAATATTATGGCCAGCTGACACCGCTGCGCCAGCTGGCCAATATTATCGCTGAGGATTCACACACTCTGGGTATTACCGTCTTTGACCGTGCGATGGCGCCGGCCGTGGAAAAAGCTATCATGTCCTCTGAGTTGGGGCTTAATCCCTCTTCCTCAGGTGCGTTGATTCACGTGCCGCTGCCACCGCTGAGTGAAGAGCGCCGACGCGATCTAGTAAAGGTAGTGCGCGCTGAGGCGGAGCAAGGCAGAGTATCGGTACGCAATGTCCGGCGAGATGCTAACGACAAAGTGAAGGGGCTGCTGAAAGACAAAAGCATCGGTGAAGACGAGGACCGCCGCTCGCAAGACGAGATCCAAAAACTAACCGATACCTGGGTTAAAAATCTCGATAGCGCCCTGGCGAAAAAAGAAGCAGAATTAATGGAAATTTAATCCGCTGGGGAATGAAAACAACAGCGCAGCGCATCGCTGGCGGGAGTGCTATCGCCCTGGAATTTTAAGCCAACGTAGATAAAACGGCGCCCTTTTCTCAGACTACAGGTTTCCTTCATATTTGAACACGGTATAAAAAGTAACTTTATGCGGCATTTAACGATTCTTGGTAGTACCGGCTCTATTGGTGTCAGCACCCTAGCAATAGTAAAACACAATCCCGACCAATTTGCCGTGCGTGCGCTAGTGGCCGGTAATAACGTTGCCCTGATGACCAAGCAGTGCTTAACCTTTCGCCCCGATTACGCTTGTATGGCAGATGCCGCTGCAGCACAGAGGCTCAAGGCCAACATCGACGCGGCAGGTGTCGCCATCGCCGTGCTGTCAGGCACGGCGGCAGCCTGTGAACTAACGGCGCTCGATGAAGTGGATACGGTTATGGCGGCGATTGTCGGCGCCGCAGGTCTCTCAGCGACGCTGGCGGCCCTGCGCGCCGGCAAGCGGGTATTACTAGCAAATAAAGAGTCGCTGGTCACCTGCGGCCGGTTATTCATACAGGAAGCGCAACGCCATCATGCTCTATTGCTGCCGGTAGACAGCGAACATAACGCGATTTTTCAGAGTTTACCTGAACCACTTCAGCGCGGATTAGGTTACGCTTCCTTGAGTGAACATGGCGTGTCGCAGATTATTTTAACCGGCTCCGGCGGCCCCTTTCGCCAGATACCGCTAGCCGAGATGGCAATAATGACGCCAGAGCAGGCCTGCGCTCATCCCCATTGGTCGATGGGGCGCAAAATATCGGTAGATTCCGCCACTATGATGAACAAGGGATTAGAGTATATCGAAGCACGTTGGTTGTTCAATGCTACAGCTGAACAGATAGAAGTGCTGCTGCATCCCGAGTCTATCATTCATTCTATGGTACGCTATATTGATGGCAGCGTACTGGCGCAATTGGGCTCACCAGACATGCGTATACCAATCGCACACGCTATGGCCTATCCGAATCGGGTACTATCCAGCAGCACACCGCTAGATTTTTTACGTCTCGGCACGCTGAGCTTCGAGCAGCCGGACGCCGACCGCTATCCCTGCCTGCAGCTCGCAGTTAACGCCAGTCAGTGCGGCCAAGCGGCGGCAACTACGCTTAATGCCGCCAATGAAATTGCGGTGGCGGCTTTTTTGCGTGGAGATATTCGCTTTACCGATATTGCCGCCGTCAATCGGCGCGTGCTGGAACAAGGTAACATGCCCGAACCCGACAGCGTGGAAGCGGTGCTGATCATTGACAGCCAGGCACGGGAAGTAGCTCGCCAAAGCGTTCGACATTACAGACGCTGACAAGATGGCTGATTTGTTCGATAGACAGCAAAATGATATAGTCTGCGCGACTGATTCCGTCAATGAAAGTCAGCCAGATAAAAAGGTACAGACCGGCTACGCCGGATGCTTTTTGCGCATTTTTGCCTCTTCGTTCCGGTAAGACAGTAGTATTCTTAGTGAGGAAATACGTCATCGTATGTCGCCTGAAAACCAGCAAAATCCAAAAGCGTTACCTCTCTCCTTACCACGTCATGTGGCTATTATTATGGATGGGAATGGCCGCTGGGCGAAAAACAAGGGGAGATTACGCATCTTCGGTCACCAAGCCGGCGTCAAGCCAGTTCGCTGCGCGGTAAGCTTTGCTGTCAGCCATCATTTCGAAGCGTTAACGTTGTATGCGTTCAGCAGCGAAAATTGGAATCGCTCCAGCCAGGAAGTTTCCGCACTGATGGAGCTGTTCGTGCGGGTGCTAGACAGCGAAGTGAAAACCCTGCATAAACATAACGTCCGGCTGCATATTATTGGCGATGCCTTACGCTTCGGCATGCGTTTGCAAGAGCGGATCCGTTGCTCTGAAGCGCTAACGCGCAATAATGACGGATTGACCCTAAATATTGCCGCGAATTACGGTGGACGTTGGGATATCATTCAGGGAGTACGGCGACTCGCGACCCGAGTGCAGGAGGGCATACTGCATCCCGATCAGATAGATGAAGACGTCTTATCCCAAGTAGTCTGCATGAACGAGCTGGCCCCGGTAGATCTAGTCATTCGTACTGGAGGAGAACATCGTATCAGTAATTTCTTACTGTGGCAGATAGCCTATGCAGAGCTGTTTTTTACCGACGTATTATGGCCGGATTTTAACGACGCTATTTTTAAAGAGGCGCTCAATGCTTTTGCTCAACGCGAGCGGCGCTTCGGCAAAACTGCACCGAATAATGCCAACGCATCCTAGGAGGGATTTTTGCTGAAGTATCGCCTGATTACTGCCTGTATCCTGATACCCACTGTTATTGCTGCACTGTTTTTATTGCCACCTGTTGGATTTGCCAGGATTACACTTGTAGTGTGTATGCTGAGCGCCTGGGAATGGGGGCAGCTTGCAGGCCTAGCTTCCCGCAGTCAGCGCATCTGGCTGGCTATATCCTGCGGTCTTCTGCTGGCGATAATGATGCTCACCGTACCGGCCTACCGGCCGTTCGTGACCGTCTGGCAGGCGCAATATACTCTATGGGCAGCCCTGGCTTGGTGGCTATCAGCGCTGTTGCTGGTGTTGTGCTATCCCCGATCAGCGACGCTTTGGCGTAAATCCCGTCTGCTGCGTCTAGCGTTCGGCATCCTGACCATTTTGCCTTTTTTCTGGGGCATGCTGGCGCTGCGTCAGCACCATTATGATATTAACCATTTTACCGGTGCCTGGTGGCTACTGTATGTCATGGTGCTGGTCTGGGGCGCAGATTCTAGCGCCTACATTTTCGGGCGAGCACTAGGCCGTCGCAAGCTGGCACCGAAAGTCTCTCCTGGGAAAACTTGGGAAGGACTGTTGTGTAGCCTGGTCACTTCCGCGGTCATAGCTTGGCTGTTTGGCAAATATGCACCTATTAACGCTGCGCCACTTACTCTGTTGGTTTGCTCGGTTGGCGCGGCGCTGGCGTCGGTGCTGGGTGATTTAACCGAAAGCATGTTAAAACGGGAAGCCGGCATTAAAGACAGCGGCCATTTTATCCCTGGCCATGGCGGTATTTTAGATCGTATAGACAGTTTGACCGCCGCGGTGCCGGTGTTTGCCTGTCTTATGCTGCTGGTCTTTAACGCTATCTGAGTCGGGACGGGGCGCTTATGCTACACTTTTTCTGGAGCCTTACCGCGTTCATCGTCGCGCTAGGCGTATTGATTACAGTGCACGAATTCGGCCATTTTTTGGCAGCCCGCTATTGCGGCGTGACGGTGGAATGTTTTTCTATCGGTTTTGGGCGCGCACTGTGGCGAAAGCGTGATAAACGTGGCACGGAATATGTTATCGCGGCTATCCCCCTGGGCGGCTATGTCAAAATGCTAGAGGAACGAGCAGACACCGTCACAACGAAGCGTTGTCACGAAGCATTTAATCACAAGACCGTCTGGAAGCGCGCTGCGATCATCGCGGCCGGGCCAGTGTTTAATTTCCTGTTTGCCATTTTTGCGTATTGGCTAGTATTTCTGATAGGCGTCCCGAGCTACCGGCCGGTTATTAGCGAAGTTGCCCCGCACTCTATCGCAGCGTATGCCGAAATTTCTCCCGGGATGGAAATTAAGTCGGTTGACGGTATCGAAACGCCTGACTGGAACTCAGTTCGCCTACAGCTTATCAATAAGATTGGCGACTGCAAAACCACATTTGGGGTCGTACCGTTCGGCTCCGCACAGGGCGAGCGGAAAACGCTAGATTTGCGCGACTGGCAATTCAAGCTGAATAAGCAAGACCCCATCGTTGCACTTGGCATTATTCCTCTCGGTCCACGCATTAAACCGGTCATTGCCGAAGTCCAACCGGGGTCGGCTGCGATGAAAGCCGGCTTGCGAGCCGGCGACAGGATCGTTCAAGTCGACGGTCAGCCCGTCATCGCATGGCAGTTGTTTGTGGCTCAGATACACGATAATCCCGGTCGGCAGCTGTCGATAGGCATTGAACGCGAGGGCGGCGCTTTAGATATCACCGTACGCCTTGACAGCAAACCTTCAGGCAAAGGGAAAGTGAAAGGTTTTGCGGGCATCGTGCCAACGATAACCCCACTGCCAGCAGAATATAAAAACGTGCGGCAGTACGGTCCGATCCCGGCGCTGGCTCAGGCTGGCGAAAAAACCTGGCAGCTTATGCAGCTTACGGTCATTATGTTAAGCAAATTGCTAATCGGAGATGTGCAGCTGAACAATCTGAGCGGACCAATTTCCATCGCCCAAGACGCAGGGATGTCAGCGGAACACGGTTTGATTTATTACCTGATGTTTCTGGCTTTGATAAGCGTTAATTTAGGGATTATTAATCTGTTTCCGTTACCAGTGTTAGATGGTGGCCATTTGCTCTTCCTGACGATAGAAAAGCTTAAGGGAAAGCCGGTGTCCGAACGAGTGCAGGGCTTTAGTTACCGTATCGGCTCGGTTTTGCTCGTGCTGCTAATGGGGCTAGCCCTTTTCAATGATTTCTCCAGGCTATGATAGCCTGAGATTATGTTAGGAAGAACGCATAACCACGATGGCGATGAAAAAGTTGTTCATAGCGTCGCTGCTTCTTAGCAGCCTTACCGTATACGGCGCTGACGGATTCGTAGTAAAAGACATTTATTTCAAAGGACTGGAAAGGGTTGCCGTCGGTGCCGCATTACGCAGTATGCCGATCCGTGTTGGCGACACAGCGACCGCTCAAGATATCGGCAACACTATCCGCGCGCTCTTCGCTACCGGAAACTTTGAGGACATCCTATTGCTGCGTGATGGAGACTCGCTTGGCGTACAGGTCAAAGAACACCCACTCATTGCCAGCATTACTTTCTCCGGCAATAAAGTAGTGAAGGACGATATACTGAAGCAAAATCTGAATAATCAAGGCATCCAGGTCGGAAAACCCCTTGACCCCTCCACTCTTTCAAATATTAAAAAAGGACTCAAAGATTTCTACTACAGCAACGGCACATACAGCGCTACAGTCGATATAGTGACCATGCCACTCCCGCACAACCGCGTCGACCTGAAGATAGCGTTTGCCGAAGGCGTCTCAGCCAAGATTCAGCAAATCAATATTATCGGTAATCATGCGTTCACCAGCGATGAACTAATTTCAAGCTTACAGCTGCGCGATGCAGTGCCATTGTGGAACCTGGTGGGGTCTCGTAAATACCAAAAACAAAAGCTGGCGTCGGATCTTGAAACACTGCGTAGTTTTTATCTCAATCGCGGTTATGCCCGCTTCAATATCGACTCTACGCAAGTTAGCTTGACGCCGGGGAAAAAGGGCGTCTACATTACCCTAAATATAACTGAAGGCACGCAATATAGGTTATCTGGTACGGAAATCAACAGCAATATAGCCGCTCACTCTGCCGAAATCGAACAGTTAGCTAAAATGAAGCCGGGCGAACTTTATAACAACGCCAAGATCATCAAGATGGAGAACGAGATCAAGCAATTACTGGGTCGTTACGGGTATGCTTATCCACGCGTAGCAACGCAGGCGGAAATAAACGACGCAGATAAAACGGTCAAGCTGCACGTCAGCGTCGATTCAGGCAACCGGTTCTACGTGCGCTATATACGCTTTGAAGGTAACGATATCACAAAGGATTCCGTGCTCCGCCGTGAAATGCGCCAGATAGAAGGTGCCTGGCTCGGCAACAATCTAGTCGAACAGGGGAAAGAACGCCTCAATCGTCTAGGCTACTTTGAAACCGTAAATACCGAAACCCGGCGCGTTCCTGGTTCGCTAGACCAGGTAGACGTGGTCTACAAAGTCAGTAAACGCAACACCGGCAAGATGAATGTCGGCGTCGGCATCGGGACCGAGAGCGGCGTTAGCTTCCAGTTCAGCATCCAGCAAGATAACTGGCTAGGGAGCGGCAACTCTATCAGCTTCAGCGGCACCAAAAACGACTACCAGACCTTTTCCGCGCTGTCTGTCATTAATCCTTATTTTACGGTAGATGGCATCAGCCTGGGCGGAAAGATTTTCTACAACGACTTTAGTGCAGATAACGCGTCCCTGTCAGATCACGATCGACGCAGCTACAGCGTGGATACTACCTTGAGCCTCCCAATAAACGAGACCCGTTTGCTGAATTTCGGCCTGGATTACGTCCATAACGATCTAAACAATATGCAGCCGCAGGTGGCCATGTGGCGCTATTTGAATAGCGTAAACATCAATCCCAAGGTTTTCACCACGAATAAAGCAGACAGCAACGCCGATTTCAGAGCTAATGATTTCTTTTTGTCGATTGGCTGGAGCCATAACAATCTAGACCGAGGCTACTTCCCCACAACCGGCTCGCGCGCCAATCTAACCAGTAAAGTAACAATCCCCTGCTCTGATAACGAATATTATAAAATCACTTTTGACTCTAGCCACTACATCTCGCTTAGTGAGAGCGGCAAATGGGTGTTGATGGGCAGGGCGCGCGCCGGCTACGCTAGCGGTCTGAGTGGAAAAGATGTGCCATTCTACGACAACTTTTATGCTGGTGGCTTCAATACCGTGCGCGGTTTCCATTCTAATACGATTGGTCCAAAAGCGGCATATTATAGATGCAATAGAGGCGGTACGCACTATAGTGATTGTTCTGTGACAAAATCCAACGACGCCGTCGGTAGCAACGCGATGACTATTGTGAACGCCGAACTTATCGTGCCGCTGCCGTTCTTAAGTGAGAAGCACGCAAACTCGGTGCGCACCTCGCTGTTTGTTGATGGCGGTAGCGTATGGGATACTAGCTGGAAAAATACTAGCGCAACCCGTGCCGTTGGTATTCCAGACTACAGCAATCCGGGCAATATCCGTCTTTCCAGTGGTATCGCCCTGCAGTGGATGTCACCGCTCGGGCCGCTGGTGTTCTCTTATGCAAAGCCGATTAAAAAATATGACGGCGACAAGTCAGAGCAGTTCCAGTTTAATGCCGGTAAAACGTGGTAATATTACATAGATTGTTATGCAGGCAAAAAGCAGAGCAATAGACGGTTTCACGAATGAAGCAAAATATAACCCGATAACGAATTTTGCTTAGTTAGTCTCAATAGACTGTATGGCATTGCAGGGACTTTCAGTTCTTCTATCAAAAGCGAATATTGGTGGTTCTAAACCATAACGTAGGTTAAATTGATACTCAAACTCGGCTAGGTAGTGCTCGTTTATAGTATTTTCACATTCTTCAGCAGATCATCATCCACTTGAAAATTATCTATGTCCAGTGCAGTCAAAGCTTAACCGCGTAAGGTAGATAATCAGATAACACAATAAGTAGTTAAGGAGTATATAGTGAAAAAGTGGTTATATGCCAGCGGCTTAATTTTAGCACTTGTCACCTCTGCTACGTCGCAAGGTGCCGATAAAATTGCCGTGGTTAACGTCTCTAGCCTTTTCCAGCACTCGTCGCAGCGTGTCTTGGTCGCTAAACAGCTCGAAAATGAATTCAAGGACCGCGCCACTGAACTTCAGTCTATAGAACGCGATCTGCAAACCAAGATGCAGCGTCTGCAGCGTGATGGATCCATCATAAAAACCAGCGAGCGTAGAGCACTAGAAAACTCACTGATGGCGCAGCGTGAAATCTTTTCCAGCAAGGCGCGGGCGTTCGAGCAGGATAACCGACGGCGCCAGACAGAAGAACGCAACAAAATTCTGAGCCGTATTCAGGACGTGGCGAAGAGCGTTGCAACCAAGGAAGGCTATGACGTCGTTATCGACGCTAATAGCGTGGTTTATGCCAGCAACGCTAAAGACATAACCGCTGACGTTATGAAACAGGTCAAATAAGTGATGCCTTTAATTCAACTGTCTGATTTAGCACAGCAGTTGGATGCAGAATTGCATGGTGATAGCAAGATTATCATTACCGGCATTGCCTCTATAGGCAGCGCGCAAGCAGGCCAGATTACATTTCTCTCGGACAACCGCTTTCGTAAGAAGCTCTCTTCTTGTCAGGCATCGGCAGTGGTGATTACCGAAGAGAGCTTGCCTTTCTGCACTAGTGCCGCGCTGGTGGTTAGTAATCCTTATCTGACTTACGCTCGCATGGCACAACTGATGGACACGACGCCGAAGCCTGCTGAGGATATCAGCGCGAGCGCAGTCATTGCGCCGGACACAACCCTAGGGCAGCGGGTGGCAGTAGGCGCTAACGCCGTGGTAGAATCCGGCGCAGTACTGGGGGATGATGTGATAATCGGCCCCAACTGTTTTGTCGGCAAGAACACTAGTATTGGCGCCGGCACACGTTTATGGGCCAATGTTACTATCTATCACGATATTGTCATCGGCGAGCGTTGCTTGATCCAATCCGGCAGCGTCATTGGCGCCGATGGTTTTGGCTATGCCAACGATTGCGGCAATTGGATTAAAATACCGCAGCTGGGGCGCGTTATCATCGGCGCTCGGGTTGAAATCGGCGCCTGCACTACTATCGATCGCGGCGCATTGGACGATACCACTATCGGCAATGGCGTGATTATTGATAATCAGTGCCAGATTGCACATAACGTCGTTATTGGTGACAATACCGCGATCGCTGGCGGCGTTATTATGGGTGGCAGTCTGACCATCGGTCGCTATTGCATGATTGGCGGCGCAAGCGTGATTAATGGCCATATGACCATTTGTGATAAAGTTACGGTAACCGGCATGGGCATGTATACTCATCCGGGCTCCCACTACAGCCGAATAAAGAGTGGTGTAAAACCGCCGCGTTAGTCATGAATATTAGCGATATAAGCAAGCGGATGAAAGCAATCGAGCGAAAATTAGCACAAAACTAATCACTCCCCTTCCTCATAGGAAATAATCGCAGCGAAGCCCGTTATCCAGTGAGCCACTATTATATTTGCGGTCTGCTTATTTTATCCTGCCCGGATTCAGGAAGAGTATTTTGACTACTTACACTCATACTCTGCATATTGAAGAGATATTGGCACTTTTGCCCCATCGGTTTCCCTTTCTACTGGTGGATCGCGTGCTAGATTTAGAGAAAGGGAAGTTTTTGCGGGCAGTAAAGAATGTTTCATTTAATGAACCATTTTTCCAGGGACATTTCCCGGGCAAACCGATTTTCCCCGGGGTGCTAATCCTGGAAGCTATGGCCCAGGCAACCGGCATTTTGGCTTTCAAGAGCGCGGGCAAGCTGGCGCCGGGCGAACTCTATTATTTTGCTGCTATTGATCAAGCTCGTTTTAAGCGTCCAGTTCAGCCGGGCGATCAGATGATTCTTGAAGTTGAATTCATTAAAGAGCGCCGCGGTGTTGCGCGCTTCAAAGGTGTTGCCAAAGTTGATTGCGAAGTGGTTTGTGAAGCGTCGATGATGTGCGCCCGGCGCCGGGAGACATAAATAAATGATTGATCAATCAGCTTTTATACATCCCAGCGCCATCACGGAAGAAGGCGCTATAATCCACGCCGGCGCGCATGTCGGCCCGTTCTGCATTATCGGGCCGCAGGTCGAAATCGGCGCGCGCACAGTGCTCAAAGCTCACGTGATAGTGAGCGGGACTACCCGCATTGGTGAAGATAACGAGATTTATCCGTTCGCCTCCCTTGGCGACGTCAATCAGGATTTAAAGTATGCAGGAGAGAAGACACGGGTCGAAATCGGACACCGCAACCGGATTCGGGAAAGCGTCACTATTCATCGTGGTACAATACAAGGCAGAAAAGTGACGCGAGTCGGCAATGACAATTTACTGATGGTAAATTCCCATATTGCCCACGACTGCACGGTAGGTAACTGGTGCATCATGGCCAATAATGCCACGCTCGGCGGTCATGTGGCGGTCGACGATTACGCCATTATTGGCGGCATGACCGCGGTGCATCAGTTTTGCATTATTGGCGCTCACGTCATGATCGGGGGCTGTTCCGGAGTTGCCCAGGATGTACCACCTTTCGTTATCGCCCAGGGCAATCACGCCACACCGTTCGGCCTAAATATCAAAGGCCTAAGGCGCCGTGGTTTCTATCGCCCGCAGCTACATGCAATACGCGCAGCCTATAAAATCATTTACCGCAGTGGTAAAACCCTCGACGAAGCTAAACCAGAGCTAAAAGCAATGGCTCAAGAGCATAAGGTAGTAAATACTTTTCTGGACTTCTTGTCACGCTCGCGGCGTGGTATTATCCGCTGATTATGTCGACACGTCCCATTACCATCGGCCTAGTGGCCGGAGAGACCTCAGGCGACATTCTCGGTGCCGGACTGATACACGCGCTACGCAGCCATTTGCAGGATGTCCGCTTTGTCGGCATCGCCGGCCCACGCATGCAGGCGGAAGGGATGGAAACCTGGTATGACATGGAAGAATTAGCAGTGATGGGTATCGTCGAGGTGCTGGAGCGCCTGGCCCGGCTATTGCGCATTCGCCGCGATCTAACCCGCCGCTTTACCGCGTTGCGGCCCGACGTTTTTATTGGTATTGACGCACCGGATTTTACGATTACGCTGGAAAAGCGCCTTAAACGGCGCGGAATCCGCACTATCCATTACGTTAGCCCTTCCGTCTGGGCCTGGCGGCAAAAGCGGGTGTTTAAAATCGGCCGCGCTACAGATAATATTTTAGCTTTCCTGCCGTTTGAAAAAGCATTTTATGACCGTCACAATATCCCCTGTCAGTTTATCGGTCATGCGCTGGCAGACTCGATGCCACTGGAGCCGGATAAAGCCGCTGCTCGGCAGGGATTAAGCATTCCTGCCACCGCGCGCTGTCTGGCGCTCCTGCCAGGCAGCCGCCAAAGCGAGGTGGCGATGTTGAGTGCAGATTTTCTGCGCTCTGCTGAGCAAGTAAGCCAGCGTTTCCTTGGGCTAGAGATTATCGTGCCGTTGGTGAATGCGGCACGGCGCGCGCAGTTTGAATCGATCAAGGCAAAGGTTGCCCCGGCATTATCAGTGAGGCTTCTGAACAATCAAGCCCATCAGGCGATGATTGCCGCGGATGCCGCCCTGCTGGCCTCCGGCACCGCGTCCCTTGAGTGTATGCTAGCAAAGTGCCCTATGGTGGTAGGCTATCGCATGAAGCCGCTGACTTTCGCCCTGACGGAGCGGCTGGTAAAAACTCCCTGGGTATCGCTGCCTAATTTGCTGGCCGGGCGTGAGCTGGTTAAAGAATTATTGCAAGAAGCCTGCCAACCGGAAGCGCTAACGTCGGCTATCATTGAGCTGCTTAATGATGATAACCAGCGCGCGTCGCTGCTCGCTACATTTCGCCAATTGCATCAGCAGATTCGCTGCAACGCCAATGAACAAGCGACCCGCGCGGTGCTAGCGCTGATTAACCGATAACATTCTTGTAGCTAGCTCATTCATGGCAGCAACCTTATCTATGCCGCAAGAACACTTATTGCCAGCTTCGATATAGTCTCGGACGCCGCCCCTTGGTAGGCACAGCAGTAACCACCGCCATGATTCTACCGGACGGTATCAGGGCTTGCAGACTCAACAAAGCTGAATTAAATCGGTGCGCGGCGCTATATGCAGGCACCACCCGCTGCATACTAGGTTAGAGCGTGGATCGCAGAGAAGCTCATAAAATCGACAAAATTAATATTTACAGTCTATCCGGCTAGCGATCGGAAAGCAGAGGGCCATGGATCTGGCTATCGCCCGGATCTTGTTCTGCTGTACGGAACTGCTTGCCTCTGCTACCAATGCCTTCGCGGCCGGTAATAAAAAGTTGATCGCCGAGTATCTGAAATCAGCACCTCTTTTACTATTGCCAATATTATTGCGAAGGTGATCAGCAACCAGAAATGACCTCGCCGCACCTAAATTTTCTCAAATATGGTTTTGCCTAGCAAGGGGCATCAACACTGCCTTCTATCTGGAATAGATAGCCCTTCATGATGCAACTGTGCTTCGTTAACGAAGCTTTTCTCCGGTCCGGCGGTTGCTGGCGCCGGCATGAACCTGTCATTTCATTGATACGCGGCGCGCTCGTCGTGCCAACACCTAATATCAGGTAGCATTTATGGCCAAACCACGTTTTATTCACCTGCGCGTACACAGCGATTACTCTATGATCGATGGGTTGGTTAAAATTAACCTGTTGGTAAAAAAAGCCGCGGCCCTGCATATGCCATCGCTAGCCATCACAGATTTCACTAATTTATGCGGACTGGTTAAATTTTACGGTAGCGCCCATAGCGCCGGCATCAAACCAATTATCGGAGCGGATTTTTTTGTACGAAGTGAGATGCTAGGCGACGAATTGGCGGAATTGACTATTCTAGCCGCCAATAATGTTGGCTATCAGCATTTAACCTTACTGATTTCTGACGCCTACAAGCGCGGATACGGTGCTAACGGGCCAGTTATCGATCGCGACTGGCTGATTCAGCATAACGAAGGGCTAATTTTGCTCTCTGGAGCGCGCAAAGGTGATGTCGGTAAATACCTGATGCGCAGCAATATACCGCAGGTAGAACAGTGTCTGGCGTTCTACGAAAGCTATTTCCCAGACCGGTATTACCTGGAACTTATCCGAACTGGCCGCGCAGATGAAGAAAGCTACCTGCACGCTGCAATTGAACTAGCGGCGCGTCGAGGCCTGCCAGTAGTAGCCACGAATGACGTACGCTTTATCAGCTCGGACGATTTTGACGCTCACGAAATCCGGGTAGCGATTCACGACGGCTTTACCCTCGATGACGTTAAACGGCCACGAAATTATAGCCCGCAGCAGTATATGCGCAGCGAGGAGGAGATGTGCCAGTTATTCGCTGACCTGCCGGAAGCGCTGGCCAACAGCGTTGAAATCGCGCGGCGCTGCAACGCTACAATTCGCCTTGGGGAATATTTCCTGCCGCAGTTCCCAACCGGAAAAATGTCTACCGCGGATTATCTTGTCAAATGCGCGCGCGAAGGTCTGGAGGATCGGCTGAAATTCCTATTTCCCGACGCTAATATGCGGCGCGAGAAGCGCGCTGTCTACAACGAACGCCTCAACATTGAGCTACAAGTTATAAACCAAATGGGGTTTCCGGGTTACTTCTTGATAGTGATGGAGTTTATCCAGTGGTCTAAGGATAACGGCGTACCGGTCGGGCCAGGACGCGGCTCCGGCGCAGGCTCACTGGTGGCTTATACGCTGAAAATTACTGACCTAGATCCTTTGGCGTTCGATTTACTGTTTGAACGTTTCCTAAACCCAGAACGCATATCGATGCCGGACTTCGATGTCGACTTCTGCATGGAGAAACGCGATCTGGTGATTGAACATGTGGCCGAAACTTATGGCCGCGATGCGGTTTCGCAGATTATCACTTTTGGCACCATGGCGGCCAAAGCGGTTATCCGCGACGTTGGGCGGGTATTGGGCTATCCTTACGGCTTCGTGGATCGCATCTCTAAGTTAGTTCGCCCCGACCCTGGCATAACGTTAGAAAAAGCCTTCATTGCAGAGCCGCAATTACAGGCTATCTATGATTTTGATGAAGAGGTTAAGGCGTTAATTGATATGGCGCGCAAGCTTGAAGGTGTTACGCGCAACGCGGGAAAACATGCGGGGGGCGTGGTAATTGCGCCAACCAAAATTACCGATTTCGCACCGCTTTATTGCGATGCCGAGGGAAACCATCCAGTTACTCAGTTCGATAAAAACGATGTGGAATACGCCGGCTTAGTGAAATTTGATTTCCTCGGCTTGCGTACCTTGACCATCATCAATTGGGCACAGGGAATGATTAACGCCCGACACGCCCGTCAAGGTTTAGAGCCCATTAATATAGCCACTATTCCTCTGGGGGATAAGAAAAGCTTTGATATGCTGCAGCGATCCGAAACCACTGCGGTATTCCAGCTGGAATCGCGCGGTATAAGGGATCTGATAAAGCGCCTACAGCCCGACTGTTTCGAGGATATGATCGCGCTGGTAGCGCTGTTCCGGCCCGGCCCACTGCAATCGGGAATGGTAGATAACTTTATAGACCGCAAGCATGGCCGTGAAGCTATCTCCTATCCTGATATCGAGTGGCAACATCCCTCTCTGCAACCCGTGCTGAAGTCAACTTACGGCATCATCCTTTACCAGGAACAGGTCATGCAGATAGCTCAGGTGCTAGCAGGTTATACCTTAGGCGAGGCAGACATACTGCGCCGCGCGATGGGGAAAAAGAAACCGGAGGAAATGGCCAAACAGCGCTCAGTATTTAAAGCCAGTGCGGAAAGTATCGGCGTCAATGGCGAACTGTCGATGAAGATCTTCGACCTCGTGGAAAAATTTGCCGGCTACGGCTTTAATAAATCCCACTCTGCTGCCTATGC
The DNA here is from genome assembly GCA_052258065.1 of Sodalis sp. (in: enterobacteria). Classification (GTDB taxonomy): domain Bacteria; phylum Pseudomonadota; class Gammaproteobacteria; order Enterobacterales; family Enterobacteriaceae; genus JBQQPY01. The sequence continues at coordinate 1,638,949 of JBQQPY010000002.1, read as the reverse complement.
ACTGATTTCGTATCAGACGTTATGGTTAAAAGCCCATTATCCGGCTGAGTTCATGGCGGCGGTAATGACTGCGGATATGGACAACACGGAAAAGGTCGTTGGGCTAGTTGACGAATGTTTACGTATGGGACTAAAAGTCCTACCGCCGAATATCAATAGTAGCCAGTACCATTTTAATGTCAACCAAGAAGGTAAGATAGTCTACGGCATCGGTGCAATTAAAGGCGTAGGGGAAGGACCTATTGAAGCAATTATCGAGGCGCGCAATCAGGGCGGCTATTTCCGTGATCTATTTGATCTGTGTGCGCGCACTGACATCAAAAAACTCAATCGCCGCATGCTGGAACAGCTGATTAGGTCGGGCGCTTTCGACTGCCTTGGACCGCACCGCGCAGCGCTGATGAATGCTCTCGGTGACGCGCTTAAAGCCGCAAATCAGCATGCAAAAGCCGAAGCTATTGGTCAGGTCGATATGTTCGGCGTGCTGGCGGAGGAGCCGGAAGCGGTAGAAGCCTCCTACAATATCCTGGCGCCTTGGCCAGAACAGGTAGTTCTGGATGGCGAGCGTGAAACGCTTGGCCTGTACTTGACTGGGCATCCCATCACTCAATATCTGCGTGAAATTGAACGCTATGCCCGCGGAGTACGCCTGAAAGATATGCACCCCACCGAACGCGGCAAGACAGCAACTGCAGTTGGGCTGGTGCTATCCGCACGGCTGATGGTCACTAAGCGAGGCAACCGAATCGGCATTTGTACGCTAGACGATCGTTCCGGCAGGCTAGACGTAATGCTGTTCACGGATGCACTAGGAAAATACCAGCATTTACTGGAAAAAGACCGTATCCTGATCGCTCAGGGACAAATCAGCTTGGATTATTCTAACGGTAGCCTGAAGATGGCCGCTCGCGAATTAATGGATATTAGCGAAGCACGTGAAAAATATGTGCATGGGCTTGCTATCTCGCTAACCGACAGGCAAATTGATGATCAGCTTTTAAAGCGTCTCCGTTTGTTGTTGGAACAACATCGATCAGGAACGATCCCAGTGCATCTTTATTATCAACGGCAAGATGCGCGCGCTCGGCTGTGCTTTGGAGTAACATGGCGGGTGACGCCAACTGACCTCTTGCTGAATAATTTACGAACACTTGTAGGAAATGAACAGGTAGAACTGGAATTTGACTAGTATAGGAATACTATGAGTCTGAATTTTCTTGATTTTGAACAGCCGATTGCAGAGCTAGAAGCGAAAATTGACTCGCTGACCGCCGTCAGCGGTCAAAATGAAAAATTAGATATTAATCTGGATGAAGAGGTGCAGCGCCTCCGTGAAAAAAGCGTGGAGCTGACGCAAAAAATTTTCTCTGACCTGGGTGCTTGGCAAATCGCCCAGCTGGCACGACATCCGATGCGTCCCTATACACTGGATTATGTGCGACATATATTTACTGATTTCGACGAGTTAGCGGGCGATCGCGCCTATGCCGATGATAAAGCTATCGTCGGCGGCATCGCACGTATAGATTCGCGGCCGATTATGATCATCGGCCATCAGAAAGGGCGGGAAATAAAAGAGAAAATCCGCCGCAATTTTGGAATGCCGGCGCCGGAAGGTTACCGAAAGGCGCTTCGACTGATGGAGATGGCGGATCGGTTCAATTTACCGCTGCTTACTTTCATCGATACGCCAGGTGCTTATCCGGGTGTTGGCGCTGAAGAGCGCGGCCAATCTGAAGCTATTGCGAAAAATTTGCGCGAAATGTCAGGTTTGCGGGTCCCAGTAATCTGCACTGTTATAGGCGAAGGCGGCTCTGGCGGCGCGCTGGCGATTGGCGTAGGTGACAAGGTTAACATGCTGCAATACAGCACTTATTCAGTAATCTCTCCGGAAGGCTGCGCCTCTATTTTATGGAAAAACGTGGATAAAGCACCTATCGCAGCTGAAGCGATGGGGATTATTGCGACGCGCCTGAAAGAGTTGAAGCTTATCGACAACATCGTGCCTGAGCCTCTAGGCGGCGCCCATCGGGATATGATAGCTATTTCCGCTACGCTGAAAATGCAATTGTTAGACGATTTAGCCGAGCTTGACGGTCTCAATGAGGCAGAATTGCTCAACCGCCGTTATTACCGTCTAATGAATTATGGCTATTGCTGAATAATCGACCACCAGCCGCCGGGCCCTCTCTCGCCCCTCCGCATAGCGGTGATCTGTCAGATCCCGAAAGCTAGTATAGCTTTTGAACAATTCAGTTTTTATTTTGTATCAATATTTCATATATTGCACTAATAATTTTATTATTCAATACTAATTGAAACAATTCTTTATTGTAGAGCAACGCATATTGACTTAGTGTGATTTTAAGCTCCTTACTAGAACATGGGAAAAGTGGCGTTGCAACAAATCCGTTATAGGCCTATTAAATTATTTGATTATATCATTCGTTTGCAGATACATCGGTCGGCTAAGATGGTGTCTTATATTAAGCTCTTCACATAAGTGGTACAATTTATGTTTTTTGATAACCGAGAGTTTTACAGAACCAAAAATAATCTGTAAGTTCTTTTCCATTGTTTTAAGTGCTTGATAAATCACTATGGAAGATGCTTGATCAAGATCACGCAAGAACCGCCGTGCATTGGAGCACTTTTTATCTAGTCTGGTTTCTTAAATAGTCATGCATCTATATAATTTAGATAATTTTTTATAGTCTCAATGATATACTCTTAGAGTAAAGATTTAAGATTATGAATAATCAGATTAATTAAGGTAGGTAGCTCGGCATGTGAAATAGCGGATAGACATCAAGTACGCCCTTCCTTTACGGTGCGTTGGAGTTTGAAATTCCGTGAGACTGAAAGTTATAGATCTAAACCTAAATAAGATCCTAATCTTGGCTAAAAACTGATGCGTATTCTAGTTTTATTTGATACTCATCATTGATAAATTTCGTGATCTATTCTTGCCTGAATACCGGACTCCCTGAAAAAACTTTTATCATTCAAACAAGCTACCGATCTACCACGCTTTGCATCTCTATATCATAACGGTTTAAAAAAGACTGTATACACCACTAAACAAGAGAATCTCTATATGGTTTATGTACGAAAAGTATAGTTTTAAGAAATGTTACAGTTTTCACCAGTGAATCTTATTGTCATTGACGAAGCGTCAATAACGACAAATATAAGTAAGTTCAAGAGCCGCAGAAAACAAGTTCAACGATACCGGGCTGACATTCTAGATGCTTGTTGGAAAACGATAACCTTGACCACTGGCATAAGTCTATCTAGATTAAGTGCAACCATGCTACTCGATAGAGAAATTAACGGATACACTTTCCTTACTTACGCAGAACACCTATTTATTCTTAAATTTGTAGCAGAGAATATCATGACAACGAGACATGTGATTGCTTATAAATTTTATGGTGCACAAGAAGCTATTCAGGATAAAGAAGCAAGTCTTCTTTATCTTCTGTCTTATTTACCGTGTTTAAATCCTATCAAGATGGCGTTTCCCAAGCTTAAATAACTGTTCAGAAAATCTGCAGTAAGAACTGCTAAGCCGCTATAGAATGTGCTTACTCAAGATATTGAGTTAATTTTCTATAAAGATTTTGACTATTTTTAATAGATTAAAGGTACTGCTATAGGCAGTCTTAGCTTTATAGAGGCAAATCATTCTCTTGTTCTATGCTCACGAAAAAATAACTTCGTAAGGGTTCATGTAGCATTTATAGAAGACATCTAACATTAACATACAAGTAATCGAGCTCATAAATTTTAAACGGTTTATGCTTTAGTTGCAGTTTTAGTGCTCTCTCATTCATGTCACGTAAATTCTCTAATCGATGTCTGCATAAACAGTGATCCAGGCCAGTTCAAGATACGGTAAGATTAAAGAATGCGCATATAATCCCCAACAGATTATCCAGTCGGAGAAAAGTGTTTTTTCGCAGGGAAACGGTCACTGCTTTCTGACTGGACGATAGCATCGCCTGCAAATGACGGGTGAATATAGCTATGATCCTCAACACGATTGATGCTTAGATTTATTGATGCTTTTATCTATATCATATAAATAAGAGCGATTTTTATCGCTGCAATTATCTGTAAGAAATAAGGATTTAGCAGCATCACTCAGCAGAATAAATATGTCACACTCTTTTCTTATCAAGAAATCTGAGTCAGTACCGAATAATAGATAATTTTTATTTAAATTTAGTTAAGTTACCATTAGTATGCATACTATTTATAAGTAAAATTTAAGTTCTAATAAAATGTAAAATAGAGATTAATAATCCTCGAAACGCCTAAATTATCGCTAGTGCTGGCATTAATAAAACATGTAGCAGTTTTTACCTTTTTATTAAAGAAAAGCAATTTAATTCGCTGCCACCAGTACAAGATACTGTTTGCCTTCCAGTCCTGGCACATAAGGTCTGATCATCGATTCCATCCGAAAGCCCGATGGCAGTGCAGTTAGTTCCGCCTTGGAAAAGTGACCTTTCAGCGCATAAAACCGTCTTTTTTCTCTGACTGGCAGCACAGCACTCCAAGTTAGCATGTCGCCGAGGGCGGCAAAATCACGGCTTATGACGCCGTCAAAGCCTTCTGATAGCGTGAAATGCTCTACCCGGCTGTGTATACCCGTCATGACATTGGAGAGACTAATTTCATGTCGCACTTGGTGCAGAAAGCGTATACGCTTACCTAGACACTCTAGAAGAGCAAAATGAACTGAAGGCTGCACGATAAGCCAATGGAATGCGTGGCAGCCCGGTACCGGCGCAGACATCGATAAAACAATCGTCGCGCAGATACGGACTGACAACAATACTGTCCATGATATGGCGAACCAGCATCTGTTCTGTGGAACGCAACGACGTGAGATTGTATGTCTTATTCCATTTGTGCAGCAGCGCTGCATAGATCAATAACTGCTTTTCTGCGCCGCCGATAGCGCCATATTTATCTGCCTAAGCAGAGCTTCTAATTTCTTAAGAATCAGTCATTCCGTCAGTGTCAGGCGCTGCGGCGTAGCAACCCCTGTTTTTTTAGCCAGATCAGCAAAATGGAAATCGCCGCCGGCGTAACGCCGGAAATACGTGAAGCTTGACCGATAGAGTTGGGTTTATGATCGTTAAGTTTGGCACTCACTTCATTGGAGAGGCCTGATACAGTTCTGAAATCAGTACCTGCCGGCAGCAGAGCATGTTCATTGCGCATTTGGCGAGCGATTTCGTGCTCCTGACGGGTGATGTAGCCTTGATATTTAATCTGGATTTCAACCTGTTCCGCCGCTTGATCGTCTTTCAGCGCCGGAGCAAAGCGTTCTAGGTGGGTCAGCTTATTGTAATTCATCTCAGGGCGACGCAGGAGCTCTTCACCGTTGGCTTCGCGCGTAAGCGGAGCTTTAAGGAGCGGATTAAGCTGCGCAGCGTCTTCGCTGTAGGGATATACCCAGATATCGCGCAAACGCTGATGCTCTAGCGCGATTTTTTCTTGCTTGGCGTATAAGCGTGCGCAGCGCGCTTCATCCACCAAACCGAGCTGCCTGCCGATTTCTGTTAGACGAAGATCGGCGTTATCTTCACGCAACAGCAACCGATATTCAGCGCGAGAAGTAAACATACGGTAAGGCTCTTTAGTGCCTAAAGTAGATAAATCATCCACCAGCACGCCCAGATAGGCCTGGTCGCGCCGCGGCGACCAGCCATCTTTATCAGTAGCAAGCCTGGCAGCGTTTAAACCCGCGAGCATACCCTGTGCGGCAGCCTCTTCGTATCCGGTAGTGCCGTTAATTTGGCCGGCAAAGAATAGCCCCGCGATCAATTTGCTTTCTAGCGTTAATTTGAGATCGCGCGGATCAAAAAAATCGTATTCGATTGCATAGCCAGGACGCACTATGCGCGCGTTTTTTAGCCCTGAGATAGAGCGAACGATTTTCATCTGTACATCGAACGGTAGGCTTGTCGAGATACCGTTGGGATAAATTTCGTTACTGGTTAACCCTTCCGGCTCTAGGAAGATCTGATGGGCATCGCGATCGGTAAAGCGTGTGACCTTGTCTTCAATGGATGGGCAATAGCGCGGCCCGCTTCCTTCAATAATACCAACATACATTGGACTTCGGTGCAGGTTTTGGCGAATGATCTCGTGGGTCTTCTCGTTGGTATAGGTAATATAACAGGGAATCTGGCGCGGATGCTGATCCGGCGAGCCTAAAAACGAGAAGACGGGAAGCGGATCGTCACTATCCTGCCTCACCAGCTGTGAGAAATCGATACTGCGCGTATCTATGCGTGGCGGCGTGCCGGTTTTTAGGCGGTTCACTCGGAATGGCAGTTCACGCAGACGGCGTGACAGGGAAATTGACGACGGGTCTCCTGCTCGGCCAGCGCTGTAGTGATTCATGCCGATATGGATCTTGCCGTTTAGGAAGGTGCCGACGGTCAGTATTACTGCACGGGTGCGGAATTTCAGACCCATTTGCGTGATGGCGCCGACAACCCGATCGCCATCTATGATTAGATCCTCTACTATCTGCTGAAAAATTATTAGGTTAGGCTGGTTTTCTAGGGCTCCGCGTACTGCCTGACGGTATAGCACGCGATCCGCTTGTGCGCGGGTTGCCCTGATCGCCGGCCCCTTACTAGTATTTAGTATCCTAAACTGAATGCCAGACTTGTCGATAGCCTGCGCCATTAAACCGCCCATAGCGTCAATTTCTTTGACTAAATGCCCCTTTCCAATACCGCCGATCGCAGGGTTACATGACATTTGTCCTAAGGTATCAATGTTATGCGTTAGCAGTAGTGTTTGGCACCCTATCCGTGCTGATGCCATTGCCGCTTCTGTGCCAGCATGGCCGCCACCAATGATGATCACATCAAAATGATCAGGATAAAACATGGTAAAAACACCTCACGTAAAAGCGAAAGATCGTCAAAGGGTCTGGCAAGACTATTCTACTCATGTTTAGCTGGGATATAAAGCCGGAAGATCCGTGTATAATGAAATCAAGGTTTTTTATTTAAAATATTTTTTTATTTTTACTATTAAGGATCGTGTTTATCTGTGGATAAGCCACTTTTAATCAACCTATACAATATATTATCGATCCATTAAGCCTGTGAATGATCGGTGATCCTTGCCGGTATAAGCAGGGATTTTTTGTGGATTTTATCCACAGGCCAATGCGATGCTTAGAGTTATACATTGGATAACTACTAGTTATCCGCAAATTTTAACCAAAATTATACATAAAAATGCTATCTACGTGCTTTTATTTGCGTTATCAATTTTATTCTCTAGATTTCCGTTAGAGCCAGACATGCTGGGTAATATTAATCTTCAGAGCCTCGCTGATCTGTTAGGCACCAAGTGTCGTAAGCTGATGAGCTAAGGCGTCAATCTTATCGAAAAACGTATTCGCTGTTACCGATGCTGGTTGCGCCAGGGATAACCTCGGAGAGCCAGCGTGCTTTCACCGTCAATTATTCCGGCAGTAGCTGTAAATGCTCTGCAGCTCACTAGCGTTTTACGGAGCTTACAGGCTCTTATGATTCAATTCCGCTGCAGGATATGGTCCTGAAGCGCCGCTGTTTAAGGATGCTAGCAATATGCTTGGCAATATATTCCGCGATACTTACGGTTGTAGACACTCAAGGTGCTGCGGCTTATGATGGTTAAATTAGAGATAACGCTGTTTTAAAATAAATAAGTCAATATTATACGCTGTTTACTCTCTGGATTCTAGCTATGGATAATTGAGTTTATTCCAAAATAAAATATAAAAGAATAGTTATTCTATATAAATTATAAGTATATATAAAAAATTATTGAAAAATTAAAAATAAGATTAATAGAGTATAATTCACAAATGCCATTTACTTATAATTAATTACTCAGTTAGCTTTAACAAGCTGCATGGCATTGTTCATGCTTTCAATACTGTTATAGTATCAGTGATTTCAAGTCATAATATCGGTCAAAGAAATACTTAAATTTGTCCATAGTGCTGTTCATTTATTTCGTACTATTTATCTATTTCTGTGTATCTTCCACTGCTACAAAAAATTGTACCAATCTTTATAGGAAATTATCTCAATATCTTGAGTGATCGTATTCAACAGCGAATTAACAGTTCTTGCTATATATTTTCTAAGCAGTGATTTCAGCTTGGGAGACACGATCTTGATAGGATTAAAATCTGGTAAATCAAGGGAAAGATAAAAAAGTAGATAAGCCTATTTGATAGCTATCTTCTGTGCCCCTACAGGGCTATCTGCCTTAATCAAGGTGATTATGCACGATCTCAAGTTCTCACTGTAAGAATGTCTAATTTAAATTTCAGAAAAAATTAGCTACAGCATATAGAACCATGGCTATTTAATAAACCAGAATAAATGAAAGTGATCTAGTATTTTAACGCGTAAAAGTAGCGGTTGAAGTATCTGTAGTCAGAGCTAAACATTCTCTAAAATGGAGGAATGAAAATACATTATTACTCTTACATCGGAAGAAAAAGTTTAACTGTAAACGTTGGTTGGAAAGAGTAAGCATGCTATAAAGAAAATTATCAACGCATTGATTTTATTGGATATATTAATTAGACATACAAAGAGACAGAGTTGCGAAGCGTTAGGCAAATTTTAAATAAGGTACACAAAAGATCAATCTGATCAAGCATTCTTCCTTTGTATTGTATAGAATGATGCTGTAGTGGATTTACTTGAGTTTAGCTGCAGTAAGCCGCCAGAGAGGCGAGGACAGTGAACTTTACAGTTTCTTGCCGATAAAGCTATGGAACTGAAATATGTAAAAACGATCTTTCGTAAAACAGCAAAACACACACTAAAAAATAAAATGAAACCCTGGATAAAGATTAGCTGGTTTATACCACGACCATTCATGCTATATCCATTAGGGCCGTAGAGAAAATTCTGAACGTTTATCGTCGGCTCTATTACTCAATATATCCGGTAGTTTGCATGAACAAGACCTCTCATTAATAATTGATTGTATATACACATTTAGCACCACAGTGAAGGGCTGGCCCATTCGTGAAGACTAGAATAAAAACGGCTGTGGGTGTGCAGCGCCTTTATGACTAGTGAATTGTGAGCCGGTTTTCGGTTAACTAAAGTGACTGCATATAGAGCCAGGAAAAATTAGACTTACTTTCTTAAGCAAATCTCAAAATAATATTTTTACGCCTAACAAATTCCTATAGTTATGGAAAACCTTAATATCTACAGCCCAAGTTTGTTATGCTTAGCATTTCTGCCGGATCAGGTCAAGGTCTCATAAGATTGCTTTAAATTTATTAAAATAACAAACATGATAGTTAGATAAACATAGCAGAAATCAAACACAATGTACTGATTAGCTAATTCCTGAAACGTCATATCAATGATATTTAGAGATTGCGAAGTAAAATCATCTCTTGACAGATAAAAGCGACCCTGGAAAAACCAAGATCAATTAGCATTTTACTACTGATCATGCCTAAAGCTCTTTATTCGTTATTTAATATGTGAAGCGTTTATCATCCATAGCCAGCATGTCGTATAGAAAATTATCAAAATATTAAGTTCTTGAATTATAATAAATTAACTGAATACGTAAAGCGACCGAATCACGAAGCGTTAGCGGAGATTTTACAAATAGGTGTCCGTAAAAGGGCTTCGGTTAAGGGTTTTTGTCAAAGCAGGTCTTGATTTTTTCTAATTCACAAACCGAGTAAACAGGTGTAAAATAGTAAAAAACGCACTAAAAAATGAACTAAAATCATGAAAAAAAGATCGGCTCGGGTATACCGCCAGAAGCCAATGCTACATTCATTGCAGCTATAGAAAATGTGGTTTTTGCTGCTGTAGCAGGCGGCATCATTCTTATTAAGAGCGAGCTAGATATGCACTCAGGTCATGTCTACCCAAAGTGACTGTTGTCCGGCATTTTCGCTGCGTGGTCCAGGTACTGATTGGTGCGTAAGTAGTCCTTGCTCTTCTGTGCGATCTCCACTGCCAGCAGATAATTGCCCACCAGCTTCTTGCTGTGCACGGCCTAGCGCGCTAGGAGCTCTTCAATTGAACAATCTTTCTGTCAGTTTCATCAGCGTCGCCCGGGTGTGCTTGGGCACGATAATTTTTACGGCCGTAAAACCAGCGGCGGACACAAGCTCCGATTCGAAACAGTCGACGGATTGCCCATTCGATGATAAATAAAACAATAATCGTCAGGATTAGAATAATGACCAGACCGGTGACACTGGTTTTAATATTGTAATTATCGGTCTGGATCAGCACGTATCCCTGATAACTGGCGAACAGCGGGCCAAAGACAATCCCTGCGCACAGCAGGATAAACAGCAATAAGACTTTAATCATCGCTTATTTTCTCTATGTAGCCGGAGCCTCTGGCTGTGCCAGCAGATTGCGCAACCGAGGCTGCATCAGTTTATTCAGCAAATGCTGGCTTTGTAGGCTATCCGGCAGGTCCATACTAATCTTCTCTTGGCCTAAAGCGTCAAGTTGGCTTAGGAAAGCCCGGGTATTAGCATCGTCAATATCACAATTAAAATAGGCGCGCACCCAGGTAGATACGGAATTCAGCGACTGCTGATAGATTTCATTCTGATAGCGCGGCACCGCCTGGGCCGCGACCAGCAGTCGGGCGCGAATATTTTCCCGCAGATAGATACCCTCATTAGGTGCTAGTAGCGGGTTGGCATAGATATCGCGGCGGTGCACTGTAATAAAATAGTTTATGAAACTAAACCAACTTTTGCTAAGGTTTTGTCGCCAGTCTTGAATTGACTCCGATAATTCTCCGCTGTCATTATTCCTAGACGATTCATTGTTGTCATTATCGGCCAACCGTAGATTATCTACCTGATTAGTCAACTGGTTAAGCTTTAGGATAATGCCATCGAAATCTATCTGACTGATGCCGGCTAGTGTGCTAATGTCCTCAGTGATCGCCTGCCTTGCCTCGGTCAGGCTCGGATCATTCATTTTCGCTAGACTGACGTCTGCGCTTTTCAGCAGCGCGCTAGCGGTGATGATATCCCGGTCGCTCCACAATTTGCGTTCGGCCATTTTCACTAGGAAATCCGCCTGCGATAGCAACCAGGTATTAACGTTAGTTCCGGTGATAGCCATCAGTTTGTTCTGCAAATTCTCTAGCTCGCGCCCCTGTGCCTCCTGCTGCGATTGCGCAGTTTTTAGCGCTTGTCTCTGGGCAGCCAGTGATTCCTGGTATTGCTGGTACTGCGTCTGCTGCACGTGATTCAGCTCATTTAGACTTGCCTCCAGGCGTGCCCGGGCGACCTCTTGTTGGTGAATCTGCTGGCAAGCAGTAATGTAGATACCAATGCCTAGAGAAACAGCAATGATTAGGCCCAGCACCGCTAGTGTCAATGCCAGAAGCCGATGGTCGGCAGCCGTTTTATCAGGTTTACTGTTACCGGCGGGTAGAATCTTTTTTCCCCGTCGCGCGAGAGTGCTGCGGGCCGAGGCCCAGTATTGCCGAAAAGCGGGAGCGAAGCGTGCGGGCTATGTGTCTTCATGCTCACGTCATCCCGTGGGAACGTTCGAGTAGTGTGTTCCGTCATGCTGGCCTATTCTATGATTAAATTTAGAGCAATGCGCGCATCAATGAATCGTTGTCTGCCGCGTTCGCTACGATGATATCCGTCCAGCCTAATTGGCGGGCAAGTATGGCTAAACGTTCGCTGACTACTATCAGCCGGCATGGAATCAGCAAAGCACGGCGATAGTATTCAGGCATTAAAGTATAGAATTGCTGTAACATTTCGCCGCTGGTAATTACCAGCGTATCAATGCCTAACCTCCGAATGCGTCGAGCCTGCTCTTCCCCATTATAATATATAGGGCTACGGCGGTAGCATTCGCAACAAGTGGTTTGCACGCCGCGTTGGCGCAGGGTTTGTTCCAACACTTCCCGTCCTCCGTTGCCGCGTAGGATTAGCGCGCACTTGCCGTCGATGCGCGTCAGCGTCGGCAAGCGCAGTAAATCTTCGCTAGTTTCTCCCTCGTCAGGATAGCTGACCGGCAATCCGCTCACACTATGCAGCTGCAGGCCGGTGCTGCGCCCCACAGCGTAATAGTCTAATCTAGTCGGCCAACTGATGCTCTTCTGTGTTAGCCAAGGGTGGGCATAGTTGATTGCATGCTGTGAGACGATAAATAGTAAATCGCCGGCAGACAAATCAGCTAGGCGTAGCGAAAGATACGGCAGATCATTGCCGGGAATAAAGTCGATAAGCGGTAGATGCCAGGCGGATTTACCGCGTGCACGCAGCCTATTTACCAGCTCTTCGCCTGCGGGCGATGGGCGGGTGATAAGAATGCTCATTGCGGCGGGTTGTCCTTATAAACCTGAGCTAAAATAGCGCGAGCGCCGCGATCCAGTAAATCGTCAGCTACGCGCTGGCTGAGCTGCTCTGCTTGGGATTGCGGTGCCCGACCTTCACTGCGGATAACGATCGTGCCATCCGGCGCGCCTACCAGAGCGCGCAGCCAGACTTCGTCTCCATCGAGTACGGCATAACTGCCGATAGGCACCTGACATCCCCCTTGCAGACGTGTGTTTATGGCACGTTCAGCCCTGACGCGCAGGGCGGTTTCCCGGTGATGCAATGGTGCTATCAAGGTCAGCGCGTGGGCATCATCTAGCCGGCATTCGATACCTATCGCCCCTTGACCTACGGCCGGAAGCGAGTCCGCAGGATCAATGACCTGACGGATGCGTTCCTTTAAACCCAGTCGTTTTAGACCGGAAACAGCCAAGATAACAGCATCAAAGTCGCCTTGATCGAGTTTCGCTAACCTTGTGCTCACATTGCCGCGCAGATTGCATATCTGCAAATCAGGGCGCCGTTCTCGCAGCTGGCACTGTCGACGCAGGCTTGAGGTGCCGATAATCGCGCCTAACGGTAGCGCGTCGAGATTGGCATAACGTGGACTGACGAAGGCATCGTGCGGATCGGCGCGTTCGCACAGCACACAAAGCCCCAGGCCGTCTGGGAAAGATGCCGTGACATCCTTCATAGAATGGACCGCGATATCGGCGCGATATTCTAGGAGCGCTCGTTCTAATTCCTTGATGAACAATCCCTTGCCACCTACTTTTGCTAGCGGCGTGTCAATGATGATGTCGCCTCGAGTTACCAGGGGCACTAGCTCCACCTGTAAAGATGGATGATGGTGCAGCAATGCATCGCGTACGTACATCGCTTGCCAAAGCGCTAAGGGGCTTTGTCGAGTAGCGATTCTTAGAAGGTTGTCTTGAATAATCATTGCATATTTATTGTTTATATACTATTTCATACTGATAGTGAAACGGCATTAGTGGTTGCTGGCTAAGCCAAAAGCAAGGTAAAAAGGGAGCAAAAAGGAATAACAAGTTGCCGCCGGGGATAGTGCGATGCTCAATGGGTAGTGTAACTTTCTTTACGATCAATCAGCAAGGTGTTAGATTGATCATGTTTCCAGCATTTGACGGCCAATAATTATGCTACTCACTAGGTTGGTCGGATGGAAAACGGGTTTTTCTAACACCGTGACAATCAGGTAAGAGTCTTGTATTTCTACATTGAAAACTTGAAACAGAGACTGGACGCGATTAACCAACTTCGGGTGCAGCGTGCGTTAGCAGCCATGGGGCCAGATTTTCAACAGGTATACAGTTTGCTGCCAACCTTATTACATTTCCATCATCCGATGCTTCCGGGTTACCTAGACGGCAATGTGCCTCACGGCATCTCTTTTTATACTCCGGACGCAATGCAGCGCGTTTGGCTTGACAACATTCGCTGCCAGACTGGCGTTGCAGTGGCTATTCCAGGTAGCGGCGAGCAGCCTATTACCGGCGTTTACTCAATGGGTAGTACCTCCTCTATCGGCCAAAATCCTGATTCTGATCTAGATATTTGGGTATGTCATCAATCCTGGCTGGACAATGAAGAACGTGCCCAGTTACATTGTAAGTGCGACTTGCTGGAGCAATGGGCGACGTGCCAGGGCGTAGAGGTCAACTTCTTTTTGATAGATGAAAACCGTTTTCGCCATAACGAAAGCGGCACTTTAGGAGATGATGACTGCGGCTCTACTCAGCATATACTGCTGCTGGATGAATTCTATCGCACCGCTGTGCGCATGGGCGGAAAACGTATCCTCTGGAGCATGATTCCGGGAAACAAAGAAGCACATTACGACGAATATGTTTTGTCGCTGTATGCCCGCGGCGCGCTGTCACCAAACGAGTGGCTCGATTTAGGCGGCCTGGGCACTCTGTCTGCCGAAGAATATTTCGGTAGTAGCCTGTGGCAGCTGTATAAAAGCATCAGCTCTCCCTATAAAGCGGTACTGAAAACGCTTCTTCTGGAAGCCTACTCCTGGGAATATCCTCATACCGAACTGTTGGCGATGCAGATTAAACAGCGACTCCATGACGGCAAAATCGTGTCTTTTGGTCTCGATCCTTACTGCATGATGTTAGAGCGGGTAACGTACTACCTGACCCAAATAAACGACATGAAGCGGCTGGATATGGTGCGCCGCTGTTTTTATCTGAAGGTGTGCGAAAAATTGTCGCAGGACCCAACAGGCACTCCTTGGCGGCGTAAGATCCTGACGCAACTAATGACGAGATGGGGCTGGGATAAAGCGCGGTTGAAAATGCTAGACAATCGCGTCAACTGGAAGATAAACCAAGTGCGTGAAGCGCATAACGAGCTGCTTGATGCGATGATGCAGAGTTATCACAATCTAATCCGGTTCGCACGCCGTAATAATTTGAGCGTGAGCGCCAGCCCGCAAGATATCGGCGTGCTGACTCGTAAGCTATATGCGGCCTTCGAAGCGCTGCCAGGCAAAGTGACATTGCTCAATTCGCAGATCTCGCTGGATCTGTCTGAAGCAGATCTGACCTTCTTACACGTCCCGCCAGAACGTGCCAACCACACTGGCTGGTACTTATGCAGTCAGTCGCCGTCGATGGATGCTATCATTAGCTACTAGCCGCTGGAATATAACCGCTATCTCAATAAATTAGTTGCCGGGCTTGATTTAATAGGCTGTTGACTCACTTTATCCAGATGCATATTAGGGGCAGCGATACTTGCGATAGTGTCAAGCTGAATCAGCTGATCGCCGATGCGCCGACCACTTTCCGTTGCGGGCGCCGTCGCTGACCCCTCAGGTACTCTACAGCCCATGCGAAATTTGTCATCTAGCGATTATCGTCAATCTGGAACACGATCTCACCGCATCATTCCGAAATCAAGTGGTGCATTTCGATTTCCGTAAGCTGGATGTGTTCAGCTTCAGCCATCAGCAGTGTCTAGTCGGCAGTATTGATCTGCGTTATCGTAACTCGTGGAATAAAGTGCAGATTCATGCATTTCAGCGGTAAGCAGGCGGCGCTAAATGTATTGCGCTACACCTCTCCAGTATTTATCAGAATCCATCGCGGCTTAAAGCGGTACGTGTAGCGGGGAAGGACCTAGGGCTGTTTTTCGAGCGCCTCAGCTTTTCTAGAGCAAAAGTACGTAACCAGGCATTTTTTATTCGTTTTTTCTTCGGTTAAGGATTACTATGTCAAGTTGTAATAATCCTAGTTTTGACAAAAAGTGATAATGATTATTTAATAACTTAATTACGTTTTTTGTCTAGTCAAGCTTAAACTAGAGGATGTTGTTCAAGTAGATTAGTGCTCTGTTGAATAATGCCTAATAAGCACGTGTCATGCAATTCAGACCCAATCTTCGCTTCTTTTCCGAAAGCACTTTTGATCTATTTTAGTTTATTAAATATCCATCTATCTATACACTCTAGCTAATTTTTTCTGAGAGCTAAATGGTATATTCTTACACTGATATTGCAGTTTTACTGCTTTATCCGAAAGCAGTGGTAATATCCACTGTCTCTACCCTTTTGGGATTTACCGAAACTGAGCGCAATGCAATGCACTTTGGTATATATATCCATCTTCTCGGTTTGCGGCTTAGGGATTGCCTTCAGCTCTTCTTCGACAAAACGCTTGACCTTCTTGATCTTGCAAGCGCCTATTTAAAAATTTTTTTTAACGCCTCACCACTATGTTTAATTAATGTTGATTTTCAATAAAATCAATGAATTAATAAATTTTGTTTAGTATGCTTATGCTTGCTAAGCAACGCTTGCAGTTATGTTTTTTCTTTCTAACGTGAGCATAATAATATATTTGTATTTCTCAAGGTACTAGAGCACTCTCGTCTATTCTAGATAATGAAAGCGCTCTTCATTTATGTGCTGTGGCTAATTTTCTGAGTTTTAAATAGCATATCTCTCCAATGAGAGCGGTTCGTTGGAGTTAGCAATTCCATCATACTAGAAGTTATAGCCTTAAATCTAGAAGAGACCTAAAACGCGGATAAAATTGATGCGTATTCTGATTTTATCCTAACGCTTATTGATAAAATTTATAATTTAGCTTTGTATAAAAACGGGCTTCTCTGAAGAGGACCTTCAGTATTTAAACGAGACTTACGGCTACATCGCACTTTTTCACCATGATATGATAACGGCAAAAGACTATATATGCCAATGAATAAGGGTGTGACTATGTAGTTCACGTGTGCAAATTATGGCATAAAAATGTTATATTTTTAATAAGGAAGATTATTTTTTTGATTAAAAGATAACAATAATAAATCAAAAAGTCGCAGCAGATCAGGTTAATGATGCCGGACTGATTTTCTGTGCGTCTACTGAGAAACGATAACACGCATCGCTAGTGTATGTCTATCTGGATAAAGTGCAATTATAATATTTGATGAAATAAAAAGAATATATTTTCTTTACTTATATAAAATATAAAAAGCGCTTGTTCCTGTAATAATAGATAATTTAGATTGATAGCTTCGTATCATAAGTTATTTAGGATAAAGACACAATGCTTCTTTAATTGTCTGATTTATTCACCTGCTGTAAATCCTACTGAGATAGCGTTTCCAAGCTAAAATTTCTAATTAGAAATTTTAGCAAGCATTATTAATTTGCCTTGGTATGAAGTTTTTCGAGCTATTTCCATGAAGAGAGAATAACGAAGATAGAAATTACCTTATTGCTTCTCCAAAAGGTTGTTATGATTTTAACTATTGTAGTTCCCTGACTATGGCACTTATATATCCCTAAGCGGTCATCTTGCTATAAATATGGCAGAGCGACAAGGTTATATATCGTAATCCGAGATTAAATATATAGAGTGAATGACTCATTAGTATCCATTTCTACAAAGCTAATTGGGGTTAATATTCAACGTTGCTTAAAGAATTTTAGTCAAGCTTCTCTCATTACTATTCATCGGGTATTTATGGTACAGTAAAAAAAGAATTTATAGTTTATCTTTTGATGCTATCAATAAAGTTAACTACCGAGAAATATTAACTCAACCGCTTATATACAGAGCCTAATACAGAACAAGGCTTTAGCTAGCGGATGCACCTAATGAGTGTGCAGAAACATGTCTGGATACTACTATTTTATTCCGCTTAAGGACTTAAATTACACTGCACTGATATATATAACTCTGCAATCAGTAATCACTTGAATGGCTATTAGATAGCGAGTTTTTATTACGGCTTCTGAAATGCTAATAAAAATTATTTCGCGCTCTTAACAGAAAGGCAATGTTTGTTTATAAATAAAAAACGATCTTAACGATCGATATAAATCATTTTATTTTTTTTATATTGGTAAATATTTAAATTCATGAAATTTCCCTTGTGTAAATTAGAAAAAATTTTCTAAGAAAAAAGGAGACGTTGATTATGAGTAGAATCAAATTTAAATATAAACCATTGCCTTTTTTATCCTATAATGGCTTATCTTTTTTTTTAAAGCCTATGATTTTGCAAGGCTATATAAGGCACGAACTAAAAGAATAACTGAAACTAATACAAAAGCTGGATTAGTTGGAGACCTTAAAAAAGGTAATTATGTAAACAATATTTATTCAAAATATATTTATAATAAAATTATATTTTTGTCTAAAAAAGCAGTATTATTAGCTCCCATTGTCGCTTCAACCATGTTGCCTAATGCAGCAATTGCAGACAAAGTTATAAAATTTATTACATCTAAGAACGCCTATATGATTGGTGAAAATGCAAAGGCTGATAAAAAAAATACTCTTGCATTAGGTTATGCTGCCCATGCAAAGAATAAATCTTCAACAGCCTTAGGTCACCATGCATTAGCGGATAGGCTCTATACTTATGACACTCAAAAAAAATTAGAAATCAATTACCAAAAGATCTTGTGTATCAAGGGATCCCGATCGAGTATCAATTTGATGAGGTTTCTCTTGGTGGAGTGTTTAAAAAAATTAAATGATTCTTTTTTTAATAAACTTTCTCAAGTCACTAATGTTGCCCCTGGCATCAAAGATACTGATGGAGTTAATCTTTTTCAAACAACTCAAATCGCTACAATGCAAGCGGAAAAAATAAGAGAAAATTTAGAAGCCGCGCATAGCTCAATGAATAACCAAACAAGAATCAATTCAGATAGAATAAACCATACAGAAAATCTTATTCATGATAATGCAAAACAAGTTCAATTGATTTTTGAAAAACTTAAAGGTAGTAAAGAGAAATTAATTGAATATATTAGTCAAGGCAAGGATAATACAATATATATTGGTAACACTCTCGAGGGAGGCGTCCTCATGGTTTCTGGTAATAAAGGTGATAGAGTAATAAGTGGTGCGTCTGCAGGTATCAAGAATCACGATGTTGCTAACATTGCTCAGTTAAATCAAGTAAAAGACACTGCTATGTCCGCACACGCTATAGCGGAGAAGAACACATCACTCATTAATAACATGAAGAGTGAATTACATCAAACCAATTCTAAAATGGATTATGGTTTGGCGGCTTCAGCTGCATTGAGCGGTCTCTTCCAGCCCTATGGTGTCGGCAAGGTTAACGTCACAGCGGGCATCGCCGGGTGTGGTTCATCTCAGGCCATTGCGGTCGGATCAGGTTATCGTTTTGCTGAAAATGCAGCAGTTAAAGCCGGTTTGGCCTATTCCAATAAAAATAATGTCATTTACAATGCATCCTTCAATCTTGAATGGTAAGTTTCAATCATGGCATTTTTGATATTTCAAAACTGAAATAAGACGATGTCAATTAGAGAAATACTTTTCTAGGGAATATAAAAACGCTATGACGGTTGTTTGTCATGTAATGCGTAACTTATATATCGTTTATGTTTTTCGTTACATAGCTGAGTTTGAGCATTTATTCAACTAATTTTGTAACTTGAAAACACTAAATAGCGCCTCCGTTCTGAACCTAAATTAAAAATAAATGTAAAAATTAGGAGAAAGCTAAAAAATGATTCATTTTTAATAAAATATTAATTATTTATAGTTAAGTAAATCTAGTCACTTTTCTTAAAAATACAGTTATTGCAGTTCAATTAAGAAACCCTTAAGACAAGTAAAAATGAATTAAAAACACCTGATTTTATGTTTATCTCAACCAAACTTAAGCCAACGGAGTCAATACTCTACTGAAAATATTAAAACACCATAACGGATATTTATTTTTTGGTTTATAACTAAAATATACAGCGTTAGCTGGCCAAATTTTATTATCGATTTAATTAACGTTATAACTGAGAGCGCTGACTCTGGATCTTAGTCGTTGCATTGAAAACATTCGCAATATCACATATCCTTTTGAGGATGTTTAAGCAAAACATGTAAGGAAGAAAATACTATGATAGAATAAATGATATTTAAGGCATCATGTATTAAGTTCACCTATCATTCATTCATGCTACACTTAATTTTTCTTTTTTATCTTATGGGAAAAAGAATCGTAAATAAATTCTTTGCTTTCAAGGGTTAGGCTTTTACTAACTTAAGGCGTGAGATCTTAAATCTCATATATTTTGTCATAGTATTTTCTTCATTACGTGTTTTGCTTAGCTATAGCACTTTTTATCTATTTTAGTTTATATCCCTATCCCGTTGCGATAAAAATCGTCGCAATCTTTATAGGAATTTAACTTAACAGCTTAAACGATCGGATTCCATATCAAATTAGCAATTCTTGCTACGGTTTTCCTGACAAATAATTTTAACTTAAAATTCATCTCGATAGGGTTAAAATATCGTAATAAGGCAAAAAATAAAAAATTGCATCTTTAGGGATCAATAGCCTCTCGTACACTATCAAGTTTATGAATAGCTGAATTATATGTTATAATAATATTTCTTAGTACAAGATTAGGAACAGATATATTTGTTATATAAGATTAAGAAAAGAGTGTTTATTTATTGCTACTATTAAGTAGTGTATTTGTACTTAATTTAGATAGAAATACACCAACAGTGATTACCGTCATTTCTCTGTTGACGTATTAGATATCAGCCCGGTATCGATAACCTCATATGCCGAGGCTTTTTAATCTAAACTATGGTTGTCGTTTTTGCCTTCCCATACATGAGAACAAGGTTCTCTGGTGAAAGATATAAAATTTTAAAAAGCATAATTTGCGCGCATGGAGCTACATTATCTCGTTTTTATTCAGTGATATGTAAAATCTTTTATTGTTATCATTTGGCAATAAAAGCGTCATAGAGGAGAGTCGTTTGGTTTGAATGCTAAAAGCGCTTTTTGGGGCGGTCTGTGTTTTAGGCAAGGTTAGATCGCAATACTACAAATAAGCGTCAGGATAAAATTAGAATAGGCATCAATCTTTAATTTGCGATTAAGGTTCTCTCTGATTTTAGAGTTGTAACTTTCGATTTCACGAAATTTCTTGTTAGACCGAGCTGCAATAGAAGAGTCTGTTTAATATCTATTGACCGCTGCAGATGTAGAGCGATCCGGCGTAATTTCTCAAATTATTTGTGATTTTAAGTTCTTATTGTAAGAATGTGCTATTTAGGCTTCAGAAAAAAGTTCGCTACAGAATATAGGTAAATTATTACCTAATAAACTAGAGTAGATGGGAATCACTAAAAGGTGTCTATGAGATTGTACGCGTCTTCAATGCTGCTACCAAGAAGTGCGGTATTAGCATCACCCAGTCACAACGTTAGTGAAATTGATAATAAAATTCGACTAGAGCGCTTTCCCTTAGTGTATTAAATATCTATGCATCTATATACTATGTCTAATTTTTCTCTGAGGTCTAAAGAGTATATTATTGCAGTAAGCGCTTAAGATCGCGAATAAAAAGATTAATTGAGGCGGATAGCTCTGCATATGCATGCGTAAAAGCGATTCCGTATAGGAGATTCCTCGTTATTAATTGGACACACACGCGTACCGCCACCGTAGCGACCTGGAAAACTTGTTCGGGAATACCATGAATACAATCGGCTCGGGGTGTGCAATGTCTTTATTATGGGTGTTGACTTGTTTGTATATCGTTAGCCAATCAAAGTGACTGGCGAACCGAGCACAGAAAAGCATAGAACTAAGATTGCTGAGTCTTGCTTTCTTGAGTGCATTTTAACAAAATATTCTTGCGTACACCGAATTGCCTTGATTATGGACAATCTTAACATCTATCGTCTGGTTGGCTTTTGATTGCTGATAACGCTAGTATCAAGCTTAAGCATCTTTATCCGTTATTGAGCATGTAATGCGACAGCGGCGCAAGCCTGGAAATTTGCATTTGTTCTGACTGGCCTGGTGTCGTACTCAATTTTTTCTAAAAAAGAGCGCCTTTAATACTGACTTGTGCGTTTTTGTCAAGCATGATCAATCTGCTTATGTTTGCTCTGTTTTAGCGCTATCTAACGCGTTACGATAATTAAAGCGATGCTTGCAAACCGTAGCAAGAAGAGAATGCCTCTGCGGCATCGATAAGCCACTACGCGATAGTGAGTAATAACGGCCGCGTCGAGCTTGGGGCCTGGCACAGCTGTACACTGCAAAGGATGTTGAGGGAGAAGAAATTGTAGCGCTGACGCGCGAATAGGATCCAAATTATCATTTGCGTATACTAATGCAATTAGGTAATACTATATCGCCGAGCGCAGAGTTATGCGAGTGGAGAGGTGAGCGGAGGATGAAGAAACCGACCCTCTTCCGCAGTCTAAGGCTGGCGATAGCCACGCTAGTTAATAAAAACATCGATAACTAAAAGCTCGTACTGTCTGCGGCCACGGGCGTTGAATGATGATTATTGCAGTTCTGCTATAACAAGCTGACGTAGCATTTCCACATGGGCTGGATCGTCGTTTAGCGCTGGAATATAATGAAACATACTGCCTCCGGCATGTTTAAATATTTTCTGATTTTGTACTTGGACCTCTTCCAGCGTTTCCAGGCAATCAGCGGCAAAACCAGGGCAGATCACCTGTACCCGCTCCACCCCTTGCGCCGGCAGGCTTTTCATCGTTTTATCTGTAGCAGGCAGTAGCCAGGGTTCGCAGCCGAAGCGTGACTGAAAAGTCATTAGTATCTGTTCGACCGGATAATCCAGCGCTGCCGCGAGGGCTTGGCGGGTAATGTCGCACCGCTGCGGATAATCGTCCCCTCTTCGGCATAGCGCTGCGGTATGCCGTGGAAAGAAATAATCAAGCGATCCGGTCTGCCTTGCTGGGAGAATGCATGCTCAACGCTGGCTCTCAGCGCGGCAATATACGCCGGATGCGCCGCGTAATCGCGAATGAAGCTTATCGAGGGCAAGCGCCGGTAGCTAATCAGGCATCGCGCGACCGCGTCCCAAATTGAGGCGCTAGTAGAGCAAGAATATTGTGGATAGAGCGGTAAGATGATAAGCCGGGTGATTTCTTGGGCGAGAAGTCGTGCTAGCGCCTGTGGCAGTGCCGGCTTCCCATAGCTCATTGCCAGCTCCACTGCGACCTCTGGCAGGCTAGCGGCCAGCGCCTGCTGCTGACGACGGCTATAAACTAAAAGCGGCGAGCCCTCTTCCATCCAAATACTTCGATAGAGTTTAGCCACCCTGGGCGAACGCAACGGTAAGATAAGGCCGTACAGTAGCGGCAACCACAGCGCGCGCGGCGCATCCACCACGCGTCTGTCGCTAAGAAATTTAGCCAAATAACGCTTGACCGCTTTAGGGTTGGGGGATGCTGACGTGCCTAGATTAACCATCAATACGCCGTATTTCCCCTGCCTCATTGCCTTTCCTTATCGATTTATTGCTAGTGCTAGCTTTATTAATTTATAAAAGTTAAACATGTTGTCGGAGACCTTATTATAGCGGAGAAACGGTTTTGAGAATGATTATCATCTATTATCATTACAGTAGGTGATGTCTGATGCAGCGTACGCGGGCGCGCGGCCGATATGCAGGGCGTTACTCTGGATAAAGAGGCTTAAACTTGATGCGAGTGTTATCAGTAGTGAAATGCCAATCAATTGTGGCGCTTGTCTTGTCGCGTTGTGTGTATCAAGCGGTGAATTTGCTTGCGATGTCTTAATCTTGTTAAGATGACGATTTAGGCATAGGCCGATTAGCATATTGAGTTCGATTTCCGTTATATTTACTCAACTGCGATGTTTGGGTTCTATAAACGCATTAAAATGATCTTGTAAAGCTTTAGTCTGATTCAGCGAAAGGGCTAAGTACAGTGAGTTTATGGTCATTGTGGCTAGTTGACCGATCCGTCAACGGCGCGCTAAAGCATTGTTATCCATTCCGGTTTACATGCAGTTACGATAAAAATTCTCTCAATTTTTATAGAAGATTCACTCAATAGCTTGAGTGACCGTATTCTATAGAAAATTAACAGCCCTTGCTACAGTTTTTCTTAGCAGTAATTCCAGTTTGGAAAGTGTTGTCTCGATAGCATTTAAATGGAGTGATAAAGCAGAGGATAAAGAAACAGTGTATATTTAGCCTTAATAGCTTCTCGTACATAATGTAATTTAGGAGTGGCTACATTATTTATTGTCACTATATTATCTGATACAAGTTTAGGAGCAGCTGCTTATTCTACATACGCAAGGAAAGCATGTATGTTCATTGCTTCATCGAGTAGCATAATTGCACTTAATCTAAATATACGTATGTCAGTAGTGAATGTTATCGTTGCCTAGTAGGCGTGCGGAATATCAACTCAGCATCGTTGACCTAGTGTCTGCTTCACGCCTTTAACCTACTAATATTGGTCTTTATTGCTATTGTATCAATGCGAAGAGGCTTCTCTGGTCAGAACAGGCTATCATTTACGTGAATGAACTATATCGTTCTGCTCTTGTTCAGTGAGACTTTTTAAACGTTATCATATAGCGGTGAAAAGCACGACAAAGTAGTGAGGCTTATTTAATGCTGAAAGTATTTTCAGGAAAGCCTGTATTTCAGACAAGGTTAGATCATAAGGCTCATCAATAAGCGTCAGGATAAAATCAGAATACGTATTAATTTTCAAGGCGAGCTTTGGGTGTCCTTTAAGTTTGGAGCTATAACTTTCTTTCTTACGGAATTTCTTACTCTAATAAGCTACAGTAGAAAGGTCTATTTAATATCTATTGCCCGTTGTGTGTGTAGAACTCGACTTACCTTAATCAATCCGATTATTTGGGGTCTTAAATTTTTATTGTAAGAGTATGCTATTTAGACCTCAAAGAAAAAATTATCTACAGCATATCGATGCATAGTTGTTTAATAAACTAAAATAGATGGAAGTGCTATATCAATCAAGACGTTGCACGCTCCTAGTTGTTCGTATTCACATTCGCCTAAGCGGGCTTTTTAAGCCCTTAACGGCAGTGCTGCGTGTCTGCATCCAATTGATTGACCAATGGGACTTCTTCACGCAATCTACCAGATTCATCGTGTTACAGAGCCGAAATTTGTAAAATCTTAGCTAATGCTTCTCTACTCTGTCGCTTTTCGCGTCTAATTGATGTATCGCTATTCAAAAAAATCAATGTATTCATGATTTTTTTGCGCAGCATGCTTGTCCTTGCTGACTAACACTTTCAGTTGCGCTCTTTTTTGATACAAGGGTAATAATGCGCGCCCATTTCTCTATTTTGGAAGATTTCTTTAGTTCTGTAAATACTGAATCTGCTATTTTTATTTGTTAAAAAACTAGGGGATGTTCGAGTAGGGTCTACTGTTATAGGGTAAAACAGATAAAAGCGTGTTGCTGACGCGCCGCGCAAGCGAGCGCGTGGTGACTTCTTCTTTGGTGCTTGACAGAGAAAGCTACTGCCTGCAGCCTGAATAAGCAACAAGGCTTTTACAGAAAAAGCCCTTTAGTATGAGTAGCTTGCACAGTATACAAATAAAATATCATGGCAGCTATTCGAAGCCTATGCACCAACTGATAACCCGGCGCGGTAGGCAGGCGTCTTGGTGTCGATCAATGTTTCCGCTCCTATCAATACTTAACTAAGGCAATAGCAGTATATAACCCAGCAGTGAATCAGCTGAGGATAGCGGTCAGCCTATCGCTGACTTCATTTACATTTCGGGTGCCGTCAATCGTAAAAAAACGGGTTTTCCCTGAATCCGCTTCTTGACAGTAATAGTGAATCAGGGGTACGGTCTGTTGATAGTACTCCGTCAGACGTTTACGTACGGTTTCTTCCTGATCATCCTCTCGAGTGGTCAATGGCTCACCGGTGACGTCATCTTTATTCGTCTCTTTAGGCTGATTGAACTTAACGTGATAAACACGGCCGGAAGGCGCATGCACTCGGCGACCGACGATACGGTCTATGATAACCGTGTCCGGCACTACGAACTGCAGAACATAATCCACCGCGATACCCATCTCTTTCATGGCATCCGCCTGGGAAATTGTGCGGGGGAACCCATCTAGCAGAAAACCATGGCAACAGTCGTCTTGTTGGACGCGTTCTTTAACCAGCGCGATAACTAGTTCGTCGCTCACCAGTTTGCCGGCGTCCATGAGGAACTTTGCCTGCTTTCCAAGTTTGGATTGCGCTTTTATCGCAGAACGTAGCATATCACCGGTAGAAATCTGCGGAATGCCGTACTGCTCTATGATAAATTTTGCTTGAGTGCCTTTGCCAGCGCCCGGAGCGCCTAGTAAAATGATATGCATTGTGTCAATTCTCTTGCTAATCTAAAAGCATTCCTAATTACATATTTTATTCAGCTTTTTCAACAGGCTGCATAGCAGTGTGGATGCTTTAAATTCGGCTACCAAAAACGCAGTATCAGTGTTATCAAATTATAATATTGCTTAAATCGATACTAAAACTTGGTTGATTAACGAGGTGCGTGTTGGTCATAAGCTGCACGGTAAATGCGCATTATGACATTCTTCAGCAGAATATTCATCTACTTAGAAGGCATCTACTTCCAGTCTCGCTTAAGCTTAGGTGAGTAATATGCATACTCAGAAAAGTATTTTTAAAATCTAAAAAGTAAACTATACCATTTACCGGCACGCATTCTTTAATGGCGAATTCCCAAGCAAAATATACGAAGCCTGCAATATAAATCAATATTGCTTTTGAAAAAAGGCCTTGCTGCGTTCTTAAGCACAGTTTCGTAAAATGTGGTAGATTAGATGTTTTCTACGCTCACGCAGCAGCGTGCCTAATCCTGCTGTTCGCCTGCGCAAGCATTATTCAGGCATTTATGCCCTTACGGGCATCAGGCTGCTTTTATGGTCAATTTTATTTATTATATATTCAAACCGCTCAGCTTAAGCTACACTGGAAATGAGAATTTCTAAATAGATGAAGACTCTATTAAATAATATCAAAAACTATAACATGTACTTACCCTGTAATTCATAGCCGAGATATATCTCGTTAACCGACTAAATTTGAGTATCGATTTAATCGATGTTATGACTTGGGGGCGCTGATGCCAAGGCTCTTAGTTACCGCATTAAAGTATCCATATTGCTGTGCGTGTAGCCTGATGTCTTAACACGTAAAAAGTAGCGATTGCAGTATATGTGGCTAGAGCTAAAGCAATTCTCCAAAATAGAGAGATAGAAAAATATTTTCCAACCCTTACATTGAAAGAAAGAACGCAGCTAAAAACGTTGATCAGTAAGAGTACGACTTTCGTATATAAAGTTGTTAATGCATTGATTTTATTTAATTATGATAAATAAATTGAATGGGTAAAGCTACCGAATAACGAAGCGTTAGCTGAGATTTTATAAATAGGTGATCGTAAAAGCGATCTTGAGATATTGCGAAGTGAGGTCACCACTTGGCAGAGACAACGCGATGAGATAAACATGAAGATCGATTAGCATTTCACTATTGATAAAACTTATATCAAGATTAATTATTTTATTTGTTATTTAATATTGGTATAGCACTAAGATTAATTAATAATCAGTGACATTTTTAGAAAAATACATTATTACAAAAAAAAACAAAAAGCAATAAAATTTGTATACTCTTATCATATTCATAAAGTGCTTTATGCGGTTAACGATTATGCTCTCGATCATAATCTGACGTTGTATCAGCAGTCTTCGCACGGCAAAGGCAAAGAACAAGAAATTGTAAGAATTAGCATCGATGTGCTGATGCTTAAAAGTTGTGTCGTTAGCACCGACGCTATCCTTGATTAGACAGAAAGCCTGGAACAGATTATCTCACTATAAGGAGATTTCTTTTTCAAAGACTATATCAGCATATCTAGGAAGATTTTTTAGAAATTATTCCAGTTAAGAACTTGCGGAATGTGTAAAAGTGATAGTGATGAATGAAAAGAGATCAGTAAGGTAATGCAGATTAAGGCAGAGTGCTACTGATAGTTTAAAACTGATATTCTCCACTAATTAGATCAGCTGCTCTTTGATGAGTAAATCAAAAAATAATTTTAGATATTTCAAAACGTGACGATATATTTATCTATATGCGAGATCTCTGCATCGCAAAAACACCAAGCAGAGTCCTAGCAAGGTTTCCTTAGGTTGTCTATACTAATGAGAAGTTCATGGTTAGAAAATTGAATCCATTATGTATATGAATGGATTTACAATACTAAAATATTATCCTTTATTTTTTCTCGGGTTAGGTTTATGAAAAATGATTTTGAATAAAATTCATACAGAACGAGTGCAAACTAAATTTTGTTTCCCTATTCAGCTTTCCGAAACTATCGCTACCTAGTTTTCAGGCTTTTAGTTCAATTTCTAAAGCATTATAGACTTTCAATAATAAAACTAAACGCTTGCGATTAGAGAGACAACCGTAATATCTGATCATCTTCAAATGCTTGCTTATAATAGGGCTGATGTGTGATCCGATCATTTTTTTCTGGCTTAAAACCTGCTGCCAATGCTGTTGCGTCTAGTGAGCACAGTAATGAAACCAAGTTACCGCTATAATGCCTCAGTTTTGATGCTGATACTGGAAAGCGTTTAAGGTATCGATCGATGTAACTGACGTTTGCCACACAGGCTCTATCTTTTTTAAACAATGTACTTTCCATCGGCTCTGAAATTTTACCTCTAATAAGTAAAACCATGTGTGATAATCATGTGTATTCTCATGGTCCACAGGGGCTAAATTCAGCGTTTGATAGTTTTTCTAAGAAAAGCGGTTACAGCCTGATGCCGGTATTTCTCGATCACTTTTTTAAAAAATAACGTTCTCCATTTCTTGTTTCTGGTACTTAACTCTCCACTAGTTAGAGGAAATATTAATATCAGGGTAATGATTTAACTCTCTTTAGTGAGTGTGCGGGGCTTTGAAAAGCCAGCTTCAATCTCCATCTTTTTCTATTTCAGAAAGGGATTGGCTGTACAAGAAATGGCATTTTTAGTCATTCCGAGTTTTGGTTAAAAACAGAAAAAAGTTTATTTGGCGTAGCCAGAAGAATTTTATTGCCAGTTATGGTCAAGAAGAGTATGTATATGCTCTGTTATCAGTTGCTCAATAGCTTTAACGTTGTATGCAACGTAACCTTTTCTTTTACATATTTGACAGGTGTATTTTGTGTTGGAGTCATCAGAGGATAAACAACAATATTTTCTTAACGCTTCTTGATATTGTATCGCCTGCTAATATATGATCAATAACTCATTTCGTTTATTCTGTTACTTGTTAACCGTGGGCATGATGTATGCATAAAGCGAATTATGATTGAGTGCTAAAGATAATAATAGCACGATATTAAAATAATTTTAGCTTCCGCTGCACGCAGACTATGTTTACTTTTCCGACGTATCCAGGTGAAGAAACTTCAGGACGCGTTTACAAGTACTTTTTCCGCCTAGAATGTCTTTAACATAATAGCGTATTTATAATCATTGATTTTAATAAAACTATTTAACTTAGTAGTATAGATGACTTTCAAGCGAAAGTGACGGCAGACTTGCTAGTTGTACTGAAAAGCGCTGGCACCATATTATTAATCTAATAAAAATAGTCTCAACTGTGAGTCCGTCATGCCAAATCTAGTTTTGTTTTTTTATATTAGTAAAAAGTAAGAAATTATAAATAAATTCTTTAATTTTAAAAAATAGATATTTGGATTGTTTGATAAAATAGTAAAACTTTAAATCTCATGTAGTTTATTATATTTTGTTGTACGTTTTTTGCGTGTCTTAAAATTTTGCGTCAAGCCGTAATTATTCTAGTCTTAAAAAGACGATAGTGTATTTTGTTCCTGATTATTATATAGACTCTTAGCGCGCAGGTCTGTTCATAGCGAGATGGCCACTGCGGGATATAGTTCAGAGTAAAATATCATGATGCTTAGGCTCTATATTTAGGCAACTAAAACACATAATATCAGGGTGACTCTTTAGGTAAGGAACGAGCTAGCATGTGTTTTTGCTAAGCGTTAAGTGTATCCTTGAATTCACCATTTCCAAATAGCAAAAGCGAGATGGTATTGAAGATAATGAGCATATTGCGTATTTTTTCGGTCGAAGCTAGTGCTCACCCGGGAGGTAGTGGTCGTTTCCCTGCGGAAAGCGTTTTATCTACTAAACGAGCTGTTGTCGATACTAGGTGAATGCTTAAGCCATGCTGTGATCTGCTTGAAAGCGCTGTTTACGCGGGCATACATGAGAGCGCTTACGTCACATGAAAGAGAGGTCAGCAGACTCAAAGCGCACAACCTTTAAAGGTTGGGGGGTCCGGCTTGCTTTTATATTGATATAAAATAATTCAACTACGTATGTGCGGAGCTTGATTATAGAACGCCGCTTTTAGCCTATCGATGCATTTACAAATGAATTCTGTAGTCAAGAAATTGAATAGGCGTATAGAAAATATGTTGCAAGGCTACTATTTCTATTCTAGTGTCACATCATATATTAAATAACGGATAAAGAGGCTTGAGATTGATACGAATGTTATCCGTGGTGAAGTAAAATGCTAATCGATCTTAGCGTTTTTTGGCACGTTATGTCTGCCGATCGGTGAATTTACTTCGCAATATTTTAATGTTTTTAATATAACAATTCATGTATTGCCAGATTGGCACATTGAGTTTGATTACTGCCGTATTTAGCCAACTACCATCTTTTGGTATGTTAATAAATTTGAAGCGATTCTATAAATCCTTAGCGTGATCTAGCGGATATTGTCTATAAGCGGCGAAATTTTTTTGTGGGTAAAGATCTTATGTTGATACGTCATTAAGAAAGTGAGCTCAATCGTTTCTGCTTCTGTGCTTAGGTATTTAATTAGTCAACGGATCTGCTAACGGATTTCTTGTTACGAAGATATTGCACACCCCCAGCTTGTTTGTATTGACGGTCTTCCCGAACAAGTTTTGTGGGCCGCGATAGTAGTGCTGCGTGCATATCGAATCAATTGATAAGGTATCTTGTGTATGCAAACAACCGAATGCATAGAGTTATAGAATTGACATGTATAAAATCTTAGCTAACGCTTCGCCAGTCAGTCGCTTTACGCATCTAGTTGACGTATCTAAATACAACAAAATTAATGTATTCACAACTTTCTATGCGGCATATTTTCTCTTGTTGAGCAACGCGTTAAGTTGTGCTTTTTCTTCCGAAGTAAGCATAATAATGTGTTTTCTACTCCTTGATTTTGAAGTATTTCTTCAACTCTAGTCACAGATACTACAACCGCTACTTTTTACGTATTAAGACGCTACTGAAGAGTTTAAGAGTACACTGCGCTGATATGTCTGGCTTAGCAATGAAGAATTTATTTAATTACTATTGACTAGCAAAATGCTATTGCCGTCTTTGAGAATTGGTGCGAAATCAAACCTACATTATTAAAAACTATAGCATCCTCCGAGATATCAGAGTATGACGGACCCCGCGACGACTATAGGCGGCTACAATATATTTACAAAGCGAAGTCTGCCCATGCCGGCGCATGATCAGACGGTTTGTCCATCGCACGGATACCGTAATCGATGTCAGTCGCCCGAAGTGCAGCTGCCAGATGTCGCGAGGCCAAAAGAAGATCGATACGAAGCCCGCGATTTTCATCGAAACCGCGCGAACGATAATCAAACCAGGAGTAACGATTATCGCCTGAAGGATTGGCTTCGCGGTAAGTATCCACTAATCCCCAAGCCAATAGACGTTCGAGCCAGGCCCGCTCTTCCGGCAGGAAAGAGCATTTCCCGATTTGCAGCCAGCGTTTTCGGGTATGTTCGCCGATATTAATGTCTAGATCGGTAGGGCTAATATTCATATCCCCCATGACAAGTAGTAGCGATGCGCTGTGGTGGCTCTGTTCCAGATAGTTCTGCAAATCGCGGTAGAAGTGCTCTTTAGCTAGGAATTTTACTGGGTGGTTGCGGCTTTCACCCTGTGGAAAGTAGCCGTTAACCACCGTCAAGACACCTTTAGGCGTGATAAAGTCAGCCATGATCATCCGACGCTGAGCGTTATGGCTGTCAGTACTAAAGCCGCGCCGGATAGCTAACGGTTTTTCTCGACTAAGCAGCGCCACGCCGTAGTGACCTTTTTGACCATGATAGTAAGCATGATAACCATGGCGCAAGGCTTCTTTAAGAGGAAACATATCGTCGTGGACTTTAGTTTCCTGCAGACCGATCACGTCCGCTTGCAGTGTCGTGATAATGGCTTCAAGCTGATGGAGATGAGCGCGTAGCCCGTTAATATTGAATGAGACAAACTTCATTATATATGCTAGGTGAAAGGTTACTATCTAATGGTAGCATAAAGCACCAGTCAAGAAAACACCGCTCAATGGCTGTGCCGGTAAAGAAACATGTCTGTGAGCTCTAAATAGGACGTTTAATCAGCGGGGTGATTTTCCGCTTTCCACTTATCGTATAAGTCGATGCTGTGTACTTTTTTCTCGTATACCTCAACGCGTCATTCCACACCTAATTTAAGAATGAATTCGACAGTATCGCTGGTCGATGGATGGTTGCTAGAGTTTGTTATCCGCACCCAACTTGTGAATCTCATAAAAACAGAAGAAAATCTAACGTGTTGTTGATTTTTGGGTTAGTTTTATAGCTAGTGCGCTACGTCTTAGAGCCGCAAAAGTATTGCGCATCCTCTATTCAAGTGCAGAAGAGATTGGCATGCGAGAAGTCATTAGCATGAGCAGTGATTCGATATGTTCTGAATGTTCGGACTGTTTCGTATAGCGTAATAAGATCAAGGAATCAAGACTGTTAATAAAACGAAAGCCATGCAACCTTTTTGCGTCTTATAAATACCGAAAAGTTTTCCATGGCTAAAGTTTCATTACGGTCGTTAGTAGCAAGAATAAATACGCTGGTTTAGACATGAGCGCCACTCCTGTCCCAGGCAGGTAAAGGAGTGCCCCTCCGTGCGAAAAAGAATGATCCGCAGTGCGAAATCGGCGAGTGTCTGGGTTGTAACCTGTTTTTGGAAGTTCTAGATTGTTATATACAGGCTTACGACGGCACTGCATGCAGTCAATATGGAAAATCTTGAAGTCGCTGACAAAGTGCAGTAAACCATTTTCAATGTTCGTCTGATTAGCAAAGTGCTGAGTGCATAGGTTAGGAAGGCTGTGACATTGCAGATGCTTCTCTCAAGCGGCTTCTTACGGCGAGTTTTCTGCTTGCTCTGACTGACCCTGCTCGCTGTGCACAAGAAGCTAGCGTTTTAGGAACCGTATCTATAGTTAGCAGCCTGTCAGCGGCTATAATAGCCTTTAGGCATAAGGCTCAGTGGTGTTCGCTACAATATTGACGATAGCCTTTCTGTCCTCAATCAAGGTTAGAGATAGCCGCCTTATAATATAGAAGGCAAATCTTCTCGGCATTATACATGGCCGTATCTCCCGCTATGTAATGACTTTCTTGAGTGGCTTTGAGGCTATCGAGGTCGTCTCGTGCCATCTTTTTAAAGATTCGGCTATCGTTAATTTTTTATTTTTGTTACGGAAGGCAACGTAGGGAAGAGTTATGCTGATTGATCTACAAAAGCAGCAATAAATTAAAAACTGCAGGATACTGTAAAGTTTTAAAAAAATCAGGTGTAGAGTAATATTGTTCGTCAAGCTATAACAATTATATTTTTAAGAAAAGCGATAGTAATCATTCAATTATGCATTTTTCAGCTATCTTTAACAGATTATATAGCGCTTTGTATGCCTCGAATGCCGCTAGCAAGAAATGCAGTATTCGTGTTCACAGGTCATAATATCAGTTAAATTGATATTTTTATTCGGCCAGGTGAAGGGAATATGTTAGCCAAAAATTGCATGCTAAGTGCTTCTTGTAAAGTATTCATTCACTTAAAAGTGTCTGTTTCCAAGGTGGCTTAAGCTTGGCAGGGTAAGGTAAATAATCAAGTTTAATTATGCAAAAATAGCTTTAATTAGTTGTAACTCATTCGTTTTATTTTTTTAATTTTTACTGTTTTTGTATTTATTACTAATTTATGTGCGGAATAACAGGGCTAAAAACTAGCCTCACTAAATTTTGACGTAGTTTTTTAGGGAAGATGATGTCTGCATAAGGAGTGAGGCAAGAACGGTGTATATAGCATTAGTAAATCGTATTATACGGGCTTTGCCGAAATATAATCTACTTGGGGGAGAGTATGCCGTTAGAAGAAATCGGGCAGGATGGAATTCAGATTTCAAGAGAGAATTACTTTTTATCTAAAAATTAAAGTAATTCTCTCTTGAAGTCTGAATTCCATCCTGTTATTTAAAAATTAAACGAAGTAGAATGACGCTTTGACAGCTGAGTCCACTAATGTATTCACAAACGAATCGTATAGTCAAGCAATTGAATTAATGTATAGAACATGTTCTGCAAAGTCAGCATTTCCATGCTGGTGAAGAGTTTGAGATTACACTATAAAACTTAAATTTTTAAAAAAAGAAAACATATTACTTTTGAGAATGTGATAATTCTGTAATCGGCGATGTTTATGGTAGTATTGCTAACTCTGAGCCGCCGCTGACCGTAGATGCGCCGGTCTTTTCCGTGAGGCGGATTGCTATTAGCTCTGGCGCTGATCTCTATAATAGTAAGAAAAAACTGGCTGTTGTTTATCTGTACAATCAATCACCGCCATATACCAAGAATTTAATTTTGGCCCCCTTATTAATTCGCTAGTCAACGGTCACCTGTTTCTTATCACCGATGCCATGACCAGACACCTCACCACTAAATGCTATTCCCTTAACTTGCTGTTGGGTTGCACCAACGTGCTGGCTGCCGTGCCGCTACTGCGGTTTGCTGTTTCTACCAATCAGGGTCGGCGGTTCAGGCTGGGTTTTTGCGAGTATCTTGATCTGATTTCTGCTAGCGATAAGGCTTTTATGCCAGACGTTAAGTTCTTATAAATTCTATACCTTTACGTTCATCTGATTGGCGCTCTACGTATTTATCGCCGACATTCTGCTAACTCAGTTAAGGTAGCTATTGACCGTCTGATCTGGTGTTAGTGGCGCGATTGGATGACATGGCGCTCGGATCGATGTGCCAGATCAATATGCTGGAGATGAAATGCATCATCTGGAATTTGTTGGCGATAATGGGAATAAGGGTGTGCCGAAGCTGGCAACGGAGTGACTCTCCTCCTATATCCAGAGCAATGGAACCAATACCTAAAGCCAGTTTTTGCGTTTGAAATACAAATACGGCGCCAGCCCGGCTACAATCATCAACATAATGGCGCCAGGATAGCCAAAAGACCATTTCAGCTCCGGCATAAAATCAAAGTTCATTCCGTAGCTGGAGGCGACTAGCGTTGGTGGCAGAAACACCACCGATACAACCGAGAATATTTTAATAATGCGGTTCTGTTCTATATTGATAAACCCCATTGCTGCTTGCATCAGGAAGTTTACCTTCTGAAACAGCGATTCATTATGGGGTAGAAGCGACTCAATATCGCGCAAAATCTCCTGCGCCTGCTCTAGCTGACCTGATGGTAGCCTAGCCTTGCGCACTAAAAAATTTAACGCCCGCTGGGTATCCATCAGGCACAACCTAACCTTCCAGCCTGCATCTTCTAGCGCGGCAAGCCTGGAGAGCGCATTGTCATACTCATCGCCCTGGTGCCCATCCATGATGACCAAGCTTAGAGCCTCTAAATCGCTATAGATGTTCTCAATTGCGTCTGCTAATTGCTCGATCTTGGTCTCGAACAAATCCAGGAGAAGCTTATAAGCGTTGCCGTCAATAAGCGTCTGGCTGCGGGTGCGCATCCGGTATAAGCGAAACGCCGGCAGTTCTCTCTCTCGTAGAGTATAAAGCCGATTATCGCGGATGGTAAGCGCCACTGTGGCGTTCCCAACGTGATCCTCCGCATCAGCGTAAAAGAAAAAGGAGTGGATATGCAGCCCGTCCTCGTCTTCGAAAAAACGTGCAGACGCTTCGATACCCTCTAGCTCTAGCCGTGTTGCTAGGCTCTGGCCCAACTCGTGCTGCACCCGTTCGCGCTCATCATCGCCGGGCTGGATAAGATCAACCCATACCGCCTCAGGTAGTGTTCCAAGCTCATCGGTATCAAGACGCGATAAACGGTGGTTTTCCAGTTGAAATGCATTAAGCATACACTCTCGTTTCCTTTCCTTTACGGTAACAAACGGGAAACGCATTAGATCACAGAAGTACGGGGTGAAGAGTTACCGTCGAGCTTCAGACCGTCAGGGATCTGAGTCTGCGCGACGCTAGATGTAGGTCGCTGACAACCACCGCGGCAGCCAGCACTCGAGGTAGCCTTAGTGGATGTGCTTGGTAAGCAAATTATCGAGCCAGTATCTACTGGGCGTGTCCAAGGCGTAATCCTCTCTATAGTAGAGTGCGCATGTTACGCCGAGAAGAAAAGGGCTGTCAAGCCGTGAAAAAAACCGTTTGGCCAGTTTATGTGCAATAGCGTAACACGTGCAGGCGTTAAATGGTTTCTAGGCGAGCGTAAGCTGCCACGAACCATTTAATGCTCTGGTCTTGAAATGCGATCTGCAGTCGGCTATGATCGCTGCTACCCTCCAGATTTACTACCGTACCTTCACCAAACTTAGGATGACGCACTCGCTGGCCAAGGGTGAAGCCGATGTTGTTTTTGCTCAGTGGCGCTCTTGGGCGCTGTTGGCTGGCCGGACGGATTAGACTTGCGCGCAGACGGATTTCTTCGACGCAAGTCCGTGGCAGTTCACTGACAAAACGCGATGCGCGATGGCGGGCGTTTTTACCGTACAGCCAGCGGGACTCAGCATAAGTGATAGTCAGCTTTTCCATTGCGCGGGTAACTCCAACGTACGCTAAACGTCGCTCCTCTTCTAGCCGCCCTCCTTCGTCTAATGACATTTGGCTGGGGAACATGCCCTCTTCCATTCCGACGATGAATACTTGAGGAAACTCGAGCCCTTTGGCTGAATGTAGCGTCATTAATTGTACCGCATCTTGATGGGTATCAGCCTGCCCCTCGCCAGCCTCCAAGGCGGCATGGGAAAGGAATGCTTGCAGCGGCAGTAGAGTCTGATCTTCATTATTAAAGCTGAATTGGCGAGTAGCCGTGACAAGTTCTTCCAAGTTTTCGATACGCGCTTGGCCTTTTTCGCCCTTCTCCTGCTCGTACATTTTCCGCAGACCGGAATTTTTGATTACCCGATCGGTTTGCACATGGAGTGGCAGTCCTGCTATCTCCTCCGCTAGCGCATCGACTAGTTCCAAAAGCCGCCTCAGTGCGGCGGCCGCACGACCGTCCAGTACACGCTCGGCAAACAGCGCCCGGCTAGACTGCCATAGCGTTAGCTTTCGGTTACGGGCAGTCTGGCGCACTACATCGAGAGTACGATTGCCGAGGCCGCGCGGCGGGGTATTTACCACCCGTTCATAGGCAATGTCGTCGTTTCGGTTGGCGATAAGCCGTAAATAGGCGAGAGCATCCTTGATTTCCTGGCGCTCGAAAAAACGCATCCCGCCATAAACTCGATAAGGCAGACCCGTTTGCAGCAGGGCCTCTTCTAGCACGCGCGATTGGGCGTTGCTGCGATAGAGAATAGCGCACTCTTTGAGTGCTCTGCCCTGCTCCTGGCTAACCTTAATGCAGTTTGCTACAAAGCACGCCTCGTCTAGTTCGTTAAAGGCGCAGTAAAGGGTTATCGGCGCGCCTTCGGCGCCTTCAGTCCACAGGTTTTTACCTAGTCGGTCGGCGTTGTGAGCGATAAGCGTATTAGCAGCCTGCAGGATATTACTAGTAGAACGGTAATTCTGCTCCAGGCGAATAGTCTTCGCGCCAGGGAAATCATCGAGAAAACGCTGGATATTCTGCACTTGCGCGCCGCGCCAGCCGTAAATCGATTGATCATCGTCACCTACGATCATTACATTGCCGTCATTGCCGGCCAGCATGCGGATCCAGGAGTATTGGATTTGATTGGTATCCTGGAATTCGTCTACCAGAATATTGGTGAAACGCTGGCGGTAGTAGCTCAAAATGTGTGGTTTATTCAGCCATAGCTCATAAGCGCGCAGCAATAGCTCGGCAAAATCTACCAGTCCGGCGCGATTGCAGGCTTCTTGATAGGCTTGATAAATACGTTGCCAGGTCACCTCCAGCAGCTTGCCGCAACTATCTACATGCTGCGGGCGTAGACCTTCGTCTTTCTTGCCGCCGATATACCACATCGCTTGGCGCGGCGGCCACTGTGTTTCATCGAGATTCATGGCGCGGATGAGGCGTTTTAACAAACGTAGCTGATCTTCGCTGTCAAGGATCTGAAAATCCTGCGGCAGATTAGCATCCTGATAGTGGGCACGCAGCAAGCGGTGGGCTAGTCCATGAAAGGTACCGTTCCACATGCCGTTCTGGCAAGTACCTACTAAATGTTCAATACGATGACGCATTTCTGCTGCCGCCTTGTTGGTGAAGGTCACGGCCATCACTGAATAGGGCGAGCAGTTTTCAACCGACAGTAACCACGCAATGCGATGTACCAGAACCCGGGTTTTTCCGCTGCCCGCGCCGGCCAAGACCAGTAAATTACCGTGCGACGCCGCTACGGCTTCTCGTTGCTTCTCGTTCAAGTTATTCAGTAAATAAGAGATATCCATTAGTAGCCTTTAACATGCGAATGGAAAATACCGTCTAACGGCGGCAAAACATTGGTCATTTATACCCACCATTCCGCACCTTTTACCTGATTTTTCTTTTATTTTATCGAAAAAGCAGGAAGCTATACATAAATTATTTATTTTTTAAAAAATAGCTGGTTTGATTGTTTTCTGAACTCAGAATGTGAACTCTCATTGTATTTGTCGCATTTGCTTCGCGTTTTGTTTAGCTTCAGGTTTTTGATTCAAGATATAATGATTCTAATTCTTTGAAAAAGTAGGCAACCATGATTCTAGTTTTGAGAAAACGACGGTAGTTATTTAACTACATAATTAAGCATTTGCTCATCTAGTCTCAACAGACTGTATGATATTTTTGAGACTGTTAATGCTGCTAGAAAGAAGCGCGGTATCAATGCTATTAAGTCATAACGTTAATGAAATGAATACTTAAATGCGGCCTGGTTACGAGGCGTATATTTATCATGCATTGCATGGTAACTGCCTATTATGGGGTTTTAACATTCTCTAGAAGAATATTCATTATAATATTCATTTATGTATTTAAAGAGTATCTATTAAAAAGTGTTTACTCCTACTCTAGATTGAGCTTGGGGTGGGGAAGTGTATCTAATCAGAATTAATTATGAGTAACCAGCCTTAGTTTATTATAACCAATTGTTTTATTTTTTAATTTTTTATTGATGTTTATATTTGTCGCTAATTTTAGGTGTAGAATAATAATTCTACAGATTTAGTATTTATTATAACAGGGCTGTGAGGGACGCTAATCGCGAAATTTCTAGATGCGGCAACAAGCACGCATCGACTGCGGTAATAAAATTTCTGCCTCGATCGTTGAGCCAGCAGGCCTGCATCCCGTAGCGAATGGCGCCAGTGACATCCGCCTCCAAATCGTCGCCTACGTGTAGAATAGCGCGTGGCGGTACATTTAACCGCGATGCTGCTAACTGGTACATATCTTGCCAGGGCTTGGCGCGGCCATCCGGTCCGGCGCGAAAGCTGTGGCGAAAATAATCCGCTAGTCCACACGCCTTAAGGGAGGCGTTGCCGTTAGTTATCGTCACCAGAGGCCAGCGCGCGCTGAGGGCGGCTAGCGCGTTGTGCGTTTCCACCGGCACATCTATTTGGCTGCGCCAGTGCAAGATAACTTCCATTGCGGCATCGGCACCGCCACGCGCCTCATGCTCGCTGAGCCCTGCATTACGCAGCGCCAGCTCGATCGATCGCCAGCGCCAACGGCTCACATCGTGGTGAATTGCCGGCTCGCGCTGGCGTAATTCGCAGCGTAATTGCTGATAATGGTTTTGCCCTAGATGGCGTAGCGCGGGGTGGTAATGCTGTAGAAACCGCACCGCTTCATATTCGGTGCGGGCAATCACTGGCCGATTATCGTAAAGTGTATCATCAAGATCAAAAGTTAATGCGCGCAGCTCTCGCAGAGGGCGATAGAAATGCATCAGGTTTCCCCCGTTTGGATCGTGGATACGCCCCATCATACGCCGAGGCTAGATGCTGGAAATCAAAGTAAGTATAACTCTCTGGGTGGTGCCGAGGTTGGCATAGCTAAGAAGCTCTTGCATTGAGCATAAGTTCTCACTCGACTCCAGCATCGGACAGCAAAAGAGTAACACGGCTTATACGGATAGGTATGACTATTTACTACTTTCTTCATGCCCTATTGAATACAATGTTTCTGTACGTTACGCGCGAAAATATGTTCGCCGCGCTAGGCGATAAATACCGCATTGTCCTGCTGCGCATGGCGGTTACCTAGTGCTAAGCAGCTCGTTAGCTAAGTCACGGGTATAGCGTCAATGGGCAATTTACATTTTTTATCGCCTTTAGT
The DNA here is from genome assembly GCA_052258065.1 of Sodalis sp. (in: enterobacteria). Lineage (GTDB taxonomy): Bacteria > Pseudomonadota > Gammaproteobacteria > Enterobacterales > Enterobacteriaceae > JBQQPY01. The sequence goes on along the minus strand of JBQQPY010000002.1, from coordinate 1,598,587 downwards.
TATCACTGGCACTTCGCCGTCTTTGAAGTCAACGTCGACGCAATTAAGGCTGGGCATCTCCGCCAGACGTGGTCTCACCTGCTAGTCTAGAAAACTATGCAGAGCGAAAACTGCTGCGCTAAACTGTCGGCTTGTAGTCCTTAGCGCTCGCTCCGAGTGAGAGGGGCGCGCAACTGATTTGCCTTTAGTTTGCACGATTCAGTAAGCCCCGTCTCACCACCCATGGCAATGGAGTGGCCAACTGCGGCTGATGATTTTCTCGTATTTTGATGCTCAGCTGCTGCTTCATCTAAAATATTGCAGGAAGGCATCTACCCGCAACCATGTAGGAAAGCGGATATTGATCATACCCGGCTGATTCGGTCTTCTAGCGCCGGACAACAGTGTGGCCAATTGCTATAATAACACCGTCTCTATTCTATCCTGGAAATGCTGGTCATCGCGGCTGGTAAATTTTGAAAACTGCCTGCCGCCGTCAGGTTGAATTACAATCGCACTAAGAAGCTAAACAGCGATTCATTAATGCTTGCGTACTTCATAGAGTGGATCATGTCGTCTTCCAGCTACTGAATATGGGCAAGCTAGTGCTCCAGTTGCTCCTCTAACAGGAGGCCACCCATTGCTTACGCGCTGGATGCAGCACCACCATCATCTGCCCTTACGATGCAGATATTGCAGATAAAGAAATGCGGATGCGTGTGCAGATAATGCATCACCTGTTCGTCATCCAGCGGGTGCGCGCTTTAACTTGCTTTAGGGATGAATAAATCCGTCATAGATATGAGTAGCAGGCCCGGTCATATACAGCGGATGTCCCGGTCCGCGCCAGCTGATGGCGAGTCGGCCGCCGGGAAGGTCTACCTGCACCTGTTCTGCTAATTGGCCCTGCGAAATTCCCACCGAGACCGCAGCGCAAGCGCCGCTTCCGCAAGCTTGGGTTTCACCTGCCCCGCGTTCATAGACCCGCAGGCGAATATGCCCGCGGTTCAAAACTTGCATGAAACTTATGTTGGCCTTTTCTTGCAAGCGTTCGTGACTCTCAAGTGCCGGTGCAAGCGTCAGAATTGGAGCGGTCTCCACGCTGTCTACGGAAATTACGCAGTGTAGGTTTCCCATGGAAACCATACCGCACAGCACCGTTTGTTCCGCCACGCGCATGATATAAGTTTTTTCAGCTTTAGCCGCGCGAAATGGAATCTGCTGTAGGTCGAAATTCGGCTCGCCCATGTTAACGCGCACCATATCGTTCTTGATGAGAGTCAGGACCATGCGGCTTGTCTGGGTACTGACGTGGATATCGCGTTTTTTGGTTAAATTCTTCATGCGCACGAAACGCGCAAAACACCGTGCGCCATTGCCACATTGCGATACTTCGCTGCCGTCCGCGTTGAAAATACGATAATGGAAGTCTAATTCGGGATCATAGGGCGGCTCTACCACTAACAGTTGATCAAATCCCACGCCGCAATGTCGGTTCGAAAGCCGGCGGATAATCTCGGGTGAGAAATAGACGTTTTGCGTCATGGCGTCCACGACCATGAAGTCATTACCTAGGCCGTGCATTTTGGAAAAATGCATATTCTAATCCGCTCAGTAGCTGATGGCGCTATCATAGCGCGTCTGTCGGCAGGAAGCGACTGCGTCGCGATTACGGTTTTTCAGGCCTGACAGCGACGCTGCTGCAATCATCGCCGGGTCAGGCGGTTCTTATGCCGGAGATTGGATCGTGGGCTGCGTTGTTGTCAGCTGATGCTTCTGTTCGCTTTTATCCGCGTTTTCTGTCGGCGGAAAATAAAGGGAACCTTTCAGCCCGCAGCCATAAATTCCCAGTAGCATGAATCCCGAGGCTGCTCGGCGCAACTTGCTTTTTATTTTACGCATTATCTATTTTTATACCCCACAATGTATTATTATTTATTTTTTCATTGTTTATTTTTAGTTTATTATTAATAACTTATGGACTGCAATAGAATTTTGCTATCCAATACTGATTGAGAAAATTCCTAATTGTAGAGCTAGAGATATCGATGAAGTGTGATCTAAATCTCTTTATCAGAATAGACATGGCGTGGATTTGCAGTATATTGCCTCTGTGCTTGTTAAAGCGCTCGACTATGGCATTTGTTTCTAGATGCATAGGTGGGTTAATAAAATGTATTTTCCATGCAGTATAAAAATTTATATTTTTGAAAAATAAGGGATTTGTTTATGTTTCCATGCTTTTCCTGTAAGATAAAAAAGAAAAATCAGGTGAGGAGTAGCAGATTTATAGCTGCAATAAATTTGTCCTTGGCTTCTTGGGGAATAATATAGCCGACCTTCGTCTACGGTTTCAGTTCGTTTTCTTAAATGCATGCTCTACTGTTTTATGTGAGACTATTTTAACATATTATATTTCTGCCGCTTTATCGATAAGCCGTTGCAAAGTCTCCCATTCTGATCTTTTAGCAGCCTATTGCAGATTAGCACGATGAAGTTTTATAACGTATTCCGAACTGCTATCTAAAATGCTTTCATAAACCCGTTTGCTCGGTTTATGGTTTAAGACTACTTTTAGATTTTCTTCTAAAAACGCTTTAACCGATCAATCTTGCCAGTGCCTATCGGATAGTGCTTTTCCACTCAATCGATTTATGTGTATAATTTAAATAAATGCATTAATAACTTCATATGCGGCATCTTTGGTTTTGCTAACTAACGCAGCCAGCTGCGTTCTTTGCTCTGATGTGAATATAACAATGTATTTTTGTTTCTCCAATGCGTGTAATTTCCGTGGCTTTAGTTGCAGATAGTGTAGCCGCAACTTTTTACGTGTTAAAATCCTAGAAAAACGCAAGGATGAGAAATTGATGCATCTTCGAATTTTATTCAGGCGCTTCTTGACGAGTCGTATAATCTGACCCTGTCAGAAATATAAGCCTCCGTCAATATTTGAGCGAGATTTTCTACGCTATTACGCTTCTGCTATCATATGATAACGGTTAGAGAGATCGTTCATTCTACTGAATGAAAGTGTAAGTATATTGTTGATTCTCCTAAATTATGGTCTAAAAATATCATATTTTTCACCAGAGAGGCTTATTTCATTGATGAGGCGGTAACAACAATAAGCATGAGTCGTTGAAAGGGCTAGAGCAGACGAGATCAACGATATCGGGCTTCATTGTGTCTACTAGGAAACGATGACACTCACTTCTGTAATGCGTCTATCCAGATTAAGTAAAACTATGCTAAGCATTAAAGCAATGAACTCACATGCTTCCCTTGCGTAAATAGAACAGATATTTGTGTCTGAACTTTTAGCGGATATTTCCGTGATAATGGATAAGTTAATGATGGGCGAGAAGCTATTGTTTTGTTATTTAGGTTTTTGATACTTATTCTTATTCACATAAATAAGAGGGATTTTTTAAGTGTGGGTGACATTTGTAAAATCTTGGCTAATGCCTCGCTACTCGGTCGCTTTATGCGTCTCATTAATGTGTTGTAATTCAACAAAATAAATGCATTCATAACCTTCTTTTTGGCATGCTTGCTTTTGCTGGCTCATACTTCGATTTGCGTTCTTTTTCTAAGTGTAAGGGTAATAATGTATTTTCATTGTTCTATTGTAGAGGACTTCTTCAGCTCTGGCCATAGATGCTACAACAGCTGCTTTTACGTGTTAAGATACTAGCTGAATCTGGGTATCACTTTAACCGAGTTATAACTTAGTAGCGCTGATGCCGCACCTTTTCTGGCGATATATAAGAGTGTTCGCAGTATCGGACCCGCTGCAGCTGGTCGAGTAAAATAAGTAACTAGATTTAATTATGAGTAAATATAATTGTATTTGCTGTTGATTGTTGTATTTATTTTTAATTTAAGTGCGAAAAGACGACTACACTATTGTAAAATTGAAATAAGGCTATTCTTTAGCGAAAGAAAAACACTTATTGAGTTTATATTAATATAACCATATTTTAATCATTAAAAACAGCACAAAACTGTGCAGGCGCAGTATAGCAAAATTTTTCGCAGATAACGCTTGCGTTAAATATGATAGACACTTATCGATATGAGAAAATTATGAAGAATCCCTAGATATTATCATCTCAGCGCTGTTGTTTCAGCACTAAAAGCACCGCAGTTAGGCGACCTGGCGCTAATGGTTACAGCAATAAGAAACATCACACTTCGAAATCATTGTGCCATTTTTCAATCAAAGTTTGATTGATTTCGTCAACGTTTGCATGGTTGTCTCGGTCGCAAAAAGAATTATATCAGGCAATTAATAGCACTGAAATCATATGAAAAACTGTTTATTCCATAAATTTCACACCGCATAGCGTGGTGATAAGTATTGAAAAGTCCGGCATCCGGGTATCTTTGCTTACTAATAGCGGCCGAAAGATATTATCGATCAGCCCTATTACTATCACAAAGACAGCGTCAGTAATGTCCCTTTCCACATTGTGTCCCTGGGTGAACAGATACACCGCGGCGGACACGCAAGCAATCGCCAACTCTTCATTCAGAGCCAGTGAAAAAACGCTATCAACGCGCTTCAGAGTAAATTGTCTTCAAGGTTGGCAAAGTAAAACGCCATGTCACTCAGAAACCCCTGGGCGATAGCCACGACCACAGTGCCTTCGAGCGTCAATTTTGAGAACGGGTGAATTTCATCATAAGATGATGTTCAAAATAGATCGATAGAGGCACCTTCTTGAGAAGCAAACCGACAAGGTATGCGGCGTCTTTCAGCAGGAAAAGCGGTAGATAAGACATTATGCTAAAACTGAGTATAACGCTAAATGTCCTACTGCTGGTTAGGAAAACTCTGGTGGCGAGATACTGTAAACTCTGCAGCGCTAGACTCAGCGTATTTTTTGAATTTCCGCTTTCGTGTTCAGATTTATATTTTTTTGCGAAAGAAAATATCGAATTCAACACGGAAGATGATAAATTAGATAGAATACGATAACGTGAAATTGCGTATTATTTTCATTTTAGCGTACGCGATATTGGCCTCAAATAGCAGCGAAACAATTACTGGCGTTAACGGCGTAAATGCGATTAGAAAAATAATAAGCAGCGTGAAAGTGATGATAAAATGTTCTTATTGCGTGGTTTCTGCATAATTTGAAATTTTAACAGATAGAAGATGACTGACAGAATAGGCTTTCACAGAATATCGAAATAGTAAGGGAATAGATATTGAAAAGCTTATGTAACAACAAGCAGAGTAAAAATAAAAAAATATTTTAATAAATTCCTTAAATTTCATAAGTAAATTTGTTTTTTCAATACTTATCCTGGCAACCTTTGTCAACATCCATGCTGCTACTCTTCTAGACTCCGAAAAGTATTAGGGTTTTAAATAATTTAGGTTTTATTTATTAAAATATCCCATAGACTGCAATGAAGTCTTACTACAAATACTGATTGATGAAATTCCTGATTGTGGCGTTAGACCTATCGATGCAGTGTGTGCTTAAGCTCTTTACCAGCATGCAAATAGTGGTTTTTCAATAAATCCTCTATACGCCCATTAAATCGCTCAAAGACACCATTCGGCTGCGGATGCATTCGTAGGTGAAGACGGTGCTCTATATCAAGCTCTTAAGATAAGAGGTCAAATTCATGTTTCCTCGTGGCTGAACGTTTTTGCAGGATAAAAAGAAGATTTGTAAAATCTTTTTAATTATTTACAAGTACACGATGAATAGCCATGGGATATGTTTGACTAAGATTATGCAAGAAACTTCGTGCGTTATCTTCGCTCTTGGCTTTGTAGAGATGCATACAAACCTATTCAGTTTCTGGTCATGACTAAGGTTTGTTGATAAGAAAATAAGATCACATATTTATTATTTTCAGTGATGCTGTAAATTTTTATTTTTATATATAATTTCATCAATAAAGGATTTCTATTATTTATGTAAATTAACATAATAATTAACATACATGAGTCATGGCTTAATCGTTTGAGTTAGATCTTTAAAAATAATGTTGTGAGGTTTAATTTAGAATTTGTGGAAAATATCTTCCATCAGAATATAGAGAAACAGAGTCTTGGTTTTTTAATATGTAAAAAGTGGTCTTTGTAGTATCTGTAGGCAGAGCTGAATCAATTCCTTAAAATAAAGTAATAGAAAATATATTATTCCTCTCATATCTAAAGAAAGAGCTTAATTGTAAGCGTTGTTCAGTAAGAACGGGCATGTCGTATAAAAATTTGTGAATACATTTATTTTATTGAATTGCGATATATCAATTAAACGTGTAAAGCGTCTGAGCGGTTGGGTGTTAGCTGAGATTTTACAAGTAGGCACTCCTAAGATTAATAAGATCGAACGTTGTACTTGTCGAAGCAGGGTTTGAGGTAGTCCTAAGTCGTAAATCGAGCAAACGGGTTTATGAAAGCATTACAGATCGCGATGTCAAAGCACATTTAATTGTACTGAGCTGAATTGAGTCACCATAAGGTCAGAGACGGTGAGTCTTTCAGCCGCTTAGCGATAAAGCGGTAAGACTATAATACTTTAAAACAATCTCGTGTAAAACAGTAAAGCCTATACTAAAATAAACTAAAGCCGTGAATGAAGAGCGGCTGGGTTGTTCTGTCAGAAATAAATGCCGAATTCGTTTTGGCCATAAAGAGTGTCCTGGACGTGCATTGTTCGCTCTATTATGTCTCGATGTTTCGGTGGTTTGCATGGACTATGCGCTTCATTAATTTATTAGACACACACGCTTAGCGCTGCCGTTGAGACCTGAAAACCTGCTCGGGAAGACTATGAATATAAACGGCTTGGGTGTGCAATTTCTTTATGCTTGCTAAGCTGTTGGCTGCTGATTGGCCCACCAAAGTAACTGAGTATAGAACCAGGATCGATTAGATTTTCTTTTTTAGGGATATCTCAACATGATATTTTTATACGCGCGGAATTGCACTGGTCATAAAAAATTTTAACATCCATCAATGTCGGAATTGTCATATTGATAATATTAAGACATTGCGAAGTTAATTTATTTCTTAGCAGATACAGCGCGACCAGATAAGCGATCAAGATCGATTGGCATTTCATTAAAAATCACGCTCATATCAAGCTTAAGCCTATTTATCTGTCATTTATTTAATATGTTATGTAACTCTAGTGAAGAGCTCGAGCTTACACTGCGCTGATATTTCTGATCTTATAATTAAGGATCGTCTCAATCAGTATTAAGATAGTGCAATTTTATTGCAGTATATGAAATATTAGTGTATAATTAAAGCTAAATTTTATAAAAATAACTATACTGCTTTCCACGACGTGACACCTGCCTCAAGCGGTTGCGTCAAGCTATAATTATGCTACTTTTTATAAAAAGTCATAATAATTAATTGATTATGAATAATAAGCCTTAGTTTATTATCACTCATTTAATTTTACTGATTTTTTGTATTTACTCCTAACTTAGGAATGAGAGCGTGATAGCTCGACCTGTAATGAAAAAACCACTCTAGACAATTTAGCCGTCGACAGCCGGCTATGTTTTAGGTTAGCAAACAGTTATTTACGGAAAATTCCGATGCGGCACAAGAAGCTTACGTGCGGTAAGAAAAAATAGTCCTGTGACAGGCTTGGGCACTCTGTGGGGCGCTGGCATCAGAAGATGAGGGTTTTTGGTGGAAATCCTCGTCAACTCTGGCATTAAACGGCGCGATTATTTCCGCCATCACCTGACTTCGTCAAGCCTTCTGACCTCAACATTGATCATTCGTACTTTGGTGAAATATAGCATCAGCAAACCGATGACGCTTTTCGATTCGATATCGCTATCGTTACGTAATGGTGCTTCGGTATCGAAAAATCTACACCAATTTAAATGGCATTATTGCCGGATGGGCCTCTATTATTAGACGGTTTTTAATGTTTGTTTAACCTTCATAATTTTCTCTTTTCCAGAGTGCGGTGGCGGGACTGGACATTCTTACCTCGAGAGCGAAAATAGTCCGCTAGCTGTTCGGCGATATAGACCGATCGATGTTTGCCGCCGGTACACCCTATCGCCACTGTAAGATAACTGCGGTTATTAGCTTCAAGCATTGGAAGCCAGAGTTCCAGATAGCTACGAGTCTGATAGATAAAATTGTGCACTTCGGTATAGCGATCTAAAAACGCCGCTACGTGGCGATCCAGGCCTGTCATCGGTCTTAGCTTGGTATCCCAATGCGGATTAGGTAGAAAACGCACGTCGAACACGTAGTCTGCATCGATGGGGATGCCGTGCTTGTAGCCAAAGGATTCAAATACCATGGTTAGTTCTCGCTCACGCTTACCCAACAAGCGGGTGCGCAGCATTTCAGCCAGCTCATGCACCGACATCTCGGTGGTGTCAATCACTAAATCAACGTGCGAGCGTAGCGGCTCAAGCAATAAGTCCTCTTCATCAATAGCGTTTTCTAGTGACAGGTTGCCGGCGGAGAGTGGGTGCATCCGGCGGGTGTCGCTATAGCGGCGGATGAGGGTGTTACGATCAGCGTCCAGAAAGAGCAGCTGTGTAGAAAAGGCCTGCGGGAGGTTATTCATAGCCTGTTCAAAAATTTCCGGCGATTCGGGCATATTGCGCACATCGATACTCACTGCGGCGGAGATATTACTTGCCGCTAGCGTACTGGCAAGCTGCGGCAACAGGAGCACCGGTAGATTGTCAACGCAATAAAAGCCCATGTCCTCCAGTGCGCGAAGCGCAACAGATTTGCCTGAGCCGGATCGACCGCTGACTATCATCAGCACCATGACGCTATACCCCTCTGCCTTATAGCCTTCGAGAAGGCGCCGCGACATCAGTCGACGTCTTCCGTTTCGGTCATAATCTCATGCAGCTCCTTGTTGCTTTGCGCGGCGCGTAAACGGCGGCAAACGGTTTTATCCGTTAGCCGCTTGGCGACTAGCGACAGAGTGTGCAAATGGACCTTGCACTGCTCCGCTGGCAGCAGCAGTGCGAACAGCAGGTCCACGGGCTGATTATCTATGGCGTCAAAGGCGATAGGCTTTTCAAGACGCATGAACACTCCGATCGCGTGCAGCGTGTCTTTTCCCAACTTGCCGTGCGGAATGGCGATGCCATTGCCGATGCCGGTACTACCCATGCGTTCACGCGTTAATACGGCGTCAAACACCACTTGCGACGCTAGATTTAGCTGCTTTGCCGCCAGTTCGCTGATAATTTCCAGCGCTCTTTTCTTGCTCTGGCAATGAACGTTGCCGCGGGTGCATTCAATGTTCAACACTGAATTAATTTGCATTGCTGTATCGTTAGTCATTTCGGATCACTTAGGCGCTAGTTAGCTTTTAAAACCCATCCGCTTGTTACAGTAGAGATAACGAGCCGATGTGAGGTTGAGTTAGCGTTGTCGGCTGCGGTTAAATTAACATTATTTCAGCTTTCTTTATGCTTATTCAACTGCCATCTGAGTTTATCGATCTACAGCTTGATAGTAGCCTACATATCATCCGTTTCTGCAGCTTCGTGTAACTGATCCCCGTTGAGGTATATTTCTGCTTTTGCAATCTTCTAAACTTTCTTTTTCTTTAAGATAATATATATCTGATTGATGTGATCGCAGAACTGTTCCAGCTTTGAGAATTTTGTGCTAATAAACTCTCGTAAAGTGTCGGTAACGTCAACATGCTGTCTGGTAATGTTCAGCTGTATACTGTCTTCCTTCTCTCTAGAGATTCAGCCAATTTATCTCTAATTCGATAGCAGGATAGATAAGACTCTCGGGACTTTGCCGCGGCATGCCGTGCTACAATGAGGCCCTGTTCGGAAAGTAGAACAGTGGACTTGCTGTCACTAAGCGGATTGACCGGGCCCTCGCGGGGATTAATTTTTACGAGTGCGTGAATGGCTCTTAAAAACGCTTCGCTTCTCGTTATGTTTTTAACTTAGTTTGAGAAAAATATTTCAATTTAAAAATGCTGCTCGAGGTCTCTGCATATCCACTGCCTGGCCCCGCCAGCACCATTGGCTACATAAACTCTTCGCATTACTTAAAAAATGTTTTCTATTATACAGACGGTTACTTTTAGCAGCGTTCCATTGCAGATTTTTAGGCTTGTAATCAGCCAGCGTGTTTCCTGAAAATGGCTGCGGATAAACTGACCGTCTGAATTATTGCAGATGCTTCTGCCTGGACTACATGCCACTGATTGATGCGCAGGACTAAAATACTGTAGGTATTGAGCTCTGCTAACCAGCGGTTATGAGCCAGTAAGTTTTATAGTTTTGCATACCAGCACGTCAGGATTGACCTAAATGAGTGCCGGATCGCGTGCCGGCGGAAGAGATTTTCATCTCAGGTGACGTCAAGCGGCAACTCTGCGGACATGTTCTTTGTTCCATCGCCTGACGGCTGTTTAGCGATTTACTGTCGTGTACATGGTGCGCCTCTACTTCGATCATCTAACTAAGCTTTCAAGCAAGGGATTTCTTTCCAGCGCCTTCTGAGTTTCCTGTTGGAGCTTAAGCGTCGACATTTGCAACGGATCAATTGCCTGTTGCAACTATGGAATCATGGCTAACTGCTAACTGCTAACTTATTTTGATTTGTAAGCCTTGCTTCATATAGTGCGTTAACTATCCTTACAAACCACGGCGATAATGCCAATTTATTAGAGACGAAACTCTTCACCTAGATAAACCCGTTTGACCTGTTCATCGAGCAGGATATCGGCGGGTGGGCCGTGAGCAATAAGCTTTCCCTGACTTACAATATAGGCCCGTTCGCACACATCGAGCGTCTCACGGACGTTGTGATCGGTAATCAGCACGCCTAGGCGCCTGTTTCGCAAATGTTTGATGATTTTTTTAATATCGATAACCGCAATCGGGTCGACGCCAGCAAAAGGTTCGTCAAGCAAGATAAATTTAGGATTAGCGGCCAGCGCACGTGCGATTTCCACTCGGCGTCGTTCACCGCCAGACAGCGACTGGCCGAGGTGGTTGCGCAGATGGCTGATGTGAAATTCCTCCATCAGCTCTTTCGCGCGATCGTTACGTTTTTCACCGGTAAGATCCTGGCGGATTTGTAGCACCGCCATCAGATTATCGAACACGCTAAGACGGCGGAAGATCGAGGCTTCCTGTGGCAGATAGCCAATACCGCGCCGCGCACGGGTATGCAGCGGCAGAAGACTGATATCGTCTTCGTCGATCACAATGCGGCCAGCATCACGGGAGATTATGCCTACTACCATATAAAAAGTGGTAGTCTTCCCGGCTCCGTTTGGCCCCAGCAATCCCACAATTTCGCCAGAGCTTACTTTAAGGCTGACGTCTTCTACCACGCGCCGCCCTTTATAGGCTTTAGTCAAATTTTCTGCGATTAATGTTGCCATAGATTCTTTGCCCGGTTATTTAGCTGATTTCGCCGGCGTTTTAACGCCGCTTTTATCCTGTAACTGCGCCGGCACCAGTACGGTCGTGACCCGCTTGCCTTTATCGCTGAATGCCTCCATTTGCTGTTTCTTTACCAGATAGGTAATATGATCGCTCTTGACATTGCTGTCCAACTGCTCCAGATAGGCGTTACCCATTAGAATAACCAGATCATTAGCGGTTTCATAGCGCACTTTCTGCGAATGGCCGCGCACTGGCTTGCCGTCATCCTGCAACTGATAGAAGGTCACCGGATTGCCGTAGCCTTCGATGACTTCGTTACCGTTCTTGCCATCGGGACGGGTGATGATCACCTTCTCAGCGCGAATATCGATGGAGCCACGCTTGATTACTACATCATCAATCAGGGTAACGGTGTTTGTCACCATATCCAGTGCTTGCTGTGCGGAGTCGATATGAATCAGTTGCTGGCTGTCGCTAGTGAGCGCTAGCGCTTGCATGCTGGCTAGTATCAAGCCGCCAGCTAAAAACCAGTTAGTGCGTACGTTGTAAATTCTGTGTTTCATAAGAGATATTAACCTTTTTAATCAACTCGGAGGTATTGCTGCTCAGATCGCCGCGCATCTTTATTACGGTAGAGTTAAGAGCTGTGACTATGCGAGGTTGGCTCATCATCCTAGGAGATGATTCCGCGTAACTTATTTAACCACTGCATTATCTGTTGTAATGTGCTTAAGCCGCGAGACGTTGGTCAGGCTATCTATCTGAACATGGCCATACAGATAAAGCGCCCCGTCTTGCGCTAGTTTGGCTTTATCGGCCTTTATCGTCCAAGTCGGTACCTTGTCTTCATTGAACGTGGTAGCTACCGGTCGAGTAAACCAGGTAATCTGTTGCTCAGCGAAGTGATTTACATGATCGGCCACAAGCTTATAGTTAAGCCCGCCTGCCGGGTTATATACCGCTGTCGTAGTGTATTCGCTCTGATAGGTTGGCTCGTCTGTATTGACCGCCGCCTTAATCGGCGGCGAGTCGGTATCTGCTAGATTCCAGCCGATAAGTACTAGTGCCAATAAGCCTAGAATCGCCGTGCTCTGATGCATTGTCTTGCTTATGCCGATTGCTTTTAGCATTCTCTAATTTGCCTGCGCTACGAGCAGGTCGTAGACCTCCTATACGGCGTTGCGGCCGCCGGAAATACGGATCGTAATCGGCTTTGGAGTGCACACAATACCGGGTGTGTAGCCGCCACACCCATGCTTAGGTAGACCCGGTCTATGCCCGAAGTATCAATGAGGTTTTCACCTACGTCGGCGACCTGTTTCGCAGTTCATGTCAGTTTGCTCAGAAGTGCTTTAAAGTTCAAAGTCTTATCCGAGGGACTCTGCTAAAGATGCCTAAGGCTAGAGGGAGTGCAGCAATTCTCTAGCAACTTGGCAGAATCGGCCAGCAATAATAGCGACCTTAATGACTAATATCAGCAGTCAGCGAATGTTGTAGGCATCGCGTATATTAAACGCCTTGAGTTCTTTGCCGTGATTGCCGATGTAAAGTAGGCTGCCGGCTATTGCGCCATATATATCGCAAATTTAGTATACGAATATCTCGAGCGCGTTTTAGCACTTAGCTGCGCTAGGGAGGGTCAATAATATGTTTTAATTCTGAAGATTTCTTACCTGATCGTGTTCCTTGTTACATGAGGCCTGCGCGTAGTATATCATGCATATACACTAGGTGTTATTTATATACAAAACATAACTTTACAAGAATATTCGATTTTCTTGAGACATTTTAGGACTATTTAGCGCCTCCTTATACCCTTTTCTGTGAGCAACTTCTATATCCTACCATAGTGATCAAGGAAAGATCATCGTCAGTAGTGAGATTCCAGAAAGCGAACGTGTGCCCGTGTTGTAAATTGGGTGATATTGTATCGCAGAATGCCTTACTTCTTGCTCGTATAAATTTAGCAATTAACTTGCCATAAAGATTTTTGATGATTATTTAATGATATTATTATTCTTTATCTGATTTTCCTTTTGCATCTTACCGAAAAGCAGGAAAAGATAAATAAATTATTTATTTTTCAAAAAGACAGATGGTTAGGCTGTTTTGTAAATTCAGAAAGTGAGCTCTTAAGTCTAATATTTTTTATCATATTTTTGGGTACGTTGTTTGCTTGGTATAAGAATTTCTGCTTCAATATGCAATGATTTTAATATCACGTTACATATTAAATGTCGGATAAAAATGCTTAAGCTTGATACGCACTTTGTCACTAGTAAGATGCTAATCGATCCTCTGTGTTTATCTGATAGTGTTATATTCGCCAAGCAGTAATTTCATTTGGCAACGTCTGATTCTTATCAATATGACGATCCAGGCATTAGCCTCTCAGCGCATTGCGTTCGATTTCTGACATGTTTAGCCAACTGCTGTGTTTGGGTGTATAAGCGCCTTCAACAGAATCTTATAAAGCCTTCGCTCGCTTCGGCGGACGGACTAAGTACAATGAATTTGAGCTACAGATATTGAGATTACCCATGAATCGCGTAATGCTGTCTATATAAGGATATTGTGTTTAGATATCTTTAATACAGTAATCCTAATCAACCCTGATTCTATGCTCATTTACTTTTGTTAGAAGACAACCTGCTAACTGCTTTCTGACCATGAATGCATTGTACGCTCCCAGCCGTTTTTATTCATGGTATCCCGAACAGGTTTTAGAGACTTTGACGACAGCAACCCGCCTGTGTGTCTCATTAGTTGACACATAGGTTCATCCATGCAAAATGGCAGATGCATTGGGCAATAAAGAGGATGATACATGTTTAGAACATTCTCCATAGCCGTAACGAATGCGACATTGGCTTCTAGCAGTATAACCGCGCCGATTTTTGTCTACGGCTTCAGTTCGTTTTTTTATTTGCGGTATACTGTTTTACGTAATATTGTTTTTACGTATTACAGTTCTATATCTTTATTTGCAATCGATTCTAAAGTTGACTATCCTCGCTACTCTGATTATTCGTTTCAGCTTGGCGTGATTAAAGGCGCTTCGACATCACTATCTATAAAGCGGTCATGAGCCCATCGTTTGATTTACGGCCAAGAACTGCCTTAAATCTTTCTTCGATAAAACAACGCTTGATCTAATTTATCTTTCGGATACTTATTTATAATAATCTCCGTTAACATCTCGTTACTCGGTCGCTTTGTATATCAAATTAATGTGTTGAAACTATACATTTACATTTTTTCGGAATGCTAGCCAATCCTCTTAGTTGCATAATTGCATTTAATCTAGATAGAATTATGCCACTGCTATGTCAATTTGACTTGCTCATATTTGTTTTTGATATTTCATCAATGAAAATAATCTTTTCTAGTGAAAAATGTAACATTTTCAGATTAGAATATGCGTGTATAAACTGCATTTTCGCGCTCTTTTTGATTGGTATGTATGGTCTTTTTTTGGTTATCATATAGAAGCAAAAATCGGGATAGAGTGGAAAATTCGCTTAAATAATAAGAGTATTTTTCAGTGATGCCTGTATTTCAGATAAAATTAGATCACAAGACTTGTCAATAAGCGTCAAGATAAAATCAGAATACGCATCAGTTTTTATCCGAGATTCGGGTTTCCTATAGCTTTGGATCTTTAACTTTCGGTCTTTTGAGATTGCTTGCTTCAACAACCGGCAGTAGAAGTAATTATTTTATATCTATCCGCCGTTGCAGGTGCAGAGATGGCCGCCTAAAACAATCTGAATATTCGCGATCTTAAGTTTTTGCTTTAAAAATGTGCTATTTAGACATCATAGAAAAAATTAGATACAGTGTATAGATTAATTGCTATTTAATAAATTATTATAGATGAAAGCGCTCTAGTGTTGTGGCATGTAAAAATAGCGGCCAGAGTTTCTCTAACCAGAGCTGAAATATTATAAAATAGAAGAATAAAAATACATTATTAGCTTTGCATCAAAAGTAATAACGTAACCAGAAGCGTTAGTTAGCCAGGGCATGCATTCTGAACAGAAGGTTTTAAATATATTAATATTATTAAATTTCGATACATCAAGCGAACGTGTAAAGCGACCGAGTCGCGAGGCGTTAGTCCAGATTTTGCAAATAGGCGTCTGCAAGCTCGATTCAGTTAAATCTTGTTTTTTAAAGAAAGGATTTAGATAATCCTAAGCTTGCAAACCGAACAAATAGATGTATGACGACATTGTGGATGGTAGTGCAAAAGCACATTAAATTGCGCTAAGCTGCAGTCAGCCGCTAGAGAGCGGGGACATTGGATTTTACAAGTGCTTCCCGATAAAGAGGTAGACTTTCAATACGTTAAAACAAGCTCAAACAGTAAAACGCACACTAAAAACTGAAACGGTGGATAAGGATTAGTTGGATTATATCGTCAGAAATCAATGCCGAATTTGTTGCGGCGATAGAGAACGTGCTAGATGTGTAGAGAATGTGCTAGGCATATATCATCGGCTCTATAACCCAATGCATTTGATAGCTTGCATGGATAAGACTCCTTATAAATTCGATTATTTGCGATATTAAGCCCTAACTGTAAGAGTGTTTCATTTGGAGCTTAGAAAAAAAATAGTCATAAACCCTATTCATGAAAATGGTTACTTAGCAATATGGTTAAGGGAAAATGTCATAATAATTAGGCTCCATAATCAGGTACCTACAACACCTAAAATCAGAGCGGCTTTTTAGGCAAGCAACAAGCCAGCATCTACTTTGGCTAAGCCTTATGGCATGCCTGAACTGATCGTTTCTAAATAGCAAAAATAAAATAGTTTTCCTGTAGAAGAGGTTTTTCTCCCATTCGCTAATCTGTTGGTGGTCGTACCCGCATTCTTGAACCCTGCTGTATCTTGATCTAGCCTAGATTGCTGTTTACGTAAGAAAAAGGGGAAGCTCAAAACAAAAGCATAAAATGTTTAAACCGTTATTTCGTGCCTATATTATGAATAAATATAAAATTAGTAAAAAATTTAAAACCAATAAATTAATTAGTTATAAGGAAATTAAGAAACTAAGGCTGTGATAATTAAGTGATCACTATCAAAACTAGAATTATTGCAGTTTTATGCAGAAAGTCTCAAGCTAAGCAAAAAAACAAACAAAAATATGATGAAACAGATAAGCTTTAAGCTTTTGCGTTTTGAGCGCATAAAGCATTCTAACTATCTTTGCTTTTTAAAAGCGCAGAATGTATTTATGATTTTTTGATTTTTAGTAAAATAAAAAAGAAAAATCAGGTAAAAAGCCATCAGGCAGGTTACCTGAATATTAACTTGAGGGTATTGCCACAAATGCTGAATAAAATCTCACAACGTTATTTTCGTGGCATAGCCCCAATGACTCGATGGGTTTTTATACGTCTTTAAAAAGCCAAGATCGTGGCTAATTTACAACGTTTCTTTCGTGACCTTAGTCGAGTGTCTCCCATTGCTATTCAGCCGGCACTCATAGATAATGGAAAAGAATTTGCGGATTGTCTTTTTGGCCTTCGAAAGGCTCAGCTATCGGGAAACGTGAATACAATTACTTATATACGAAGCTTTATAATAATATGGTTGAGCAATTTAATGTGTATGGAAATGTAATGTGTGTATGGAAGATGTGCTGCAAAGCTATCATTCTTATTCTAGTTAAGAATAAACCATACTAAGTATGGTGGCATTAAATCCGCCAAGTCTTAACTAAGTTTTTTAGATTCATCTTATGTTGTCCAGTTAGCTCGCGAGCTTCTTTCAGCGAGCAGAAGCTAATCGCGAGGCCTACGCGTGCGAGTCAACAAGGCCGGCTGATGTTTGACGATCGCGTTTCTTGCCATCGCTAGTAGCGTGTAACTAACAAGGTGTTGGGTTTTGTCATAGCTGATCTAGCTGTCCCGGGATAGATGCAACCAGCGCACTAGAGCTGCGCAGAAACCAAAAGAAAGCTTCATCATAAACGGCGATAAGCCTATCTTTTTCTTTCTGGCGCTTGACAGCGTGATTAACCTGAAAATACCCCAGGAGGAGTCGCGTATTATTGTTTAGAGTATCCGACTAATTAAACGGTCGATATGTATACGTCGTAAACGACGAATAAGCTTGCGCACTTTAACAGGATAGTCAGCGATACTTTGTATCTCGGTGAAGTGCCGTACCGCTTGTGTGTGGATTCGGATCAGGGCGAGTTCACGCTCACGCTGCGGACGCAGTGCTTGCGCGGGGTCGTGGATCAGCAATGCATTTTCTAAATCGAGGTGCCAGGCACGCGGGTTAAGATTGTTGCCGGTCAGTAATTGCCATTCCTGATCAACCCAGACACCTTTTAAGTGATAGCTGTTGTCGTTGTCTTTCCAAAGACGCACCATCAGTTGACCATTATCTACATAACGCTGCAGACGGCTAAGAAAGCGGCGCAGGTTAATTTCGTACAGGTAGGGTAGAGCGCTAATTATTTTGAAAGGTTTCTCCTCCGGGATATAAAAATCGTTGGCAGTCTTATCGCCGACAATGATTTCTATCTGCCTTCCTAGTCGAAGTAACCCGATAAGATCCCGCAATATCAGTGCGGGTAAATTAAAATAAGGCGTACATAATGTCAAGGTGTTGCGGGTCGAGCACAGCAAATGGTGGATCGTTTTGTTTAGTGCGCTTTTTTTCCCAATCCTACGAGCGGGGTAATGGCTAATTCATTAAGAGCTGCATCACCTTGATAACGATAGCTAGCCTTCCGTAGGGTCTGGCGAAACAGGCGGGTTTCGTTTTTTATCTCTAGTCTTTTAGGTCGGGCGGCGTTATCCAGCCGCTTTACTGCCGGCGCCTTGAGCAAATGTTGCTTGATATAGTTAAGTAGCGTGTCGGCCAGCAGCTTATTGCGGATAATCTGGTAGCGATCGTAGCGGTATTTATCTTGCTGTTGCAGATAGAAATCGTTCAGGCTCGCGCCGCTGTAAATCACCTCGCAGTCCACGATAAAACCTTTTAAATGTAAAACGCCTAACGCTTCGCGGGTATTGACCGGCACGCCGTATACCGGCACGTCTACGCCAGGATGGGCTTGTGCCATTCGGCAATACCAGTCGGCATTGGTGCTGGCGTCGCCTGCGGCGGCACCGATTCGGCCGCGCTGCGCTCGGTGCCAGTCAACTAGAATCGCTATTTCCAGTGTGGAGTCGGTGCGCTTGGCCTGATAAAGAGCTTCAAGAATCCGTTGACCGCCTTGGTCCTGTTCCAGGTACAGTGCGACTAGATAAATCCGAAGCCGTGCGCCGGCGATGGCCTGTATAAGGGCTTGATAGAAATTTTCAGGGCTGTAAAGAGTTTTAACATCTGCAACCGTCTGGGGGATTTTTGGCAGTTGTGCAAGGTGTTGTTGATGTTTACTGCGGTTAAAGGTTGACAACATCACAGTGCGCTTTTTCTCTTGTCATCGAAGGTTGGAATGAACCTGTGCAAACAGGCATTTGCGTTTAATCCACTATAGTACCATTATTTATATCGCTTGTGGGTATGTTTCAATTTGCCCAGCTAAGCCTAGCCGGTTGCTAGCGAAATGTAATCTGTAGCCGATTCCAGCCTCAGCGTGATGATGCCGTTCTGACTTTAAAGATTTACCGTGAACCCCAATTTATGCACTAGCCTTATCATGCCGTTTTTGTTAGGCATGGTAATGACATCAGCTGCTGTGGACTATTAGCGCGAGCCTAATCAATGATTTTCTTGAACAGAATGCGTTCGAATCCCGGTTTTTCAAACCGGAACGCACCAGTACCGCGCATTCCGCATCTGTATTATTGGAATTAGCAATAAAGCACGTGACGCCAATGATTGTTATATTCTGAAAGGTGGTTTTAGTTTTTTTAAAAATATTTCATAGATTGAAAAGGATTTTGGGGTCGTGATTTAGAGTCATGACCGAGTTTTACGATCCTATACGTATTGAAGTAATTCCTGATTGTAGAGCTAAACATATTAGTTTAGTCTTATCTCAAGCTTTTCATAACTATAGAAATAGTGTCTTTTTAGTATATCTTCTGTACGCTGATTGAATCGCTTAATCATGACATTCGTTTATGGATGCATCAGTAGTTTAAGACTGTGTTCTATATTCATATCGGCACATAAGCGGTTGAATTTATCTTTCCAGGTGGCTGAGTATTTTTATAGCTCAAAAAAGACGTTCTATAAATTATTTATTATTGTCTATAAGTATCTAATGAATAGCCATAAGATATGCCCGATCAAGATCACGTAATAAAAGTCGTACCCCAGTTGCGGTCTTGTTTTTGTAGAAGCGGAGAAAAATCTATCGGTTAAATCTTAAATCACATTTTTGATTGTATTTTGATTGTTTTGCTTGGCTTGGGGATTTTTGCATAAAACAGTAATGCTTCTAGTTTTTAGAAAAAGTGATATTAATAATTGGCTTATGAGTAACCAGCCTTGCTTTTTACAACTCATTAATTTTAATTTTTAATTTTTACTTGTTTTTATATTTATTCCTAATTTAGGCATAAATGATGAATCATAGGCATATTCCCCGTCGTTTGTAGAATACGATATCGTTCGTTCAGGAAGCGGTAGCCGTTTCCCTGTGTAAGATGTTTGTCGCCCACCGAGCGATCTCTTCGCAATCGTATGCAAATTCTTTAGCCTCGCCGTATCTCAAGCTAGACTAGAGCGCTATTTGCGCAAGCATGGATCTGGTGTTTGCGCAATATGAAGAAGGAAGCACCAAAATCAAATCACAAAGGATTTAAAAGCGATAAGCATGGTTGCCTTAATGTTAATCTGAGATATCTTCGACAAACGCGAAATGAAACCTCACGACGTTATCTTTTTATGAGCATAGCTCAAGTAACTGGATCGATTTTTATCCGTCTCTACAAAAGACCGCAGCTAATGCGCGACGTTTCTTTGGTGATATTAGTCAAGGATGTCCCATAGCTGTTTATCGGATACTTATAGAAGAGAGCGCAGAATTTACAGATCATCTTTTTGGCCTGCAAACGCTTAATCAGCTGGAAGCATAAATTTGACCGCTGATATGCAAGGCTGCATATAGAATATTCTCTTGGTCCATCGATGTATCTATAAAGAATGGTATAGTCGGTCTACTTAATAAGCGTATAAAAAATGTGCTGTGAATCTAGTATTTCCACTCTGGTTAATAGTTTTCGATCACATTATACTGATTCATCTCTATGTCATTATAATGGTTATTAAGCAGTGCAATTAAACTGCACTCTATAAGTATTAATGAAAATAAAACTTAAATTGTTAAAAAGCATATTGCCTTGTGGGATGCAAAGCTTGCCAGCGCCGGGGGACTGTATCCATTTGTGGCAGCGGGTGTGTTATGGTAAAAGCGCGTTACGGTTCTTGTTTGCACTCCAGCCCGAGGTTTAGTATGTCCACCCGCATTTTAGCCCTTGATACATCGACCGAAGCATGTTCAGCCGCGCTGATGTTCGACGACGAAGTATTGCTAGAGCGCTTTGCCGTTGTGCCCCGCGAACACACGCAGCTTATCCTACCCATGGTAGATAATCTGTTAACGGAAGCCGGTATTCTACTGAACAGTCTTGATGCGCTGGCGTTCAGCCGAGGCCCCGGCAGCTTTACCGGCGTGCGGATTAGTATCGGCATTGCGCAAGGGCTAGCGCTGGGTGCTGATCTACCTCTTATCGGCGTTTCTACGCTGGCGACACTGGCTGAAGGCGCCTGGCGTCAAACCGGCGCTTGCCAGGTTCTGGCAGCCATAGACGCGCGAATGGGAGAGGTGTACTGGGCCGCGTATCGGCGTAAGACAGGCGTCTGGCTGGGTGAGGATACTGAAGCGGTAGTGGCGCCGGATGCGCTGGCGGCGCTGAGTCTAGATCTGACTGGATGCTGGGCAACAGCCGGAACTGGCTGGCAAATTTATCCAAGGCTAATGCAGCATGAGGGATTACAGCTCATCTCGGGTAAAACGCTGTTGCCTAGTGCACGGGACATGTTGCCGATAGCGCTTCATTGCTATTGCCATGGCGGCGCTCAGTCAGTCTCGCTGGCTGAGCCGACCTACCTGCGCAATGAGGTCTCCTGGAAAAGCTACTTAACCGCTTCTAAACAGTAAAGTGGTAAGTGTATGAGAAAAATTAAGTGCTAAATTCAGCCATCAGGTTTCACCTGTATCGTTGCGCCGGCTTGGCCCTAACGCCGTAAGATGTTTAGGGGCCGGTGATCAAAGTTGTTGCGGCCCTATATTTGTAAAAAAGGCTCTTCGGCGGCAAAATAGTCAAAGTCATCAACGAAATTGCGTGCGCTTGGCTTGGAGCGCGCTTGTCGGCCAGATCACTAGCATGAAAAAAGACATATTAACAAAGTAGATTACGCCTACATAGTGATGCAGATAAACGATTATAAGCGCTGGTGTGTCGTGTGCCATGTCTCAGCACCCATGTGGCCGCGGCTTAGATCCTGGAGATAGGACTACCGCTATAGATTGCTTTGGGGTCCCGGTTTCGGTTCGGCATAGCACGCTCATTAAGACGACACGCGGATAAAACCGTGATTCTGTACCTAAAGTAAGAATAAATATAAAATAGTATAAAATAAATAAAATCAATTAGTTATGATTAAGTAAGACTGATTACTAATCCTTAAATTTTCAGTGTAGTTCTAGCTTAGCTTGGCAAGATGCGCAATAAAATAATTAAGTCATTATTAACATATTTTTAAAAAATAATTTCAAATAATATATTGATAAAGACGCCTGAGTTTGATGCGAGCGTTATCGGGAGTAAAATGCCAATTGATCTTAATATTTCTCTGAGCGCGTTGTGTCTGCGAAGCAGTAATTTTCCTTTATAATTTCTCAATTTTCTAAATATGATGATTTAGGCATTGACCGATCAGTACATTGATTTTGATTGTAGTCATGTTTAGCTATCTGCCATATTTAGGTGTATGAATGAATTCAGATTATTCTGTCAGGCCTCGGCCTAATTCGGAAAGAAAGCGGAATATAACGGACTTAGGCTATGCATCTTAAGATTCTTCATGACTCGTGTGATTCAGTATACCTAAGGATATTGCGTTGAGATATTGTTAAGCAAATAAGCCCAATCGATTCGGTTCTATGCTTAGTCAATGTAGTGAGGCAACTATCTACCAACGGCTCTTTTGCTATAGAGGTATTCTACGCGCGGAGCTGTTGATGTGTATGCTCCTCCTAAGCGGATTTTCTATGCCTCAATGGCAGTGTTAGTGGGAGCGTGTGCCTAATTAATTGACGAGGGCTCTCGTCTATACAAACTACCTGGATGCAATCGGGTTATAGAGCGGGCAATATACGTCCATTAAGTTCTCCATAGCCGCAATAAATTTTCATTGGCTGCTAGCGGTATAACCTAGCCACTCTTCGTCTATGGCTTCAGTTTGTTTTAATATTCGCTTTACTATTTTACGCGAAATTATTTTAACGTATTGTGGTTCTTCAGCTTGATCGGCAAGTAGTTGCAAGTTCTGCTGTCCCCGCACCTCTGCGCCGTGCTGTAACTTCGCGTAGTTAAATGCACTTCGGTATCAGCATCTAGAATGTGGTCATATACTCATTTTCTCGGTTTACGGCTTAGGGCCACATCGGGGCTCTTCTTTGAAAAAAGAAGGCTTGGCTTCATCACTCTTGCAGGCACCTATTCTGTTCTTCGGTAATTTGAAAAGTATTTATTTTTAGTGTAGCTAAAGCTTACCTTGGCAACGTGCGTAATCAGGTTTAATGGTCACTAACCAGTTTTGTTTTTTGTAAATTATTTATTTTAATTATTTATTTATTTAATATTCCCAGATTAGGTGCGGTATGGTAGGTCTTACGTCTGCAAGGATATAGAAAGTACAAACAATGCTTACATAGGCGAACAGCAGAGTTGAGTGCGCCGCTGAGTGAACCAAGCGAACATGTGACCTAATATATTTTATAACACACTACAAAGCCGTTTATTAAAGGAAGTCGAGGTAAAAAATGATAAATAATAAAATATTAATTTATGCTATACGCCTCTTGCATTCTGCTTGGGAATAGAGCTGTGAAATGCTTATATGCAAATATTAATATAGGATGCCATAGATGCGCTTATAAATGAATGGTTATAGTTGAGCGATTTAATTATCATATCATGATATGCCTTAAAGGCATCATAACCATTCGAGTGAAGAGTCTGAAATCAAACTGCACCAATATTTTTTTTATATAATCAAGCATTTACTCAGTATTAAGGAGTATTGCAGACTATTTAATATTAATTAAACATAAGTTGTTTAGAGGCAACTGTATTATCTGCCGAGAGCAGAGCGTTTTCTATTTGAAGATTATTTTACAGTGCAAATTAAGATTTATTGAGTTAGGTGCGTAATCAGGTTAAATGTTAGATGAAGTATTAGCTGTATCTTAGTTTAAGCGCTCTTTGATACGCGCAGCTTTACCGGTACGTTTACGCAGGTAGTAAAGCTTGGCCTGACGAACAGCGCCACGACGTTTCACGGCAATGCTGTCGATAAGCAGAGAATGCGTCTGGAATACGCGTTCAACACCTTTACCATTAGAGATTTTGCGAACAGTAAACGCTGAATTCAGACCTCGGTTGCGAATAGCGATAATCACGCCCTCGAATGCCTGCAAACGTTTTTTGCTGCCTTCAACAACCCATACCTTGACTTCTACTGAGTCGCCTGGGCGGAGGGGCGGTATATCCTGCTTAATCTGTTCTTGTTCAATTTTCTTAATAATATTGCTCATAATTGTTTTTCCACTTCAGGTAACCGATAGGTTAGGCTAACCGGCCAGGAGGCCGATCTTTTTAATAATCTTGTTGCATAGCTCGATATTCCCGCTGAAATTCGATTAACAACGTTTTTTGCTCGTTACTCAAAGCTAGACTCTTCAGAAGTGCGGGTCTTCTCAGCCAGGTACGGCCTAAAGATTGTTTCAGACGCCAACGACGAATTTCAGCATGATTGCCAGACAGCAGAACTCGCGGAGCCTCTATCCCTGCCAATACTTTAGGACGAGTATAGTGTGGACAGTCTAGCAATCCTTGCGCGAAAGAATCCTCTGCCGCGGAAGCCTCATGCCCCAGCACGCCCGGAATGAGCCGGGAAACCGAATCAATCAGCGCCATCGCCGCTAATTCTCCGCCGCTGAGCACATAATCACCGATTGACCATTCTTCATCAATTTCGGTGGCGATTAAACGCTCATCAATGCCTTCATAACGGCCGCAGACTAAAATCATCTTGGAGTTGGCAGACAGCTCGCTCACGCCTTGCTGATCGAGTTTACGACCCTGAGGGGAGAGATAAATCACTTTCGTCCCTTCGCCTGTCTTTTTTTTTGCCTCGTAAATCGCATACCGCAATGGCTGTGCCATCATCAGTATGCCGGGTCCGCCGCCATAAGGGCGATTGTCTACGGTATGATGCCGGTCGTGGGTAAATTCACGTGGGCTCCAGCATTGCACCTGCAGCAAGCCATTCTTCACTGCTCGGCCAGTTACTCCGTAATCGGTAATAGCGCGGAACATCTCGGGAAACAGGCTGATAATACCAATCCACATCTTTTCTTTTCCAGTATTGCCACCCTCAAAATCGGGAGTCAAAAACCTGGGTCCCAGTCAACTTTAATGACATAGAGCGTGAGATCGACGCTCATAATTACCTGCCTGTCGAGGAACGGAATCAAGCGTTCCTGAATGCCAAAGGCATCCTTCGGGTTAGCTTTTACCACTAAAACATCGTTTGAGCCAGTTTCTATTAAATCAATAACTTCGCCTAGCTGATAGCCGCCAACGGTGACGACCTGGCACCCTATCAGGTCTTTCCAGTAATATTCGCCGTTGTCGAGGTCTGGCAATTGCGACGCGTCAATAACAATTTCGCAATTGGTCAAAAGCGTTGCTGCTTCCCGGTCATCAATGTCCTTGACCTTGATGAGCAGAGCCTGATTATGGCGCTTCCAGCTTTCTAGCCGGATCGGCCTCCACTCATTTGGCTTTTTGATAAACCAGGGTTCGTAATTAAAAATGCTTTTAGCTTCTTCAGTAGATGAAAAAACCTTGAGCCAACCGTGAATGCCATAAGTCGATCCCACCTTGCCTACGACGACCGGATCGGGGAGTGCTGCAGTACGCAGTTGTTTTCTCATTTTCACCACTAGCAAGAATTATGCTGCTTTTTTGTATCTTTAATCAGCGCGGAAACGCGTTCGGAAACCGTTGCGCCTTGGCTAACCCAATATTCAATACGATCCAAATCCAGACGCAGACCTTCTGCCTTGCCCGTAGCGATCGGATTAAAAAAGCCAATACGTTCAATAAAGCGACCATCGCGCGCATTGCGGCTATCTGTCACGACAATTTGATAGAAGGGGCGTTTTTTAGCCCCGCTAAGTGCTAAACGAATTGTTACCATAATATCCTCTTTAGTTAATAAAACAACTGGGTTCTCGGGTAACGGATCGGCTTGCTGTCTAAAAGCTCCAAAGTTTTACTCGTTTAAAAAGCAATCCGGAATACGCACCTTAACCAGCTAAGTCTACGCTACACTGGGAATAGATGCTTTAAAATAGACGCTTTTAAGTAGATGAATGGTCATTTAGAAAATGTTAGAACGCTATAACGAGCACTTACTATGTAACTTGTAGCCAACATACGCCTTTTATCTGGCTAAATTTAAGTATTAATTTAATCGACGTTATAACGGGGCGCTGATAGCGCATTTCTTTTTGGCAGCATTAAAAGCACGTTTGCAATATGCATACTTAGGAAAGTAACTGATAGTTAAAGGCCGAGGAGGCCGTGCGGCATCATGCTTTTTATGTTACGTATCATTTTCACTATTCCGCCTTTTTTCATTTGTTTCATCATGCGCTGCATGTCGTTGAATTGTTTCAGCAAGCGGTTAACGTCTTGGACTTGCATGCCGGAGCCGGCAGCGATACGGCGTTTACGCGAGCCTTTAATGATCTCCGGACTGACGCGCTCCTTAACAGTCATGGAATTAATGATAGCCTCCATGCGCATTAAGACTTTATCGTCCATCTGCGATTTGACGTTGTCGGGCAATTTGTCGATACTGGGCAGTTTGCCGATCATGCTAGTCATGCCGCCTATATTTCGCATCTGCTTGATCTGATTTAGGAAGTCGGTTAAATCGAAATCCTTACCTTTTTGTAGCTGTCTAGCCAGCTTCTCCGCCTGACCGCGATCGACTTTGCTTTCAATGTCTTCGATAAGAGACAGCACATCGCCCATGCCGAGTATCCGCCCGGCTAGGCGATCGGGATAAAAATGCTCCAGCGCGTCGGTTTTCTCGCCAACGCCCATGAATTTGATGGGTTTGCCGGTAAGGTGCCGGATAGAAAGTGCCGCCCCGCCGCGCGAATCACCGTCTACCTTGGTCAAGATAATTCCGGTTAGCGGTAGCGCTTGATTAAAGGCTTGTGCGGTATTGGCGGCGTCCTGGCCAGTCATGGCATCTACTATGAACAGCGTTTCTACCGGATTAATAGCGGTGTGAATAGCAATGATTTCCGCCATCATCGTCTTGTCTACATGCAGACGGCCGGCGGTGTCTACTAGCAAAACATCATAAAATTTGAGATTTGCTTGATTTAGCGCCTGAGTCACAATATCAAGCGGCTTTTGCGTGACGTCGGACGGGAAAACGTCGATACCTGCAGTGGTCGCCAACGTTTCAAGCTGCTTAATAGCTGCTGGGCGATAAACGTCTGCAGACACCACGAGCACTTTTTTCTTCTGTTTTTCGCGTAGATATTTTCCGAGTTTACCGACGCTGGTAGTTTTTCCTGCCCCCTGTAGGCCAGCAACCAGCACTACCGCCGGCGGTTGCGTCGCCAGATTCAAAGCATTGTTTTCGTCGCCTAGAGCGCGCACCAGTTCGGTGCGCATGATCTTAACGAATTCCTGCCCTGGTGTCAGGCTTTTATTGACTTCCTGCCCCAGCGCGTTCTCTTTAACCCGGCTGATTAAATCCCGCACTACCGGAAGCGCGACATCCGCTTCCAACAGCGCCATGCGCACTTCGCGCAGTGTATCTTTAATATTGTCATGAGTCAGGCGGCCCTTGCTGCTGATATTGCGTAACGTCCGCGATAATCTTTCAGATAAATTATCAAACATTGTTTTTATTTAACCTAGTGTATCACCGCGCGAGGCGATATTGTTAGCGATAGTCTAACACGAAGCAAGTTTAGAGCACTATCTCCTTTGTGATGACGGTTAGGGCTATAATGCCAAACCTATTTTCATTTTGTCAAAAAGCATTGGCCATAAATAATTATTTACTTTCAAAGTATACATATTTAAACTATTTTTTAAACTCAAACGTGAGATCTTGAATCTCATTTGCTGCGTAATATTTTTTTCTTGAATGGAAAATACGTTATAATCCTGACTTTGGAAAAGAGCAACTGAAAGCGTTAGTCAGCAGAGACAAGCATACTGCACAGAAATTTGTGAATGTATTTGTTTTACTAAATTTTGATGTGTCAATTGAGTATGCAAAGAGACCGAGTAGCGAGACTTTAGCTGAAATCTTATAGATATATGCTGGTAATATCGATTAGGTCAAGCGTTGTTTTGTCAAAGAAGAGCTTAAGGCAGTTCTAAGCTGTAAACCGAGCAAGCCGATACATGGCTGTATTGTGGGTAGCGAGGCAGAAGCACATTAAATTGCGTTAAGCTGAAGAGATCCGCCACAGGACGAGAATGGTTGACTTCACAACCAGTTGCGGATAAAGCTGCAGAGTTATAGTGTGTCAAAACGATCTCGCATGAAGCAGTGGGTTCATACTAAAACAAACTAAAATCCTGGACAAAGAATGGCTGCATTGTACTGCCAGAAGCCAATACTGAATTTGTTTTATCTATAGAGAATCTGCTGAATGTGTATTGTCGGCTCTATGCCTCGAGGGATCCTATGGTTTCCATCGACAAGATTGCTCGTCAATTGATTAAAGAGACGCGTCTGATACTGTGATTGAGGCTTGGAAGCCTGCTTAGGAGGACTATAAATACAAACGGCCTGGAGTGTAAAATATCTTTATGGTTAAAGCGCTTTTATGTATTTCAGTTTATATCTTTCTGTGATAAAAAATGTAGCAATCTTTATGAGAAATTCTCTGAATCGCATTCCATAGCGAATCCACGGTTCTTGCTACAGCTTTTTTGAGCGGCTATTTCAGGGCCTTAGTAAACGCCATCTCAATAGAATTTAAATTCGGTGAATAAGGCAGAAGATCGAGAAGAATGATATCTTTAGCCTCAATAGCTTTTCGTATATCATTAACTTTGTAAGTAGAAAAACTATTCATTGTAATCATATTGACTGGCACAAGTTCAGGAACAAGTGCCTATTCTATATCAGCAAGTAAAGTATGTTCGTTCATTGTTATATCTAGTGTCATGGTTACAGTTCGTCTAGATAGACGAATGCCAGCAGTGAGTGTCGTGTTTTTGATTGTGTGTATGGCTATCAGCTCTGTATTGTTAACCTCGTCTGCTGCCGGCCTTTGGCCTATTCATGCTTTTCGTTATTGCCGTTTCATCAATAAAATAAGCTTCTCTGATAAAATATGTGACAATTCTTTAGACTATAATTGCGTCCATAAATGAGATCCTCGCGTTCTTTTTTCTGATATTTTTGCTGCTTTTTAACCGTTATAGCGGAGAAAAGAGCACGATATAGTGGCGAGGGTCGCTTGAATGCTGAAAGTGCTTTTCAGAAAAGTTTGTATACTTATTTTTTAGACAATGTTAGATCATAAGACTCATCGATAAACGTCAGGATAAAATTAGAATATGCATCAGCTTTTGATCTGCAATTTAGTTTTCTAGTATTGTATTTTACGTTAAATAACGTATAAAGATGCTTGAGATTGATACGGACGTTGTTGGTAGTGAAATACTAATCGATCTTAGAATTTTTTTAATCACTTTGTGTCTGCTAAGCGATAAGTTTACTTTGTAATATCTCAATATTTTAAATATAACAATGCAGGCGTTAATCGATCAGTGCATTGCATTTAATTTCCGCTATGATTAGCCAACTAGAATTTTCGGCATATAAGCGAATGCAAAACGGTTGTATAAAACCTGGGCCAGATCCGGCGGGCAGGTTGAGTAGAACCAACCTGGCTCTGGATGTTGAGATTGTTCATGACTTGCGTGTCAATCTGCGTAAAAATATTGTGTTGAGATATGCTTAAAATAACTCCAATTGATTCTAGTTCTAGGCTTAGTTACTTTGATTGGCCGCCGACCCGTTTGTCAACGGCGCACTGGCCATAAAGATATTACACAGCCCAGCTGTTTATATTTATGGCTCTCTTGAGCGGGTTTTCCAGATCTTAACAACGGCGCTAAGTAGGTATGTCTAATCAATTGACAAGCTGCCTCGTCGATGCAAATCATCGACTGTATTGGCCATAGGGCTAACGATAGACATTCAGCGCGTTCTCTATAGCTACAACGAATTCGATATTAGCTTCTGCCTGTGAAGCTCTGCTGATCTCCATCCGCGGGGATGGTGCGTTTTTAGAGCGTGCCTTACTGTTTTATGTAAGATTGTTTTAACGTACTACAGCTCTATGGTTTTATCGGTAAGTAGTTGGAAGATCGATTGTTCTTGCCTCTCTAGCGGTTCGCTGTAGTTTAGTGAAATCAAATGCGCTTCGGCATCACTATTCATAATGTGGGTTATGCGCCCACTTTATTGATTTACCGCTCAGGACTGCCTCACCCCTTCCTTGAGAAAACGCTTGACACGTTTGATCTTGCGAATACTTTTTATAAAATTTTGGCTAACGCCTCCCCACTCGGTTGCTTTATGTATCCAGTTGATGTATCGGAATTCAATACTTTCTTTGTAGCAGCTTGCCCTTGCTGACCGACGCTTCTGGTTGTGCGCTTGCTTCCGACGTGAGAATAATCATATATTTTTTATTTCTTTATTTTGGAAGCTTTCTTCAGTTCTCGCTACAAATAATGAAACCGCCATTTTATGTGTTAAGAAATGAATATTGCAGCTCTAATTTCCTGTCTCATGGAATTGCTTTCTCTAGCAATCAAGAGCAGAAGAGTCTATTTAGTGTCTATCCGTCGTTGCGTGTGCAGAGCTATCCACTTTAATCTAACTCTCTGCGATCTTAATTACTCACTGTAAGAATGCGCCATGTAGACTCTAGAGAAAAAATTAGTCATAGCATACAGATGAGTGACTGTTTTATAAACTAGAAAAGTGCACTGGTGTTGTAGCCCGTCAAAGTAGTAGTTGCAGTGTCTGTGGCTAGATCTGAAGAAATCCTCTAAAATCGAAGAATGAAAAAATATTATTATCCTCACGTGGGAAGAAAATGTCATATTCAGAAAGTTAATATGGTTTTTTAAATAATTTATGTTTGATTTTTTACCAATATTCAGATGCTATAATATTCTTCCGACTACGCAGTACTAATTAAGACAATTTTTGATTGTAGACCGAGATATATAGGTAAGTCTTATCTCAAGCCCTTCGCCAGAATAGAAATGGTGGCTTAGTAGCATACCTTCTATAGGTTAATTAAATTGCTCTGCTATATCATTCGTTTAGTGTGCATCTATAGGATGCGCTCGTATTCTATATCAAGCTCTGTACTTAAGCAGTCGACTTTATATTTCCTGATGCCTAACCGTTTTCGTAGTCTAAAAGACGATTTATAAATTCTTTGATATTGTCTGCAAGTAACCGATGAATGGCCGCGGAGATGCTCAATTAAGATTGCGCAAGAAATTTTAATTAGCCGTGGTCCTGTCTTTTATAAAGACGTATAAAATTCATCGAGTTGCTAGACATATATATTTAATCCTAGAAAATTATATAGAGCCTTATCGTACAGCTCCGTTTAAAGAAAGATAGTTACTGAGGAATATAGTTGAGAGAAAAATATCATGATGATAGAATCCATAGTCATAAAACTATAATATTTAAAATTAGAGCTTTTTAGGAAAGCAACGAGCCAGCATCTACTTTTTGTAAGCGTTATAGCATCGCCGAACTGACTGTTTCTAAATGGCAAAATGAAATAGTATTGAGCAACATAACCATGTGCTCAGTTTTTTTGCAGACAACGCTATCTTCTTCGCAGTAAGCAGTAGCAGTTTCCCTATGGAAGACGCTTTTCGTTTACTAGGCGAGCTGCTAGTTGTCGTGCGAGAATTTTTAAGCTCTTCCGTGTCTCGATCTATCCTGGACAGCTTTTACTCAGGCATAGATTGGGCGCTTGCATGACATAAAGCGAGAGCGCAAAAACTAAAAGCATTAAGTGTTTAAAAGCGATTAGCTTGATTGCCTGCATGTTAAGCTGAAGCATCTTCTAAACATGATAAATAAAAACTCACGATCTTCTTTTTTATTAAGAATATGTTAAGCGACTTGATTAGTTTTATGCGTCTCTATAAAAAGCTAAAACCGAGAATAATGAACGACGTTTCTTCTATAATTTAGTTAAGCATCTCCGATAGCTATGCATCAGATACTTAAAAACAATGGCAAAGAATTTTCCGATCGTTTTTGGTTTGCGAAACTGATTAGCTACCAGGGAATATAAAGTCGACCGCTTATATGCAGCGCTTGATTTAGAGCGCGGTCTTAACCTAGCGATGTGCCTACAAACGAATAGTTTGGTCAAGCGATTGAATGCGTGTGAAGATATGCCGAAAGTCGCTATTCCATTCTGATGAAGCGCTAGACATAACGCTATGCCGATATATCTAGCTCTACAATCAGGAATTGCCTTAATCAGTATTGGATAGTAAAAATCCATTGCAGTCTATGCAATGTTGGTAAAAATTAAACCCAAATCATTTAAACACATATTACATTCCGGGATGTGAAAACTATATTTCTCAGTAGCCATCTTGTTCTGAACAGAATTGTTGGATGAGAGTTGATATAGTAATGCAGGACTAAAAAGCATCATGAAAATGCCCTAACAATATAGTGTATGATAGCGAGGGAGTGGAGCGGACATTACTCGATGTTCTGTATTTGCTCGCGCATTTGTTCAATCAGTACTTTTAGTTCAATGGCTGATGCCGTTACACTAGTGTTGATAGATTTTGATGCCAGCGTATTCGATTCGCGCTTAAATTCCTGCATCATAAAATCTAGCCGGCGGCCTACCGCCTCTTTTTTATTTAAAATTTGGTAGGTTTCTTTAACGTGGGCGTCAAGGCGATCTAGCTCTTCCGCGACATCTGTCCGCTGAGCTAGCATTACCAGCTCCTGCTCGAGACGGTTACTGTCTAGCTGCACCTTAGCCTCTTCAAGTTTGCTCAATAGCTTGTCGCGTTGCCAGGCCAGCACCGCCGGCATTTGCTGGCGTACGTTGGCAATTGCGAAGCTGACACCTGAAAGCCGGAGTTCTATCAATGTGTTGAGCGCTTTGCCTTCGGTTTCGCGGGCACTAATAAAGTCGTTAAGGGTGGCGTCCAGTCTGGCGAGTAGTTCGATGCCGATGGTGTCTAAATTTTTCGCCTTCGTGGATATCACGCCTGGCCAGCGCAGAATCGCTAGTGGGTCAATTTCACTTTGGTTGCTTTGCATTTTTACCCACTGCGCTGCTTTCACTAATTGTTTGACGAGTTTTTCATTGAGGATCAGTGCGCTTTGCGCGCTATGATTAACGTCAAAGTGTAGATTACATTCTACTTTTCCTCGTGTGAGGCGACTGCGGATGCGTTCGTGAATGGTAGGTTCCAGGCCGTGGAATTGTTCTGGTAAACGTATTTGAATTTCCAGATAGCGCTGATTAACGGAGCGAAGCTCCCAAGTGGCAGTGCCCCAATTTCCCTTAATTTCACGCTGAGCAAAGGCGGTCATACTGCGGATCATAGGCGTCCCCCGTTTATCAAAGAAATTGCTGCGATGATCACCCCGCAGCGGCAGGCAAGATGGGTATTCAGCGCTGACGTCCGTATAATTGGCAACTAATCCATGAGTTGCGAGCTGGAGATAGCGCTATGCGCCCCGCAGGCAGAAGCGTACGGCAAGTTAGTTTAATAACTATTGCTCGCTAATGTATCCAACATACGGAATGTTGCATCCCGAGAGGTGGTCTGATTTTTGAAAAATTTAGAATTGATTGTGTACGAATATTCCATAGATTGCAATGAAGTTGCACTGCTCAATCCTGAGTGAGACAATTCTTGATTGTAAGGCCGGACATGTCGGTGTGCTGTGATCTCAAGCTTTTCACCATAATAGAAATAGTCGCTTTATAAAACGTCTTCTATGCGTCGATTAAATCGCTTGATCTATGCGTTTTTTATGAATGTATCAATGGCCTAAGGCAGTGTTCTATATCACGCTATGAACATAAGCGGTAAGATTTATTTTCTCCGGTGGTTGAGCGTTTTCGCAAGCTAAAAGATGAGCCGTAAATTTTCGCCATTGTCTATCGGCATTTGATAAATAGCTAGGGGACATGCTTGACTAATATCACGAAAGAAAGGTCGTGCATTAGCCACGGTCTTGGTTTTGTACAGACAGATAAAAACCTATAGAGTGGTTTGGTCTATACTCACGAAAAAAAGAACGCTGTAAGGTTTCATGTAGCATCTTTGGAAGATATCTTCCATCAACATGCAGGTCAATCCGGCTTAAAGCTTTTAAGCCGTCATTCTGCACCTAAATTAGGAATAAATATAAAAATCAGTAAAAAATTAAAAATAAATAAAATCAATTAGTTATAAAAAATAAGGCTAACTATTTATAATTAAGCAATAATTATTATCTTTTATAAAAATAATAATTATTACAGATTTATAAAAGAATATTTAAGACAAGCAAAAAAAGAATTAAAAGATATCCGATTATGTATGTTATGCAGCTAGCCGAAAAAGGCTGTATGAAATTACATATATTTTTTAGTGCTTCTACTAAGAAGCGTGGTGTCAGCGCTCGAAAATCATAACGTAGGTTAAATCGGTACTTAAATTCGGTCATGAATCGAGGTATATGTTGGCTACGAATTGTATAGTAAGTGTTTGTTATGACGTTTTGACATTCTCCAGCAGAAAATTCATCGATTTGAAAATTGTCTATTGTAGTCTGGCTTAAGCTTTGCCTGGCAAGATGCGTAATTAGTGGAAATATGATGAAGTATATGAGATTTAAGATATCATATTTTGAGTTTATAAAAATTTTTAACCATCTGCCTTTTTTGAAAAAAATAATTTATTTATTATTTTCTGATTTTCCCCATAAGATAAAAAGAAAATTTTGTACAGAATGATATTTTAAACGCTTTATGTTTTTGTTTTAATTCTTTGTTTATTTTTTATGAAAACTTGGTAATCTATGCTTGTGTAAACGGCGATTAAGGCTAGAGTGTTTTTATCTGTTCCGATTCGCATGCCGCCGCGATAAAAAATTGCAGTAATCTTTATGAAAAATTAACTCAATATCTTTAGCGATCATATTCTACACCGCATTAGCAGTTTTTGATACAGATTTTCTGAATAGCGATTTCAGCTTGGGGAATGCCATCTCTATAGTATTTATATGCGGTGAATAAGTCAGAAGATAAAAAGAATTGCATATTTAGTCTCGGTTTTATGAGTAATAAAATTATTTACTAGCATGATATTTTCTACTGAAAGTGTAGGCGCCCTACGCCTGTTCTATATAAAAAGAAAACTATGTCTGTTCATTGCTTTATCGAGTAGAATCGCTGCACTTAGTTCAGTGAGACGTATCCCGGCAGTGAGTGTCGTCATTTCGGCCGGCATATGAGGCGTCAACCTGGCATTATTGAGCTTGTCTGCTGCAGCGTTGACCCACTCAAATTTGTTGTTGCCGTTCTATTAATGAAAGAAGCTTCTCTAACAAAAAATATAACATGTCTTCAAGCCGCAATTTATGCTCATGAAATATATCATTACGCTCTTATTCGGGGGTATATACAGTCTTTTTCCGTTATCATATGGTAGTGGAAAGGTGCGACAGAGTAGCAAGGCTGGTAGAGTTGGTTTAAATGCTAAAAGTACTTCTTAGAGAAGTCCATATTTCAGAGAATATTAGATCAAAAGACTCACTAATAATCGTCAGGATAAAATCAGAATAGGCATTAATTTTTAATCCGCGATTCAGTGTGCCTCTAGTGTCACATTGCGTGTTCAATTACAGACAAACACACTTGAGCTTGATATAAGCACTTTCGGTGTTTTTTAATACCGGGTCATTTTATAGACTTTACACGTATCGCCCGTTTCTAGCAAGATGAGTGCTAAGAGATATA
Organism: Sodalis sp. (in: enterobacteria); assembly: GCA_052258065.1. Classification (GTDB taxonomy): domain Bacteria; phylum Pseudomonadota; class Gammaproteobacteria; order Enterobacterales; family Enterobacteriaceae; genus JBQQPY01. The sequence goes on along the minus strand of JBQQPY010000002.1, from coordinate 1,562,851 downwards.
ATTAAGAGAAAAGCATCATGATAATTAGACTCCATAGTTAGGCAACTGCAACACCTAAAATCAGAGTGCTTCTTCAGGCAAGCAACGAGTCAGGGTTTACTTTGGGTAAGCGTTATGCATATCTGAATTGACTGTTTCTAGATGGCAAAAATTAGATGTTGTTGAGGGCCATAACCATATTCCCCATAGTTTGCAGACGACCCTGTCGCCGGCTCGGGAAGCGGTAGCCGTTTTTTTGTAGAAGAGTCTTTCCCCACCTGACAATCTGAGTGATTGCGTCAATCAGTATTAGGTAGTAAAAGTCCACTGCTATCTATGAAATATTATAACAAAATCAAACCTAAATTATTTAAGATAATACTATCTTACGGGATGTGACAGTTAAGGATAGTGTAGACATGCATTTTCGCACCATAATCCGCATCGTAGGTCTGCTCGTCATCTTATTCTCCGTGACCATGATTATTCCCTGTCTGGTGACCTTGATCTACCGGGACGGTGCTGGTAGCGCTTTCGCGCAAACATTTTTTTGCGCACAGCTCATTGGGCTCTTGCTGTGGTTACCTAATCGTCATCAGAAAAGCGAATTAAAATCTCGCGAGGGCTTTCTTATTGTGGTGCTGTTCTGGACCGTCTTGGGTAGTGTGGGTGCTTTGCCGTTTTTGTTTGCCGAATATCCTAATTTATCGATCACTGATGCGTTTTTTGAGTCTTTTTCAGCGTTGACCACTACAGGTGCCACCGCGCTAGTGAGGCTAGATACTTTACCCCACGCCATTTTGTTTTACCGGCAAATGTTACAGTGGTTTGGTGGTATGGGGATCATTGTCTTAGCTGTTGCGATCTTGCCGATTCTTGGCGTTGGCGGCATGCAGCTCTATCGCGCGGAAATGCCTGGTCCGCTGAAAGATAATAAAATGCGTCCACGTATTGCAGAAACTGCCAAAACCCTATGGCTCATCTATGTCGGGTTGACAATTACCTGTGCGCTAGCGCTGTGTAGCGCAGGCATGCCGGCGTTCGACGCGATAGGCCATAGCTTTTCTACGATTGCCATCGGCGGATTTTCTACCCACGATGCCAGTATCGGCTATTACCATAGCCCGATTATTAATACGATCGTCGCTGTGTTTTTGCTGATATCCGGTTGTAACTACGGTCTGCATTTTGCTGCCCTTAGCGGTCAGAATTTAAAGGTCTACTGGCGGGATCCTGAATTTCGCATGTTTATTTCAGTACAGTTTATGCTGGTATTGGTCTGTATTTTAATTCTCTGGCGCTATCATGTATATGATTCTAGTCTGCAAACGCTTAACCAGGCTTTTTTTCAGGTAGTATCGATGGCGACCACCGCGGGGTTTACGACCGGTAGTATTGCCGACTGGCCACTGTTTCTGCCAATATTGCTTCTCTGCTCGGCGTTTATCGGTGGCTGTGCCGGTTCTACTGGCGGTGGATTAAAGGTGATCCGTATCCTGCTGCTCTACTTACAAGGTTCACGAGAATTAAAACGTTTGGTGCATCCCAACGCGGTTTATACCATTAAGTTGGGCAACCGGGCGCTACCGGAGCGGATTCTAGAAGCAGTTTGGGGTTTTTTCCCTGCTTATGCGCTAGTGTTTATCCTCAGCATGCTGGCGGTGGTAGCCACCGGTGTAGATAATTTTTCTGCCTTCGCAGCGGTAGCGGCAACGCTTAACAACCTTGGGCCTGGTCTAGGGGTGGTAGCCGATAACTTTTCCTGCATGAACGCACTGGCCAAGTGGATTCTTATCCTGACTATGTTGTTCGGTCGTCTGGAGGTATTTACTTTCTTGGTCTTGTTTACCCCGACTTTTTGGCGTGAATGATACAAGGTTTAACATGAAAACGTTGATTCTCTATTCGACTCATAACGGCCAAACATACAAAATTGCGCGCTCTATTGGAGCTCATCTTGCCGATTGCTGTAAATGTGATATGGTTGATCTGTGCCTTGCTTTCGATCTTGATCTTCAGAGTTATCAGCGCGTGGTGATTGGTGCGGCGATTCGTTATGGCCGGTTTTCCGCAGATCTTAACCACTTTATCGAGCAGCAGCTTGAGTGGTTGCACAGCATTCCTAGCGCGTTTTACTCCGTAAATTTAACGGCGCGCAAGCCGGATAAACGCACCAATACTACGAACGCCTGCACCCGAAAATTCCTAGAGAAGACGCCTTGGCAGCCGGATCTTTGCGCTGTGTTCGCAGGTGCATTGTGTTACCCTCGCTATCGATGTCGGGTCATGATTCAGCTGATAATGCGTGTGACCGGCGGCGAAACCGATCGTACCAAGGAGATCGAATATACGGATTGGCAGCAAGTTTCTGCCTTTGCTGGTGATTTGGCTCGATTAACCGTGAAACAGGCGACGCAAAGTCTCTGAAATGAGACATTTTGCTGAAAAAGAAGCCAATAAAATTTATTTTAGTTATTTATTTTCTTGTTAATAACTATAGAAGCTTTAGAACATAATTCTATTAATTAATAATACAACCAGATCAGCCGTAGGCTGGCGCTCACTACAGGAAAATAAAAGCTTGACTTTACACCAGAAAAACGCACAATAAGATCTCTGTTCTTGTAGAGAAATGCCTTCTTAAGTATTATATATTAAAAATATACAAAGCAATTATATAAGTACTAGAAAATAATATTTACACAAAAATTTTAGGTCTTTAAAATAAATAGATAAATATCTAAGTAAAATACTGGCTTTCATTCTTTAAGCTTTAATATTTAATTAAAGAGTTTAAACACGCCCAGATTAAATGCTCGCGGCAGGCACAGAGCACAGCATATGCGAGTCGAAAAGAAGGCAGACAAAGCTTATTCCTTTAGCAGCAAACTAACGATCCGTAAATAATATCTGAGGATCTGTGCAATTAAAGGAAATAACTACTAGAAACGTTAGCCAATACCGCATGACGTCACATGATAAAAGTAAAGAATCTACAAGCTTCATGCTATCGGGATAAGCCCAGATGCAATCTACTTATTCCCACGAAAAGCGGTAATGGAAATTTGACATAATTAAAGAAAACCCCTGCAGCTATGCGGTGCGTGTGAAAAGGCCTTCAAGTCGTCAGGCCTTTCGGAAGAGGACAAGATCGTAGCCTTAATAACACCATTTTTATGTCATCCGCAGAAGAAGCATCGGCGAACTCCGTATGTGGCCCCGGTAATAATAAAGATGCAAGCGTTAATCCAAATTATTAAGCATAGCGTTTACCCCTTAAGCCGATTCGGTTAGAAATTCAAAGGAGACTGCCGTTGATTAGCCGAGGGGGATAAAAATGATATTAAATCATCATTTCCCTTAGGGATTAGGTGCCGCACACGTTGATACAATAACGCATACGAAATCCTGCAAGAGTCAGCAGACTCCATAAAGTGCCTGATAGTCTGGATTAGGGTCTATAATTCGATGCCATAAAGTCGAAATCTCCGAAAATAGTAGATTAGAGCGCTACGTGCGAATGCCTTTCTTGCCTTGTGCGCCGTTCGCCTCTCCATTAGAGGTGCTTGCGAAAAAGTAGGCGAGCCTAACGTTCAAGAAATGCTTACCACTTTGTGATTTACAACTGGGATGAGGTCGTAACAAAGTTACCTTAAGAGAATTTGCGACTAGATTACCTTGCCTAGACGACATTGCGATACCGTAAGGTCTCTATACGGACTGTCTAATAACTTTCAGGAGTAAAGCATCCTGATATGAAAAGAGTTTGTACTTATATGGCGAACATGCTATAGACCTAAAAGTCAAGTACAGCCACCCTAGCTCTGGCTGAAAAGATGCTCTGCTTTCGCCTACGAAGCGGCGCCTTTCCTAAGAAGTAAGGCGGTGAATTTTTATGTCCCCTTCGTCTAGTGGCCTAGGACACCGCCCTTTCACGGCGGTAACAGGGGTTCAAACCCCCTAGGGGACGCCAGTTTCCTGTTGGTTTCAGAGTGCGTTTCTAATTTCAAACATGCCGAGAAGTTCGCTCTTTAATAAGCTTCGAACAAGCTAAAAATTTGAAGCACACACTGAAGTGCAAACTCAGCATGCAAGTCTCTCAAATAAAGCAAGAAAACCTGAAGATGACGCATAATCGTTATCACTGCATCAAGGTTCTGTGTAAAAAATAACTCCTTGACGCAATGCCGCAAACGCCTAGACGCGACGCTAAATTTTAGACGTGCAGCTCATTAGAAAAGACTTAGACAGCTCTAGGGTTCTGAAGTTTAGTGACTAAGGGCATACGATGCATGTCAGGTAATCAGAAGCGATGAAAACGTCCTAATCTGCGAAAGCGCCGGTAAGTCGATATCAAGCGTTATCAGCCGGTGATGTCCGAATAGGAAAGCCCAGTGCAACCTGTGGCATCATAGTGAGAACAATCTAGCTGAAGTAGGTCCCAAGGGTATTGCTGTTCGCCATTTAAAGTGGTGCGCGAGCTGGGTTTAGAGCATCGTGAGACAGTTCGATCCCCATCTGCCATCGGCGCTGGAAGATTGAAAGGGGCTGCTCCTAGTACGAGAGAATCAGAGTCGACGCACCACTGGTATTCGGGTTGTTATGCCAACAGCATTGCCCAGTAGCTACGTACGGAAGAGATAACCGCCAAAAGCATCTAAGCAGGAAACTTGCCTCAAGATAAGTCTTCCTCGAGGCTTCGAGCCTCCTAAAGAAACGTTAAAGACGATGACGTTGATAGGTCAGGTGTGTAAGCGCTGCGAGGCGTTGAGCTAACTGATACCAATAACCCGTGAGACTTAACCTTACAACACCTGAGCTGTTTAAAAGAGCAAGTATAAAAGCAAAAGTTAGCGGCAAAGCAATGCATGTACTAGTGTATTACGCGCAGTCAGAAGTAACTTGTGTGCAAGAGACAAGCCCATATCAGCAGTGTTCCGGATAAAGCCTGACACTCATAAAATATGAGTTAGGCACGAAAAGTCTGCACGACACAAAGCAGTGCAGAAAACAAATTTGCCTGGCGGCACTAGCGCAGGGATCCCATGCCGAACTCAGAAGTGAAATGCCGTAGCGCCGATAGTAGTGTGGGGTTTCCCCATGCGAGAGGTGGGGAACTGCCAGGCTTCTAATTAGAAGCCTTCTGCAAGCGTAGAAGGCAATTTTCCTGTATCTTACGCAAAAGTTGTCATTATCTAAGCCGCGCCCGGCGGGTAGTATTAAAAGACCGCTTACAAGCACAAAAGGTTTTTTGTTGTTAACAATTCCATTAAAATAATGTTGCTTTCCTAGAAACGTGTTATTACAGGCCGGCATTCGCGTTCTTCTTAAATAACAAGCAGAGAGTCACTTTGAAATCTTTAAATTTTGTCTATATTACAATTTAGTTACTAACTGATTAGCACATTGAGTTTGATTATCGCGATTTTTAGCTATAGTAGCCCTGCGCATGCAGCGGCGGATGGATACCGCATAGGTTCTTTTGATGCGACTCATTGAAGTAAGCAATTCCGTAAGAGCAGAAGCGACAACTCGAAATCTAGAAGTAACCCGAATCGTAGATTAAAAATTGATGCGCACTCTGATTTTATCCCGATTCTTATTTATAGCTCTTGTAATCTCACTCTTTATAAAATATAGATTTCTTTAAAAAGTATTTCAGCATTTAAAAATGCTGCTTTGAAATAAGGGTGCAACGATATAGCTCAGTTGCGCAAATTATGGTCTGAAGAAATTTCATATTTTTATATGATAAGCTTATTGTTATTGATGAAACGGCAACAATGACAAGTATAGGTCTGTCAAAAGACTGCAGGAGACGAGGTTTACGATGTGGTTAATGTCGAACACGCTTACTAGAGGCTAGTGATACTCACTGTTGTCATATATCTATCTAGATTAAATCCAACCATGCTATTATGCTACACAATAGAGTAAAATGGACGTGCTTTTCTTGCTTATGTTGAGCATTTTGTCCTGAATTTTTACCAGGAAATATTGTGATAATAAATAATTTAGCTACTATAAAGTTGATTTTATACGAGAAGCTATTGAGGCTAAAGATATAATTCTTTTTATCTTCCGTGTTATTCGCCGGATTTAAGTCTTATCCAGATACCGCTTCCCAAGCTGAAGTCATTACTCAGGAAGCTTCAGCAAAAAACCCTCGATTCACTATCAAATACGCGTATTTAAGCTATTAAGTAAACTTTTTATAAAGATTGCTATAATTTTTTTGCAGTGATATACGAGCCAGAATATATAAAAGTATTTTAGCGTAATTCGATATGCGTAAGGATATTATATCAAGATATCCTTAAGGGAGTGAGTTTTATCGAGCTTTATTCTATGCTTAGTGATTTTTGTCAAAAGTCGACGATCTTGCTGCTTATTAGCCATAAAGGCATTGCGTGCCGCAGTCGTTTATATTTATCCGTGATTCTGCATCTAATGTTTAATCTTAGCAAAAAAAGCAAGGAAACTGTAAATAAATTCCTTACTATTCAAAATAGTATATATTTAAATCATTTCGTAAACTGATAACGTAAGATTTTAAATCTCATGCGTTTAATTTTTTTAGTGCGTTTTGCTTAGCTTGAAGATTTCTGCGTCAAGCTGTAATAATTCTAGTTTTGAAAAAAGATGATAGTAACTACTTAATTACAAGCAACCCGTTGTTGATTAGTTAGCGCTCATTGATTTTATTTTTTTAGATTTTCACTGATTTTATATTTATTCTTAGTTTATATGCGAATTATGGATTCGTGATTCTTGCGAGTAGGTTTTCTAGGCCTTAACGGCAGTGCTATACGTGTATTACATCAATGGAGGGGGTTAGCCCACGCAAACCACCGGATTCACGAGGTTATAGCATTGACTATACACGTCTAGTCCCTTGTCTATAGCCGCAATGAATTTGGCATTGGCTTCTGGCTGTACGACCCAGCCGATATTTATCTAGGGTGTCAGTTTGTTTTTTAGTGTGTGATTTACTGTTTTAGACCAGAGCGTTTTAATATATTGTAGTTTTACATGGGCAAGCAGTTGTAAGGTTCATTGGCTCTTCCCCTTTGACGGCTTTGTTGTAGCTTACTGCAATTAAATACGATTTCGGAATCGCCATTCACAATGTAGTCACGTATCCCTTTACTCTATAGTTTAAAAAACTGCCTTAGTCCCTTCTTCGATCAAACAACGCTTGACTCGGTTGATCTTGCGGCACCTATTTGTAAAATCTCGGACTAACGTCTGGCCGATCGGTGGTCTTGAAAACCCAATGATTAATGCATTGCAATTTAATAAAATCAATGCATTCAAAGCTTTCTGTCCGGCATTCTTGCTCTTTCTGGGCAACGCTTTCAGACGTTCTACCTTTCCAGATGAAGATAAGCATGTATTTCTTATTATTACGTGATTTAATTAGCAGAGTAAATGACGTTTAAATTGGTGATGACATTTTTCTATTTTGGAGAATGTCTTTATCTTTAATAGATACTGCAGTTAGCATTTTGACGCGTTAATGCACTAGATAGTGAGGTATATATGTTGGCTACGAAGTGCATGGTAAGTTCCGGTTATTGCGTTTTGCTATTTTCTAGCAAAGTACGCTTTTGCTTAGAACGTATCTATTTTTAGTGTAATCAAGCTTGGTTAGATAAAGTATGTAATCAAGAAAAAATATGATGAACCATATGAGATTTAAGATCTTACATTCTGAGCTCAAAAATAGTATAGATATTTATATTTTTAACATAAATAGTTTATTTACAGTTTTTTCCTTTCGGTAAGATAAAATTGGGTGTAGAATGACGAATATAGGCTCGAGTAGTCAATAGCAGTCAATAGTAGTTAATAACATTAATTAGTTTTCTCTGCCTATTTCGTGCATTTCGCTTGAGAATAGGTTTACGTAAATAGCATTGTCTGCTGTGAAGCCCAGGCTATCGTGATTTCGCATCATCGCCTAGTGATCGCCACTCATACTCCTGATGCCCCGCCTCGGAGCGTAAATATCCTGCGGTAGAGTGCGAGAGATCCCTCGCATAGATCTTGCATAGCTAGCTCACAAGACAGTGGCAACTTTTAATACGTTGGCGGCTGTGCCGGCCAGGCTACGCTCTCAATACGACCCTATTTCACCAAGTTAGTCAAATATACAAGCCATTGCCTGGCTCTCGGATAAATAATCGCTGAGGCGGTTGTCGCTCGTGCTAAATGGCAGATGATCGAAACGGGATGCTTGATGACGGGATTGGTGCATAACAGTATCTTCCTAGTCTTTAATGCGTACGGCTAAAGTATTAAGACGGGCGGCAAGAGCAGTAATTAGATAAGATGTATATACGTCATGCACTTGTAATAAATGAAAAGAAAATCAACTTTTATGATAGTATCCTATTGCTTTCTGCGATGTATAATATTGCATTAACGCGCGACGGGGGTCGGTGCAGCTCACGCCACGTTAATCTTTGTCTTCTCTATCTTTGCGTTTTCGCAGCGGTTTGCATAGATTTAAGTGCTTTCGTGCGCGGTTCGGTCTTGTTTAGTCATGACAGAGTCTAAATTAGTAATACATTATACTTTTTAAGTATACACATTATAATTTCTGTAGAACAACAGTTAGAGCTCATTAAGCAAAGAATTAAATCAGTTATAAACTATCCGAAACCCAGTATCATTTTTCGCGATATAACCAGCTTGCTTGAAGAGCTAGACGCGCATGCTGGCAGAATTGCAATGCAATGCAATGCAATGCATTGCTAGGCGACCGTTATCGCAATGCAGGATTGACTAAAGTGGTCGGCACTGAAGCCCGCGGGTTTCTGTTTAGCACGCCGCTCATGCTGTCAATCTGAAGCTAGGTTTTGTTCCTATGCGCAAAACCGGCAAGTTTGCCGCGTGCAACTATCAGTAAAATCTACATGTTAGAATACGGCACTGGTAGCCTTAAAACTCATAAAGATGCCATCGGCCCTAGCAATAAAGTGCTGATAGCGTATGATTTACTCGCTACCGGTGGGGCAATCGGCGTTACGGTGAAGCTTGTCCGACGATTTAGTGGTGATGTTATATCAATCTGGCAAACCTTGGTAGTCAAACACTTTTAAGCAGTATTAGCTATAACAAGTTATAGCCTGGTTATTTTCTTCAGCCACTGAAAATAACAGCCTCGCGCTGCGGCGTGCAGCTATGTTAGGATAGGTCTTTGTTCCTCTGACGTAAATCGCAACTCATGAGCTATCAGGCACTTGCCCGTAAGTGGCGTCCGAAAATATTTGCAGATGTAGTAGGTCAGGAGCATGTCCTGACAGCGCTGATAAACGGCCTATTATTGGGTAGAATTCATCATGCTTATTTGTTATCCGGCACTCGCGGCGTGGGTAAAACCACTATAGCCCGTCTTCTGGCTAAAGGTCTGAATTGCGAAACTGGGATCACCCCCACCCCTTGTGGCCAGTGCAATAATTGCCGAGAACACGAGCAGGGTAGATTTGTCGATCTAATTGAAATCGATGCCGCTTCACGGACTAAAGTCGAACATACTCGAGAGCTGCTGGATAACGTGCAATACGCGCCAGCGCTTGGTCGCTTTAAGGTGTATCTTATTGATGAAGTACACATGCTCTCCCGCTATAGCTTCAACGCGCTACTCAAAACTCTAGAGGAACCGCCAGCACATATCAAATTTTTACTGGCTACTACCGAACCGCAGAAACTTCCGGTGACAATACTTTCCCGTTGTTTACAATTTCATTTAAAGGCCCTCGACGTTGAGCAAATCCGCGTCCAACTTTCGAAGGTGTTGCAGCAGGAGGAAATCGTCGCTGCGCCCCGCGCGTTAAAGCTGCTTGCCCGCGCTGCCGAGGGTAGCATGCGTGATGCTCTGAGCCTAGCCGATCAGGCTATCGCGATGGGGCAGGGGAAAGTCAGCGCTAATGCAGTAAGTCTGATGCTCGGCACGCTGAATGCTGAGCAGCCGCTAACGCTTATTGAAGCGCTTGCCGACGCCGACGGCGGTGCGATAATGGCTCAGCTTGCGCAATGTGCCGATCGCGGTATAGTTTGGGAAAATTTACTCCTAGAGATGCTATCTTTGCTGCACCATCTTGCGATGGCGCAGTTGTTACCTAACCAATTGAATAATGAAGAAAATCCCGGTATCGTTTCGCGTTTGCGGGAATTGACCCGTCGCCTGCCTCCGGCAGATTTGCAACTGTATTATCAAATCTTACTTATAGGGCGCAAAGATCTACCTTTTGCGCCAGACCCCCGTATGGGGGTTGAAATGACTTTTCTGCGCGCACTAGCGTTTCATCCCGCAGCAGTAGAACCGGCGGCACCAGCCAACGCAGAGGGGGGCGATCGAACTTAGACCTGACACTAGCAAGGCTGGCCCTTCCGCTAAGTCATCTATCGTATCAGGTGCCGCGTCTGCGGATCCCATGACGTCGTGCGCTCGTGTGGATGCCTTGCCTCTTGTCAGCCGGTCGAGCGTTACACCCGGCGTTGAATCCATCGCGGCGCCTGACAGAACCTCAGATCTTCATAAGGGCCTCGCAAGACTGACAGTGGTTAACAGTCTACCGAGTCCCTGTTGGGCTGCTGGGTGTCTCAAGACATCTGAAAGAGGGGTAGAAGACCCTCACGTAAGCGGCCATATCTCCTTGGAAACAGTCTCTGAGCAAACAGGGCTAGTATCTGGGCCCGTGGCTTATCTCGACATTCGTGCTGGCGATTCCCCCTCGTCCAATATCCCAACGCAGAATCCGGACGCCAGCTATATCGCTGGGCGGGCGGCAAAAGGGGGAAAGGCGGGCGCTAGCATTTCCGGGCGAGAGCCATCGTTGACCGAGCGTCAGATGTCTTCTGTATTGGGCGGCCGCGCGCGCTCTACCCGGCAAGCTATCGCGCTTAACAGTGCAGATAAAGGCTTTATGCAAGCCCATACTGCTAGCCGCTTCCGTAATAATGAGACGGAGGCAAAGTGGCAGCCCGGCACGGTAATGCCCGACAATATCGAGTCGCCCGCCACGCTCTCCTGTACCGATAGTCCATTGCTAGACGCGACTGCGCAGCTCTTGCTAGCTCGCACCGAATTGCTGCAACGTCAAGAGAGCCAAAAAATAAAAAAGGCCAAACCGGCCCCAGCTCGCCAGCAAGCGACGCTTGGCGCGCTGGAGTGTTTGGCCACAGGAGATGAACGGGCGTCTCAACCTCTATCTGTCGCTGGTCGAGAAAACCAAGCGAAAACGCCGCCACCGGAAGCTTACCGCTGGCGTGCCAGCCAACAGTCAAAAACTGAGCCAGAGCCACTGATTGCCCCTAAAGCTCTGCGCACGGCGCTGGGGCATAAAAAGACGCCGGAACTGACGTTATCTCTGGCGGAAGAAGCGCTAGAACGTGATCCCTGGGCGGCGCAGGTACATCGGCTGGCGCTGCCTAAACTGGTGAGACAGCTTGCTCTAAATGCCTGGAAAAAAGATTTGGCGCCAGGCAAGGTCTGTCTATACCTGCGCGCCTCGCAGCGTCATCTGAATTCGGCAACGGCGAAAATCGCCCTGCGCGACGCGTTAAGCGCCGATTTAGACGCGCCGGTTGAATTAACTGTAATAGAAGATGATAATCTGGCGATGAAAACGCCACTGGAATGGCACCAAACGATTTATGAAGAAAAACTAATGCATGCACGTAAAGCGATAATGACTGATGCGCACATTAAAATGCTGCAGCGCTTTTTTGACGCTAAGTTGGATGAGGACAGTATCCGACCCGTATAAACCTTTGTGCTGTCGTAATATGTCGCTAGTGTAGCCCGACGCAACTGAGAGAGAAGACTATGTTTGGTAATAGTGGAATGGGTAATCTGATGAAGCAAGTCCAGCTAATGCAAGAAAAAATGCACAGGATGCAAGAAGAAAGCGCTCAGTTAGAGGTGATCGGTGAGTCAGGCGCTGGCTTAGTTAAGATCACTATCAATGGGGCGCATAATTGTCGCCGTGTCGAGATTGATCCTAGCCTTTTGGAAGATGATCAGGACATGCTAGAGGATCTGATCACGGCGGCATTTAACGACGCTGCCCGTCGTGTCGCTGAAATTCATAAAGAAAAAATCGCTACTGTCTCCAGCGGCATGCAGTTCTCTCCTGATCTTAAAATGCCGTTCTGATGCAAATTAGTCCATTACTAGAGACATTAACGGAGGCCTTCTGTTGCCTGCCGGGCATCGGACCGAAGTCGGCGCAGCGTATAGTTTTCCACCTCCTGCGGCGCGATCGCAACGGCGGAATCCGCCTAGCGCAGGCGCTCGCCCGCACGATGTCAAAAATCGGCCATTGTTTCGATTGCCGCACCTTCACTGAGCAAGCGATCTGCGCTATTTGTGCTAATCCTCACCGGCAGCAGTCCGACAAAATCTGTGTGGTGGAAAGTCCGGCGGATATTCACGCAATCGAGCAGACCGGCCAATTTGCCGGACGTTATTTCGTCCTGATGGGGCGCTTGTCTCCCCTTGATGGAATTGGCCCGGACGATATCGGTCTCAGCCGGTTGCGGGAGCGGCTTGAAAGCGAGCACATTCAGGAGGTAATCCTTGCCACCAGCCCGACGATAGAAGGCGAAGCGACCGCCAATTATATCGCCGAAATATGCGCGCGATACGGCATTATAGCCAGCCGTATCGCGCACGGCGTGCCGTTTGGCGGCGAGCTTGAAATGCTGGATGGCACCACGCTGTCGTACTCGCTGGTAGGCCGTCATCCCATCACATTCTAACCTCACCTCAGGATAATTTCGTCGGGCCGTTAACGCGCCCCCGCTTGCTCCTTGAAATCCTTTTGTCTTAACCCCATCTATTTGTCATGACCGCCCTTAACTGCCTATTTGGTCGCATTTAGATTAAGTTAATCGCATTTAGATTGAGGTAAAACATGAATATGAAAGGACAAGAAATACGTGGATTCCAATCAGAAGTAAAGCAACTTCTTCATCTGATGATTCATTCTCTTTATTCCAATAAAGAAATTTTCCTGCGCGAACTGATTTCTAACGCATCGGATGCAGCTGATAAATTACATTTTCGGGCCTTGTCGCAGCCGGATGTATACGAAGGAGCCGGCGAATTATGCGTCCGTTTGTCCTACGATAAAGAAAAACGCACGATTACGCTTAGCGATAACGGTATCGGCATGCGTCGCGAGGAAGTGATCGATAATTTGGGAACTATTGCCAAATCCGGCACTAAGGCTTTCCTTGAATCGATAGGATCTGATAGGCTAAAAGACAGTCAGCTTATCGGCCAATTCGGCGTAGGTTTCTATTCGGCTTTTATCGTAGCGGACAAAGTCACTGTTTGCACGCGGGCCGCAGGCGCGAATGCCGATCAAGGGGTATTCTGGGAATCCCTCGGCGAGGGCGATTATACCATCGCTGATATAGTTAAGCCGGAGCGCGGAACAGAAATTACTCTACATTTACGCGATGGCGAGGATGAGTTTCTTGATAACTGGCGCTTGAAAAGCATTGTCAGTAAATACTCAGACCATATTGCGCTGCCGGTAGAGATCAAGATGCATACTAAAAGCGACGAAGAGGGCAGCACCGAAGAGCTCATAACCTGGGAAAAAATTAATAAAGCACAGGCGCTGTGGACCCGAAACAAGGCCGATATCAGTGAGAAGGAATATAAAGAATTTTATAAGCATTTGTCTCATGACTTCAGTGAGCCGTTAAGCTGGAGCCATAACCGCGTTGAAGGGAAACAGGAATATATTAGTCTGCTCTACATCCCGACAAAGGCGCCTTGGGATATGTGGAAGCGCGAGTACAAACACGGACTTAAACTTTACGTGCGGCGCGTTTTTATTATGGATGATGTCGAACAATTCATGCCAAACTATTTGCGTTTCGTGAAGGGAGTGATTGATTCTAACGATTTGCCGCTGAACGTGTCGCGGGAAATTTTGCAAGACAGCTGTATTTCGCAGAATCTGAAACGAGCGCTAACTAAACGTGCTTTGTCGATGCTAGAAAAGTTGGCCAAAGATAATGCCGAACAGTATCAATCATTCTGGCAGGCGTTCGGTTTAGTATTAAAAGAAGGACCGGCCGAGGACCCCACTAACAGTGAGGCAGTGACTAAATTGCTACGTTTTGCCTCAACCTATGGCGACAGCCCGGTGGAAAACGTAACGCTGGAAGACTACGCAAGACGCATGGTGAAGGGCCAAGAAAAAATTTACTACATCACTGCTGACAGCTATGCTGCGGCTAAGAGTAGTCCTCATCTGGAGCTGTTGCGTAAGAAAGATATCGAAGTCCTCCTGCTCTCCGACCGCATTGATGAATGGATGATGAGCTATCTGACGGAGTTTGATGGTAAAGCCTTCCAGTCAGTCAGTAAGTCTAATCCTTCGCTAGATAAACTGATCGATCATGAAGAAAATGAAGAGCAAAAAGAGGCCGAAAAGGCGCTCGAGCCTTTCGTTGAGCGCGTAAAAAACTATTTAGGTGACCGTATTAAAGCGGTGCGGTTAACCCATCGCTTAACTGATACTCCTACGGTTGTCACCACTGACATCGATGATATGACCACGCAAATGGCTAAATTGTTTGCTTCTACAGGTCAGGAAGCGCCGGAGATTAAGTATATCTTTGAGCTAAATCCGGAGCACCCGCTAGTAAAGCGCACTACCGATATAGCTGATGATGGTGCGTTTGGCGAATGGGTAGAACTACTGCTAGATCAGGCATTGCTGGCCGAGCGCGGTAGTCTTGAAGACCCAACCAGTTCATACGCCGTATGAATCATTTATTAAACTTTTAACGGTGGTGCGGCAAACTATCAGACCCCGAGAGATTTGCACCTTATTATATACTGAAAACAATATAGTTAATATTTAAATAATTGTTGAATTGTACTATACAATACTGATTGAGTCAATTTCTGATTGTAGAGTCAGGCATGTCGATGCGCTCTGATCTCAAGGCGCTTCACCAGAATAGTAATAGTGGCTTTTAGTGTATCTTTTATATGCTCATTAAATCGTTTGAGTATCAGTTTAAGATGCTGTTCTGTGTTAAACTCTGCATATAAGTGGTTACATTCATGTTTCCTGGTAGCTTAGTGTTTCCCGCGTCTAAAAAGAACTATTCCCAAGCAAAATGCACGAAGGATGCAATGTAAATTAATGTTTTAAATGAAATGTAATATTTTAATAGTTATTATTTCAACTTCTGCCTTTTCAAAGAAAAGTGACTTCGTCGCGTGTAAGCGCAGTACCATAAATATGGTAAACCTATCCTTCGCCCATGCAAGGATTATACGCATTTCCTATAGCTATAATAGTATGGGCCCCGTTATTCCGCGTCTATATTAAAAAATAAAATTAATAAATTATAAGAAGCTAAGGCTTATGACTTATAACTAAATGATTATTATCGCTTTTCAAAATTAGAATCATTAATAGATTGACACAGAAATTCTCAAGACAATAAAAATAAACAAAAAATATTATGAAAGACATGAGATTTAAGATTTTTTTAAAAAGTTTAATTATCTATTTTAAAAAAGTAAAAAAATTATTTATAGTTTTTGCTTTTTGCTAAGATAAAAAAGAAAAATCAGGTACAGAATGACAGATCATTAAACTTAATTGTGCACTAAATCCAGTTAAGCTACAGCTACAATGGAAGAGATACTTTCAATTAATAGATGATTTAAGTAGATGAATGCTTTACTGAAGAGTATCAAAACGCTAGAGTAGGCAAAGTATTATATAATTTATGACTAACATACGCCTCGTTACCTAGTGCCTTGACACGCAAAAATCGCGGTTGCAGTATCTATAGCCAGATCTAATAAATATAAAAACATGTCACTACCATTTTAAAGTCGGTCTACTTTGCTAATCAAATTATTCGTATTTTACAAGGAAATTAATAAAAATAATTTTAGATATTTAAAATTTAAAAAATGACATAATCGCATCTATATCCAAGCTCTCTAAATCTCAAGAAAACGTCAAGCATAGAGCAGACGTGGTTTTCGAAATCATGCCAGTCAGAAGTTTTTTCTCTTACGTCTTCGGCGTGCAGAAGCTTAAGGGCGCATCTATAAGTATTTTCGCGACTCGTATGCCTTTAGAATAATGGCTTATTTATAACCACTTTTTTAATAAAACCATTTCATTTAGCAATAAAAATTATTGTCAATTAGTGTTGACTAGATACATTTCAATCCTTATGTATAAATAAAAAATACAACTGAAAGCATTACTCAACAAGAGCAAGAATGCGGTAAAGAAAGTTGTAAATATATTGATTTTGTTGAATTGCAATACATTAATTAAATATGTAAATCTTCTCAGTGGCAAGGCGTTAGCCCAGATTTTATAAAAATAAGCGGCGGCTGAATATGTATTGCCTGATAGCTGAGCGTTTTTGCAGACCCTAAAGACGCTCCATAAATGCTTTTCCATTATCTGTAAGTATCTGAGAAAAAGATAAAAATTGATTGATTCTCTGATCTTTACTTACGAAAGATAACGTTGTAAAGCTTTGTTTTGCATTTATGGAAGAGATTTTCCATCAACATACAGGTTACCCAGGTTCATAGCTTTTAAATACTTTGTAGTTTAGTTTTGGTGTTCTCTTCTTTATCTCATTAAGGCACCCCGATCTATGCTTGCTTAAACAGCAATTCGAGCCAGATCGAGAGACGGCAGGGTTTAAGAGTTCGCGTACGATTAGCCAACAGATAGCCTAGTGGGGAAAAGTATTTTCCGTAGGTAAACGGCGACTACCTTTTGAGCGCCCGATAGGGTCGTCTATAAACGATAGAGAATATGGCTGTGATCCTTAAAATTATCTTGTTTTTGGCGTTTAGAAGTGGCGTATTTAGAGGTGACGTCGCGCTTAGCCGAGCTTGTCTGAAGAGCGACTCTTATTTGTAGTTGTCTGACTGTCTCGCCTAATTATAATGAGATCTTCCTTAACTATATAGCTTAGTAGTCATCTTCTCATGAACAGGGTTGTGTGTCGGAAGACTATTATAATAGTACGAGATTAAACAGGTAAGTGCTCATTATCCAATTTTAACATTTTCTGGAAGTGTATTCATTTAGAGTGTAACTTTCTAGTGTTGCTTAAGCTTCATTAAGCAAAGTGTATCATAAAGAAAAATATTATAATAAAACATATCAGGCTTAAGATCTTATATCTTAACTTTAAAAAGTTTAACTGTATATGTATTGAAAATAAATAATTTGTAGTTTATTCCGTGCCTAATTTAGGAGCATATATCGACGATATCGTTCGCCGAGAATATCAAAGATCGTCTTGTAAACAGAATTGAAGTTAAATACTTGCCGTTGTCCGTCACCAACACTGAGTTCGTGAATCCCCTAAAATAGAAGATAACCCAACATGCTGTTGGTTTTTGGTTATTTTTCTTCATATCTGGTACGCTACGCCCTTCGACTACTGCAGCATTGCGTATGCAAGGTTCGAGAGCGGCATTGATTATTATTATGAGTATTGCTTCGATACGTTTGGGCTTTTCAGATAGACTATAGCGCTCCAGAGCGAGGTGTTTTTCGCAGATTCTGGGGTAAATTAGTCACTCGACTGGCGTTTTCGCGAAAAACGGTGGGGATGTGTGCAGCCTGCCGCTGTGAAAGCGCAGTCTGTTCAAAACAAGAGCGATTATCACCGGGGCATGCAAGATCTTATTGGGTGTTTTTTTGGAAGACACTGTTGATTATATTTGTAATATCCAGCTCGTCGCACAGTGCTGCAACGAAACTTAAATAATTAAGGTTATAGTAATTATGCTCATTAATCTAAAAAGCAGTAATAGATTAAGAGCTTTTGAATGCTGTCAAGTTCCGAAAAAAGAAAAATTAGGTGTGCAATTACAAATATAATGATCTGGGATCAACCAATTAATGTTAACCTTCTCGCTTTCTTTAAAGCAGCCAATATTATGAGGAGTAAGCCTATGAAAAGACAAGAGACGACTATTAAGCCAGTCTTTCAAGGCGTGCTCGTGAGCTTTTCCCATGTGAATTTACTAGACGCATCCTCTCGCTGGTTGGATAGCTAGCGTAAAGCTATTAAAGACAGATTAATGATCTAATCAATTATCTCTGCTTAGAAAAGAAGTTTTTACTGATATTGTCGGCGCTCGCCGGCAGAAATCAATGTTATGCCGGCAATCAGCATCAGAAAGCCGCGGTATCTTTGAATAGACCAACTTTCAAATTGCTCGCAGTATAAATGACGGTGCCGTCGCACAGCACTTCTCCGTCAGCCATGCCCATCACCAGTTTGCGGTTAATTACGCGGCGGAAATGAATTCGATAAGTTACTTTTTTCGCGCTTGGCAAAATCTGCCCGGTGAACTTCACTTCGCCTACGCCAAGCGCGCGCCCTTTCCCTTCGCCGCCGAGCCAACCTAAATAGAAACCCACCAACTGCCACATAGCATCCAGGCCTAAACAGCCGGGCATCACTGGATCACCGATAAAATGGCAGCCGAAAAACCACATATCCGGGTGAATATCTAGTTCGGCTTCTACGAAACCTTTATTGCAATTACCTCCGTCTTCGGTCATTTTGATCACCCGGTCTATCATCAGCATATTCGGTGCCGGCAATTGCGGTCCCTTTTTGCCGAATAGTTCGCCGCGGCTGAACGCCAGCAGATCTTCTTTAGTATAGGATTTGCGTTTATCTACCATAATTCTCTAAACCTTAATTATTGAGTCCGGCACATTATCCGACATGCAGGCCGCTGATAATTCCCTTGGTTGTCAAATCCCGTAAGGTAGTATGGTTTTTTTAATAATTTAGGTTTAATTTTCTACCAATATTTTATTGACTGCAATGAAGTTTTACTAATCAATGCTGATTGATGTAATTCCTTATTATAGAGCTAGACATATCGGTGCAGTATAATTTTAAGCTCTTTATCAGAACGAAATGGTGGCTTTGTAGCATATTTTTTATGCATTCATTACATTCATTATTCGGCACTTAAATTAGGAATAAACATAAAAGCAGTGAAAAACAAAAAAACAAATAAAATCAATTAGTTGAAAGTTGATTACACACATTGTTTAGTTAGAATATTTTGCATCTGTTTCAATCCATATTGCGCTGAGACAAAAAATTATAGTAATCTTTATTGTATATTCACTTAATAGCTTGAGCGATAGGCTTTCACAGCGAATCAACGCTTCTTACTGCAGATTTTTTGAACAGCAATTTCAGCTTGAAAATGCCATCTCGATAGGATTTAAATCTGATGAATAAGATTGAAGATAAATAAGAATTGCATCTTTAACCTCACTAGGTTCTCATGCACTATCAACTCTATAAATAGCCAAATTATCCGTTGTCACAATGTTTCTTGGTACAATTTCAGAAAGAAATATCGTTTCTAGATAAGCAAAGAAAGCATCTCTGTTCATTACTCTATCGAGTAGCATCGTTGCACTTAATCCAGATAGACGTATGCTAGCAGTTAGTATCGTCGTTTAGCCCGGGTATCGTTAACTTCGTTTGCTGCCGCTTTTTATCTGTTTATTTTGTTGTTGCCGTTTCATCAATGAAAGAGCTTTTCTAGTAAAAAGTATGACATTTCTTTAAATCATAATGAATTTACGCGCATAAACTACATATTTAGTACCGGACTATGGATATAGATTCTCGGCATACCGCTCTATTCCTGGCAAGATAGTTACTAAGCGGCATGGTTATTAAGAATAAATATCATGATGATTAGACTCCATAGTCAGGCAACTACAGCGCCTAAAATTAGAGTCTCTCTTGAGGGAAACAAGAAGCTAGCATCTACTTTAGATTAGTCTTCTTAAGTCTGTTAACTGATTGTTTATCAATGAAAATAATAGTATCGAGAATATTGAGTGTATTTACCGATCGTTTACGACGACATTGTCGTCCGCTCAGGAAGCGGCATCCGTTTCTCTGTAGAAAGCGCTGTCTCTTGCTAGATTAGCTTTTGACCGTTGTACAACGAATTCTTTCAACTTCATCGTATCTCAATATGGCTCAGGGTGTTTTTATGCGGCATAGATTCTGGCGTTTGCGTGACATAAAGGAGAAACTGCCAAAATAAAAGCACAAAGTGTTTAAAAATTATGAGACTAGTTACCCGCATGCTGATGTTAAATGTCTTTTAAAAATGCCAAATAAAACCTCACAACATTATCTTTTTATGGCTATGGATTGAGCGACTCGATGAGTTTTCTTACTTTCTACCAAGCTAAGGCTTGCGGCTAATGTACGAAGTTTCTTGCGTAATCTTAGTCGAGCACGTCACATGGCTATTTATCGAGTACTGATAGACAGTAGTAAAGAATTTACAGATCGTCTTTTGGCTTGCGAACAGGCTCAGCTAACGGGAAACATAAATTCAACCCCTTATGTGCAGAGCTTGAGATAAACGCCGTCTTAGCTTAGGGATGTGCTCACAAGCAAATGGTGTAGGATAGTATGGTTACAATAGGAGCATAGAAGATGTGCTGCAAGGTTACTACTCCTATGCTTGTAAAGAGATTAAGATCAATACTCATTGATATATCTAGCTTTTTAAAGCTCAATCAGCATTTGAAAAGATATTTTATATAAACACCCAGGCAACCAGGCGTCATAGCTTTAAAGTATTTTATGTTTCAGTTTTTTGTTTTCTCCTTGATGTCATGCAAACGCTCGAATCCATGCCTGAATAAATAGCGATCCAGGTCAAATCAAGATACGAGCGGGTTTAAGAATTTGCATGCAACTGCCAAAAGATTGTCCAGCGAGAAAGACGTCTTTCGCAGAGAAGCCGCGACTGCTTTCAGCAGGTAACGGCGTAGTCTGAAAATAATAGGGAATACGGCTATAATCCTCAAAGCTATCTTGTTTTTTTCTATTGAGAAACGGTCAGTTCAGGGATTCTATAACGCTTAGCTAAAGTAGATGCTAGCTCGTTGCTTGCATGAAGAGCCGCTTTTATTTTAGGTATTGCAATTTGCTGACCATGATATAGTGCTCTCAGCTATATCCCTTATTAATTATCTTACTATAAATAGGGCCGTGCACTGAGGGTGTATAGACTGACCCGGAACCAAGCAAGTAACTTGCCTAAATTTATTGTAAGTTATTGATTTTATTTATTTTTAATTTTAACTAATTTTTATATTTATTTCTAATTTAGGTTCAGAATAACGGGAATATATTTATATATAATAATTATTGCTTTATAGCCGTGAATTCTTTTGCTACCTGTTGGCTAACGGTTTGCCAGCCTCGTGCCAGCGTGCGCACCAGCGCGGCATAGCTATCCTTTTCCTGAGGCAGCGTCAGATTGAAGGGCTGACGAATAACGCATCCCTCATGTGTCAGAAACCATACTCCCTGGATGACTGCGTATCCATCGTAACGGCCGTGGAAGCCGTTGATGGTTACTGTTAGTTGGTCGCCCTCACCGCTGCGGCTAATGGATTGCGTGGATATCAACGTGCCCGGTAGCGCCGCGTTTAGATTAGCCACCAGCAATTGCTGTAACTGCTGTTCTAGCGGACTGGCCCAGAGGTTGCTGTGGGCTGTGACGTACTGCACGTCGCTGGTTTGATAGACCAGTCCATTGCCGGCTAGAAAATCTGCGACCGATACCTGCGCGATCCAAAGCTGACGACGGGCAACGCGGCTGTCGGCGTGAAGGGGTGTGGCGGCCGCACCCTGCGCGTCAGCAATGCCGCTCGCTTCAGGCGTTTTTGCGGCCGTATCGACGTTGGGAAGTGTCGTTGCCTTGCTCGCTGACTCGAACGGCAATTGATAGTAGGTGTTGCCGTTACCAGTGGCGCAAGCGCCGAGTAACAGCACTGTTCCTAGCGCTAAAAGTTTTCCTTTTTGCATTATTGCGCCCTCTTTGGCTGTGGGTCTTGACCTTGATCAGCTTTAAAAACCAGCGAGTTGCTCTTGCTGTTCAGGGTCCGCAACACAGGCTGCAGCTCACGCAGCACCTGATCGAGACGCTGCATGTCCGCCACCATTTTATTGTAAGCAGGAGCGCCGGGCTGAAACCCTTTCATGCTGCGGTTTAGCTCTTTTAAGGTCTTCTGCATATCTTGGGGCAATTGCTGCATCGACGTGCTTTCGGTGATCTTATTTATGGTCTTCAGCGTGCGCTCTAGCTCTTGTAACGTGCTCCGACTTTGCACCAGCGCACTGGTGGTTTGATTGAGCATTGGATTCAGTGGTAGCGAATTGATTTTATCTAGCGTCGTTGTCAGTTTCTGTTGTATCTGCGCTAGACCGGCGCAGATGGTCGGCAGGACCGGGTAACCCTTGACAGTCAATGGCCCCGACCAGGCTTTGGCTTGCGGATAGAAATCCAAATCAACATACAGAGCGCCGGTCAGCAAGTTAGCGCTCTTAAGTGCCGCGCGGAAGCCCTGCACTTCGGCCGCGGTCAGGCGCTTATTGATATCAAAGTTTTTACCCATCTTGGTAATAAAGCGATCCGGCTCAATGTGAATAAGCACGGGCACGCGATAGTCGCTGTTCATTTCCTGATTGGCGCTGACGGTGACGAACGGTACCTCCGCAACGGTCCCGATACGAATTCCGCGGAATTCTACCGGTGCTCCCGGTTGCAAGCCGCGAATTGAATCGTCAAAGAACAAGACATAATTCTGATGTTGGATATAGAGGGAATCGGCGATGTCATTTTTGTTATCGAACAGCTGATAACGCTGCTGCGCTTTGGCCAATTCTCCGAGTTCCCAGCCAGTCGGTACATCAAAACTAACGCCGCCGGCAAACAGAGTAGTTAGCGAGCCTATTTCCATGCGCATTCCGGAGGCCGAAAGATTGAGCGCCACGCCGCTGTCCTTCCAGAAACGGATATTAGTCGTCACTAAGCTATCATAGGGTGCGTTGATAAATAGTTGATAATTTATCATGCGCTTAAGCGGATCGAAGTGGCTGCTTTCCACTGTGCCGACTCGGAAGCCACGAAACAGCACCGGGTCACCAGCACTCAGCTGTCCCGAACGATCGCTATCCAACTGGATACGGATACCAATCGCATCGGGAGAATCGAGCCGCGGGGCGTCCAATAGTTTAAATTCCCGCGACGTTTCTTTGCTGGAACCGGGTTGTAGCTGAATATAGGGGCCGGATAACAGAGTATCTAATCCTGAGACTCCTTCCTTGCCGATCTGCGGTTTCACGACCCAAAACGCCGAGTCTTTGTTAAGTATTTTTTCCATCCCGTTATAGATGCGCGCTTTGATTTCTACATGGCGAAAATCGTTACTCAGCACTATGCTTTCGACGATGCCGACATCCACACTGCGGCTTTTAATGACGGTTTTCCCAGCGTTAATATCGTCGGCGCTGCTAGTAGTTAGAGTTATCATTTTGCCCTGATGGCTAAAATGATAAAATAAGCTCCAGGTGCCAATGAGGACGGTAAGAATGGGAATTAGCCACACCGGCGACCAGCACCTAATCTTCTCTATCCGGGCTGTCTGATAATTATTGCCCATCAACAATCGACTCCTTTCGCATACGATGTGAAGCTCTATCCCATAAAAGACGAGGGTCAAAAGTTTTGGCTGCGATCATGGTTAAGATTACGACCGCAGCAAATAGTAGCATACCAATGCCGGGGCTGATGGTTATTAGTCTATCCATGCGCACTAGGCCTGATAGCACGGCAATAACAAAGACATCAACCATTGACCAGCGGCCAACGAATTCCACGACCTTATAGATGAGATGCATTCTTTCGCTGTTGTGCACGTTTTGCTCGCTGCGGTCGGCCGCGTCCCAGCAAAGCCAGCCTAGCGCAATCATCTTCAGGCTGGGGAGCATAATGCTTGAGATAAAAATCACCAGCGCAACCGGTATCGATCTATTGCCCCACAGCAGGATGACGCCGGCCATGATGGTGGAGTGAGCCCGATTGCCTAGCCCATCAGTAATCATAATCGGCAGTAGATTAGCGGGAATATAGAGTATCAGTGCGGTCAATAACAGCGCCAGCGTCAATTGTAGGCTATGAATTCGCCGAGCGCCTTCGCGGTGCGGCAGCGCGGGCAGATCGCGTCGTCTACGGGCAAGATGAGCGTACAACAGCTGCAGGCGCGTATACCCTGAGCTAGACCACTTTCACCGGGCCGAAAATGCGTTACCGGCGACGTAAACGGCATGATGGCGTTCCATAACCAGTAAGTGTCGACGCACTGTAACGTTCTAAGCTGCAGCGCACAGAAGAAACAGAAAGGAATGAAACTATTGCCAATGCCTATTTGGCCGTAAGCCATTAATTTGACAAAACTGATCAGTACTCCTACTAAGAAAATTTCTGCCATGCTCCAGCTATGTAGCAAGAATAATAATTTAGCCAAGAAAACCTTTAGACGAAACGGCAGTGGAATATTCAAGCACAGTAAGATGATTATTGTCATGCAAAGAGCGGGGATAGCCTGTACGTACACCAGAAATCCGCTTGCCAAGCTAGGGAAATGATCGCTAACCATCACCAGTGGAATTTGTGGCAGCGTTATTTGCCGCTTTAGGCCGGAGACTTCTATGTTAACGAAGGGGAAGAGATTGGCTAGCCCCTGCATTACCAGTGCACTGATGGCTAGCCCCACCGGCTGGCGTTTCGGATCGTGCCAATAGCTCTGCAAAGTGTTACGGCACCGCGGGCAGATCCCTTTTTGGCCGGGCATCAGAGGCGGTAGCGCCACTAATAAATCACAGTGAGAACAAAGAAGATGATGCTGATGTCGGGGGTAATCGCACACGGTTCCTTCCTATTTTTCTTTCTGTTTATGCAGGTAGAAGACGGGCAGCGTGTTCGGTGCGACAGGGCTTATTCCGCCTTGCCGTTCTTTTGTGTTTCCAGTATTTCCCAGCGAGTAAACGCCTCCTCAAGCGCGTCTTCTGCACACGAAATTGCCGTCAGCACTAGATGCGTCGTCTCCTGTGGTTGACTAAAAAAGTCCGGCAGCGCCATTTGCGCTTGCAGTTGGCCTATTTCCTGCTCTAACCTTTCAATCTGCTCCGGAAAGCTTTCTATCTCCTGCTGTAAGTTATAACTGAGTTTCTCCATATTGCGTTTGGCAGAAGATGGGGTGATGCCCGCGCGGGCGCTTGAGTCTTTTGCGTTAGAGTCGACTGCGCACTTATCACGCAGCGATTATTGCGCTGACGCTGTGCGTCAAAATAACCACCCATATAACGCTCAATGCGTTCTTCCCCTTCAAAAATCCAGCATTCAGTCACTAAATTATCGACGAACTGGCGATCGTGGCTGACCAGCAG
This sequence comes from Sodalis sp. (in: enterobacteria), assembly GCA_052258065.1. Lineage (GTDB taxonomy): Bacteria > Pseudomonadota > Gammaproteobacteria > Enterobacterales > Enterobacteriaceae > JBQQPY01. The sequence goes on along the minus strand of JBQQPY010000002.1, from coordinate 1,537,528 downwards.
TACAGTGCCTTGATAGTTGTTCAGGAGCTCTTCCAGCAACTCCAACGTTTCGATATCAAGGTCATTAGTGGGTTCGTCAAGGATCAGTAGATTGCTGGGATTGAGAAACAGCCGTGCTAACAATAACCGATTACGCTCGCCGCCTGAAAGCGCTTTTACGGGTATCATTGTTCGTTTCGGGTAAAATAAAAAATCCTGGAGGTAGCCCAAAACGTGACGGGAGCGACCGTTGACTACTACTTCCTGCTTATCCTCGGCCAGGTTGTCAATTACGGTACGCTCGGGGTCGAGCGCTGCGCGATGCTGATCGAAATAGGCAATTTCCAGCTTGGTGCCGCAATGTATGCGGCCGCTGTCGGCGCTAAGTTGGCCAAGCATTAATTTTAGTAGGGTGGTTTTACCACAGCTATTGGGGCCGATGAGGGCGATCTTATCCCCGCGCCTTACCTGCCCGCTGAAGTGGCTAATTAGTGGTTTTCCTCCAATGCTATAGTTAATATCTTCCAGTTCAAAAACAATTTTGCCCGACCGTGCGCCCTCTCCTGCCTGCATCTTCGCGCTACCCATTACCTTGCGCCGTTCGGAACGCATCTGGCGCAAATATTTCAGAGCCCGCACCCTACCTTCATTGCGTGTTCGCCGGGCTTTAATGCCCTGGCGGCTCCATACCTCTTCCTGCGCCAATTTGCGATCGAATTCAGTATTCTGAAGCTCTTGCAACCGCATCTCTTCTTCTTTGCCTTCTAGGTATTTGTCATAATTACCCGGCCAAGTAACCAGCTTACCGCGGTCTAAATCGATGATGCGAGTCGCCATCTCGCGGATAAATGAGCGGTCATGAGAGATAAAAATAATACTGCCGGGAAAGATCTTCAAGAAGGCTTCTAGCCAGTCTATCGTTTCAATATCCAGATGATTAGTGGGCTCGTCTAGCAATAACACCTGCGGGTTGCAGGCTAGTGCGCGGCCTAGCGCCGCCTTGCGTAGCCAGCCGCCGGAAAGCGATGATAGCTGGCTCTCAGCGTTTAGGCCTATCTGCACGATTAGCTCATGAATGCGTTTTTCCAAATGCCACAGATTCTGGTGGTCGATGCTTTCTAACAACTGGCTCATTTTTACCAGATTTTTTTACTCGGCTCCTGTTCTACCTGCTGAGAAATTTCTTGGTAGGCCTTGAGTGTCTGTGTCTGCTTCTCGATCCCTTTGGCAACGAAATCAAAGACACTACCGGTCACGTCTCGTGGCGGGTCTTGCTGCAGCCGGGCGATAATAAGATTCTGCTTGAAAATCAGCTGACCCTCGTCGAGGGGCGCCTCGCGGCTTAAAATTTTCATCAAGGTAGATTTGCCTGCTCCATTGCGCCCTACTAGGCAGACGCGCTCGTTACACTCAATATGCAGCTCGGCATTATCCAGCAGCGGCGTATCGCCAAACGACAAGCACGCGCCGGAAAGACTGATTAATGACATGACTTAGAGATCCTTGTCTGCATGGTTTGTCAGCCAGCAGTAATAAATGTAGTGTTTGTGAGCGAAGTTCGGTCAGCGGGTGCGATAGGGTATCGGCCACGCTCGCACGCCTAGCCAGCTTAGCCTTGCATCATCTGACTGGAAACTTAGTCTGTGGTTGAGGAAGATAATTATTTTGTCGAGGCGCAAAAGCCGTTTTAATTTAGCTATCAGCATCAGATAAGCACGCTGAGCGTCAAAGGAATTAAGCATACTCTGAAAATTAGAAAATCTACTTGTGTCGATCAATATTATATTGAAAGTTTCTTACGCTATCGACAGCCAACCCAGGCAAGCTGCTTTTATCAGACAGTGCTGACAGTCCACTAGGTCGTTGCTGCGTGTCCTTTCTCCAGAACACTCTAGATAGATTCGCGACATGCTCACCGAGGTATTGCTATGCGCGCCGTCAATGCCGGCATCTACGCTAGCGGCACCCATGTAAGCCAACAGATTAAGAAAATCTTTGCCGCGACTCATATCTCCCAGCATTCTACTTGCGATGTAGTGATTGAGAAATAGCTCAGTATCCAGGTAATCGAGTGGAGCCACAATTTACCGCTATATTTCTCTATCATCAGGAATTTGCCTTTCTGTACCAGTTTTTCATATTTATTCTTGCCTTTTATCGCTCGCGCGCTTTAGTAACCAGACGAGTGGCCAGTATCGCTAGCACTACTAGGATAGAGTTGATCACATTATGCATCCGCTGCCGCGCGCTGAGATTCAACGCTTTTCGGTGCCAGATGCTCCTGGAGCACCGCTCTGCTGCTCTAGTAATCGATAGCGACATTGTGTTCGGGTAGACCGGTATCATACAGGCGGTATCAATTAAGCTTTTTCGCTCGATCCAGTTTGGCGGCGCACGCGCATTTTACTTAGGCGGTTTGGCGAAATCAGCGGCGATTTGTCCTTCTTCTACCCGGGCGCGCTGGTAGTCCTGCAAGCAGGTAATTTTTTTGCAGTTTAGCGGACCGCTTTTTGTTTTGAAACTACGTTCTACACGAAACATCAACGTGCGAAGCAGCGTCGGCTAGATCAGGGTATATTTATAGAAATTACGTAAAAGCATAACACACAAAAGGTGTTATTATATCTTTAATATAAATATATATAATATATATAACTACGTCATGCAACCATGCTTATTTTAATTTGTGGCTATCCGCTAAAAACAGATGCCTCTTTGTTAAAATGTCCATATAGAGTTTTAAATGATCGGCTAGTCTCAAAGACTCCTCTTTTATCTTGCTGCGTCGAGAACTTGCAGCAGATTAAGTTAACAAGCGATTTACTTCTGGTGTTATTTCAATAACAGCTTTTCTGTCTTTAAACACCGTTTTATTAATCATTTTACTGTTCTCAGTATGATTCTGAATCAGTTATAAAAAGAATGAAGGAACCGATTCTCGCTTCATGCTACTAAACATTAGAAATTGACTTGTTCTTCCTTTTATCTGCGAAAAAGATTTAACTCTTATTATGTTTATGGCTCCCAATATGGATTGGCCATCGGTATCATCACGTGTTTCTACGCCTTTATATATCAGCCTATCGTTATGCTTTATATCTAGTTAAACATGATGCTTTTGCATAAACGCATACTGTCTCTTTAAAAGTATCCTGTTGGCATTGCTGCCCGTTAATCTTGCTGATAGTTGAGGCGGAAAGTCTTAAGAAACACCTGGTCAATAAAGTTATGCTTCCTTCTCGCCTGTGCATGCTCGCCCTTTTTCTTCTGACAATGACTGACTTGGCTCATAGTTGGGCTTATTGTCTTAATCCTCAAAATCCGGCTTGATTTCGCCGTGTCCACCACTATCGACCGCCCCGATAGTACGGTAACGCAGGTATTAAGTCATGCTATTACGATGCAGGCTGCTAGGTTCATGTATCGAAAAGCGAATAGCTAACGCATTATCGGCTAGATCCAACACAATCAGGCAATCTTATGCATATCTGTCGTTGATTGCTGGACTTTTCTTTTTTATGGAAGGCATGGTCACTGAAAGCAAAGCCACGCAACTAAATAATGGCTGCAGCTTCACCATAAATCGTTTACCGCTAAATCTAGCGGATGTAAAGCAAGAGACGATATTGCGAGAAATTAGACAATGCTGGCGCTCTTTTTCAGTGTCATTCGTAACGCGGCCATTGCCTTCATGCGCTGAAAATCAGCTGCGCGCCGCATCAGTTTACGCATCATCGGATCACGATAGCACTTACGAGCCGTCGTCTTCATGGCCTGACAATGCACCTAAATCTCCTGGTAATTATTCTTTACGTTCAAATCGGGTTTACCTATCTGGTGCAAGAAATATCACATTTTACCAGTTTCATTAATGAAATGGCAACAACGACAAATATGAGCAGGTTAAAGGACGGAAGTCGGCGAGGTTAATCATGCCGGGCTGATGTCTCCCACGTGCTCAATAGAAAACGGAGATGCTCACTATTCGCATACGTCTATTTGGATTAAGTGTAACTATGCTATTCGATAGAGCGATTAATAGACATGCTTTCCTTGCCTATATAGAACAGGTGCTTATTTCTGAGCTTGTAATGGGGAATGTCGTGATAACGAATTAATAAAGTTGATGGTATTCGAGAAGCTATTGAGGCTAAAGATACAATTCTTCTTTATCGTCTGGCTTATTCATTGAATTTAAAGCTTATCGAGATAGCGCTTCCCAAGCTGAAATCACTGGTCAGAAACACTGCAGTAAGAGCTGTTGATTTATCATGAAATGGGATCGTTTAAATTAAAGAGTTCATTTCTTATGAAGATTATAATAATTTTTACAGTGGGATATAAGCCAAATAGATGAAAAGTGCTCTAGTTTTACATGAGGTATTAAATAACAGATAATGACGTATAAAGACACTTGATCTTAATATGAGCGTTATTAATAGTAAACGTCCAATCGATCTTGGCGTTTATTGGGTCGCATTATGTTTGCTAAGCGATAACTTTACTTCTTAATATTTCAATTTTATCAATATGATGATTTCTGTATTAGCCGCTCAACACATTGAGTTTGATTTCCGCTATGTTTAGCCAACTGCTATGTTTAGGCGTGTGAACAAATTTAAAAAGATTCCATAAAATTCTGGCCTGACCCGGCAAAAAACAAGTAGCGCAAACCAGAGTTATGGATACTGAGATTATTCATGACGAGCGTAATTCGGTGTGCGTAAGGATATTGTGTTGAGATATTTTTAAGAAAGTGTGTCGAATCAATCCTGGTTCAATGCTCGTTATATGCTCAATTACTTTAATTATCCGACGAATCGCCAACGACACATTAGCCATATAGTTTTAAAATTATTCATATACCTAATAAATAGCAGCTGACTAAGCATGATGAGAATTAAACTCAATGTATTGATGAGTCAATGCTTATATCGTTATTTTAATAAAATCGAGACACTGTGAAGTGAAGCCGCCGCTTATTAGACGCAACATGATCGGGTCGGCTTCGAGATAAATTAGCATTTTATTATTAATACTGCTTAGGTTTAGGTCAAGCGTCTTTATTCGTCATTTTTAATATGACACGTGATATTAAAAATGTTATGGTTCTAGCTTCTTATTCCTAATAAGACTGTTTGCTTTAAGCTTTGTAGTACATTTATATCTTACAATATAATTATTATTAGAATTTTCTTAAATTAATCAACAAGACTTTATTAATAAAAAGTTGCTAGGCTAATAAATTTAGTGCCCTCGATTAAAATCGATGCGCCGTTAAGTGTGTTATTTTAGACGATGATTAATTTATCAATACTCATTAGAAATAGAATAATAAGCTGATTGCTAGCTAAAGACGTTGATAGTGTTAAAACGTGATGCAGGTGATGTGAGCATAAATAGACAAATTCATAAATTATACTTAAATCACTGATCATATAATCAACGATAAGCATTGAATATTTCTATAAACAAAACACTATATCGTAATTTTATTATGTTTAAGCTAATAAAAATCTAGGTTAATAAATGGGATATGTTTAAACGTGTTTTAGATAATCAATGCATCTGTGCTCAATAAAAACGCACGCTAGCCTCTATGCTTTTATGGCATACGATAATATTTTATTATAAATATAATTATTTTTAAGTTTTATGTTTGAAAAGTGTATTATTTTTTCAAGTAAACGCTGTAAAATTTGCGATCGTTAATCTATTCTTTGTCAATTAAATAATATCACTAAACTGAGTCAGCGCGATGAAAAGTTATCATCTAAATCAGATGCTAAAAGGCTGGTTTGTAGGGGAATTTACTCCTCTCTGTATGTGACTAAGAGTGTTGAAGTTGCAGTCCAGCATTTTAAGTCAGGTGATTATAAGAAAAAGCATCTTCATAAAATTGCTACTGAAATAACAGTAATTGTTTCAGGTAGGGTGCAAATAAACGGCGAAATATTGACCGCTGGTAGTATTGTCAAAATCATGCCAGGTGAAAGTATGGATTTCAAAGCGCTAGAGGATACGGTTACTACCGTAGTCAAACTTCCCGGTACATTAAATGATAAATATATCTTGGAAGAGTAACATGTTGAATATTGTTGTTTTAATGGCTGGACGCGGTAGCCGATTTTCTTCAGCGGGATATCTTGATTCAAAACCTTTTATTGCATTAAACAATAAGCGAATGATTGATCTGGTTGTGAATAATTTAACACCGACGCAGCCGCATAGGTTCATCTTCATTTGTCAGCGCGAACATCTCAAACGATACAACTATGAGAAGATGCTAAAAAAATGCGCCGAATTGTATCGTTATTGGTATTGATAAAGTGACTGATGGCGCAGCATGTACAGGAATAATAGCTGAAGAATATATCAATAATAATCAAGCGCTAATGATTGCTAACGCTGATCAATGGATTGATATTGACATTGATGATTATCTCAACGTAATGGTAAGCAACAAGTTTGATGGTCTTATTATGACCATGAAAGCAAATGATAAAAAATGGTCTTTTGTTGAGCTGGATGAGCGCGGGTTAGTAAGTAACGTTGTCGAAAAAGTCGCGGTTTCAGACGAAGCCACGGTTGGAGTTTATAATTATAAACATGGAAGCGCTTTTTGTCGCCATGCAAAGCAGATGATTCTAGAAAATCAACGTATAAACGGTGAGTTCTATGTTGCTCCTGTTTATAATTATATGATTGCAGCAGATAAGGCAAGAATTGGTATATACAATGTAGGAAGTGAAGCTAATGGTATGTATGGCTTGGGAACACCGTCAGATTTAGAACTTTTTAAAAAGTTGCCGGTTTTTAGCAAAGCACTATTGTTTTGATCTTTAGAGTCTGTAGGATTTTTAGGTGAAGCTTATTAGATTAAAGCATGATAAAAGAACCCACTATTTTAACTTTAAACGCGCCCAAAATTTAGATCTGTCTTTCTTGCGTGATGTGAGTCGTACAACGGTAATCACGTTTCGTAACTTGGTCTTACCAGATACAGATATAAAAGAGTTCTATGTTAATGGGACTTCACGGTATTCTATTTTTTATACTGGTGACGTCTTTCTATATAATATACAATCTGATTCACCTTTTTATGCACAAATTTTCTGGGATATAGCTCACCAAGCTAAACTTCTTAGTATGATCTATCTTTCGGAGAATTATGATACCGATTGTTTATTAAAAAAATCTTATTTTAAAGATGCTTTTCAAGAAGTCGAAACAGCCCTTAAATATATAAGAGCCTTTCAGAAAGTAAGCCCTCTCATCATTGAGGCCGAACGTGGTCTTGATGAATGGACATTTGGAATTCCAACTGGACCTGAAGATTACCCATTTCTAAATAAATGTGTTGAGCGTATTCTTGAGTTAGATATACCTAAAAAAGAAATTATTCTTTGCGGTAGGCCTCATAGAGATTTTAAGTTTTTTGATAAAGTAAGAATCGTTGGTGAGGATATATCTGCGCCACCTTTACATACTACCCGGAAAAAAATACTCTCGCGCGCTCTGCGTCCTTAAAAAATTTATGCATTATTCATGACAGGATAATGTTACCAAAAAATTTTCTTCAAGCAATTAAAAGCTTTGGAGATGATTTCCCGATAACTGGAATGCATTCCTTTTATTTCGTAGATAAATATAATTTAATACCGCGACGCTATTCCGATTTTAACACAATTAACGAAGCTATTTCAAAGATTTTTGACATTAATGCGTTAACAAGAAAAGAAATGATGTTTATTGGGCGTAAAGGAATGTATTATCAAAGCTCAATGCGAAAAAACTTTGGATGCGATTATTTAACTGGAAGCTTATACATCTTAAAGTCAAAACTTTGGAATTATTGTCCACAAAACGAACTTTTGTATTGGGATGATTACGAAGATGTTGAACATGGTACCAGAGCTGCTTCTTTAGGTATTCCTACGATTATAAATCCATATTCAATGACGCAAAGCATGAATAATAGATCTATAATGCATTATTACGGTTATCTAAATGTATTTTCTCATTCAGGCAAACTCGCCCAGCACCGAACAATAACCGAAATCTTACCTTTTTTACGACGTAAGCCATTGTTTAAGGTAACTATAAAAGAAGCTAAGAGAAAACTTTTTCGTATGGCAAAAAAATATTCAGTAGACGATAGTATTTTTCACTGTATTAATGAACAATCGTTTTCTGGCTTATCGCGGTTAAAAATTATAATAAAATTAATAAAAAGTTTTAAAATTCCGCTATGGAAGATGGAAAAATTTGTTCATGATTTTGAGAGAGATGTTCTTTGCGAGAGTTTGCCCCCTCTGCAGCGAAGCGATTTAATAGAGGATCTTCAGTCGTTCAGAACGATAACTGATAAAAAAATTGCACTCATTATATTACCTTTTTTGCAAAATCAAGTATCTCATACTTTGATGTATAGCCCTTTTATGGATAAAAAGAAAGATTGGTTTATAAAAAAAACGATTTGCCAGAATTTTTTTAATATATTATCTGCTTATTATTTAAAGTATTTTATGCAAGGCGTATATCTGAAGCTGAATGTTTTAGAGATTGCATGCCTCATAGAATCAACGACTGTGTATCAAGATAAGAGTAAAAAATGATGCATATCAGTTATGAGAAGATTACTGAAGAAGATTATTTGCAACTGACGCTTTTTCACAACAATAATGAAGAGCGTCATGCCGAAGTTGATCTGTTAGTAGATGCATCAAAAATAAATTCTACATTAAGTCGAATAAAAAAGATTAAGCTTCCCGATGAGATTAAAAAGATAAACATTAATTTTATTCAGTTAAAAAGTGAATTATTTTATGAAAATTTATTTTATTTACATAATCTAATTATTTTTTTTAGTAAAAGAAGACAAGTGCCAGATATTAACATCAGAATTTATTCGCACAAGTATTTCTATTTTCAGAGAGAAATATATTCTTTTATATATTGCACCTCTAATGAAGCGAATGGGTATAATGATTGTATTATTAGCTTCAGGAAAGTGTTGATGATTAATGTATTAAAGAAAGTGCTAGGTCTTAGAGTTTTTCTGATTGCTTCTAAGGCCTTTTATTTTCTAATAAGGCCATTCAAATAATGAATTACTTTTGGTATTAATAATGCGTGTGTTACTAAATAATGTAACAATTGTGATGCAAGGTATAGCTGTTGATAATAAGGGAATCAGAAAAGAAATAATTAATAATATTCGTAGAGTAAGAAAGTCTTTTCCATTAAGCAAAGTTATTATCTCAACGTGGCAGATGCAACCAGCTCTCAAAATTCAATTTGATAAACTCGCACACTATCTTGGTGTATCGTATATTCTTAATGATGATCCAGGAGCTATAATAAAAATTGAAGGGGGCACAAAATACATTAGTAATGTCAATAGAATGATTGTTTCTTCTTTTTATGGGATTAGTTTAGCCGAAACAACATTCGTGATTAAAATGCGAACTGATTCATATTTTACCTCCAATGATATTATTGGTATGATTGAGAAGTACATAATAAATGACAGATTTGAACGCGAGATAGATTATTCAGTTTTTAATCATCGAGTTATAAATTATAATCTTTTTTGCAGGAATGCTAAGGGCTATCTTCCCTATCTTTTTCATCCTGGAGATATACTTTTTTGTGGATATAAAGAAGATGTGATGAGAATCTTTGATATTGCTTTGGCTGATGATAAAATCTTCAAAATTAGTAGAATTGGTTGTCTATATGCCATAATGGATTATGTTCCAGAGCAATACATTTGGGTTAAATGTATTGAAAAACACAAAAAGATAGCGGTCTTTCACGGAAATAGTAAAAGTGAGAAGAGACTTATTGTTGAGTCTGAAAGATACTATATGAATAATTTTATTCCTTTTAATAAAAATGAAATTTCATTCTGCTGGCAAAAGCATAAATCGCATTATCATGGTAAAGGGAAATATAGTGTTTATGACTATTCTGATTGGATAAGGCTCTATAACGAATACATTTCTGGGCTGCATACGTCAGTCAACGCGAAGCGTCTGGCAAAAAATGTTATTATCTTTTTTATGACTGGTTATTTCTGCATTCGTACAACTTTTCTTAGAATACCCTTTGTTAAAAGAATAGCACTAAAAGTCTTTAATAAAAGAGGATAGGTTAATGCGAGGTACCGTATCAAAGCCGAACAGTATTACGACAAGATCAGAAATTATCAACACGAAATATTTAGTTTTACAGTTAGCCAAGCGTGATTTTTTTGTCAGGTATAAGCAAACAGGTTTGGGTTTATTGTGGGCAGTCATTAATCCGCTAACTAGTTTTGTTTTATATACTTTTGTCTTCGGTCTGTTGGTAAAAATCCCAACACCTGAGTATTCGTCCTCTTACTCTGCAGTACTTATCGTCGGCATTTTGTTTTGGAACTTTTTCTCTACTAGTTTAACATCGGTTAGCGATTCCTTGATAAACAATATTGGTCTTATGAAAAAGGTTTATTTCCCCCGCGCTGCCTTTGGCCTGGCAAGTTTGTTTGTTGCTTTTATTGATTTAGTGGTCGCTCTAATTTTCTTTATTCCCGTCCTTTGGTATTTACATGTTAATATAAACTTTTCCAGATTGGTGATCTATTTGCCTTTTTGTGTCTTGACTACACTACTTTTTGCGTGGGGTATTGGTGCTTTTATTGCTATTTTTAAAATGAAATATAAAGATTTTAAGCACGTCATACCACTAGTAATGCAAGTTTTATTTTATGCATCACCAATTGTATATACTTTAAGTATTGTCCCTGAAAAGTATATCTATTTATATAACATTAATCCTTTCTCTCATATATTGACTCTGGCGCGATATGCTTTTCTTGATGGAAAAGAAACGCCCAATATGCTTATAACCCTAGTAATGGCGATGATTGTCACGGTTATGGGTACTGTCTATTTTTTACTGAATGAGAGGAAAGTGGTAGATCTTGAATGATTGAATTTAATAGTGTTTCAAAAACATACCATGTTGGAAAGCCTCGAGCTGATTCTTTGAAAGATATATTTTCCTTCAAGAGATTTACTGATTTTAGGCAAAGATCTAGCGTTAAAGTAGTTAATAACGTTAGCTTTCATATCAATGAGGGTGATTCAGTAGGCATCCTGGGTAAAAACGGCGCAGGAAAGTCCACTATTTTGAAGTTGATGACTAGGATTATTCTGCCAACCAGCGGGTTTATTCGGATAAATGGCACTTACTCAACATTATTAGAAGTTGGCGCTGGGTTTCATCATGAACTTTCTGGTTATGAAAATATTTTTTTATCCGGTGCTATTCTCGGAATGAACTATAAAACTGTAAAAAAATCATTAGATGAAATTATCGTTTTTTCAGAAATAGGTAATTTTATAAATTATCCCGTAAAGCATTATTCTTCGGGAATGTTTTTACGACTAGCGTTTTCTATTGGTGTTCATCTTAAGTCTAGTATTTTAGTTATTGATGAAGCAATATCGGTTGGTGATAGTTTTTTCCAAAAAAATGTTTACAAAAAATTAATGAGATTAAAAAAAACAATAAGACGGTTGTGTTTGTAAGTCATGATTTAAATCAGGTGTCTGAAATTTGCAATAGAGCAATACTTATTGAGCGGGGTAGTGTTATTTTTGATGGTAACGTTAAAGATGCGATTAGTGCTTATGCATCCCGCTAAGGTAAAATTACAGGGTACATTTATTTGGTAGCTGATTATGGAAATATTGTCTCATCAGGGATATTGGAAGCGCTCTTCTGAGAAGAACAGCAGAACTGCATTTTGCCGCTCTTTCGAGCTAGGTTATGGTACTGAAACAGATTTGCGTGACTTTAACGGTAAACTTGTGATTAGTCATAATGTACCGGATGCCAGCGCGCTTACTGTGGATGATTTATTTATACAATATAACATAAGTAAATTCAATAATCAACCTACGTTGGCACTGAATGTAAAAGCAGATGGATTACAAAAGCTTATTAAGGAGAAGCTAGAACAATACCATATTGACAATTATTTTCTTTTTGACATGTCTATTCCTGACCTTATCGCCTACCAAAAAGAAGATCTAACGTTTTTTATCCGTATTAGCGAATATGAGCCTGAATCTATTCTTATTAAAGATGCGGCGGGAGTCTGGCTTGATGGTTTCAAGTCGACAATCCTAGATGTAGAGCTTATTAGCTCATTTTTGGAACGCAATAAAAAGGTATGTTTGGTCTCTCCGGAGCTCCATGCTAGAAAGCATATTGCTATCTGGGAAAAAATTAAACTAATGCCTAATGATGTTATCTCATCAAACAATTTTATTTTATGCACTGACTTACCTGTAGATGCTGCGAGGTTTTTTTATGATAAATAAAATTAAAGCTGTTATTTTCGATATGGACGGCGTGCTTATTGATGCAAAAGAATGGCATTATAATGCACTTAATAAAGCACTTAACCTTTTTGGCCTAGAAATAACCAAGCAAGAACATCAAACTACATATGACGGATTGTCGACGAAAGACAAGCTTATTATGCTAAGCCGTGATAAATCACTTTCTAAATCATTGCATGCGTTTATCAATGAAATAAAACAAAAATATACTATGGACATAGTCAATAAATTTTGTAAACCAATGTTTCATCATGAATATGCTTTGTCAAGCTTACAAAGGGAAGGCTACAAGCTTGTGGTGGCTTCTAATTCTATCAAAAATTCTATTAACGTGATGATGGAAAAGGCATATTTGACGCAGTACTTAGAATTCTCTATCTCAAATCAAGATGTAGTTAAGGCTAAGCCTGATCCTGAAATGTATAATAAGGCAATATCGACTCTGAATTTATTGCCAAAAGAATGTGTAATTATAGAAGATAATCAAAATGGCATAAAGGCAGCGCGCGCCAGCGGTGCGCATGTGCTGGAAGTCAAAACGGTCTATGATGTCAATTATGAAAACATTAAAAAATTTATTTTTTGTGTAGAAGGGGCTTAAAAAATGATTAGCATCATTATTCCAATGTGTGGGAAAGGTCTTTATGAAATATCTAACGATTTTATCTATCCAAAAATTTTAACTGAGATAGCAAACAAAACATTGTTGGAATATTCTCAGGATATCTTTAGTACCTTAAAGGAAGACTATAAAAAAATATATATAATTCCAAGAGATAAAATTATAAAACTTGGTCTTAAAGCTATAATAGATACAATTAGTGATTCGTTAGGAGTTATTGTGTCTTTGCAAAGTGACACAAAAGGCGCTGTTTGTAGCTGCCTTATGGGTGTTGATGAAATTGATTTAGAGGCGGAACTCATCATTTCATCTGCTGATCACTATATTAATGATGATTTACAGGGCATTATTGAAGACTTCCGAAGCCAAGACGCTGACGCGGGCATTCTTTCTTTTGAGTCAGTACACCCAAAATGGTCTTTTGTTAAATTAAATGCTGCTAAGCAGGTTATCGAGGCTGCCGAGAAAATTTCTATCAGTCGCAATGCTATCGCGGGCTTATATTATTTTCGCAAGGCTAAAGACTTTATCGATGCAGCAAAAAATATCATACTTAAGGATAATTGTATCCAGGGTAACTTTTACCTCTCTTCTTGCTTAAATGAACTGGTATTAAAGAAAAAGAAAATTACTCTGCGTCCTCTTGCTACCGCCATCTATCATAATTTTTACGATGTGCATGCGGTCAAGGCCTTTGAGGCGTCACATGACAAGCCTCTCAAATCTATAAATAAGCTTACAGAACAGTATGTTAAGGCTTTCAATGCGCGTGCATTATATACTGTGATAGAGATCTTTGATCGTAATGCTTTTTTGACTGATCCACACAACCATCTTATTGGTCGGGAAAATATTCGTAAAATGCTGCTAAAATTATTCTCAAGTTATAAGACATTTGCTTTCGTTGCTAAATCAATCATGACAGATAATTATAAATCAATTATCGAGTTTGAGCTTCAATTAAACCAAAAAATCTTTCAAGGAGTAGATGTCATTGAATGGAATAAAAAAGGGAATATAGTGAAACTTAATGCCTACCTTTACTAAAGCTTTGGTTTTGGTTGTTTTGAGTGTTAAACTTTCTTCCTTTTTTATTTGTTAATGCATGTTGTTGTTATTCTGAACCTGATTTTCCTTTCTATTTTATCGGAAAAGTAGAAATCTATAAATGAATTTTTTTAAAAAGGTATGTTCAATTAATTCTTTGTCTATTATTAATAATAAACATAAAAACCAGTAAAAATTTAAAATAAATAAAATTAATAAGTTAGACAAAACCAAGTCTAGTTAATTATAATTTAACCTGATCATTAATTTGATCAGCTACATTATTTTTTGTCTATTCTTGTTTATATCCTTCCGTAACAAAAAATTATAGAAATCTTTATAGAGAATTCACGCAATGGCTTGGGTAATCGCATTTCACAGAGAATCAGCAGTTTTTGTTGCAAATTTTCCAAATTCTATCTTTGGCTTGAATGGCTTCTCATACATCAATAGTTTTATAATTAGTTAAATTATTCTTTATCGTAGCATTCTCTTATACAATTTTAGGAATACTGGTTCTGCATGAGCAAGGGAAGTATCTTCATTTATTGCTTTATTGACTATCACGGCTGCACTTAATCCAGCTGGAGGCATACTAGTAGTAAGTGTCTTTGTTGCCAAGTGAACATGTAGGGCATCAATTAGGCATTGTTGACCTGGTCTTCTACAGTCTTTTGACCTACTCATATTTGTAACTATTGCCGTTTCATCAATGAACATACGCTTCTCTGGTAAAAATATGAAATTTCTTAGACTATAATTTGCTCGTATGCACTGCGTGTCGTACACTTGTTTAATGGCAACCATGTGCAGACTTCTTTTAGCTGTTATTATATGATATTGAGATGCAAAAACGCGACAGAACGGCAAGATTCGCTTGAATACTGAAAGTGCTTTTAGTGAGGCCTGTATTTTAGAAAAAGTTAAGTTACAAGACTCATTAAAAAGTGTTAGGATACAATCAGAATACGCATTAATTTTTTGATCTACGATTCGGGTTTCTCTAAGTTTCGATCTGTAACTATCGGTCTTACGGAGTTTGTTGCTCTAACAAACTGCAGTAGGAGAGCTCATTTGATATCTATCCGCCGGTGTATGTCCAGATCTGTTCGCTTCAATCAATCCTATTATTCGCAATCTTAAATACTTACTTTAAGAATGTACTGTTTAGGCCTCAGAGAAAAATAGCTATAGCACATAACAGATGAGTGGCTATTTAATGAACCGGAATAGACAAAAATACTCTAGCCCTAGTATTCGCTTTGTAGCGGCAGATAAAAGCCTGTCGAGTAGTTCGATCTATGCCAATTAAAAGATAACGTCGTAAGGTTTTATTTGATGCTTATGGAAGGTATTTGACATTAATATACAGCACAGGTAACTAGATGCATGACTTTTAAGAATTTTATGCTTTGTTTTTAGCACTGTCTTCTTCATGTTGCGTAAACGCCTAAATCTATCCCTGCGTAAACAGTTTCTAGGCCCGAACGCGATTTAATGGGTTTCAAGAATTTTGTACGATCGCTAACAAATCGTCTAGTAAAAAAGTGTCTTCCATAGAGAAATGGCTACTATTTCTGGGCTGGTAGAGCCTTCTCTCTAAGAGATGGGGCAATGACTATGCTCCTTCATTTTTGCAATTTACGGACGGTGGGTTCAAAATGCCATAGCGCTTAGCTTTTGATTTCGGATTCTTGTATAAGCGCTTATGGTTGAGCTTTTTTTATAGCGGGATGTTTTTGGGAATCGGCGGCCGCGTCCCTGCGCAAGACGCTTTCTCGCGCTATTAGCGGTCTTGCGCGAATTCTTCACCCCCGCCGTATCTCGACCTGGCCCAGGGCGCTGTTTACGTGGGCATGGATTCGGGCGCTTGCGGGACATAGAAAAGAAAGCAGTAAAACCAACGCATAAAGCTTTTAAAAACTGTCAGCCTAATTGCCTGCATGTTGATGTACAATATCTTTTAAAGATACTAAATAAAACCTTACGCAGCTATCTTTTCATGGCATGGATCAAGTGATTTAAAAGATTTTTATCTGTTTTTAAAAAAATCAAGATTTCGGGCTAATGCACGACGTTTTCTTGAGTGAGCTTAATAGAGCGTATCCATGGCTGTTTATAAAAGACTTATAGATAATGGTAAAATTTACAGATTTTTTATTTTATAAAAACGCTCAGCTACTGGGAGTATAAATTCGACCGCTTAAGCTTAATATGAAACAGCGCCTTTAGTCTGATGATGCGCTCACAAACGACTGGTGTAGTGGAGCGTTTAATCGGCCCTATAGGAGCAACACTGCAATTTCTATTCTTGTGAAGGGCACCAGATTAAACTGTATTGATATG
Organism: Sodalis sp. (in: enterobacteria); assembly: GCA_052258065.1. GTDB lineage: Bacteria > Pseudomonadota > Gammaproteobacteria > Enterobacterales > Enterobacteriaceae > JBQQPY01. The sequence goes on along the minus strand of JBQQPY010000002.1, from coordinate 1,521,136 downwards.
CAATCAGAAATGGTCTTAATCAATATTAAGTGGTGAAGCTCAATTATAGTCTATAAAATATTGCTATGAAACAAAACCTAAATTATTTTAAAAGCCATCAAGCCATCTTGCTGGCTGTGACAGCTAGGGGAGTAGAGTAAGTAAGCTAGAAGTGAGACTATCTTTGATTTAAATTAGATTAAATTATGTATTTGCCCTGTGGGATAGGAAGAAACAGACGAAAAAGCTTGACACTGCATAAGGATAAAGTACTATATACTCTTCTTCCCAGTTGCATTGCAACGCCGCAGCGTTCTTTAAAAATTTATCAGTCAATCCGTGTGAGTACTCACAAAACAACGTCAATACAAAAAATATCAAGTATTGAATAATATATAAAAATTATTTATATAAATACAGATTTTTATTATTTGATTGCTAAGATTTTAATTAAGAGATTTAATAATAGACTAGATCAAATACCATTCGGCAGCCTCAATTGCAACTAAAGAACTGCCACATAAAAAATGGTCTCCGAAACAGCAGATAATACCACATGCCACATGATATCGGAAAACCCAAGAAAGTCTTTCAAATCTTATACACCGGCAAATAGGGGAACTAGCTAACGCATTCTCCAGGAAACAATATCTGGCTGGTTTGAGGAAAAAACAAGCTGCGCTGAAACTGAAGCACAGTCTATAAAAACACCAGAAATAGACAGCCTTCAGTTCGGTAGACAAAGAAGCCGGACTAGCCGTAGCAGTCAAAGAAGTAAAAACTGCAGAAATCCCGATAGCGCGTTAAGCCTCCAAACAAAGACTTTTGCTCTGCGGCTCTGGTATGAAAGTGCGGAGAGCTAATAAAATTAGATATCACAATGGTTTATTTTATAAACAATACTCAAGGTTATGATCTTAAGCCGCAAACTCCCGGAGGGAGTTGACAGGTTTATCTAGATCTTCAACGAAGCCAATAAACCGACAGCGACGTCTAGCCCGTAAACTAAAAATTTAAATAAATTGACAGAGAAAAGCTGCACAAGCAGTAAAGTATGTAGCTTAATTTCAAGCAACCAAAGTAACGCGAAAAGCCCATCTGCTTCTGGTATCTAAAGAGTGGGTCAAGAGGTGCCGCGGTATCTTTAGAAGCTCTCATACAGCTACTGCATAGGCTTGTCGCGAGCTTGTATTGTAAAATGTTATCCCGCAACAAGCGCAAGTCCTTATTCGTTACTGCAAAAAATGCAGCCAGAAAATTAAAAGAGCCCGTAAATTAAAAAAGTAGGGGTAGCGTCAGATCATTATTATCCTTAGAAGTAAAGCTGCAATAAAGTAGGGACGCCATAGCTCATGCAAAAAACAGCGATCTCGCGAGAGTTAGCAATAAAGCGGCGTAATAGTCGAGGCTTGAGTCTGTACTTCGATTAAATTATAAGCGACATGTCACAGCGGGACATGCTACTGTATCTCGTAGATTCTCCAATCACGCCATAGGTTTATATGCCAAAAGAGGTAAGGCTGCAATTCAATCACCTCCTTGCCTAGACGATAGATTGCGCGACATAATCACGCGGATTATCTGACAACCGTAACGAGAAAGAAAAACTTTCTATAGGCTTGTAGCTCAGATGGTTAGAGCGCACCCCTGATAAGGGTGAGGTCGGTGGTTCAAGTCCACTCAGGCCTACCAATTCCGCTTATCCCAATGATTAAGACAGCCCTTATGCTGCCGGAGTCCGCGCTACCTGCCATTCGGAAAACTAGCATACGGCAAAATGAACGCTATCTGCCGCTCTGTTTACGAGCCTTATTGGCTTCTATCTGTAAATATAGGCAAGCGAACCCAGCACCGGCGGCTGACAGAGCATAAAGGGTGAATCAATTTTGGGGCTATAGCTCAGCTGGAAGAGCGCCTGCTTTGCACGCAGGAGGTCAGCGGTTCGATCCCGCTTAGCTCCACCATTCCGCAATGAAATAGTATACAATCATTTACGCAGCAATGGGATGGCCTTGCTGCTTTCTAATAATTTTAGAGCTGTTTATAGCTTCAAGCTTGCGAAATACCAGTCTTTGAGCATTCAAAAGAGGCTAAAAATTTGATAGCGTATAGTGAAGCGGAGATTCAGTATGCGAGCCCTTCAAGCGAAGCAAGTGTTTGTTCCCAGATTACCATGTAGACTTTTTGTACAGTTCACGGCATAAAGGTTTTTGATAAGTATCGTTAGATTTGGTTCCGTCATTGGGCAACTACGACACTGAAGATCAGGACCGCTTTTTAGGCAGTAAGGATCTGGCATCTACTTTTTGTTAACTGTTGCAGTATTTCTTAAGTAACTGCTTCTAAATGGCAAAAATAAAATTATGTAACTATATTCCCGATCGTTTTTCAGGCAGACACTGTCGTCTGCTTGGGAAGCAGGAAGCGCATCCGTTTTCCTTCGCAACACGCTTGTCTTCCACCCGGAAATTTTTTTGGTGGTGGTACATGAATTTTAAGCCTTGCTGTATCTCCTCTGGCCTGGATCGCTCTTTGCGCAGGCATAAGTTGACGAGTTTGCGGTGATATCAGAAATTAAAGCATAAAGCATTTAAGGCTATGAATTTAATAACCTGCATGTTGATGTAAAATATCTCCCGCAAATGCTAAATAAAACTTCAAAATTTTATTTTTTGGATATAGATCAACTTAATTGATGGGGCTTGTTTCCGACTCTATAAAGCAAGATCGCGGTTAATGTATAAATCGAGCATGATTCATGGCTATTTATTGCATGTTTGCAGATAATAACAAAGAATTTATAGCTCGTCTTTTTAACCTACGAAAATGCTTAGCTACCGGGAAACATAAATCCGACAGTTTATATCCAGAGATTAATATAGAACACTGTCTTAGGCTGCTGATTTACCTAGAAGCGAATGGGCATGGTCGAAGGATTTAATAGAAATATAAGAAGTGTGCTATAAGCTAGCATTTTCATTTTAGTAAGAGCTCGAGATAACACAAGCATTAATATATTTAGCTCTATAATCAGGAATTGCCTCAATCAGCATTGGGTAGTAAGGCTCTATTGCGGTCTATAAATATCTCTACTATATACCCTAACCAGCCAATCTTGAGCTATACTTGAGATAGATGATTTTCGAGCGAATGAATATTCTGCTAAATGTGATAACCGGCACTGGTCATGTGGTCCTTGGCCTACTGCACGCCCAGTTGTCTGACCGAATTTGAGTCTCGATCTTAACTGACATTATAATTTTGGGGCACTGATCGTACGCCTTTTGATAGCGGCATTGAAAGCATTCACAGTTCTACATATCCTCTTAAGGATAGCTAAGCTAGATATGTAATCAAGCAAAATACTGCTATAAAATTAAAACTGAATTATTAAAAAACTATAATCCTTTCCGGAAAGTGACGTTTCACTCGTCCCATGATATAGGCAGAATGGGCGCCGAATGCTATCCGCCTCGTTCTTGGAGCAATTATGTCCCGCATTTTTCACTTTATTCTAGCACTTGCTCTAGTGGCGATTCTGGCAATATTAGTTAGCCGCGATCGTAAAAGCATTCGCATGCGTTATATTATTCAGCTTTTAGTGATTGAAATTTTACTCGCCTACTTTTTCCTTAATTCCCAAATTGGTCTGGGCTTCGTGCAGGGCGTTTCTGCCTTGTTCAATAAATTACTGGGTTTTGCTACCGAAGGTACGAATTTCGTTTTCGGCAATATGAATAAACAGGGTCTGGCATTCTTCTTCCTAAACGTCCTTTGCCCAATTGTGTTTATCTCAGCGCTTATTGGTATCCTGCAGCATATTCGCGTGCTGCCTTTCGTTATCTGCATCATCGGCACCACGCTATCGAAGATTAATGGGATGGGCAAACTTGAATCGTTTAACGCCGTGAGTTCACTGGTTCTCGGCCAATCAGAAAACTTCATCGCCTATAAGGATATCCTCGGCAACATTTCTGAATGGCGTATCTACACTATGGCCGCTACGGCGATGTCCACAGTGTCTATGTCTATCGTCGGTGCTTACATGACCATTCTTGCGCCAAAATATGTTGTGGCAGCGCTAGTGCTGAATATGTTTAGCACCTTTATCGTTTTGTCTCTGCTTAATCCCTACCAGGTAGAGAAGAAAGAGGATTTGCAGATGAGATGTCTGCATGAAGGGCAAAGTTTTTTTGAAATGCTGGGAGAGTATATACTTGCCGGTTTTAAAGTAGCGATTATCGTCGCGGCGATGCTTATCGGGTTTATTGCGCTGATTTCCAGCGTTAATGCGCTGTTTAATCTATTTTTCGGCATAAGCTTCCAGGGCATTCTCGGTTATATTTTCTTTCCGTTTGCCTGGGTTATGGGTGTGCCCGCATACGAAGCACTCCAGGTGGGCAGCATTATGGCAACAAAATTAGTGTCTAATGAATTCTTGGCTATGATCGATTTGCAGAAAGTCGCCGGTGAATTATCGCCGCGCTCGGTGGGAATTTTGTCCGTGTTCTTGGTTTCATTCGCCAACTTTTCTTCGATAGGCATCGTCGCTGGCGCAATTAAGGGACTGAACGCACATCAGGGTAATGTGGTTTCTCGTTACGGCCTGAAGTTGATCTATGGCTCTACGCTAGTCAGCGTACTGTCATCTGCTATCGCAGGCCTGGTAATTTAACGCCAGGCTAACTACGTTAGATTCTCTAGCTTGACGGCCTAAACGGCTCACTTAAGCTCGTCCGTTTTTACTATGAACAAAGTTTGTCTAGACGTAAGAAAAAGGGATTAGCCGAATTTCTTATTGGTGGAGCTAGGCGGGATCGAACCGCCAACCTCTTGCATGCCATGCAAGCGCTCTACCGGATGAGCTATAGCCCCGTAAGAATGCATGTGTCTCTGATAAATGAAGCGGATAATATAAATTATTATAAACTCTGTCAACGGCTGAATTAACTAAACGGGTTATGCGCTGAAAAAGCCGTCAAAATCAGCGCTAACAAGTTTTTTGTTGTGCTCGCTGCGCGATAAAGTCCAGCGCTAAATCGATGCGAGCCAAGGAGCGTGACTGACCGATTGCGTAGACTGTGAGATCGAGGGCCGGAGACTGGCCAGCGCCGGTTACTGCGACGCGCAATGGCATGCCGACTTTGCCCATTCCTACCTGCAGTTCCTCGGCAGTGTGTTTAATGGCTGAACGTACTGTAGCCGGCATCCATTCGTCGAGCTCCGCTAGCTTAGCGCGCACCGCTTGCAGCGCTGGCACTGCTTCCTTGCGCAAATGCTTCTTGGCCGCGTTGACATCAGGTTCGCTGAAGTCTTCGTAGAAATAGCGGCAATTGGCCGCTATTTCCTTCAGGATTTTGCAACGCTCGCCGAGCAGTTTGACTAGCTCCGTCAAATGGGGCCCGGTACGGGTATCGATTCCCTGCCGCTTAATGTGCCAGGCCAGGTGCGTAGCAACATAGTCGGCTGGGAGATGATTAATGTAATGATGATTAAGCCACAGTAGCTTTTCTCTATTGAACGCACAGGCAGATTTGCTTACCGCATCAAGGCTGAATAGCCGCTTCATTTCGTCAATGCTGAAAATTTCTTTATCGCTATGAGACCATCCCAGGCGTACTAGATAGTTCAGCAATGCTTCCGGCAGAAAACCGTCATCGCGGTATTGCATGATCCCGATTGACCCATCGCGTTTAGAAAGCTTCTTGCCGTCGTTGCCCAGGATCATCGAAATATGGGCATAGTCCGGTATCGGCGCTCCCAGGGCTTTAAGGATATTGATTTGCCGCGGCGTATTATTGATATGGTCCTCACCGCGAATGACATGAGTTATCGCCATATCGTAATCGTCGACCACCACGCAGAAATTATAGGTAGGTGATCCATTGGTGCGTCGGATTATCAGATCATCTAGCTCTTGATTACTAAACGTGATGGGTCCACGGATAAGATCGTTAAACATTACCGAGCCATCCTGCGGGTTGCGAAAACGCACCACGCAGGGCGTATCGGAAGCGTCATGGTAATAACTGTCGCGGCAGCGTCCGTCGTAACGCGGTTTCTCGCCGCGGGTCATTTGTGCTTCACGTAACGTCTCCAGCCGCTCTTTAGAGCAATGGCATTCATAAGCGGTGCCATTAGACAGCATGTCGTCAATGACCGCGTTATAACGGTCAAAACGTTTAGTCTGAAAATAGGGGCCTTCATCCCAGTCCAGGTTAAGCCAGTTTATGCTGTCGATAATAGCCTGAATAGACGGCTGCGTTGAGCGCTCAAGATCTGTATCTTCAATGCGTAGCACGAATTTTCCGCCTAAATTGCGGGCGAATAGCCACGAATAGAGTGCTGTACGCGCGCTACCAATATGCAAAGAGCCGGTGGGGCTGGGTGCAAAACGAGTTTTAATTTTCATCAGCTATATTAGCCTTTATTGCGCGTGGTGAAGAGCCGAGACGGCACGTTCGGCTAATAACAAAAGTATCGAATAGTTTACCACTTAGGGACGAATTCTCAATACATGTTCTCATACCGGCGATTGTTTACTCAGCTCGGATGTAAAACCGTCCAGGGTAGCTAAATTTAATATGAACATGCGAACTCACTAAAAACTGTTGACTCATTGCGGTAGTTCTTTATAATATAAATCTATAAAGTGGGGGTGATTAGCTCAGCTGGGAGAGCACCTCCCTTACAAGGAGGGGGTCGGCGGTTCGATCCCGCCATCACCCACCATATTTCACGTATTTTAAGTGGGTCGTTAGCTCAGTTGGTAGAGCAGTTGACTTTTAATCAATTGGTCGCAGGTTCGAATCCTGCACGACCCACCATTTTAAATTAATGGGCTATCTGTAAATAGCGCTTTTAATTGTAAGCAGTCGGACAGATTTTAGGCGTTATCTTTAAGGATAAGAAAGATATAATCAAATATTATTTAGCTTGCTCAGCAAGATAGCTTAAGGATAAGTGAGCATATCTATGCACTATTTCAAGTGAAACTCTGTCAGACATCTCCTGCAAGACGGACAAAGAGAGACTAAGCTAAACTAACGAACTTTCCTATGTGTCGCGTGTGTTACCGGAGATAAAAATTTTCAATCCCTGCCCGTTTTAACGCCACTTCCCATGCTGCATTAGAGTCAACTCTTACTTTTGATCCAATCTATTACTAGCTTTAGTGTAGACAAACACACAGAGATAATGAGCACTCTGGTTTTCGTAGCACTTTACAGGCAGTATCATTTAACGCTACTCCGGTGGCTCTGTGTGATCTACTATCTTCAAGGTTAATCCATGTAACATCGGATTAATCCATGCAACACGCTGTCGTATGTCTATATGTTGCCCCTCCAGATTGATGATGTTTAGAGAGTTATAATCCTGTAGCTAGAACAAATCATGCGGTAGATTTAAGTAATTCAGCACATTTATCTACAAGATATTTATGCTTTATGTGGTTCGACCGAATTTATCTGCTTGTTTTTAGACCGAGGAACTTTGAGTGAAAGATCTTTGTCAATCTATTTCTATTCTCTTTTGGCTACATGGAATACAGCATTAATGAATGCGCGGTAACAGTTTTTATTTCGGTTTATGATTATTTTTCAGTAAGTTTAAGTACGGTTTCTGCTTTTTTGACTCCTAAAGCCACCCTTTCTTTTCAGTTTTTGCATGTTATCTATTAAAAACTTTATTTTAATATAAAAAATATTATATTAAGTGATATCTTCTAACTTTATATCTTAAGATGCTTTAACAAAAACTAATTATTACCTTATGGCATCAAATGCCGTTACTGGCCAGTTTTTATCGTCCGTACTTGCTAGTAATCACCGATTTCAATCGATGCAAAAGGTACAGTGCTGGTATAGAGTGTTTCGCTATCTAGATAGCTACTATCGGCTTAGCCCATAACTGTTTTTTATTAGGTTGTCGCATCGTGCTCAATCTGTAATACACCGCTTTCTGCATTAGTAGTGGCGATAACCTGTAAAGGGAGAGACGGCCTGTTTTGTTACGGTCAAGCGCTTGCCCGATAGTGGGGGGAATGCCTCGTTTAATTCGCCAGTGTAGATCGGTTTTCCCGGATTATTGCGCCAAAATATCGCACAAGGAGCCAGTCGTGCAGCGACCAGCTCATCAAGCGCGCTTTAGATTCTGGATTCGCATCCGGGGGATGCTGAGATGCAGATTATTAAACGTATAGCTAAAAGCGACGAGTTTGCCCACCATCGCTTTTTAGTGGTATAAATATGGCTATATAACTACTGATAAGTACTGCGCTGTCTGTTCGTGTTGTTTATCTCTGCAGTTATCGCTTGCAATGAAGCGGAATCGGAGAAAAAATCCCAATAAAATAACAAGTTTCTTATTGAACTAATAACGCTATCTATATCAGGCCAACCCGTGTCAGCACTCATTGGTGTAATACTGATATTTAACCTAGAAGGAGTTTCTTAGCGCCTGTCGGTAAATGACACTTCAACATCGTTGATGCTTAACCCTTTATGTTTTGCGGTTAAGCTGATTTTCAGCATTAATTGTCGTGCTGACGAGTAAGTGCTCGCTATCGGCAATGGCTTTGTCAAGGGCGGCCGTAACGGCATTTCTCTATTCGATTTCTTGACATCAGCTAAAATACGTTGATTACAGATATAGAGCGTAAAGCTATCGAAATCGGTTGTTCCCGCTTACGCTAATATTGCCTTTTGCTTCGGCACCAGTCATTGCACGTACGGCAATGATAAACAGTTCATCTACTGCATTAATTCTGCAGTGCGTATGCACCATACGGTGAAGCTGGCTGCTAGGACCGGCTAATTTTTGCATTATTTCTGCCGATGGCATGATAATCGATGAATTTAAGATCATTTGTTCATGAGATAATACATGGCCAATGAGAAGGGTGGGACTGTTGGCTTGTATCGTATTGATGGTACTGTTATTAATTCCTGGATAGAGCTTAGGCATGCGAAGATTGGTCTTCACGGTATTAACTCTAATAGTCATTCTTGCGTCTGCTCTTTGGTTTTTTAATTTAATTTTTTAGGATTAGTCGTCTCTTGCGGGATTGGGGTATTATAAAATTAATTCATTTCTTCAATATCATTATCCTGTTTTTTGGTTAAAAAGCGTTTTTAACATAAAAACTTCTCTTCTAGTAAATATTCGCTAAATACTCTTTAGTATCGTGAATATATTTTGGGGTATCTCCCTTCTGCCGTGTGTAGGTTTATTAAAAATAATTTCTAATTTTGTGTCCATCACTTTATTTTTATTTCCAGATACTGGTTGACACTCCTGGCATTTGCGTTCTTATTAATGAAAAATGTGTATAAATCAAGTAAATTATTGAGGTTAAAATACTGGCAGATATTTTTGGAGTTGATGTCTATTCAGTATTAAATTTAAACAGATAGTAGTCCTCGGCGAGGTTTGAATCTGCTTCCTCTACACCTGAATAATTAATCGCATTACAATCCGGATCTCGCTGCCAACCGAGTAATATCTCCATTAGATTTCAGATATCATTTTACTTTAATATTTCGACAGAGAGATGTTTCTATTTTGATTACGTGCATTATTTAAAATTACTCCGATATAAGAATTTGCTTAATAATTATTAACAATCCTTTCTGCACCGTTGTTTACTAAAATATGTTTTCTCAGCTTAATATAAGCAGTAGGCAAAGCTATTTATCCGAAATTTGGTTAATTCTTGTATTAAGAAACGCTATCTACGCTAATTTTAACACGAGGAAACAAGGTTCATATTGCTGCAATAATTAAACTACGTTTCATTATTTTTTCTTTTCTTTGCTCTGATCGTGGTGATTGACACGGTGCTGCTTTAGCGTATAGCTCGTCTAATTTTTCAGCTAGATTAACATGGTGATCATGTAATTTTACTATTCTCAATGCGATAACTACCGCGTTGATCGTGACGTTTTTGTTGTTTGTACTGCTTAGATGTGCCGAGAGAAGCGCTACTTACCCCGCAATGCAGAAAAATAGATCAGAAATCGTCTTTAATCGGTTTTCTGCCTACATCGCGTTTCTGATTAGGCCGATCCTAACCATTAACCTGGTTCTCTGTGAAGCAGTGTGAGAGACGTAGTGACCGATAGATTGCGCTTATTATTCGGTTTGCTATCGTGGGGTTTCTCTAAATCGAGAATAGTCACTCCGTTTTATCAGTTAATGACGTGCTGCATGGTTTTGTTGATTTAGAAAAAGTAGATGTGTAGTGTGTGATTCACGGAGAAAAATTTTTCCTAGATAGTATGCTTTTCTTGATTTGCTTGTCATTGTCTAGCTGTCGTCTATTGGTTTATCTTGTCTTTTATAAAAACGTGCTTATTTAACTTTTCTGGGTCGGGGAAAGGTGAGTGCGGTTTTCTATGAACGCGGATTTATAGTCTGCTCAGACTATTGTTATAAACCAGAAACTTAAAAACAGGAAAATAGATAACTGTTTAATATCAGATATATCATTACGGTACTCACATAACCCCGCAATGAATAGCAAAATTCTCTGAATAGTTATACTGCCCCGAATGATCTCTAGATTAGTGACTAGGCTGTTGGAGTCAGTTTTAAGCGCGGATGCTTTGTATAAATTATGGTTAAGATTCGTGATAGTTTTTCTTTACAACGGACATATAACGATCAGGCAGCGTATCTTTACTGTTGTTGTCTAATTCAATCCTGTATTGTAGTTTGACTTGTTCTTTGTTAATAAACATAATTACTTATTTTAAGTAAACAATGGTCTGCATTGGTAAGTCATTTTCTTTGGCGTTGATTACTATCCGTTATTCCTGTTTTCCCCCGTGCTACCTGAATTTCACTGAGCAGAAGATGAAACCTCTGTCTTTGTTAGGTCATCTTTAATAAACGCTAAAGATTATCTTCTTTTCAAGACCATCAATACTCTCGGTACTGATTACAAGTTTGCTTCTTCGCGATCAAACAGTTTAGCACTTACAGTGAATCTAGAAACTAGGAATGTATCTTTAAATTCATAGGGTTATGTGATTACGACAGGTAAGCTTCAGAATGTTAACCTCGTTGGGGCTGCTGGATTGGATAAGAGATAACGTCCCGGCGTATCCTTCAACAATATAATCTGTGCCTGATTGATAAAGTACAACATATGACTTATTACGGGGATCCGCGCTAGTTGCGCTTGTGGCTAGCCTAAGTGAAAATTTCGTTCAGGTTTTCAGCCGTACCGTTACCGAAAAAATTTTTTTTAATGTACTTCAAGCCATAACGTAGCCCTATATCCATTAAGGAAGCCAGTTGTGAAAAATCATTTAAAATTTGCTTGAATGCCTTTATGTGCAACCCTGCATATAAGAATTTCTTACCTCTTAAAATTCAATCGTGCTATAAGATGTAGTCGTATTTCCCTTACCAGATTGGCATTTTTGGTAAATCCTTTCTGCTTCACGTAAGAGATTGTGTTACTTTTGTCTCGTAACTGGCGATGAAATCATGAATGAAAAACCGTTGCTGCGTCTTGGTGAAGATGCCTGATTGACGGTCCAGTGCAACTATCGTTCTTGCGATATCTGATAAAATGAGTACGGCGTTAATAAACGCTATCATCCATAATTAGCTCTATTATCTGTTTGCTAATGCTTATCCCTAAGCCTAATACCTCCAAACACCTTCATGCTAACCACCTATTTTCCGATAGCACTCACGACTTTTAAAACATTGGCGACCGGCATTTAAGCAATATGTTGCTTAATTTTGCCTGCCTGAGATTTATGGGTTTTTCTGCTTTGCCTAAGGCATTTCGTTCAACCGTCATTTGTAACGGCCGCTTTAGTTTTTCCGAAATCTTAGCTAATTTTATAGCTTAGTGAAGGGCTTTTCTGCTTTAGCGCTATATTTTCTGCTATTTCTTCAATAGACGCTGTTATTTTTTTAACTGTTTCATTAGCACCAGAATGGTTCATCTAGTTCACATTCTGAAAGGTTAGTATGGAGTTTAATATTTTTTTGCGTTACTTCTATTAGATAGAAGCTGTGTGCCAGTTGAAGAGTAGCTGCTGTAATCTGATTCTGTCGGCCTAGCTGGCAGCCTTTCTTTTCGCCTTTAGCCTGAAGCTCTTCTGTAATGTCATAAAATCTTCCTAGCTTTCCCGGCAAGCGTGCCTATGCATCCCTTGCCGTCAATGATATGCTCTACTTCAGATATATAATATAATAAAATCTTATATTATTCTTTGTAGTAATACTACTTTTTATTAGATTAGCTAATTCTGCGGAAAGTGCCGATATGTCTCGAGTTCGAGCATGCTTTTTCTATCAAGCGCAAGAGTCTCACTCGGCAATGCGTCAGGATTTTTCTATCTAATATCGTGGTAATATAAACAACCAGCGGAAAGATTGCCTATAGACTGATTCTCTCAATTTGGGGTTAGCAAAGCAATCGAGCTATTGGGTGATGTGCAGATGAGGTAATGTGGTGCTGTGATAGAATATAATTAGTAAAACTACGGGCAAAGAGTCATTGCCTTGTTCGATGTGCGGCTGTATCGCTGCTATTCTACGATGCATTAAACGCTACGCTTTTCTCAGGCCCACTCTCGTGCCTGAACAATGTGTGGATATAGTCTCTCTCTGCTTTCATCTGTACAGAGTAGAGCATATCTAAACATTCGATGCAAAATAGTGTTTAATAAAGCTGCCTGTTTCTATCGTAAGAATCCCTCAATCGTTACGCTGATCAAAGATGAAACAAAAATGTATTTCTAAAAAGCCTCTGGTTACAGCAATATCGTCAAGAAACTTTTTGAGCCGTGAATCATGTTCAGACAGTGAAGATATGGAGATATTTACACCTACTTTAATCAGCAATACGTCACTTTACTGTTTTGAATGCTAGGCATAAAGGGTATAGAGATTATAGGTCTAGTGCATAAGATTTTTAAACAAATATATTAAATAGCGTGTATATATTTACGATACCTAAAGGTTTGAATAGGGTTTTTAGCTTTTGCATGTTTTTTCATTTTCGGATGTGTAAGTGCGATAGAATATAATGATTCACTGCATTAAAAGAGGAATCTAAAATTTTTAATTAATTAGTCGTAGGCTGCAATCCTGCACGACCAATATTTTAAATCAATAATTTATATATTATGAGTGCCTTGCGTTTTTAAGTAGTAAGATGAATTTAGATGTAATTCTAAGGGTACTATAAATATGCAAGAGGATGGGGGTCAGATAATCATATCTACGCACGATCTTGATTAACTCTTAATTTTCATCGTCTTTAAAACAGACCAAGAAACACTAGACTAAACCAACTTTAGTATAAACAAACCCTCTGGAATGATGATGAAAAATTTAGTTCTGTAGCACTTGACAGGCTGCATTATTCCAGGCTACTACAGTGGTTTTACTTATTTGAGAGTCGATCAATTTAGCGCACTCTTGCATGCTTATCTGCTGTCACTGCAGATTAATAATGTTAAAGCGTCACAATCATTTAGCTAAAGCGAACAGAACGGTAGATTGAGGTGGCTTAGAGGATGAATCTACAAGACCTTTTATTTCATATGGTTTTATCTAATGCATTCGCTTATTTTTAAGTTGATAAATTTTCCGTAGACAGCGCCTTGTCAATCTGTTTCTATTCCCTTCTGGCTGCAAAGAATAATGTTTTCATGAATGCGAGATAAGCAGATTTTTTTGCAATGAATAATGATTTTAGGGCAAAATCAGGTGCCATTCTCTTTTTATAGCTGTCACAGCTACCTTTTCTGCTTTCCCTTAACGCATATTAATGATTTTACTTGCAACAGAAGCAATATTGGATTGAGCGATATCTTTTAACTTCGTAGCTTAAACCGTCATTCTTCCCTGATTAAAATCAAGAAACAATAAATAAATTATTTATATTTTATATATAGACAATTAGACTTTTTTATGAAATCAGAACGTAAAATCTTATATGTTTCATCATATTTTAGTTCGTTTTTTCTTGATTTAAAGGTTTTTCGTCAAGCTATAATGATTATTTTTTGATAAATAAGCGATAGTAATTATTTAATTACCTAATTACGCATGTTGCTCAACTAGTGTCTTAACACGTAAAAGTGACGGTAGTAGTATCTTTGGCCAAAATTAAGGAGATTTCTAAAAATAGAGGAATGGGGAATACATTATTATTCTAACATTAGAAAAAAGAACACAACTGAAAGCATTGGTCACCAAGAGTAAGCATACCGCATATAAATTTCTTAATATATTTTAATATTATTGAATTATCAACTAAAAAGTGTAAAGCTAACGAATGGCGAGACATTAATCGAGATTTAAAAAAGTGTCCGTAAGATCGATCGGATCACGAATTCTGCTTTCGCAGAAAAACTTAAGTCAGTCTTAAGTCGTAAACCAAGTAAACGGGTATATGACTGCATTTTGCATGGCCACACTGAATCATATTTAATTGTTACATTTAATTGTAAGTAATTTTTACTGCTAAGTAAAATAGTTTTTTGTTTAAATCAGTGGTTATAGATAAGCCATTATACTGGGGGCATGCGAGGCGCGAAAAGTACTTTTAAATGTGCTATGAAGCTTCTGAGAGCCTATGCATAATCGAGGTGCAATTCTGGCTAGATTGCTTTTTATTTATTCCGGTTTATTAAAGAGTCATTAAGCTGTATACTGTTCCTAATTTTTCTCTGAGGTATAAATTACACAATCTTATAGTCAGCGCTTAAGATATCAAAAAGTAGGATTGATTAAGATGCGTGGCTCTGCACGTGCAGCGGTTGAGAAGCGCTGAAAGCCAAAGGTTTAAATCTAAAGAAAACCCGAATCGCCAATCAAAAATTAATGCGTATTCTAGTCGTGATTCAAATTTCTTGATAAGAAAGCAGATGACATATTTATTCTTTTTCGTGATACTGTGAAATTTTCATTTTTTACAGATAACTGCAGCAAGAAAATATTTTTCTTATTTATATAAATAGACGCAAGTATTAAAAAATCTAAGTCACGATCGGCGTTCTGATTTTATCCTGACGCTTGTTGAAGAGTCTCGTAATCTAACCTTGCCTAAAATAGAAGCTTCTCTGAAAAGCACTTGCAGTATTCAAGGGATCCTTAGTATTTTACTGTACTTTCACTATCATATTATAACAACAAATTTCCTTCCAAAAATATCACATTTTTACTAGAGAGGCTTGTTTTTTTAATGAAACAGTAACAACGATAAATATTAGTAGGTAAAAAGCCCTAGCAAGCGAGTTTGACGATGCTGGGCTTGATATGCCATACGTGACTGGAAAACGACGATACTTACTGCTGGCATGCGTTTATCTAGATTAAGTATAACCATGCTACTCGAAATGCACGGACATGCTTTTCTTTCTTATGTAGAACAAGTACTTATTCTTAATAATGGATAATTTTGGCATTCATAAAGTTGATCATGTACAAGAGCCTATTGAGGTTTAAAATGCAATTTTTCTTTTATCTGCTGCCTTATTCACTAGATTTACATCCTATCGAGATGGCGTTTCTTAGTCTGAAATCACCGCTCAGAAAAGCTGCAGCAAGAACCGTTAATTCGATGTGGAATACGATTGCTTAAGCCATTGAGTTAATGTTTCATAAATATTTCGACAATTTTAGCAGGATATAAACCGGAATAGAACAAAAGTATTCTAGAGTCCGATTCTTATCTAACAGATCCGAGCAAAGCATATTCTGATAACGTATCACTAGCTTAGTGTCTGCCGGCAACGGCTTGCCCTGCCGCCGACGTGCCAGCACAGGCATGATGTTGGGCTACCAGACATTAAGCTAGTTGTTCTAACGTCGCCAATACTGTTTGTTGGACCCCATAATAGTATAAATGATTTTAGTATAAGCTAAACGTATGATGTTTGCTTCTGACGCACTTTTGATAAAGTTGCTAGTATCGTTTGATTTCACTTTCATCCCAGCTATTCATTGAGATAAAGATTATGATAATTCTTTCGAAGAAAGATATAGATTAAAATAGATGAAAATGCTTTAGTATTTACGCTTGATTAATCCCTGATTCTGGTCCCGCCCGTTATTGACGGTAGCAGCGCCGGTAAGCCTGATTAGCTATGCGAGCATTATCTGTTGATCATCATGTAGTCATAGGGCCCTCTAGAGAGATATTGCACTAGACGTTATGCGCTCAAGGGCTTCGCCCTTACAGCATGTTGCAAATCAAGATCTGTTTCGTTATTACCGATATGATTCTGCTCGGCTATGACCAGGGGAGGCTAGACATCTTCACCGCTAGACGTTGTGCCCATCAGTTTCCTGCACCGGTAATGGAGAGACGGTTTTAACACGCTGGCATAAAGCTTGTGAAGATTTTCGGGCATGCGCTGATCGCAGCTGCTGAAAAGATTGTTGCTAAAGGTCGTCAAATATAGTCACCGGCGGATGACGCTTATGCTCGGTACGCTGATACCAGTTTTCAATTATACGCGCCGCAGCAGCATCAATAGTTTTGCCCTCTAAGTAATCATCGATCATTTCGTAGGTGACCCCGAGCACGGTTTCGTCAGGTAATGCAGGATGATCTTCTTCCAAGTCTGCGGTCGGTGTTTTGAGATAAAGATGCTCGGAACATCCGAGGTGCTGCAATATTGCTCGGCCCTGCCGTTTATTTAGCCGAAAGATAGGGTTGATATCGCTAGCGCCGTCGCCGTATTTGGTAAAAAATCCGGTTACGGCTTCCGCTGCGTGATCAGTGCCTACCACTAGTCCCGCCGTCATGCCGGCGATGCTGTATTGAGCTTTCATGCGTTCACGCGCTTTTTCATTGCCTTTAATGTAATCACTCAATTCGATGCCTGCCTCGCGCAAGGTCGCTTCGCTGGCCTGAATAGCGTTTTTAATATTAACAGTGACTACCTGATCGGGCTGAATAAATGTGATTACATCCTGGCAATCCGCTTCATCTTGCTGCTCGCCGTAGGGCAGGCGGACAGCGATAAATCGATACTTGGCTATTCGGGTTTCCTGACGGAGCTCCCTGATGGCCTGCTGGCAAACTTTTCCAGTCAACGTAGAATCCTGGCCGCCGCTGATGCCGAGCACTAGCGTGCGTATGAAGGTATGTTTTTTTAGGTAGGTTTTAAGGAAATTTACGCTGACCCGAAATTCGGCCGCCGCGTCAATCATGGGTTTTACGCCTAGCGCCGCTATGATCGTTTGCTGTAATGTCATTAAATTTGTCTCCTAAAACGTCATGATGAAAGTAATCATAAAAGTGTAAAACTTAACGCTTAGAAGAGAAAGTATTTCTCGTCAGTGATACTATTATCCATTTGGCGGCTAGAGAGGAAGAAAAATAAGCAGAAAAAATAAACCGTTTATGACAAAATAAAATGCAAGATATATTATCTATAGACATATATTATGTTTTATATAAACTATTTGCTCCCTTTCAGGAGGTTGAATGATTTTTTTAAATGATCTATTGTGTAATTTACAATCACACAATAGATAGCAACAGAATTTTGCTAGCCAATGCGATTGAGTCAATTCCTGACTGTAAAGTCGGATAGTATTGATGCAGTGTGATCACAAGCTATTCATCAAAATGAAAATAGTGACTTTGTAGCATATCTTCTATATGCTCATTAAATAACTTTATAATACAATTAGTTATGATAAAATATTATTGTGTATTATAGTGTTTTATAGCACGCGTTGCACATGAGCTGCTTGGATGCATGCTTTCGGATGCCTCAGTGATTCACAGTCTAAAAAGACAATCTATAAATTTTTTGCAATTGTCATATCCGATAAATAGCTATAAGACATTCTTCATTAAGATCACGCAAAAAATTGTGCATTAGCCGGAGTTTTTGCTTTGTAGAGATAGATAACGCCCATCGAGTCGCTTAATCTACAGCCAGGAAAAGACGACACACCTAGTAACAGGTAACATTATAAAGTTTTATTTGGCATTTATGAAAGATATTTCAAATTAACATGTAGATAACGAGCCTAATGGCTGTTAAATGCTTTGCACTTTGATTTTTAGTGCTCTCTTCTCCATGTCACGCAAAGGCTTGTATCTATGCCTGCATAAATAACGATCGAGACAAGACCGAGATATGGCGCGGGCTCAAGAATTCGCGTACGACAGCTAACAAGTCGTTCCGTACGGGCGTCTTCCTCAGGGAAACGAATACTGTTTTCAGAGCAAGCGATGGTGTCGTCTAAAAACGGGAAAGATGGATATGATTTTAAAGACCATTTTTATATTTAGAAGCGGTCAGTTCAGAAATTCTATAACGCTTAACTAAAATAGATGTTTGCTTGTTAGTTACCTGAAGAGCGGCTCTGATTTTGGGGGTTATAGTTATCTGTCTGCGGAGTCTAATCATCATGATGTTTTCTGCTTAACTATGTTTTTTAGTAAGCATCTTGCTATCATTTTCGAGAATGGGTATTAATTTAATAATTTTAGGTTTAATTTTTTACTGATATCTCATATACTGCAATAAAGATTTAGTATCCAATACTGATTGAGACAATGCTTGATTATAAAGCTAGAAATGTCGGTATGATTTTACCTTACGTTTTTCAACATAATAAGATAGTATCTTTTCAGCACATCTATGATACCCCTATTAAATTGTTTGATTCTACTATTTCTTATAGATGCATCAAGTAGGCAAGACATGATTCTGTATCATGCTCTTAAGCAGTCGAAGTCGTATTTTCCGGTGGCTGAAGTTTTCGAAGGTTAAAAAGACGATCTATAAATTTTTTATCATTGTCGGTAAGTGTCCCAATGAATACGCATAAACATGATCTAGTAAGAACATGCAAGAAATATCCGGCCATTGGCCGCGGTATTAGTTTTGTGGAGACGGATAAAAACCTATCAAGTCGCTGAATATCTACGAAAGGATAATGTTGTGCGGTTTTATTTAACATTTATGGGAGATATTTTATATCAACATGCAGGTAACCAAGCTCATAGCTTTTAAGCACTTTTTTTGGTTTTGGTGACTTTTCCTTCATGCTGTCATTGCTAGTTTAAGGCTGATTTAGTGTTCTAATTAAATCACTATTCTTTTATGAGAAAATTAAAAAACAGTCTTGCATATTTTAAAACCATAAGGCACTGCAACAAATGATTATAAGCGAATTTATACGCCCCTCCGCATCGTAAAAATGCTAAGCAGAGCGCTGCGTTGCCGAGGTCTCTAGAACTATGCGAGCCTAGAGTATATTTGCTCACATATCAGCGTAAGAGCTTCATCGTGCTTTTATAAGCACTCCTGTGCTGTGCATCACTTTGGCATAATGGTGTATTTATCATCTATCATTCTGCACCTAAAAGTAGAGAAAAATAAATAAATTATTTACTTTTTAAAAAGTTTAGTTTTCTAAACGCAGAGCGCGAGTTTTTAGATCTTACATGCTTCATCATATTTGCTCTGATTATGTATTTTGCACAGCTAAGCTTGAGCTACCTTAAAATAGGCAAGCATATAAGCGCTCTATTGGTGAATGTTAAAAATGCTATAACGGATACTTACCATGAAATTCGCAGTCAAGATGCGTCTCATTATCTGGCTGAATTTAAATCTCGATTTTATAAACGCTATGAATTGGAGAACTAATGCCGCGCTGATTGATAGTGGGATTCAAAATACGCACAATGCTATACGGTCTGTGAAGACTAGAGCACTTTTTATCTATTTTAGTTAATTAAATAGCGATTTATCTATATGCTGTGACTAATTTCTCTTTGAGTGCTAAGTCACACCTTTTAAAATAATAGCTTAAGATCGAGAATAATCAAATTAATGAAGACAGGTAGCTCTGCGCGTGCAGCCACGTATAGATATAAAATAAGAACTGATAAGCAATTTCGTAAAAAACAATAGTTACGGCTTTAAATCTAGAGGAAACCCGAATGGTAGATTAAAAATTGATGCGTTTTCTGATTTTATCCTGACACTTATTGATCACTCTTATAGCTTAATCTTATTTGGATATAAGATTCCCTAAAAGCACTTTCAGTATTCAAGCGCGTTCTTTAACTCTATTGTGCTTTTGCCGCCATGTGATATCCCACTGAACAGTGATGCGATAATGCAGTTCATGCGAAAAATTATGATCTGAAGAAATGTCACATTTTACCAGAAAAGCTTATTTTTGTTGATGAAACGGCAAAAACGATAAATATTAGTAGGTCAAAGCGCCGCAGCAGACGGGGTTAACCATGCTAGACGAATGCCTGATGCGCTCATTAGAAAATAACGACACTCACTTCTGGCATCCGTCTATCTGGATTGGGTGCAACTATCGGCAATAAGCGAACAGACTTTTCTTGCTTATATAGAACAGGCGCTTATTCCTAAGTTGATAATAGAGAATGTCGTGATAGTGGATAATGTAGCTCTATACATAAGAGTGATGGTGTACGAAAAGCTATTAAGGCTAAAGATGCAATATCTTTCCCTTTTACTTATCGGATTCCAGTCTTATCGAGATGGAGTCTTCCGGCTGAAATCACTGCTCAAAAAGCTGCAGTAAGCGTCGTTGATTCGCTATAGAATGCAATCGCTTAAACTATCGAGTTAATTTCTGATAGAGATTGTTATAATTTTTGTCCCAGCCGGATATAAAGCGGAATAGATGAAAGGTGCTATAGCTAAGCAACAAGCTTAATTAGGAATTTTTATAAAAGCTTGTTAATCATTCCCACTCGATCGTCGCTGGTGGTTTGCTTGAGATGTCATACACTACACGGGAAATGCCGTCAATCTCATTGATGATGCGGTTGGAAACGCGCCCCAAAAATTTGTGCGGTAGATGCGCCGAATGAGCTGTCATAAAATCGACGCTTTCCACCGCGCGTAGCGCTATGACCCTGTTGTACTTGCGACCGTCGCCCATTACGCCGACAGAACGTAGAGGCAAAAAAACCGTGAAGGCCTGGCTGACTTTATTATATAGATTCGCCTTGTATAGTTCTTCGATAAAGATCGCGTCGGCACGGCGCAGCAGATCGCAATGCTCCTTTTGTACCTCACCTAGAATCCGCACGCCTAGCCCTGGGCCAGGGAACGGGTGGCGATAAAGCATGTCATACGGCAGGCCTAATTCGAGACCTATCTTGCGCACTTCGTCTTTGAACAATTCTTTCAGCGGCTCCACTAAGCCCATTTTCATCTCTTTCGGCAGACCACCGACATTATGATGCGACTTGATGAGATGCGCCTTGCCGGTAACGGTGCTGGCAGATTCGATAACGTCGGGGTAAATAGTGCCCTGCGCCAGCCATTTTACCTCGGTGAAGTTCAGCGCCTGTTCGTCAAATATTTCTATAAACACCCGGCCGATGGTTTTTCGTTTGGTTTCCGGATCTTCGATGCCGGCTAGTGCGGAAAGGAACCGCTCTTCCGCCGGCACATAGATAATTTTCAGGCCCTGATAATCGCTAAACATTTCCATCACCTGACTGGCCTCGTTGACGCGCAGTAAGCCGTTATCGATGAATACACAGATTAATTGCTTACCAATGGCCCGATGCAGCAGCATCGCAGTCACCGATGAGTCTACGCCGCCAGATAATCCAAGGAGCACCTGATCGTCGCCGACCTTCTCGCGAATGTGCGCAACCGCATCTTTGATAATCCTAGCCGGTGTCCGCAGCGGATGGCACCGGCAGATATCGAGCACAAAGCGCTCCAGCATGCGCTGCCCCTGACGGGTATGAGTGACTTCGGGATGAAACTGTACGCCGTAAAACTGTTTTTCTTCATTTGCTATAATAGCGAAGGGGCAGGTTTCGGTTCTGGCAACGCTAATGAAGTCCGCTGGAATAGCAGTGACTTGGTCGCTATGGCTCATCCAGACATCTAGAAGCGGCGCACCGCCGGGGCTGATGTCGTCTTGGATGTCGCGCACTAGTAAGCAGTCGGTCAGTATTTCTACCTGCGCATAACCAAATTCGCGCCGGGAAGACTCTTGTACTTTACCGCCGAGCTGTATCGCCATGCTTTGCATGCCGTAGCAGATGCCCAGCACTGGCACGCCTGCCTGAAACACATAGTCCGGCACGCACGGGCTGTTAAGCTCGGTGGTACTTTCTGGACTGCCGGAAATAATAATGCCGCTGGGATTAAAGTCACGTATTTGCGCTTCGACTATATCCCATGCCCAAAGTTTGCAATAGACACCGAGCTCACGTATCCGGCGGGCCAACAGCTGAGTGTATTGCGAGCCGAAGTCTAGAATTAGAATGTGGTGTTTATGGATATTTTCTGTCATTGATAGCGCTTTTGCGAGTATATAGCAAAAAGTATTATTGCCCAGTCTAGAGAGACTTGCATACTGAAGATAGTATGATTTTTTTAATCAATTTAATCTTAATTGTGTACCAATATTTCGCAGACTGCAATAGAATTTTTCTATCTCAATAAATATTGAGACAATTCTAGATTGAACAATTTTTCTTGTAAAGAAAAACATGCCGGTGCAGTGTGATCTAAAGCTCTGCAGCAGTATGGAGGTAGTAACTTTACGGCACATCTTCTGTGCGCTTATTAAGTTTCTTGAGCATATTATTCTTTAGGTATTAAATTTGTCTGATTGTGGAGAATAATTATCATTATATTTCGTGGTTATGCACTTTGCAGAGCCACTCTTGAATTACATGGAACGTAGACACTTTTAAGTAAAAAAATACTCTGCTGGAGAATATTGAAAATACTATAATGAGTGCTTGTCATGCAATGCTTAATTAACATACGCTTCGTTACCTGCCCGAATTTAAATATCGATCTAACCGACGTTATGACTTAGAAGCACTGATGCCGCGTTTCTTGGTGGCGACATTGAAAGCCCCACAATACCATACAGCTTGTTGAGGCTAGCTGAGGAAAAGGCCTAATCAGGCAAAAGAATACAGCTCGGCATGAATAAACTAGCTAAAGTAAAAAGTTTTCTAATTACACGCCTTATCAGCTATATTATTTTTATCTATTTCGGTTTATATTCCGCTATGACAAAAATTGTCCTAATCTTTATAGGACATTAATTTAATAGCTTAAGTGATCGAATTCCACAGCTAATCAACTATTTTTCTGTAGCTTTTCTAAGTAGTGATTTCAGTCTTGAAGAGACCATCTAGATGGCATTTAAATCCGGTGAATAAGGAGAAAGATAAAGAAGAATAGCTTTTCATAGATTTTCAACTTTATCAGTAACGAAATTATCAATTATCACGATATTCTCTGGTAAAAGTTCAGGAACAGGTCTTTCTTATATCACAAGCAAGGAAAGTATGCTCCTTTATTGCTCTATCGAGCAGCATGGTTGTACGTAATCCAGATGGACATATGCCAGAAGTGATTGTCGTCGTTTCCAGCAGACATCTGAGGCATTAAGCCAAGCATTGTTGATCTTGTCTGCTTCTGCGCGTTCACCTGCTCATATTTTCGTTGTTGCTATTTAATTGATAAAAATAAGCTTCTCTGGTAAGAAATCTCACATTTTTTCAGGCCATAATTTTGAGCATGAATCACACCGTCGCGTTCTTATTTAGTTGCATGTACGGTCTTTGTTAGCGTTATCCTATGACAGTAAAAGGCGCGATAGATTGACAAAGTTCGTTTGAGTGCTGAAAGTGCTTTTCAGAGAGACTTATATTTCAGACGAGATTAGATAATAAGACGCATCAATAAACGTCAGATTAAAATCAGAATTCGCATTAATTTTTGATCTGTAATTCGGCTTTCCTCTAGGTTTGAGCTGTAAATTTCGATCTTATCTCATAGAATCTCTTGCTCTAACGAGGTGCAACAGAAGGGCCTGTTTAATATTTATCCGCCGCTGAAGGTGCAGAGTTATCCGCCTAAATCAATCTGATTATTCGCGATCTTAAGTACTCACTGTGAGAATCTGCTTATTTAGATTTCAGAGAAAATTAGCCGTGGCATATAGAGGAATGGCTATTTAATCAATGGGAATAGATAAAAAGTTTTCTAGTCTCAATGCACAAATCGTATGGTAAGTGTTTATTATGACATTTTCATATTTTCAGAAGAGTATTTGTTTGCTTTAAAAGTGTCTCTTTCTAATGTAGCTAAAGCTTAACTGGGTACAGTCCGTAATTAAGTGATATTTTGTCTTTAACTATATCTCTCAGTAGTTGGCTTGGCATGAATAGTGCTGTGCAACGAGAGTCTATATAATGATGCAGGGCTAAACTGTTAACCCATTCGGTAGTTTGGGGATTCTTTGGTGATGGCGACGTCATGAATGTGACTTTCCCGAATGCCGGCACTGCTGATACGGACGAATTCTGCTTTAGTTCGAAGTGCATCAATAGTAGCACAGCCAGTCAGCCCCATACAAGAACGTAGTCCGCCCATTTGTTGATAGACAATTTCCTTCAGGTGACCTTTATACGCTACGCGGCCTTCGATTCCTTCCGGCACTAGCTTATCGGCGTCATTATCGGTCTGAAAATATCGGTCCGACGACCCTTTATACATCGCGCCCAGTGATCCCATGCCGCGGTAGGATTTAAAAGAGCGGCCTTGGAAGAGTTCTATTTCACCGGGAGCTTCTTCGGTGCCTGCTAACAGAGACCCTACCATGACGCAGGCACTACCGGCTGCGATGGCTTTAGCGATATCGCCGGAAAAGCGGATACCACCGTCAGCGATAACCGGGATCCCAGTGCCTTCCAAAGCTTCAACCGCATCAGAAATCGCAGTAATCTGCGGGACACCGACGCCGGTGACAATGCGGGTTGTGCAAATAGAGCCTGGGCCGACACCCACTTTCACTGCGCTGACACCCGCTTCGACTAGTGCGAGCGCACCAGCGCCAGTAGCAACGTTACCGCCGATAATTTGCAGATCGGGGTATTTAGCGCGGGTGTCGCGAATGCGCTGCAGAACGGATTCAGAATGGCCGTGGGAGGAATCTATAAGCAGGACGTCAACGCCGGTTTTTACTAAGATGTCGATGCGTTCTTCGTTACCGGCGCCGGCGCTTACCGCCGCACCGACGCGCAAGCGGCCGTATTTATCTTTACAGGCATTGGGTTTGCGTTTAGCTTTTTGGAAATCTTTTGCCGTGATCATGCCGAACAGATGAAACTGCACGCTCACCACGAGCACTTTTTCAACACGCTTTTCGTGCATTTTAGCCAGTACTACTTCGCGGGCTTCACCTTCTTTTACCGTCACTAGGCGTTCTTTCGGCGTCATTACGGCGGAAACCGGCTGACTAAGATCGGTAACGAAGCGAACGTCGCGACCAGTAATAATTCCCACCAGTTCATTATCTTCCGTCACCACCGGGTAGCCAGCGAAACCGTTGCATGCGGTGAGCTTTTTTACCTCGAATAGCGTAGTGCTGGGTGTGACGCACTGTGGATTGGTTACGACACCGCTTTCATGACGTTTCACACGAGCGACTTCGTCCGCCTGGCGTTCGATAGACATATTTTTATGGATGAAGCCAATCCCGCCTTCCTGTGCTAGAGCGATAGCCAGGCTGGATTCGGTTACCGTATCCATTGCCGCAGACAGTATCGGAATATTTAAGCGTATTTTTTGCGTTAATCGAGTGGAGAGATTGACCGTATTGGGTAATACTGTAGAATGAGCAGGAAGGAGTAAAACATCGTCGAATGTCAGAGCGTCTTTAGCAATACGTAGCATGGCAATATCTCAACAAAATAGATGTAAAACAGATAAAAAATTGCAACAGTATTATATAGAGTGTAATCGCTTTCCTCCAGTACTATTTTAAAAAATTCTTGATTACTGTTTTATAATGAGTAATATTAATTAATATTTTCAATAGACTTTGATTTCGCTGACATGTTTAGCGCGCCTTTTCCCTAATTTTTATTGTCAGCTGTCTTAATAAAGCAGTGCGAAAGTCGTTAGAAGGAGAAATAGGTCAGGTTTCGCTCACGGGAGAAATCTCTAATTTTTCCAGCCTGCCTCTGGTCACTGGTATTTCACCTTCAAGGATAATTACGCTCAGGTGCGCTGTGTTATATTTCGCAACAAGAACTGCTATACCACGTTTTCGCTGCGCAATGGTCAGCAGGTATTAGTGCGTGAACCCTCACGTTCTATGAACGGCGAAGCGGACTACCAACTTATCACCGAAAGCATGCAGCCAGCCGGCGATGAATTACTACAACAGCAATTCGAGCTGCTTAAACAACAATTAAGCAGCGAGAGACTGTTTAGTTAAAAATATAAGCAACCACTGCCCAGCCCGGCCTGCTGAGTGCGATGTGCTAATCGTCAGTCGCGGGGTGGTTCGCTGGAAGATCTTGCCGGCTTTAATGATGAAAGGGTAGCGCGGGCGATTTTTGCCAGCCGCTTGCCGGTAGTCAGCGCGGATCGGCCATGAGACTGATGTTACTATCGCCGATTTTGTCGCTGATTTGCGCATGTCAACGCCTTCAGCTGCGGCTGAGCTCGTGAGCCGAAACCAGTTGTAACTGCTGCGTCAATTACAGCCTCAACAGCAACGGCTAGAAATAGCGATAGATTATTTTCTAGCACAGCATCAACAACGGCATGACCTTGTGCAGCAACGACTGCACCAGCAGCATGTGCAGTTGCGTCTCGCGCGCCAGCAAGCCGCACAGGTAACCCTGCGCCGCTAATTGGACGACTGCCTACAGGGGCAACTGCGTAAGCACTGCGCTGTCATGCGCATTTGTGGCAACGTCTTGCACCAGCAGGTGCTCGAGGCGCGCATCAACCGTCTGCTGCAGAAATTGCGGGCGCTGCATTATCGGCTGAGTCAGAGCATAAACTCCGCCGTAAGTCGGAAAAATGATTCCTTTATGGCGCTTTGCTCCCGGTTAGAAAGCATAAGCCCGCTTGAAGGCTCTGGCTTGGGGCTTCCGTATCACTACGGATAGCCACAGTGCAGTGGTGAAACAAACTGGTCAACTCAGCGCCGGCGATCGTCTTACGATGCGGTCGAGTGATGGTTGGGTAAAGAGTCGGGTTACCCAGATTAGTAGATAATCCCGTTTCTAATACAAGGGTAATAATGTATTTCCCATTTCTCCATTTTGGAAAACTTCTTCAGTTCTAGTCATAGATACTTGTAACTACTGTTTTTTACGCGTTAAGAGACTCGTCTCTTCTGTCAGGCCGCGCTAGCGACGCCGTGATTGAGGGTCAACAACAAGTTAACCGTTATGATGCGTAACAGCACGAAAAAATTCCTGGCGGATATTTTGATTAGATTTAAATAGTCCGCCTAGGGATGTTGTGGTGGTAGTGCTAGTGGTGTCGCGGATTCCTCGTGCTTTGACGCAAAAATGCACGGCATTAATTAAGACTGCTACGTTATTAGTGCCGAGTAGCGTTTGCAACGCTAGCAGGATCTGCTGTGTCAGTTGCTCCTGCACCTGCGGCCGCTGGGCAAAGAACTGCACGATACGATTGATTTTTGACAGACCTATAATCCAGAGTTTAGGAATATAAGATACCGTCGCCTTGCCATCAATAATCACGAAGTGATGTTCACAGGTGCTGATCAACGTAATGTCGCGCACCGTAATCATTTCATCTACTTTCATCTTGTTTTCGATGATCGTGATTTTAGGAAAATTGACATAATTAAGGCCAGCAAACATCTCTTCCACATACATCTTAGCGATGCGATGCGGCGTTTCCGCCAAGCTGTCATCGGTCAAGTCTAGGTTGAGCAGCGTCATGATAGCTGTCATATGCTCGGCAATAAGACGTTTGCGCGCTTCGTTATCTAGCACTTTGCCTCGCAGTGGTGTCTCGAGTCTACGGGCTAGTAAGGCTGCGCGCACCTGCGAGGCCTCTTTTGTTAGCGTTACCATAATTATTCTTCTCCAACAGGCGATTTTTTCCCGCGGGGTTAACTGCAGAATGGGCGACGCTCTATAAGAGTTATGCGCATTTCTGGTGTGTGAAAATTCAGAGAGGGTAGCGTGTTATGTCTAGAAAGGTAGTCTAGTTACTTTTAAATAATTTAGGTTTGATTTTGTACCAATATTTTATAGACTGCAATAGAGTTTTGCATAGTTCATACTGATGAAGCCAATTTCTAATTGTAGAGCAATAGATGTTTTGGAACAGTGTAATCTCAAGCTCTTTACCAGCATAGAAATGCTGCTTTTATGGCACATCTTCTATACGCTCATTAAATCACTAAATTATGTGATTTTATCATTTTTATTTTAAAAATGATAAAATCATGCTAATTAAAATAGTTTTTATTAAAATCAGGTATGATAAATATATCATTATGCTGAATACATGCAAGGCGCAAAACTGCTGATAAACGCGCCCTGGCCGCAACGAACTCGGAATTGGCTTTTAGCGGCATAATCCAGCCGATCTTTATCCACGGTTTCTGTTCGTTTTTTTGATTGTACGCATGACTGTTTTACGCAAGAGCGTTTTGACTTATTATAGTTCTGCAGCTTGATCAGCAAGTAATTGCAAGGTTTACTGTCCCGTTTCTCTAACGGCTCGCTGCAGCTTAGCGCAATAAAATGCGCTTCGGTATCACCATTCTCAATGTGGTCATATACTTGCTTGCTTGGTTTACGGGTCATGACTGCCTCAAGCCTTTCTTCGACAAAATAACGCTTGACCCGATTGATCTTACGATCATAGATTTATAAAATCTTAGCTAGCGTTTAGCTGCTCCTTTGTCTTAGATGTTCAGTTAATATATAATAATTCAATAAAATAAATTCATTAACAACTTTCTGCATGCTAGCTCCCACTAGATCAGCGCCCCCAGTTCCGTTCTTTCTCCGGATATAGGGCCAATGTATTTTTATTACTCCACTTTTAGAGATTTCTTTAACTCTGGCGACAGATACTTTTTACATCTTAAGATACTAAGGGTTTACAATGTCTTCATAATTACTGAGCTGTTGGCGGGTTCTCCGCTAACTAGAGTGATAGTGCAGGTCGAGCATAGACTGAGCATAGAACAAGGATCAATTCGGTGTCACTTTATTAAAAATATCTGATAGAATATCTTTACATACACCGAATTACCCTGGTTATCAAAAATCTTAACATCTATAGCCTAGATTCGTCGTAATTAGCCTTCTTTTCCTATTAAGCCAAGGCTTTATAAAACGGTTTTGAATTCGTTCATACAGCCAAAAAATGTCAGTTAGCTAAACATGATGAGAAGCGAACTCAATCTGTCGATCGGCTAATGCCTTAATCGTTATATTGACAAGATTGAGACATTGCAAGGTGAAGTTACCGCTTAGCAGATACAACGCGCTCAGATAAATGCTAAGATTGATGGGCGTTTTACTACTGTACTGTTCACTCTGATATCAAGCTTAAGCGTCCTTATCTATATCCATTATTCATTTAATATATTATAGTGTAATACCATATGCACGTGCCGTGCATCGAGGCGTAATGCGATCACCAGCCTGAAAGCGATTAATGCCTTGCGTATGACGCCGCGTCGTACCAACTCGCCACGCATCTCTCTTGATAAGGTTATTGAAAGCATCTATGAAACTAGCAAGAGCATTAATACTAAATGCCGCGAAACTTCATCCGGAGGCATCGCTATCGAGACGCAGTGTGACTGAGCTTAGATGCTCGCATCCATAGACTGCTAAAGCAGGGATGTTGCTGAAATACCTAGGGTGATCATGAAATGCTAATGCAGACGTGCCGCTATAAAGGGCTCTCGAGAAGTGTCGCAGCCTAAGTTTCCACTTGTATTCAGAGCCGAAAAAATCCAGCGGCGCTAGCGGTATTTTGTCTTCTAATCTGCTTCGAGCGCTGCAAAGACACGTTACGGCGACGACGCATTCCGAGTTATGCAATGCTTATTGCCGAGCGGCGGGATTCAGCGGAAGCCGCCTCTCATCGCCCTGTCGGCGGTACTTAGCGTCTTATTCCTCATCATTCTTCCCGTGCCGCGGCGCTAGACATTCAATCCAAACCAGTTCGACACGATACTCCACCATCTGGCGAATAGTAAAACGCCATTTATCAAGCATTAGCACATCCCCTTCAATCGGCATTTGATCGCACTGCGATAACAATAACCCAGCCAA
Source organism: Sodalis sp. (in: enterobacteria) (assembly GCA_052258065.1). GTDB lineage: Bacteria > Pseudomonadota > Gammaproteobacteria > Enterobacterales > Enterobacteriaceae > JBQQPY01. Next base: position 1,491,033 of record JBQQPY010000002.1, on the reverse strand, counting down.
TGAGGCAATGTTATCATGTCCGCGCGCTAGCGCCTGAGTATCTAACGCTTGCTGTAATGCATGCAAGTCGGTGCTGCCTTTTGCTAGCCAGCCGTCTTCATGAAACTCTATTTCCGGCGTCTCATCCTCGTCAGGAAACTCGCCGGCAATGGCTTCCAGCACATCTAGGGGTGTCACCAGCCCCTGAACAATACCGAGCTCGTTAGACACCATTACCATACTGCTTTTCGCCCGGCGTAACTCCTCCAGCAGCTTCAATACATCCAGGGTTTCCGGCACGACAATTGCCGGGTTAGCTGCAGCATAGGCTTTGACCTGTTCGCCGTTATCTACAGCCGCCATCAAATCTTTAGCCCGCACGATACCAATAAGCTGATCTAAATCGCCGTTACAGACCGGGAACATATTGTGCGGTGTCTCCATGAGTGTCTCGCGCAGCTCCTTTATTGGCCGTTGGCAGTTCAGCCAAGTTATTTCGTTACGCGGCGTCATCACACTGCGCAGGGTGCGTGATGCTAACGATAGCACGCCGGTAATCATGTAGCGCTCTTCATCGGCGAAATGCGCCTGCTTAAACGCCTGCGCCGAATCATCCTCGCCGCTGTCACGCTGCACTCTACTGCCCATTAACCGCATAATCGCTTCCGCGGCGCGCTCGCGCATCGGCTTAGCGGACTGGTTTTTGATAAAATTGTGGCGCGCTATCTGGTTGAACATCTCGATAAGGATTGAGAAGCCGATCGCTGCATACAGATAGCCTTTCGGAATATGAAAACCAAACCCTTCGGCAATCAGACTAAGACCTATCATCAGCAAAAAGCTGAGACATAGCACGACTACGGTTTGATGATGGTTAACGAAACGAGTCAGCGAACGAGACGCTAGCAGCATAATTGCCATGGCAATCACTACAGCGGTCATCATGACGGGCAGGTTGTTAACCATACTCACCGCCGTGATGACCGCATCTAGAGAAAAGACTGCGTCAAATATCACGATTTGTACCACTACCGCCCAAAAACTGGCGTATCCGCGGCCCGCGCTCTTGTCGTGCTCTCTATTTTCTAAACGTTCATGCAACTCCGTGGTTGCTTTAAACAAAAGGAAAACTCCCCTAGCAGCAAGATTAGACCACGGCCTGAAAAGGAAAAGCTGCTCAAAGTAAAAAGCGGGTGAGTAAGTGTGACAATCCATGAAATCAGCGACAGCAGCCCAAGGCGCATAATCAGTGCCAAGGACAGGCCTATAACCCGTGCTCGATCACGCTTTTTAGGCGAGAGTTTGTCCGCCAGAATCGCAATAAAGACTATATTATCGATACCGAGAACGATCTCCAAAACGATTAGGGTTAATAATCCTAACCAAATTGAGGGGTCCATTAAGAATGTTATCACAGGCTTCGTAACGTATTCAGGCTGTAGTAATTAGAGGGTTAAGCCGCATTTTTGCGGGCAAACGCGCAGCGGTAAACCGCCAAGAGTCAAATTTTCTTGGAGAGCGGGATCAAACATGACGAAAAAAGAGCCAGCGCAAAGCGCATAGGTAAGGGGCAACAATCATCGCGTAAGCGGACAAAACATAACCTAATTACGCATGCTGCTCAGCTATCTTCAACAGCCTGTATGGCATTTATGAGTGCTTTCAATGCGGCCACCAAAAAGCGCGCTCTCAGCGATCCCGAGTCATAACGTCAGTTAAATCGATACTCAAATTCGGCCAGGTAACGAGGCGTATATTGCTTACGAATTGCATGGTCAGTGCCCGTTATGGCGTTTTAAGATTCTCCAGCAGAGAATTCATTCACTCAAAAATTATTTATTTTTAATATAGCTTAAACTTAGCTGGATAAAATACGTAATTAGGAAACATGATGAAACAGCTTGAGTGACAGTTTATCGGAGGGCTGTTTTCTTTTTTATAATTTAAACGCTTTACTCTATCAGGGAATTACCCTCTGGCACAAAACTTTTCTTAATTATGTGCTTTAGACAGCTAAGCCTAATCTACACTAAAAATAAACACTTTTTAGGTCGATGAATATTCTATTCGAGAATGTTAAAAATATTATAATAAGCATTTACCATGCAATTTATGGATTGAGGCTAGTTGAGCAAAATGCGTAATCAAGAAACTTTTTACCTCAGTCTGTTTATTCCTTCTGAGCTATATTGCATTTTGCTCAGCTATCTTGAATAGGCTGTATGGCATTATGGCAACTCTGAATACCCCAACTAAGAAGCGAGGTATTAGTACTCCTAAGTCATAGCGTCGGTTAAATCAATGCTTACATTTAGACAAGTAACGAGGCGCATGTTGGTCACGAATTACATGGTAAGCACCTATTATCGCATTTTTAATATTCTCTAGCAGAGTATTCATCTACTCGAAAATTATCTTTTTTTTGACTCAAATTTGACTGGGTAGAGTGCCGAATCAAGTATTTTTATGCGTTTGTCCCAATTCCGGCAACAAAATAACTGAGCAGCGTCACAATTTTTATTTTTTTATACACTAAAATAAATCGTGGTTTACTTATCAGCGTCCAAACCAATAACTAAAGCAAATCAGCCTGTAAGGCAGACATCGATCAGGGCAGACGTTGTTAATTACTTTTTAGTTATACAACTATAGAGCTGGGACCCTCGATACGACTTTCTCGCAGGGCAAATAACCTATTTTATCAACAGAGGAGATATCCAGTGAGTATTGCTATTGTTATTGGCACTCACGGGTCAACGGCCGAGCAATTACTGAAAACGACTGAAATGATCTTAGGTACACAAGACAACGTCGCGTGGATCGATTTTGTCCCTGGGGAAAACACTGAAATATTGATTGAGAAATATACCGCTCGCTTGGCGGATCTTGACACTACAGCGGGCGTATTATTTCTAGTCGATACTTGGGGAGGCAGCCCTTTTAATGCGGCAAGCCGGATTGTCATTGATAAAAAAATATGAAGTTGTAACCGGCGTAAATATCCCCATGCTGGTCGAAACCTTTATGGCCCGCGACGATAATCCTGCCTTTCAGAAACTAGTTGACATCGCAGTGGAAACCGGGCGAATTGGAGTGAAAGCGCTGAAAAGCCCAGAACCGGAACAGATCATCCCGGCTGTTATGTCGGTTTCGGCGCCGTTATCGGCTGGGCAAGGCGGCCATATGAGCATTGGTCTTGCGCGCATCGACGACCGTCTGATTCACGGCCAGGTAGTCACCTGCTGGACGAAAGACACTAACGTTCAACGTATTATCGTGGTCAGCGACGAAGTCGCCGCCGATACAGTACGTAAAACCCTGCTGATGCAGGTAGCGCCTCCAGGAGTTACGGCGCATGTTGTTGACGTGGCGAAAGCGATTCGCGTTTACCACAACCCGAAATATGCTAATGACCGCGTGATGCTGTTATTTACCAACCCGACAGACGTTTTGCGCCTGGTTAAAGGCGGTGTTCCGATTACCACAGTTAATATTGGTGGTATGGCCTTCCGGCAGGGCAAAACCCAGATAAACAATGCTGTGTCGGTAGACGAAAAAGATATCGAGGCATTCAATACACTAAATGAACGCGGAATTGAGCTAGAAGTGCGTAAAGTCCCTAGCGATTCTTTGCTGAAGATCATGGATTTAATTAAAAAACTCGGCATTGAGTCCTGCGTTAAATAGTCACGATTAAGAGTGTAAGTTTGCCTAGAAACGGATTCATTGCTCTATTATGAAAGTCACGAAAGTGAGAGGAGAAGTACAATGGAGATCAGCACGCTTCAAATTGTACTGATATTCGTCGTCGCCTGCATTGCAGGAATGGGATCGATTCTCGACGAATTTCAGTTCCACCGTCCACTGGTGGCCTGTACCTTGATCGGTCTGGTTCTAGGTGACCTGAAAACTGGTATCATTATCGGCGGGACATTGGAACTAATCGCGCTGGGCTGGATGAATATTGGCGCTGCGGTGTCGCCCGATGCAGCTCTGGCGTCGATCATTTCCACTATTTTAATCATCGCGGGTAATCAAAGCGTCGGATCCGGTATCGCGTTAGCGATACCCCTTGCGGCCGCAGGTCAGGTGTTAACCATTATAGTGCGTACCATCACCGTTGCCTTTCAGCATGCGGCCGATAGCGCCGCCGAACGCGGTAACCTTACGGCGCTGGGCTGGCTCCATATTTCGGCGTTAGTGTTGCAGGCAATGCGCATCGCCATTCCTGCAGTTATCGTAGGTGTGTCAGTTGGTACAGATGTCGTACAAAACCTGCTCAATTCGATTCCGGAAGTCGTCACTCATGGGCTGAATATCGCCGGCGGCATGATTGTTGTGGTTGGCTATGCGATGGTCATCAATATGATGCGTGTGGGTTATCTTATGCCGTTCTTTTACCTCGGTTTCGTCACCGCGGCATTCACCAGCTTTAACTTGGTAGCATTGGGGGTGATTGGCGTGGTTATGGCCATGCTCTACATCCAGCTTAGCCCGCGCTATACTCGGGTCGCAGAACAGGCTACACCGGCCCGGCGCGTTAATAATTCCGATAATGAACTGGATTAATAGGTAAGGAAAATGATCTATACTACAGATAGAAGTCAAAAGAAACTGACGCCCGGTGATATACGCAGTGTATTTATCCGCTCTAATCTTTTCCAGGGATCCTGGAACTTTGAGCGTATGCAGGCGCTCGGTTTTTGTTTCTCGATGGTGCCGGCGATTCGTCGCTTGTATCCGGAAAATAACGATGATCGCAAGCAGGCGATTAAACGGCATCTGGAGTTCTTTAACACTCATCCTTATGTGGCCGCGCCGGTATTAGGCGTTAGCATGGCGATGGAAGAACAGCGCGCCAATGGCTCGGTGATTGATGACGCCGCCATCAATGGCATTAAAGTCGGTTTAATGGGGCCTCTTGCCGGGGTTGGCGACCCGATTTTCTGGGGTACCGTACGGTTTTATTCAACTTAGTGCGCCTCGCTACCCGTTATTACGGCGTGGCGTATGGATACCGTAAAGGGATCAATATCGTCAACGATATGGGCGGAGGCTTCCTGCAAAAATTAACCGAAGGGGCGTCCATTCTCGGTCTATTTGTTATGGGGGCCTTGGTTAATAAATGGACCCACGTCAATATCCCCTTTGTGGTGTCCCGTATCACCAACACCGAAGGGCAAACCACCGCCACCACCGTCCAGACAATACTGGATCAACTGATGCCGGGGCTGGTGCCGCTACTACTTACTTTTGGTTGTATGTGGCTCCTGCGCCGGAAAGTGAACGCGCTGTGGATTATTATAAGCTTCTTCGTGATAGGTATCTTCGGCTACTGGGTTGGGCTGTTGGCTTTGTAAGCATGCCGGTATCAAACCGGGGGAAATTGCCTCGGTTTTTTACTTTTTTAAGGGAAGGTGTAACGGTTACCGATATCCGCTTACTGATAATAACTGTTGTTGCTCTGTTATTTGCCGTCTTTGATGAGTTTGTTGTAGATTCCGCGCTGCACAGTCTGATTTTTATCGTTTTGCTGCTGATGCTACTGTATAAAAATATCACGAGCCGCGGCAGGATTTTTGCCTCTACTCTGATTTTAATTCTAGGACTGATCGTGTTTTATTTGGCTTACATTCGCACTCCACGTCTGCTGTTTAAGGAAAAAGGTTTTTATGGCAATGTATTTATTTATTATTTCCGTATTAAAAATATAAATTTATCGGAAGATGGTTATTTAGTTGTTAACTTGGGAAACGTCGCTTACTGATTTAGGTAAATAAACTAAAAGATCTCCAAGAGATTTACTATTTTTTTATAGAAATGCAGTAAGTTATATTTAGTTATCACTTCGTTCCTGCTTTTTTATATTATCGATAAAGAAGAAAAGTATAAATAAATTTTCATGCCGCATCTAAATCGGGAATAAATATAAAAATTAGTGAAATAAATACAATCAATGAGCTACAACGCACTAAGGCTAGTTACTCTAGTTATTCATAATTAAACCTGATTATAAATTTTATCTCAGCTAGCCTTAAAAATCTATATACATTCTCGATGCTTTTAGTGCTGCTTCTCAAGAAGCACAGTGTCAATGATCCTAGGTCATTGATTTAGTGCAATCGATACTGAAATCATATAACGAGATGTATGTTGGTCGCGCATTGTGAGTGCAGATTATAGCATTTTTTATATTTTCCAGCAGAGTATTCATCCATTTAAAAGCGTCTATTTCCGGCGTAGCTTAAACTTAGGGGGTAAGATGCGTAATCAAGTAATTAAATGATCAGTGTCACTGTTTTCTCAAAGCTAGAATTACTACGGCTTAATATAGAAACCTTTCAGCCAAGCAAAAAGAATTAAAAATATGATAAACACATGAGATTTAAGAGCTTACTCTCTCGGCTTACAAAATAGTCTAAATATCTATATTTTTGAAAAATAAATAATTTATTTATTTTCCCTGCTTTTAATAAGAAAAAAGAAGAATTAAATGAAGGGAAGGGTGGCGGTTTTTACAATCAGATTTTTAATCTGTCATTTGACCACCTAATTTAGGAGTCAGGTCGACAGGATCAGTCATCTAGTGCATCAATCAGAGTCTTGTGAACGGAATTGAGGTTAGATGCTTGCTGGCGTTTGTTACCAATATTGAAGTTGTCACTCCTATAACAATAAAGAAAAACCGCATGTGCTGTCAGTTTTTAAGTCAGTTTTTCTTCCTATCTATCGCATTACGTCCTTAAATCGCCAAAGCATTATGTATATGATGTTTGAGAGCGGCATAAATCATCAGACTAAAGCTTATTAACATGAGGAGTGTTTTAATGTATTTTGGTTTTTTAGATAGAGTAAGGAGGTCTAGAAATTAGGACTTTTAAGGAAACACAAGCCACTGGACTTTTTATTACGTCTTGTGAGTTAGTATAGTTTGTCTATAGTAAAATTTTACTGCGGTCGTTAGTCGCGAGAATAGATTCGTCGGTTTAGGCATAAGCCTCCTGCGCCTGTTCTAGACAAGTAAAAGAATATCTTTCAAGACAAAATCGGTAAGCATCCGGACGCTGGCACGTTTTCGGACGTCTTTTATTATTATATGCTCGTTATTCTATGCCTAATCTTTCTTTTCCTCTTGCCGAAAGGGGAAGCTCATAAATAAATCAATCATTTTGCACACACATTAGGAATGAGTATAGGAATTAGCAAAAAATAAAAAAATACAATCAATTAGTTATAACCAATTAAGGCAGGTTGCTTATTTTGTCTCAGATTATTATGAAAGCTCTCATTGTATAGCTCTGTTTGTGGAAAGAAATATATTTAGAGATATAATTAATGGTAAAATACCATCATAACTAGCTCTATCTTTGTGCAACCATCAAACCTAAGATTAGAGCGCTCTTTAAGAAAGTAATGAGGCAGCATCTACTTTAGCTAAGCGTTATAGTATCTCTAAACTGACCGTTTTAGGTACTAAAATGAGATAGTCTTCAAGATCATAACCATGCTTCCCGTCGTTTGCAGCCCTCACTGTGGCCTGTTCAAGAAGCAGTGGTAATTTTTTTATGGAAGACCTTTTTCTCTAACTAAATAATCTGTTAGCGGTCATTAGTGCATTCTTAAAACCTGCCGTATCTTGAGCTGGCCTACTTCGATGTTTATATGGGTATAAATTTGGGCGTTTGCGTGACGTGAAGAAAAAAGCACCAAAACTAAAACATAGGGCATGTAAAAGCTATCAGCTTGGTTTCCTGTATTTTGATGTGAAATATATTCTACAAATACTAAATAAAACTTCATGACGCCCTCTTTACGTAGGTATAAATCAAGCGAATCAATGTATTTTATGTGTTTTTATAAAGCTAAGGTTATCGGCTAATGCACTACGTTTCTTGCGTGATCTTAATCGAACATTTTTTATGGCTATAGGTGCTTATAAAAAATAGCAAAGGATTTACAGATCGTCTTTTCGCCTGTGAAAACATTATATCTAGGAAGGCAGTATGATTCCTTTGAACAATTTAGGCGTGATTTGGTGCTAAGATTTGATAGACCGTAACAGAGTTTTACTGCTTCAATACTGATTGAGGCAAATCTTGATTATAAAGTCAGGCGTGTTAGTTCGGACTGATCTCAAGCTTTTTTCCAGAATAGAAATCGTAGCTTTATAAAACATCTTCTATACGACCATTAAATCAGTTTGACCATACTATTCGTTTCTGGGTGCATTGATGTAGGCCAAGGCAATGTTCTATGTCAAGCTCTGCACATAAGAGTTCGAATTCATGTTTCCCGGTAGCTGATCGTTTTCATGGGCCAAAAAGATCTGTAAATTTTTTCATTATCTGCAAGTGCTCGATGAATAACGATAAGACATTCTCGATTAAGATTACGCAGTAAACGTCTTGCATGAGTCGTGATCTTGGCGTTGTGGAGGCGGATAAAAATCGATCGAGTCGCTCGATAGATGCCCTATAAAAAATCACTGTTTGGATTCGAATCATCATAAGACTTTCGTCGCACAGCCTGTTCATGCTAAGATGGCTTATGAAAAATATAGTAGAAAGCAAAATATTATGATGATTAGGCTCCATGATTAGGCAACTATAAAACCTAAAATCAGGGCCGCTCTTCAACTAAGCAAAGAGTCGGAGTCTATTTTAGCTAAATATTATCGCATTTCTGAGCTGATTGTTTCGATATTACTAAGCATCATAGCTATGTTCTCCGTAGTTTGCAGACAAGGCTGCGCCCCCAGGAGGCAGTAGCCATTTTCACGCTAAGTAAAATAGTGTTATTAAAATCAGTGATTTTAGCCATCATTCCCAACATGATCTTCCTTTCATCTTTCATCTTTTATCTTACCGAAAAAAAATCATAAATAAATTTTTTGCTTTTTTAAAATATAGCTAGTGAAGCTGTTTGGTTGGCTCAGAATATGAGAGCTTAGATCTCATGTGTGTTATTATATTTAAGATTATTTTTTACTTAGCTTTTCTGTGTTAAGATCTAATGATTCTGCTTTTGAGAAAAAGTAATACTGATTACTTGATCATAAATAATCAGACTTTTTAATTTTATTTTTCTTTTAACTAATTTTGTATTTATCCCTAACTTGATGCAGAATCACGATTGTAAATACGTCATTATGCCAAAAGCATGCGAGGAGAAAAAGTACTTATAAACGTGTTCTGAGATTTCTGCATGCAGATGCGTTAGCAAAGCAAGCTTCTTGACTGATATGGCGCTAGAAACGGCGTCGTCGCGCTGTGTAGCGTTTTTTGATACAGAGATTGGTTATTATAGATACGTGTATGGTTACTTATCGAACTCTCTTGTGGTTTCAACAACGATCAGTATGGCTAAGCGATTTAATGCGCCTATAGAATATGTCTTGCAAAGACATTGTTTCTATTCTAGCGAAGAAACTAGAATTACGCTGCACCAACATATCTGCCTCTACAATCAGGAATTGTTTTAATTAGCATTAGGCAATAAAGCTCTATTATGGTTTATAAAATATTAGTGCAATATCAAACATGGATCATTCAAAAAGCAACGATATTTCCTTTCGGAATGTAATAGATAATAGTAAATCTCTTTTTCACATCATGCAGCCGTTGCAGAACGGCCTGCAGTAGAAGCCGTAGCGGCGAAACGATAGCCAAAATGTTTGTGCTTGCGGGAATAAAAGCCAATCGTTGCAGCGCTTAATGGTTCCCTAATACCATACGACCCTTTATGATCACTGATTACTGTGTTTTTACAACTTTACCTAGACGAAAATCAATGTATCAACCTGTCATATTATATATTAGCCTTCGTTACATGCGTAGACAGGGATCAGACGGATTTGGTCGTTTTGTATCCTGGTTCTCTACCATCGCCATCACGTTTGGAGTAATGGCGATGGTAGTAGTGTTATCAGTAATGAACGGTCTTGAGCGTGAACTGGAGAGCAATATTCTTGGCTTAATGCCTCACGTGCTGTTGACTACCTCTGAGAGGCGGCTTGATCCTAAACGTATTCCGGCCTCGGTGCCAGAAGCGCTTGCCGGGATAACGCGCGTGGCACCGCTGAGCACCGGAGATGTCGTACTGCAAAGCGCGCGTAGTCTGGCGGTGGGCGTGATGATTGGCGTCAATCCAGGGGATTTCGAACCGCTGTCGCACCATATGCAGGAAGCCTGGCAAGATGACTTGTTAACCGGGCAATACCGGGTGATTCTGGGGAATAAACTGGCCGCCGTGCTCGGCGTGAAGCGTGGTGATGTATTGCGGTTGATGGTGCCTTGGGCCAGTCAATTCACCCCGATGGGGCGTATTCCTAGCCAGCGGATATTCACCGTGGTCGGTACTTTTTCCGCCAACAGCGAAGTCGATAGCTACCAACTGCTAGTTAATCAGCAGGATGCGGTGCGCTTGATGCGCTATCCCGCCGGCTATGTTACCGGTTGGCGTTTGTGGTTAGAGCAGCCTCTGGCGGTAGATCGCTTGAGCATGCAGTCTTTACCGGATGGTCTGGTATGGCACGATTGGCGCGAACGCAAGGGGCAATTGTTTGAGGCTGTGCGTATGGAAAAAAATATGATAGGCCTCCTATTAAGCCTGATCGTCGCGGTGGCGGCATTTAATGTTATCAGCTTGCTCGGACTACAGGTAATGGAAAAACAGCGCGAGGTGGCTATTTTGCAGACACAGGGACTGAATCGCCGGCAGGTTATGCTGATGTTTATCGCCCAGGGGGCTAGTGCAAGCATTATCGGCGTGTTGCTGGGCGCAGGTATCGGTATCTTCCTAGCCAGTCAATTAAGCCGTCTAAAGTCGGCCTTCGGGGCGCTGCTTGACGGGAGCGCTTTGCCGGTAGCTATAATCGAACCGGTGCAGGTAGCAGTCATCACGCTGTCGGCCATGGCCGTAGCTCTGCTGTCCACGATTTATCCTTCCTGGCGTGCCGCCGCTGCTCATCCCGCTGAGGCTTTACAATATGAATAATGCTCCCTTGTTACGCTGTTCCCAACTTAGCAAACGTTATCAGGAGGGTAAGCTTTGCACCGATGTATTACGTAACGTGAGTTTCACACTGCAGCGCGGCGAAATGATGGCAATTCTCGGCAGTTCCGGTTCCGGCAAAAGCACGCTATTACACTTGCTTGGCGGGCTGGATACGCCGACCGGTGGCGAAGTAATATTTGAAGGCCAGCCGATGAATACGCTTTCTTCTGATGCACGGGCGTTATTGCGTAACCGGCGGTTGGGCTTTATCTATCAGTTCCATCATTTACTGCCGGATTTCAGCGCGCTGGAAAATGTCGCGATGCCACTTTTAATTGGCGATACTCGATCGGCTCAAGCAAAAGAGAGAGCGCAAGAAATGCTGGCAGCAGTAGGCCTTGAAAAGCGTGGTCTCCATCGTCCTGCGGAACTTTCTGGCGGCGAACGTCAGCGCGTGGCTATCGCCCGCGCGCTCGTAAATCATCCGGCGCTTGTGCTAGCCGACGAGCCCACCGGTAATCTGGCTCCGCGCAATGCTGAGAGTATCTTTAAAGTGTTGTGCGATCTGAATATGCATCATGGCACTGCTTTTCTAGTAGTGACTCATGATCTTCAACTGGCAAAGCGGCTCCATAGGCAGTTAGAAATGCGGGATGGCACGCTACTGGAAGCCGCGCAATGAGAATGCCGCTATCGTTGAAAATCGCGCGTCGCTTCAGCCAGGGGCGCCGGCAGGGCCGTATAGTGTCGTTGATTTCGATCATCTCGACTATTGGCATTACGCTGGGGGTAGCAGTGCTGATTATCGGCCTAAGCGCCATGAATGGGTTCGAGCGTGAGTTAAACAACCGTATTTTGGCGGCGCTGCCCCACGGAGAGATTGAGCCGGTGAATCCGCCTTTTGCCAACTGGCCGGCGGTATTAAAACGCATCGAACAGGTGCCGGGTATCCTTACGGCCGCGCCCTATCTTAATTTTACCGGCCTAGTTAAGCGTGACGACAAGTTGCAGGCCATCCAGATTAAAGGTGTAGATCCTCTGTTGGAAATGCGGTTGAGCATCTTGCCGCGCTATGTTCAGGGCCATGACTGGTCTTGTTTTCAGGCCGGTCAACAGCAAATCATTATGGGTAAAGGAGTGGCTGATACGCTACAGATCAAGTCTGGCGATTGGCTTACAGTTATGATTCCTAATAGCGATCCACAGATGAAGCTGCTACAGCCAAAACGTATTCATTTACAGGTCAGCGGAATTTTGGCGCTGAATGGTCAGCTAAATTATAATTTTGCGATGGTGCCGCTAGCAGATGCCCAGAACTATCTGCAGCGCGGTGAAGACATAGGCGGCATCGCTATTAAGGTCAGTGACGTTTTCAGCGCAAACAAACTAGTTCGGGACGCGGGAGAAGTGACCAATGTCTATGTCAAAATTCGCAGCTGGATTAGTACATACGGCTATATGTATCGCGATATTCAAATGATCCGTGCCATTATGTACTTAGCGATGGCGCTAGTAATGGGTGTCGCTTGTTTTAATATTCTTTCGACGCTAGTGATGGCGGTTAAAGATAAAAGCACCGATATTGCAATTTTACGCACTCTCGGCACGAAAGACGGGCTGACTCGTGCTATTTTTATTTGGTATGGCCTGCTAGCCGGCTTGACCGGCAGCGCGCTCGGCGTGTTGATCGGCGTGTCGATAGCGCTTAATCTAACCATGCTCGTGAAGAGGCTGGAGCGTTTGTCGGGCCACCGTCTGCTGTCCGGAGACGTTTACTTTATCGATTTTCTGCCGACCGAGCTGCACTGGGTAGATGTCACGAGCGTACTCGCCACCGCGCTTTTGCTTAGTCTGCTAGCAAGCTGGTATCCGGCGAAGCGCGCAGGCCGTATTGACCAGCCCGGATCTTGAGCGGTCGATGAAGTCTCATAAGGAAAAGTGCTGGTGCGTATTAATTGCTGATTAATCCGGTTTCACAAAAGCAAAAGAGTGCATGCTTTAAACGGCTCAAGATTGAGCTACATTAGAAATTGAAAATTTGCTAGGAGATGCCCAGATGACTTGCAATCTTATTCAGTTTCAGCAGGGTTTGTCTTTGCTCGCGTTTCTCGAGCTGTATGGTAGTGAAACGCAGTGCCGTGAGGCATTGCTTAAGCTACGCTGGCCTTCGGGTTTTATATGTCCTGTTTGCGACAACGCAACTGGTTGTCAGCTTTCACGGGGCGTCTACCAGTGTCATCGTTGCCATCATCAAGCCTCGCTGACTGCGAACACCATGTTTCATGCTACGCACCTGCCTTTAACGACGTGGTTTCTTGCAATCTACCTTTTGACTCAACGTAAAAATGGTTTCTCAGCGCTACAGCTGTCTCGTGAGTTGGGCGTTAGTTACAATACGGCCTGGAAGCTCAAGAATAAAATTCTGTCACATCCCGAAAATAGTGTGTTTTTTGAATAACTCAGGTTTGATTTTGTATCAATCTTTCGTTGCATCTACTAAAGTTTTACTCATCAATGCTGATTGAGATAATTCCTGATTGTAGAGAAAAATATATCGATGGAGTGTAATCGAAAGCTCTTATCTGAACAAAATGGTGACTATTAAGAATATCTTCTATATGCTCATTAAATTACTAAATTAACTATTTATATTTATTAACAGATATGGGATATGATCAACTAAGATTATCTAAGAAACGTCGTGTATTAGTCGGGTCTTAGCTTTTTAGAAATGGATAAAGAATTATCAAGTCACACGATCTATGGCGACGAAAAGATAGTATCGCAAGATTTCATTTAGTATTTATGAAATAAATTTCATCTCAACATGCAAGTAACAAAGCTTATATCTTTTAACTCTTCCTTCTGAGCATGATTTTTTTCATCTTATCCAAAAGCAGGAAACCATAAATAACTTTTTTTAAAAAGTTAGAATGTTTTATCAGCTTAGAAGGTGAAATCTTAACTCTTATGTGTTTCATCACATTTTCCCTAATTACGCATTTTATGCGGCCAAAATTAAGCCACACTGGAAATAGACATGTTCAAATGAATTAATACTCTGCTGGGAAATGTCAAAAACGTTATAACGGGCACTTGCCGGGCTATTCATAACCAATATAAGCCTTATTATCTAGTCAATTTTAAGTATCGATTTAACCTACTTTATGACGTGAGAGCTCTGATATTGCGTTTCTTGGCAGAGGCATCATTGAGAGCGCTCAAAATACTATACACGCTGTTGAAGTAGCTGATTAAATAAGTAATTAGATATTTTTAATTATTTTCTAAATCACTATTCAGAAAAGCTTTAGCAAGAATCGTTAATGCGCTGTCGAATGCAATCTCTCAAGCGATTAAGTTAATTTCTAATAAAAATTACTATAATTTTTCTTAGCGGAATATAAATCGAAATAAATGAAAAGTGTTACATCCTCAACAGGATGTATCGCATTGTGGATATTTTTAATTCTGCCACCAAGACACGCGGTATCAGTGCTCGTAAGTTATAACGTTAGTGAAATGAATACTTAAATTCGGATAGGTGACAAGGCGCATGTTGGCTAGAAATGGCATGGCAAGTACTCGCTATAGAATTTTTAATGTTTATTTGATTCCGGATTATTTTAGAGACCCTCGTCGCACAGCTCTCTTGATGGCAAGATGCCTACTAAGGGATGTAATTGAGAGGAAATATCATAATGATTAGACCTCATAGTCAGACAACTACAAATCAGAGTCGCTCTTCAGGAAAGCAATGAGCGAGTATTTATTTTAGCTAAGCGTGCTTGCATCTCTGCACTGATCATTTCTAAATGACAAGAATTAGATGGTATTCAAGAGCGGCGATATTCTCTATCTTTTATAGACGAGGCTATCGCCAGCTCAGAAAACCGTAGCCGTCTCCCTGCAGAAGACAGTTTTCTTCCACGAGACGATTTGTTGGCGGTTGTACGCAAATGCTAGAACCGGCCGTATCTTGATCTCGCTTGCTCGCTGTTTACGCAGGCATGGATTAGAGCGTTTGCGGGATAAAGAACTAAAATGAAAGCAAAAAGCGTTTAAAGGCTATGAGCTTGAATGCCTGCATCTTGATATGAAATATCTTCCATAAATACTAAATAAAATTTTATGACGTTATCTTTTTTGGTTATATGTTGAGTGATTCTGTCCGTCTCTACAAAACTAAGACCGCCAATAATGTACGACGTTTCTTGTGTGATTTTAGTCAAGCATATCCGATAACTATTCATCCTGTACTTATAAACAATGGGGGAAAACTTACAGATTGTCTTTTTGGCTTGCGAAAATACTTAGCCACAGGAAAGCTCTTAATTTAAATCAGTGGTTATAAAACACCACTATGCAGAAGGGGTGTGAGGCGAAAAAAGTACTCTAAACGTACTCTGTAGTTTTTGTGTACCGATGCGTGATTGAAGAAAAATTCTGACTGGCATGGTCCTGAACCCCCGGTACTGCTTAGCGTTTTTTTGATGTAGAGATTGCGAATATGGATGCGTTTATCGTTACTCATCAAAGCATCTTGTGATTTTTAAGTATCCAAGATCATTTTTTGATTTCTTTTTAAATAGTGACTGAATTATCAATGTGGATCCGTTTTAACATAGTGGTGAAGGGAAACATGAATTCAATGGTTTATGTGTAGAGATTGATATAAAACAATGTTTTAGCTTACGGTTGCGCTCACAAACGAACGAATCGTACAGTTGAACGACTTAATTCGTGTATAGAGGGTGTGCTAAAAAGCTACTTTATTCTACTGAAAAGCTTGGGCTCACATTGCACCCATATATTTGGATCTATAATCAGGAATTACATCAATCAATATTAGCTAGTAAAACTTTATTATAGTATATAAAATATTACTAAATCTAAATTATTAAAAAATAAATTATTCTGTCTTCCAGAATGCGACAGCATGCGACCGTCAACAGATCGTCTAATGGGAGAAAAATCGTCTTTTGCAGAGAAGCCGCTAGGGCTTCCTGAGCAGTAACGGCGTCGTCTGTAAACAATAAAGAATATCGCCATAATCTTCAACACTATCTGGTTTTTCTATTTAGAAACTATCAGTTCAGATAGGCCATAACGCTTAGCCAAAGTAGATGCTGGCTTATTACTTGCTTGAAGAGTGACCCTGATTTTAGGTGTTGTAGTTGCCTGACTATGGAGTCTAATTATTATGATTTTTTGCCCTAACCTATATCTCTGAGTGGCCATCTTGCTATGAACAGGTCTGCTCAACGAGGGTCTATATAATAATCCGGGACTAAATGTCTAAGCGCATTCTCCAAGCTGGCTACTAGGGATGCTCTTGGTTTTTGAGTGCTATAGAAAAGATGTTTCCGAAAAGATAGCGCGCACGTTGTTGAGTCTGCAAAATGGGTAACGCTATAGTTTTACTTCTTAAAGCGATGCAACAGAAAGTGAAGGCTGATCTGCAAAATATTTAGCTAGAGTATCTTTTTCTAGCATATTACATAGCAATTTATCTATATGCTATGGCTAATTTTTTCTGAGGTTTAAATAGTATATTTTACAGTAAAAACTTAATTTTTCTTATATAGAGCGGGTGCTTTTCCTTAAACTTGCATGAAGAACTATCGTAATAATAGATGATTTAGCTACTTATAAAGCTGATAGTGTGCAAGACGCTATTTAGATTAAATATGCAATTCTTCTTTATCTTTCGCTTTTGAGGCCGGATTTGAATCCTATCAAAATGATATTTCTAATCTATAAATCACTTCTCAGAAAATCTTCAGAAAGAACTGTTGATTTGCTGTAGAATGCGATAGCTCAAGCCATGCAAGAAATTTCTTGTAAAATTGTTACATTTTTGTTAAAGCAGGATATAAATGGGAATAGATCAAAAATTCTCTAGCAAAAAGCCGCAATGCCGCGAACAAGGCCTTTGATATTTTTATCGAGATTTTAGTAAAATATCTTGCGGCGCTGCAGATGCCAGAGAAATAAAGCCGCTCCAGTCTGTTCAGGAAAGCTGAAATCGATTAAGAGGATTTCATCTGCTGACCCTGTTGATAAACCAGATTAAATTTAAGGATAGAGAATAGGTTTGCGAGGTGTCAGAGTAGAACGTAGCCTGATCGCTATACACTAAAATTGCTAATAATTCTCCACGGCGTGATAGCAGACATGGAGAGATGTGTCGGGACATTCCGGTAAGATGACGATGAATCCGGTAGCACTACCACAACTTTTATCTTTTAAAGCGCTAACTCTACCAGAATCGACAGCGCTGCGCTGCCGCCAAATTCTTTCGGAGCTTGATGAAAACCTTTAACGTCAGGATGTTGCGCCAGCCAAAGCGGTGTTTGCTGCTTCAAGATATGTTTACCGTGTCCGTGCATAACGCAGGCACAATATACATGTTCACGCCGGCAGGCGCTGATCAGCGCGCTTAATTCTTGTTTTGCTTCCGCCCGCGTGAGCCCGTGCAAATCTAAAAAAAGCTCTGGCGTATAATCACCGCGCCGTAGCTTTTTTACCTCATGCGCGCTCACGTCCGAGCGGACATAGCGCGGCGGCCCGCCCTCCTGAAGCAGTGGCTGGAATTCATCGGAAAAGTAGAAACTATCGCTTATCTCTTCCTGGAGAAATCGTCGTGATGGTAGATTGATTTTTATACGACGCTGCGAGGACGGTCTTACCTGGTCTTGCGGTAGCGGCTTAGCGCCCAGCACTGTCTGCCTGAATAGCAGTAGCTCATCTTCTGCCAGTGTAAATCGTTTTTTCATTGCTTTTCTCTTCATCTATATTAGTTTATCCCTTCCTTACCGTTGACGGCAAAATATGACGTCGTTTCTCTGCAGGGGTTATTGGCTGCTGCTTTGTCTGTCACTTCATGTCAGACTATTATCTTAATGCGTAAAAAGTAACAGTTGTAGTATCTGTATCTAGAGATGAAGAAATGCCCTAAAAATACATTATTATCTTCAGGTTGCAAGAAGGCACGCAACTGAAAGTGTCGTGCAGCAAAGAGAAGTATGCACATAGAAAGTTGTAAATGCATTTATTTTTTTATTTAAAATACATAAATTTAACATGTAAAGCGACGGAGTAGCGAGGCGGTGGCCGAGATTTTACAAATAGATGCTCGTAAGATCGATCGGCTCAAATATTGTTTTATCGAAAAAGAGATTAAGGCAGTTCCCGAGCCGTAAACCAAGGAAACGAGTCTATAACCGCATTGTCGATAATGATACTGAAGCGCATTTAATTAGGCTAAGTTGCAGTAAGTTGCCAGAAGGGCGGGGACAGTAAATCTTGCGACTGCTGGTCGATAAAGCTCTGGAACTACAATACGTCACAACGATGTTTCGTGAAACAGTAAACCGCATAATAAAAAAATTAAAATCTTTGAACAAAGATTGACTTGGTTATACCGCCAGAAACCAATGTTGATTTCGTTGCAGTTGTGGAAAGCGTGCTGAACGTGCATCGTCCGCTTTATAGGCCTGATCAATCCGGCAGTTTCCAGAGACTAATTTTTCTACTGAACAATCTTTTAGCGGTGGTACGCGAGTTCTTGAATTCCTCCGTATCTCAATCTGGCCTAAATCGTTATTTATATGGGCATGAATTCATGCGTTTGCGTGATATGAAGGAGAAAGCACCAACACCAAAGCATAAAGCGTTAAAAAGCTATGAGTCTGGTTATGTTCATTTTGAGATGAAATATTTTAATAAAACCTCACGACGTTATTCTTTTCGTAGATATAGACTAAACAACTCTAAATCAAATACTGTAGCTAATGTGCGACATTTCTTGGATGATCTTGGTCGAGCCTGTCTGATAGCTATTTATTGAGTGCTTGCAGACAATGACAAAGAATTTACAGATTATCTTTTTAGCCTGCGAAAACGTTCAGCTACCGAAAAAACACGAATTCAACGGCTTATGTATAGAGCTTGATATAGAATACGGTCTTGGATCACTAATCCACCACAAAGGGATCGTATAGTCAAGAGATTTAATAGGCGTACAGAAGAGATTTTGAAAAATTAATATTTTGATTCTGGTGAAGAGCCTAGGGTCACATTACATCGACATCTCTGGCTCTACAAGCGGGAATTATCTCAATCAGAACTGGGTAGTAAAACGCTATTGCAGTCTATGCAATATTAGTACAAAATTAAGATTAAATTCTTTAAAAACTATATTATCTTACGAAATGTAACATGATCAAGATTCCCAGTGAATCTCTTCAACGTTTTCTGAGATCGTTTTGAATTCGTTTATATACCTAAACATAGTAGTTAGCTAAACATTTCGGAAATTAAACTCAATATGCTGATTGATCAATGCCTGAATCATTTTCTTTACAATATTGAGACATTTGCGAAATAAACTTATTGCTTGGTACACACAGATAAACGCTAAGATCGATTGGCATTCTACTACTGATAATGCTCGCATTAAGTTCAAGCGTCTTTATCCGTAATTTAATATGTGATGTGACACTAGCGCTTAATAAAAAAAGGGAAAGCTGTGGAGGGGGGTTGGATAAATTTCTTGTGGATGAAGCGATAGCGGAAATGCATACAATACAGGACATGCTTCGCTGGGCAGTCAGCCAATTTAATGCCGCGCAACTCTATTACGGTCACGGTACCGATAATCCGTGGGATGAAGCGCTGCACTTAGTATTGCCCAGTTTGTTCCTGCCGTTAGATCTGCCACCAGAGATACGCGGTACGCGCCTGACTTCCAGTGAGCGTGCTCGCTTAGTCAAGCGGGTCATGCGCCGAGTTAATGAGCGCATACCCGTGCCGTACTTGACTAATAAGGCCTGGTTCTGTGGCCTGGAGTTTTATGTTGACGATCGCGTAGTAATTCCGCGTTCGCCTATTGGCGAACTGATTATCGATCGTTTTCGCGATCTGCTAACGTATTCGCCGACGCGCATCCTTGATATGTGTGCCGGCAGCGGTTGCATCGCCATCGCCTGCGTCTACGCTTATCGCGAAGCGGAGGTCGACGCAGTCGATATTAATCCTGAAGTGTTGGCGGTGGCGGAGCGCAATATCCAGGCGCACGGCGTTGAGTGTCGGGTAAGCCTAATTTGCTCTGATTTATTCTGTGACTTACTGCCGCAGCCCTATGACGTAATCCTCACTAATCCGCCTTATGTAGATGAGGAGGATATGAATAATCTGCCGGCTGAATTCTATGCCGAACCGGTGTTGGGCTTGGCCGCTGGCAGCGATGGACTCAAGTTGGTGCGGCGTATTCTAGCCTGTGCGCCAGATTACCTTGCTGAGGATGGCGTGATAATTTGCGAAGTAGGTAACAGCATGCTGTGTTTGATAGCGCAATACCCACAGGTGCCGTTCCGCTGGCTGGAATTGACCTTTGGTGGCGACGGTATATTCATGTTGACGCGACAGCAGTTAATTGCCTGTAGCGAACTTTTTAAGCTGTACCGTGATTAAAATCTCTGCCCCAGTCATAGAGCCTTTATGGCTAGGGAGTTTCTCTTTTATTTTTGAGGAATTGATAAGGAAGCCGGATGGCAGGAAACAGTATTGGACAATTTTTCCGCGTTACCACTTTCGGTGAATCACACGGTCCTGCACTAGGTGGAATTGTTGACGGCGTACCACCGGGTATTCCGCTTAGCGAAGACGACCTGCAGTGCAATCTCGACCGCCGGAGGCCCGGCACGTCGTGCTATACCACGCAGCGGTGCGAGCCGGATCGCGTGAAGATCCTATCCGGTGTATTTGAGGGCGTCACTACCGGTACCAGCATCGGGCTGCTTATTGAAAATGCAGATCAGTGCTCAGAAGATTACAGCTCGATCAAGGGTCTCTACCGTCCGGGCCACGCCGATTACAGCTACGAACGGAAGTATGGGCGGCGAGATTATCGCGGCGGCGGTCGTTCATCGGCACGGGAAACGGTGATACGCGTCGCCGCAGGTACTATCGCTAAGATCTATTTGGAGCAACACTGCGGCGTGCAGGTGCGCGGTTTTCTAGCGCAAATGGGCAATATTCGCTGCGCACTCAAAGATTGGGCGCAGGTAGAAAAAATCCGTTTTTCTGCCCGGATATCGATTGTTTGGAAGTGCTCGATGCGTTGATGCGCGATTTAAAAAAAACCGGGGAGTCTATCGGCGCCAGGGTCACGGTTATGGCAGAGAATTTGCCCGCTGGCCTGGGCGAGCCGGTGTTCGATCGTCTTGATGCCGATTTGGCCCACGCACTAATGAGTATTAACGCCGTGAAAGGAGTCGAGATAGGTGATGGCTTCTCGGTGATCGATAAGCACGGCAGCGAAAACCGTGACGAGATCATTCCCGAGGGTTTTAAAAGCAATCACGCCGGCGGTATTCTCGGCGGTATTAGCAGCGGCCAGCCGGTGATCGCTCATATCGCCTTGAAGCCTACCTCTAGTATCGTAGTGTCCGGTCAGACGATAAATCGCAACGGCGAGGCGGTGGAGATAGTGATCTCTGGTCGTCACGATCCTTGTGTTGGTATACGCGCGGTGCCTATCGCCGAGGCCATGATGGCGATCGTACTAATGGATCATTTATTGCGCCAGCGTGCGCAGTGCGCGGATATCCTTGCGGCGGCACCGGCATGGTGACGATGATGCGTAGGTTATTCACGGTTTAGCTAGAACCGCTATCATTCGGAGCGGAAGCCTTGCAGATATCGTAGTAAAAATTGAGCATCTGATGGCAGGCGCACTAGTGCCATCAGTAGTTTTGCCAACGGCTGTATTGTCGTCGCGCAGCGGTTAGCACTAGAGCAGGGAATTATCAGGTGCTTCAACCGGATCAGTGGCACTACGCTACCCGGTCTGCTATTGTTCATCTAACGTATCAGTAATCAATTAAAACAACGCCGTAGTATAAAACTGACCAGCGCATTATGCCGGTGATTGTTCAATGGGTAGGGTTCGCCCTGACGACAACCGAAAGCGTCCTAGCTGGTTGAGCGTCGTCGCGATAAAGCGTGATGCGGGCGGGCTGTGCCTCGGTATCGCTCGATCACCCGGGGGCTGCGGAACGCACATACCAGGGCGCTTTATCTTTGTCACGCCGAATCCGGCCTGCTAAGGCTCGCGGTGAACAAAGCCGACAGCGGTAAAGGTAGTGAAACTGCTGGTTAATTCCGCTAAGCTAGATATAACAAAATAGCGTTTCCCGTCATATATGGGGATTATTCGCTGTCGCGAAATTATTAAAAACCAGGCATCAACGCGATTTTCAAGGCTGGGATCCAGCGTGATAGTAAGCGCGTTCATATCGCCAAAAGCGATATTAATAATGACCCAGCCGTGCCCTAGCACTAGACAGTGAGTCCCGGCCAACAGCGGCGGCTAGAGGGGGGTTGCAGTGCTCGCACTAGCGGCGTCAGCTCTTCCTGCAGCTCAAGTGCACCGCTGTAAGTTTTCCGATCTGAGCGAAAATTTCTTAAAGTAGATAAAATGCAGGCTCTGTGCGCTCGTTATTGACTGTTGTCGCCAGTGTTGATCAAAGGCATGCCATAAGGCCAAAAAATTGAGGTCGGTGCTTAGCTCAGTTTCTGCCACCCGGAAGACCGAGTCTTGATGATGCGTAAAGCAGGCTGGCAAGTTGTTTCTGTTGAGAAAAACATGGCGCGTTTTTGCTAAGCTAGCCTGATTGGGAAAGTAAATGTCATAAAATTTTAGGGAAATAACTGTACCCTTTCATTTTAGCGTACTACGGCGGGCACAATAGCGCGGCGGTTCATGGCAGCAGGCTCATGGCAGGAAGAGTCGTGCGATTCTAACTACACAGGCTTTTCAGTGCAAATTTTGCTCACATCCGCTCATCAGGCTTGTTCAGCTTACATCTGTAAGCTAAAGTGCGTGACTCAAACTCCAACATTATTACGAGAGGTATTAAATGAAACGTGCTGTGATTACCGGCCTGGGAATCTTATCAAGTATCGGTAACGACAAAAAAGAAGTCCTGGCTTCCTTGCAACAAGGCCGCTGCGGGATTACCTTTTCTCAGGAATTAAAAGATTCCGGCATGCGCAGTCACGTCTGGGGTAATGTCAAGCTCGATACTACCGGTCTGATTGATCGCAAAATAGCACGATTTATGAGTGATGCCTCTGTCTACGCCTTTCTAGCCATGGAGCAAGCGATTGCCGATTCCGGATTAACGCCTGACATGGTCTCTAACGATTGTACTGGCCTTATTGTGGGCTCCGGCGGAGGCTCGCCGCGTAATCAGGTTGCCGGAGCTGACGGCATGCGCGCCCGCGGCTTACGCGGCGTAGGGCCTTATATGGTTACCAAAGCCATGGCCTCCGGCGTATCGGCGTGCTTAGCGACCCCCTTTAAAATTCGCGGTATCAATTATTCTATTAGCTCGGCTTGTTCAACCTCTGCGCATTGCATCGGTAATGCTGCAGAAATGATTCAGCTTGGCAAGCAAGATGTGGTCTTCGCCGGTGGCGGTGAAGAGCTGTGCTGGGAAATGGCCTGTGAATTTGATGCGATGGGGGCGTTATCCACCCACTATAATGAAACACCAGAGAAAGCGTCGCGTACCTATGATGTCAATCGTGATGGATTTATTATCGCTGGCGGCGGCGGTATAGTGGTCGTGGAAGAGCTGGAGCATGCTCGGTCGCGCGGTGCTCATATTTATGCCGAAATCATCGGTTATGGCGCGACCTCTGACGGCTCAGACATGGTGCTGCCATCCGGCGAAGGCGCCATTCGCTGCATGAAAATGGCGCTGAAAGATGTTGATACGCCGGTAGATTATCTTAACGTCCACGGCACTTCCACGCCGGTCGGCGACGTGCAAGAGCTGTTGGCGATTCGTGAAACCTTTGGCAGCCAGCACCCGGCGTTCTCCTCGACTAAAGCGATGACTGGTCACTCGCTAGGCGCGGCAGGTGTACATGAGACAATCTTTACGCTATTAATGCTGGAGCATTGTTTTATTGCCCCCAGCATTAATATTGATGAACTCGATCAGCAGGCGGAGGGGATGAACGTCATCACTGAACCGACTGAATGCATATTAACTACCGTCATGAGCAATAGCTTTGGTTTCGGCGGCACCAACGCAACACTTGTCATGCGGAAATATCGCTGAGCCATGTCGGGCGCGGTCGCGCCATGGCGTTCGGCAGTCATGGCTTCTATAATTTCTTTAGTCTCTTTATCGTGCGCAGGCGTCAGCATTCATGCCTAAGCAACGCTTTTACTCACCAGCGCCTTACTCTCTTGCCTTATCGCTTTAGAAGGAAAGCACGCTGGTTTTATGTTCTCTTTATCGTTAATTTATTTTCGGTCTCAGATTATTATAGAAACCTTCATAGTACATTTCTATTCATGGCAAGATGGCTATTGAGAGATGTACTAGAGAACAAAATTTCATGATGATTAGGTTGCATCGTTAAACAACTACTACACTTAAAATCAGAGAAGCTCTTTAAGAAAGTAAGGATTTTGCATTTACTTTTGGCTCAGGAACTTTTCATCTATTCTAGTTTATATCGAGCTGCAATAAAATTGTTGTAATGTTTAATTGAGGGATCGCATTTGACAGCGAATCAATGGTTCTTGCCGTAGATTTTCTATCTATAGCGTCACGTGCAGGGCTACTATCCTCAATATCCGCATTAGATTTAGCGCGATAGCGTTGTTTAAACAGACATGGATTAGGAGATTGGCGTGTTGTCGTGCAGGAGAAAGCCGTAAAACCAAAGCAAAAATCCTTTAAAATTTATAGGCTTGGTTATCTGCATATTGACGTACAGCGTATATCTTTTCGTAGGGATAGATCAAGCTACTCGATGGCTTTCTATCCCTCTCTATAAAGCCAAGGCCGCGATTAGAGCCTTTCTTATCTATTCCAGTTTATATTTCGCTAAAAACCAACTTAATAGCCTGAGCAATCGAATTCAAAAGCCAATCAACAGTTTTTTCTACTGTTTTTCTCAGCAATGATTTTGGCTTGAGAATCGCCATCTCGATAGGATTTAAATTCGGCGAATAAAGAAGAAGATAAAGAAGAGGTATACCTTTAGCCTTAATAACTTCTCGCACACTATCAACTTTATAAGTAACAAAATTATTTATCATGATATTTCCTAATACAAGCGCAGGAAGAAGTGCTTGTTCTACACAAGCAAGGCAAGTATGTTTTCTCATTACTCCTTCGAGTAGCATGGTTGCACTGAATCTAGATAGACTTGTATGCTAGAAGTCAGTATTCTCGTTTTCTTATGGGAAAGAAGTACATTAGCCTAGCGTCGTTGGCCTCATCTTCGGCCGCTTTTTAAGCTAATAATATTTGTCTTTGTTGTCATTGCATCAATAAAAACAAGTTTCTCTAGTGAAAATATGACATTTCTTCAGCTCATAATTTATACGCATAAATTACATCGTCGCGCTCTTATTCAGTGCATGTATCGTATTTTTTAACCTTTATCATGTGACAGTGAAAGGCACGATAGAGTGACAAGACTCGTTTGAATGCTGAAAGCGCTTTTAGGAGGGCTATATTTCAGACAAGGTTAGATTACAAAATCTATCAATGAGTGTTCTTCTAAAATTAGAATACGCATCAATTTTTAATCCGAGATTTGAATTTCCTCTAAATTTAGAGCTGTAATTTCCGGTTTTACGGCACTGCTTACTCGACTAGGCCGTAATATAAGAATTGATTTGACATCTACCTGACTCAATCAATTCGATGATTCGAGATCTGCAGTCTTAACTGTAAAAATATGCTATTTAGAACTGAGAGAAAAAGTTAGTCAAAGTATATAGATAAGTGACTTTTTAATAAAACAGAATAGATAAAGATTCTCTAATACACGATGTTTTGCTTAATCTTAGTCGAACATGTCTAATGGCTATTCATAGGGTGCTTATAGACAATGGGAAAGAATTTACAAATCGTCTTTGTAACCTACGAAAACGCTAAGCCACCGAGATATCGTCGAGCAATTTAATGGTTTTATAGAAGATGTGCTGCAAGGCCACGATTCATTCTAGTGAAGAGTTTGAGATAATACTGAACGGATGTATTTTACTCTATTATCAGGAATTTCTTCAATCAGTATTAGGCAATACCACTTCACGGTAGTAAGTGAAACCTAAATTTTTAAAAAACATGCTACTTTCCAGTATATAATACACAATGCATCCTTTGACGAGTCAGTTACCGTGCAGCCGCAGCGTGTCAATGATATCCGGGAGTTGGTTGAGTTTTAAGATTATTTTTCCCGGCACCTGATGGTTATAGATCTCGATATTCATGTCAATGGTGGTTAACTGTTTTTTCACATTGCTGCGGCTAGCAACCCCCAGCATGTTAATCTTCTCGTTGGCAAGAATGGTGGTGATATCGCGCAGTAGGCCGGCGCGATCTTTGGCGGTGACTTCTAACCATAAGCAAATACATGCTAGAGTAGCGTTGGCCCCATACCACGCCTATAATACGTTCCGGCGCTTTAGCCTTGAGGTCTGGTAGCTTCTGGCAATCGGCGCGATGAATAGAAACGCGGTGTTTCTGAGTGATAAAACCCGTGATACAGTCCCCGGGATCGCCTGACAGCATCGCGCGATATAGTGTATCAAGTTGCTTACTCCCTCGACTACCACCCGGCCATTATCGCGATTGCGCGATACTAGAGGAGTTTTTGATTCAGCTGGCGGCGCGCCTGCTTGTCTTCTTCAGCACTGGGTTTATTTAGTTTACTCTGCAGGTAATTGATTATCTCGCTAATTCGCACGTAACCGCCTCCGATGGACGCCAGGAGTTCATCGAACGTATTGACATTGTAGCGCAGCAGTAGCAATTTTTCCGCCTCACGCACGCTGATGCTCAGATACTCTAGTTTCTCTTCCAACAATTCTCGCCCGGCATCGATGTTTTTATCTCGATCCTGCTTGCGAAACCAGTTATGAATTTTAGAGCGCCCGCGGCTCGTGGTTACATAACCCAAGTTTGGATTCAGCCAGTCGCGGCTCGGATTGGGGTGTTTCTGAGTGATGATTTCCACATGATCGCCCATGCGCAACTGATAGGTGAAGGGCGCGATACGGCCGCTGATTTTAGCGCCGATGCAGCGGTGTCCTACATCGCTATGGATATAGTAAGCGAAATCCAGCGGGGTGGAACCGGCCGGCAAATCCATCACGTCCCCTTTAGGCGTAAACACATAGACGCGGTCGTCAAGCATCTGGCTGCGCACTTCATCGAGCATTGCGTCGGAGTCCGCCATCTCTTCCTGCCAAGACAGCAGCTTGCGCAGCCAGGCGATGCGCTGCTCATAGCCGGATCGGCTGCCAGCCAGGGCGGTGCCTCCTTCCTTATACTTCCAATGTGCGGCCACCCCGAGCTCAGCGTTCTCGTGCATCTGGCGCGTGCGGATCTGGATTTCAAGCATTTTATCGCGCGGGCCCAATACTACGGTATGGATCGATTGATAGCCGTTGGGTTTAGGGCTGGCGACGTAGTCATCAAACTCATCTGGCAAATAGCGAAAATAGGTATACACAATTCCCAGCGCGGCATAGCAGTCCTCAATTCTTTCTACCACTATACGCACCGCGCGCACGTCGAACAGCTTGTCGAATTCCAGTGCCTTTTTCTGCATTTTGCGCCAGATGCTATAGATGTGTTTCGGCCGACCATAGATGTCGGCTTTCAGCCCTTCTGCCTTAATTGCCTTACGCAAGGAGGCGACAAAGTCTTCGATATACTGTTCACGGTCAATACGCCGCTCGTACAATAACTTAGCGATACGCTTGTATTCATCGGGATGCAAGTAGCGGAAGCAGAAATCCTCCAGCTCCCACTTGAGTTGGCCGATACCGAGACGGTTAGCAAGTGGCGCATAAATATTGGTGCTTTCTTTCGCCGCGAGCACCTGCTCGTCTTCCGGCGCATCCTTCAGCTCGCGTAAATGGGCGATACGTTCAGCGAGCTTTATCACCACGCAGCGGAAATTCTTGACGATAGCCAGCAGCATGCGTCGCACGTTATTGGCCTGCTCCGGCGCTATGGAATCATTATGGGTTGCCTTCAACTGGCGGATCGCGTCCATATCGCGCACACCGTATACCAGCTCAACGACGCTCTTGCCGAATTTCGCCTCCAGCGCCGTCCCTTCCACCACCTCTATATCTGCGAGGGGGAATAATAGCGCCGCGCACAAGCTGTCGCTGTCCATGCCAAGCATGGACAAAATTTCCACCATTTCAATGCCGCGCCACAGTAGTAGGGGGCATCCGGATGGTCCTTGCACCGCTGCTTGCAGTAGTGCAAGGTGTCAGCTAGCCGTTCACTTGATTGCGGATTGGGGAGACCCAGACTGGTTGCCCAGTCATTCGCGGAAAATTGATTCGCCGGGTTCAAGTGTGCACTTCTTACCGCAACCATACTCACTCCCTATCTTGCAGAGATGCCGGAACGCTTAATAAATAACGTCATTGACTCGGGATGGCTTCTACGTGGAAACATATCCAGCATCGCTAGGCGTGTCAATATGTAGCCTGCCGTCAATAAAATTTCCTGATTACTCATTTTGCTCAGCTATCCTCAACATCCTGCATCGTATGATGGTTGTTTTTACTGCCCTTACTAAGAAACAAGGCATCAGTACTTTTAAGTCATAACGTTAGTTGAATTAATATTCAAATTCAGCGAGGCAACGAGGCATATCTTCGCTACAAATTGCATAATAAGTGTCCATATAGAGTTTTTAACATTCTTTAGCAGAGTATTCATCCGCTTGAAAGTGTTTGTTTACAGTATAGCTTAAGTTTGGCTGAGTGATATGCGTAATCAAGTAAAATTTTGCTATCCGGCGCAAGCGTCTCTAGCGTAAGCGTTTCCGGATTGCCGGATTGCAGAAAGCATAGACAATGTGCTGCGGAACCTACGCGATTTTTATAAAAAATTCACACTTCTTAGTCAATTACTCTGCGCATTATATTGCCCGTTCGATACCTATTATGGATAGCTTTATTTTTATTTTGTGCCAGAATTTCATAGATTGAAATAGAGTTGTGTTCGCTAAGGCTGATTGAGGTAATTCCTCATTCTAGAGACAGACGTATCGGTGCATTTTTGGTTCGTTTTTGCTTGGTTTAAGGGTTTCTGTATTAAGCTATAATGCTTATAGTGTTGAAAAAATTGATAGTGATTACTTAATTATAAGCAATCAGCCTTTTTGGTTATAACAATTTCTTTAATTTGTTTTTAATTTTCACTGATTTTTATATTTATTCTTAATTTAGATGCGGAATGACGGTTATGAGTACTTTTCGTCCTTCGCATACCTTCGGTATAATTGCATATTTATAACCACTAAACTATTTTAGTGAGCAGTAATAGATTGTTTTGAATTGGTAGTGACAGGTAGCGAGGTCCATAGCTTTTAAGCACTTTGTGTTTTAGTTTTGTTGCAGTTTCCTTCATGTCAGGCAAACTCTTCAATCCATAATTGCGTAAACAGCGATCCAGATCAGATCGAGATGCGGCGGGGTTCAAGAATTTGCGTATAACTACCAACAGAGCGTCCAGTGGAAGAAAAAGTTTTCCGCAGGGAAACGGCTGCTGCTTACTGAACAAGCGAGAGTATCGTGCTGCAAGCGATAAGGAATATGGCTGTGTTCTCCAACACTATCTCGTTTTTGTCATTTAAAGACAATTAGCTTAGAGGTGGCATAACCCTTAATTAAAGCAGATGCTGTTACTTTCCTGAAAAGCAACTTTGAATTTAGGTGTTGTAGTTGCCTGACTATGAAGTCTGATCATTATAATCATAATCCCATACTTAAATTAAGAATAAATATAAAAATCAGTGAAAATTAAAAACAAATAGAATTAATTAGTTATAACCAGATAAGGTTAGTAGCTTATGATTAGGTAATCACTATCACTTTTTTAAAACTAGAATCATTGCAGCTTGACGTAGACGCTCTCAAATTAAGAAAAAAATGCAACAAAAATATGATGAAAGATATAAAATTTAAAATCTCGCGTTCTGAGTTCATAAAACAGTCTAACTATCTATATTTTTAAAAATTAAAGAATTTGTTTATAGTTTTCTGCTTTCTTGGTAAGATGAAAATAAATGTGGAATGACCATTATAATATTTTTATCAACTATATTTCTCAGAAGCTATCTTACTATGAACAAGGCTGTGTATTCAGAGTCCGTGTAATAATCCAGGACAAAAAATTTTTCCAATACCGCTGGCGAATTACCTATGATGTTTAGCTTAAGCAGCTAGAGTACTTTTTATATATTCCCGTTTATTAAATCACAATGCATCTATATATTCTAGCTGATTTTTCTCTGAAGTCTAAATAGCATATTCTTATAGTAAAGACTTAAGATCACTAATAATCAGATTGCTTGAGTTGAGTGGCTTTGTACGTATAGTAGCGGCTAGATATCAAATAGGTCCTTCTGCTGGGGCTCGTTGAAATCAGCAATTCCATAAAATGCGAAGTTATAGCTCCAAACTTAAAGGAAACCCGAATTACGGATTAAAAATTCATGCATATTCTGATTTAATCCTGATGATAATTAATGAGTCTTGTGATCTAATTTGCCTAAAATATAGACCTCTCTGAAAAATATTTTCAGACTTCATGCCACTCTATCGCGTTTTTAGCGCCATATAATAACGTTTAAAAAAGACCGGATATGTCACTGTAAAAGAGCGTGCCGATATAGTTCATGTGTGCAAATTATGGTCTAAAGAAATATTATATTTTTACCAGAAAAGTTTATTTTCATTGATGAAACGGGGAAAGATATGAGTAGCTCAAACAGCTGCAGAAGACGAGATTAATGATGTCGGACTAACGTCACACACACTAACTAGAAAACGACGACATTCACTGTTGTCATGCATCTATTTCAGATTAAATATAACTATGCTGCTTTATAGAGCAATTAATGGATATACTTTCCTTGTTTATTTAGAATCGCCACTTGTTCCTGGAATTGTTCTAGGGAATATCGCGATAATATAGAGTGGATAGTGCGCAAGAAACGATTGAGGCTAAAAATGCAATTTTTCTTGATTTTCTGCCTTGGTCACCGGATTTAAATTCTATCGAGATAGTTTTCAGATCCAAAATCACTGCTAAGAAAAGCCGCAACAAAAACCTTTAATTTGCCGTAGAATGAGATTGCTTAATCTATTTAATTAATTTCTATTAAAGATTACTAAAAAATTTTTAGAAGCAGGATATAAAACTAGATGAAAAATGCTTCAGAAAAGTACGATAGAGCCAAGGATCATTTGAATGCTGAAAGTACTTTCAGGAAGGTCTGTATTTCTGACAGGACTAGAACACTGGACTCATCAATAAGCATTAGGATAACAGCAGAAAACGAATTAATTCGTAATCCGAGATTTAAGTTTTCTCTAATATTTTAAATTAAATCTTAAATTAAAGCTGAAGACGCTTAAGCTTGGCTTGATACGATCGTTATCAGTGATTAAAAAAATCAATCTTGGCGTTTATCTAGTCGTATTGTGTCTGGCAAGCAGTGACTGCACTTTGCGATTTCTCAATCTTGTCAATATAACAATTCAGGCATTAGCAGATCACTATATTGAGTTCAATTTTGCCATGTTTAGCTAACTGCTATTTTTAAATGCATGAATGAATTCAACACGTTTCGATAAAGCCTTGACTTAATTTGGTCAGAAGGCAGAGCATAACTAACCTAGCTAGTCTAATTCTCTGTGCGTAAGGATATGGCGTTGAGATATTTTTAAGAAAGTGATCCTAATTGATTCTGGTTTTATGCTTAGTTACTTTGGTTGACCAAAGACCCGCTAACAGCTTGCTGGTCATGAAGACATTGTGCTCACCAGACGTTTGTGTTTTTAGTCCTACTGAGCAGCTTTCTCAGCCCTCAACCGCAGGGCCACGCGTGTGTATTCAATAAATTATTGACGCCTGCCCTCGTCTATGTAAATCAACGGATAGACTGACTCATAGGATCGACGCTAAATATCGAGCGCGTTCTTTATAGCCGCAATAAATTCGGTATTGCTTCTACCAATATAATCCAGTCTATCTTCGTCTATAGTTTTAGTTTATTTTTTTAGTGCATGATTTATTGTTTTATGCAAGACGGTTTTGACGCATGGTAATTTCGCAGCTCTATTGGCAAGCAGTTGCAAGATCCACTGTTTTAACTCCTCTTGCAACTCGCTGCAGCGTAGTGCAATTAAATGCGCTTCGGTATTATCATTCACAATATGATCATGCACTTGTTTTTTAGTTTACGGCTGAGTGCTGTGTCAAGCCTGTCTTCAATAAAATAACGCTTGACCCGATAGTTCTTACGAGAAATTTTTGCAAAAGCTCAGTTAACGACTCGCGACTCGCTCGCTTTGCACATCTAATTAAAGTAAATTCGAATTTACAAATTTCTGTGCGGCATGCGTAGCCTTGCTACGCAAAGCTTTCGGTTGTGTTCTTTCTTCCGACATAAGGATAATAATATACTCCCTATTTCTCTATTTGGATTGTTTTAGCTCTACTCAGAGATACTGTAACCGCTATTTTACGCGTTAAGATGCTAGGTTTAGAGCTTTCATCTTTCGGTTTTACGGAATCGCTTACTTCAACGAGTTACATGTAGAAGGGCGCATTTAATATCTATCTGCTGCTGAACTTGTAGAGCTGATCCGCTTAATTAATTGGATAATTTACGATCTTGAGTCTTAACTGTAAGAGTATGAACTTTAGATTTCAGAGAAACAATTAACTACAGCATACAGATGAACGTCTGTTTAATAAACTGAAATGAATGAAAGTGCTCTAGCCGAATTTTATTTTAAATAAAATTGTGATTTAGGAATACTGATAGCGTTTCTTGATAGCGATATTGAATCGCTTACAATGCATTCGGCCTGTTAAGGCTAACTGAGAAAATGCTTTATCTAGTGAATTATATAGGAGATCGATAGCGAATGAAACTGTTTAGGCTATTATTCTTTTATCTTTCTTTATCCCCTAAACGCATGAGGTCATACATTAATCTTGCAGCATGCCATTCTGCTCGGAGAAAAACGATAATAATTCTGTGGTTAACGACAGCGAAGCTTAACTCCGGCATGATATAATTCTTTAAAGTGATTAAATAAAATTATTTTAAAATCGGCTTTATTACTATTTTCTCACTTGGCACTCTGGAGTGGCACTCCTAGCGAAAAGACTATCAAGATAGCCTGGTAGGCATTAAAATGCTCGGCGAACTTCATGTCGGTATTTATTCAGGCGCTACTGCACTGTTATTGCGCAAATAATTAAACAACAGGCTTTAATTGCGATCTGGCATAACGCTTCGCTGATTATCTCGGCGTCAAGTTACAGGTGTGCATCCGCAGCAATCTAAATCAGCTATTTGATAACTTGAATAATGACAATGCTGCACTTCTGGCTGCTAGCTGTAATTTACAGCACTGAGCGGCTAAACATATTTGCTACAAATCCTTCCTACTATTCGGTATCGCAACAGTTAGTATACTGCCTGAGCGAACCGCGTCCGAAAATTTAGGGGAGATGCGCGGTGGTTAGCGGCCGCTGCGGCTTTAGCGAAAATTTCTTAGCTCCGGTAGTTGAAGAGAAGCAATATCCGGAGTTGTCACGAAAGGTTTTATAAAATTTTAGTGGTCGATCTCTACTGAAAAATGACGGAGGGCGAGCCAAACCAAACACTGTCTAACGTGGCCACCTTCGTGCTGCTGAAGCGAGTATATCCGCAGTTGGTAGTAACGTTTTATATTACCAAAGAGGAGCCGGTAACATGAGATCTTAGGTACAATGATAGCGAAAGGCTTTCAGTTGCGCTCATAGACTTCTTCAGCCAGTGAAACAATAGCGACACTATGATGTGCCTAATATCTCGGTCACATTGGCGGGCTCTGTTATGTAGATACCAAAACTTTCCTTAATGCGATTGATGTGATTTTTCCTGCGCTGCAAGCGCTATCTGAGCGTTATGCCCGCAATATCGATTAGAAGTCATTGGCGACCATTTCCTATCAGAAATCGCATGGCGATCCGCTAGCAACGTCGAATACCGGAGTATGCGGGCTGGTTATGCTTGCCTGCCCTACCGCCGACAGTCTGAGAATAGTCGATAGCATCAATGCCAAGCAAATCGTGCGCGGCTGTGCCTTTTATTTGAAGCGCATGACGCATCGGTTGCCGGACAGCATCTCGGAGAATGAAAAGATTTATTTTTCAGTATCGGTCTTATAATATAGGCTGTGCCCTATATTGCTGGATGCGCGTGCCCTGACCGACAATACGCTAGCGACCAGCAAGCACATAACTACGTCGAAAATATCCACCGCTATAAAATTAATTTGGTAGGTTATTTGTAGAAAAAAGAGAAAAAGACGGCGTAATTGTCTGCCTAGAACGCTGCTCTCGCCAATGCCTAAGTTATGTCGGAGAATCTGCAGAAGCTAACGCTGGCCAGTGCGAGTGAACATCCTTGACGTGACGCTTTAATTCTATGTTGAGAAATATTCCTGCGTTATGGCTCGTTGCCCTTGTGGACGAAAGAGTGCCGTCCAGGTCTGCACTTATGTTAACGAAAGTATCGCAAAATGCAGGATCCCGTATCTACAAGCGCTGGCTTAATGATTAAGCATTGTGGCTGGCGTGTATTCCGGGCCCGGGCTGTATCCTTAGCTTGGTGAGACAGTGGCAGTTGAAGCCTCAAGCTTGTGCGCTTTGTGCTGCGCCCTGCGATGACGAAAGAAAGCACTGAGCTGAGCCGAGCAATCCTCCGCCAGGATTCTACCTGTAAGCATAACCCGATGATTCATTCCCGGATGCCCGAGCACATCCAGCGACGATCCTCCTGCGCCGGTTTTTTTGTCACACGCGCCAAACACTAAACGGCCAATGCGGGCGTGGATCATCGCGCCTGCGCACATCACGCACGGTTCCAGTGTGACGTACATCGCCGTATTCAGCAAGCGATAATTGCCGATCCGCCGGCCTCCGTGGCGCAGCGCTATAATTTCAGCGTGGGCAGTTGGATCATGATGGCCGATGGAATGGTTCCACCCTTCACCGATAATATCGTCATGCAACACTAACACTGCACCGATCGCGACTTCGCCTGCGGCTTCCGCGCGGCTGGCCAGCATTAGGGCGTGCCGCATCCAAAATTCATCGTTGCATTGCTCGTTCATGACCAATCTCCCGGCTGATAACCGCCGCGAATTATACTAGCTAAGCTAGGGATAAGGAAGGGGATCTCAATCTAGAGTGCTTTGATTTCTTAAAGTTTATTGAATAGACATGTATCCGTATAGTATGCCTAATTTTTCTCTAAGGTCTAGATGGCATATTCAGTTAGGATTTAAGATCGCGAACGATTGGATTGATTGATGGGTGGGTAGCACTGCACCTCCAGCATTTAAACGAGCCTTGTCGCTCTATCGCGCTTTTCAGCGTCATGTGATAGAGGTTAAAAAGATCGTACATGCTACTGAACAATAACGCGATGATCTAGTTCATTCGCGAAATTATGGCCTGAAGAAATTTTACATTTTTTACCAGAGGAGCTCATTCTCATTGAGACGCAGAGATCAACGATGCTGGGCTAATGTCCCACACACTCATTGGGGAATAACGACACTCACTGCTGGCATGCGCCTGTCTAGATTAAATGCAACTATGCTGTTCGATGAAGAAATGAGCGGATATATTTTCTTTTCTTATATAGAATAGAGACTTCTTTCTGAACTTGATCTTTTTATAAGAAAAGAATTGTTTAAAATCAAAATATTCTTTAGTATGCATTTAGGAATACACATCTATTCTGAATAAGAAAAAAGTATGTCTATTTATTGCTCCTTGGAGTAGTCTAGTTGTGCTTAATTCATATAGACCTATGCTAGCAATGAGTATCCTAATTTCCTAATCGCTTTATAGGATATCACTCTCTGATCATTGACTTCAGGGGCTGTGGGGCTCCATGCGCTATTTATATTTTTTATTACCATTTCATCAATGATGAATAAGCTTCTCTGGTAAAAGATTTAACACTTCTTCAGACTATAATGTACGCGCATGAATTACATCGTCTCGCCCTTATTCAGTAGCATGTACGGTCCTTTAAGCCGTTATCATGTTACATTAGGAAAGCGCGATAGAGTGAAAAGGCCTGTTTGAATCCTAAAGATACTTTCAGACGGGTCTGTGTTTCAGACAAGATTAAATTACAAGGCTCATCAATAAGCGTCAGAATAAAATAAGAATATGCATCAATTTTTAAGCCGAGATTCGGATTTTTCTGAGCATTGCTTGCTCTAACGAGTCGCAGCAGAAGAGATTATTGATATCTATCCGACGCCGTAGGTACAGTGCTGCTTGCCTCAATCAGTTCGATTATTCGCGATTTTAAGTCCTCAGTGTAATAATGTGCTATCTAGGTATTAAAGAAAAAATTAGCTACAGTTTATAGATAAATGGCTTTCTAATATAGATAAAAAGTGCTCTAGAAACGGCTAATTTAGCGCTGATTCTGGCGTTTTCGCTGGATAGAATCGCTTATCTCTTTACGGCTTTTAGTCCTGGGCTACATGCTTTCAATGTCGAACTGTACATGTTCACGCATGCCGATCATTGTCGAAATAAGATTTCGAGCATTGACTAAATTATCAATAACGAGCCGAAGGCGAAGTCGTTTTTTAAGCTTATTAAAACACCTGATTTCTATTGTCTACTTATAAATTTCTCATTTCGCATCTAACTTCGCTTCTAAATGAGAAATAAATATAAAATCAGTGAAAAATTAAAAATAAATAAAATTAATTAGTTATAAACAAAGAAGGCTAGTTGCTCATGATTAAACTTGAGTACGCATCTGAGCCAGTCAAGCTTCCGTTATGCTGAAAATAAATACTTTTAAGTAGATAAATCCTCTACTGGAGAACGCTAAAACTCTATAAAGAGTGCTTATTATTCAATTCGTGGCCAGAAGCCTTGTTACCCAGCCGCATTTGAGTGCTGATTCAATAGACGTTAAAACGTGGGATCAAGGATGCCGCGCATTGTGGTAGCAGCATTGAAGCATGTTTGGTTTCGGATTATTATATAGCCCGCATCGCATATCGCTGTTCCCAGAAAGACAGTTACTAAGGGATCTGGTTAAAAACAAAATATGATGATTAAGCTCTATAGTTAAGCAAAGTTAAACGCAAATTATTTAAACTATTCTGCTTTTAGCTTCCGGGATATGGGAGCTTTGCGACGTTATCTTTTGTGGGCATATCCGTCTCTACAAAGCCAAGACCGCAGATCATGCACAATGTTTCTTGTGTTATATTAGTCAAGACTGTTCTATGGCTGCTCATTAGATATTTATAAACAATGGATATTTATAAACAATGGCAAAGAATTTACAGGTCATCTTTTGGTCCGTGAAAATGTTTAGTCACCGGGAACCATGCATTCGACTGCTTATCTTCAGGGTTTGATATAGAACACAGCCTTACCCTATCGATGTATCTATAAATGAATAGTATAGTGATTTAATAAACGTATAGAAGACTTACTGCAAAGCTAGCGTTTTATTTCGGCAAGGAACTTAAGATTACAGCAGACTAATATGTCTGCCCCTACAGTCTGCAATGACCTGAATCAGTTAGAGTCTATAAAATATTATCACAAAATCAAAAATAAATTATTCAAAAAGCAACAATATTGTCTTTCGGAGTGTGCTATTTATATTTGATAAATGAATAGTAATTTCTGAATAATGCATTGGACGTCGGCAAGAGTTTGCGCTAATGTTAACACCATACAATGGTGGCAGACAGAAACGCTATAACCCACTATAACATAAGGATCTTCTATGCCTTATTGATGCGAGATTGTCAGTCCAGTGTCTTGATTATACGCAACATATCTGTCCCTGATTAAAAATGGCTTGCCATTGTTTATAGAGTATGTGATAACGCAATTAGGTAAAACGAGGTGCAGTTCTGTATATGAGTAGCATTTTCAGTAAAGAAGTTTTGTGTGTAGACGGTTTTGTTGCATGCTGCTTCTCTGCCGATCCTTATCTTAGTGCCTCAAGCAGTAACGACTCCAGTTTGTCTCTGTATCGCCAAAAGGCGATTTAAACACTCCAAAGGAAATATGCAAGATGGCAAAGATCAAAGGTCAAGTGAAGTGGTTCAACGAGTCTAAAGGTTTTGGTTTCATCACTCCGGCCGATGGTAGCAAAGACGTGTTTGTTCACTTTTCCGCCATTCAGGGTAATGGCTTCAAAACTCTGGCTGAAGGTCAGAATGTCGAGTTCGAAATCCAGGATGGCCAGAAAGGCCCTTCGGCAGTTAATGTAACTGCCTTCTAATCCAGGTTGCTGCGACAACGCATAGTCATTTGACTGATGGATAAAATTTAAGTCCTCCGGCTGGCTCTAAGCCAGCCGGAGGACTTAACGTTTAGGTCGTTCTCGGCTTTATGTTAGAAAATCATGGCCGTATGACGGCGTCTTTCTACAACTTCTAAAAAATTGTGAGCTTGAAATGCGAAATCTTAAATTTGATATATTTTATCATACTTTTTCTTGATTACGTACTTTGGTTCGCCCGATTTGAGCTGCTCTCAAGGTAGACATTTTTAAGTGAATAAATCCTCTTCTAGAGAAGAGTAAGTGCCATAATAACCGCTTACCATGCAATTCTTGGCTAATATATACCTCATTACCTAACTAAATTTGAGTATTAATTTGAGCAACGTTGCGACTTAAGGGCACTAAACTCACCTTTCATAGGCCTATAAATAAAACTGATAGGGGTGTACAATGCCTTTATGGCCAGTAAGCCGCTAGTGCGATCATTAGCTTGCTAAAGTGACTAAGCATAGAACCAAAATCAATTAGACTTACTTTTTAAGACATCTAAACGCAATATTCTTACGCATAGCGAATTACGCTGGTTGTGAATAATCTCAATATCTATCAAGCTCAAGCTTCTTTATCAGTGCTTTAATGTGTGATGTGACTATAGTTTTAAGAAAAAAGTAATAGTAATCATTTAATTACTTAATTACTTGGATTATTTAGCTAACCTTGAGCTACACTGGAAATAAATGCTTTCAAATAGATGAGTGTTCTTCTAGAAAATGTCAAAACGCTATAACAGGTGTCTTCTTTGTAATTCATGGCCAAAATACGTCTTGATCATATAGCCGAATTTTAGTGCTAATTTAACCGACGTTATGACTTAGGGAAACTAATACCGCGCTTCTTGATAGCTGCACTGAAAGCGCCCGAAATGCTATGTAGCTGAGGCCAGCCGAGTCGCATGTGTATTTCCTAATTTAAATGCCGAATGATGGGTTTATCGCTATATCGGCCTCCTGCCTAGATCGGAAATAACTGTTGCTGACTTTGCTTATGCTGCACGCCGCGATACTCTCTGCCAGAGTGATAAGTTTGCTGTTCTGGTTGTGCATGCTGATAGTGGATAGGTTAGTTTCCGCTTTCTTGGGGTGGCGCAAGCTTTACTCCGGCGCGGGCATCGGGTGATGGAAGCTATAATAGCCGAGAGTGTCGACCTCGCTAAACTCCAGCGTTTATAGTTGTTGCAGGGCAATGACCGCTAAGTTCAGATAGCGCGAGTGCGTACTAATTAAGCGCCGCGGATAACGGTAGCTACTGCCTAAGATTCTGTAGCGGCGTCTCGCTCACTTTGCATAACAGCGCCCCTAAGACTGCGTGTCCTTAATAAACCGCGCTAACTGGCTTGTGCCGCCTGGATATGCGGACCGCTGCGCTGGCAGCATAGTACAAGGCAGGCAATCCGGCGGTCATTAGTGTCAAGGATATGTCAGGAGAATCAACAACTAGGAATGTTCTTAATCAGTATGGAATAATAAAATCTATTACAGTCTATCAAATGCTGGCATAAACTTACTATCTTTCGGGATGTAACACGTAAGCTTTCCCAATAATCCGAAGCCATAGCGCCTCAATGTAGGTGTCAGCGCCACTGCCTGCGGCGTAGTAGCAAGGCAGTAGGCCCTGTTCGGCCCAGCTTCTCTCTGCAGGACGCTAATATTGATATCATGCTCTACTAGCCAGGCGACGCGGCGGGCAATTGCTAAACCGGAATCGATCAAGCAAGTTTTTTCCGGCAAAACCGATTGTAATTCTTGGCTTAGCAGGGGGAAATGAGTACACCCAAGCACGACGGTGTCGGGTGGATCCGGTGCCCTTAACCAGGGACCTAGAAGTTTATACAGCACCTGCAGCGGCACCATTTTGCCGTGCAGTTTGGCTTCCGCTATGTCCACCAGTTCGCTTGTGCCCAACGGCAGAATTTGACAATCGCCGGCGAATCGACTGATCAGTTCGTGAGTATAGCGGTGCTGTACAGTAGCGCGAGTCGCTAGTAATCCGACGATGCCGTTGCGGGTTAACCTGGCCGCCGGCTTTATAGCTGGCACTGTGCCGATGATGTGGCAGGGAAAACGCTGACGCAGCGCTGGCAATGAAATTGTGCTGGCGGTATTACAGGCAACAATGACTATATCTAGCTTATGTAGCTGCCACATCGCGCTCACAATGGCTAAAACTCTATCGATAATAAACTGCTCTCGCTTCTCGCCATAGGGAAAAGCTTCATTATCAAACACATATAGATAATAAGCATTAGGTAATGTTTGCCTGACTTCATCATAAATCGACAGACCCCCTACGCCCGAATCAAAGATAAGAACGATAGGCCGTTTAGCGCTGATGCCATCAGAAAGTATAGGGCTCGGTGAGATAAAATTCTCGTCCTGTAGTCTCATGGCTATAAGCTGTCTCATAATTTTTATCGAACACATTAGGCGTGTCTACCACGAACCGTTAAGCGGGTTGTGAATTGATATGACGTTTTTATACCCTAAGATGTCATATTCCGGAAGCTAATATGGTTTATTTTTTAATAAGTTAAGTTTGATTTAGTGAAAACAGTTTATAGACTGTCATAGAATGACATTACTTAATACTGATTCAGGCAATTCTTGATTTTAGAGCTAGACATGTTGAGTGCAGTGTGATCTAAATCTCTTCATTAGCATAGAAATGCTAGCTTCGCAGCACATTTCTATACGATTACTAAATGGCGCAACTACACTATTCGTTTGTGTATGCATCGGCTAGGCTTGGGCGATATTTTATATTAGACTCTGCATATAAGGAATTAAATTCATGTTT
The DNA here is from genome assembly GCA_052258065.1 of Sodalis sp. (in: enterobacteria). Taxonomy (GTDB): domain Bacteria; phylum Pseudomonadota; class Gammaproteobacteria; order Enterobacterales; family Enterobacteriaceae; genus JBQQPY01. Next base: position 1,449,777 of record JBQQPY010000002.1, on the reverse strand, counting down.
CCTGGTATCTAAGTGTTTTTGCAGGTCAAGAAACGATCTAGAATGCTTTCTATCCTTGCCCAGCTAAGTTTGAGCTATATTCTAAACGAACACTTTTCAGGTGGATTAACACTCTTCTGGAGAGTACAAAAGGTCATAACGAGCATTTACGATATAAATCGTAGCTAACATTCACCTCGTTACTTGGCCATATTTAAGTATTAATTCAACCAACGTTATGACTTAAGAGCATTGATGCCGCGCTGCTGCGTAACGGGATCAAAAGCACTCACAATACCATACAGCCTGTTCAGGCTAGCTGAGCAAAATTCCTAATAATGAAAAATATAATGCAAAACATGAAATTAAGAGATTACATTCTAATTTTATAAACAGTTTCACTATCTATATTTTAAAAATAAAGAATTTATTATATGGTTTTCTATTTTCGGTAAGATGAAAAAAGAAAAATTAGGTACGGAATGATGGTTCAAACACTCTGTGCTTTTTAGGGCTTTCTCTTTCATATCACGAAAACTCTGCAATTCATTCCTGAGTAAACAGCGAGCCAGGACAAATCCAGATACGGCGAGATTCAATAATTTACATGCGACTGTTAACAGAAAGTCCCTTTGGAGAAAAATTTTTTCCGCAGGGAGACGGCCACTTACTTCCAGTACAGGTGATGCAGTCGTCTGAAAGCGCTGAGGAATATGGCTATCCTCTTCAGGAATAATCTGTTGGCAGTTCGCAAATTATTGAATCCCACTGTATCTGGATCTTGCCTGCCTGACATGTACGGACTGGAGGGTTTGCCTCACATGAAGGAAAGGCCTCAAAAAGCACAAAGCATTTAAAAGTTATGAGCCTTAGTTGCCTGCATGTTGATATGAAATATATTTCACACAATGCAAAATAAAACATTATAAAATTATCTTTTTATGGGTATAAATCGAGCGAATCGATGAGTTTTATCTCTCTCTACAAAGTTAAGATGGTGGCTAGTGCACGATGTTATCTTGCGTGAGCTTAATTGAGCATGTCTTGTGCCTATTAATTAGGCACTTACAGATAAAGGCAAAGAACTTATAGATTATCTTTTGGGCCAGCAAAACTATCGGCCACCGGAAAACATGCATTTAAGCGCTTAGCTGCAGAGATTAATATAGAGCAATCTCTTAGCCCACCTGACTCATCCACAAATAGATAGTATAGTGAAGCGATTTAATGAGCAAATAGAAGTGGTTTTGCAAAACTACCATTTCTATTCTGGTAAAGAGCCTAGATACGACTATACCGATATGTCTGGCTCTACAATCAGGAATGGTGTCAATCAGTATTGAATAGTAAAACTTTGTTGAAGTCTATGAAATGTTGTAGCAAATAAAACCTAAATTATTCAAAGCCATACCATCTTCCGGGATGTAACACAGGCTAAGGCATCACGGTTTATGTTGTATCAACAATTTGTTTGCCGCTGAGGAGCGTCATGCGCATTATTCATACCTCTGATTGGCACCTGGGTCAGTCTTTTTTTACTAAAAATCGTATAGATGAACATCAGGCGTTTCTGACGTGGCTAGTTAATCAAGTCGATGAATACCAGGTAGACGCCTTGATTATAGCGGGCGATGTTTTCGATACAGGCACACCGCCAAGCTATGCACGCGAATTATTCAACCGCTTTGTCGTGTCACTACAGCCAACCGGCTGTCGGCTGGTGGCGTTGGCGGGCAATCATGACGCGGTCGCGACGCTTAATGAATCCCGCGCGCTTCTGGCCTGCCTGAATACGCGCATAGTGGCCGGCGGTAATGGCGAGGACCAGGTGTGGGTGCTAAATGATCGCAATGTCACGCCGGGTGCGGTGCTGTGTGCCGTTCCCTTTCTGCGATCGCGGGATATTCTGGTCAGCCGCGGTGGCCTATCGGGAGGTGAAAAGCAGCAGGCGTTGCTGGAAGCTATTTCTGAACGCTATCAGCAGTTGTACCAACGTGCGCAGCGGTTGCGCGATGCACTTTCCTCCCGGGTTCCTATCATCGTCACCGGCCATCTCACGACGGTAGGTGCCAGCATCACCGATTCAGTGCGCGATATTTACATCGATGCCCTGAATGCTTTTCCCGTTCAGCTGTTTCCGCCCGCCGATTATATCGCCCTGGGCCATATCCACCGGCCGCAGATTATCGGCGGCAATGACTACATCCGCTATTGCGGCTCGCCGATCCCGCTAAGCTTTGATGAATCGTGCCAACCGAAACAGGTCAATCTAGTTAGCTTTCAAGATGGCCTCTTGCCTCAGGTAACCCCGCTGAGGGTGCCAGAAATGCAGCCGATGCGGCTTATTAAGGGCAGTGTAGAGGAAATAGAGCGGCAGCTGCGTGGATATGCTGGTTATCCCAGCGTACGCCCAGTGTGGCTAGATATTGAGGTTGTGGCGGACGGCTATCTGACCGACATACAGGAGCATATCCAGGCCTTAGCGGAACCGCTACCAGTAGAGGTCGTATTGCTGCGTCGTAGCCAAGAGACGCGGTTCATCGGACTCAAGCCGTTACAGCAAGAGACGCTTAGCGAACTTAGCGTAAGCGAGGTGTTTGAACGGCGATTGGCTCTGGAGGACGCACCGGATAAGCCTCGCTGCGAGCGTATCCGGCGTCTGCTTAAACAGGTGGTTGGCGATTTGCATTATGCGTATGAGGAAAGGCAGAGATGAGGATTCTTACGCTGCGCCTGAAAAACCTGAATGCGTTGCGGGGCGAATGGAAAATCGACTTTACCGCCGCTCCTTTTGAGCGCAGCACCCTGTTCGCTATTACGGGCCCGACCGGCGCGGGGAAAACCACGCTGCTCGATGCCATTAGTCTGGCGCTTTATCACCAGACTCCGCGGCTTAAAGATAATCCCGGCGCGGAACTGATGACGCGCCATACCGCGGAAGCGCTTGCCGAAGTAGAGTTTTCCGTTAAAGGGATAGGATACCGGGCGTTCTGGAGCCAGCGTCGGGCGAAAAATCAACCTGACGGTAATCTGCAAGGGATGAAAGTAGAGCTCGCCCGCATCAGCGATGGCCTAATTTTAGCGGATAAAATTACTGACAAAAAACGCCTTATAGCCGAACTGACGGGGCTAGATTTTGCCCGGTTCACAAAATCTATTTTGCTAGCCCAAGGCGATTTCGCCGCGTTTTTGCATGCTGACGCTAAAAGCCGCGCCGGGCTGCTGGAGAAGCTGACGGGTACCGAAATCTATGGCCGCATTTCCGCAGATGTTTTTGAGTCCAACAAAGCGGTCCGCAGCGAGCTAGCGCACTGGGAAGCTCGCGCCGGCGCCATCGAAATACTAACCCGTGAGCAGCAGGCGGCGCTCGAAGATGAGCTGAGGCAGCGACGACGGGATGAGGAGAGGTTCATCGTGCAGCGTCATGACCGTCAGCGCCATCAAGCTTGGCTGAATGAACGGACGCAGCGGCAGACGGCGCTGGTAAAGGCGCAGCAGGAGTATTTGCGGGCCGCGCAGCAGGTGCAGAGCGCATCGCCGGATTTAGCGCGTCTCGCCGCGGCAGAGCCGGCAGAGGCAATGCGCCCCCTGCTGGAGCAGCAGCGGCGAGACGCGCAAGCCTGTTCCTGCGTCGAAATAGAGCTAGCGCAGTTACGGCAGCTCCAGCGGCATGGTCAGGCTCAACTGCAGCCGCTCGCGCAAGCGCGGCGCCACGCCGATGAGCAACTGGCTGTGTATGAGAAAGATCGGCACTGGCAACAGAAAATCGTAGAGGAAAAGCTTATCCCGCTGGATCAGCAGATCGCCACGCTGCAGCAACAACAGGAGGATCTGAGGCATCAGCTTCTGCCGCTGCAGCAGCGGCATCGTGAGGAAAGCGCAGCCCTGATAACACTACAGCGGGCGCTGTGCCAGGCCCGCCAAAAAGCGCAAGCGGATAGTGACTGGCTAGACCGTCATGCTGCCTGCCGCCTGTGGGGTGAGCAGCTCCCTCTATGGCGTGAGAAGTTCGCTCGCTACGGCGAAGCGAAAATGCATTGCCGAGATCAGGAGCGGAGGGTTGCGCAGCAACGGCTACGGCTTGCCGTCTTGCAAACGGAAGGTCAGCAACGATTAAGGGAGAGTCAGAGTCTGACGCAACAGAGGCAGGTACAAAGCTTAAGCTTTGCCGAAGTGCAACGGCAGCGCGAAAAACAAGCTCATGCAGAAAGCGGGGTCAGGATTGAGATGTGCCGGAAACGGCGGCAGCGGGCACATTACCTTCTTCTAACCACCCTGCTGCCGCAGCTCGCGGGGTTGGCAGATAGGCTCCAACAGGAGGAGATACAGCAGTCTAAACGCCTGCAAACGCGACTTGCGTTAAGCCAGGAGAAAACAGCGCTGAAGCGTAGACTGGATGAAAAAACCCGCCTGCTAACGCAGACGAAAACCACACTGAAGCTGCAGCGACGTATTGTCCGGCTGGAAGATGAGCGTCGCATCCTGCGCGCCAGCGAACCGTGCCCTTTGTGCGGCGCCATCCAGCATCCAGCGATAAATACCTATCAAGCGCTGTCTCCCGGGCGCACCGAGCAGAAGCTTGCGCAGCAACGGAGCGAAGTAGAAAGATACGCTACGGCGAAAATCGAAGGGGATACCCGTTTGCACCTGTTGGTTACGCAGTGCCAACAGGGCGAGGAAACGCTGTCGGCCCTGACTCGTCAGCGTGATAAGCTGCAACAACGCTGGCAGTTGGCGGTAAAGCAATTGGTGATCGCGCCTGACGAAAATGTGCGGTTTCCCGAGTTGGTGATGCTAACGTCGGAAACCCTGCAAGTGGCCACAGACACGCTGGTGGCTTATGAGCGGGAAGAGAGTCGAGTGGTGCAGGGGCTTGAACAGCTTCAGCAGGCGGCTCTGGTGTGGCATGCGGCGCGCGATGCGTTAAGGGCGGTCGAGCTTGCCCACGATCGTAGTTTGTCGGCGCTAGCACTAAACGCTCAGCAGCAACACGACTTAGAGGAAAACCTACAAACGTCCACTCTAGACCTGACCCAGCACCAAACCGATATCGCGCGGCTCAGCGAGGATGTTGCCGCGATATTCAGAGCGGCAAAGTTAACGGTAGTGGAGCCGATGCAAACTGCAGCGTGGCTTGACAATCGCCGAGAACTTTGGCAGGCGTGGCAGCGGCGCGATGAGCAGTCGCAGTGTCTGACTACTCAAATAACCTCTCTGAACGGCAGAGTCGCCGCGCTGGTGCGGGTTGTCGCCGACCTGGCACAGCGCCAAGAGGGCTTAACGCACACGCTAATGGTTGCTGACGCTACACTGGTCGGCGCCAGGCGGCAGCGCCATAACCTGGTCGGCGAAATCTCGACCGTTATGTTCGGCGCTCGTCTACGCCGGACCGGCGAAAGACTACGAAAGGCACAGCTTCAGGCTGGTCAACAGCTGCAAGTAGCCCAGCGTAGACTGGATGAATTGGCCGGCAGCCTTAGCGCACTGGCACGCCAGCAGCAGACCCTTGCTCAGCAAGCATTGTTAAGCACAAATCAGCTTACAGAGGCATTGCGCGCTTCTTCTTTTGCGGATAGCGCTGCTTTGGATGCCGTGCTGCTGCCCAGAGGCGAGCGTGATGCGCTGCGGGAATACTGCTATCGACTCAACGAGCGGCAGAAGCGAGCTGCTGCCAGTCAGCAGCGGGCTGCCGAGATGCTGGGAGAAGTCGGTGTCAGTCGTCCGCCCAGCCTAGCTCCCGATGAAGATTATGCCGCGGTAGCGGAGCATCTGGCCGAGTTAGATAATCAGTTGCGCCAACTTGCTTGGAGACAGGGGGAGATACAGCAGCAGCTTGGCGCCCATCAACAGCGGCAGCGAGAGCACTATCTACTCTGCCGACAAATTAAAGAGAATCGTGACCGCTGTCAAGATTGGGCCTATCTGAATGAACTTGTCGGGTCGAAGGAGGGGGATAAATTCCGTAAATTTGCTCAGGGCTTAACTTTAGAACATCTTATTTATCTGGCTAACCAGCATTTAGTGTGCCTACACGGCCGTTATCAGCTGCAGCGCAAAACGCACGAAGAGCTGGATCTAGAAGTGGTGGACACCTGGCAGGCGGACGTTATACGTGATATCCGTACGCTGTCAGGAGGAGAAAGTTTCCTGGTCAGTCTAGCGCTGGCGCTAGCGTTATCGGATTTGGTGAGTCATAAGACGGGCATCGACTCGCTATTCCTTGACGAGGGATTTAGCACTCTCGATGCCCAAACGCTGGATATTGCCCTGGACGCTTTGGATGCTTTTAACGCTAGCGGTAAAATGATCGGTATAATAAGCCACGTGGAAGCTATGAAGGAGCGTATCCCGGTACAGATAAAAGTCAGTAAAATTAATGGATTGGGCATCAGCCGTTTGCAGAAACAATTTGCAGTGGTGGGTAACGCGCAGGTCTATGATGCGGCCGATTAAGTGTAACTAGAGCGCTTTTTATCTATTCCGGTTTATGTTTTTCTGCGATAAAAAATTATCGTAATCTTTATAAGAAATTAACGCAATAGCTTGAGCGATCGCATTCTATCTGAAAAGCGACGACACTCACTGCTGACATGCGTTTATCTAGATTAAGTGCAACTATGTTACTAAATGGAGCAATGAACGTACATGCTTTCCCTGCTTATGTAGAACAGATGCTTGTTTCTGCACTTGTAGCAGGGAATGTCGTAATAATGGATAATTTGATTACTTATAAGGCTGATAGCCTACGAGAAGCTATTGAGGCTAAAGATGTAATTCTTTTTTATATTCCGCCTTAATATTCTACCTTAATTCACCGGATTTAAATCCTATTGAAATGGCATTAAAGCCGCAGCAAGAGCCGGTGATTTGCTGTGGAATGCAATCGCTCAAGCTATTCAGTGGGATTCCCATAAATATTACTATAATTTCGGCATATAGGATTGAAGAAATAAGAATGCTATAATTATTGATAATTAAACTTGATTGTGCATATTTCTCAGCTAGCCTCAGCCGACCGCATAATATTACCTGATTATGTACGTAAAGTAGGTGTTTATTCCTAGATTATTATATAGAGCCTCGGTACACCCTGTTCATGGCAAGATGCCTACTGAAATATGGTTAAAAGAAAATATTATGATGATGATTCTTAATCATTAGGCAGCTACAGTACTTAAAATTAAAGATGCTTTTCAGGCAAGCAACGCGCTGGTATCTACTTTGGCTAAGCGTTATGCATCTCTGAACTAACTGTTTCTAAGTAGAAAAATGAGATGGCAGATGCTGTTGACGATGATAGTAATATTCGCTATTTTTTGCAGGCGACGCTATCGACCGCCAAGAAAATAGTGGCTGCTTCTCTAGGGCAGATGCCCTTCTCACACTGCGTCCTATTCGAATTCTTGAGACCTTCTATCTCTCGAGCTGACCTGGATTGTTGTTTACACAGGCATGGATTGGGGCGTTTGCGTCATATAAAGAGAAAGCCCTAAAACTAAAGCATAAAGCATTTAAAATGCCGTGTGCCGGTATGTAGAGATTGATATAGAACATCTTTTTAGCCTACGGATATATTCACAAACGAATGATGTGGTAGAGTAATTTAATAGGCGTATAAAAGATGTGCTGCCAAGCCACTATTTTATGCTAGTCAATAGCTTGAAATCACGCCGCACTGATATGTCTAACTCTATAATCATGAGTTATCTGAATCAGTATTTAGTAATATAATTACATTATAGTTTATAAAATATTGATACAGAATCTAACATAAATTCTTAAAAAAAACTATACTGTATATGCAATTAAGAATCGTTCGTCTGATTGTAGATCGTTAGTCCTATTTCGCTTGCGCAGCGGCTTTGACGATAATAGCAAAGGCGTGAGCCTGCAGCGATGCGCCGCCGACTAGGGCGCCATCAATATCCGGCTGGGTAAATAGTTGGGCGGCATTGGTAACGTTGACTGAGCCGCCATACTGGATAATCACCTGTTCCGCAATTGCCGCATCATGTATTGCGATATGACCGCGAATAAATTTATGCACCGCCTGCGCCTGCGCCGGGCTAGCGGATTTGCCGGTACCAATGGCCCAGATAGGCTCATAGGCAATAACAGTATTCTCGAACGCTTTAGCACCTAGGCTGTTCAGTACCGCATCAAGCTGACGAGCGCATACTGCTTCGGTTTTTCCGGTTTCTTTTGCCTCCTTGCTCTCGCCGATACACAAGACCGGAATCAGGCTCGCTTCTTTCAGCGCAGCGAATTTTTCGACGATAACGTTATCGCTTTCTTTATGATAAGTACGGCGTTCAGAATGACCGATGATAGTATATTTCGTGCCGATATCTTTGAGCATATTGGCAGAAATTTCGCCGGTGAAGGCGCCCGAAATATGGGTGTCGACGTTCTGCGCCCCTAGAGCAATTCGGCTGCCACCTAAATAATATTTTGCCAGATCGAGATAGGCCATCGGCGGGGTGATGGCCACGTCGCAGCCGACAATGCCGCTGAGTTCGCTGCGCAGCGCTACGATGAGTTCGTTTACCATGTGTTTGCTGCCGTTAAGTTTCCAGTTACCTATAACTAACGGATGTCGCTTTAACGGATGTCGCATTGTTATTCCTCGATTTAAAGAACGCGAGAGATGAAAATGACCGCTACAGGGCACGTTATATCTAACTAAAGTATAAACAAAAAATACTCAAGAGAAAATACTAAGGTGGCTTTGTTATTTGTCGTGCATGAATTAGGGCGCGTTCAGTCTACGTTTTACGGATTTAACGGCAAAGATGAGTGTTCTATTGCCACTGTCGACCAGCATGTAGAACATGCACTGCATTACTGTTGGGAAAGTCTTAGCCCTGTTAGAGACTTAACAGATCTAACACCTTCTCCGTTCTCTGTTATAGGGTGATCGTCAGCTCAAGTTCGCGCAGTAGCGCTGCTATGTAGGTGATGGCGGTCCCGCTCGCGGCCTTTCCGGTGCCGCCCTCCACGCTGCCTTTCACGTTTTGATTTTTCTGATTCCTTGCTTTAGCGCAGTAGAGGCATATCACCGTAATTCTGCATATAAATCAGGAATAAATACAAAATGCATGAAAAAATAAAATCAATTAGTTATAAACTAAGTCTAGTTGCTTATAATAAAGCCTGATTACATGTTTTGCTCAGCTACAGATATTAAATAAAGGATAATGACGGATAACGGCACTTGAGCTTAATGCGAGCGTTGCCTGTAATTAAATGCAAATCGATCTTCGGATTTATCTAGTTGATCGTGTCTGCTAAGCGCTGATTTTACTTCGGAATGTCTTGATCTTGTTAATATGACGATTGAGACATTGCCTGATTAGTGCATTGAGTGCGATGACCGCCATGTTTAGCTAACTGCCATCGTTATAAACGAATTTAAAATGATTTCATGAAGTCTCGGTCTTATTCAGCCGGGAAAGTAAATATAACGAATCTGAGCCATGAATGCTAAGACTGTCTATGGCTAGCGTAATTTATTCTGCCTAAGAATCTTCTGTTAAAATATCCTTAAGAAAGTGAGCCGAATTAATCCTAGTGCTATGTTCAGTCACTTTTGTTAACCGATACCTCTCGACAGCTTACTGGCTATGAAGACATTGCACGCCCAGTCTTTTGTATTTAGAGCCGGTTTCCTGGGTCTAGACTGGCAGATTTGCGTGTGTGTATTTAATTAATTAACGAGGGATCGTCTATGCAGGCTTCTTGATGTCTCAGGTTATAGGCCTGATGGTACGCGTCCAGTATATTCTTTATAGCCAAAACAAATTTAGTATTCACTTCTGGTGGTATAACCCAGTCGATCTCCGTCCGCGATTTCAGTTCGTTTTTAGTGTGTGCCTTACTGTTTCATGCGAGATCGTTTTGACGTATTGCAATTTTATAACTTTATATTCAATCGGTTATACGGTTTATTGTCTCCGACCCTCTAGTCGCTGGCTGCAGCTTGGCATCATTAAATGCGCTTCGGCATCACGCTCTACAATGCGGTCATGCGCCCATTTTCCCGGTTTAGGGCTCAGGACTGACTAAAGCTTTTCTTAGAGAAAACAACCTTTGATCTGATCGATCTTGCGAAGACCTTTTTCTAAAATTTGGCTTATGCCTCGTTACTCGGTTGCTTAATATGGCTAATTGATTTTTCTTAATTTAATAAAATCAATGTATTAACAATTTTCTATGCGGTATGCTTGCCATTTCTGATTAGCGCTTTAAGTTGCGTTCTTTCTTTCCGCATAAAAGTAATAATGTATTTTCTGTCTCTCTATTTTTGAGAAATTTCTTCAATTTGGCTGCAGATACTACAACTGCCAGTTTTTAATTAATAAGACATTAAAACATTTTTTATCTATTCCAGTTTATTCTTTTCTAGTGAGCATAGTTGGACATCAGCCCGGCAGATCTTGTCTGCTGTGACTTTTTAGCTTATTTATATGTGTCTTTATTGCCGTTTTTAACGAAAACAACTTTTTTTGGTGAAAATGTGAAATTTCTTCAGATTATGATCTGCTCGCGTGAACTATATCGTCGCACTCTTGTTCAGTGGCATGTATGGTCTTTTTTTAACCGTGATCATATGGCTGTGAAAAAGCGCGATAGAGTGGAAGAGTTCGTTTAAAAGCTGAAAGTACTTTTAGAGATGCTTGTATTTCAGATAAGGTGTAGATTACAAGACTGATCAATAAGCATTAAGATAAAATGAGAATAAATATTAATTTTTAAGCCACGATCTAGATTTTCTCTATTCTCTTAACACGCAAAAAGTGGCAGTTGCACTATCCGTGACAAGAACTGAAGAAATTCCCTAAAATAAATAGATGGGAATTATTGGCATCACATTAACGGTCACTAGCAGTTTACCATTGGTAAGCGTTTGCTTGATAAGCGCGATAGAGATCTTGACCTATTCCAATAGCATATCAGGTCCGTCAGCGTAGGAATGCCGTATCTAAATTCTCGGGCCGCATATCCAAGCTAACGGCGGTTGACAACGTCCGCTGCGCAGCGTGGGTCCGTACGAAAACATTCAGTCTCCTGAGTCTACGCAGCCAGCTTTTGCTCTTTGAGTCCAGTTAGGGCTAGATATCCCTCGGCGAGGGCAGAATTAGCTTTGCCCCGGCGCAGCGTGGCATTATATAAAATCGCATCCATAGTCGCTAGCTGCGTGCGCGACGCATCGAATGCGTGCTTGGGGAACGATAGGGTAGGCTATCCCCGCCAGGTTAGCCGGTCTGGCGCACGATAATCGCACGCTAGCGCGGTAAGCGTCTTCATCGCTTGTCTGTAACATAACCGCTCAGCCAATAGACCGGTAGAGTACTTACGCAGGTGCTGATGGATACCCTTAATCGTCGCGCTACGCCGTATTGGCGTTCGATAATACCGTTATCGCTGGTTAGGGTGGCTACGACTAGTGATTAAACAGCATAGCGTATGCGCGCTATGCGCCATTGTCCTGACACGTCAGGAGAGGAAATGTGCAGGTCGGTCGAGGGCTCCGGCGATAGCGTCAATAAGCTGCGCTAGCGCTAGCGGTGAAATAATATAAGGCGGCATCAGGTAAATAAGCTTACCGAAGGGGCGAATCCACACGCCGCGCTCAACGAACCAACGCTGCAGCGCTATCATATTGACTGGCTGTATCGTTTCCACTACGCCAATGGCGCCAAGCACCCGTACATCGCGCACTCGCGCATGGCTAGCCAGGGGCATTAGTCCGGCGCTAAGCTGAGCGGCTATTGCCGCTACGCGCGGTCGCCAGCTTTCGTCTTGGAGCAGCGACAAGCTAGCGTTAGCGGCGGCGCACGCGAGGGGGTTACCCATAAACGTCGGGCCGTGCATGAAGCAGCCTGCGTCACCTTCGCTGATCGTATCCGCTACATAACGGCGGGTTAGCGTAGCAGAAAGGGTCAGTGTGCCGCCAGTCAGGGCTTTGCCTAGGCACAGGATATCCGGCGTGATGCCCGCGTGATTGCAGCCAAACCATTCGCCAGTTCGGCCAAAACCGGTCGCGATTTCATCGGCGATCAGCAGTACGCCATAGCGATCGCACAGAAGCCGGGCTTGCCGAAGATATTCGGGATGATAAAAACGCATTCCGCCTGCGCCCTGGACAATGGGCTCCAAGATCACCGCAGCGAGCTTGCGGTGGTGGGCAGAAAATAACGCGGATAGCGACGCGTTGTCGTCTTCAAGCCAAGTCTCGCCGAATCGGCGCTGGGGAGCGTCAACAAAGCGGTGCGGCGGCAGGTAGCCCTGGTATAGATTGTGCATAGAGTTATCTGGATCGCATACCGACATTGCGCCGAAGGTATCTCCGTGGTAGCCCTTACGCAAGGCGAGCAACTCTCTGCGCGGTTTGCCGTGCGCCTGCCAGTATTGCAGCGCCATTTTTATCGCCACCTCCACGGCCACCGAGCCGGAATCTGCCAGGAATACGCACTCCAAGCCTTCCGGCGTCAGCGCCACCAGGCGCCGACACAATGCCACGGCGGGTGGGTGAATAATGCCGCCGAACATCACATGAGACATACGGCTGATTTGGTCTTTCATCGCCTGGTTTATCACCGGATGATTGTAGCCGTGGATTGCCGACCACCAGGAAGACATGCCATCCACGAGCCGACGCCCGTCGCTTAAGGTTAACTCGCAGCCGGCGGCGGAGACGACTGGATAGGTGGGAAGCGGATTAGTCATGGAAGTATAGGGATGCCAAATATGGCGGCTGTCGAAGGCGAGATCGTCGGCCTGCATCGCAATATCCTGTAAACTAAAATTTAAATATATTGTTGACATTGTAGCGGCAAACTCTACACTGACGCCATCTATTTTCCTTTAAAATTCTGTGGATAACCGTTATGCCAACCTCTCAACGCTGGACGCTGGCGCTGGCCAGGGCGCTGTTTGATAAGCCGTTTCTTGATTTACTGTTTGAAGCCCAACAGGTGCATCGCCAGCACTTCACGCCCAGTGAAGTGCAAGTCAGCACACTGCTATCGATTAAAACCGGTGCCTGTCCTGAAGATTGCAAGTATTGTCCGCAAAGCGCACGGTATAGTACCGGGCTCGAAAGCGAGCGATTAATGCAGGTACAGCAGGTGCTTGACGCTGCCCGTAAAGCGCGTGATGCCGGTTCCACGCGCTTTTGTATGGGGGCCGCCTGGAAAAACCCGCACGACCGCGATATGCCTCTGCTTGAGCAAATGGTTCGGGGCGTGAAGGCGATGGGGCTTGAGACCTGCATGACACTCGGCATGCTTAAGGATCGGCAAGCGCAACGACTAGCGGACGCGGGGCTAGATTTTTATAACCATAACCTTGATACATCACCAGAATTCTACGAGAATATTGTGGCAACCCGCAGCTATCAGGACAGGCTCGACACTTTAAGCAAAGTCCGTCAGGCGGGCATAAAGGTCTGCTCTGGCGGCATTGTCGGGCTCGGTGAAAGTATTCATGATCGCGCTGGCCTACTTGTGCAACTAGCGAATTTGCCGACGCCGCCGGAAAGCGTGCCCATCAATATGCTAGTGAAAGTCAAAGGAACCCCGCTAGCCGATAACGATGATCTGGATCCCTTTGACTTTATTCGCACGATTGCCGTAGCGCGCATCATGATGCCGCATTCCCACGTACGTTTATCGGCGGGACGGGAGCAAATGAACGAACAAACCCAGGCGCTGTGTTTTATGGCCGGCGCGAACTCTGTCTTTTACGGCTGTAAATTACTCACTACGCCCAACCCGGAAGAGGATCAGGACGTAGCGCTGTTCCGAAAATTGGGTATCAATGTTGAATATCGAGTCACATCTGAGAGTGACGCTGAGCCGCAGGCGCAGCTAACCGAGCAACTGCTGGCGGCGGATACGCCACAATACTACAACGCGGCGCGTTTATAGCCGACAGCTGGATAACGTGCGGCTACTCCAAAAGCAAACCTACCGCGAACGTCAGGTGGCAAACAGCGGCAATGATGATTTCCTTCACGGGGCAATAAGTCGTATCTTAATACTTCCAGTAATGATTATCTCGGATTAGCGCGACATCTTAGGGCGATTTCGGCGTGATACTGCGGCATAAGTAGGGGTCAGTGCGAGAGGAGCTAGATATATCACGGTTTACAGCCATTATCACCAGCGCCTGGAGCAGCAACTGCCAGATTAGTTCAGTTATCTTCGCTTAGGCTCTCTGCTCTCTCATTTCTGTTCTGTTCGCTCTCACCATCGCGGCGCCTCTGCGTATTTAGGGCTTACTGTCACCCATCAGGGGCCATGATTGCCCGGCTCTCGCCGCTATGCTGGTCCGTTCCTGCTGGCAACGGTCCTCGGGCGGGTCGTACATACTGGGCGATATTTATCGTATATAAACAGTTGCCGCTGGAGACAGAATGGGTAGACAGTCTGCTTACCAAGCTAGCGTCTTAACACGTAAAAGGTGGCGGTTACACCGAGCTAAATCAAAGCTAAATAAATCCTTGAGTGTTGCCTCTTCATCTATGGAAGGCTTTACCGTGACTAAACGTTTTTTTATTACCGGAACCGACACTGATATCGGTAAAACTTTCGCAGCCTGCGCGCTGCTGCAGACTGCCGCCCATGCGGGTTACCGCGCCGCGGGGTACAAACCGGTAGCCTCGGGGTGTGAACTGACTGCTGCAGGGCCGCGAAATCGTGATGCGCTGGCGCTGATAGCTAATAGCAACGTGGCACTGACTTATCATCAAGTCAACCCACTAGCGTTTATTGAGCCGACCTCGCCCCATATCGCCAGCCGTGACGAGGGACGACCTATCGCTGTTGCCGAGCTATCTGCCGGACTTCGCGCGCTGGAAGCTGCCGCGAATTGGCTATTCATAGAAGGAGCTGGAGGCTGGCTTACCCCGTTGGGAAAAACACTTTCTTACGCTGATTGGGTTGTCGCTGAAGGTCTGCCGGTTATTCTAGTCGTCGGTATGAGGCTTGGCTGTATCAACCATGCTCTGCTTACCGCGCTGGCTGTGAGGCAGGCTGGACTGCGTCTAGTCGGGTGGATTGCAAACCATCCCGCGCCTCCCACTCATCAGCTGCGGGATCACCTATCCGCGTTGCAAGAACGGCTGAATGCCCCGTTATTAGGAGAAATCCCCTGGCTCGGCGCGGCGGAAAATGCGCTGCTGGCGCACTATCTCGATCTGTCGCTACTTAGAGAACCCTGTTCAGTCTAAGCGGTCGATTGTCGGCTTCTGCTCGCGAAAAAAGGCAGCTTACAGATTGAACGGATTAAAAAGAAGGCTGCGGCACTAGATTGGCTCGCAAGATAGGTGTAGAGATTAGTGATTGCCTTGTTCATGAGGCGCTTACTAAGCCACATAACGGCGCTCTTCAGCAGGCAATAATGTCCAGTTTTATAGGTTTTCGGCCAGCAGTTACAAGGATTACTAATCCGGCCCTTCTAGCGGGTTGCTGCAGCTTAGCGCAATTAAATGGGCTTCTGCATCACGATCTACAATGCGGTCATACACCCGTTTGCTAGGTTTATGGCTCAGGGCTACTTCAAACATTTCTTTGACAACACAACGCTTGATCCGATCTATCTTGCAGCTGCTTGAGCTGCTGCTTGAGCTGTTTGATGACGAAGTGGAGCGCTTATCGCTGTTCGACACGCTCACAGACTATGTCAATCAGGAGCGGCTCGTGCAAGCAATAAAAGATATTAAAGTGAAGCTAGCCGAACGTCGTCAAATATTGCTTGCTAACGGCCAGCTTCTGGAAGAGCGACGTTTTTACATCGCACCACCTTTGATCCAGAAATGATGAATGAGCTGGGCTATTGCTCGGGAATTGAGAACTACTTCCGCTACCTGTCGGGCTGCGGGTCAGGCGATCTGCTGGATCTTGCTCGATTATCTGCCCGCTGATAGCCTGCTTATAGTAAACGAATTCCATACCACCATTCCGTAAATTAGCGGAATGTACCGAGGCGAACGAGCGCGAAAAGAGAGCATGGTAGAATACGGCTTCTGCCTGCCTTCGGCGCTGGACAAACGTCCAATGAAATTTGAAGAGTTCGCCGCGCCGCGTCGAAGATTATTTATGTCTCCGCCACGCCTGGCCCCGCTGGTTAACACCCAGGTGGATAATCGGTTGTCAGAAATCTGTTGGCGGGTACACGTTCATAATCAGGTGATAGTGACAACGTTGACCAAACGGATGGCTTAGGATTTAAACGAGTATCTCGAGGAATAAGGCGTGCGGGTTTGCTATCTGCATTCAGACATCGAAACCGTAAAGCGGATGGAAATCATCCACGATTTTCGTCTGGGCAAATTCGATGTACTAGTCGGCATCAACCTTCTACGCGAAGAGTTAGATATACCTGAGGTATCGCTAGTCGCGATCCTGGACGCCTACAAGGAAGGATTTTCGCTCCGGATGTTCTTCTAATTCAAGCCATCAGTCGGCGGAGCTATCTCAACGGTAAGTCTATTTTGTATAGCGATAAAATTACACTGTTAATGCCGCGTACAATTGAGGAGACCGAGCGCCGGCGAGAGAAACGGCATGGGTATAAGCTGGCTAACGGCATTGTACCGCAGGCGATAAATAAGCAAATCGCCGATATTATTAAGCTGGACCAATTCCCCCGCTGTACACAAAGCATAAAAATACCAGGCAATAAAAGTTGTTGCGAAGTATGACGATTTCATTCCGAAAACTCTAGAGCAGAAGATTTGCGAATTAGAAATCTGCATGCAGCAACATGCGCAGAACCTGGAATTCGAGCAGGCCGCCAGCATGCGCGATCAAATTTACACTCTGCGCGAACAATTTAATGCCGTCTCTTAACGGGGCTTTGCCATCGGCTGGCGACTTATTGCAGCCTGGACATCTTCTCCTGCAAGACCCTCTCCGGCAGTCAGCCGAGTAACTTCAGAGCCAGATTCAGCGCTTGGCGCAGTAACGCTCGGTCGTGATGATGCGGCTCATCGTTCGCCGACAGCGACCGCTGTATGATAATGCGCTCTGCGAGGCTATCCGTTGCTGTTCCTGGGCCGATAATCACTCCGTCGATAACCTTTTTTCGGCCTATGGCCTTCTCCATCATTCCTACTTTTTGCGCTAGCGTCATATTTGCTGCAGCTACGCTGAGTTCGCGACCGAGGTTATCCAAATAGATCAGCGGCGCGCGGATGCGGCGCAGCGCCTGCGTCAAATCTTCTACCAGCAACAGCGGCATCAAACTGGTAAGAAAGCTTCCGGGACCAATAATAATGAGATCCGCGCCGGCGATAGCCAGCAACGCTTCGCGCGGCGCCCGAACTGATGCTGTTAGCTTCAGCTGTACTGGCAATTCACTCAGCCGGTCAATCGCAACTTCTCCATACACGGTGTCGCCGGACAGCGCGGTAGCCTGCAAATCCACCGGCTGTTCCGACATTGAGATCAGGCTAGCGTTGACCTTTAGTAGATTGCGAATCAAGTTAATGGCCTCAAGCGGCCTGACACTGAGATTATCCAGCGCTTTTAACATTAAATTGCCCAGGTTGTGACCTGCCAGTTCGCCCTGACCACCAAAGCGATATTCAAACATTGCCGAGGCAATGCTCGGTTCGGCGATAAGCTGATTGAGACAGTTTCGGGTATCACCCCAGGCAATACCTCCTTCAGACTGGCGAATGCGGCCGGAAGAACCACCATTATCAGTAGTGGTAACGATGCCTGTCAATCGTGACCCCAGAAAGGAAAGCGCAGACATAACCCGGCCTAAGCCGTGGCCGCCTCCCAGAGCGACCACCTGATCTAAATCGGCTAATGTTCGGTTGCGCATATTTCTCCTAATGGTGTCAAATGTGTGACTAAGGCTGACTCTAGGATAAAATAGCGGATTTGCCGGAAAAAGCGAACCGGGACGAGAACGCATAGTAAGGATTTTCTCTGCAGTCTACATGACACTGTCTTACAGTAAGGATTTAAGATCGCGAATAATTAAATTGATTGATGCAGATAACTCTGTACGTGCAGCGGTGGATATATCAAATAGACTCTTCTACTGCGGCTGATTAGAGTAACTAATTTTGTGAAAAACTCGAATCACGGCTCAAAAATTGATGCGTATTCTGATTTTATCCTGACGCATTATTGATGCGTCTTTCTGATTGGTCTTGTGCTCTAACCTTGTCTAAAATATAAGCTAGAAATACTTTCAGCATTGAGACAATGCCTTGCCACTGCCACTCTATCGTGCTTTTTAGCACTATACGATAACGGTAAAAAACTGTACATGCTCCTGAACAAGAGCATGAGAATGTAGTTTATGTAAGAACATTATGGTCTAAAGAAAGATCACATCTTTACCAGAGAAACTTTTTATCATCGATAAAATCGCAACAACGAAAATATCAGTAGATCAACGGGTTGAATCAAACGAAGTTAACACTGCAGGACGTATATCCTACATGCCCGCCGGAAAGCGACGAGACTCACTGCTGGCAGACGTCTATCTGGATTCAGTGTAACTATGCTAGTGAATAGAGAAATAAATGTACATACTGTCTTTTCTTAATCCGCCGGATGAGAAAGACAAGATTAGGTGACTCTTTGCAGCACGATGGGCCACGGGCGAAGAAGATTTACTTCATCCACCGTATTTTCATTATATAGTGAGTTAAGATGAGTCGTCCGCGCGACCTGGAGCATTTTGCTAACTCAAAGGTGATAATCATGGACCAATTCTATCAGCGCGGTACGGTCGTTTATAGCGCAGGTCTACAGCTGTATGACCGGCGGGATTGCTATTAACCACTTTCGTAGCTTGGAACGCTTCCTGTACGCCAGCGCTGCTGCTCATTTTCTCAAATCATACAACCTTTTTGGTCTAATCATTGCGCAATTCACACTAATCTTTATCACTGCTGGAATGATAAACCATTCCAGCTGGACGATAGCAACATCGCTCTTCATGCTTGATTCCTGGCTGACCGGGTTGACGCTTACCAGCATTTTTATTGTCTACACGTCGTCTTCCATCGCCAGCTCTTTTTTAGTGACCGCCGGCATGTTTGGCGCTACGATACTTTACAGCTATATCACCAAGCGAGATTTGAGCAGCTTTAGCAATTTACTATTCGTAGCATTCATCTCTATTGAATACCTGGCTGAAGAGCGCCGCGTTGATGTGGGAGGCAAGCTACACCACCGCGCTAGTCTTCGTGGGGTCGATTGCCTATGACACGTAGAAACTAAAAAAGATAGGCATACAGCCATCCTTAATTTTTTCTTGATATTGCTCCGTATTTTCGGCAATTGCCGCTAAGCCGGCGCCATGGATGTCATAGGCAATCTTGCTCAACGGTTAGCCGGTTAGTTATTCTTTGCCCGGATATTATCAAGCCGCTGATGCCGCTTTAGCATTTTCTCCAGCTTGCGGGTTTTCTTGCGCAGGATATTTTCATCAAGCGCGATGATCTCGCTTTGCTAGAACTGTGTGACAATAACCTGCGCGAGCCGGATTTTCTCGCTGCCGATTCGCTGCTTACCGGCAGCGCTATCTAATCCAAGCACCTGCAGCAAACTGCAACGTAGGCAGCTGGGCCGGGCTTGCATTGCGTCCAGCTACTATTATAAATAGTACTTACGTAGGTCATTACCTGATTAACGCCGGCATATTTTCAAATGAAATGCACGATAAACGCCGAACGTATACCATGTTATCAGATGCGTAAGTCGGACGCATAAAATTTCTGGACGTTAACCTAGACTAAGCCGGTGGTTGCCTAGAGGACTAGTAGTCATGCTGATATGCTTGTTTGCGTGTATGCAAACTTCTAAAAAATAAACGTAGCGAGCTGTGCGAGAAAGTTTTTCCATTGTATTTCCTGATTACGTATATTGGCCTAGCCACACCTAGGCTACATTAGAAATAGATCGTTTCAAGGAGATAAATGCTCTGCTTAAGAATGTCACAAACTCTACTTCAAGTAGTCTACCACTTAGATTTCAGAGATATAGCTGGAATAGCTCAATAAAATGGAATAAAAGATTAAAATTGATCTAGATGCGCAAAATTCGTAATCGGGTTATATTTTAATTTCGGCTTACTAATCCGAAATCAACCTTAGAATATTTTAAGCAACGCAGAAGCCTATTAACAGACGCGAGGAGTCGCGACCATCTAGATTCAAGCAGCTAACGGTAATTTATAATATGAATGAGTTTACTCTGCATTTCGCTTGAGAATAGACCCAATTGGTTAATCAGCTCCTTGCTGATAGGCAGTTTATAATTCTCTGAAGATTTTCTCCAAAATACCGTTTACATAAATTATTTTATAATCTTGTCGCGGACAGGCTTAGCCAAACAGCGCATTATGCAAAGTTCTTACTACCTGCTCAGCATCGCCAGCCGGCACCAGCAGGCAGAGATTATGGCTGCTGGCGCCGTAGCAAATAAGCCGGACATTGAACGGCTCCAAGACGTCGAAGACTGCTTTTCCTACCCCGTAAGCCTGCGGCAATTTATTGCCAATCAATGCTACCAGCGCCAGTTCCTCTTCTACCTCTACTCGGCAAAGAGAGGAGAGTTCCGTCAGTAATGCGGGTATCAGCAGGCTCGCGCGTGTGGTGCTGCTGCAGCTGGTAGTGTCCAGAGTGAGCGCCACGCTGACCTCAGACGTGGTGATAAGATGTGCCGAAATTGCATGTCGCGCCAGAATATAAAACACCTCCGCCAGAAAGCCAGGGGCGTGCAGCATGCTGAGGCTATGCAGCGTCAGTAGCGTTTGGCGACGGCGCAGGGCTAACGCGCGGAACAGCGGCGGAGTGTCGGTGTAATTATAAACCAGAGTACCGCCGGCATCAGGATCTTTACTAGAGCCTATAAAGACCGGAATCGCGCTGCGTGCCGCAGGCAGTAGCGTGGCTGGATGTAGAATTTTAGCGCCAAAAATAGCCATTTCTGCCGCTTCTTCAAAGCTGATTTCGTCAATGCGCTTAGCCTGCGGCACAACGCGCGGATCGCTGGTGTAGATGCCGGGAACATCGGTCCATATGTCAATGCGCCTTGCCTCTAACGCTTCTCCTAGCAGCGCTGCCGTATAATCGCTACCTCCCCGGCCAAGGGTGGTAGTGCGTCCTTTTGCCTCGCTGCCGATAAAGCCTTGCGTAATCACTAGCTCGCCTGCCAGACGCGGCAACAGCAAGGTGCGCGTCTGCGCCTTGAGTATATGGCTGTCCGGCTCGGCTCGGCCAAACTGATCGTTCGTGCGCATCACTTTACGCACATCAAACCACGCTGCGGCTACACCACGCTGCCGCAGAACTTCTACAAAAATCAGGGTCGATATCAGCTCGCCGTAGCTGACCAATTCATCGGTCAGCGCAAGTGATGTTGCAAGGCCGGCCGCTTCAGCGAGTATGGTGATGTTATCAATCATCCGATCGATCTCTGCGCGAATTGCCGTTGGCTCAGCCATGCGGTCGATAATGTTATATTGGATTCGGCGTATTTCATCGAGATAGTAGGCGCGACACTTCGCTTCGTTGCCTTCCGACAACGCCACCAATACATTGGTGACGCCGGCCGAAGCAGACAGCACCACCAGACGGACGGTGGGATTGGCTAATATTATATCCGCGCTGCGGTTTATCGCGTCCAAGTCGGCTATACTAGTGCCGCCGAATTTGGCTACCCTCAGGTGAGCAACAGAGTTGTTTAACATGTTTAAAATGCCTCGTGTCAGATGCCGCGGCTGGTGACATCTGTAATATTAGACCGGGCATGAATCACGTGCGGGGAAAGGGAGCAGGCGTAGAAGTTGGCTACGATATACCTAGAGGCGCTCTACCGAGCCGAGCGCTTAGTTGTGATCAAGCCTGGTAACATGCCAGAGTCTTCAGCGCTAGTGGTTGCGGGTGTGTGGCCTTGTATGCTCGCCATCCTCTCAACGCCACTTTCTCTGGGTTGTGATCGCGCGGAAGCGGGCTTTTCCACACCCTGCCTTGGAGGACGCTTCTCTTCTGATTCACGCATTATATGTGCCATTAGGCTATTAGAAATAAGGGGTAATAATGTTGATGTCAACGAGGTAGGATATAATTTTATTATCGCCTGAGTTCCTAGCAGGCAATAATGTATGGTAGGGGAAATGGCCCGAGTCTAATCTGCAGAATAAAAGCTTGCCACGCGGCTGATGTTAGTTTTTATGCAGAGAAATATATTACTAAATGCTATCATAAGAAAAAAGAATTCTCAACACGGCGTTGAGCGATGCAATAAAAATTACGAAACGATTTAATCACTTATAAGAGTGTTTTTATGAAAAATATCAATCCCCGTCATACCGCAGCCTGGAAAGCGCTGCAACAACATTTCGACTCGATGAGAGACGTAAAAATAAGCGACTTATTTGCCCAAGAGCCGGAGCGTTTTTCTGCCTTCTCGTTAATGTTCGATAACCAGATGCTGGTGGATTACTCCAAAAACCTTATTACTGCCGAGACTGTGACCCGCTTATTGGCACTGGCAAGCGAGTGTGGCGTGAAGCAAGCAATTACTGCAATGTTCAAGGGCGAGAAAATCAATCGTACCGAGGATAGGGCGGCGCTACATGTGGCATTGCGCAACCGCAGCAATGAGCCGATTAATGTTGATGGTAATGATGTGATGCCAAGCGTTAATGCGGTGCTGGCGAAAATGAAACAATTTTGCAAGAGGGTCATTAGTGGCGAATGGAAGGGGTATACTGGCCGCGCCATTACCGATATCGTCAACATCGGTATCGGCGGATCCGATCTAGGCCCATATATGGTGACTGAGGCGCTACGGCCTTATAAAAATCATCTTCACATGCATTATGTATCTAACGTTGACGGCACTCATATAACTGAAACGATTAAAGAGCTGAATCCAGCGACTACCTTATTCCTGGTCGCGTCTAAAGCCTTTACCACCCAGGAAACCATGACCAATGCTCACAGCGCGCGAGATTGGTTTCTGAAAACCGCTGTTGATGAGAAACATGTCGTCCGGCATTTTGCCGCCTTGTCTACTAACGCAAAAGCGGTAGCAAAATTTGGGATTGATACTGAAAATATGTTTGAGTTCTGGGACTGGGTTGGCGGCCGCTATTCCCTGTGGTCCGCGATCGGTTTATCTATTGCGCTGTCGCTCGGCTTTGAGAATTTCGAAAAACTGCTCAGTGGCGCGCACGCCATGGACCATCATTTCATAAAAACGCCTCTGGATAAAAATTTACCGGTACTGTTGGCGCTTATCAGCATTTGGTATAATAATTTCTACGGAATGGAAACGGAGGCGATACTGCCTTATGATCAATATATGCACCGGTTCGCAGCCTATCTCCAGCAGGGTAATATGGAGTCCAACGGGAAATATGTTGATCGCGAGGGGCATCCCGTAAGTTATCAAACCGGCACTATTGTCTGGGGTGAAGCTGGCACTAACGGGCAGCATTCATTTTATCAGCTACTTCAACAGGGAACAAAAATTGTTCCTTGCGATTTTATCGCTCCCGTCATTAGCCATAATCCACTAGCCGATCACCACGAAAAACTGCTTGCTAATTTCTTCGCCCAGACTGAAGCGCTGGCCTTTGGCAAATCACGCGCTGTAGTGGAGAAAGAATGCAGCGCAACCGGAAAATCGCCGGATCAGGTAAAGCATGTTGTGCCGTTTAAAGTGTTTGAGGGCAACCGTCCTACTAACTCTATTTTGCTGCATAAGATTACTCCCTATAGTTTAGGGGCGCTAATTGCGCTATACGAACACAAGATTTTTACTCAAGGCGCTATACTAAACATATATACTTTCGACCAGTGGGGCGTTGAGTTGGGCAAGCAGCTGGCTAATCGCATTTTCCCAGAATTAGCACGGAATAGTCTAGTTGACGCCCATGATAGCTCTACAAACGGCTTGATTAACCGATATAAATCCTGGCGTTACTAATCAATTTTTCTTGTAAGAGAGCGTGCTTCCTAGCCGATTTACTTCTCGCGCGCTACCGCTAACAACGAAAAGCGTGACGCCGAAGGCTATTTAGAAACACTTTTAGTTTTAATTCCTCACTTAAATTATTAATAAATATAAGAATTAACTAAAATTAAAAAATAAAATTAACAAGTTATGATATAATAAGGATGTTTATTTATAATTAAATAGTTACCATAAATTTTCTTAAAACCAGCATCATTACAGCTTGATACCGAAATCCTTAAGCCAAGCAAAAAACTAAAAATACCCAATAATGCATATTGCTCAGCTAAAGCACTTTACATCTATTCAAGTTTGTTAAATAGGAATTCATCTATATGCCATGTATTGTTTTTATCAGAGGTCCAAGTGGTTGATTCTTAAAGTAAGGATTTAAGATCGCGAATAGTCAGATTGATTGAGACGAGTAGCCTTGCACGTGCAGCGCCGCTAGCTTATTTACGGAATTGAAATTCCTATCGAGATGGCGTTTCCCAAACTAGAAGCAGTGCTTAGAAGAGCGGCAGAAAGAACCACTGATTCACTATCGCATACAATGACTCAATCTATTGAGTTGATTTCGAATAAAGATTGCGAAAAATTTTTTCAGAGGGGCATAAACCTGAATAGATTAAAAGTGCTCTAGCCTCAACAGGCCTATGGTGGCTACTCTCACCCCATTTCTACCAGCCAAAAACGAGCGCCGCTAACTTTCTGCGCGATGCTTATCAGCAGCGCATGTCGGCTAACGGAAAAGTAGAAATTGAAGTGTTTATTGATACGCAGACTATTCAGCTATATACCAGTAATTTCTTTGCCGGTATGCCAAGGTAGTGTACGCCTTAACTATAGCGGACTAGCACTGAAAAACGAATTTTTGCCAGACAGTCCGCATCATCCAGAATAGAAGCAGCCGCATGCTTTACTAAAGCCGGCAAAAAACCTATATTTCGCAAATCGGTTATCGGTTCCTGGCGCTGTAAATGATTTACTTATGAGATTTATTTCTGTTGCGGGGTATCTTATAGGTTGCCGCCTGATATAAACAGGTCATATAATATGTGCAGTTATCATAAAATTTTAGGACGTTGAGGGGTCGCGTAATGGCTGAAACTAAACTTGTTCTCATGCGTCACGGCGAAAGCCAGTGGAACACTAAAAACCGTTTTACCGGTTGGACCGATATTGACCTATCTAGCAAGGGCCGCACCGAAGCGAAGCAAGCCGGCGAAGTACTGAAAGCGGAAGGCTATGTATTTGATTTTGCCTACACCTCTGTACTGAAGCGCGCTATTCACACGCTATGGGGTGTCCTGGACGAATTGGGCCAAGCATGGCTGCCCGTGGAAAAATCTTGGCGTCTGAACGAGCGTCACTACGGGGCGCTGCAGGGGCTTAACAAAGCCGAAACAGCGAGAAAATACGGCGATGAACAAGTGCAACTGTGGCGTCGAGGTTTCGATGCTACGCCACCAGCACTGACCCGTGATGACGAGCGCTTCCCCGGACACGATGCACGCTATGCTAGCGAGCGCGGCTGAATTGCCCACTACTGAAAGCCTAGCGCTAACCATTAATCGCGTAATGCCTTATTGGAACGAAACGATTCTACCTCGCATTAAGATCGGTAAACGAATCATGATCGTCGCCCACGGCAATTCCATTCGCGCTATGGTGAAATTACTGAGTAATATGAGCGAAGAGGAGATTATGAAACAGAATGTCCCGACGGGTGTGCCGCTAGTGTACGAATTCGACGAAGATATGCAACCGATTATGCACTACTACCTCGGTAACGTTGACGAGATCGCCGCCAAAACCGCAGCGGTCATTAATCAGGGTAAGGCGCAATAATCGACGTGTTGCATGCTAGATGGCAGGATATTTTTTTAAAAAAATTTAGGCTAGATTTTAAAAAAGTTTTACTACCGAATGCTGATTGACACAATTCCTTATAATCTCAGAATCTTACTATTCACTTATGAGTGAACGATATTCTTATCAAACTCTACATATTAGCCGTCAAATTTATTTTCCCGGATGATTGAACGTTTTCGCAGGCAAAAAAGCAATCTGTAAATTCTTTGCCATTGTCTATAAGCGCACGATGAATAACCATAGAGCATGAGTGACCATGATCATGGAAGAAACGTTGTGCATTAAAGCCGCGGCATGCATTAGCCCTGCAGTCTTAGCTTTATAGGAAAGGAGATGCGGATATCAAGTCGCTCGATCCATACCCATAATAAGATAATGCCGTGAGATTTAATTTAGCATTGATGAAAATATTTCATTTTAATATACAGGTAACTAGCAGATAACTGACAGGTAACTAGGAGCATGGCTTTTGAGTACTTTGCGCTTTTGATGTTGATATCTGCTTTTTCATGTCATGCAAACTCTCCAATCTATGGTGTCACCACCGTTTGAAAGCCAATCTACTCCGCTAATTTAATCACGATTTTTATGAAAAAATTAACAATAATAATCTTGCATATTTTAAAATAAAATACATTGTAGAAAGTGACTACAAGCGCATCCATATATGCGATCTTTACATCGTAAAAACGTTAAGTAAGCCGCTAAGGCGGTTTCAGGGTTATTCCAGTGCAGAAGTTCGCTTCGCTCACGCATCAGCACGCAGAAGCTTCGGGGCACGTTTATAAGTGTTTTTCGCGCCTCGGATGCCTTCAGTATAATGACATATTTATAACCACTTATTTAAAAACTATTTTACTTAACAGAATGGATTGTCACAATTAGCAGTGACGCCATACTAGCGTAAACAGCGAGCCAGGCTAGATCGAGATTCGCCGGGGCTTAATGATTTGCGTACGACCAATAATAGCTTGTCCAGTGGGAGAAAACGTCTTCTGCAGGAAAATGGTTACTGATTCCTAAGTAGGCAATAGATCGTCTATTAATAATGTGGAATATCGTCATAAACCTCAACACGATCTCGTTCTTTACCATTTAGAAGCGGTCTATTCAGAAATGCCATGACGTTTACCCAAAGTAGATACTAGTTTTTTGCTTTTCTAAAGAGCAGATCTGATTTTAGGTGCGGTAATCGCCTGACTATTGAATCTAATCATGATGACATTTTACCTTCAACTATACTAACCCAGTAGCCATCTTGCGATGAAGTGGGCAGTGCGCCGAGGATCTATATAATAGTCCGGGACCAAAAAGAGCATAGCCGCTGGCTATTCATCGGGCACTTACAGACAATCGTAAAGAATTTACAGATCGTCTTTTTAGCTTGTAAAAAGCTCTGCTGCCGGGAGAGATGAATGCAACTGCTTATGTGTAGAGCTTAATATAGAGCACCGTCTTAACCCAACGATACGCTCATAAAGGAATAGTATGGTCGAGCAACTTAATCTGGCTATATAAGATGTACTGAAAATCTATCATTTCCATTCTAGTCAAGAGTTCGAGATCAAACTGCAACGGCATCTCTGGCTCTACAATCAGGAGCTGCTTCAATCAGTATTAGGTAGCAAAACTTCATTGCAGTCTATAAAATCTGGTAAAAACTAAACTAAATAATTCATAATAAAACCATTATACTTAAGAATGTAAAAGCTAGATAAGGAGGCGTATATTGGCAAGGAATTGCATGATAACTCAATATGTTAGCATTGCTCAAATCTCATGCAAAGTATTCATCTACTTAAAGTCTCTATTTGCAGTGTAGCTCAAGCTTGACTAAGAGGGTACATTATCAAGTATTTTTAATTAGTTCCTTGCTTGGCTTAAAGGCTTCTACGTCAAGCTGGAATAGTTCTAGTTTTGAGTAATAATAGTAATCATTAATTACCTAATCACGCATCTTACCCGATCTAGCTTAAGCTAGACTCGAAATATATAGTTTTAAAATAGATAAATGCTCTGCTTGAGAATGTCAAAATCTTATCATGAGCATGTATCATGCAATTTGTAGCCAGCGATACAGCTCGTTACCTCGCTGAATCTAAGTATTGATTTAACCAATGTTATGACTTAGAAGAGCTGATACCACGCTTTTCGTAGATAGCTGATCAATATTAATAACTAGATTTAATGATTATTAACTAATCTTATTTTGTTATAAACGATTTATTTTATTTATTTTTAATTTTCACTGATTTTTATATTTATTACTAATTTAGCTGCAGAATAACGATTTTTATGCCAAGATCTACTTAAAAGTATTACTGACAGTTTCGTTTTCTCCCGTGCAGAGCAATCTAGCCTATTGTCTAAACAGACGTGAAAATATTAGCTATGGTTGAAAACCACTCCAATCAAAACTTCCAGCCGTTTACGATAACCTCGGCCGATTTAATATCTCCTGCGCTCTATAAGTTCAGTGTTGCGCCGATGCTAAATTGGACCGATCGTCATTGCCGTTATTTTTTACGTCAATTAAGCCGCCGTGCGCTGCTGTACACTGAAATGGTAACCACTGGCGCTTTACTGCACGGTAAGGGCGATTATCTTGCTTATAACGAAGCGGAACATCCTCTGGCACTACAACTGGGGGAAGTGAACCAGATGCGCTAGCACGCTGCGCAAAAATAGCGCAAGCGCGAGGCTATGACGAGATCAACCTCAATGTGGGTTGCCCCTCCGATCGCGTGAAAAACGGCCATTTCGGCGCCTGTTTAATGGCTGAAAAAGACAGGGTGGCAGGGTGTATCGCAGCCATGCGCGAGGCGGTATCGTTACCGATAACAGTAAAAACTCGCCTTGGTATCGACCTGCAAGACAACTATGCGTTCCTCTGTAGATTCATTGAGACCGTCGCCACTCGCGGCGGCTGCCAGACATTCATTATTCATGCTCGCAAGGCCTGGCTTCACGGTCTCAATCCGAAAGAAAACCGCGCAATTCCACCGCTAGATTATGACCGAGTATATCAGCTAAAGCGGGATTTCCCGTCGCTTCGGCTAATAATAAACGGCGGAATTACCACTCTGCACGATGCCCGGAAACATCTACAACAGCTTGACGGAGTCATGATTGGCCGCGAAGCCTACCAGAACCCAAGCATCCTGACGCGCGTTGACAGCGAGCTGTTTGGTCAAGCAGATCCCTTGCCGAACCAGGCGGCGGTGATTCACGCAATGGTGCCTTATATTGAGCGGGAGCTCTCTTGCGGCACTGCCCTTAGCCAAATTAGCCGCCACATGCTCGGGCTATTTAAAGGGTTGCCGGGTGCCCGGCAGTGGCGACGCTATTTAAGCGAACACGCTCACCATCTAGGTGCGGGAGCTGATGTGTTGATTAAAGCACTATCCTGCGTCCAACATTAAGCATTAACTTAACGGCTTTAGAAATTTTTTTTTCAAACATAACAATAAAGGCCAGTCTGACAACTGTATTCGCTAAACTGACGTAAACAAGGTCTTCTCGCTTTCTCATAGATAGCCTTGAGTCTACTCTCTACAGTACGGTACGGCAGACCCAGATAAAGGCAAAGAACTTTATTATTCATCTTTTGCAAGACAAAAGGATCGTAATTACGCACTTTACTCAACTACGCTTGAGCTACACTAAAACATTTGCTTTTCAAATAAATTAATACGCAGCTGGAGAATATAAATAAACGCCATAATGACTACCTGCCATGCAATTTATCGTGAATATACACCTCGTTACCTGGCTGAATTTAAGCATCTATTTAACGGACGTTATGGCTTTAGAGTGCTCATCCCACACTTCTTAGTGGCAGTATTAAAGTATCCACAGTGCTATATAACCGATTGAGACTGGCTGACTAAAGTTAATATAATTATAAGTAAACAGCCCCGTTTGGTTATAATTAATTAATTTATTTTTTAATTTTTTACCAATGTTCGTATTTATTCCTAATTTAGGTGCGAAATAACGATCCCAATACTGATTAAGGCAATTCCTGCTTGCAGAGCCAGACATATCGGTACACTGTAATATCAATCTTTTCACCAGAATAGAAATAATGGCTGTACGGCACATCTTTTGCTCATTAAATCGCTCGACTATTCCATTCGTTTGTGGCTGCATCGGTGGGCTAAGACAGCACTCTGTTCGTCATTTCGAACCTACTTTAGGAATAAATTCGACGATATCGCGCGCAGTTAAGATTAACGACAGTCTCGTAAACAGAACTGAGATTAGATGCTCGTTGTGGTCCGCCACTAATACTGAGCCCATGAGTCTCACAAGAACAGAGAAAAACCTAAGGCACTGTTGGTTTTTCAGTCAGTTTTTTATATTTAGCACGCTATATCCTTAGATCACAAAACTATTACGTATACGCTATTTAATAGCGGCATCGATTATCAGGTTGCAGGTCATGGCCTTAAGTAGTGCCTTGATGCGTTACGACTTTTCAGACAGCATAATAAAATTAAGAAATTAAGATTTTTAAGAAAACGGAAGCCCCTCTTGAATTACAGCTCATAAGTGGCTAAAACTGCGTTTATCCTTACAGTTTCAGTGGAGCCGTTAGGTTAGTAGCGAGAATAAATTTGCTGGTTTTGGAAGCTCCCCAGGTTTTCCAGAAAAATAAAGGTGTTTTTTTCGATTCAAAATAGATTAGCGCCCGGATTCTGATCTCTTTTCAGACGTCCAGGATTGTCATGCACAGGTTCACTACGGTACTTGCCTATGGTCAATACGCAGCGTCTTTAGATTGATAGAAAAGTGCTATAAGGCATTTTTAGATTTGTCTGATAAGCACGGTGCTGATTTCATGGATTGAAAAGGCTTGTAGCTTGTGATTCGTTTGTAGCTGCATAGATGGGCTAAGACTGTCTACATCAAGCTCTATACGCAAGCCGTTGAATTCATGTTTACGGGTAACTGAGCGTTTTCGCAAGCTAAAAAGATGATGTGTCAATTCTTTGCTATTGTCTGTAAATGCCCGATGAATAGCTGAGTAATATGGCGATGATCCAACACCATCTCGTTTTTGCCATTTCATGACGCTTAGCTAAAATAAATACTCGCTCGTTGCTTGCCTGAAAAGCGGATCTGATTTTAGATCTTGTAGTTGCCTAACGATAGAGTGTAATTATCATGATATTTTTCCCTCAACCATATCCCTGAGTGGCTATCTTTCCATAAACCGGGCTCTATAGCGAGGTTCTATCGAATGACCCACGACCAAGCGCCTAATTTAGCTACGGAATGAGGATTATTAAGCTTTTTATAAAAGAGGAGCAGAGTGCATCAGCTTTAAGCTGGTGATAACAGCATTATACATAGTGGCGTTTTCTACTATGTAACAACTCTCTTGGGCGAGTTTAAGACTCAGTAGGCAGTGTCATATGATCTAGCTAAAGATTCGGCTGTTGTTACTATTTCTGCTTTTGGCTTTCATGTGCACAGGCAGCCCTGCTTGGTTCTAGCACACTAACTCCAAAACTAGCTAATGCAGCTATAGTCGATCATTACGGCCGTAACTATGCATTAGTTGCAGCTGCTTTATGCCCTTGTCATCTAGGAAAGAATGAATGCTATTAGAGTCGACACTGATTATGTCAATATGGCAAGATATCACTCTTAAGATCAAGTATGGCTAGTACTTTCTCAGGGATTACCTAATGAAGTGCGGAAACGTCAAGAGCAAACAGCGGATGCAGGCAGCGTTTCAGAACGTTGTCGTTAAGATTGTCTTCACAGATTCGGGAGTCAATCAGCCTGTTGAGCGGCTTGTTAGTGAACAATAGTGGAAACATGTGCAAGCGACTACTGTACAATCCCGGTCCGTTTAAAATTATAGCGATCATCGCTTGAGCATGTTAGACCTTCGCAGGGTGTTTTTTCGACAACACAGCATTGATCATGTTTGCAATGCCTACCTCATCGCACAATGCAGCCATGAGACATAATAGTGCCAGGTTACGGATGGTTACATTAGGAGTAAGAATGCCGTAAAAAATTAGGTGAAGGATGACGGTTAGATTGCACACTGTATGCATTTTTCTTAACAATCAGCTGGTCTGTTACGCTAATGCAGCAAGCGCCATCCGTAGGTATGTCGCGCCGTCAGGCGGTTAATAACAAACTGGCAGCATCTACGACGATAGCCACACTATCGCTTTCGGTTTGATGCAACATGGCGGCATCAGGGGCCTCTTTCTGCAGCCGGTTAACAATAACCCCGGTCACTACACCCGCACGCAGTCCCTGCGTCGCGCACATCGTCAATAAGGTAGCTGATTCCATTTCGTAATTCATCACACCCATGCCTTGCCACTCCTGCATGGACCCTTTAAACTGCCTTACTACCCGGCCGGAGTAGGTATCGTATCGCTCTTGCCCCGGATAAAAAGTATCGGAGGATGCCGTCACGCCCACATGCAAGCGGGCACCGCTCTTTCTCGTCGCCTGCACCAGCGCAGTAGTGCAGGAAAAATCCGCTACGGCTGGAAATGCGAGCGGCGCAAAGTGCTGACTAGCGCCGTCTAGGCGTACGGCTGCAGTGGTTACTAGCATATCTCCAACATTGATGGCGCTTTGTATTGCGCCGGTGGTGCCCACACGCAAAAAAGTACGAATGCCGAGCTGAGATAGCTCCTCTACCACGATAGAGGTAGACGGACCGCCAATGCCGGTTGAACACACGACTACTGCCTTGCCCGCCAGCTCCGCGCGCCAGGTAGTGAATTCACGGTGGGTTGCCAAATGTACCGGGTTCGCCATCAGCGCAACGATTTTTTTACTCGCTTGGGGTCGCCTGGTATAATCGCAAGAGTGGCGCCTGCAAGATCGGAAAATATTAGGCCAAGATGGAATACGTTGAACTTTTCCACGGCATATACCTCTACAAAGAATGGATTACTTTGCTAAAGTATCACTAATTTTCCGAATTTACTGTGATCAAATGCCGTTTTAACTTTATTACAACGTTTACGTTAAGGCTTGCGGATCTGAAAAGCTAGTGTACCGTAAGCGTATGTCAGATTTAAACCCTGACAACGTTGACGAATGTGGCGCCGTAGATAAAGCAATTGACTAAAACTGAATTTAAAAAATATAGACAATTAAACTATTTTATAAACTTAGAAAGCAAGATCTTAAATCTTAAGGTCTTAAATCTTGTCTGATTTATTGTATTTTTCTTAATTATGTTCTTTATACGATCAAGTTTAATCCGCATTAGAATAACATACCGTAAAATAATATGGTTTTTAAATAATTTAGGTTTGACTCTTGCCAATATTCATAGACTACAAAGGAATTTTACCACCGAAGACTGATTGAAAGAATTCCTGATTTTAGAGCGAGCATATTAGTGAAGTATAATCTCAAGCTCTTCACTAAAATAGAAGCAGTAGCTTTACAGCATATCTCCTATATTTAAAACCATAATATATTGCGAAAAGCAACTATAAGCACATATATATGCGATCTCTAATGTACGATCTCTATATTGCAAAAACGCCAAGTAGGGCGCTAACATAGTCTCCGTAGCTATGCCATTCAGAAGCTCTTCCCTCACGTATCAGCGCGGAGAAGCTTTAAACCGCGTTTATAAGACTTTTCGCATC
The DNA here is from genome assembly GCA_052258065.1 of Sodalis sp. (in: enterobacteria). Classification (GTDB taxonomy): domain Bacteria; phylum Pseudomonadota; class Gammaproteobacteria; order Enterobacterales; family Enterobacteriaceae; genus JBQQPY01. The sequence continues at coordinate 1,416,278 of JBQQPY010000002.1, read as the reverse complement.
TCGCGCGCCTTCGGCATAATTACCTATTTATAACTAGTAATTTTAAAAACCTACTGTTTATGCGTGCATTACTGGGCTAAGACGGTATTCTATATTAAATTCTGCACATAAGCGGTCAAACTCATGTTTCCCGACGTCTGAGCGTTTTCATAAGCGAAATTACGATCTGTAAATTCTTTTTTCATGTTCTGTAATTGCCCGATAAATCATCGTAGAACACGCTCGACTAAGCGTAAGCAAGAACCGTTTTGCATTAGCTGCGGTCTTGGCTTTATAGAGAGATAGAGAAGAACGCATCGATTCGCTCGCTCTACACCTACAAAAAGATAACGTCGTGAAATTTCATTTTTTTATTTATAGAAGATATTTAACATCAACATGCAAATAACCAGGCTAATAGCTTTTAAATACTTGATGCTTTAGTTTAGATTTTTCTCTTTCATGTGACACAAAAGCTTTAGTCTATACTTGCGTAACAGAGACCCAGGCCAGATCGATATAGAGTGGGGTTCAAGAATTTTCGTACGATCGCTATAAGCTTGTCTAATGCAATAAAAGCGTTCTCCGCAGAGAAACGCCCACTGCTTCCTGAGCGGGCGAGAGCGTCGGCTACAAACGATAAAGAATCTGGAAGCAATGGCAAATATAGCCATGCCAATCAACACCATATCGTTCTATCAGATAGAAGCGGTCAAAGATCTGGAGATAAGACTCTGCTGATATATCTGGCCTTGCAGTGAGGAGGTGCCTCAATTAGTATGAGATACTAAAATTCCATTTGTAGTCTATACAATACAAAACATAAATTATTATAAATTATTTTGCTTTCTAGCATGTGACAAACCGTCAGGATAAGAGAGATATTTTAATCTAATTTGAATTTGATCGTTTTAGTGCAGATCGCCGGGATGTTTTCGACAAAAACTGGTAGAGCACTGATTATCCGTATGGAATCAAAATAGCTCGGTACGGATAGCTAAAACGAAACATCTATCTCTGGTAACATTGCTTGCCAAACGGCTAAGAGATTGATTCTCCTTGTCTGGGCATCGACTTTTATCAAGTTAACGATAAAGTCTACTTTGATTTAATTAACCTTTATCCTAGGCGTTTGCCTGGGGGTTTTGCCGTATCTCTCTAGAGGAAATGCAGCATAAGTGGAACGATTGCTTTATTGATTAAAAGCTAGCCAAGTAGTTGATAAAATACTACAATTGGCTTTTTTAAATAAAATAGATTTTATGCTTTTACCCTAGTAAACTCCTGATCCTAGTAACGTAAAATTATGCATTTAGGTCGGGCAAAACGGTATACTTAATCTGGATATGGCACATAATTAGATTGTCTTTTACTTTTTTCTAGCTTAGAAAATATACTAATAGCGTTGTCGCGGCATTTCGCTGATAGGATCTGGCATTAATTACGGACGTCACAATAGTCTTCAATGACAAATTCAATAAACGCCTACGCCTTAAGCGATCAGTATTTATTACCACAATTATACTTGACTCTAAGCGAGAAAACTTCCACAATGTTATTGTGCTTTAATTGGTTTTCTTTTTTTACTAAATCAAAAAACCATAAATTCTATACTGCCAATATATAGACAACCTTACTCTTTATGAGTTCAGAATATGACGTCTTAAATTTCCCATATTTAATAATATTTTTATATTATTTGTTTGCTTGAGAGTTTCTGTTTTGTCGAGCCGTAATGACTTTAGTTTTCTTTCAAGAAAAAAGTGATAGTGATGACTCAGCCTCTTCATTATGGATGGTTGTTAACCAGCCCCAATAGACTGTATTATATTACGAGCGCTTTTAATGTTACTACTAAAAAGCGTAGCATCAGTTTTACCAACTCATAATGTCGGTTAAATCAATCTCAAATTCGGCGAGGCAATAAGGCATGTGTTGACTAAAAGTGTATGATAGCGTTTTTGATATTCTCCAGGAGAGTATTTATCTAGTTAAAATTATCTATTTTAGTATGTCTCAAAATTAGCCAAGTAAAGTGCGGTAATTCCACTGATTTTTATACTTATTCCTAATTTAAATGCAGAATGACTGATAGTGGCGCTCTATTAAACCGGCAGCTACGGTGTGGTGAGGTGTCCGAGTGGCTGAAGGAGCACGCCTGGAAAGTGTGTGTACGCGAAAGTGTATCGAGGGTTCGAATCCCTCCCTCACCGCCAGAATCTAAATAAAAAACTCGGTTGAATACCCAGATTTTCTTGCCTAAAATTACTCTCAACTACTCAGAGTGCACTGACATCAAGACCGTACGCAGTCCTACTGACTGAACTAATCATAGAAATCATCTCATGATCCTTCTGGAACCATGCCGGCACATCCGACAGCCCGGACTTTACCCCGCGTGGCAGATCACGCTGCATGATTTTGCTATTAATGATGATCGTAACATTCTGACCTAATCCGGTCAGGAGCATCTGTATTTCATTGACCGTTACATTCTAAGTTTCATTGCAAGTGACTGCCGCTTTTGCCTTATCAATTTCCGGATGCAGAGAATGCTGCATGAAAAAGAAGAATAACTCTAGTGCCTTAACACGTAAAAAGTAACAATTATAGTATCTGTGAATAACGCGGATCATGAACAATCTTAATATTTATAGCCCAGGTTCTTGGTACTCAGGCTTCTTGCCGGATTAGCCAAGGTTTTATGGAATTTTTTTGAATTCGTTTATATACCCACACACGATATTCGGCTAAATATAGCGGAAATCGAACTCAATGCACTGCTAGGGTAATAGTGCGAGCGTAGTATTAATAATATTAAGACATTGCAAAGTGAAGTCTATATTTAGCAAACACAACGAGACCAGATAAACGCTAAGATTGATTTAATTTTACTACTAATTACTCTCATATCAAGATCCATTGTCTTGATCCATCATTTAATATTTAGTGTTACACTAGCCGAATTTGAGTGTTTATTGAATCGACGTTATGAATTGGGAGTGCTAATGCCGGGCTTCTTAATAGCGATATTAAAAGCACTCGTAATGCCATACAGTCTGTTAAGGCCAGCTGATTCTAATACGTAAACAGGTTTGATTATAAGCAATCAGTCTTGATTAATGGTAATTAAACCTGTTTACGTGCTTTATCCTGACAAGCTAGAGCTACATAAGGAATAGACACTATTCAAGTGAATGAATGCTCGCGGGAAGACGCAACAAACGTCATCACGCGTACTTTCCATACAATTTATCGCTAACATGCGTCTCATTAACTAGTCTAATTTAAGTATTAATTTAAGGAACATTATGACTTGAGATCATTAATAGCGCGTTTCTTGATAGCGGCCCTGAAAACATCCACAATGCGATACAGCCTATTGGGGCTGGTTGATTAAGATGCATAATCAAGCAATGAAATAATTATCATTACCTTTTCTCAAAAATAGAATCATAAAAGCTTAAAGTAGAAGCCTTCAATTTAACAAAAAAATGAACCAAAAAATACCTGATTACGCATTTCCCTCAGCTATTTTTAACGCGTTATATAAAATTTAGCTATTTTCAATGCCGCCATAAAGAGGCGCTGTAGTGCTCCCAGAGCATAACGTTAGTGAAATTGATACTCACATTCGGCTAGATAAGGAAGCGTATGTTAGCCACGAATTACATGGATCATACCCATTATAGTGTTTTGATATTCTTCCAAAAATCATGAATCTACTTGTAAATGTCTATTTGCAGTGCATCTTAAGCCTGGCTGGGTCAGGTGCATAATCAGACTGAATTATAAGTAATTCGCATTTTTTGGTTATAACTTATTGATTTTATTTTTAATTTTTTATTGATATTATATTTGCTCCTAATTTATGCGCAGGATGACGGATTCAATATCTGGAATTACTGTTGACTCTCACCGGATGCAGAGCCTATCCGTAAACCGCTTATCGGAGATATGTCTTTGCTCAGAATCAAAAAATTTACCGGTCGGAAGAAGTGCAATATCAGAGGCATCTAATTTTAACGCCCATGAGAACCCTATGAATAAAGCTGACCTTCTCCGCGCTATCAGAGAGAAAGCGACTTTTCTCAAACTGAGGCCGGGCTGGTTATTAAGGCCCATCATAGCTTCAGCAACTCAAGCTAAGGATAGTGTGTGCTAGCCTAGAATTTAACTATTTTATAGTGGTTGTTATCGTTACAACAAAAAAGAATAAAAGGTAACCTTTATACTATATTTTTTTCTGAGGATGATTAATATAACATATCTTTTAAAAATCGGTTATTGTCTGCTTCTCGAGCACAGTAAAATCCTGCCTTCTGCAGCTTCTTGCTATACGTGCAGAAGCCAGCATCTGTTCTGCATAAGCAAGGAAAGTATGTCCGCTCATTGCTCCATTGAGCGGTATATTTGTGCTTAATCGAGATAGATGGAAACCAGCACTGAGTATCATTGTTTCTCAGTGAATGTCTGGAACATTGGCCAATCATTTTTGATATCGTCTGCTACGGTCTTTTGAATTACTCATACTTGTCTTTATTTCTGTTGCATCAATGAACACAAGCTTTTACATTGAAATATATCATTCCTTTAGATACATAATTTGTGTACATGCACTGCATCATCACGCGATGACATGTACGGTCTTTCCCGTTATCAAAAAGCGCGATAGAGCCGTAATGCTCATTTAAGTGCTGAAAGTACTTTTCAGTGAGGCTTGTATTTTAGATAAGTTTGATTTACAAAAACTTATCAATAAGCGTCAGGATAGGATAAGAATACGCATTAATTTTTGATCTGAAATGCGGATTTTCTCTAGGTTTGAATCGTCATTCAGATTTGTTGATGCTTTTGTGTATTTACATAGATAAGAACGATCTTTTGTTGCTCTAATGTTAAAAATTTAATAGTATCACTCAGCAGAATAAAATAAACATATGATCTTATTTTCTGATCAGAAAATCTTAAATCAAAACCCAATGCTTCTTGATCTTCGGCCTTATTTGCCGAATTTCTATTCTATAGAGATAATGTTTTATAAGCTGCAATCATTGCTAAAAAATATTAAGGAAGAACCGTTGATTCTCTGAGGAGAAATATTGCTCAAGCGATTGCGTGAAGTTCCTATAAAGATTGTAATAATTTTTTTCATAGCGGAATATAAGCCGAATAGATGAAAGGTACTTTAGCACTATCAGTGCATTCACAAAAATGGTGTGCCACAATTTAATGACCGCGCAGAGTGTATTCTATAGAGTCGCGATTCTCATTCTAGTGAAGAGATTGGAATCATAGTGCGCTGATATGTCTGGTTCTGCAATCAGGAATTTCCTCAGCCAGTATTGAGCAGTAAAGTTCGATTATACTCTATAAAACAGAAAATTAAATTTAAATTTCTCAAAAGCAACCATGCTACTTTTGAAATTCAACATTATTGATAAATACACGCCAATTTTATCAGCTATTTGATGGTGGTAAGCGTTAGCGAAAAGCTGTTTGTCGATATAAAATTTGTTATTAAACACAAGATACTGCTTATGTATTTAGCAATATTTTAATCAAATTTAATGCTTAATAGTTTTATAAAAACATAATATATGTGTAAATTATCTGTCTTGCATTTTATTTAGAAATAAACCGTTTAGCGCCGCCTAGGCGCCAACTCGGCGCCTAGGCGGCGCTTGCGCTCACAACGGTTAGTGCCGTGATCTGGCCGACATGAAAATAGCGTAGCCTCACCTTTTTTGCGAAAATTAACTAACTATTTTATATAGTTTTGATGGATAAAAGCACACAAAAAGATAAAAAGCGGTTTTTATATTGATGGCATTTTTTCCTAAAAGATTATTAATATGAGCTATCTTTTAAGAATCGGTTATTTATGATTTTTAATCAAATGAAAATCTGGCCCTAACCTTTCACCGCTTACATGCAGGGATTTAGCGATGGCACAATCAAATATTGAACACATCAACGCCTATCTCCTGGCGCTGCAGGAAACGATCTGCGCTGCTTTGACTGCTGTCGCCGACGGTGCCGTTTTCCGAGAGGATATCTGGCAGCACACCGAAGGCGGAGGCGGACGGACGCGAGTGTTGTGCCAGAACCGGGTCTTTGAGCAAGCTGGTGTAAATTTCTCGCGGGTGTATGGCGGCACACTGCCGGTATCCGCCACCGTCCACCGCCCGGAACTGGCTGGACGGTCGTATCAAACCATCGGCGTATCGATAGTCGTGCATCCGGAAAATCCCTACGTACCCAGCAGCCACGCTAATGTGCGTTTCTTTATCGCCGAAAAACCTGGCGCGGCACCTATATGGTGGTTTGGCGGTGGTTTCGATCTGACACCTTTTTACGGATTCCACGAGGACGCAGTTTACTGGCACCGCACGGCGCAAGCGCTCTGCTTGCCGTTTGGAAGCCACGTCTACCCGCGCTACAAACGCTGGTGCGATGACTATTTTTTCTCAGGCACCGCAACGAAGCCCGCGGCATCGGCGGGCTGTTTTTCGATGATCTGAATACCCCTGATTTTGACCAGGCCTTCGCCTTTGCACGCGCGGTCGGTCAGGGATATCTGGACGCTTATTTGCCCATCGTCGAACGGCGTAAATCCCACGCCTGGGGTAAACGCGAGCGGCAGTTTCAGCTCTATCGCCGCGGGCGATATATTGAGTTCAATCTAGTGTGGGATCGCGGCACGTTATTCGGTCTGCAATCCGGCGGCCGCACCGAGTCTATCCTGATATCGATGCCGCCGCTGGCTCGCTGGAAATATCATTATGAGCCGTCGCCAAATAGCCCTGAAGCTGCGCTATATTGCGACTTCTTACCGGTTCGGGACTGGCTGTAAGAATAACGCTATGGAAATATGGGTGGATGCCGATGCCTGTCCCCGGGTGATTAAAGCAATCCTGTTTCGCGTTGCTGAACGACATGAAATACAAGTCACGCTCATAGCTAATCAATCGCTTCAGGTACCGTCCTCACGCTTTATCGTTACATTGCGCGTAGCTGGCGGTCTTGACATGGCGGACGATGAAATCGTCAAGCGCGCCGGTGTGGATGATCTTGTGATAACCGCCGATATTCCGCTGGCAGCGGAAGTACTGGCGAAAGGCGCGCGGGCGCTTAATCCGCGCGGCGAGCTTTATCAGCAGGCTACAATTCGCGAAAAACTGACCCTGCGGGATTTTATGGACACCCTGCGCGGCAGTGGAATCCAAACCGGCGGCACGCCGCCGCTTAGGCAGCGTGAACGCCAGGAATTTGCGCGTCAGTTGGACAAATGGTTGTGTCAGGTTCAAAAAGTTAAACGTCACTGACGTAAATGATAGTAATTAATTTATAGAGTAAAGAAATAAACTAGTGTTTTAAAACATAAAAGAGGGCAGATACATTATCTGTGGCCAAGACTGAAGAGCTCTTCAAAAATAGAGGCATAGAAAAATACATTATTATCCTTACGTCAGGGAAAACGAAACTGGAAGCATTGGTCTGCAAGGTCGCGCATGCGGCAAAAAGTTATAAACGCATTGATTTTGTAAAATTGTCATACGTTAATGAGACGTATAAAATTATCGAGTGCCGAGATGTTGGCTAAGATTTTATAAAAAGTGATCGCAAGATCGATCGAATCAAGCATTCTTTTCTCGAAGAAAGGCTTGAGACAGTCCTGAGCCGTAAACCGAGAAAATGAATGCATAGCCGCATTGTAGATGCTGATTTCGAAGAGCACTTAATTACACTAGAGCACTCTTCATTTATTTTAGTTTATTTGATATCTATTTACCTATATGCTGTAGCGAGTTTTTGCTCTGAGATCTAAATAGCACATTCTTACAGTAAGTGCTTAAGATCACAAATAGTCTATTATCTTCCGCCTTCTTCACCGGGTTTAAATCTTATCGATATGGTTTTCCCAAGCTGAAATCATTACTCAGAAAGCTGCAGCAAGAACTGTTGATTCGCTGTCGAATACAATCGCTTTAACTATTAAGTTAATTTCCTGTCATGGCGAGAAATAAACCAAAATATATGAAAAGTGCTCTCAGCTGCAGCGAGCTGTCAGAGGGAGAGGGCCAGTGAATCTTGTAACTGGTTGCCGATAAAGCTATGGAACTGCAAAACGTCAAAAATCTTGTGCAAAACGGTAAGGCGCACACTAAAAACGAACTGAGACCGTAGACGAAGATCGCTAAGTTGTGCCGCCAGAAGCCAATACTAAATTCATTGCGGTTATCAAGAATATATTAGAGGTGTATCATCAGCCCTATGACTCAATGCATCCAGTCTTTTGCATGGAGAGGCCTCTCATCAATTAATTAGATATACACGCGTGTCTCTGCCGTTAAGGCCTGGGAAATATTCTTGAGAAGACTATGAATATAGAGCTATGCAATGCCTGCATGGTCAGTGAGCCGTTAGCCGGTAGTAGGCTAACTAAAACAACTAAGCATAGAACGAGCATAGAATCAAGGATGGATCGGGTTCACTTTCTGAAAAATATCTTAACGCAATATGCTTATCTACACCGCATTATGCTGGTCACAGATAATCTCAACATCCATCGTCTAGATATGTTGTATTTAGTTTTCCTGACGAAGCAAGCGAAGGCTGTATGGAATCATTGTAAATGCGTTTATTCATCTGACATAGTCGTTGGCTACACATGGCAGAAATGACGGAAATCGAACTCAATGCACTGATCGGCTAATGCCTAAATCGTTATATTAAAAAATGAGAGGTTGCAAAGTAAAGTCGTCGCTTAGCAGGCACAACGCGACAAGATAACACCAAGATCGATTCGCATTTTTACTACTGATAAGGCTTTTATCAAGCTTAAGCGTCTTGATCCATCATTTAATATTTAATGTAACACGAGTTGCTTGCGTGTTGATGTGAAATATATTCTATAAATATAGGTTTTTATCCATCTCTACAAAGCCAAGACTGCAGCTGGATTACTTTAAATCTATTGCTTTTTATTAAAAAGCGCTCTCTATATGCCGTGACTAATTTTTTCTAATCTCTAAATGGCATATTTTATAGTAAGGGCTTAAAATCTCTAATAATCAGATTAACAATTGATGCATATTATTATTTTGTTGTGACGATTATTGATGAGTTTTGTAATCTAACCTTGTCTAAAATAGAGGCTTCTCTAAAAGCACTTTTAGCGTTCAGAAAAGCCTTATTACTCTATCGCATTTTCACTTTCACATGATAACGGCTAAAAAGCCGTGCATGAGCTGAAAAAGTGCGCCGATGTAGCTCATGCGCGCAAGTTTTAATCTAAAACGTCATATTTCTCACCAGAGAAGCCTCTTTTTTTGATAAAAAGAAAATAACAAATATGAGTAGATCTAAAAGTCGCAGCAGACAAAATCAATGATGCCTAACTGATGTTCTGCGCACCCAATGGGAAACGACAATATTTATTTCTGACATGCGTCTATCTGGATTAAGTGCACCTTTACTACCCGGTAGAGCGAGTCATGCGCAGAAATACTTTTCTTCATTATGAATAATAGGCGCGTGTTCCTGAACTTGTACCAGTAAATATTATAATAATATATAATTTTAATTATTTATAAAACTAACCGTGTACCAGAAGCTGTTTAGACTAATCGATATAGCGCCTTCTACGCTGCAATCCTTACTCAGAAAAGATGTAGAAAAATCGTTGATGAGCTATGAAATACGATCATTTAAGCTATATGGAATACGATCATTGAAGTTATTAAGCTGATTTCCAATAAAGATTACTGCAATTTTTTTCGCAGAGAGATATAAACCAGAATGGCTGAAGCGCACTCTAATGCACGATGTTTCTTACGTGCTTTTAGTTGAGCATGTTTTAAAGAATTTCCTCATTATATAGCTTGCCCAGATAAGATCAAGATGCATTTAAATAGACACTTACAAGCAAATGAATGCTCTGTTGGAGAATTTTAATAACGCCATAATGAACGCTCACCACGAAATTCGTGGCCAACATCCGCCTCATTATCCGGCTAAATTTAAGTATCGATTTCACCTACGTTATGATTTAAAGCACTGACTCTACGCTTCTTGGTAAGGACGCTGAAAGCAGCTACAATGTAATGCAACCGATTGAGTATGGCTGATTAAAGTCAATAAGAAGGAAGAATTTACAAATTATATTTTAGCCTGTTTAATCAAGAGATTGAGATCAAATTGCACCGATATATCGGACTCTATGATCAGGAGTTGCCTTAATCAGGATCAGGTAGAAAAACTCAATTGCAATCCATGAAATATTAGTAAAAAATTAAATTTAAATTTTTAAAAAAGTAACTATGCTACCTTCCGGGGTGTAACAAGCGTCAACTTCTATAAAATTAAACGTATTCTCTTACTGGCATGCTGCAATTACCTAACTATTTCCGCCGCCCCATTGGAGGGGCTTATAAGGCGATAGGCGTGTAAAGTGTGAGCAGTCTCTCTCTACCGAAGGTTTTCATCAGCCAGAGCCGTTGTCTCAATCGGCATTCCGCTGAAAATATAACAAGGATACGATGGGGATGGATAAACTGGCCGAAGGCGTGCGCCAGTTCGCGGTTGACCAAAAAACCTGAAAGATCCTTTAGCGATAAAACCGTAATCTTTGGAGCATCTAATGACATCAAGAAAAGCGCTTGCTAACGCTATCCGTGCATTAAGCATGGACGCTGTGCAAAAAGCTAATTCCGGCCATCCCGGCGCGCCAATGGGCATGGCAGACATTGCCGAAGTCCTGTGGCGTGATTACATGAAGCATAATCCGTCTAACCCGAAATGGGCAGACCGCGACCGTTTTGTTCTTTCTAACGGTCACGGTTCGATGCTGCTCTACAGCCTGTTGCACCTTACCGGATATAATCTACCGATGGAAGAATTAAAAAACTTCCGACAGCTGGGATCTAAAACACCAGGGCATCCGGAATACGGCCATACTGATGGTGTGGAAACCACGACCGGGCCGCTGGGTCAGGGCATTGCCAACGCGGTCGGTCTGGCGATTGGCGAACGCACGCTGGCGGCGCAGTTCAACCGCTCAGGCTATGATATCGTCGATCATTACACCTATGTCTTTCTCGGCGATGGCTGCATGATGGAAGGTATCTCTCATGAAGCATGCTCGCTAGCTGGCACCTTGAAGCTAGGAAAATTGATGGCATTCTACGACAATAATGGAATCTCTATCGACGGTGCCGTTGAAGGCTGGTTCAGTGATGATACCGCCGCCCGTTTTGAATCCTATGGCTGGCACGTCGTTCGCGGCGTAGACGGCCATGACAGCAATTCCGTCAAAGCTGCTATCGATAGCGCCGTCATCGATAAGCCGTCGCTGCTAATTTGTAAAACCGTTATCGCTTTCGGCGCGCCGACTAAAGCCGGCACCCACGGTGCCCATGGCGCGCCTCTGGGAGATGAAGAAATCTCCGCTACCCGCAAAGCGCTAGGCTGGAACGAGCCCCCGTTCGTGATTCCAGCAGAAATCTACAAGGGTTGGGATGCGAAAGACGCAGGTAAAAAGAAAGAGACAGCCTGGAATGATAAATTCTCTGCTTATGAAAAAACTTTTCCCGAGTTGGCGCGCGAGTTTAAGCGTCGGATAAATGGCGAGTTGCCGGAAAATTGGCATGAGAAGAGCAAGAAAATTATCGAGCAGCTCCAGGCAAGTCCGGCGAAGATTGCTGGCCGTAAAGCCTCGCAGAATACGCTAGAAGCCTTTGGTCCCATGCTGCCAGAATTTCTAGGCGGTTCGGCCGATTTAGCACCCAGTAATTTGACTATTTGGTCGAAATCTACCCCCATCATTGATGATCCGGCCGGTAATTATATTCATTACGGCGTACGCGAGTTCGGTATGACGGCCATTGGTAATGGCATAGCCAATCACGGCGGCTTCGTGCCCTATACAGCCACCTTTCTGATGTTCGTCGAATATGCGCGCAACGCGGTGCGGATGGCAGCACTTATGAAGGTGCGCCACATTATGGTCTATACCCACGACTCTATTGGTCTGGGTGAAGACGGCCCGACCCATCAGCCGGTGGAGCAATTAGTCAGTCTTCGCATGACACCTAATATGAGCAACTGGCGTCCCTGCGACCAGGTAGAAACCGCGGTCGCTTGGAAAAAAGCTATCGAGCGCCACGACGGTCCTACCGCGCTTATTCTGTCTCGCCAGAATCTAACGCAACAGGATCGTACGGCGCAACAGCTGGCGGATATTGCCCGCGGCGGTTATGTGCTTAAAGACTGCGACGGGCAACCAGAACTGATCTTTATTGCTACCGGTTCAGAAGTAGAGTTAGCCGTGACGGCTTATCAGCAGTTAAAAGATGAAGGCCGCAAGGTGCGCGTAGTATCGCTGCCATCCACCGATGTCTTTGATTTACAAGACGAGGCATATCGCGAGTCTGTATTGCCGAAAGCCCTGACGACACGTATCGCCATTGAGGCCGGTATCGCCGATTACTGGTATAAGTATGTTGGTCTAAAGGGGCAGATTGTCGGCATGGCCACATTCGGTGAATCAGCGCCCGCGAAAGAGTTGTTTAAAGTGTTTGGCTTTACTATCGATAACGTACTGAGAAAAGCGCGTTTACTGTTAAAATAACTCTTTGCCTTACCGCAAGCTAGAGCCTCTTCGGTCCAAGTGCTCTTGTTAGTGCACCCGTCAAGGGGCTACGCGTCATGCCCGGCGCACTAAAGAAAAGCCTCGGAAACCGAGGCTTTTAGTATTTGATGTGCACGACTTGTCGATAAAATATGAAATAAGTACTTTTATTTTAATCACTTGATTTTTTTCATAAAGCCGCAGAATCGGGGTTTATAGTGTCATCATAGCTTAAGTTTCCGGGTTAGCTTCCGCGTCTTTAATGCTTTTTACCTCAATCTCTACACGACGATCCGGAGCCAAGCAGTTGATGAGTGCGGCATGGTCTTTTACGCTGTTACAGGTATTGACAGTAATTGGATTAGAGTTACCCATACCGCGTGCGGAAATCTTATCGGAAGAGATGCCTTTAGAAATTAAGTAGTTTGTGACGCTCTGAGCGCGCTCCTGAGACAGTTCCTGGTTGTAGGTGTCGGAACCGATTCGATCGGTGTAGCCCAGAACGATAAGGGATCCGTCTTTCTGAGCGATCGAGCTTACCTGGGAGTATAACTGATCGAGCGCTGCTTGACCTTCAGATTTCAGTGTTGCTTTATCAAAGTTGAACAGCACGTCAGATTTCAGCGTGAATTTCTGAGTCTGAATAACCGGATCCGGATTCGAATGCGGATCCGGATCCGCACCCATAGCCAGGGTAATCGCTTTCTCTTGGCCAAAACGGTAGGACAGCCCTATGCCCAGTATAGAGTTGTCAGGGCGGGTGCCGACGGTACTGGCATCACCAATATTATTAATCCACTGGTAGTCCAGACGGACAGCCCAATTTTTAGTCCAGGCATATTCCAGACCCGCAGCGGCCAGCATGGAAACACCGCTATCGTGATCGCTTATACGGCCTGCTTTGCCCTTGTTGTAAGCACCTTGGGAATCAGCACGCCATACTATAGCGCCTAGACGTGTGTAGAGGTCCAAGTTTTCGGTCAGCGGATAGCTTAGCTTTGTGGCGAGAGAGATGCCTTGCGCTTTGAAAGCACCGTTGTGTACCCTTCCTTTGTACGCCATGCGGGTTAGCCAATCATAGCCTAGCTTAAAACCAAGGTACTGGTTTACCTGATAGCCAACGAAAGTACCCGCCCCTACCTGGTCATCACGAACGGAACCGTTGCTAATGCGGTTGTCGAAACCGTTACCGTAGAAACCGGTGTCGTGGTACTGGGACCAACCTAGTTTTCCCCCAGTGTACCAGGTGTTATCGTTCGGAGCTGCTTGTGCTACAGTTGCTAAACTTGCCAGTGTTACTGCAAGTGCGATAGCTGTTTTTTTCATTATTTGTGCCTCGTTATTATCCAAATAGGCAATGAGCTTTTAAAGCTAATTTTAGAAGTCTATTGCCGGCCTTCGTGCTTTGAATCTGTACCTCGCTATTAAAATAGCGTTTTAGAGCAATCCCTCGCTAATTTAAGTCTACAACGAAATAGTAAACTTACAAGTAAGATATAGCAACATACAGTAAGCCGTTAATAAAAGCAGCGTTTCAGAGCAATAACAAAGCATGGGAGCTAAAAGCGCAGCGGTGAAGAGAGAAAAGAGTCTGAGCTCATTCCTAAGCGAAATGCGCAGGGTAAACTAATTCATATAATAAATTACTTTTGATCACTTTAGTCTATATAACTAGGAGTCTTGCTGTCTGCTAATGGACTTCTGAGTCACCTAAAATACATCAAGGTTAAAGGCGGTCTTGAGCACTTTTCATCTATTTTGGTTTATATTCTGCTGTGAAAATTGTAGCAATCTTTATGGAAAATTAACTCAATAGCTTAAGCAAGCGCATTACACAGTCAATCAAAGATTCTTAAATGCAGCTTTCTAAGTAGTAACTTCAGCGCTCGGGAAACGCTATCTCGATAAGATTTAAATCCGGCGAATAAGGCGGAAAATAAAAAAGAAGTGAATTTTAGCCTCAATAACCTTTCGTGCATCATCAACTTTATAGGCATCCAAACTATCAATTATCACGATATTTTCTGGTATCAGTTTAGGAACGCGTACCTGTTCTACATACGCAACGGAAGTGTGTGGGTTTATTATCGAGCAGCATAGTTGAATTTAATCAATGCCAGGAGTAGGTGTCGTCATTTCCCAGTGAGCGTTTGGGATCTCAGGCCCGAAATTATTACTTGCGTCTACTGCGGCCCTTTTATCTACTCATATTTTCATTGTTGCCGTTAATGAGAAGAAGCTTCTCGAGTGAGAATATGAAATTTCTTTAGACCATAATTTACACTATGAACTGCATCGTACCGCTCTTGTTCATTGGCATGTACGATCTTTTTTAAACGTTATCATGTGGTGGTAAAGGCGTGATAGAGCGGCAAGGTTCGCTTGAATGCTGGAAGCACTTTTAAGGAAAGCTTTTATTTTAGATAACGTTAGATCATAAGACTCATGTATAAGTGTCATCATAAAATCAGAATATGCATTAATATTTAATCCTATTATTCAAGATAATAATTTATTAATCTAAGAGTGTGTCATTTAATCCTCATAAAAAAATCACCTAAAGCAAATAGATGAGTGACTAGTTAATGAACTAGAATAGATTAAAAGCATTTTAGCATCTTAACACGTAAAAAGTAGCGGGTGCAGTATCTGTAGCCATAGCTAAAGAAATCATTAACATTGATCAAAAGTTGCGCCATCTAGCTCGGTAAATTCGACGCTTTGCGCTTTTAGGCCGTAACTCACTCCGGTCAGTACGCCGCACTCCAACAACAGGCAGATCCCGCGTATCACCGTGCTCAGAAAGCGTTGCAGTAAGATATTACTTATTGACTTTATTCTCCTAGTTAAGCTAGGAAGGTATCAGGCTATCCGGCGCAGTTAACCCTGCTTCCCTAGCGCTTCGTTTTCGCTGGCACGATAAATGCCTCGCGCGGATTCAGTGTTAACGTTGTGATCTTCCTTTTTTCTGCATCGAGATTAAACTGAAACTATCTAATTAATAGGTTACCGCCTATAATAGGCAGACGCGGCGCAATAACGCGAGTCAGTAGGTTTATCTGGACAGTTTACTGCTTTCGCGGTGACACCCTTTGAAAACGGTACAAAGCCAGGGAAAACTGACTAGCATTCTTACCGCGCCCACGCCATTACTGGTAATCCCGAAACGGATACTATACTATGGTACTCGCCAGCCCCAGGTAGAACGCGCTATTGCTATGTTGACAGCGGACAACTTCGAAATGACGTGAATCGCCGGCATGCCCCGAGCTATCTATCAGCGAGTCTACCGAGTGTATCAATGGTTTCGCCGTAGCCGATTTTGCACGGCGCTATGAACTCCGCACTGTTAAATAGCGTAACGCGTCGTCAGGCGCTGTCGAATACGAAACTACTGGCCAGTCTATTGACCCAGGCGTCCTGTAAACTGCTCTCTTGAGCTTGGCCCGGCAAAATCTAAAAAGTCTGCTAGCTCGCTTTTGATCTTTTTAAATGGCTCTTATGCATCAGTTTCAAATTGCTACCAGACTATCTGACAACAATTATTCTAACCAGTTAGCGACAATCACAATCGTTAGAGATTAGACCGGTCGCCATATTACTTTTACTGACAAAAATCGTAAACGATACTGAAAGTATGATTACCCCTTTTAAGGCTGCCGGAAAATCTATAGAAATATTCAATCGGTTTAGATGCCCCTTAGGGCATAAAACGTGAACAGTTCTTTAGGAGTTACAAGAGTTAATCTACACTAATATGTAAACACAGAAAACCACGTAGAGAAAAAAACTACGGAACCGCGCAAAGCGCTGCTGTGAAGTCGCTTTGTAATTTTACTTTTTTGCCGTTTTAATTATCGCCGATCGGCCAAAAGAATTCTTGCCTGATAGCCAGATATGTCCGTCCCAGTTGGGAAATTAGTCTTGTCCAGAAATTCATGGCGTCTTTTGCGTGACTTTAGCCTGCTCATGTAGCGTCTGGAAAAATAATTTCATAGATTTTGATCTAAGTCATCCTTTCATCCTGTATCGTAAGTTCCTTACGGCTTTTGCCGATCTTTTCTACTAGCGCGCTATAGACATTACAGACATTAATGCCTTAGCCGGTCAGCATCGTGTCCTGATCCTGCATGCTTTTGCGCGACTACATCTGTTTAAGCTGAATGGAAACTCCCTGTGCTTCTGGCAGCTTCTAGCCGTATTACCCCTTCCTTCTCTTCCAGAATCGTAATAAAGTAGCGCGCTTCTTTATGAATCATATAAAACTCTAGGCTGGAGATTTTTTCCTGAGCCACCCTTGCAATCCCCAGGTGGCTGTCCTTAGCATTCTGTATCGCTTATTTCAGATCAGCTTTAATCTGGGCCTTACCTTAATGGTTCAGGAAATTTAAGCGAAAGGGGTATTCCCCATTGCGACAACTGGGTTAATAAGGGCTTTGCAGGTTATACAGCACCGCCTCACGGCCAGCTGCCGGCAAGCGCGTGGACCAAGATACCAGAGATCGCTTTGAAGCCTATCTCTAGATAGTCACAGCCAGATGACAACGGCGCTAGCCCTAAGCATAGGCAACTAAAGCTGCGCTGTCCCTGCTGGCCTAAGAGGTCAAGCTAACTTTCCAGGCTATTCGCCCGAAAATTTAGACCGTGTGCCGATCAGATTCTGACCAAACAGCCGCGCCTGCCGGCTCAGGTTGCTAAGCAAGTCAACAATTACAGAGGCGTTGACTTTTTTCCGCCATCAGTCTCTCACGTTGTAAAGTTGAGTGGCTTGCTGGCAGTGCAGGAAAATCCGGATTAACGGCAGCGAAAGCGCCTAGTTTATGCCTAACTTGGTGGCCGTGTTAGAACTGCTTCCTCAATTTTTTTAATACTGCATCAAGTTGCTCTGCATTAGCCACCGGCTGGCCGGCTAGTACGCTACCGCTTAGATACTAGACGATTATAACGCGTGCGATATCACGCGCCGACAGGCTTTCCAGTTTCCGCAGCGATAACTGGGCATTAAGGTTCCCTGACCGTGCTACCTGCCGGCGCGGTAGTTTAAACTCCACTACGGCCAGTGAACGTACTAACTAACTCTGAGTCGTTATTCGTTTACGCTATCTGTTCCGCGGACAACTCGGCATCAATAATTTTTTTGCCAGTTAATGCTCGCAGGGTAGCGTCTGTATGCGCGGTTATTCGTTACCGTTGCCGGTAAACAGGCGGTCGACTAGAGTTAGTTGGCGGCGAATAGTTCTTCGGATATGCGGGATATCCGGCAATACTCCTTCAATTTCGTAGTGCGTCGTTAGGGTTTCTATGCTGTAGTATGGGTTATGCTCTCTCCTTACGCTAGGTGCTGGCTGTAAATTACGGTAAATTTAGCCGAGATTTCTCCTGCGTCAGTCAGGGACTCTTTCCCACTCTTCCAGGCGTTGCTCATTATGTGCGTTTCTGCTGGAATTGGCTTTAAGCTCTATCGTAACATCGTGCTATCCGTTGATAAGGAAGCGTGGGTGAAGTGTATTCGAGTCGAATAGGTAAGACAAATCCAGAGCGCGATAGGCGTTGGTATCATAAGCGGTTATCTACCGCTTAATCTGCATATTATCGTGGTCAGACCGGCTTGGTAACGATGTTATTATATAACAGCCGATTACGCTTATTAGAGCGCAGCCGGTTAGAAAATGTCGGAGCTTGCCGCCGCGGAAGGCGTAGGGTTTGCGGCGGACGTGCCGGATCGAGACCGAAGTATTGTGAGCCCATAACTCACAGGATAGCTACTCATAGATCGGGCGGATCGAGGGTGCGCTGAAAACCGCTACAGGTCAGCAGAAAATTATTTCGCATCTTGCCGAACTGCGTTATTTCGCCTAGACTCAGGCGATATCATCAGAAATTTTGGTCGTTCTCTGGCTGTTATGCAACTCCTCGCTCAATAATTTTAGATTACAGGTGGCATGACGATACGGTAGTATTAAGCGCTCGAAGTGCAGCAATACTCCTTGCCAGCCAAAGTTCGGCGGCTAGGCAGCTAGTGTAGCAAGAGTCACAGCTAATCTGCGCGGCTTCATCTAGTCATCGTAATAATTAAGACAGATATCCTGTACCGAGTTATGCTTGCCCCGATAACGCCAGGCCGGCAGCCCAGTCTTTGCCGTCCCCTTCGTTCCGTACTATCACGCTTAACACTGCATCCGGTTATCGGTTAAAAATCCCGCCACTATCACTACTAGCTAGGTTTCCTAGCCACAGAGTGTCGCGGCATGATCGTGCGTGTCTAATGTCTGTCTACCGTCTATCTTGCTGTTTTTTATAGCAAGCCCGGATAAAAATCAGCATCTGGGCTAGCCTGGTCAGGGTGCCGGTAACAGCTTGCGCATTATCAATCTCAATATGCGTCACCGGCATGCGAACCCTAGCACTGATTTTATTAAAGCTTATTGTCATCAAGGGGTGTCTTATTTACCCAAAGCGGCAGAGTTTGATTTTTAGTGTCGCTTAGCCGCGATCGAATCGCGCTTGCACGCGCCCCCTTGTTTCTAGGGGACTTTTGTCTATTTCGGTTTGTATCCCGTTGCGATAAAAATTATCGCAATCCTTATGGGAAAATAACTGAATAGCTTGGGCAATGATATTCTACAGCGAATCAACGGCTCTTGCTGTAGATTTTCTCAGCAGTGATTTCAGCTCGAAATTCGATAAGATTTAAATCCGCAAAGAAGAATTGCATCTTTATCCTCAACAACTTCTCGTACACTATCAATTTTATGAGTAACCAAATTATTTATCATCACGATATTGCTTGGAGCAAGTTCAGGACAAATCGCTCTTCTAGATAAGCAAGGAAAGTATGTCCGTTCATTGATCTATCCAGTAGCCTAGTTACACTTAATTTAGATGGACGCATACTAGTAGTGAGTGTCGTCGTTTCCTGATTGCGCTCCCAGTAGGAGTATATGCGCTTTTTAAGCGTTATTTTATGCAATTAGCAGTATGCGAGGAAAAGAATAGCTTGAAAAACTAACTGACTAGCGGAAACCTCTTAGTGAAGCATTATGATGATAGCTTGAAAAGCATAGCTTGAAGTGCGCAATCACATGGATGATATCCAGTCCAGCCGCTTGAGCCAGTGTTTCACAAAAGAATAGTTAATTCAGCGATTAGATTATGACTACAAAGCGTTAATGGTTAATCGTCAAGTGACCTGCATAGGCGGTATGCTTTGAATGCTTATTAACGCGTTTAGGCTGCCGCGTCGTGTAAAAGGTAACGTAGTGGCGTTTGTCTGCATCACTGATTACTGAGGCCTGGTAAGGCCGTTGCTGTACGAGTCGTTATAGCACGGCGGTTTGCAGCAATTTTCGAATTATCGAACGCTGATCGCTGTTTTGCAGCCATACCGCATACAGTGGGCGAACGATTGTTGGCATATCGCTAACTGGGTGTAAATCGGGAAACCGCTGCGCCCAATGGCTAGGCAAAAAGGCGCAGGCGGTAGTGACCTGCAATAGCTGGCGTGTTAATTGCGCAGAGGTAGTGGTAACGAGCGGCGCCTGATGATTAAGCTGCAGCCGGTTTTCATGCGCATGAAAGTCCGCACCCCATTCAAGCTGTATGTAGACACGCTTGTCAATTACTGACTCGCCGCCATTAGCATGGGTGTATAGCATCAGAGAGAAGCAGCCAAGCTGTTGGCTAGTTAACTCCTCCATTTTCGGCGCTTCGGCAGTAATTAATAAATCAAGCTGGCGTTCGTGCAGCTCTTTTATTAACCTCTGCCGCAGCGCAATGCGCGCCTCTATCTGAAAATCTGGCCACTGTTTATAAAGATTTTTCAGCCAATCGCCTAGCCACACTTCCCATAAAGATGAGCTGGCGCCAATAGACAGCGGATTGTGCTGCAAAGAGCGCATCACTTCCTGTTTAGCGATCTGCCAGGTGATTATCAGATTTTCTGCATAGGGCAACAGGCGTTCACCCGCCGAGGTTAGACGAATATTATTTCTATGGCGGGTAAACAGGCTAACGCCCAGCTGGGTTTCCAGCTGACGAATGCGAAAGCTGATCGCTGATTGAGTTAGATAGAGTGCTTCCGCCGTTCGTCCGAAATGTCTGGTACGACTTACCTCCAAGAATGTTTTCAGCAATTCCGTATCCACAGCATTCTCCAAAAATTTATTGTAATGATTAAAATATTTCGTTTTACAGAAAGTCAGCCCTAACTAATACTCCGCGCCATAAAATAGAATGGCTTATGTTAGAGATGGGAGCGCGCAAGATGGCGGACAGCTTTTTTACTTCTAATCGTTACTTTGATAATAAAAATTATCCTCGTGGTTTTTCCAGACATGGTCATTTTACCATTCGAGAAGCTCAGTTATTAGAGCGTTTCGGCCATGCCTACAATGATCTAAATAGCGGGAAACGGAAACCCACAACCAATAAAGAACGGCAGTTTGTTTCGGTATTCCAGGGTAGGCGCGCCCCTTCCAACGAGCATGAGAAAGTTTGGTTCAAATATATAGAGCATACTTGCCGCCCTAAGCGTTTTCATACCCTTTCCGGCGGTAAACCACAGATGGATGTGGCAGAAGACTACAGCGACACAGAAGATTAATAAAGAAAGAGCGGCAGCCCTTTTTTCTAGCTGTCATTCTCGCTGCTGCTAAAACTCATGCATCATCTGATCAATATAAGCATGATTCTGCACTTAAATAAAAAATAAATATAAAAATTAATGAACATTAAAAAAATAAAATCAATACGTTACAGCTCACTAAGACTGGTTGCTTGTTATCTTGTAGCATAGGGTATTCATGATTTAGGTTTAATTTTTTATTAATATTTTATAAACTGCAATCTAGTTTTACTGCCCATTCCCCGATGTCTGAGTATTTTGCAAGACAAAAAACAATCTGTAAATTCTTTAGAATAGCTATTAGACGCGCTTGATTAAGATCACGCAAGAAAAATCATGCATTAGCTGCGTTCTTAGATTAGTGGAGGCTGCATAAGATAAGGTCGTCACGTTTCATTTCGCGTGTATAAACGATATTTTATATTTATATGTAGATAAC
This sequence comes from Sodalis sp. (in: enterobacteria), assembly GCA_052258065.1. Classification (GTDB taxonomy): domain Bacteria; phylum Pseudomonadota; class Gammaproteobacteria; order Enterobacterales; family Enterobacteriaceae; genus JBQQPY01. Next base: position 1,394,603 of record JBQQPY010000002.1, on the reverse strand, counting down.
GAAGATCGCAATTTAGATAACGAGAGTCATGGCTTTTAAAGGATTTTTGCTTTAGTTTTAGTGCTTGCACCTTCATGCTACGCACATGTCCCTATCCATGCCCACCTAAACAGCGATTCAGAGTAGAGTGCTTTTTATCTACTCCCATTTATTAAATAGTCATTTACCATATGTTGTGGCTATTTTTTAGCTCTAAATGACACATCCTTACAGTTAAGACTTAAGATTGCGAATAAGCGGATTGTTCGCAGTGAGTAGCTGTACCTGTATAGCAACAGACAGATATCACATAGAATCTTCCATTCTCCTTTATCTTCTGCTTTATTCACTGGATGTAAATCCCATCGAGATAGAATTTTCTAAGCCCTATGCTCAATCCTTTTAGTTAGCGGCCGATCCGTCAACGGCTCACTGGCCATGAAGACATTACACACTCCGGGTCGTTTGTATTCATAGTCCTCTCTGGCAGGCCTTCTCGAGCCTTCACGGCAGCAGCACCAGTGTGCCTCGAATGAATTAACGAAGGATTTCGTGCATACAAACCATCGGATAAATCGGATCATAAGTGTAACGATACACGTCTAGAACATTCTCTATAGCTGCAACGAATTCGGCATTGGCTTCTAGTAGTATAAAATAGCAGATCTTCTTCCGCGGTTTTATTTTATTTTTAGTATATATTTTAGCGTGTTACGTGAAATAATTTTGATATATTGCAGTTTCAGTGTTCTATCGGCAAGCAATTACACAGTCCACTGTTCCTAGCTCTCTAGCAGCTGTCTGCAGATTAGCGCAATCAAATACGCTTCGCTATCGCTATCTACAATGCGGTCATATACCCGTTTACTCAGTTTACGACTCAGGGCTGCCTAAAGCTCTTTTCCGATAAAATAACGCTTGACCCGATTGCTCTTAGGGCATGTTGATAAAATTTTAGCTAATGCTCGCCACTCGATCGCTTTACGCCTCTAATTGATGGATCGCAATTCAATAAAATGGATGTATTCAAAACTTTCTCTACAGCATGCTTGCTCTTACTGAGTAATGCTTCCAGTTTCGTTCTTTCTTCCGCCGCAAACGCTTTGATTTTTAAGGATTGCTTCAGCCCTGATCACAGATACCGCAACCGCCACTTTTTACGTGTTAAGATGCTACTTAGCTGCATGTTGATATGAAATATCTTCCACATTAAAACCTCATGACGTTATCTTTTTGTAAGTATAGATTAAGCGACTTAATGAGTTTTTAGCCGTCTCTACAAGGCCAAGACCGCGGCTAATGCATAAGTTTTCTTGCGTAAGCTTAATTAAGTATAGCCTATGGCTATTCGTCAGGTGCTTATAGACAATAGAAAAGAATTCAATTATCAATTGAGTAGTCAAATTTTATTTTAATAAACGAATATTTATACAAAACTAAATACAAGTCATTTAATAAAAAATAATATTAACTTAATGGATGTAAAAAATAAACTGTATTGGCCACGAGCATCATCCGGCGAGCGGCGCAAGTTACTGAGATAACTGACGGAGCATGCGGCGTAGGGGTTCGGCGGCGCCCCACAGTAGCTGGTCGCCGACGGTAAAAGCCGAAAGATATTCCGGCCCCATGTTCAATTTTCGAAGCCGGCCGATCGGCGTTTTCAGCGTGCCGGTCACCGCCGCCGGCGTCAATTCCCGCATTGACAGTTCACGATCATTAGGCACCACGGTCACCCAGTCATTATGAGTTGCGAGTAAGCGTTCAATTTCCGCTAGCGGAACATCCTTCTTGAGCTTCAGTGTAAATGCTTGACTATGGCAGCGGAGAGCGCCGATGCGCACGCACAGTCCATCTACCGGTATCACCTGCCGGGTATTGAGAATTTTGTTGGTTTCCGCCTGGACTTTCCACTCTTCGCGACTTTGGCCGTTTTCTAACTGCTTATCTATCCAAGGGATCAGGCTACCAGCTAATGGTACGCCAAAATTATCTGTCGGCAGGGTACCGCTACGGGTGAGATTGGTTACCTGACGCTCGATGTCCAGAATAGCCGATGCCGGGTTCTGAAGCGGTTTTGCTACTACGTCGTGCAATTTCCCCATTTGTACTAGCAGTTCACGTATATGGCGCGCACCGCCGCCGGTTGCTGCCTGATATGTAGCAACCGAGGCCCATTCCACTAAATCTTGGGCAAATAAGCCCCCCAGCGACATCAGCATAAGGCTCACGGTACAATTTCCGCCCACAAACGTCTTAATGCCGCAATCCAGACCCTGCTCGATCACCGCCTGATTGACAGGATCTAGGATAATAATCGCTTTATTGGACATGCGCAGCGACGAAGACGCATCAATCCAATAACCCTGCCAACCGATTTCATGCAGCTGCGGATGAATTTCGTTGGTATAATCGCCGCCCTGGCAGGTAACAATAATATCTAGCGCACTAAGCGCCGCCAGATCCCTGGCATCCTGCAGCACGCCATGCTGGCCATTGATCGCCGGCGCGGCCTGGCCATATTGAGAGGTGGAAAAAAATACTGGGCGGATCGTGTCAAAATCGCGCTCTTCAGTCATGCGCTGCATCAGTACTGAACCAACCATACTGCGCCAGCCGATAAAACCAACGTTTTTCATGTTTAACTGTCCTGCGTAGGGGATGCAAACTATTCCGCGTGCTCTTGCTGCATAATGTTAGCAGGATACACTTTATCCACCATACAAAATGTGGCCAAAATGCTGCAAGTAACATTAATTTAATTTTAATCCCTTTTTAAGCAATGGCGCTTATACTAATATCCGGCTTTTCCCGGGCCGGGCACCGGCGCTGATTACATCGAGGTAATAATGAGTGAAATGATATCAGCCACCGTTTTGTTATTTTTGATTATGGATCCCTTAGGAAACTTGCCAATTTTCATGTCAGTGCTTAAACATTTTGATCTGAAGCGGCGACGCGTTATAGTCATCCGGGAAATGCTAATAGCGCTGCTTCTGATGCTGATTTTTCTGTTTGCCGGCGAATATATTTTATCGTTCCTCAATTTGCGCACTGAAACAGTATCGATCTCCGGCGGCATTATTCTTTTTTTTATCGCTATCAAAATGATTTTTCCTTCAAAGGAAGGCAATAGTACCGGCCTAGCGCCGGGGGAGGAGCCATTTTTAGTACCCCTGGCGATCCCGCTAGTCGCCGGGCCGTCAATCCTGGCGGCGCTCATGCTGCTATCGCATCAATATGCACTGAAAATTAACTATTTGGTTGTGGCTTTGCTCATAGCCTGGGTTCTATCGGTCGTCATCCTAATAATGTGTAGCGTCTTTTTACGGTTCCTGGGAAGCAAAGGGCTTAGCGCGCTTGAACGGCTGATGGGGTTATTGTTGGTAATGATCTCGACTCAGATGTTCCTAGACGGCGTGCGCGCTTATCTGCGCATCTAAGTGTTTGGTTTCGGATTATTATATAACTTCTGTTCGTATAGCCCTATTTATGGGAAAATAGCTATTTAAGAATATAGTTAAGGATAACCTGATTGCATACCTTATTCCGTAAAGCTTGAGCAACTCTGGAAATAGAGAATTTTCAAGTGGATCTCTACTCTGCTGAAGAATATAAAAAACTTCATAACAAGCACCTACCATGTAATTCGTGGCCAATATGCCCCTCATTACATGGACAAATTTCACTATCGATTTAACCGACATTATGACTTAGAAGCCCTTATGCCGTTCTTCTTGGTAACCGCATTGAAAGTACTCACAATACCATCACAAGCCTGTTGAGACTTGCTGAGAAGAATGCGTAAAATATTATGACAAAGCATTTAAAAGCTATGAGCTTGGTTGGCTGCATACTGTTGATGTGGAAATATCTTTCATAAATATAAAACATTACGATATCGTGATGTTGACAAGATTAGACATTGTAAACTGAAGTCAGCATTTGAAAAACACAACGCGACCAAATAAACGCCAAGATCGATTGGCATTTCATTACTTATAACGCTTGCATCAAGTTCAAGTGTTTTATCGTTCATTTAATCTGTGATGTGATAGTAGGATAGCAGCGCAGAGTTCAGGGCGAAGCGGTGGGATAAACCTACATTCGCTGCTAGCAGTCAACGCCGCTGTGTGCAACCCTTTCGATATGCATTACAACCCTAACGCATAGCGCAACACCTGCTGCTTAGCGCAGCCTGCGCGCTGCGCCAGCATCAGGCCGAGATTGCGTGCTAGCATCAGCGGCGGCAAATCGTTGCTGAATACCATATAGAGCACATCCATTCCGGCTTGCATTAGCATGTTATTGCCGCGCCGGCGGCGCTGGTAACGTTGCAATACCGCCAGCGTATCCCAGGCTTCGTCACTACGGCGAGAATCAATCAACACTTCCGCTAATGCTTCGACATCACGAAAGCCGAGATTGGCCCCCTGTCCAGCCAGCGGATTGATGGTATGCGCTGCATCGCCAATCAGCGCTAGCCCTGGCTTGACGTAGTCACGGACATGCTGACGTGTAAGGGAGAACGATGCCGTTCTATGCAGACTGAACGCGCCGAGTCTCGCCGGAAAGGCCGCCTGGATTTCTCGCTCCAGTGCCGGCAGCGAGAGCGTCTCGAGTTGGCGGATACGTGCCGCGCCGTCATACCATGCCAGAGACGCCCACCGGCCGTAGAGCGGTAAAAACGCGCGCGGGCCAGAGGGATAAAACGCTTGCCAGGTCACGTCCTGTTGCTCACCCTCGGTTTCTACGCTGAGTAGTAGACAGGATTGTCGGTACTGCCAGCCGCTCATCGCGATGCCTGCCTGCCTCCGCACCCAGGACTGCGCGCCATCGGCCCCGACCACGACTCGGCTCGCAACTTTGCTGCCGTCGTTAAGCGTCAGCTGCCAGCGTCCACCCTCATACACCATGGTGTCCAGCCAAGCTGGGCAAATCAGCTTCAACGAGGCGCAGTCGGCAAATCCTTGCCACAGCGCCCGCTGCAGCCGGCGGTTCTCCACCACAAAACCTAGTTCTGGCAGGCACAGGGAGGAGGCATTGAATGCCAGTACCGAGGAAGGCCATTCCCAGGTTTCTATGTGGCGGTACGGCACACAAAAACGGTCGCCGATGCGTTGCCAGGCCTTGAGGCGACGTAGCAGCTTCAACGAAGCATAGTTGATAGCTGATACCCGCAAATCTGGCTGCGCATCGTCTACTACGGATGTTGGGGGCGCTGGGTCAACAACCAGCACCCGAAATCCTGCCTGGGCAAGCGCCTGGGCTAGCGCGGCGCCCACCATGCCACCGCCGGCTACCACTACCTCATAGCACACTTCCTTTGTCTTCATTTCGGCCAATGCTTACGCTATTGTTTTTAGAATTTTTTAGTGTAGCGCAAAATTGACTCTTTAAATATGCCTCGTGTACGCTAAACTAGTCAGAATACCGGCAAAAAATTAGAATATGCGACCTGCACAAGCTTGCGGGATTTTAATACTGTATTGAGTAATAGCCAGCTAATGACCAAAAAACTCCATATCAAAACGTGGGGCTGTCAGATGAATAAATATGATTCATCCAAGATGGCCGACTTACTGGATGCCAGCCACGGCTACCAGTTGACGGCTAACCCCGAAGATGCAGATATCCTGCTGCTCAATACCTGCTCCATTCGAGAAAAAGCGCAGGAAAAAGTGTTTCATCAGCTGGGACGCTGGCGGATGTTGAAGGAAGCCCGGCCGGATTTGATTATCGGCATCGGAGGCTGTGTCGCGTCTCAGGAAGGCGCCCATATCCGTGAACGGGCCAGTTATGTAGACATTATTTTCGGACCACAAACCCTGCATCGCCTTCCAGAAATGATCGATCACGTTAACAGCACCCGTAGCCCGATGGTGGATATTAGTTTTCCGGAAATTGAAAAGTTTGACCGACTGCCGGAGCCGCGCGCGGAAGGGCCAGTCACCCTTGTCACGATTATGGAGGGCTGCAATAAATATTGCAGTTTTTGCGTTGTGCCCTACACCCGCGGTGAAGAAATCAGCCGTCCGTGCGACGATATTCTGTTCGAGATTGCTCAATTAGCGGATCAGGGCGTGCGCGAAGTAAACCTGCTTGGGCAGAACGTTAACGCCTATCGCGGCGCCAGCTATGACGGTGGTATTTGCACTTTTTCCAAACTACTTCGGCTGGTAGCAGCCATCGACGGAATTGACCGCATCCGGTATGTCACTAGCCATCCTATTGAGTTCACTGACGATATCATTGATGTCTATCAGGATACCCCGGAGCTGGTTAGCTTTGTACATCTGCCGGTGCAAAGCGGATCCGATCGCATTCTAAGCATGATGAAACGTGCCCATACCGCGCTGGAATATAAATCAATCATCCGCCAGCTGCGCAAGGCGCGGCCGGATATTCAAATCAGCTCGGACTTTATCGTCGGCTTCCCGGGCGAAACACAGCAAGACTTTGAGCAAACGATGAATCTTATCGCTGACGTAAATTTCGACATGAGCTTTAGCTTTATTTACTCGGCCCGTCCCGGCACACCTGCCGCCGATATAACGGACAACGTCAGCGCAGAAGAGAAAAAGCAGCGGCTGCATGCTTTACAAGCACGCATCACGCAACAAGCCATGAAGTTTAGCCGCCGCATGCTGGGCACGGTGCAGCGTATTCTTGTGGAAGGCACATCGCGTAAAAATATGATGGAACTGACTGGGCGCACCGAAAACAATCGGGTAGTCAATTTTGAAGGAGCGCTCTCCATGATAGGCACATTCATAGACGTGAAAATTGTGGGTGTCTATCCAAATTCGCTGCGCGGCGTCCTGTTGCACACCGAGGATCAAATGGCATTGCGCAGCTATGAGACTCCGGAATCGGTCATAGCCCGCATCCGTAAAGACAACGAACTCAGTGTAAGCCTATCGCAGCTGTAATCTCCCCTTGCCGAAATTACGTCTGTGCGGCGTGCCAACACCGCCGTCTCTCTGTGACCCAGGTTGTATTGCACTAATTGTGCTCTAATATCAATATATTAGCCTTGCCCCCTGACGCGGGGCGATGATGACTCATTTGTTAGCTAGCTATCTCGGTTTCTGGCTTTGCCGCTTCCTGACCTGTCGTTCACTCTGTGATGGTTTTTCTGCTTAGGATCGCTCAAGCTATTAACTTAATATCTAATAAAGATTACTGCGATTTTTATCGCAGCGGGACATAAGCCAGAATAGATAAAAAGTGCTCTAGCATCAAAAAGCCGAATGGTATTATAGGTGCTTTTAATGCTGCCACAAATAAGCCCGGTATCAGCGCTCCGAAGTCATAAAAGAGAAATTATGCCAGAATGCGGAGATAATAACCGTCTATTTAGCCTCTCTGGGCTATTTTATGACAAGATTAAGCAACTCGAGCGCCAGTGGGGTGTTGCGATTAATTGGCGTGACAATAGCTTCGAGCTAGTGGGAAAGATTCTGTGCATAGACGCCGCTGTGGCCATTCTCGCCTCGCTGTGCGTCGATAAGGCGTCGCTAATTGGCTTAGCGCAAATATCGAGTCGAAAAAAATCCACTGAGTTATCAAGCTGAGCTGCTCGTGGGAATAAACTGCGGAAAGCGTGCCAGATTATGGCTGTATGGTAAATATACAAACTAAACGCAGCATCATTAATCCGCGCATACCGAACCAGGCGCAATACATCACCTACACTCTCAATGACAACGACAGTAAATACGTTAAAGCGGCAGGGAATCCGCTGTATTCTCCTGAACCGTCGGGTGCTGGAAGGCGGAAAGAAGCTAGGTTTCCTGACGCTACGCTTTTTAAGAAGCTTTGCTTCGGGCGGGTAGAATAACGAATTAAGCGCAATGTCATTGAGGTCACACCGCTAGCTTGCATGCGCAAGCAGATGCTGAACGATACTTTTATTATTCTCAACGAGAGCCAGAAGATTACTATTAAATAAATGAAGATACTCTTAACCCGCAGCGGCTTTAATGCCAAAATAGTGATAACCGGCGAGGTCATGCAGGTATACTTACCACACAACCAGACATCAGGGTTTCGTCCCGCGTTGAAAGTTCTGCCGAAAGTCAAAGAAATTAGCTTTAATTTCTTCCAAGAAGCTTGTGAAACCGCTAACCAGAAATGCAAAGAGCAGCTGACTACTAATCGCAAACGCAAGTCTCTGGGTCAGAGTAACGACGCAGCACAGAGCGCCGCAGGTTCGCTGTCTTCCGTAGAGCATAACTTGTGAGCGAAGTGATACTCGACCTGCAGCTGGCCTGCGATGACAGGCGTAATCTGCCCGCCGAAGCGGATTTTCTGCACTGGCTGCAGGGCGTATTGCCGCTGTTTCGCGACTGCGCGGAAGTGACGGTGCGCCTAGTAGATGAAGCGGAAAGTCGTAAACTCAATCTTACCTATCGCGCCAAAGACAGGCCTACGAACGTGCTCTCCTTTCCCTTTGAAACAACGCCGGAAGTAGAGCTGCCGCTCCTGGGAGATTTAGTTATCTGCCGCCAAGTAGTGGAACGTGAAGCACAGCAGCAGGGAAAAGCGTTAGATGCACATTGGGCGCATATGGTTGTTCACGGTTCGCTGCATCTGCTAGGGTATGCTCATATCCTGGATGAGGAAGCCTTGGAGATGGAATCGCTAGAAACGGAGATTATGCAACAACTTGGTTATACGGATCCGTATCTTTCGGAAAAAGGTATAATTTCGATTTTCATTTAATTATTAAAGAGTTAAGTTAACTTAACACCATGAATCAAGATCATTCGCAGAGTAACGGCAGCCATAGTCTGAAGAAAGGTTTTTACCCTGATGCCGAATCAACTATTTTACTATGAGCCGAAAACCATGAGGATCTTTTAAACTTATTAGGGCGTCCCAACAGAACGAGCTTATCGACCCCAATGCCCACGATATTCTGAAGGACGTCACCGACATAGCCAAACGGCGAGGAGGGGATATGATAATCCCTCGCTCGCAAATTATTGTGCTGAAAAAACCAAACCCTGCAGGAATGCCTTGACGTTATCGTTGAGTTGACTCCTGCCCGCTTTCCGCTCTTCAGTGAAGATAGAGATAATATGGAACGGCTCCTGCTGGCTATTTTCTAAAGATTTACTACCGTTCATGCTCAGCTACGAGCAGCTCAAAGTAACGATAGTCGACAGTTAATGCGTTATCTAAGTGCATGTTAAAATAACCGAAAATGCACCGCGCACCCTACCATAAAAGATTGAATTCCCAATGGTCATTCCTCTACTGTTTTTACGCCCGAGAATCCGCACGCTGCTAGCGCTCATTACCGGCACCTGCGGCACTCTGGCATTTTCCCCTACGATCTCTGGCCAGCGGCTATTATCTCGCTCGGCGGCCTGCTGGCGGTTACGCTTAACCGTAGCGGCCGGCAGGCAGGCTGCCTAGGCTTTATCTGGGGCTTTGGCTTGTTTGGCACCGGTATTAACTGGGTTTGCGTCAGTATTGTACAATTCAGCCGTTTGTCTGGCTTGGTAAACGTAGTGCTGGCCGCCTATCTAGCATTATACCCTATGTTGTTTGCCGCCCTGTTGGCACGATTGTGGCCTAGTATTAGCCTGTGGCGGCTGGCGCTGGGTGCGCCGGTGCTGTGGTCGCTCACCGAATTTCTACGCGGCTGGGTCTTGACTGGTTTCCCCTGGATAGAATTTGGATACAGTCAAATTGATGGGCCGCTAAAAGGCATCGCGCCGCTCTTGAGCGTACAGGCTATCACCTTTATTTTGATGATGATAAGCGGCCTGGCGGTCTTTGCATTAGTGCAGCGCCGGTGGCTACCGGTGCTTGGTGCTCTGGGGCTTCTGCTGTTGCCCTGGCCGCTGCGCTCGTTGCATTGGTACCAGCCACAGCCGGCACGGGCCATAGACGTAGCGCTGGTGCAGGGCAATATTGCCCAGTCAATGAAATGGAAGATCAGCCAGATTAACTCGATACTGGATATCTATCTGCAGTGTACCCTTCCGATCCTCGGAAAAGCGCAGATGGTCATCTGGCCAGAATCGGCTATTCCCGATAACGAGATAGCCCAAAACACGTTCTTAACCCAGCTCGATAAGCAATTGCGGCAGGCGCATAGCCGTTTAATAACCGGAATTATCGACGCGCGGCTTACCCGGCACGGCTACGATTATTACAACAGCATCCTAGTTTTAGGCGAGGATATGCCTTACCGTTATCCCTCAAAAAATCGTTACAATAAGCATCACCTAGTGCCCTTCGGCGAAATGTTGCCGTTTGAGGGTCTTCTGCGGCCGCTGGCGTCGCTGTTTAATCTGCCGATGTCTTCCTTCAGCCAGGGAAAATATCTGCAGCCGCAGCTGCAGGTAGCCGGCATGAAACTTACCGCGACCGTCTGCTACGAGATTATCCTGGGCGTCCAAGTACAGGATAATTTCCGTCCCGATACTGATTTCCTTCTGACTGTGTCCAACGATGCCTGGTTTGGTCACTCAATCGGGCCGTGGCAGCATTTCCAAATGGCGCGTATGCGCTCGCTGGAGCTTGGTCGGCCGCTGCTACGCAGTACCAATAACGGCATTACCGCAGTGATCAATGCCGACGGAACACCGCAGGCGCAATTGTCGCAATTTACCCGCGATGTGCTCAACGTCCACGTGATCCCGACGCGGGGGCTTACTCCCTACGCCCGTACCGGCCCCTGGCCGCTATGGATGATTACGCTGCTGGCCGGATTGACGGCGCTAGTGTTTGGTCGCCGCCGATCCGCCTAAGGACACAGGATGCTGCTTGATAAACTGTATATGTTAAAAGACAGCGCGCAGTCGCGTGACTGTTAAGTCGCTCTCTATCCGCACTGCATAAACAGGTGAATCATTTAGATTCCGCGCAAAGGAATTTCTTAGCGCGAATATTAACGCCGAGTCATCAACGCCTGTCTTAACCGGTCTCAGGTGCAAGCTTTTCTAGCTACTAAGCCTCAGCGCTTTATCTTTATCAGGCGCCAAAAGGCACGCATTACTTCCACCACACAGACGCCTAAATTCATTTCTGGTGCATATGTGACATTGCTTTAAATCATAATTTGTGCGTATGAACTGTATCATCGTGCTCTTATACAGTAGCCTATAAAGTCTTTTTAACTGTTATAATATGGCGGTGAAAAAGCGCGATAGAGTAATAAGACTCGTTTAATGGCATATAGATGAATGGCTATTTAATAAGCCGGCTCCTCTAGCTGAGCTGGTATGCGTAATCAGAAAATATTAAGTGAAATAACGACTGCTAACTAAAGCAGGTCATTTACTAGCCGCTGCGAAGAGATCAGGCGCTTTAAATCACCGCTTGATGTTCAAATTCCTTCTCGCAATATTTGCACTGTAAGTGCACCTGCTGGCCGCGGACCTTTACGCGAAAGCCGGACGCTACCGGTTCGCTGCGGCTGATACAGTTACTGTTCGGGCAGGTAAGTACACCATCTATACGCATCGGTAACTTCAGCGTCTGTTTGCGCACAACGTTGTAATCATCAATACAGTTAACCGTAGCATGAGGCGCATAGATGGCCATCTGGTTTGCTTGTTCTTCAGTCAAAAAAATATTTTCAAGCTTGATAAGATCTTTTTTACCTAGCTGGCTGGACGGCAAATTAAGGCCGATGGTAATCCGCTTATCGGTAGCAATCAGCTGAAACAGGCTTAGCAATTTTATGCCCAACTGTGCCGGAATATGGTCAATGACCGTGCCACGGCATATGGCTTCTACTTGTAATTTATTGTCTTGCATTATGGCTAACTCTCTTTCATACGCATCTTGTTGAGGAAACGGTTTACTGAGTAGGCAGCGTCGCAGGCGGTTATCCTGATTTCCGTTAGCCTGACGCTGCCGTTAACGGGCCATACGGAGCTGGCAAGGGGCTAGAGCTAGAGCGTCGCATCTCAGGCCAGTTGTATTCTTTCTGCCGAGATGAGAGTAATAATATATTTTCTACTCTTTTATTTTTAAGAATTTCTTCAGCTCTGAACACAGATACTAGAGCCGTCATTTTTTACGTGTTAATATGCTAGTTCTAAATAATTAAATTAATAACATTATAATAATAAATCAACATTGTTTTAATAACTAATTGATTTTATTTATCACTGATTTTATTTATTTCTAATTTAAGTGCACAATAAAGTTATGCAACATTAATATAAAATCAAACTTAGATTTTTTTAAAAAATTCCGCGGAGTGTAACATTTAAGATCTCGCAATCTGAGTTCATAAAACAGTCTAACTACCTATATGTTTCTTTGTCATATATCAAAAAAATCGGCTGTAATCATTTTTAAATTAGAAGCCTATTCGAAAATGAAATGCACGATAGATGCTTAAGGCATACTATACCATGAGATAAACTCATACTATATTATGAGATAAATAAGCCGGACGACTAAAATTACTAGACATCAATCCGTACAAAGTCGGGTTTAACCTCAAGGGTTAGTAGCAATGCAGATACTTGTTTAGGTATATGAGAACTTTGAACAGATAGGTGTAGCGAGCTATGCGACCAAGTTTTGTCATTTGGTTTTTGTCCTACTTAGTGCGTCTTTAACCTTTAGTTATTTAAGGTGACGGAGAAGCCTACTGGTATAGACTCAAGCAGCAAAAGTAATGAATAATACTAATTAGTTTACTGTGCACATTTCATATATTTCGCTTAGGAGCGGCCTGGTTAGGTATGAATCCTGCCTGCAAACCGGTTTACTTTCGTCTGATAAACAGGATTCCACAAAATTCTACAGGATTCTACAGGATAGTTATGTCGAATCGACCATTAAGCGTAGTGGTCCTTGCCGCCGGCAAGGGAGTCGAATGTTTTCCACTTTGCCGAAAGTGCTCCATCCCCTGGCCGGCAAAGCTATGGTGCAACACGTCATTGATGCTGCAACCCAGTTAGGCGCAGCATCCATTCATCTAGTCTACGGTCACGGTGGTGAGTACTTGCGTAAACGGCTTTCCCACCTGGAATCCCGTTTAAAGTGGGTGCTGCAGGCCGAACAGCGCGGCACCGGACATGCGGTTCAGCAGGCGCTGGCAGGCCTGCGCGATCAAGAAGACGTCCTAATTCTATACGGTGATGTCCCGCTTATTTCTCCCGAGACGTTGCAACGCCTGCTGACGGTACGGCCGGCGGGCGGGATTGGCCTACTGACGGTAACGCTGGACAATCCCGAAGGCTACGGCCGTATCGTGCGCGCCAACTGCGAGGTAATCGGTATCGTCGAGCAGAAAGACGCAAGCGAACAGCAGCGGCCGATAAAGGAAATTAACACCGGCATTCTAGTTGCCGGCGCCGGAGATTTGAAACGCTGGCTTGGGCGGTTAACCAATCATAACGCACAGGACGAGTATTATCTGACAGATATTATTGCCATGGCCTCGGATGAAGGGCGTAAGATCAATGCGGTACAGCCCTCCCGGCATAGTGAGGTCAAGGGGGTGAATAACAGACTACAGCTTGCGCGTCTAGAGCGAATTTTTCAGCGGGAGCAGGCGGAACATTTTCTGCGAGCTGGCGTTATGCTATCCGATCCAGACCGTTTCGATTTGCGCGGCGAACTGCGGCACGGACAGGATGTATCTATTGATGCCAATGTAATCCTCGAAGGGCTAGTAACGCTCGGTAACCGGGTTACAATCGGTACCGGTTGTATCATAAAAAATGCGGTTATCAGTGATGATGTGGTTATCAGTCCTTACACCGTTATCGAAGAAGGGCGTGTGGCTGCGCGCAGTACTCTAGGTCCCTTCGTACACCTGCGTCCCGGCAGCGAGCTAGAGGAGGGCACGCACGTGGGTAATTTTGTCGAGATGAAACAAGCTCGGCTGGGCAAGGGATCGAAAGCAGGCCATCTAAGCTACCTAGGAAACGCTGAGATAGGGGTAGGGGTTAATATCGGCGCCGGAACCATCACCTGCAATTATGATGGTGCCAATAAGCATAAGACCGTTATCGGGGATAACGTCTTTGTCGGTTCTGGTAGCCAACTAGTGGCGCCGGTAACTATTGGCTGCGGCGCCACTATCGGCGCAGGCACAACCGTTACGCATGATGTGGCTGACGGCGAGATGGTCATCAGCCGGATAGGTCAGTTTCCCGTTGCGAACTGGAGGCAGCCCGTGAAAAAAATGAGAATGCGACCACCCTTAGCGCGTGGTTTTATCCCCCTGCGCTTACCCTAAAGGAGCCGGCAAGATCCGTTATAGCAGCGCTGTGTCGGTCAGGTTTAGCACTAGCTCATAACGGCGATTGCAGCTGTTTAATCAGGAATAACCGAGATGTGTGGAATAGTAGGCGCGGTTTCGAAGCGTGATATTGCCGAGATCCTGTTGGAGGGATTACGTCGCCTTGAGTATCGTGGATATGATTCTGCTGGCCTAGCGATGGTAGACAATGACTGCCATTTGCAGCGCCTCCGGCGTGTGGGTAAAGTCAGCATACTGACCGCGGCAGCGCACGCGCATCCGATCTCTGGCGGCACCGGTATTGCCCATACTCGCTGGGCGACTCACGGCGAGCCGACAGAAAATAACGCACATCCCCACGTCTCGGAGCACATCGTCGTCGTTCATAACGGCATCATCGAAAATCATGAACCGCTACGTAAGCAACTGCGTAAACGCGGCTATACGTTCGTTACACAAACAGACACTGAAGTGATCGCGCATTTGGCGCATTGGGAACAGCGCCAGGAGGGAGGCGCGCTCTTTAAGGTGATGCAGCGTGCTGTAGGCGCCCTGCGTGGCGCCTACAGCACGGTCATTATGGATAGTCGCGATCCCGGCGTGCTGGTTGCTGTATGCTCCGGTAGTCCGCTGGTGATTGGCCGCGGTGTGGGCGAGAACTTCTTAGCCTCTGATCAATTGGCTCTACTGCCCGTCACCCGCCGCTTTATGTTCCTGCAAGAGGGCGACATCGCCGAAATTATCCGGCGTACCGTTCGGGTATGGGACCATACCGGCGAGAGCGTGGAGCGGCCGGAAATAGAATCTGAAGTAAAATACGACGCCGGTAATAAAGGACAGTATCGCCACTATATGCAAAAAGAAATTTTCGAGCAGCCTCAGGCGATCAAAAATACGCTTGAAGATCGCTTTAGCGATGGAGAGGTAACGCTTTCAGAATTGGGCGACGGCGCCGATGCGTTACTGCGCCAGCTGCAGCACGTGCAGATTATTGCCTGCGGTACCTCCTACCACTCCGCCATGGTCTCCCGCTATTGGTTCGAGTCGCTGATCGGTTTGCCCTGCGATGTGGAAATCGCCTCCGAGTTCCGCTATCGTAAACCCGCGGTGCGCGCGGGCAGTCTGCTAATTACTCTTTCCCAGTCCGGGGAAACCGCCGATACCCTGGCAGCGCTGCGGTTGACGAAATCTCTTGGTTATTTGGGTTCGCTTGCTATCTGTAATGTTGCCGGCTCCTCGCTTGTACGCGAATCAAATATGGCGCTGATGACCCGGGCCGGCACCGAAATTGGCGTGGCCTCTACAAAAGCGTTCACAACCCAGCTGACGGTGCTGTTGATGCTTGTGGTTCGTATTGGCCACCTGCGCAGTATGGACAAAGGGGTAGAGAAAAATATCGTTCATGCTCTTCAGGCTCTCCCGAGGCGCATCGAGCAGCTATTATCTCTGGATAAGCCGATTAAAACGCTAGCCGAAGATTTCTCCGATAAACATCACGCTCTGTTTTTGGGCCGAGGCGACCTTTACCCCATCGCCATGGAGGGAGCTCTGAAGCTGAAAGAAATTTCATATATTCATGCTGAAGCGTATGCTGCGGGAGAATTAAAACATGGACCGCTGGCACTGATCGATGCCAGTATGCCGGTGATTGTTATCGCGCCTAACAATGAACTGGTAGAAAAACTGAAATCTAATATTGAGGAAGTGCGCGCCCGCAGGGGATTGCTGTATATTTTCGCAGAACAAGATGCCGGTTTTAAACCCAGCAAAAATATGAAAATTATCCTGCTGCCGCACGTAGAGCAGATTGTAGCGCCTATTTTCTATACTGTGCCGATGCAATTGCTGGCCTATCATATCGCCCTGATTAAAGGAACTGATGTAGATCAGCCGCGTAATCTGGCTAAATCGGTAACAGTGGAATAACTTTATTCAGAGTGTCCTCGTCAAGCTGGAGTCTGACATGCCTGCGCTTGCTGTCAAAGGTGGTGATGGTCTTAGCACAATAGAAAGCAAATTAGATTGTCGTTGATTCTATCTTTTTCTGTATTTCAGAGAAAACACAGCATATAAAGAGCTAACTAAGCTGACGCTAGCCTCGTGTCGAAGGTAGTGAAACAGACTTATAGCCATCATTACGAACTTGATTTTTCTTTTTTCCATCCTGCCAGGAAGAAGAAAATTATAAATAAATTTTTATTTTTCAAATAGATAAATAGTTATTCTGTTTTTTTAAACTCAGAACGTGAGATCTTAAATCTGAAAATTTTTAATATATTCTTTTCTTCGCTTAAAAGTTTCTGAGTGAATATGTAATAATTCTAGTGTTGAATAGAAAATAATAGTAATCATTTAATTATAAGTGACAAGTCTTATTTTCTTATCACTCCCTTAACTCCTTGATTTTATTTTTTTAAATTTTTAACTGATTTTAGTATGTATTTCTAATTTATGTGCGGAAAGATAGGCTTAAAATGCTTAATCAAATGTAATTATGAATACTTTTCAATCCTAGGTAATTGTATAAACGCTTATCGCACAGCTCTTTTCATGGGAAATAGCTACTGAGAAATATATTTAATGAAAAAATATTGTCTAGACTTCATTATTAAACCGCTAGAATTACTGAAATCAGGTTCACTCTTCAGGCAAACAACGAGCAAGCACCTGTTTTAGCTAAGCATTATAGCGTCTCTAAACTGACTGTTTCTAAATAGAGAAAACGAGATAGTAATTAAAAATCATAGGCATATTCACTAGTAATTGTGGACGACGCTGGCGTTCGCTTAAGAAGCAGTGCCGTTTCCAGGAAGAAAATACTTTTCCCACTAGACAGTCTATTCCCATGACTATTCATTAGATACTTACAGACAATTGCAAAGAATTTACAGATCGTCTTTTGTCCTGCGAAAACACTGAGCTATCAGGAAATATGAATTCGACTGCTTATGTGCAGAGTTTAATATAGAACGCGGTCTTAAGACAGCGAGGTATCCATAAAAAATAGCATGATCGAACGATTTCATAAGCGTATAGAAGATGTGCTGCAAAGCTACTATTCCATTCTGGTGAAGAACGTGAGATTACACTGCACCGATATGTCTGAATTTAGAATCAGGAGTTGCTCTAATTAGTGTTGGGTAGCAAAGCCCCATTGCAATCTATAAAATATTGATATAAAATCAAAACTAAATTATTTAAAAAAAAACCATCATGCTACCTTCCGGTATGTGACATTAGATAAAAACCGGCACATCCTACGTCACGACAGTATTTCCGGAAATCATAAGAAGGAAGGGAAGATGGTGAATAGCCTTTATCAAAAGCATATCATTTCAATTAATGATCTGAGGCGCGAGGACTTAGAAATGGTTTTAACTACAGCCGCCGCGCTCAAGACCGGGCCGCAGCCGGCATTGCTTAAACAAAAAGTCATCGCCAGCTGTTTTTTTGAGGCCTCGACTCGAACCCGTCTGTCGTTTGAAACAGCAATGCACCTGCTGGGCGCTTCTGTCGTCGGTTTCCCTGATGCCGAGAATACCTCGTTGGGTAAAAAAGGCGAGACGCTGGCCGACACTATCTCTGTCATCAGTACTTATGTCGATGCTATCGTAATGCGCCATCCGCAGGAGGGAGCGGCTCGGCTCGCTACTGAATTCTCCGGACAGGTGCCGATTCTAAACGCAGGTGACGGAGCCAATCAGCACCCCACCCAGACCTTATTAGACTTGTTTACTATTCAAGAAACACAGGGGCGTCTGGATCATCTCAGCATTGCCATGGTGGGCGATTTAAAATACGGCCGCACCATGCATTCACTAACCCAAGCGCTGACTAAATTCAATGGGAACCGCTTTTATTTTATCGCACCGCAGGCCTTGGCGATGCCAGCCCATATCCTAAACATGCTAGAGGAAAAAGGCATTGTTTACAGTCTCCACAGCAACATTGAAGAAGTAGTACCAACACTGGATATCCTCTATATGACCCGAGTGCAAAAAGAGCGGCTGGATCTATCGGAATACGCCAACGTGAAAGCACAGTTCGTGCTGCATGCCGGCGATTTACTGCAGGCGCGCGTTAACCTGAAGGTTTTACATCCGCTGCCGCGGATGGATGAAATCGACATTGACGTGGACCATACGCCGTATGCATATTATTTTCAGCAGGCCGGTAACGGAATTTTCGCCCGCCAGGCGATTCTAGCCGCTGTATTGGGTTAGAGTCCACGGCAACTGACACCCTAATGTTTTCCCGTTCGCTTTGAGGAGAGGCGGTATATCATTTTCCTCTGAATGCGGTCTTGCGCAAGTCTCCTGCGCAGTGCCGTCGCTCTAGCTCTTATGCGGGTGATGCTTTTCGAGCACGCGATTGCTGATAGACAGCCGGACACCATCCGGCTAAAGCACTTATTCTAGTTTATGAAATAGCTACTTATATATACTGTAACTAATTTTTTCTCTTAAAATTTAAAATCGTGAATAATCAGATTGATTTAAGCGAGGTGCTCCGCATGTACAGCGCAAGATAAATATTAAATAGGCTCTCCTACTGAGGCGTATTAAATTAATGCCTATCTTGATTGTATCCTGAGGCTTACTGATGGATCTTGCAACCTGATCCTGTCTGAAATAAAAACTTTGCTGAAAAGTGCTTTTAGGATCTAAGCGAGCCTTGCCGCTCTATCACGCTTTTACTATTATATGATAATGATTAAAAATGCCGTACATGCAACTGAATAAGAGTGCGCCGATATAGTGCCTGCGCAAAATTATGCTCTGAAGAGCATCTCTCACTAGAGAAACTTATTTTCATGAATGCAATGGCAACAATAAAAATATCAGTAGACCAAAAGACTGCAATGCAACGGTGCCAGGCTGATTTCCCAAGCGACTACTTGGAAAAGACGAACTGACTGCTGGCATGCGTCTATCTATATTAAAGTCAACTATATACTTTTATTGCTTATGTAGAACAAGAACTTTTTTTCTGAACTGGTAGTAGATAATTTTACTACTCACTATGTTGATAGTGTGCGAGAAGCTGTTAAGGCTAAAAATGCAATTCTTCTTTGTTTTCCGTCTTATTTATCGGATTTAAATCTTATCCAGATAGCGTTTCCTGAGCTAAAATCATTACTAAGAAAATCTGCAGCAAGAACTGTTCACTCGCTGTGGAATTTGATGGATGAAGCTATTGAGCTAATTTTTAATAAAAATTTCTACAATTTTTTATGACAATGAAATATAAATCGGAATAGAAAAAGTGCTCTAGCTAAGCGCTTTCTTCTGATGTGAGGATAATAATGTATTTTCTATTCTTCTATCTGGAAAGATTGATTCAGCTTGGAAAGAGTGATTCAACTCTAGCCAAAGATAATGCGCCCGACACTTTTACGTGTTAAGATGGTGGAATAATTATAACTTGACATAATAACTCTGAAACCAAGAAAAACAAACCCAAAAACATGATGAAACATATGAGATTTAAGGCCCCTTATTCTAAATGTCACTATCAATACCAATTAAAAAAATAACCCTTACTGATAATTAAAAATAGTTTTTGATTAAAATCAGTTGTTATAAATACGATATTATGTCAAAGGTATGCAAAAAGGCACTTATAGACTTTCCTTGAAGCTTCTGCGTGCCGATACGTAAGTAAAGTAAACTTATGACTAGCATAGCTTAGGAAACCGCGTTATTACCCTGCTTAGAATCTTTTTGTGATGTAGAAATTGCGCATATGGCTATGTTTATCATTCCTTGCCAAACTGTCTTATATTTTTCAAATATCCAAGATTATTTTTTTAATTTTCTCTTAAGAAGATAGTAATGTCGTTAACAGAGTGGGTTATCTTTAAACTGATAGTCATATCTGAGTTTACAATAACTTTTTAAAAAGTAAATAATTCATTTCTGATTCCATGTATTTCGGCAAGAAAAATCAGGTAGAGAAAATAGGTGATTATTCCATATCTTTTTTAAAGATAAAAATCCGGTCATCTCGATCTTTCTTTTCTTATTGACACTAGATTACATTGCTTTTTTGATCAGTTCTATAATCCGCAGTTTTGCCAGCGCTTTGGAAAGCTCGGCTGATGCCTGAGCATAATCAATATCACCGTGAGAATTATTAATATGCTCTTCTGCTTTGCGTTTAGACTCTATAGCCCTTTCTTCGTCAAGATTCTTGGCGCGAATAGCGGTATCAGCCAGTACAGTAACCGTACTAGGCTGCACTTCGAGTATACCACCGGATAAGTAAATATACTCTTCGTTTCCGTGCTCTTTAACGATACGAACCATGCCGGGCTTAATGGCGGTAAGCAGCGGCGCGTGGCCGGGAAAAATTCCTAGTTCGCCTTCGCTGCCCGTTATCTGGATTTTCTTAACTAGCCCGGAAAATATCTGTTTTTCCGCGCTGACAACATCTAGATAGTAAGTTTTTGCAGTCATATCACTCTTCGCCTAAGGCGTTACAGTTTCTTGGCTTTTTCCACGGCTTCCTCGATGGAACCCACCATGTAGAACGCCTGTTCCGAAAGATGCTCGTATTCACCGTCTATGATACCTTTAAAGCCACGGATCGTGTCTTTCAGCGTCACGTACTTGCCGGGCGATCCGGTGAATACTTCCGCCACGAAGAATGGTTGGGATAGAAAGCGCTGAATCTTACGCGCGCGCGATACTACCAGCTTGTCATCTTCAGACAGTTCATCCATTCCGAGAATAGCTATAATATCTTTCAGCTCCTGATAGCGCTGTAGGATAGACTGTACGCCACATGCTACGTCGTAATGCTCCTGACCTACCAGAAGCGGATCTAACTGACGACTAGTTGAGTCGAGTGGGTCAACTGCTGGGTAAATGCCTAGCGAGGCGATTTGACGACTCAGTACCACAGTCGCATCAAGGTGGGCAAAGGTGGTCGCCGGAGACGGGTCGGTCAAGTCATCCGCTGGCACATAAACCGCTTGTATAGAAGTAATAGAGCCGGTTTTGGTAGAAGTGATTCGTTCCTGCAATGCGCCCATTTCTTCCGCTAGAGTCGGCTGGTAACCTACCGCAGACGGCATACGGCCAAGCAGCGCGGACACTTCGGTTCCAGCCAGGGTATAACGGTAGATGTTATCGATAAACAGCAGGACGTCACGACCCTCATCACGGAATTTCTCCGCCATGGTCAGGCCGGTCAGCGCTACGCGCAAGCGGTTGCCCGGTGGCTCATTCATTTGGCCATACACTAGGGAAACCTTATCGATAACGTTAGAGTCAGTCATTTCATGATAGAAGTCGTTGCCTTCACGGGTACGCTCACCCACGCCGGCGAATACGGAATAACCGGAGTGTTCAATGGCGATATTGCGGATAAGCTCCATCATGTTAACGGTCTTGCCCACACCAGCGCCCCCAAATAGGCCGACTTTACCGCCCTTGGCAAATGGACAGATGAGATCAATAACCTTGATGCCAGTTTCTAGTAAATCTTGGGAACTAGCGAGCTCTTCATAGCTCGGTGCTGAACGGTGAATGGACCATCGCTCTTCCTCGCCGATATCGCCCTTCATGTCAACAGGCTCGCCCAGAACGTTCATGATGCGGCCTAGGGTAGCTTTACCTACCGGCACTTCAATTGCGCGTTTAAGATCGATTACTTTCATGCCGCGACGCAAACCATCGGAGGAGCCCATCGCGATGCAGCGGACGACGCCGCCGCCCAGCTGTTGTTGTGCTTCCAGTACCAATTTCGCGGCGCCATTTTCTACTTCAAGCGCATTGTATACCTTAGGCACGGCGTCTTGCGGGAACTCGACGTCGACCACGGCGCCGATAACCTGGATAACATTCCCAGTAGTCATCTTGAATCCTCTACGTAATTCGTAATCTTAACCTAAATCGCAGCGGCTCCCGAGACGATTTCGGTGAGCTCTTGAGTGATGCTAGTCTGTCGAACCCTATTATAAACAACTTGCAGTTCTTTAATCAGACTACCGCCATTATCAGTTGCGGCTTTCATCGCTACCATACGCGCGGCCTGTTCGCTGGCTAGGTTTTCAACGACATGCTGATAAACCTGCGATTCAACATAACGACGCAACAAGGTGTCCAGCAGCGTTTTTGGATCGGGTTCATACAGATAATCCCAGGATTTGGTCTTAAAATCTGCCTCTTCGGCTGGCCGAAGAGGCAGGATTTGCAGAATCTGCGGCACTTGGGACATAGTGCTAATAAACTTGTTGCTGACAATATAGAGCTTGTCCAGACGACCTTGATCATAGGCATGCAGCATAACTTTTACTGGACCGATTAATTTAGACAACGTCGGGCTGTCCCCTATCCCTGTAACCTGAGCAACTACTTTGCTTCCGACCGAATTCAAGAAAGACACCGCCTTTGATCCAATCAACGCCAGTTCGGTTTCCACGCCTTTTCCGTTCCAATCTTTTATAACTGCTAGCAGCTTTTTGAATAGATTAATGTTTAGAGCGCCCGCCAGACCGCGGTCACTTGCAACCACGAGATAACCTATACACTTTTCGTGACGCTCTTGTAGGTAGGGGTGTTTGTATTCCAGGTTGCCCAGTGTAAGGTGACTAATCACTTTTTGCATCATTTCTGAATAAGGACGACTAGACGCCATACGCTCCTGGGTTTTACGCATTTTAGAGGTAGCAACCATTTCCATCGCTTTAGTGATTTTTTGCGTATTCTGAACGCTTGCAATCTTACTGCGTATCTCTTTCACGCCAACCATTTCTACTTTTCCTCATTGCTTTGCCTGATTACGCACTTTACGCCGCCAAACCTGAGTGGCACTAGGAATTGAAAATTTGCTAGAAGACACTCCTATCGCTCGTAATTTTATGCAGTTTCAGCCCGGCTGGCTTGTCTTTGCTGGCATTTTTAAACTGTATTAGAGTGAAGCGCAATGCCGTGAGACATTGCTTAAGCCACTGTTACATTATACATTAAATAATGTATAAAGATGCTTAATCTTAATACAAGCGTTATCAGTAACGAAATGTTAATTGATCTTGGAATTTGTCTGCTCTCGTTATGTTTGCCAAGCGCTGACTTCGCGTCACAATGTCTCAATTTTGTCAATATAAAGATTGAGGCATGCCCCAATTAGCACATTGAGTTCAATTTACGCCTTGTTTAACCAACTGCTATGGTTTCGGTGTATGAACGCATTTAAAATGATCCTATAAAGCCTTGGCCTAATCCGGTAGGAAGACTAAGTACAGCGAACTTGACCAATAGATGTTGAGATTGTCTGTGGCTAGCGCAATTCGGTGTGCGTAAAAATATTGTGTTAAAATCTCCTTAAGAGAGTATGCCTAATTGATGTTGGTTTATGCTCAAATCACTTTGATTGGCCGGTTTTCAACGACGGCGCACTGACCGTAATGCACTACATACTCCAAGGTGTTTGTATTGATGGCTCTCTACCAAGGAGTATCAAAAACGCCATAACGGGCACTTCCCACACAATTCGTGGCAAACATACACGCCTCGTTATCTTAGCCGCACTTGAGTATTGATTGAACAAGCTTTATGACTTTAGAGCAATGATACGTGCCTCTTGATGGAGGCATTGCAAGCGCTTCTAATGCCATAGATAGTGTTAAGTATTGCTGAATAATGCAATAAATTAGGTTGCTTTATGGCCAGCTGGCCATGCCGTAGCGCGTTACCAAGACTGGGTTGCCTTGAAGGTATCGAGAATGCTTTTCAGCTTACCTTCGATATCATCGTCGAGATTATCGTTATAAGTGTCAGTCTGGTTGATTTGTAGCATCAAGTCACCCTGCTCGCGATCTGCATAGGTCATTAGTGCGGCTTCAAAATCACTGATTTTTGCTAGCTCGACATCTTCCAGATAACCGCCTTCCGCCGCGAATAACACTAATGCCTGCTGGGCAACCGACATCGGCGCATACTGTTTCTGTTTCAGCAGTTCGGTCACTTTCTGACCGTGATTTAGCTGCTTACGGGTGGCGTCATCCAGCTCGGAGGCGAACTGGGAAAAAGCGGCCAATTCACGATACTGTGCTAATGCGGTACGGATGCCGCCTGACAGTTTTTTCATGATATTCGTCTGAGCAGCGCCGCCGACGCGAGAAACCGAGATTCCCGGGTTAACGGCAGGACGGATACCGGCGTTAAACAGGTTTGATTCCAGGAAGATCTGACCATCCGTGATTGAAATCACGTTAGTCGGAACGAAGGCGGAAACGTCACCAGCCTGGGTTTCGATGATAGGCAGTGCGGTTAACGAACCGGTTTTGCCTCTTACTTGGCCCTGGGTGTAGTTTTCAACATATTCAGAGTTGACGCGGGAAGCACGCTCTAGCAAACGAGAGTGTAGGTAGAATACATCGCCGGGATAGGCTTCACGGCCGGGTGGGCGGCGGAGCAGCAAAGAGATTTGGCGATAGGCCACGGCCTGCTTAGATAGATCATCGTAAATAATCAGAGCGTTTTCACCGCGGTCGCGGAAGTATTCGCCCATAGCGCAACCAGCATACGGCGCTAGGTACTGCAGCGCGGCGGATTCAGATGCAGTAGCGACCACTACAATAGTGTGAACGAGTGCGCTGTGTTCTTCCAGCTTCCGCACTACGCTAGCAAGCGTAGACGCTTTCTGACCGATAGCGACATAAATACATTTAATGCCGCTGTCACGCTGGTTGATGATGGTGTCGATGGCCAGCGCCGATTTCCCGGTCTGACGGTCGCCGATAATTAGCTCGCGCTGACCGCGGCCGATAGGAATCATGCCGTCGATGGATTTATAGCCGGTCTGCATAGGTTCATCAACCGACTGACGTTCGATCACTCCCGGCGCAATCGCTTCTACGCCTGAGAAGCCGTCGTGCTCCAGCGGGCCTTTACCGTCGATAGGAACGCCCAGGGTATTGAGTACCCGGCCAAGCAGACCACGTCCGACTGGTACTTCCAGAATACGCCTGGTACACTTTACTTTCATGCCTTCGGCCAGATCTGTATATGGCCCCATAACCACGGCGCCGACCGAGTCTCGTTCCAGATTTAGGGCAATGGCAAAACGGTTTCCAGGAAGCGCGATCATTTCACCCTGCATGGCTTCGGCTAGGCCGTGTACGTGGATGATCCCGTCGCTGACGGAAACGATGGTGCCTTCATTGTGAGCTTCGCTTACTACATTAAACTGAGCAATACGCTGCTTGATCAGTTCGCTGATTTCCATGGAATTCAGTTGCATGCTTGAGTCTCCTTAGACTGCAAGATATCCGCTAGCCGCTCCAGACGACCCCGTACGCTGCCGTCTATCACAATGCCGCCTGCACATATTACGACGCCGGCCACGACAGACTTATCAATTTTGCAATTCAGCTTAACTTTACGTGACAGACGCCGCTTCATCGCGGCACTAATTTTTGCCAGTTGATCTTCTTTTAAAGCGCTGGCGGAGATGACATCCACTTCCACAGTCGCCTCCTGTATTGCGCGCAGAAGAATGAACTGCTTCAGCACGTCGGGCAGAACCGACAGGCGCTTATTTTCCGCCATGACGCGAATTAGATTCTGACCGGAAGCATTAACTTCCTCGCCGCAGACCGCAATAAACGTTTCCGCTAATTTCTTAGGCGCAACCGCGTGCGAAAGCAGTTCAGTCATCTGCTTATTGCGGCTCACCTCGGAAAGAAACGCCAGCATAGACTGCCAGTGTGCCACGTCTTGGTGCTCGACAGCAAAATTAAAAGCCGCTTTGGCGTAGGGGCGAGCTACAGTTACTAGCTCAGACATCAGCGCCTGCCTCCTTACAGTGTAGCGATAATTTTATCGATGATGTCGCTGTTGGCAGCTTCATCTACGGAACGTTCGATGATTTTTTCGGCACCCGCCAAGGCTAGTGTAGCGACCTGTTTCCGCAACTCCTCGCGGGCGCGTTTGTATTCAGAGTTGACTTCTGCCTTCGCCAGCGCCAGGATTTTTTTGCGTTCCGCTTCCGCTGCCGCTTTAGTGTCATCAATTACTTGCGCTTTACGCTTATTAGCCTGTTCAATGATCGCCTGGGCTTCCACCTTCGCTTGCTTTAAATGATCGATTGCTTTGGCCTGGGCGATTACCAGATCTTTTTTTGCGCGTTCGACAGAGCTTAAACTGTCAGCAATTTCTTTCTGACGATTTTCGATGGCGGCTATCAAAGGTGGCCATACATACTTCATGCAGAACATGACAAAGAGGACAAACGCAATGGTTTGGCCGAGGATTGTTGCGTTAAGATTCACAACACAATACCTCTTGTAAAGTTAATGATGCAATGTTGGGTAGCTTGGCATTTAACACTAGGGATCATATCCCGGAAGCTAGCATAATTGGTTTTTAATGATTTATGTTTGATTTTGTAAAAATATTTTATAGACTTCAACGGAGTTTTTCTACCTAATACTGCGTAAGACAATTTCTGATTGTAGATTTAGACATATCAGTACGGCATGGTCTCAAGACCAGAATGAAAATTCTGACTTTGCAGTACATCTTCTATACGCCGATTCAATCGCTCGCTTACATCATTCATTTGTAGATGCTGAATGAGCTAAGACGATGTTTTATATCAAGCTTTGCACATAAGCAGTCGAATTCATGTTTCCCGGTGGTTGAGCGTTTTGCAGGCTAAAAAGATGATCTATAAATTCTTTAGCCTTATCTGTAGTCGCTCGATGAGTGGCCATGGGATGAGATATTCCCGACTAAAATCACGCAAGAAACGTCGTGTATTAGCCGGTCCCTTGGCTTTATAGAGACGCATAAAATCCCATCAAGTCGCTCGGTCTATATCCAGGAAAAGATGACCTCCTGAGGTTTCATTTGATATTTATAAAAATATTTCATATCAACATTCAGGTAACCTGAATTATAGATTCTAAACGCTTTGTGCTTTAGTTTTGGCGCCGTCTTCTTCATGTCAGGGAGGCTCTCTAATCCATGCCTGGGTAAACAGCGATCTGGGCCAGCGCGATACAACGGTTTTTAAGAATTCGCATATGACCACCAATTTTCTATTTAGAAACAGTCAGTTCAGAGACGACATAACGCTTAGCCAAAGCAGATGCTGGCTTGTTATGTATTTGAAGGGGCTCTGATTTTAAGTGTTGTATTTTCCTGACTACGAAGTCTAATTATTATGATATTTTGCCCTGAGCCATATCTCTTATCCCTTAGTTGCGATTTTACTTGAACAGGGCTGTGCGCCGCGGGTCTATAGAATTATCTGGGACTAAAACTAGGCTACGGCGAACATCACGTACAAGCCTAGGCCCACGGCGATCATGGGGATGGCATCTACCAGACCCATAACGATAAAGAACTGCGTGCGTAGCAGAGGAATTAAATCAGGCTGACGCGCAGCGCCCTCCAAAAATTTACCACCCAGGATGCCGATACCGATCGCAGCACCAATTGCCGCCAGACCCATCATCACAGCTGCAGCCATATATAGCAGATTCATATTCCAGTCTTCCATAATAATCTCCAGTTTTTCAATTAAACGCGGTATTGAAGTGTATAAAATCAATGCTCTTCAGATGCCATCGCAAGATAGACAATCGTCAGGATCATAAAGATAAAGGCTTGTAGTGTAATAATTAGGATATGGAAAATAGCCCAGAGCACATTCAGTATCCATTGCGACCACCACGGTAACAGACCAGCGATAAGGATGAAAATCAACTCACCTGCATACATGTTGCCAAACAACCGCAGGCTCATAGACACTGGCTTAGACAGCAGGCTGACGCCTTCCAGGATTAAGTTGACCGGAATAAAAATGGGGTGATTGAACGGCTGTAGAGTAAGCCCTTTGAGGAAGCCGCTGACCCCTCTCATTCTTACGCTGTAATATAAGATTAGGATAAATACACCGAGTGCCATCGAGAGCGTAATGTTAACGTCAGCCGAGGGAACTACCCGCAGCGCCGGCAAGCCTAGCAGATGTTTACCAAGATGGGGCAACAGATCAATAGGCACTAAATCCATCAGGTTCATCAAAAAGACCCATACGAAGATAGTCAGCGCAAGCGGGGCAATGAGTTTGCTTTTACCGTGGAACATATCACGCACGCTGCCGTTAACAAAGCCAACTACCAACTCGATCAAGGTTTGTATTTTCCCGGGTATGCCGCTGGTAGCGCCTTTGGCGACGCGGCTAAATATCAGCAGAAAAATCGTGCCTAGTAGGAGCGAAAAGAACATAGAATCAATGTTCAGGACCCAGAAAGACGCTTTTGAGTAAGGATAAAAAAGCTCAAACGTACGCAGGTCTAACTGAAGATTGTTCAGGTGGTGACCTATGTACTCCTGTGGAGTAGTTATTTCTCCTGATGCAGACATGATGTCTCTTATCCTATGTTGTTAATTACGGCCGGCGCCAACATACACACAATCTGCAAAGATATGCAGAGCGAACAGAGCGCTACACAGCATAAAATTCATAAACTAGGCAAACAGTATCTTTCCAGCGACTTTGCCTCTGTAAAGGGCTAAGGTCATGGCTTTGATACTCTCTCTACCCGCCCAACTCTGCCTGAGTGTGTATGAAACTGCATTTTCTATGATTAGTCAAAGTGAAAGACGTCCAAATTATACGGGTCAGTACTACGAATTCAATTGATAATTAGCGAAAAGGCTTATTTCCTACAATTTTAGAGGTGCTGATTTCAGATCGCATTAAGCACATAGAATAAGACGTCGCAATCCGCGTTTACATAAAAAGAGCGAAACGAGCAATCTGGATAATGCGGCTGGTCTCTTAGCACATACAATCTGGCGGTTGCAGTGTCTGCATTAAGAACTCAAGAAATCCTCCAAAATGGGGGAATAAAAATATATTTTTATCCTCATGTTAAAAAAGAATGCAATTGGAGGCGTTGCTCAGCAAGAGCAGGCGTGCCGCACAGAAAGTTATAAATGCATTGATTTTGTTGAATTGCGATACATCAAGTGCATGTTTAAAGTGACCGGATCGAGAGAGGTTAGCTGAGATTGTACAAATAGGTGCTGGCAAGATCAATCGGGTCAAGCCTTGTTTTTTAGAGGAAAGACTTAAGGCAATCCTAAGGCGTAAATCGAGTAAACAGGGGTATGACCGCATTATAGATAGTGATGCAGAAGTGGATGTGCAGTATGCTAAGCTGCAGAGAGCCGCCAGAGGGGTAGGACAGCAGACCTTTCAACCCCTTGCAGATAAAGCAGTGAAACTGCAATGCGTCAAAATAATCTTGCGTGAAACAGTAGGTATGCACTAAAAACGAATCAAAACCATAGACAAAATTGGCTGGATTATACCGTCAGAAGCTAATACGGAATTCGTTGCGGATATCGAGAATGTTCTGGACGTGTATCGTCGGCCCTACAACCGAATATATCTGGTAGTTTGCATAGACAAGACTCTTCGTCGATTGATTAGACACATACATATGGTATTGAGGCCTAAAAATCTGCCTGAGAGGAGTATAAATGCTAGGCGTGTGAAATGCCTTCATGGGCAGTGAGTCGTTGACCGGTCGTCAGCTAATTAAAATCACTGAGCGTAGAAGCAGGAACGATTAGGCCCACTTTTGTTATCTCAACACAACATCATTACGTACACCGAATTATGATGATCATAGACAATCTGAATATCTATAATCTAGCTTGGTTCTACTCAGCTTGCCCGCCGGATAAAACCAAGGCTTCATGAGATTATTTTGAGTTCGTGTATGCACACAAAATAATAGTGAGCTAAACATGGCGGAAATTGAATCAAGCTCCAGTGTCTTTAGCCTTGATTATCATTCATTTAATATGTGAGGTGACAGTAGGCGAATTTGAGTATTGATTAGCCGACGTTATGAATGCGAAGCGCTGCTACAACGCTTCTTGTTAGTGGCATTAAAAGCACTTAAAAAAGCACTCAAAATGCTATATAGCCTGTTGACATTAGCTGATTAAAATGCGTAATCAGGTTTAATTATGAGCAGCCGTTTACTTCCGGCTCATTACATAACTCCTTGCCGTATAACCTTGTTCATAGAGCGATGGCGACTGATGGGCATAATTGAGAGAAAAGTATCATGATGATTAGATTCCGGAGTCAGCCAACTATAATACCTAAAATCAGAGTCGATCTTCAAATAAGTCATGTGTCAGAATGTAGTGGAGTCTAATTACCATAATACTGTGCTCTCAATTATATCTTTTATCCATCAGTAACCATCGTTCTACGAATGGGGCAGTGCGACAAGGATCTATATCCTGAGCCAGAAGTAAACAGCTGTATCCGCGATTTTGAACTTGATTTTTCTTTTCTATCTTACGGAAAAGCAGAAAATCGTAAATAAATTATTAAATTTTCAAAATTTAGCTATGCATCATTATGCACTTAATTAGAAATAAATATAAAAATAAGTGAAAATTAAAAAATAAAATAAATCGATTATCAATAACTAAAAGTTAGTTGTTTATGATTCATTGATCGCGGTCGTAACTCAGTTTTTTTGATGAGAACATAAGATCATATATTTATTCTTCTGAGTGATACTGTAAATTTTTATTTTTTTACAGAAAATTGCAGAAACAAAGATCGCTCTTGTTCATATAAATAGACATAAATATCAAAAAATCTGAGTCACGACCAGTAATTAGTATCAATTTTTTATTAAAAATTGAATGATTACAGCTTGACGCAGAAACCCTTAAACCAAGCAAAAAATGAACAAAAATATAATGAAACAGATGAGATTTAAGATCTAATGTGCTAAGTGCATAAACAGTCTAATTTCTGGAATGTAATATTAAGATTTAGTCGTCAAATATTTCTCTCTTGCAGCTAACGCTATGATCGGTGCTACGGCATGAAAAGAGCCAAAAACCAGCACACAATCCTCCGGCGAAGCGTCTGTTATTGCCTGACGCCAGGCGCTGATCACATCCTCAAATCGTTGCGCATCGCTATGAAGATGAGCGGCCAGCTGCGCGGCGCTTGCCGCGCGCGGCCCGTAGAGAGACGCGCAATACCAGATATCCACCTGATCGCGCAGGCAAGCGAGCGTGCCTGCGATATCTTTATCCGACAGCATGCCAACCACCGCCCGCACCTTGCCGGTGTGGAGCAGCGCTACCAGACGCCGTGCTAGATATCTGGCTGCGTGGGGGTTGTGCGCTACGTCCAGTATCGTTAGCGGCGCTTGGCCGATACACTGGAAACGTCCTGACAGTGCGGCTTCGCGCAATCCTTGTCGGACTGCCGCTTCCGGCACCGAGAACGGTAGGCGATTAAGCGTGGCCACCGCGGTCGCGGCATTTTCAAGCGGAATAGCAGGCAGCGGCAACGCCGTAAGCTCGCGTGAGCCATCCCACCAACGCCAGTGCTGCCCATCATTATGCCACCACCAATCGCGTTCAAGGGCGTACAAGGCTGCACCGCTATCAGCCGAGACTGCGTCGAGCGTAGCCGGCCGATTTGGCTCACCGACAACCGCCGGCCTGCTTCGACGGAAGATGCCGGCTTTTTCACGTGCGATACTGGAACGATCCGGGCCCAGCCAATCGGTGTGATCGACGGCAATTGAAGTAATTACAGCAACATCGGCATCAATGATATTCGTAGCGTCTAGCCGTCCCCCTAGGCCAACCTCAAGAATTACGATATCCAGCAATGCTTGCCGGAATAGCTGCAGCGCTGCGAGCGTGCCGAATTCAAAATAGCTAAGGAAAGTTGCGTTGCGGCCGGCTTCGATAACCGCCATGGCTTCACTATGAGCGGCTTCAGGTAATTCATCGCCCTGGATACGCACTCGCTCTGTATAGCGCAGCAAATGTGGTGAGCTATAGACGCCAACCCGCATGCCGCTGGCCAGCAAGATAGCTTCTAGCAGCCGGCAAGTAGTGCCTTTGCCGTTGGTGCCGCCAACGGTAATAACCCATGGGGCTGGGCGTAGCAGATTTAGACCGGTAGCCACATGGAGTACCCGCTCTAAGCCCAGGTCAATGGGTTTAGCATGCAGACGTTCGAGATAATAAAGCCACGTAGTCAGTGGCGACGTAGCTTGAGGGATAGGCAGATTCTCTATATATTCGCCCATTCATTTTCTTTCTTGATTACACACTTTAAACAGCTGAAAATTGAGCTATCTTAGAAATCAAAAATTTGCCAGGAAATGCTCTATCGCTTATCGTAATCGGTTATTAGTTCTGGCGCGGTGAATGCCACCTTTGCCAGCATTAAGCCTTACTGATCGCTAATAGCATATTTCATTCTAAAGATCTATACAGTAACAATGTGGTTCCTTGCAAGCTATCTTTTGATTGAGTGAAAAATAGCCTTTCAGCGTTACAGCTGTCTCGCGAGTTTAGCCTAACTTACAACACGGCCTGGAAGGCCAGCATAAAATTCTATAGGTCATACTCAAACGCAACTAAGGTAAAAAGCTCTTCGGGCAGATGCTTATCTGGCTAGTGAACGCTTGGGAAAGCGCGGGTGCAGAGCAACTCACAAGTTCTCTTTTGTAGCTGCGGTTTCCACTAATTAATAGAGAGATCCTTTGCTGATGCAGTTGTGTCGAGTAAAAGACTTGAGCCGCGTTAAACTCGCGCAATTTATAACATTCTCCATTATAGATGGTAGCTATATTTTCAGCTAGTAAGCATGTATTCAGTAATAGATTAGAGTGTTTTAAAGTATTCAACAACGCTTACGATTACCATGCATGAAAGACACGTCATTGCTGCTAGTAATGATAGTGGTAAATGCCCTACCGTTAAGTGAGTGAAGAGCCTGTCGTGAAACCTTGAAAATGTTAGAATGGACGTGGTCGGTCAATTCGTGATAAATACACACGGCTTTACCTGGCTAAATTTAAATATTTATTTAATGGGTATTATAACTTGAGAAGAATAGTACCGCGCTTCTTGGCAAGGGCATTGAAAACACTGACAATGCAGTGCAGCTTATTCCAATAAGCTGTATAATATTCGTAATCATATTTTCTTATGCTTGGTTCTCATTAGGTTTTCTCCACTCTTGCAGATGCTCGTGGACAGTTTTGTCCCCTCTGTTTAGGCCTAGTTCTGATGCTCGTCCTGGATTATGTTAGGGTCTGCTTCCTGCCGAAATTGCTCTTGTGGCTGCGGCCGATTGGTCAGTTTCGCCAGCAGACTGGCAATACGCAGACGCATCTCCGGGCGTCGCACGATAAGATCAATTGCGCCCTTTTCTAGCAGAAATTCACTGCGCTGAAAGCCGGCCGGCAGTTTTTCATGCACCGTCTGTTCAATCACCCGCGGACCGGCAAAGCCAATCAGCGCTTTTGGCTCGGCAACGTTCAAATCCCCAAGCATTGCTAGGCTGGCCGAAACGCCCCCCATAGTCGGATCGGTCAGTACCGAAATATAAGGCAACCGCCGAGCGCGAAGCCGGGCTAGCGCTGCGCTGGTTTTAGCCATCTGCATCAGCGACATCAGCGCTTCCTGCATGCGGGCACCGCCGCTGGCGGAAAAACACACTAGCGGACAGTTATCCGTCATCGCTTGCTCCACCGCGCGCATAAAGCGCGCGCCGACTACCGAGGACATCGACCCGCCAATAAAGGCAAATTCAAAGGATGCCGCGATCACCGGCATCCCATACAGCGTTCCTTTCATTGCCACTAGCGCGTCTTTTTCGTCGGTAGCTTTCTGGGCTGCAGCTAGACGATCCTTATACTTTTTTGAGTCCCTGAATTTCAGGATATCTTTTGGCTCCAGCTCGCTACCGAGTTCGAGCTCGCTTCCCTTATCTAGGAAAGCGTACAGTCGCGCACGCGCGGTCATACGCATGTGGTGATTGCATTTGGGACAGACCTCCAGATTGCGCTCCAGCTCTGCGCGGTAAAGTACCTGGCCACAGCTGTCACACTTGGTCCATACCCCCTCGGGGATATTCGCCTTATGCGCCGAGCTGATAGTGTTCTTGTTGAGAATTCGTTCAATCCAGCTCATCGATAACCTTTCTGTCTGAACCTGGCATCTGCCAGTTCGCTATATTTGCTTGACTTTTTCCGCGCGGGAACGCAGCTGTCCCGCGACTCTCCCGTTACTTTATTTTTACCCCGTATACTGGAGTGTTAGCCAGCGAGACTCGGCATGATTATTTCGCTTCCCAGTCGTCCATAATCCGGGGGATTGTGTCACCGGGTTTGGTTGAACACTTGTGACCGCTAATAAGGATTGGTCAGATCTATTTACTGAGAACGTCTGTAACGTTTATGGCGAAGCCTTGACCTGCATGGTTGCTGGGTAACCAATATAAACAAGGTAACAGAATGAGCGAATCCAGCCATTATGAATCAGTTCGGGTCTTCATTGGCATTGATGTCGGTAAAGATAGACATTGCGCCATGCAGAAAAACGTTTTTTCGATAGAAAATTACCCAACAAAAAAACAAATTGAGGTTTCTGATATCTGACTAGAAACAGTATAATCAGATGCTGCTGGCTTGTTGACCAGTCCGCGATTATCCGCGCGTTACCCATCGCTTTAGCCCGTTTTGAAGATGCTCTTGTTGGAATGCCTTTCCAAACTAGAAATGCGCGGCATTACCAATTTACACGTCAGTGAAGCTAAAATCGACGACCGTGACTTCCTGACACGCTACGCATACTGAAGTTGGCTAACGAGTAAAATCATTGAACTCTCAATGCTCTACGGTTTTGCTCATAATCTTGTTGTTCAGACAACTTAGGCTAGTAATCGTATCTGCGTCTCCTGACCGCGATACATCCAGCTCTCGAGGCAGTTGTCAGACTGCAACTGAATCACTCAGCAATACTTTAACTGATCCAGCAATCTCCATTTCCAAAAATCCCTATTCCAGCACAACTCGCTTCGATTAGTGAAAAGAAGCTGACTACCCAACTCTGCAAGCTCGCTTATCGTCTAGCAAAACGCCTTGCCGCGGAAATTACCCAGGCACTTACTGGGCGGACTGGCGTTGTTCCGAGCGCGAATGCTGCTGTTATTGTTTTGCAGTGCCTGGCGCTCCAGCTTATTGCTCTACAGGAAAAGGAAGATGAAGTTGCACTGGAGGTGGAGCAGCGGGCTCTCGCTCATTTTCTTTAGCCAGTTTTAACAAGCATACTCAGCCTTGACGTGAGAGCTACTTTTTGGCCCGCTACCCTGGTAGCGGCCGGATCTTTTTTAACCTCTCATCTCGTAGCCTACGTAAGACTTATGTCAGTAACCCGGCGTTCCGGCTCTTTTATGCGCGGAGAACATTCATCACGACAGAGCAATAAAACTTTTAGGTGAGCTCTGTTTCTAGCAGCATTTTCGACGATTACAGATCTAATCTTAAGGGCTTATTTTGCATGCAAAATGAGAGATTGGCACAACCAGGCGCTTATAGCTCCTAGAAAGAAGACGCTGCAACGTTCTATTTGCTGTGATGCGCGTCGCCGGTTTTATACCCTTTAGGCATCATAAACATGGTTGATGACTTAATAGTGCACTCTCCCGTCCTCATGATGAGGTGCTAAAGACTATCTATTAAATCATAACGGCCGGCAACTTCGCACAGAAAACTCTAAACTTTGTTTACTTTCTGCTCACCGGCATCGGCATTACTCACTTTTATCGTTGACGGTAATGCGGCGCTGGCGCAACATTTACACCATGCCCGGCAGCACAGGTATCAGGATAATCACCACAATAAATTGCCGCAACTTTTCTGCACGACCGGCAGATTGCTAAAGAAATAGCTAGCATAGTTAAACACCAGAAACTTTACCAGTTCCGCCCGCGACAGTCTACAGCGCGAAATAGCGATAACACATAATATATCTTATGCTGCCTACAAACGACAAGAAAGTCCGCACGATAGGCATAAAGCGCGCTAGAATAATGGTTTTACTACCGTGCACGCGTAAAACAGGTGGTTTTTACCCAGATAGCGTCAGCAAAAAAATTTCCGAGTCGAGATGGTTTGACAACTTTTCGCCGAACAGACGGTTAATTGTATAATTGACCGCGCCGCCGGTTATTACCGCTAAGATTATTAAAATTATCATCACATAAAAATTAAATTTCTTGCTTAGCAATGCCGCTATCGCTAAAGAAAAACAAAAGCGAATCTCCTAACAGGAAAGGCGTTATCAGCAGATTGGTTTAACAAAACAGGATTATAAACTAACAGGCATATACCCAACCACTGTAGTGAGCCACTAGTTCTGCTCGCTAGATATCAACATGTAGAATAAAATTGATAATATATTTTATTCAGTTATTCCAGTAGCGTAACGTGCTATACATTAGCAGTTATTCCGCTAGAAATAACGGCCCAAGCGGCGACGCAGGCAGAACAAAAGGCCATGGATACTCTACCGCTACCAGATAAAGCCCCTGCGCTTTGGCAGTAGCGCCGGCCTGCGTCCGGTCGCGGCACGCTAGCAGTTCTGCGATCCAGCTTTCCGGCTGGTTGCCGGCCCCCACCTCTAGAAGACTACCTACAATATTACGAACCATATGCTGAACAAAAGCATTGGCTTTGATATCCACTACCACATATTCCCCTTGGCGCTTGACGTGCAAATGATGCACGTTGCGCCAAGGACTGCGCGATTGACACTGCAGAGCGCGAAAAGAGGTAAAATCGTTCTCCCCTAGTAAACATTGGCCGGCGCGGGCCATCGACTGTGCATCAAGCGGGTGGTAGTGATGGGTTAACCCGCGTCCGAGAAGAGCCGGACGTAGGCGACAGTTATAAATGATATAGCGGTAGCGCCGGGCGGTAGCGCTGAAACGCGCATGAAAATCGTCTGACATCAGTGCTGCCCAGCGCACGGCGATATCGGCGGGCAGGTTAGCGTTGACTCCGAGTGTCCAGGCAGCGTTTGGCCGCCGCGCGCGGGTATCAAAATGGATTACCTGCCCTGTCGCGTGTACGCCAGCATCGGTACGGCCGGCACAGTGGACCACGACAGGCTCGTCGGCAATCGTCGACAGAGCACGTTCAAGGCACGCCTGCGCGCTCGACACTTCCTGCTGGCGCTGCCAGCCGTAATATGCACTGCCGTCATACTCAATACCGAGCGCTAGCTTTATCCTGCTATTATGAGATGAGGCCAGCATCGCTTCGTCCATCTAGGAGAGAGGCGCCGTTTTCGCCGTAACTAAATGTTGCCATCTTTATGCCAAATTAACTCAATAGCTTGAGCGATCGCATTCCACAGCGCAGTAAAGGTTCTGACTGTAGCTTTTCTCAGTAGTGATTGCAGCATGGGAAATGCCATCTCGATAGGATTTAAATCCGGGGAACAATGCAGAAAATAAAGAAGAATTAAATCTTTGGCCTGAATAATTTCTCGTGCACTGTCAGCTTTATGAGTAAACAAATTATTCATTATTGCGATATTCTCTGGTAAAAGTTTATGGAAAGTCACTATACTGAATAAGGGAAAAGTATATCTGTTTATTTCTCCATCGAGTAATATAATTGCGTTTAATCTAGATAGACGTATTCTAGCAGTAAATCTAGTTGTTTTCAGTGAATGTCTGGCACATCTATCTGGCACGGTTAACCTCGTCTGCTGCGGTTCTTACAGCTGCCTATATTTGTCTTTGTTGCCGTTTCATCAATGATGAAAAGCTTTTTCATGCAGTCTTTCTTTAACCTTGCAGCAAAAAAGCGCGATAGAGCATAAAGGGTCATTTAAATACTGAAAGTACTATTCAGTAAGTCCTGTATTTCAGAAAAAAGTTAGATTACAAGACTCATAATGATCAGGATAAAATCAGAATACGCATCAATTTTTGATAGGTGATTCAGGTTTCTGATGGCGTTATATTACATATTATAAAAAATATAAAGACCCTTAAACTTGATGCGAGCATTATCAATAATTTCAATCTATCTTAGAGTTTGTCTGATTACGTTGTGTCTGCCAAGCCGTAACTTTATTTCGCAATATCTTAGTCTTGTCAATATGAGATTTAAGCATTAATTGAGCAGTATATTGAGTTTGATTTTCGCCATAGTTAGGAAACTACTATGTTTTCGTGTATAAACGAATTAAAAAATTCTCTAAAACTTTGGCCTGATCTAGAGAGAGGGGTAAATACATCTAACCTTGGCTATGGATATTCAGATTCTTTATAACCAGCGTCATTCGGTGTTTCTAAGAGTATTGTGTTGAGATATCATTAATAGATGAGCTTAATCGGTCTTGATTCTATGCTCCTTCTATGCTCGGTCATTTTGATTGACGTACGTTGCTGCCAATGGCTTGCTGGCCATGTCAACATTGCACGCCTGAGCTGTTTATTATTACAGTCTTCCCGAGCATGTTTCCTAGGGCTTAACCACAGCGCCACGCATCTATGTTTAATCAATTCATGAAGTTTTTCGTCAATGCAAACTACCGGATACATTGGGTCATGGGGCCGCCGATACACGCCCAGTACGTTCTCCAATGCCGAAATAAATTCGGCATTGGCTTCTGGCAGTATAATTCGGTTGTTCCTCACACACGGTTTCAGTTTTTTAGTGGCTCCTTGCTGTTTCGGTAAGTGGTTGCGCGGCTTACTGTCCCTGCTTTCTATCGGCTTACTACGGCTCAGCACAATTAAATGCGCTTCGGCATCGCCATCCGAAATGCGGCTATATACCCGTTTGTTTAGTTTGCAGGCCCATACTGACTCAGGCTCTTCTTTAATAAAAATAACGCTTTGTAGAGACCTATTGTAAAATATCGGCTAACGCCTCGCTACTCGGTAGCTTTACACATCTAATTGATGCATTGAAATTTAAAAAATCAATGCATTAATAACTTTCTGTGCGGCATGCAGGCCCTGCCTAATCAACGATTCTAGTTAAGTTTTTTTCTAAGCAGGGGTAATAATGTATTTTCATTATTTTATTTTAGAGGACTTATTTGGTTCTGGCTACAAATACTGAAACTGCTACTTTTAGAATAGCTTATTTGATATCTATCGGATGCTGCACGTGCAAAGCTAACCGCCTTAATCAATCCGATTATTCACGATCTTAACTCCTCACTGTCAGTGTATATAATTTAGATTTCAGAGAGAAGATGAGGCACAGCATATGGATGAATAGCTATTTAATAAAGTAGAATACTATGAAAAGTGCTCTAGCCTCGGTCATCACTATTTCCGCAGTGCACGTCGTTATTGACTCGCCACTAAAGCAAGCATTACTCGACAATGACTAGAATTACAGTAAATTTAAAATGGTATAGTTACCGAGACATGACTACATCGCATAGTCTAGCTTGTCGCTTCGCGTTAGATTTTTGCCGGCTTCCAACGCCTACGGATTTCTTCTACAGTTATTGACCGCAGCGTTTGCAGGCGCACTAGTTGTGCATGGCGATAGAATGTCGGCGACTGTACGCTGCTGACTGAAATCAGTAGCCGCTCGTCGCGCAGGATTTTGCATATTGCGTCTAGCGGAGAGAGTTTATTGCGTATAGCTCGCCCATAAGCCAGGCAGTATCGGTAGCAAATTGAACGCCTGCTGACGCAGAAAGCGGCCGGGTTCAGAGGTTAAGTCATTCAAGAGACGAGCGCCCTGGCCTGCCAAATTGTCTACAATCAACATTACAATAGAGCGTCGCACGGATAGCATAATAAATAGGGGGCTTTCTGAACAGGAATGTTCGCTTCTAGATAATATCTAGGTTCGCTTTACCGATTGCGCCTGTTATCTCTAGAAGGGCTATATTCTAGCCGTTAAACATCATTGTATCTGCTATTATTCAGATGCACCACAGCGTTATGTACGATGGCAGCATCTGTTACTTAAAATAGAGAAGGAGACGCTTGGCAAACCCGCCGCTAGCTGTAGAGAGTCAGGTAATGCACGAACGACAAATAGTTCCTTAAGCATCCCGCGAGCTCAGGCGTTGAACTTCCTGGTCTGAAATCCTAAGTGCCGCAGGGTATCTACGTCATCGGCGATATCTGTTTCGACGCACAGCGACGACCACTCTCGCCGCTGATAATACTGTTTACGTAAC
Organism: Sodalis sp. (in: enterobacteria); assembly: GCA_052258065.1. GTDB lineage: Bacteria > Pseudomonadota > Gammaproteobacteria > Enterobacterales > Enterobacteriaceae > JBQQPY01. Next base: position 1,354,352 of record JBQQPY010000002.1, on the reverse strand, counting down.
CGGTCAAACTCGCCCGACAGACCGACTGCACGGCGCAACTGTATATCATCTCGCCGCACATTATACACTAAATGGGCTAACAGACGTAGAGCTTCTTCATCAATAGCGCCGTGCAGTCGGATACGCTCTACCCTCGGCGGCGGCAATAACGTCCTAAGACTCGCACGCGCGGTGCTGCCGATGAAGGCGCTGTAGGCATCGAAGACCTGCATAGTACCGCGCGCCTTGCCTTCCAGCGTATAGCCAGCGATATGAGCGGTACCAATAGCAACACGGTTCAGTAGCGGCAACGACAACGCCGGTTCATGCTCCCAAACGTCCAGAACTACACTCAGAGGCTTACCCCCTTCCAGAATCCGCAGCAGCGCGGCATTATCGAATACCGCGCCGCGACTGGTATTAATCAGAATACGTCCGGCTGGCAGCGCCGCCAGCAGCGCTTCGTCTACTAAATGCCAAGTCGTATTCCGGCCGGCACGAATGAGCGGCGTATGGAAAGTCAGCACATCCGCCTCAGCCACCAGCTGTTCTAGCGACTTCCAGTCGCCAGATACCCCCGCTTTTGCTAGCGGCGGATCGCATAGCAGAGTACGCACGCCAAACGCATTCAACCGCCTCTGTAGACGGCTGCCGATATTACCGACGCCAACTATGCCGACGGTCTTGTCGCACAGAGCGAAGCTATCCTGCTGAGCCAGCCACAGCAGCGCGGAAAAGACATACTCTACAACCGAAACTGCATTGCAGCCCGGCGCCGCAGAGAAACTAATTCCCGCCTGCGCTAGCCAATCTTGATCTACATGATCGGTGCCGGCGGTAGCGGTACCGACGAACGCGACCCGGCTAGCGTCGAGCAGTGCTCTATCAACGCGGGTCACAGACCGTACTATTAACGCGTTAGCTAGCGCCAGCGCAGGCGCAGAAATTGTCCTTCCCGCAACCACCTGTACGTCGCCTAAGCGACTGAACAGTGCCCGAGCGTATGGCATATTCTCATCCACCAGGATTTTCATATCAAACTCCGGTAGTATAATACTATCAAACGTTATAAAGAGAATATTCTGCCAGTGAATGCGCAAGAATCCTAACCCTATTTGCTTGGCTTGAAAGTTTCTGCGTCAATCTATAATGATTCTAATTTTAAGAAAAAGTAATAGTCAGAATTTAATTATAATTAATCAGCCTTGTTTAATTATAAATAATTAATTTTATTTTTTAATTTTCACTAATTTTTTATTTATTTAGGTGCGTAATGACCGCTTAAAAGCTATGAACCTGTTCACCTGCATATTGATATAAATATTTTCCAAAATGCGAAATAAAAACTCACGATGTTATCTTTTCGTGGGAGTATATTGAGCGACTCAATAGGCTTTTTCTGTCGTTATGAAGCGAAGACTGCGACTAATGCAGAGCACTTCTTTCATGATCTTAGTCGAACGTGTCCGATAGCCCTTTATCGGGGCCTTATAGACAATGGCAAAGAATTTATATGTCGTTTTTTTAAACTGCGAAAAGGCTTAGCTATAGGGACACATAAATGTGACCGCTTGTGTGAAAGGATCGATATAGAATGCCATCTTAGAATGGCTATATATCCAGAAACGAATGGTATGCTAGAGCGATTTCATTGGCGTATAGAAGGTGTTATGAAAATCCACTATTTCTATTCTAGTGAAAGCTTGAGATCACGCCGTATCGATATGTCTGGCGTTACAATTAGAAATTTTCTCAAGCAGTATTAGTTAGTAAAACTCTATTGCAGAGTGTGAAATATTATTAGAAACTCAAGCCTAATTTATTAAAAACCATACTACTTTCCGGGATGTAATAACGAATAAGTTCATGCAAGTAATTAAAAAAATATCTGGTTCTTAAAATTCCTGAAAGATAGACCTTTCATGGCGCATCATTGCTCGATTATTGGAATCGTCTATTAAATAAATCAGCAGGACATACTACTCCCTCGGAATGCCACTATACGAGAAATAAGTATGACGTGCGGTAGGATGCGTTAGCAGAGAGTGAATACGCGGCGGGTCCGGTGCTAAAATAGAAAATAAACAGCTTAGATACAGCTTAGATAACGTATTTTAACCGATCCGTTAAGCGATACTGTATTGCTTAACGTCTAAAATTAGCGAAAAGCAATGATTTTGTTTAACGTTTCCTGTTGCATACTTTACCCACTCTAGCTTGAGCTAGACTGGAAATAAACACTTTTTAAGTAGATGAGTACTCTGCTAGAGAATCTAAAAAACGCAATAACCGGTACTTACCGTTCAATTTGATACTAATATTGGTCTCGCGTTACCCAGCCTAAATTAGATATCGATTTTAACTGATGTTCTGACTCAGGAGGCTGATGCCGTGCTTCTTGTTGGCCGCATTTAAAGCATGCATGATAAATGTAGCCTTTTAAGGCTATATGACTAAAATGCGTAATTAGGTAACGTTTCCATGGCAATCCTATCTTATTAATCTTTGAGATGTGATTCAATTGATAAAATTGCCACTCCTACTGAGCCGGCTAGGTATCAATAACATCTGCACAAAAAATGACGATTATCTGCAAAGTCTGTGATAGACAATAGGGATTGCCTCTAGTCATTCCCGGCCAAGTGCCGCTTATGCTATGCTCTGCACTATCATCTTTTACGCAGGCATGCCACCCTTGGAGGAATCATGGATCGTCGCCTATTGGAAATCATCGCTTGCCCAGTCTGTAAAGGCAAACTTTATTATAACAAAGAACAACAGGAACTAATTTGTAAGTCTGATGCGCTGGCTTACCCCTTTTGTAAGGGTATCCCTGTCCTGCTACAGAGCGAAGCGCGCTATTACAATGGACGAGACTAATTCATGAGTTTTATTGCTATTATTCCGGCCCGTTTCGCCTCAATCCGCCTGCCCGGTAAGCCGTTGGCTGATATCAACGGAAAACCCATGGTAGTGCGCGTCATGGAACAAGCGCAAGCCTCCGGCGCCGCTCGGGTTATTGTCGCCACCGATCATGCAGGCGTAGTCGAGGCAGTTCAACGTATCGGCGGTGAAGTCTGTCTGACTCGCTCGGATCATCAATCTGGCACTGAGCGGCTTCATGAGGTTATCGACAGATACGACTTCCCTGACGATCGGATAATCGTCAATGTGCAAGGGGATGAACCGCTCATTCCGCCGCAAATCATCAGACAGGTGGCGGATAATCTGCGAGGCGCCCATGCTGGCATGACTACGGTAGCCGTGCCTATCACGACGGAGGAAGAGGCATTTAACCCCAACTCGGTAAAGGTAGTGGTCGATGCGCGCTGCTACGCCTTGTATTTCACACGTGCCACGATTCTATGGGATTATGAAGGGTTTGCTCGCAACCGTAATCACCTCTCCAAATCTCTTCTACGCCATATTGGGATTTATGCTTACCGCGCTGACTTTATTCGCCGTTATGTCAATTGGCCAGCCAGTCCGCTAGAAAAAATAGAGACCCTCGAACAGCTTCGCGTCTTGTGGTATGGCGAAAAAATACATGTCTCGGCGGTAAGCGTGGAGCCCGGCATCAGCGTAGATACGCCGGAAGAGCTAGCGCGGGTTCGTATCTTGCAGCAGCAACTTGAGTGGCTGTCCCGTGTTGACTAGCGCGGGAGCCTATTAAGATTTCCTTGCTGATTTCCCACTTTACGCTTTACGCTGATTCTTCCCATAATGCTTGGTGCGTTAGCTGGTGAGCTTGTTTGACCATTTTCTGGAAAAGAAATTGGCAATCTCACGCAATAATTGCGCGCAATATTTGATAGATTGCAAGAGTAGTTTTACTGCCCAATATTTATTGGGACAATTCTTGATGATAGATCCAAACCTATCGGTACAATATAATCTTAATCTCTTCATCAGAATCGCAATGGTTGCTTTTCAGCCAATCCTCTATACGTCTATTAAATCGCTCTGCTATATCATTCGTTTATAAGTGCACCTGTAAGCTAAGACGTTGTTTTATATAAATCTCTGTATATAAGCGATTGAATTGATATTTCCCAGTCGCTAAGTTTTTTCACCAGCCCAAAAGACGATCTGTAAATTCTTCCTAGAGTTTGCTTTAAACGGCTAGACAAGCTGCTAGATTTTTCCGACAGCGCTTTGATGGCCTAATTGCTACTGCTTTGGTTTTTATTTAAAAAATAATTATGCGGTCGCTCGGTTATTAATTACTCTTTGAATCGGTAGCTTAAATAGTATACGGGTCTCCCAACCGTAAGCTGCAGGTTCGAATACTGCTTGCGCCTTGATTTTCAGCAACACGCTCCTGCGTCAGGTGGTGTACTTGCTTGTTATTTTCAGCTATATGCTCAATCTCTACCTGGAGCGTCTGGGTTTTCTAGTCTTCGTTCGGTTGCTTGCCCAGATTGACTAGATAAGGGGCATTCTTAATACCCTCACCGCCGTTTTTCATAGCGACGATCTCTTCTATATAGTGTGACTTGAAAGTCAGCACCCGTACGTTATCTAGTTTCATTATTTACATTTTCCGTTGATTACTTGCGGTAACCATTTAATCTTCATAATATATCGCTGATATTTACTATCCAGAATAATAATTTCAGCGCGGCGCTTTGAGCTAATCGTCTGGTGCTACTGAGAGGGCTAGATTTTTGCTTTAGTGCTTTGCATTTCATAAACAGTATCCGGTCACCAGGAAGCGTTACCAGACGGTCAGGCAACTACCCTGCCGGGGCAAAACTTGTATGCAATGCCGCCGGAGGCTTTTACAGCGCGAATAAGCTGCTACTTGATAGCTTTTTAGGTAGTATATGCTTATACCTTTCTGTTATTAGTAGCGTTAACTAAATTATCTGCGCCAATACTAAGAGAGGATTTTGCTCTATGCTCTTGCTGTGCTGTTTAAATCGGTTTAAAGCTGATTAATTGTACTAATTAGCTATTGCGAGGAAATTAACAAAAATAATCTTAAGTTTTTAAGATACCATAAGACAGCTCAGCAAGTAACCATAAGCACATCTATATGCGAGTCTGCCGAGACCATATCAGTCAGAATGTTCGCTTGGCTAATTTAGTTGCGTGTAGAAACTTTAAGGCGCGCTTATACGTATTTTCGCGCCTCGCGTACTTTCAAAATAATGGCATATTTATAAACACTGATTTAGTGAAAAAGTATTTGACTTAGCAGTATGGATTTTTTTAAATTGAAGTGATAATATGCATTCAGCAATTATTCGTTAAAAATCATACACAATTTTGCCGTTTCGGAAGTTTCAGAAGTTACGGTTGAGATTGTCAAGTAGCACGATGGTAGTGGGTAATTTCAATTTTTATCGAGTTATTCCTTCCGATATTAAGGCGCTTGAAATCCGCTAACGTTAAGCGGTGGACCTTTGGACAAATTTGGAGTGGTTCCCAGAAGAGCGCTTAACGTATCATGTGTGTAGTCGTCGGTATTCAGTTTTTTGAAAATCATTTCATCGTGCACTGTTAAAGAATTTCCTGGCTGCACTCTTCAATCCCGAGAATGGCTGCTGCCAGTAGATCACTTGCTAGTGTCACGTCACATGTTAAATAATGGATAAAGACGCTTGATATTGATACAAGCCTTATCAGTAATGAAATCCTAATCGATCTTTGCATTTATTGAATCGCATCGCATCCATTAGGCGGTGACTTCACTTCGCAATGTCTTAATATTATTAATATGACGATTCAGATATTTTCTGAGTAGTAAATTGCCTCATGTTTAGCTAACTGCTATTTTAGGATGTATAAATGAATTCAAAACGATTCTATAAAGCCTTGCCTAATTCGGCTGGAAAGCTGAATACAACGAATCTAGACTATGAATGTTGATTTATGAGTAGCGTAATTCGATGTGCCTAAGGATGTTGTCTTGAAGTACTTTAAGAAAGTAAGCCCAATCGCTTCTACTTCTATGCCCCTTCTATGCTCAACCAATTTGGTTAGCCGACGACCCCACCAATCGCTCACTGGCCATGAAGAGATTGCACGCCCCAAGCTGTTTGTATGAATAGTCCTTACGAGCAGGTTTTGCAAGCCTCAACGGCAGCGCTACGCATGTACGTTAAATAAATTATTGACGAGAAGTCTTGTCTGTGCAAATTCCTAGATTAATCGTGTCATAGAGCTTACGATACGCGTGCAGCATATTTTCATAGCAACAACGAATTCGGCATTAACTGATTGTCGGTACGCCGACGGTTTCAGTAAGTTTTTTAGTGTGCACCTTACTGTTTCATGCGAGATTGTTTTAACGCATTGCTGTTCCACAGCTTTTTAGAGCTATGAGCAGGATGCGCTACAACTATGACGGACTGTTGGCCCTCATAGCGAGCTGCTTTCCGGCTGGATTCGGTTGTCAGGGATATTATCGATTTTAGTCTGATTTTTGCCCAACTGGAAGGCCGGAAAAGGTAATTCTATGCCGTGTTCGCGATAGCTTTCAAAGATTAGCCCGTGTACTTGATGGCGCAGTGGCATCCGGTGCCCCATTTCGGCAGCATACATACGCAGCTCAAACAGGGGTAAGCCCTGCTTTAAATCCACGAGGAAGACCTCCGGTGCCGGCAGCTCTAATACGAGCGGGCAGCGCCGCGCCGCCTGCACTAGAATGTGCGTAACTTGCTCGATATTAGCGCTTGCAGGGGCTGGGATGCTCAACACAACACGCGTTATAGTATCAGACAGCGACCAGTTAACGAACTGTTCAGTAATAAAGGCCTTGTTAGGTACTATAATCTCTTTTCGATCCCAGTCGGTAATCGTGGTAGCGCGAGTGTTAATGCGGGTAATGTTGCCTGTCAGATTGCGAATAGTGACGGTATCGCCAATCCGAATCGGTTTTTCAAATAGTATCATCAGGCCGGAAATAAAATTGGCGAAGATTTCTTGAAGACCAAACCCTAGCCCTACGCCCAGTGCCGCCACTAGCCACTGCAGTTTTGACCACTCGATGCCTATCATGGAGAAACCAATAATCCCTCCAAGCAGCATCAGACTATATTTACTCAATCTAGTAATGGCATACCCTGTGCCGGGGGTCAAATCTAAATGCTGCAGCAAGGCTAGCTCTAACAGAGCGGGTAGGTTGCGCATCATCTGGGTGGTGATAATAAAGACTAAAATCGCGATTAGCACTGCGCCGAGCGTAATCGGCTGAACGCTATCGACTCCCCGAATAGTGGAGGTAGCACCCCAGAGGGTAATATTTTCCAGGAAGCCGAACGCTGAATGCAACTCCGACCACAATAAAATCACCGATAACAGCGCAATCAGCGTCAGAATAGAACGTACTAGCTGTAGCGACTGTGCGCTGATGGTATCGAGATCCAGCACCTTTTCATCGACTTCGGCAGCAGCATCATTTAGTTGGGATTGCCAGAGATCTTCTTCATTATTGCGCGCCCGCTGAGCCAGCATCTCCGCGCGGCGCTGTTTAGTGCGCTCGAAGGCAATGCGCCGCCGCTGAATAAACATCCAACGACGAATAATATAATAGATAATCAGCAAGAAGAACCAAATCGCAACCGAGGTTTCCAGTCGCGCCAGGAGAGCCTGTGCGGTCGCCAGATGCCCGAGGCACGCCGCGGCGGCCGCGACGATAGGCGCACAGACCATCAGGTTCCATAACGAACGGTTGACGACATTATCGCCGACGCCATGCTTATCAAGATACAGTGGTAGGCCTGCACGCTTTAAACTGCTTGTTACCAGCGCCAGACAGGAACATAACAGGAGAAAGCATAATCTGCCTAGTGTTCCTGCAAGCTCTCTCTCGCTGTAATCATCAAACGATATCAGCGCCATAATCAGCTGTACGATCATGCCGATAGACAGCGTGTAGTAGCGCAGCGCGCGCTTTACCTGCTGTTGTGGCCAGCCGAAATGCACGATAAATAGCCCCTGCGGGCGCGCGAAGTGGGCGCATACTATAAACCCCCATAGCACCGGCACTGTGGCGCCGACGCCGCCGCCAATGGCAACCGCCACTGGATAAGACCAGGCGTGGCGTAAGCCATATCCTAGTGCTGCCCACAGTACCGGCAGCGGCATGGCAACCAGCACCGACCAGAAAACATTAAGCAGGGTGAGGGAAAAATGATCCTGATTGACCTTGCCCACCCGGACGCTGGAGCGCTCAAGAAAGGCATGATAATGCCGGCGGGAACTAAGACTAAAACCGATTAGCAACAGCGCCCCGAATAGCCGAATGAGCGTGTCCTGGCTGGTCAGCATCATGCCGAGCGCATTGGTCAGCTGGCTGAACGTATCCAGGGTCACTACCCGGCGCAGATCCTGGCCAACATGCAGCGGGTAGGAAAGACCGATCGGGCTCACGTCGGCTACCCAGAACAGATAGCGATGGGCGGCTTCCTGGATCTCACTCATCGCCTCTTCGAGCTGACTATTCGCTACCTTCAGCTTGGTAAGATCAAGGATTTGGGTATTGCAGCCGGTCAGGAGCTCATTGAGAAGATTGCGCTGGGTGGCGAGCTGCGCGTCGAGAATGCGGCGCTGCGCCGGAGTCAACGGCGAACTATCGTCCTGCAATCCTTGAGCAAGCTGCGGTAGCTTGTTCATTAAGTCTTCAAAATGCAGGCATTGCACGCGCAATTCAGCCATGTCACTGTCGAGCTGCTGCGGTTTGGGCATCTCCGGCAGCCTAGATACCTGGGCTCGCAGGGTTTCTCCGAGCGCCGGTGATTCATCCAGCCACTGCGCCTGTTCGCGTAGCGTCGTAAGCGCCTGACGTACCTGCAGTGTTTGCGAGGCCGCCTGGCGCTGCTGCGCCGCAATAAGTTCCATCCGCTGGGCCTGTTGATTTAGCGCGCTGGAAAGTTCGCGATTAGTTTGCAAAGGGATGCCGATCGACTTGGGCAGCTCACCGACCTGTTCCGCCAGCATTTCGGTATACTCGATTGCCTGTTCTGCCTCCTGCTGACGTAGACTATTAAGATGATTGCTTAGCGCCTGCAGTGCTTGGTCGACGCGATCATGGCGCTTCTTTAACAACTGAGCGCGCAGTCGGGACAACTCCTGGCGATTATTGGCACTTAACTGTGCAAGATTCAGTTCCTCTAACTTAAGGTGAAGCGTGGCCTGTTCAGCCTGTAGCGCGCCAGCCTGCGCTTTTTCCAGCATTGTGCTGGGATTACGCAGCGCCTTGAGCTGTTGTTGCACACCGCTTAGCGCTCTGCGAACTTCAGCTTGCTGCTGCGGCAGCAGGCTTAGCGAGTCGCTGATGGCGTGCGTATGATCCTGCTCTTGCTGTAACTGTCGGGCCAGATCCATCAGTTGACTATTAGTCTGTAGAACTCGTTGATTCAGCTCACTACTTGCGAGTTTAGAGCTGAAGAGGGCTGGCTGATCCGGCTCCCTGTCTTTTTCATTCCTCAGCTGGCGGGTCAGCGCCGGAAAATCGTCGATAGCCTTCTGATATTCTCTTATTTTAGTTTTGGACGCTTTTCCCTCAGCTAGAGTGTTCAGTGCTGACTGCAGCACCTCGATAATCGCTGACTGGTTCAACATGGCTTTATCATTCTGCACCTGCTGCAGATCTTTTTGAAGCTGGCCCTCATCTGGTAGGTTGGTGGCGAAAGACGGGCAGGCGAGCAGCCACCATAGGAGGGAAAGTATAATCAGATGCAAAGTGAGAGCTCTCTTGTTAACCGTAGAGGATTCAGTTCAGCAGGCTATCCGTTTTCGCGGCGCCGTAGGCCAGCCGCTGACCGACGCGGGCAACATATCCGCTAGACAGATGCTTTCCAAGCAGGATTTTTTTGCCGGCGAACAGGTTGATAACGGTGGAGCCTAGCTTGAAGCGCCCCATTTCCTGTCCTTTCAGCAGTACCACCGCCTCGTCGGTGTCTGCTCTCGGGTAGCTCCAGCGTTTGATAATCCCATCTCGCGGAGGCGTAATCGTGCCCGCCCAGACGGTCTCGATACTGCCAACAATTGTCGCGCCCACTAGAATTTGCGCCATCGGGCCAAAATCGGTATCGAATAGGCATATTACCCGCTCATTGCGGGCGAATAGGTTGGGGATATTAGCCGCGGTCAGTGGATTAACTGAAAACAAATTGCCCGGCACGTATAGCATTTCGCGTAGCGCGCCGTTGCAAGGCATATGTACGCGATGATAATCGCGCGGCGCTAGATAGGTAGTAACGAAGCTGCCGTCGCGAAAGTGGGCGATTATAAACTTATTGCCGGCTAACAGCGCTTCCAGACTGTAATCGTGCCCCTTCGCCTGGAATACCCGCACTCCCTCAATGGAGCCTAGCTGCAAGATAATCCCATCCGCCGGCAGCACTATTACCGCCGGATCGACATCAATGGGCCGCGCGTTATCATCGCGCAGCGGCCGGACAAAGAATGCGTTAAAAGTCGGATAGGCGGCTACATCTGGCTGCTGCGCCTCCTGCATATCGACCTTATAGTAGCGCACAAACACTTTAATAACCCAGCGAGTAAGCCAGCCACCGCGGCGTTCGGCGCCCCAACCAGCTAGCTGGGTTAGGCAGCGCTTAGGCAGTAGGTGTTGTAGAACTATCTTTATCTTGCCCAGCACGGGGACCTCTTTTCTCTTTCAATGAATGGCCAAAATGGAGACGCATTGTGCCGGCGGCAGTGATAAATGCCAGCGTTCGGGCGATCAACGCGTCTTAGGGGCGTTAATGGCGCCATTCTGTCGAGAATGCGATGGTAGTTATCGGAACGTTCTCGAGCGATAGCACCCCATCCACCGTACCACGGAGCGAGCAGTCGCGATTTATATTATAGCGTCCGTCGCGAAATTTACAGGTATCTAGATAATCCCCGAATTCAGCGAAACCGCGGGCAATAAGTTCCGGCGTTAGATGCCATAGAGTAAATTCCCGGACCCCAAAGAATCAATTAAATAACCGCCGTGACTGAAGTCATATAGCCTGACGGTAGTAGCAATATGTTACCTAAGTCCCGAGTTATCGAAGACGCCACTGATTAAAATCTTCTGTGGTCCCACCGGGAATTCATTAAGTGGGTTCGACTTGCTTACTCGAAACTGACCTGCGAAAATACTGGCATGTCCGGCCAGCGCGTCCTAAAAAAGACCCACCCCTCGCCTGTATAGCTTGACAGCAGCAACCCTCGATAGCCGATGCGGCGATAGATAGCTATATTCTGCTCCACGTCCTTCCGGGACCCCGCCGTCAGTAAATCAAATTTATTCAGTATAATAAGAGCCTCCACTGTTTTGCATGCCACCAGGTACTAATTGATAATATCTAAAGACAGTTCGGACAGAAGGGCAGAGACAATGACGATGTGATCTAGCTTTGCCGCGATCGGTTTGACGCCACCATACATATTAAAGCGAGTCAGTACGAAACGGCGTGGGTGGACCGCTTCCACAATACTGCTGACCCCGAATGGCTAAGCTACTGGTGCGCCAGACAATCCGATTACCGGTGACTAGGAGCTTTAAGGGTGCGACGTAGATTACGGCCCGCGGCGCACTCTGCATCGACATGCATGCCGAACCGGCTAACGACCACGCTTTCTGCTCCCCCTAATAGCTGATTATCCCATTGGGTGAAGCCGTGCTCATGCTGCTGCAGGCGGCGCTGATGGTTGGTTTCTATCCGGCGCCCTTGTCTTTTAGACAGTTTGTTTTTTCTCACGAATCTTTACGTAGTGCAGATAAATCGCCTATAGCGATAAAAAAGATATTATACAATGTATTCTATCGGGTATTCTACAAGATAAACCCCAATATTTCTTGCTATGAGAAAATCATGCCGCTAAATGATAACAACCTGATTTGGATCGATTTAGAAATGACTGGGCTAGATCCCGAGCACGATCGCATTATCGAAATCGCGACGCTTGTTACCGACGCTAATCTTGCTATTCTAGCGGAAGGTCCGGTATTGGCTATACATCAATCTGACACCCAGTTAGGGCTGATGGACGAATGGAATATATGCACCCATACCTCCAGCAGGCTGGTTGATCGGGTGCGGCATAGTCAGCTTAATGAAGAGGCAGCCGTGGCGCAGACGCTAGCCTTTTTGGCCGAATGGGTTCCTGCCGGAAAGTCGCCGCTTTGCGGAAACAGCATTAGCCAGGATCGGCGTTTCTTGTTCCGTTATATGCCAGCGCTGGAAGCGTATTTTCATTACCGTTATCTGGATGTCAGTACGCTTAAAGAGCTGGCCCGTCGCTGGAAGCCAGAAATTCTAGCCGGTTTAGAGAAAAAAATATCCATCAAGCGCTGGAGGATATTCGCGAATCGGTGAAGGAATTAGCTTACTATCGCGAGCATTTTATCCGTCTGTAGTCGCTTCGCGATAAAAACGTAGCTGGCGTGATTATTTTTATGTCAATAGCACTAGCGAAAACCGTTTTTTCTATTGAAAGTCTTGCAGTTTTTGATATCCCCGAAATAATTCAATTCTTCTAAAACTAAACTTTCACGTTACGCCTAGGGGAACTACATTTCGTTAGTTATTTTTTTAAAATTTAGATTTTATCCTGTTTAATGCTGCAATAATATATTGTAGACTTTAATGGGGTTTTACTGCCCGATACTGATCGAAAGCTTTTCTTATTGAAAAGACTACACACATCCGTGCGCTGTGCTCTCAAGTTCTTTACCAGAATAGAAATTCTCGCTTCTCAGTACATTTTCTATACGCCTATTAATAAATAGCTTAACCATACGATTTTTTATAAGCGCATCAGTGGGCTAAGATAATTCTCTATATAAAGCTTTCATGCAGGCAGTCAAATTCATGTTTTCCGGTGTCTAAGCGTTTACGCAGGCGAAAAGAAAGTTTGTGAATTTTATGATTGTCAGTAAGCGTCCGATAAATTATTATGAGACATACTCAAGCAAGGGTATGCAAAAAATATCGCGCATTATCTGTAGTCATAGTAACGAATAAAACTCATTGAGTCGCTTGAGCTATACTCATCAAGTCAACATATAGGCAACTAAGCTCATAGTTTTTAAGTACTTTGTGTTTTGATTTTGATGCTTTCTCCTTTGTTTTACGCAAACACCCCAATCCATACCTGCGTAAGCGGCTATCCGGGCTGGATTAAGATGGCGGGAAAAAGTGTTTTCAGGAGGAAGCGACACTCTTGCTGAGTGTGTAAAAGTGTCGTCAATCATCTTGCTATGAACGGAGCTGTATGACAAAAAAGTTTTATATAATAGTTTGGGACTAAAGAATTTAATAATCTCATGTTATCAGTTCACAAAACAGTCTAACTATCTATTCTTTATAAGAAGTAAATAATTTATTGATGCTTCCCTGCTTTTCAGTAAGATGAAAAAGAAAAATCAGGCGCGGAATGACAGTTAGGCTATTTTATAAACTGAAAACGTGAGATCTTAAATCTATTTTGTTTCAACAATATTTTTGATTCGTTTTTTTCTTGGCTTCATGGTGCCTCCATCAAACTGCAATTATTACGGTTTTAAGAAAAGTAATAGTAATTACTTCACTACTTGCTTTACAGAGACAAGCGTGAGCCACACTGGAAATAAACACTTTTTACGTGTTAATGTGCGAGAGGAAACCCGAATTGCGGATTAAAAATTGATACGTATTGTAATTTTATCCTGATGCTTATTGATGAGTCTTGTAATCGAATCTTTATCGAAACGGGGTATCAACCGGAATAGATAACAGTTTTCTAGCTGTTGCTGCTAATTGAAAATTGATTCAAAGTCATGTGAAACGCGAAAAGTAATTATAAACGAGCCCTAAATTTTCTGCGAACCGATACGTGAACAAAGTAAACTTCTGAGTGGAATAGTTTAGAAGCCGTTTTAGCATCCTGCTTGGCATTTTTACGATGTAGAGATTGCTTATATAGATGAGGTGATTATCTTTTATCGAACTGTCTTGTGGCTTTCAAATATCTAACATAGTTTTTATTAGTTTCCCTTTAAATAATGGTAACTTAATTAGAAGAGTGGGACAGCTTTAAACCGGTTTTGACAGTTAATGTCACATTATATATTAGGTGATAGATAGAGACGCTTGAGCTTGATAGGAGGCTTATCAGTAGTAAAATATCAATTGATCTTAGCGTTTGTCTTGTGACGTTATATGTATCAAGTAGTGACTCTACTTTGTAATTTCTCAATATTGTAAATATAACGATTTAGGCATTGATTCGTCATTAGATTGAGTTTAATTTTTGCCATGTTTAGCCAACTGCCATGCCTAGGTGTATAAAAATTTAAAAAATATTATAAATCTTGGTGAAATCCAGCAGAAAGATTTAGTACAACGAAACTAGGCTATAGATTTTGAGATTGTCCATGAACAGTATAATTCAATATTTGTAAGAATATTGTGTTAATATATTTTTAAAAAGTGAGCCCAATCGATTCTCGTTCTATTCTCAGTCATTTTGTTTAACTGATGACCCGCTAAAGACCTACCAGTCATGAAGACATTATACACGACCAGATGCTTGTATTCACAGTCTTTCTGAGCAGGTTTTCAGGTCTTAATGGGAGCCTCACGCTTGTTTATTTAATAAATTGACAAGAGTGCTCGTCTATGAAAACTACCGGATGTGTCGGCTTATAGATCTTACGATACATGTCTGGCTTCTGAACACGTAAAAATGGCAGTTGCAGCGTCTGTAGCTAGAGCTGAAAAAATTCCTTAAAATAGAGCAATAAAAATACATTATTGCTCTTGGGTTAGAAGAAAAAACGCAACTGAAAGCATTGATCAGCAAGGATAAGTATGCCGCACGGAAAGTTGCATCAAGCAGACGTATGCAGCATCTGTATGGCAAGGCATTAGCTGAGATTTTATAAATAGGCGCTCGTAAGATTAAGCAGTCAAGCATTGTTCTTCCCAAGAAAGCCTTGAGGCAATTCTGAGACGTAAACTGAGCAAAGAAGCATATGACCGCATTGTGGGTGGTAATACCAAAGCGAATTTAAGTGCGCTGAGCTTATAGCTAGTCGTCAGAGGGGTAGTGACAGTGAAGCTTGCGCATTAAGTTTTTTCGCCGCCAACTTATAGTGCCGGATAGCCTGCTCAACCGGCGTCAGCAAACTCTGCTCCGCACCGTCAAGCAGGCGCGCGTCGACCGGCAGATACCACCAATTCGCCTGGGCGAAAGATCGGCATTTAACCGCGTCTTTCTCGGTCATGAGCAACTGCTGATTCGGCACAACTAGCGCGGCAAGCATATGCTGCCGGTATGCCTGATGATCGCGAAACGCTACCTCCCGCACCGGCGTCACGCCTTCCGCATGTACCGTAGCGAAGAAGCGCGCCGGATAACTAATTCCGGCTATCGCCACAAACGGCGTCAAAGCGGTAAGCACGCGACGCTCACCTGTAAGTAAATTGACAGCAGCGCCAGCGACAAGCTGCATCGTCACCTCGCCAGAACGGGCGCAACCGCCGTTGACGATGACTGCCTGCACCTGCTGTAGGCGGTCGGCACTTTCGCGCATGGGACCGGCGGGCAGACAACGGTTATTACCGAACCGACGCACGCCGTCGATAACCACCCACTCGATATCTCGCCCCAGTGCATAATGCTGCAAACCGTCATCGGTCACGACTACGTCTAGGCTGCGCGCGCAGCAGCGCTGCTACCGCTTCGGCACGCCGGGGCGCTACCGCAACTGGTGCCCCGGTTCGCTGCCAGATTAATAGCGGCTCGTCACCACACTGCGCGCTGGTCGTGGTGGCGTCCAGCAGCAGAGGATACTGCACTGCTCGCGCGCCGTAGCCACGGGACACAACTCCGACTCGCCATCCGCGCTCTTGCAGTTGCTTTACAAGCCATAGCACCAGTGGTGTTTTACCGTTGCCGCCAGCGGTCAGGTTGCCCACCACTACGATCGGCAGCGGAAAGCGATGCACTTTACGCCAGCCGCGTCGGTAACTGCAACGGATAAGCGCTGTTACTAATCCGTACACCCAAGAAAACGGGAGTAGCAGAAGATATAGGTGTGAGGTGCCGGACCAGATGCGGGTAATCATTGGCCGAATTGTAACCGGTAGAGCTGAGCGTAAGGCCCTTGGCGCAACATCAGTTCCTCATGATTACCGCGCTCAACGATCCGTCCCTCCTCGATGACAAGAATTTCATCGGCTTTTTCAATGGTGGATAAGCGATGGGCAATAATCAGGGAGGTTCGATTCTTCTGCAGCGTATCCAGCGCTTTTTGTATTGCCCGTTCGGATTCAGTATCAAGCGCCGAGGTAGCTTCGTCGAGAATAAGTATGGGGCAATCGCGCAGCAGCGCGCGGGCGATCGCGATGCGCTGCCGCTGGCCGCCGGAGAGCAAGACGCCATTTTCACCTATCACTGTATCTAAGCCCATGTTCATTTTTTCTATGAAATCCATAGCATAAGCCATGCGTGCCGCGTTCTCAACCTGTTCACGGGAGTAGGTTGCCTTGCGGGCATACGTGATATTGTTGGCGATAGTATCATTAAATAAATGCACGTTTTGGGAAACCAGTGCTACCTGGTTACGCAGCGAGGTAAGCTTATACGCGCGCAAATCGGTACCGTCTAGCAGGATCTGTCCCTGCTGAATATCGTAAAAACGCGTTAATAAATTGGCGATAGTTGATTTACCGGAGCCTGAGCGCCCTACCAATGCTACCGTATGCCCCTCCGGAATGGCTAGACTAATATTGTGCAGCGAAGGTGTCTCTTTGCTCGGATAAGAAAAGGTAACGCCTTTAAAGGCGATCTCACCTTTAACGCGCTTAACTTCTACCGTGCCCTCATCTTTTTCGGTTTCCATATCAAGAATGGAAAATAGCGTCTGGCAGGCCGCCATACCGCGCTGAAACTGAGCGTTAACATTAGTCAGGGATTTCAACGGGCGCATTAGGGCAATCATTGACGAAAATACGACGGTAATGGTGCCGGCGGTCAAGGTTTTCATGATCGCCGGAAAGCTTGCAGCATACAAGACAAAAGCCAGTGCAAGCGATGCGATAAACTGTATAAGCGGCTCTGAAACCGAGGAGGCGGCTACCATTTTCATGCCCTGTTGGCGCATGCGGTTACTGACGCTATTGAATCGCTCGTTTTCCACTTTCTGCCCGCCAAAAATTAGCACTTCCTTATGCCCTTTAAGCATCTGCTCGGCGCTGGTAGTCACCTGCCCCATGGTGTTCTGCATTCTTTTACTAATTTGGCGAAATCGCTTTGATACTTGCCGGATGGCAAAGGATACCGCGGGTGCAATTACCACCAGAATTAGCGATAGTTGCCAACTATAATAAAACATCATCGTAAATAGCCCAATGATCGATGCCCCTTCACGAATTACAGTAATCAGCGCGCCAGAGGAGGCTGAAGCTACCTGTTCGGAATCGTAGGTAATACGTGAAAGGAGGGTCCCGGTAGATTGCTGATCGAAAAAAGATACTGGCATATCCATCATGTGATTGAACAGCCGACGTCGCATGTTCATCACTACCTTGCCGGAAACCCAGGATACGCAATAGCTAGAGACAAAGCCGCTAACGCCGCGTAGCACCATTAGAGCAATCACCACAAGTAGCATCATCCAAACCAGAATGTTGCTGTTAGCTTTGCCAAATCCGTCATCCAGTAGGGGTTTAAGTAATGATAGCATAAAGGTGTCGCTGGCGGCATTTAATATCAGCGCCATCGCCGCGACGATCAGACCTGTCTTGAAAGGTGAGATCATCGGCCAAAGTCGCCGGAAAGTCTGCCAGGTGGAGAGCTCTTTATCGTTTAGCATTTATTTACTCGTCATTCCGCATCTAAATTACGTATTTTCTTAGCTAGCCTCAACAGGCTGTGTGGTATTACGGGTACTGTGAATATCCCCACCAAGAGGCGCTGTATAAGTGCTGCTAAGTCATAACGTCGGTTAAATCGATACTCAAATTTCGGTTAGGGTACTTTTCATTTATTCCGGTTTACATCTCGCAAAATTGTCACAATCTTTATAGTAAATGAACTGAATAGCTTGAGTTATTGCATTTCACAGCAAATCAACGGTTCTTCTGAATATTTTTTGAGCAGTGATTTCAGCTTAGAAAACGCCATCTGGATAGGATATCAATCCGGTGAATGAGGCGGAAGATAAAGAAGAATGACATCTTTGACCTCAATAGCTTCTCGTGCACGATCAAATTTATGAGTAGTTAAATTACCCATTATCACGATATTCCCTAAAAAGTTTAGAAATAAGCATCTATGTTATATAAACAAAGAAAGTATGTCCGTTTATTCCTCCATCGAGTGGCATGCTTGTATTTAATCCAGATAAATATATGCCAGCAAGGAGTAATCATCTTTTCCTGGCGGGCATGTTAGGCATCAATTCGGAATCGTTGACTTTCTCTGCTACGGCTCTTTAATTTACTCATATTTCCCGTTGTTGCCGTTTCATCAATAAAAATAAGCTCCGCTAGCAAATAATATGATATTTCTTCAGACTATAATTTACGCGCATGAACGGTATCATGGCATTGCTATTCAGTTGCATGTAGGGTCTTCTTTAACTGTTATCGTATAGCGGTAAAACGCGAGATAGAGTGACAACGTTCGTTTGAATGTTAAAAGCACTTTCAGCAAAAACTGTATTTTAGACAAGGTTAGATCAAAAATAATAAGCGTTAAGATAAAATTAGAATACGTATCAATTTTTTGACCCGCGATTCAGGTTTCCTCTAGGTTTAGCGCTGTAACTTCCTATCTTGCGGAATTGCTTACTCAAATAAGTCACAGTAGAGGAGTCTATTTGATATCTATCCGCCGCTACGAGTGCAGAGCTATCTGCCTCAATTAATCTAATGATTCGCGATTTTAAGTCCTCACTGTGAGAGTCTGTCATTTAAGTCTCAGAGAAAAATTATTTATAACATATAGATGAATGACTATTTAGCAAACTGGAGATGAAAGTGCTCTAGGTAACGAGGCGTATGTTGGCCGTGAATTGCATGGTAATCACCCGTTATGGCGTTTTTGATATGCTCTAGCAGAGCATTCTTTCACTTAAAAAGAATTCATTCCCAGTGTAGCTTAAGCTTGGTTCAGTAAGGCTAGTAATAAAGGGGAAATGCGATAAAACACATGAGATTTAAGATTTCACGTTCTGAGTTAACAAAACAGCTTAGGTGTTTATTTTTATTAAAAATAATTTATTTATAGCTTCCTGCTTTCAGTAAGATAAAAAATCAGATGCGAAATGGCGGGTTTATCAGTGTCTAGACTAATAACAACTTATTTCACCTATTTAGCGCAACAATACTAAATAACTGATAAGCCATTAGCGTAAAGCGTGACCCCTATAGGCCAGCGTCTCAAACGACTGCAGATAAAAACGTACGCTTAACTGGCTGCTTAGCGCTGCATCCCGATGGCGAATCCCAAAGACCCCGGTAGAAGGCTTTATCACCCCCTCAGCCGGCGGGCGTCAGGGACTATAGCGCGTCTCGACGAGGATTGGCGCTACCTACGGTCGCGTCCCTCGTAAAAAGGTAGCGGTTGTAATAAGGCATATGTAGGATCTCGGCGTGCAATGCGCTCGTAGCCATGCGCAGCAATACCAGTTTCGGAGGTTTTGATATCGCCGGTGAAGAGCACTCGGAAGTTATCCTTGTCTTACAGTGCACAAAGTAGTATGTTTTTTAAAGTTTAGGTTTGATTTGTATCAATATTTCATAGACCTGTTATTCGACACTTTATTTTCATCTTACTGAAAACTCAGGAAACCATAAATAAATGATTTACTTTCAAGATATATACATAATTGAACTATTTTCTCTATGTGCTTTACCCAGAAAAGCTTAAGCTTTGCTGAAAATAGACGCTGTCAAGTAGATGACTATTCTACTAGAGAATATTAAAAACACCATAAAAGATATTTAGTGTATATTATATAGCAATCTATCTATATAGTATAGATAATTTTTCTCTAAGATCTAAATGGCATATTATTATAGTGAGTATTTAAGATCGCGAATAATCAGACTCATTGAATCGAGTGGCGCTGAACGTGCAGGGATAAATAGACATAAAATAGGCGATTTTCTACTGCGGCTCGTTCGAGGAAGTAATCTCGTAAAACCTCGGGTTGTAGGTTCAAACCTATAGAGACCCCGAATCGCGTATTAAAAATTTATGCGTATTTTGATTTTATCCTGATGCTTATTAATGAGTCTTATAATCTAACCCTATCTGAAAAGTGCTTTCAGCATTTGAACTAGTCTTGCCACTCTATCGCTTTTTACTACCATATAATAACAGTTATGAATAAGAGAATAAGGATGTCGTTCATCCGTGCAAGTCATGGTCTAAAGAAATGTCATATTCTCACTAGAGAGGCTTTTTATCATTGATAAAACGGTAAAAACGACAAATATGAGTCAGTTAAAGTGTTGCAGTAGACTAGGTTAAGGCTGCAAGAGATATGCCCCACACGCCAACTGCAAAACGACGATACTTACTTCTGGCACGCCCCTCTCTAGATTAAGTGCAATAATGCTACTCGATAGAGCCATGAATATACATACTTTCCTTGCATATGCAGAATAAGGATTTGCTCCATAATATTTACAAGCGAATATTATTATAATAAACAACTTAGTTAATCATAAAGTTGATAATGCAAGAGAAACCATTAAAGCTAAAAATGCAATATTTTCCGTCTTATTTACAAGATTTAAATCCTATTGGTATGGCATTTATTCAGATGAAATCACTGCTCAGAAAATCTTCGGCAAGAAATGTTGATTCGCTGTAGAATGCAACTTTTTGCAGCGAGATATAAACCGGAATAGATAAAAAAGGGCTCTAGCTGAGTAATTTACGTCATTAGATAACAATTTTCAGCGCATCAACAACGCGCGATTTGAAAGTTATAGCAATATGATGTTAAGATAAGCCCTGTTAAAAATTCCTGCGGCAGAATAATACATTTTTAATGTGACTGCTGTCAAAAAATAAGGCTAAGACTGTTAACCGGCGTCTGGTTTAAGTACACTAAGATAAAAGTCGGGCTCGCTAGAGCGCTTTCTTCTGGTTTTGTTAAATGCGTAAACGTGAGTTACAAATCAAAAATTAATGCGAATTTTGATTTTATCGTGACGATTATCGATCGGTCTTGCGCTTTAGGCGTGGCTAAAATCCGGGCCTCTCTGAAAAGTACTTTCAGCATTCAGACGAGCCTTGCTGCTCCATCGTGTTTTTCACCGCGGATACTGTAATAACAATTAAAAATAAAATGCAGATGCTACTGAACAAGAGCGCCATGAATATCATTCATGCGTGAAATTGTGGTTTGAGGAGTGTGACATCTCTCAGCAGAGATGCTTATTTTCATTGAAAAATGGCAACAACGACAAGTATAATATGAATACGTTAAAAGACCGCAGCAGATTAAGTCAACGATGTCAACCCGATATTGTATGCACCCACTTAAACGACGACACTGACTACTGACATGCATCCATCTGGGTTAAGTGTAACAACTATACTGCTCGATATAGCAAAAAGACATCCCTTCCTTGCTTATCTAGAATAAGGACTGACTTGTGAACTTGTAGCAGAGAGTATCGTAATAATGAATAATTTTTCTAATTATAAAATTAATGGCATACGAAAAGGCATCGAGACTAAAGATACACTACTTTTTCATATTCCGCTTGATTGGGCCGATTCAATTCCCATTAAGATCGCATTTTTTAAGCTAGAATCGTTGCTTAGAAAAGATGAAGAAAGAACGGTTGATTCGCTAGGAAATACGATCTCCTAAACTATTCAGTTAATTTTCTATAAATATTACCAGAATTCTTTTATCGCAGCGAGAGATAAACCGGAACATAAAAACACTTTATATCAATAGAAAAAGCAGAGCCTAATGATACCAAAAAAGTGTGAAAGCGTCAACCTATTAACGCTAGAAAAGCAAATGCTGAGCAGCAGAAACGTTTATTCGCCGATGTGACGATACGAATGCATTAAAGCGAAAGCAGACAAATACGTTTTGCAGTATGATATTAACCGCAAAATAGGCATGTACTCGATGAGTACGAGAAAATAATCTGACCTGAATTAATTTAGCTGTGGCGTTTTATGCTCTTTTATTATCAGCCCAGTATTTATTGTTAATAGGAAAATCGGCAATAAATGTATTTTATTTTTAAAGCAGTATTTTAAGGTCAGAGGTAGTCACGATAAGTTCTAACTGTTTTGTATGATTGTAATAGATAAAACACATAAATACTAAAAGTAGTGTTGCTATTGGTATAGTTATTATTATTATGAAATAATTGACTATTGTGCAATTATTAAGCAAAGTGAAATCCCGCCTTACAGAGGTGATCATGATTAAAAAAATCGGTGTACTGACAAGTGGCGGTGATTCACCAGGAATGAATGCTGCGATCCGAGGCGTCGTGCGAGCCGGACTTTCCGAAGGTCTAGAAGTTTACGGAATTTATGACGGTTATCTGGGGCTATTTCAGAATCGAATGGCAAAACTAAACCGCTATAGCGTCTCGGATATCATTAACCGCGGCGGTACCTTTCTCGGTTCTGCGCGTTTTCTGAAATTCCGAGAAAAAGAGACGCGTACTATCGCTATTAAAAATATGACTAAGCGAGGCCTAGATGCACTAGTGGTGATAGGCGGTGATGGATCTTATATCGGGGCCAAGTGCCTGACTGAATTAGGTTTCCCTTGCATTGGCTTGCCTGGTACGATTGATAATGACGTGGCAGGCACTGATTATAGCATTGGTTACTTTACGGCGCTGGAAACCGTCGTCGAAGCTATTGACCGCCTGCGCGATACCTCTACGTCACATCAACGCATCTCTATCGTGGAAGTGATGGGCCGGTATTGTGGTGACTTGACTATGGCGGCAGCCATTGCCGGCGGCTGTGAATTCATTGTATTACCTGAAGTGGAATTCAAGCCGGAGAACCTGGTCTTTGAAATTAAAGGAGGTATCGCTAAAGGTAAAAAACACGCCATTGTCGCGATCACTGAACACATCTGCAATGTCGCCGCGCTAGCGCAATACATCGAAAAAGAAACTGGACGGGAAACCCGTGCTACGGTGCTAGGCCATATTCAGCGCGGCGGCAGTCCGCTGGCTTATGATCGTATTTTAGCCTCACGCATGGGCGCTTACTCTATCGAACTGCTTTTGCAGGGCTATGGCGGCCGCTGTGTTGGGATACAGAATGAGCAGCTGGTGCATCACGATATCGTTGACGCTATCGAAAACATGAAACGCTGCTTCCGCAGCGATACCTTAGAAATGGCGAAAAAACTCTTTTGATTTATCGGGCTAGCGGCCTATTCCTACTTCGGTAAGATGAAAAAGAAACATCAGATGCAGAATAATGAATGTAAGCATTGTTTGCACCTTCCATGACTTTACGAGCACAGGAATGCTCATATTGTCAATATTCACTTAATTACGTACTTTACAGCTGTTATTCTATGCCTAATTTTCTTTTTTTATCTTACCGAAAGTAGGATAACCATAAAGAATTATTTGTTTTTACAAAAAAATGTAGATAGTTAGACTATAATGAGTAAATATAATCATATTTTACAGAAAGTTTTAAATGAATTTATTTTGTTTAATTGCGATACTTAGACACATAAAACGATCAAGTGACGAGGCGTTAGGTCAGATTTTATAAATATGTCCCCTGTAAGCTCGATCGAGTTAAACATTGTTTTGTCGAAGAAGTCTTAATGAAATCCTGAGCCGCAAACCAAGCAAACGGTTAGATGACCGAATTGTGGATGGCGATGCTGAAGCGCCGTTAATTGCACTAAGCTGCAGCGAGTTGCCAATTAGTTATCGCTAAAAAAGCTAATGATTCATAATTAAATCTAATTATTCATTTTTCTCAGCTATAGCAGTTTGATGTACTCTGGTTTATTAAAAGTCATTCGTCCAGCAGAAAGCTGTCAACTAGACTCTTCTGCTGCAGCTTGTTAAGGCAATTTCGTAAGACTAGAAGTTAAGGCTAAAAATCTGGCATCACATCACATATTAAATGACAGATAAATACGCTTAAATTTGATGCAAGCGTTATCAGTAGCGAAAAGCCAATTTATCTTAGCGTTATGGTTGCGTTATGCTTTCTAAGCAGTAACTTCTCTTGGAAATGCTTTAATCTTGTCAAGGTAGCAATTGAGGCATTAGCCGATCAGTAGATTAAGTTTAATTTTTGCGGTGTTTAGCTAACTGTCATGTTTTAGTCCATGAGGAATGCAAAACGATCGAATAAAGCCTCAGCCAATTCCAGCCGGAATCCTGAATACAACGGACCTAGTTTATAGAAGATCGTCCATGGTCAGCGCAATTTACTGTATGTAAGGATACTGTATTGAGATATTTTTAAGAAAGTTAGTCTAATCCATTCTGGTTCTATGCTTATTCACTTTGGTTGGCCCTAACCCGAAAAGGGCTCACTGACCATAAACATATTGCAGATACCTAGCCATTTGTATTAAGCGTCTCCCCGCGCAGGCTTACGAAGCCCCAACAGCAGCGCGCCGCCTGTATTTTTAATCAATTGATGAGGGGGTTTCGTCTACGAAAACTGCCGTATACATCGGATCATAGGGCTGACGATACACGTCCAGAATGTCTTCCATAGCTGCACAGAATTCGGCATTGGCTTCTGACAGCATAATGCAGGCAATCTTTACGGTTTCAGTTTATTTTTTAGTCTGCGCTTTACTTTTCACGCAATATGCTTTTGGGTGTTGCGGTTTTACGGCTTTATCGACCGCAGAACGGATTTTTAGAGCACGCGCTATCGCAGTCGTGCACTACAACCGAGAGAGGCGGCCCATATCAGTTCACTCTGCATGCATTAGATATTGAGCATATGGAGATGGGTGAATAAAACGCTAGCGTCGCGATGATTAGCTTTAGCGTGCATTTTCACCCGCTGGATAGCACATCGCTGACCGTCATCTACTGTTTATGGCTATGGGTCGTCGCTTGCATCTATATTATAATGGCTTGTATAGTCGCCGTGAACGAATCACTGGATGTGACAGGGGCTCGGATGCGGAAGCTTATCGCGCCAAGATAGACACCCACATTGGCCCCCTTCCCACAGCATAGCGTGCCAGCGTCGCTATTTTGCCAGATTGCGCATGGATGGCATATACCGCAATATGGTGCGATTTCTGCCCGGCGGCTACTAAAAACCGCCCTTGGCTATCGATATTGAAGCCGCGCGGCTGAGTTTCTGTTGCCTGATGGCCCATTAGACTTAGTGCGCAACCATCCTTCGACACCCGAAACTGGCTAATAACGCTTGCAGTTCGATCGCTACAGTAAAGCCAGCGGCCGTTCGGGGTAATATGAATATCCGCTGCCCATCGGGTGTTGCTGAAGCCAGCCGGCATAATATCCAGCGTCTGTATGATGCTCGGACCGGTACCTGCAGAATCAATGGCAATTACGTTAACCGTGCCGCTGAGTTCGTTGATAGCGTAAGCGTAATCCCCTCCGTAATGAAACGCCATATGCCGCGGCCCGGAGCCGCTCACGCTATTTAACGCCTCAGGAATAAGAGGCGTCAAATAGCCGGATTCGCCAATCCCATAGCGCCGGATACGATTTTCTTCCAGGCATGGCACCCAAAGCACCTGATTAGTGGTGTCAACATTACCAGAGTGGCAGTGGATCAACCCCTCTAGAGTTTGCTGCGGCGTGCCGACGATACCGTGTTCGTCAATAGGACTGACACTGAGACAGCTGCCGTTATAGGAGGCGCTATACAGGGTCCTGCCCTGCAAATCAGTGCTCATTTGTGTCGGGCTGCTCGGTAGCATCGCCATTCCGGCTTCGGTTAGCAATCCTCTTTCATTGATGTTGTAGCTGATTACGCCGCCGGTCGGTCGGATGCCAAGATAGAGATACGTGTTCGTCGGATGAATTGCCATCGGCTGCCCCTGTCCAGGGGTGTCGACCACTTGCAATAAGGTTAAGGCGCCATGACAGTCCATTTCCCAGACGTGTATTTTCTCACTTTCCGGGCTGGCAACGTAGACAATCTGCTGCATGTTTTCTCCCTATTTCACTCTTGTAGTGCATTGTATTTATTTTTTGTAGGGTTTCTGGGCTCACTCTGAAACCAAAGCGAAATGCATGAAGCATGATAAATTAATATTGCTTATTGGTTATCATTTTTAACTTATATAATATATTATTATTTTTATATAAAAAGATGAATTTATATTTCCCGCTCGCTGAGTGTTTTGCAGTCTAAAAGACGCTCTGTAAATTCTTTACCATTGTGTGTAAGCATTTGATGAATACCCATGAAACGTGCTCGACTAAGATCATACGCAGACACGTTGTGTATTAGCTGCGGTCTTAGCTTTGCAGAAGGAGAAAGACTCACTGATTTGCTCAATCTATCTCTACGAAAAGATACCGTCGTGAGATTTTATTTTGTATTTATGAAAGAGATTTCATATCAAGATGCGGGTGAACAGGCTCATAACTCTCCTGATTACGTGTCTTTCTTAGCTGTTCTCAATAAGCTGTATGGCATTATTAGTGCTTTCAATACAGCTAACAACAAGCGCGATATTAGTTAAATGATAATGTCAGTGAAATCAATACGCACATTCGGCCAAGTAACGAGATATGTATTCGCGACGAACTGAATAATACCGTTATTCTATCCCGGATTTTTTATTTTACCGAAAAAGCAGGAAACTATAAATAAATTATTTGTATTTAATAAAAATAGATAGTTAAATTTTTTTTGTACACTCAGAACGAAAATATTAAAACTCAATAGATTATCTAGAAATTTCACGACTGAGACAGAAAGACAAACCGTTCCGCTGCAATGCCAGGAGAGATTTTTTGCGCGCGCTGCGTAGCGCCTAGCGCCTTGACGGACGCTGTCCGTTAACCATGGTAGTCAAAGAGCGACTAAGAGATGCATGCCTTCTGCATACCTAAGTGCTAGCTGAACTGCTACAAGGCTACTGACATTATAAGCTGTCGGGTTAAAACAGCGGAAGTTATCCGAGGCCGTAGTAGTGCTGGTTAACCGACGGTATAAAAGGCTGAATATAATAACCGTGATTGAGACACCGGCATTCGATAAGGATTAATGAAGCAAAAGTGCAGATAACTGCGGCCAGCGACGGAGACGGCAGACGCCAGCTGTCAATATCGCGTGCGTGTGCTGAAATCGACACGGCGGTCAGCAGACAAAAGCAGAAATATTGTTGATTATCAAAACGGTGATAACCAGAGAAAACCTGATGCTAGCCTATTAGCACATAGTGGAAAATAAAAGTGCGGCAGGGGTGGGTTGCCTAAACGTAAAGGCGTTAAAACCTTGGATGAATATTGGGCGAGTGTCCGATAGGCATTGATGGCGAGCGCTTAACAGCCACAGACGATATGCCAAATGGACATCCTGAAGCCGGACGGTGACGTGAGCACCTTGAGCATTTCTACGGTGGTAGGTAGGCTTATCTAATGGATGGTAGAACAGCAACTCGGGCCTATCTTAGAGCTTCGCTTCTCAGATCCTAGCTATGGCATTAAGCTAAATCGAAATGCATGGTAAGCGGTGCGACAGGCACAGTGTTACATGCAGGGCGGGAAGCTCTAGATGCTAGATATAGATCTGGAAAAGTTCTTTGACAGGGTAGAGCCGGATATTCTTATGTCTCGTCTGGCTCGAAGGATTAGGGATAAGCGGTTACTGCAACTGATACGCCGCTACCTTAAGACAGAAATGGTGAAGGGAAGGAGGAAAGTGGCGAAAGAGATGCCGCACGGAGGCCCGCTGTCACTGCTGCTGTTGCATATCCTGCTGGATGAACTGAATAAAGCACTAGAGCATCGGGAATTTTTTCTCTCGTTATGCTGATGACTGCAATATCCATATAAGCAGCTACAAAGCAAGTGAATATCTACTCAGGTCAGTAGCAGGCTGAAGGATAAAATCCGTAGTCTGACCACGAGAGGCTTGATGAAATCAGTGAAGACCGCTATCAATAAAAGCAACATAGTGCTACTGGGATAAATCAGCGACTTCAGGAATAGCTAACTCAAAGGGGTGCTAAAAGAGCTGCATCGCTGGGAAAGAGGCAAACTGCGCTGTTTTCTATAATGGCAATGAAAGCAAAGATACAGCGAGTCAGAATGCCAATCTAAGCTAGATTGCCTGAAGAACTTGCCTAGATCTCACCGAGAAACCAGCGAATAGCCTGGTGAAACTCGGCAGCCAGTCACATTTATTGCGCAATAAAAGCAATCGGCATTTAAAAGCTAGGCTTAAAATCACTATGCGGAATGGTTCGTGCGTTGCTGTCGGAGAACGGCTAGAGTGAATCTGCTTCCTACTCGATGAGCCCGGAACAGTCGCTTTTCTGATACGGAGCAGGTAAGGCACCGCATGATCATTAGGCGCCAGAATGCATTTATAGAATTGGGTTGCTTCTACGGCCGAAGGATTGAATGAGAACGCGAGATACGGTCTCAGCGTGCGGATTGCCATTGCGAACAATAAACCTGAAGAGGGCAACTACTTCACTACGCGCAATGACGGTTGGCCAACGGCGCGCCGCGAAGTAGGCGGCTTTGGTTCGAGATTGTCGTCTTGCATATTATCCGGACGGGCGTCGTCGATGACCGACATGAGGGTTTCTGTGGCCTGATTTTGAGCGTTGTTGTCGTTTTTTAACGTCAGGTGCTGCTGATAGGCAACTTCGGGCTCAAACATTGTGCCGACGCCGTTTTCACGGGCGTAAATCGCTAGCACAGCCGTGATCGGTATCACTAGCTGACGCAAAACTCCGCTAAATCGAGCGTTGAATTGTACTTTATCGTTATTCAGCACGAGATTCGCCACCGCGCGCGGCGCGATATTTAGCACGATTTGCCCGTCGTGTGAAAATGGCATCGGCACCATTACGCCATCTACTTCAACATTCACCACGAGATACGGCGTCAGTTGATTATCAAGCAACCACTCATAAAATGCCCGAAGCAGGTAGGGTCGCCGTGGCGAAAGCTGAGTGACTTCCATCTCTTTACCTCCGGTTCTGTAGGCGCATCTCGCGCTCGGCTTCTGTGAGCGAGGCAAGAAAGGCGTTGCGTTCAAATATGCGTGTTATATACGCTTTCAGCTCTTTGGCGCCCGCATCGGCCAGTTCGATGCACAGCTGCGGCAAACGCCACAGCAGCGGCGCTAGATAGCAATCCACCAGGCTAAACTCTTCGCTCATAAAGAATGGTGTTTCGTTAAATGCCGGCGCCACAGCTAACAGCTCTTCGCGCAGTTTTCGGTGAGCGTTCTCCGCTTCACTGCCGCTGCTTTGCTCGATCTTACGCATCAGCGTATACCAATCGTTTTCAATGTGGTGCATCATCAGGCGGCTGATACCGCGCGCTACCGGATAAACTGCCATCAGGGGTGGATGAGGGAACCGTTCATCTAGGTATTCCATGATAATGCGGGATTCGTAAAGCGTCAGCTCTCGATCGACCAGTGTCGGCACAGTGCGGTAAGGATTAAGCTCAATTAGATCCTGCGGCAGATTGTTCATCTCAACCTGCTCAATTTCGACACTTACCCCTTTTCCGCCAACACGATGCGCACTTGATGACTATAAATGTCTGTCTTGCCGGAAAACAGCGTCATCACCGAGCGTTTATTGGCGGCAACAGCCATAAAAACCTCCAAGTTTATTGATAAAATACCGCGAATAACCTTAAATCTAAGATTATTTTCCTGATTTGTCCGCTGTTGATTTTTAGCCACGTTGCTTGCTGAAACAGCAGTCGGAAAGCTTGCAGCCGGTTGAGAAGCGCTACCTAAGTAAACAGGCATATAAGCGTTGACTAGTGTATCAGATTTTGCCTATTTTTTGGGGTAAGATATGGCAAATTAGCGTGAATAAGTAGATGCGGTTAATACTCTAGGCAAGCCAGGACGCAATAAATAAAAAAGCCCGGATGGGTCTCCTCCCCAGACTTTTTCTGAAGTGAATACCGCGATATTAACGTTTAGAGAACTGCGGCCGGCGCCGTGCTTTATGCAAACCGACTTTCTTACGTTCAACCTGACGGGCATCGCGGGTAACAAAACCAGCTTTGCGAAGATCGGTGCGCAGTGTTTCATCATATTCAATAAGCGCACGGGTGATGCCGTGGCGAATAGCGCCTGCCTGACCGGAGATGCCGCCACCTTTAACGGTAATGTATAGATCCAGTTTATCCACCATGTGGACCAGTTCCAACGGTTGACGAACGACCATGCGAGCGGTTTCTCGCCCGAAATACTGATCGAGACTACGCTGGTTGATCACGATGTTGCCTTGCCCCGCTTTAACAAAGACGCGAGCGGAGGAGCTTTTGCGGCGCCCAGTGCCGTAATATTGATTTTCAGCCATTGTCTATAATCTCGATTAAATTTCTAGAACCTGCGGTTGCTGTGCCGCGTGGTTGTGCCTGGTACCGGCGTAAACTTTTAGTTTACGAAACATAACACGACCCAGGGGGCCTTTTGGCAGCATGCCTTTAACCGCAATTTCAATCACACGCTCAGGACGGCGAGAAATCATCTCTTTAAAGGTCACTTGTTTGATACCACCAACGTGACCGGTATAGTAATAGTGGATTTTATTATTACGCTTGTTGCCGGTAACAGTCACTTTATCAGCGTTCAGAACAATGAGATAATCACCGGTATCTACATGCGGCGTATATTCTGCTTTATGCTTTCCACGTAGACGACGAGCTAGTTCGGTAGCAAAACGGCCAAGAGTTTTCCCTTTGGCATCAACAATATACCAGTCACGTTTGACAGTTTCCGGCTTTGCTGTAAAAGTTTTCATTAAAAGCGTACCCAATTTAATTTACACGTTGGTGAATACCCAAACGCTTGAATGAATAGTTATGAGGCTCACACTGCTTCTAATCTAACAGACTTACCTCTTCGAGTAGCAGTTGCTGGCACGATTGAAGTGTTTGGAAAAGCCCTAAGGTAACTTCGGATTGCAAGATTATAGAGAAGTCATCCGAAAAGATCGACCTTTTTTACGTCATCAGCTTCCATCGGATGATTTTTCAAGGTGCTATCTAGTCTAGTTGTGTCTGTCAAGCGCTGACTTTACTTCGTAATTTCTTAATCTTATCAATATGATGATTTAGGCGTTAGCTGATCAGCAGATTGAGCTTGATTTTCACTATGTTTAACCAGCTGCTATGTTTGAGTGTATGAACGAATTCAAAATGATTTCATTAAGCCTTAGCCTGATTCGGTGCGAAAGCGGGGTATAGCTAACCTGAGTATGAATGTTGAGATTATCCATGACCTGCGTAATTCGGTGTGCGTAAGGATATTATATTGAGATATCCTTAAGAATGTGAGGCTAATCGATTCTGGTTCTATGTTCGGCATTTTAGTTGCCGGATATCTTACCGATAGCTTGCTGGCTATGAAGACATTGTATATCCCTGGCTGTCTGTATGCATATTCCTCTCGAGCATGTTTTCCAGGCTTCAACGGCAGCGGTACGTGTGTGTCTAATTAATCAATTGACGAGGGGTTTTCTCCATGTAAATTACCCGATGTATCGGGTCATAGGGCCGACGATAGATCTTCAGCACATTCTCGATAGTTGCAAAAAACTCGGCATTAGCTTCTGACGGTATAAGCGCCTGATCTTTGTCTACAGTTTTAGTGACTGTGTTAGTGATGGATTACTGTTTTAGACGAGATCGTTTTGACGTATTGCAGTTCTATAGATTTATTGTCAAGCAGTTATAAGGTCTGCTTTCTCCGCCTCTCTCGCAGATTACTGCGGCTTAGTATAATTAAATGCACCTCAGCATCACTATCCACAATTCGGTTATATATTCAACCATCATTAACAATTTAAATCTGATTTATTCCGCTAATTAAATCACCATTTTTTACTAGGGAATTAACAAAAATACTCTTGAGTTTTTGAAAACCATAAGATACCTTAAAAAGTAACTATAAGCGCGTCTATATGCACGCCCTTACATTGCAAAATGCCAAGCAGAGCGCTGACAGGGTCTCTGGGGCTATGCCATTCAGAAGTGTGTCTCGCTCAGGTGTCGGTATATAGAAGCTTCAGGCCGAGTTATTAAGTACTTTTAGTACCTCGCATGCTTTTAGCATGGTGGCGTGCTTATAATTACTAATTTTAACAAAAAACTACTTTTCTTAACAGAATAGATAATTTCAATTGCTAGTAACAAGAAGGCCATAAAACTACGGCGTAAATCGTTTAAAAGCTATGAGTCTGGTTAGTTGCATGTTGATGTGTAATATCTTCTACAAATGCTAAATGAAACTGCACCACATTATCTATTTCTTGCTCTATATTGAGCGACTCGATGAGTTGCTATCTGTCTTTATTTAAAAAGCTAATACTGCGGCCTATGTGCGATGTTTCTTGCATGATTTTAGTCGAGCATATCTTATGGCTATTCAGTGGATGCTAGAAGGAAATTACAGATAATAGTAAAGAATTTACAGATTTTCTTTTTCGTCTGCAAAACGCTCAGCCACGGGCAAACATGAATTCGATCGCTGATGTGTAGAGCCTCATATAGAAAACAGTTTTAATCCAGCGATGCATCTATAAACGCATGGTATAGTCAAGCGATTGAATTAACATATATAAGATATGCTGCGCTATTCCCATTCTAATGAAGAGCTTGAGATCACACCGCACTAAGATATCTAGCTATGAAATCAGGCATTGCCCCAATCAGTATTGGTTAGTAAAACTCGATTGCAATCTATGAAGCATTAGTAAAAAAGTAAACCTAAATTATTTAAAAGCAATCATACTGGTTTCCAAAATGTGATAGCTTCGCTATAACAGGTGCGTGATTGCTTGTGTTCCGGGCAAATCGCGCTAGTGTCTTAATACCTAATACGTTAATTTCTTAACTGGTAATAAAATAGAGAATAAAGGAATAGAAAGATATATTATTACTCTCGCCTAGAAGAAAGAATACAACTGGAACCGT
Source organism: Sodalis sp. (in: enterobacteria) (assembly GCA_052258065.1). Classification (GTDB taxonomy): domain Bacteria; phylum Pseudomonadota; class Gammaproteobacteria; order Enterobacterales; family Enterobacteriaceae; genus JBQQPY01. Next base: position 1,321,266 of record JBQQPY010000002.1, on the reverse strand, counting down.
TAGTCAGCAAGGGCTGGCATGTCGCAAAGAAAGTTATGAATGCATTGATTTTTTTAAGTGTTGATATATCAATGATTAAACGTGTAAATCGATCGCAGGGTAAAGCGTTAGCCGAGATTTTATAAATTTCGGATTTATGACCCGATGCATCTGGTAATTTGCATGGAGAAGATTCCTCGTTAAAGATTCTTCGTCAATTGATTGAATACACACGCGTAGTGCTGCCGTTGAAGCCTGGAAAACTTGCTCGGCAAGATAATGAATATAAACGGTTGGGGATGTCTAATGTCTTGGTTGTTAGTGCGCTGTTAGCGGGCCGTCTGCTAACTAAAATGACTGAGAATAGAACAAGCATAGAATCAGGATTGATTAGGCTTATTTTCTTAAAGATATATTAACACACTGTCTTTACACACTAAATTACGAAGATTATAGACAGTCTCAACATCTATAGTCCAGATTCGTTGTACTCAACCCGCTGCATCAAGCCGAGACTTTATAGGATAATCTTGCATTAGTTTATATATCTAAGCATATGCAGTGAGCGAAAAATGGCAGAAATCCAAGTGTTTTTATCTGTAATCTAACATGTAGTGTGACACTAGAGTCAGAGCAAACATTATAATAAGCCCCTAAGACAAAGCGTGCATGGCTAAGAGTTTATGTTTACCGTTTATCATTCTAACCAGCTAGATCTACTTAAGACTCTAGCCGCCGCGCTTATCGCGGGCAGGCCGCTACGAGATCCGTTCCAGCCGGAAGTTATTCTGGTGCAAAGCAACGGCATGGCGCAGTGGATGCAGATGCAATTAGCTGCACACTTCGGCATTGCGGCCAACATTGAATTTCCGCTGCCGGCTAGCTTTATCTGGCAGATGTTTATCCGTGTCCTATCTGATATTCCTGACGAAAGCGCATTTTCTAAATCGGCAATGACTTGGCGGCTGATGGCGTTGCTGCCGCGTCTGTGCCGGCAGCCAGATTTTACGGCGATCAGAGAATATCTGCACGATGATGATGATAAGCGTAAAGGTTTCCAGTTTGCCGCCCGGGTTGCGGATCTATTCGACCAATATCTTGTATATCGTCCTGATTGGCTGGAAATCTGGCAGCGCGGCGAAGTAATCGACGGCGTAGGCGAGGCCCAGCGCTGGCAGGCCCCGTTGTGGCGCGCTTTGATACTGGAAACGGAGAGGGCGGGGCAGCCACTGTGGCACCGTGCTAATCTCTATCAGCGTTTTATTCAGACCTTAACGCAAAGCCAGACACGGCCGACTGGATTGCCCGATAGAATATTTATCTTCGGAATCTCAGCGCTGTCCCCCACTTACCTGCAAGCGCTTCAGGTATTGGGGCGCCATATCGATATCCATCTGCTATTCACTAATCCTTGTCGCTATTACTGGGGGGATATCTGTGATTGTGCTTTTCTCGCGCGCCTGCTACGCCGCCGTCGCCGGCACTATCAACAGCAAACAGAGCTAGCGCTGTTTCGGCGTCCTGAACAGGCTGCCGCCCTGTTTGACGCGCTGGGAGAACAGCAAATAGGCAACCCACTGCTGGCCTCTTGGGGTAAACAGGGGCGCGATAATCTTTACCTGCTGGCGCAGATGGACGGTATTGCTGAAGTAGATGCGTTCATTGAGCCTGCAGGGGATAACCTGCTAAGCCTGCTGCAGCGTGATATCTTAGCTCTTGAGGACCACGCGGTAATTGATATAGATCGCGAAACACTCGAGCAGGGCGGCGGCAAGCGGCCGCTGCGGCCGGATGACCGCTCGCTAAGCGTGCATGTCTGCCATAGTCCGCAGCGGGAAGTGGAAGTGCTGCACAACAGCCTACTGGCGATGATAGCAGAAGACCCGACGTTACGCCCGCGCGACGTGATTGTCATGGTAGCCGATATTGATCGTTATACGCCAGCAATTCAGGCGGTCTTCGGTAATGCCAGCGGCGAGCGCTATCTGCCTTTTGCCATTTCCGATAGACAGACGCAGCATTTTCATCCTGTTTTACCTGCCTTTCTCAGGCTACTAGAATTACCGCGCAGCCGATTTACCGCTGAGCAGGTGCTAGCATTGTTAGAGGTATCAGCGCTGGCAGCCCGCTTTGCCATTAATGAGCAGGGGCTTCAACTGCTGCGACTCTGGGTAGCGGAATCTGGCATCCGCTGGGGGCTAGACAATGATACGCTGCGCGAACTGATGTTGCCTACTACCGGCCAGCATACCTGGCAATTTGGCTTGACCCGCATGCTCTTGGGCTATGCTATGGATAGCGAAAGCGGCGACTGGCAGGGTATTCTGCCCTACGACGAAGCCAGCGGCTTGATAGCTGGCCTGGTCGGCCAACTGGCTGAGTTTTTGATGCGGCTGCGCCAGTGGCGCGACCGACTGGCCCTGCCCCGCTCCCTGGCCGCCTGGCTTGGATGCGCTCGCGAAATAATAGAGGATTTTTTTGCACCCGACACCGAGGCAGAAGCAGCGCTTGCGTGGCTGGAAAATCAATGGAGGCAGGTGCTGCGATGCGGTTTGCAGGTGGGGTATGACCAGCTAGTGCCGGTGACGCTGCTGCAAGACGAACTCGCTGCCCGCCTGGAACATGGGCGGGTCAGCCAGCGTTTTCTAGCTTACCCCATCAACTTTTGTACCCTGATGCCGATGCGCTCAATTCCGTTCCGGGTAGTCTGCCTTCTGGGTATGAACGACGGTGTGTATCCACGTACGTTGTCGTCGGTAGGGTTTGACCTGATGGAGCAGCAACCCCGGCGCGGCGATCGCAGCCGGCGTGACGATGATCGCTATCTGTTTTTGGAGGCGCTCTTATCCGCACAGCAGCGGCTGTATATTAGTTTTATCGGCCGTTCTATTCAGGACAATACCCCGCGCTACCCGTCCGTGCTAGTAAGCGAGCTAAGCGATTATGTTGCACAAAGCTTTCATCTGCCCGGCGACGAGCACGCTGATGCCGAAAGTAGCGCTGACCGTGTGCGCACACATCTGTGGCAGTATCATAGTCGCATGCCTTTCGCGCCGGAGAATTTTCTGCCCGGTAGCGAGATACAAAGCTTTGCTGATGAGTGGCTTCCGGCCGCCTGCGCTGAGGGCAAGCCGCAGCCGGATTTTGTCGCGCCATTGACAACGCTGCGCTGCGAGGCGCTGGCGCTAGATAAGCTGCTGCGATTTTATCGGCATCCGGTCCGTGCCTGGTTTTTACAGCGCTTGGGGGTCTCCTTCTGCCAAAAGCCCCTTGAATTGGCGGCTGATGAACCTTTTGTGATTGACGGTCTCACCCGCTATCAGCTCAATACTCGTCTGGTAAATAAACTTATTGAGGGGGAAAGCACAGACAGGCTATTCCGCCAGGTGCGCGCAGCTGGTCTGTTGCCTCATGGTGCGTTCGGCGAGCTGTATTGGGCCAGGCAGTGCCAAGAGATGACTGCGCTCTCTGAGCAGGTACGGAGATGGCGATTGCCGAAAACGCACAGTCTTAAGGTCTCTTTGAAGTTTGATGATATGACTTTTTCCGGCTGGCTGCTACAGGTCCAGGCGAATGGTTTGCTGCGCTGGCGTCCCGGTATGCTGTCGGAACGGGATGGCCTGCTGCTGTGGTTAGAGCACTTAGTCTACTGCGCCATGGGTGGCGAAGGCGAAAGCCGGATGTTCGGTACGCGCGGTGAGTGGCGTTTCGCGCCGCTGAACGCCTGTCAGGCTAAAGAATTTTTACTTTCGCTGGTTTCCGGCTACTGTCAGGGTATGGCTTCGCCATTGCTGCTTTTACACCGTTCAGGTGGCGCATGGCTAAGCCACTGTTACGACCCTGTAACGCAGAGCATCGACTGCGCCGAGGGCAGGCAGTGGCATGCCCGTGATAAACTCATCAAGGCTTGGCATGGCAATAGGTATGTTCCTGGCGAAGGCCAGGATCTATATGTGCAGCGGTTGATGCTTCAGCTAGAAGAAGAACATATTAAGGCGATTATATCAGCCGCTGAATGTTATTTATTGCAACCCTTTATCTACAATCTGGCGCAGAGTGAGACGGGAAAGGTAAAGAGAAAGCCCTGAGATCAGACTCCCGCACGCTGTCTCAGCGTCGGCGGTAAGCGGCATTATCTTGTTTTCTTGCACGTCAGTGTTACCTGAAAAGACTGCGCTCAGGAGCGGCTTGCAAGCTATTTAGTAGGGAGAGTAATGTTAAAACTGGTTAAGAGGTTATTAAGTTTCGCACTGATTTTTTATCATAGCAGCGCTAGCGTGGGCTAAAAGCGGATGGTAATCGCTGAAAGAAGCTATCCACGAGAGCAGTCAAGATGCTCGTCACTATCAGGCTGTCCGACGTGGGTAATAACGGCATGACGGTGCTGTTAGTGGGCGACCGGGAAGCGGTCAAGTCGCTTGCGGCAGTGGCTGTGTCCGTGGGTTCTCTTGAGAATCCGCACAATCAGCTAAGCCTAGTCCACTATCTAGAGCATATTATCCTGGGATCGCACCATTATCCAGAGCCGGAAAATCTTTCTAAATTCCTGAAAAAGCATAGCGGCACGCATAATGCTAGCACCGTTCCCTACAGAACAGCTTTTATCTAGAGATGGGAAACGATGCACTGCAGACGGCTATTGACCGGCAGTGGATGCTATCGTCGCCCGCGGCTAAATTTGGTTTACGCCGATAAGGAAGCGCCATACGGTGGATGCCGAACTCCGAATAGCGCGCGCAAGTGACGGTCTGCGCATTTCGCAAATCCGGTCTGAAACCATGAATCCGGCTCACTCTGGTTCGCGCTTTTCAGGCAGTAATCTTGATACTTTAAGCGACAAGCCTAACAGTAGCGTGCATAATGTACTGCAAAATTTTTATAAATGTTATTATTCGGTCAACTTGATAGTAGCGGTCATTTGCGGTAATCAACCGCTAGCTGATATAGCTAAGCCTAGTGGCCATTACCTTTGACCGCATCCCCAAACACCGGGCGACAGTGCCGCCTATTGCTGTATCGGTGATCACCGCCGAGCAAACCGGTATCGTTATAGATTGCCAGCTAGTCTAACCGCGGAAAATGCTGCGCATCGCGTTCCCCATTGCCAACAACAGCGCTGCATTTCGCAGTAAAACCGATACCTACATTATCTGTCTTATACTTATAGGCAACCTTAGCACGGGAACTCTAGCGTACTGGCTATAAAAAGAAGGGCTGACGGATGATATCGCTGCCGGTACCGATCCAATGGTTAATCGCAACGGTGGGGGTTTTCGCCATTGCCGCCTCTCTTTCCGACAAGGGATAGGGTATGTGCGGCACGATAGGGTGACGGCAGATATTTTGCCTATCTCTGCCTATCTCTCGCTGCTGCGGCATCAGGGAATTCGGCGCCACTATCTCGGCGAGATAGCCCATGTGCTGGATCAAAAATTTCTATTTCCCTATGATGATCCGCAATATAAACTATATTGAATGGCTAGTAGATTCTATGCTGCGGGTCTTGGCTCCACATATACTAGATGTCTTTTATCTGGCCGACTGCTACGACACATCCTCTATCGGTACGCGGCTTGATGCTATGACGCCGCAACATGCTCTAATCTGGTTTATCAGCTGAGCCGCGCAGAACTATAAGACCGCTTACTTTGTTGATGCACCCTGCTAGGTAAGTAAACTGACACCTGCGATAATCAGCCGCCGGCAATACCTCCAGCGGATGCTGACGTTTTTTGTTGCCGCCGCTGCATCCTTATATCGCTAACGATTTAGTGCCAATCATCCTGAATACCCTGAGCCCTTGATTGACGAGCCGGGACTACGGCTGCACTATATGCCAAGCCGTGCATTCGCTAATGAACCGCGTGCGGATATCACCTTAAATTTTTGCAATGCCTCGGCCCATAGTAAGCGTGCACAATCAGGTACTGTATTCGTTAAACGATTATCTTTCCAATCTCGAACTAACGGATTTGAGCAATCAGGTCTATATGGGCAGAATTAGCTTTTCCTTTTACGTCAAAGACTGTCTGACTATCAAGACCAGCGGATACACCCAGCATTTAGTGCAGCCAGTGAATACACTGTTAGATTGCCGTCTGGCAATAGCAACTACGGTGCCGCAGTTGCTGCAGACAAAAACTTGGTATCGCTAGTAGCTAGTGATACGCCGCTACGCGCGGTTATTCAGAAGCGGATCGATAGCGCCGATTCCGCCTTGGCGGCTGTCTATGTGCCTTTCGGTTATGAACGTATTGAGGGGATGTTCTGCAGCCATCTGCTTTCACGGATTGTTAAACCTTGGTTTTACAAGCAATTGCGTACCTAGGAGCAGCTGGGATATTTCGTATTTATGTTACCTATTTTCGTCGGCGATCGAGCTGGCGTCCGGTTTGTGCTGCAAAGCGGTCGCTATCAGCCGGCATATCTTTACCAGCGCTATCTGGCGTTTTTCACCCAGGCGGGCCAGAGGCTAAACACCATAGACTCGATAGGTCTTGAGCAATGCAAGCAAGGCGTAATAGCTCAGCTGAAGCAAAAACCCCCAGACGCTAAGCGAAGAAGTAGCTCTTTATGCCGGCGATCTGGATCGCGATAATATACGTTTTAATACGCGCAATCGTCTGATTGCCCCTTTGCAGACGCTGAGCCGATCGCAGCTGAGCGACTATTATCAGCAGGCGGTTATCAAGCAGCAGGGGATAGCCCTGCTGTCACGCATTTTCTCGCGTCGGGCGCGGGTAATGTCTCGCCGATTATGCTGACCCGACCGGCTGGACTCTGTTTCCCGATGCGTTAGCGCTGTAACAGAATCTGACGGTGCAACTAAAGGAGATTAATAGCGTGGATGATTGCCGAAATCCTTAATCCTTTCACGTTGCCGCTGCAGGGTGCTCGTCTTATCGAAGCGTCGGCGGGAACGGGGAAAACCTATACCTTAGCGGCGATTTACCTTCGACTGCTTCTTGGGTTGGGCGGCGAAGCTGCATATCCGCGGCTCTTGAGCGTGGAAGAAATATTAGTAGTGACCTTTACTGAGGCCGCTACCGAAGAGCTGCGCGGCCGTATTCGCGATAATATACATCGGCTGAGGCTGTCTTGCGTGCGCGGTAAGAGTGATGATCCTTTGCTAGCGGCGCTGCTAGCGCAGCTCGGCGATCTTCGGCTAGCTGCATTGCATCTGCTAGCGGCAGAGCGGCAGATGGACGAGGCAGCGATTTATACCATTCATGGCTTCTGCCAACGCATGCTGAATCATAATGCTGTCGAGTCTGGCGTGTTATTTCAGCAAACCTTGCTGGAGGATGAATCGTTTCTGCGCCAACAGGTGAGTGCTGACTTTTGGCGCCGCCATTGCTATCCGTTACCGCTGGAGGTTGCGCGTATAGTGCAGCAGTACTGGGAGGGACCAAAAAATTTGCTAGCAGAAATGCTGCCTTATCTTCAGGGCGAGCCGACGATGGTGCGTAATCCGCCCGAGATAACCGAGTCTATACAGGAGCGGCATGCGCGCATCATTACCGGCATTGAAGACCTCAAACATCAATGGCGCGGGGCGTCAGCTACGCTCAGGATAATGCTTGATGCTCATAAACTTGACCGTCGGGTTTATAGCAGCAAGAATTTGCCGATCTGGCTTGCGAAAGTGAACCTTTGGGCGAGTGAGCCAACCCTGGATTATCAAGTGCCGGATGAATTAGCACGGTTCAAAAGCTCGGTGCTGGCGGAAAAAACAATCGCCGGCAGGTCGCCTCAGCACGAACTGTTTGCCGTGGTAGAGGCCTTCTATGAGCACAGGCTCTCGCTGCACGAGCTTATTTTCGTCATGGCGCTGGCGGAAATGCGTCAGGCGCTTGAGCAGGAAAAAAGACGGCGCTCGGCGATGGGTTTTGACGATTTGCTAAGTCGTTTAGACCGAACGCTGGCTGGCAGCGGTGGTGAGGGCCTGGCCGAGTCGGCACGCAAGCGCTATCCGGTAGCGATGATTGACGAGTTTCAGGATACCGACCCGCAGCAGTACCGTATTTTTCGCCGGATTTACAGTGGTCAATCCCGCTGTGGTCTGCTATTGATAGGCGATCCGAAACAGACTATCTATGGGTTTCGCGGCGCGGATATTTTCACCTATATGCGCGCCCGCAGTGAAGTGGATGCGCACTATACTCTGCATACTAACTGGCGCTCTGCACCGGGGATGATTAATGCGGTAAACAAACTATTCCAAAACTTACCAGCGCCTTTTATTTTTAGCGATATTCCCTTCTCACCCGTGTCGTCTGCTGCAGGCAATGCTGGCTTGCAGCTAGTGGTGCGGCATCAGCTTGAGCCGGCGCTGCGTGTCTGGCTACAGACAGGCGTCGGCGTAAGCGTAAGCGAGTACCAACAATGCATGGCGCGCCAGTGTGCTGTCACCATTCGCGACTGGCTTTACGCCGCGCGTGAAGGCGAAGCTTGGCTTGAAGGCCGCCGAGGCCGTCAACCGCTACAGGCGTTAGATATTACTGTGCTGGTGCGTAACCGCAATGAGGCAGCGCTAGTGCGCGACGCTTTAGGGGTGCTAATGATCCCGGCCGTGTATCTCTCCAACCGTGATAGCGTCTTTGAGACGCTCGAGGCACGCGAACTGCAATGGATTCTGCAGGCGGTGTTAACGCCGGATAAGGATAGCGCGCTACGCTGCGCGCTGGCTACCAGGCTACTGGGCTTTGATGCCGCCGCCCTTGATGCACTGAATAATGATGAATGCCGCTGGGAGCGGCGGGTTGAAGAATTTGCCGACTATCGCAAGCACTGGCAAAAAAAGGCGTACTGCCGATGCTGCGTAAAATGATGATAAACTATCGCATCGCAGAAAGCCTGTTGGCAAGCCGGGGGGCGAACGCCGGCTGACCGACGTACTGCATCTAGGAGAACTGCTACAAGAATCCTCGACGCAACTAGAGAACGAATTTGCGCTAGTCCGTTGGCTGGCACTACAGATAGAATCTCCTAATCCACAGGCAACTAATCAGCAATTACGACTGGAAAGCGAACGTCATCTGGTGCAAATCATGACGGTGCATAAATCTAAAGGTTTGGAGTTTCCGCTAGTATTCTTGCCGTTCGCGGCTGATTTTCGCGTGCAAAAACAGCTGCTATTTCACGATCGCGAGGCGTACGGAGCTTGCTTGGATCTCAGAGAGTCGCAAGATAGTTTACGGCTGGCGGAAGATTTACGTCTGTTTTATGTGGCTATAACGCGCTCTATCTACCATTGCAGTCTTGGAATAGCGCCGTTGTATCGCGGCAGTCGCAAAAAAACTGGCGCTAGTGATCTGCATTTGAGCGCACCCGGTTACCTGATTCAGCAAGGGCAGGATAGCGATGCAGATAACCTGCGCGATCAACTAGCGGCGTTGGTGGCGCGCGCCGGCGGCGATATTGCTCTGTCTGAAGCGTTGCCTGTACCGGCACAACGGCTTACGCCCGAGCTCGCGCCAGAACATGCACCCGCGCCAGGACCCGCGCTGAGCGCCCGAACTTTCTCTGCGCCGCCATGTGATCCCTGGCGGATAACTAGCTATTCTGGCCTGCAAGGACGCAGTAGCTCGGTAGTGATGGCACAGCAGGAGCGGTTTGGCGTAGATGTAGCGGAGGATCGCAGGCAGCAGGAAAGAGTACAGTTAACGCCGCATACCTTTCCGCGCGGCGTGTCACCGGGGACGTTTTTGCACAGCCTTTTTGAAATGTTAGATTTCAACCGGCTTTTAGACCCGCAGTGGCTGAGCGAAAAACTAGCGCAGCAGGGCATGGACGTCGTTTGGCTGCCGGTAATAACGCACTGGATAGAAAGTATTATTGCTATGCCGCTGGATGGTGGGTTGCTTTCTCTCGCGCATCTGGCACCAGACAGCCGCCATGCTGAATTGTCGTTTTATCTGCCTATCGACGCGGTAGTACAGGCGAGCGATTTAGACCTACTCTGCAAACACTATGATAGGCTTTCAGCACGCTGTCCACCGCTGGATTTCCCACGGGTTAGTGGGATGCTTAAAGGATTTATCGACTTGATTTTCCGGTGGAATGGCCGTTATTACCTGCTGGACTATAAATCCAACTGGCTGGGAGAGGATAGTGCTGCTTACACCCTGCCTGCAATGGAAGAAGCCATGATTGCCCATCGCTATGAGCTGCAGTATCAGCTGTATACGCTAGCGCTGCATCGCTTTTTACGCCACCGCTTAGTAGATTATGATTATCAGCGTGATTTCGGCGGAGCATACTATCTGTTTCTGCGCGGTATCGACTCAGCTCAGCCGGGAAACGGTATTTTCCATTGCCGGCCAGATATTGCCTTAATCGATGGACTTAATAGCTTATTCACCGGCGAAACATAGCTGGTGGCATAGAGTAGTTAACGAAGGAGGCTGAGAATGGAAGAGATTCTTGCCGATGCACAACAGATGCGTTTGTTCCGGCCGCTAGACGTCCAATTCGCGCGTATGCTGGCTATGTCTACCGAGCCCGCGTTGATGTTAGCCAGCGCCTGCCTCAGCGCCGATGTCGGCTCTGGCCATGTTTGCTTGCCGCTGGCGCTATTAACGCCGGCGCAGCTGTTTGAAGGTCGTGTGCCGCTACTGGCGCAGCAAGCGTGGCTGCGGGCAGGCAGCCTCTCTCTTAAAGAATGGCAGCAACACCTGCTCGCGTCGAATGCGGTGAGCGATGGTGCGTATCCAGCGCCGCTGGTACTGGACAACCAGCGCCTGTATCTACAGCGCATGTGGCGATATGAATGCGCTGTAGCAAAGTTCTTCAATCGGCCGCGGCCACCGGTAGTCGGTGATGAAACTACGATCGCTGTGTTGCTAGCGCGCTACTTTCCCGGCGATGACGCGGTAATCGACTGGCAAAAAGTCGCTGCGGCAGTCGCGATAACGCACCCAGTGACGCTAATATCGGGTGGCCCCGGCACCGGCAAGACCTCTACGGTGGTAAAGCTCATGGCGGTTTTACTGCAGTTATGTGATAGCAGCTGTCCACGCATAATCATGGCAGCTCCCACCGGTAAAGCGGCAGCGCGTCTGAGCGAATCTCTCGGTCTAGCCTTACAGCGTCTGGGGCTAGATGAAGAGCAGAAACAGTGCCTGCCGCGCGAGGCGATAACGCTGCACCGCTTGCTCGGAGCGCAACCGAATATGAATAGCCAGCGGATGCGCTATCACCGTGGAAACCCTTTGCATGTAGATATTCTCATCATTGATGAAGCGTCAATGATTGATTTGCAGATGATGGCGAATGTGATTGCGGCGCTACCACCACAAGCGCGGGTGATCTTTCTCGGGGACCGTTGCCAGCTCTCATCGGTGGAAGCGGGCGCGGTATTGGACAATATCTGCCAGTTCGCAGGAGTCGGTTATAGCCCCGCGCGCCGAGCGGAGCTGGCGCGGCTGACAGGATTTGCGCTACCGGCGGGTGCGGGTAATGGCGGCTATAAGGTTGCCGATAGTTTATGTCTTCTACGTAAAAGCTATCGCTTCGATGAAGAATCCGGCATTGGTCAGCTAGCCAATGCTATTAACGCCGGCAACGCTAAAAACGCGCTGGCGCTGCTTAACGCCGGCATGACGGCAAATGTCGTCTACACGTCACTGCATCAGGCGGCGGAATATCAGTGCATGATAGACGACTGCGTTAACGGCTATCGGGGCTATTTGCAGCAGGTGCGCAAACATGATGCGCCAGCCGCTATTCTGGATGCATTCAACCGCTTCCGACTACTGTGCGCGCTTCGGGAAGGACCTTTTGGGGTGGCTGGTCTGAACGCTCGTATTGAGCTAGCTTTGAGTCGGGCAGGGTTGCTCGTCTTTGGCAATTCCGGCCGCGGCTATGCTGGGCGGCCGATGATGATCGTACGCAATGCGCCGTCACTGGGATTGTATAACGGCGATATTGGTATATTGCTTGAGGATGACGAACAGACGCTGCGCATGTATTTCTCCCTTCCAGACGGCCGCGTTAAGGCAGTGCCGCTAAGCCGGCTGCCGGAGCATGAAACGGCATTTGCGATGACGGTGCATAAATCTCAGGGATCGGAATTCCATCATGCTGCGCTGGCGTTGCCCAATCAGATATCCCCGGTATTGACGCGGGAACTGCTTTATACCGCGGTTACACGCGCACGCGTGCAGTTGTCCTTGTACGCGACCGACGAGGTATTGAAATATGCTATTTTAACTAAAACCCAGCGCCGCAGTGGCCTTATCGAGCGGCTCACTACCGGCGAATTCGATAGCTGCTGATGCGCATGGTTATGATTCCCGGATAGCCCGCCACCCTATGGTTGTTCTGGGTGCTAGTGTCATATTAAAGATTAAATGACAGACAATGAGAGATAAAGACGGCTTGAGCTTTATACGAACGCTATTGGTAGTGAAATGCTAATTAATCTTGGCGTTTATCTGGTCACGCTGTTTCTGCCAAGTGGTGACTTTGCTTCAGCATGTCTTAATCTTCTGAATATTATGATAATTCAGGCACTGGTTTCTCAGACTTTGTACTCGATTTCTGCTATGTTTAGCGTACTATCATCTTTAGGTGTGTCGCGGGCAGTGTGAATACAACGAGCCGGGGTTAACGACTCTGGGAGATGCATATTGAGATTGTTAATGATCGGCATAATTTAGTGTGCGCAATAATATCGTGTTGAGAGATCAATAAGAAATTGAGTCTAATTAATTCTGTTTCTACGCTTAGTCACTTTAGTTAGCAGCCGATCCGCTAACGGCTTACTGGCTATGAAGCATTAGACACACGCAGCCGTTTATATTCATTGTCTTCTTTAGCAGGTTTTCCAGGCTTAACGGTAGCCTACGCGTGTGTGTCGAATCAATTGACGAGAGATTTGTCTGTGTAAACTATCAGATAGATCGCGTTATAAGGCCGAAAATACACGTGCAGCATATTTTCTATAGTCGCAACGAATTCGGCATTATAGGTTTTGGCCGTATAACCAAGCTGATCTTCGTCTACGCTTTTGGTTCGTCTTTTTAGTGTGCACTTTACTATTGCAAGCGAGAACCTTTTTATATATTGCTGTTCAACTGCTTTATTAGAAAGCAGCAGTTACAAGGTCCGCTGTTCCTGATTTTCTAGCGGCTCGCTATACCTGATCGCAATTAAATTTGCTTCAATATCACTATCTACAATGCGGTTATATACCGGTTCGCTCGGTTTATGGCTCAAGAATGCTTTAAGCTTTTCTTAGACACAACAACACTTAACCTAAACTTTTAATCCGGTCGATCTTGCAGATTCTTTTTATAAAATTTTGCCCAGCGCCTCGCTGCTCGATCCCTTTGCACGTTCAATTGATGTTTTTTAATTCAATAAAATCAACGTATTCACAACTTTCTGCATAGCATGCTTTCCCTTGCTTACTAACGCAGCAAGCTGCGTTCTTTCTTCCGACGTAAGGGTAATAATCTATTTCCCTATTTTTATATTTTATAGATTTCTTAAACTCTAGCGATAGATACTGTAACCGCCATTTTTTTCGTGTTAAGGCACTTGTATCTTAATGCGTAAAAAGTGGCGGTTACAGTATCTATCGCTAGAGTTTAAGAAATCTATAAAATAGGTACAACCATGCTACTTGATTGAGCAATGAAGGAATATACTTTTCTTATTAATGCAGAACATATATTTTTTCTGAAATTAAAGAAGCTATTGAGGCCAAAGATGCAATTCTTCTTTATTTTTCTTCTTCTTTACCGGATTCTAATCCTCTATCAAAAAGAATTTATAGATCGTCTTTTTTGTCTTAAGAAACCGCTCCGCCATCGGGAAATATGAATTCAAGCGCTTATATGCAGAGCTTGATATAGAACCCTGTATTAGCCAATTAATGCACACATAAACTTTTACAGCGAAAGCCCGCGTATTTGACCGAAAAGGAATAAAAAACTGGGTGGTACACTCAGAAAGCGACAGTACAACAAAAAGTCTTATTGTCGAGAGTGCTGTGGGTCAAGCCAGTCATCAGCGCTTTTCTATGGCTCTTACAGAGCCTCGGCGATAAACATTTTATCTTCCTTGCTACCGTCCCCTGCATAGTAATACTGTTGCTTGCTCTCATACTGTTGCAGTTGGCAATTAGAAAACTGTTTATCAATGCGAAGATATAATTCTTTGCTCAATTCCTTAAGGGAACAGGCAGAAAGTGGTGTCGATTTGGCAAAAGTAGTTTCAATTTAAATTTATTTTTCTTAGTTATATAAAATACTATTTATTTATATATTATTAGAATATGCAACCGATATAGGTATTTTGCCATGATAGTCAGGCGCTTGACGTTCACCGTCGGAAGATGCCAGGCTGGATGGCAAGTCGATAGGATAAGACGTCGAGAGTGCGGATGACCTGCTGACCACCGGTAGTGTGTAGTGGCGCGTAAGCCAGTGCGTCTCGCTTAGTGGCAAACTTAAGCGATACCTGTACGCCTTAGGCATGGCGTCAGTAGTAGATAACTAAGGCAGTATTTAGATTTACACCATAAAGCTAATGACCGCTTTCGTCAACTACTGTCCAATTCAGCGTCTTTTCAGCAAGAAAGGGTACCAGTGTTTCGCTATCGCCGTTCGCTATAGGGATAGTTGCAGGTTGGCGATGAGTCTTACGGCACAGCGTAATAAAATCCTCGTTAAGCGCTAAACCGTAAAAACGCGAACCATTAAGCGAACAAAATGCCTCAAAATACGTCAGTGCACCGATTTCCTCGAACACCGTAGCATAGGCCGGCAGGGCGGCAGGGGCGTTGAAAACGCCGGCACAGCCACAGTCTGACTCTTTACGCACTCTAGCGTGCGGCGCGCTATCGGTGCCGAGAAATAGGCGATCACAGCCGCCGGCTACCGCGGCGCGCAATGCCTGCTGGTGCACGTTACGCTTAAGGAGCGGCAGGCAGTAAAGATGTGGTCGTATCGCCCCTACCAGCATATGGTTACGGTTAAACATTAGGTGTTGCGGGGTAATGGTAGCGCCTAAATATGCATCACCGGCCAGCACATAGTCGGCAGCTTCTTTAGTCGTAATATGTTCAAAAACGATTTTCAGCGTCGGGAATTGAAGACGGATTGGTGCTAGGATCTTTTCAATAAAGCGTGCCTCGCGATCGAAGATGTCAATATCCGCTGCCGTTACTTCGCCGTGGATTAGCAGTGGCATACCAATCTTCTGCATCGCCTCGAATAGGGGATAAATCGCGGAAATATTAGTGACGCCGTTCTGGGAGTTAGTAGTAGCATTAGCCGGATAGAGCTTAGCGGCAGTAAACACCCCTTGGCTGTGCCCATCAATCAGTATTTTCCTGTCTAGCGAATCCGTCAAATAACAAGTCATCAACGGTGTAAAGCGCTGACCCGCAGGCAGCATAGCCAAAATGCGTTTGCGGTAGGCTATTGCGTGGGCAAGGGTGGTAATGGGTGGCGTCAGGTTTGGCATTATTATCGCCTGACCAAAATAACGGCTGGTGTAATGCAGCACTGTGCGCAACATATTGTCATCGCGTAAATGAACATGCCAGTCGCTCGGACGGCGAATTTTCAGTGATGCGGGCTGTACAGTCATAGGGTCTAGCTCCGGTTAAGCATGGCAAAGTCAAAGAGCTTTAAATATAACGGTGATATGCAAGAATAAGCGTAAAGAGCGGTTATTGCATTAATCTCTCGTTCCGCCCCTGATTTTTCTTTTTATCTTACCGATTCTTTCAAGAAGATAGATAGTTAAATCTGTTATTTTATATTTAAATTATCTATAGAGCTTGATACAAAACACTGTCTTAGCATCACCGATGCACTTACAAAAAATCGTATGGTTGAGCGATTTAATAATCGTATAGAAGAGATGTGGAAAAGCTATAATTTCTATTATAGAAAAGAGCTTAAGAGCAAACTGCAGCGACATGTCTGACTTTATGATCAAAAACCGCCTCAATCAGTATTGAGTGCTGAAATTATATTTCAGTCTACAAGATATTTCTAAAAATCAAACCTAAATAATTTAAAAGCGAATGATACTACTTTTGAATATGATAGTCATCCCCCTGCATAAGACGCTTTCTCACTAGACGATATCTATTGACGGGTCGTACGCGAATTCTTGAATCTCGCTATATCTCAATCTGGATTAGAGCGCTATTTACGCAGGCATGGATCGGGGTCTTTGCAAAGCACAGGGTAATTAAAAGCTATCAGCCTAGTTAAATATATATTGATATGAAGAGTCTTTTACAAATGCTAATTTAAACTTCTCGACGTTATCTTTTTATGGGTATAAATCGAGCGAATCAATGGGTTTTTATCCATCTCTAGAAAGTCAAGATGGTAGTTAGAGTGCTGTTTATCTATTGCAGTTTATTAAATAGCTATTGATCTACATGCTATTACTAATTTTTCTCTGAGGTTTAAATTGCATATTTTACAGGGAGGGGAAGACTTAAGAACGCGAATAATTGGATTGATTGAGGCGGGCGGTTCTGTGTATGCAGCGTCGGATAGATATCAAATAGACTCTTCTACTGCAAAATCGTTGGAGTAAATAATTCCGTAAGACCGGAAGTTACAACTCTAAACTGAGAAGAAATCCAAATCGCAGATCAAAAATTGATGAGTATTCTGATTGTATCCTTAGGCTTCTTGATGCCTGTTGTGATCTAACCTTGTCTGAAATACAGGCCTTCCTGAAAAGTGCTTGTAGCATTTAGATTGGGCTTGCCACTTTATCGCGCTTTTCTCCCCGTCATATAACGACAATAAAAAGACTCTACATGCCACTAAATAAGAGTGCAACGATGTAGTTTATGAAGACAGGTTATGATCTAAAGAAAAGTCACATTTTTACCAGAGAAGCGGATCGTATGTGATGAAATGGCAACAACGATAAATATAAGTAAGTAAAAAGGCCGTAGCAGACGCGGTTACTGATTTTAGGCGGATGTCTAAGATGTCCAACAGGAAACGAAGATGCTCACTGTTGACATGCGTCTATCTAGATTAAGTGCAACTATGCTACTCGATAGAGCAATGAATAGACATACTTTCCTTTCTTATGTAGAACCAGTATTCTCCCTAGACCTATACTGGAAAATATTGTGAGAATAAATAATTTTTTAATTATAAAGTTAATGGCGTACGAGAAGCTATTGAAACTAAAGATATAATTTGTCTCTATCTTTTCCCTTATTTTCCGGATTTAAATTCTATCCAGATGGCTTGCCTAAGCTAAAATTTTTGCTTAAAAAGCTGCACTAAAAATATTAATTCGCTATAGAATGTGTTCGCTTTCTATAGAGTTAATTTCCTATAAAGATTGCGGCAATTTTTTTCCGCAGCGAAATATAAATCAGAATAGATCAAAAGTGCTCGAATACACGACGTTTTTGCGTGATTTTAGTCGAGTATGTCTTATCGCTATTCATTGGGCACTTAAAGGTAATCGCAAAGAATTTACAGATCGTTTTTTTGGCTATGCAAAAATGCGCAATCATCGGGAAACATAAATTTGGACTGCTTATCTGTAGAGCTTAATATAGATTAGTGTCTTTGCCTACAAATGGACTTACAAACGAATAGTATGGTCGAGAAATTTAATGGGCGAATATGTGCTGTAAATCTACTATTTCTATTCTGGTAAAGAGTTTGAGATTATATTGGATATATATGTCTTCTTCTGCAATCAAGAATTGCCTGAATTAGTATTAGGTAGTGATGCCCCATGGCAGCCATATAAAATATTGGTAAAAATTAAACCTATATTTTTAAAAAATCATACCGCCTTGCGGCATGTAACATGATTTTAGTGTTAGACTATATATTAAATGATCGATAAAGACGTTTGAGCTTGATATGAGCGTTATCAGTAATAAAGTGTCAATTGATCTTAGCGTTTATTTGCTCACATTATATCTGCCAAGCAGTGATTTTATTTCGCAATGTCTTTATATATATCAATATAACGATTCATAGATTTCTCGATCAGCATATTGAATTCGACTTCATGAGCGTTTAACTAAGTACCATCTTTGGGTATAAGAATATATTCAAGGCGATCCTATATGAAGCCTTAGCCTGTTCCAGCGAGAAGACTGAATACAACGGACCTAGGCTATGGATGCTGAGATTATACACGACCTTAGCAATACGCTCTACTCAATCATATTGTGTTGAGATGTCCTTAAAAAGTGTTCCTAATCGATCCTGGTTCCATGCTCTTTATTTGCTCGGTGATCTTGGTTAGTCGATAGACCCCAGGAGGAGTGAATGGATATAAAGACATTACACACTTCTAGCTATTTTTGTTTATAGTTTTAGAATGATATATTCTATATGTTGAGGATAGCGCCACGCATATATATCCAATCACTTGATGAGAAGTCTAGTCCAGTAAACCGCCGGATGCAGCGTGTCATAGACACGATAATACACGTCTGGCATATGCTTCAGCCGAAATGAATTCGGTATTGCTTTCTGGCTCTATAACTCAGCGATCTTCGTCTATGGTTTCAGTGAATTTTTAGTGTGCGCTTGCTGTTTTACGTGAGGTTGTTTTGGGTGCCTATTTGTAAAATCTCAGCTAACGCCTCGCTGCTCGGTCACTTTATATATCTAATGGGATATATTGAAATTGAACAAAGTCAATGCATTCACAACTTTCTGCTTGCCAGGCTTACCTTTGCTGACTAACGTTCCCAGTTGCGTTCTTTCTTCCAGCCTCATACTAATAATGTTTTTTCGATTTCTCTGTTTTATAATATTTCTTTAGCTATGGCTACAGATACTGAAACTGTCACTTTTAACGTATCAAGATACTAGAGCATTTTATTGATTCTAGTTTATGTAATAGTTATTCGGCATATATGCTGTGGCTAATTTTTTTTCTGAGGTGTAAATGGTAGGAAATTACAGTGAAGATTTATTATAGAAAATAATTAAATTGCTTGAGGCGTGTAGCTCTGCATGTGTAGCGGCGGATAGAAATTAAATAGACTTGTCTGCTGTGTCGTTAAAGTAAGTGCTTTTGTTAGGCAGGAAGTGACAGCTCTAAACCTGGAGAAAACCCGAATCACAGATTAAAAATTAATGCGTATTCTAATTTTATCTTGATTCTTATCGATGAGTCTTGCGATCTAACTTTTCTATTTTTTCAGGGGAGGGGTGTACTCGGTTTCTAGCCATTAGCTAATCACCGGGCGATTTTCAGAATGGTATTACTAAATCACTAACGGATGCATGTCTTTTCTAATCTGCAAGTATTATCCATTATTCATAAAAATAAATAATTAATTAAGTGTTTATAAGCTAGATTCAATCAGCTGCATGGCATTGTGGGTGCTTTCAATGCCGCTACAAAGAAGCGCGGCATCAGTGGGCTTAAATCATGACGGCAGTTAAATGGATACGCACATTCGGTTAGGCAACAAGGCGTATCTTGGTTATGAAGTGCATGGTAAGCACTCGTTATGGTGTTTTGTGATACTCTGCAGCAGAGTGTTGATCTATCTGTAATTGCGTACTTAAATGAGGAATAAATATAAAAATAAGTAAAATATTAAAATTAATTAATTATCAATAATTAAGGATGATTACTTCAAATTAAGTGATCACTATCTAAAACTAGAATTATTATAGCTTAACGTAGAAGTTTTCAAATTAAGCGAAAAAACCAAAAGTATGATGAAACATATCGGATTTAACATCTTACGTTTTGAGTTTACAGCTTAATCTAAATATTTTTACTATTGAAAATATCAGTTTAGAAAGAAATAACAGATGAAAAGCCTTGGCTGGCAGGGGCGGAGAGATTCGAACTCCCAACACCCGGTTTTGGAGACCGGTGCTCTACCAATTGAACTACGCCCCTAAATAAGATAGCGGTGGGGACGAGAATCCAACTCACGACCCCAGCGTGACAGGCTGGCATTCTAACTGACTGAACTACTGCACCATCGAATGATGACATGCGGCAGATCAACCCGA
The DNA here is from genome assembly GCA_052258065.1 of Sodalis sp. (in: enterobacteria). GTDB lineage: Bacteria > Pseudomonadota > Gammaproteobacteria > Enterobacterales > Enterobacteriaceae > JBQQPY01. The sequence goes on along the minus strand of JBQQPY010000002.1, from coordinate 1,301,278 downwards.
CCATGATCAGACGCTATACGAAATATCGCTAATACCAGATTATCTCTTTCGTATGCGTTGCATTTTAAATGCCCGATGCTTTGTTTTTAATGAGCTACATTTGCCTAAACAGTTATTCAGGTTGGATTAAGATAGCGCGGGATTTAAGAATTTACTTACGATCGCTAACAGGTTATCTAGTGGCAGAAAAGCGTTTTCCACAGGGAACCGGCTACTGGTTCATGAGTGGTCGACATCGTTATCTGTAGGCGATTAGGAATGTGGCCACCCACACCATCTCGTTCTTACTATTTATAAATAGTCAGTTCAGAGAGACTATAGCTTTTAGCTAAAGTAGATACCGCCTCGTTGGTTGTCTGAAGAGCTGTTCTACTTTTATATGCTTGCGTGACTATGCGGTCTAATGATTAGAAAATTTCTTAATTATGCATTTTACTCGGCTAGTTTCAATAGGATGCGTAGCATTCTGGCGGCTAATACTGTGACCAAGAGAAGGCATTAGTGCTCCTAATTCATAGTGTCAGTTACATCGATACTTAAATTCAGCACAAGGTGAGGGGTGTATTGACTATGAATTTAATAGTAATTTCCTATTATGACTTTTTGACATTCTCTAGCAGATGCTTCATCTACTTAAAAATTTCTATTTTCAGTATAGCGCAAGCGGCTAGGCCCGGGTAAAATACGTAATTAAATACTATTTTCTTTTAACTATACGCGTAAAATTAGCGGTTTCGGTATCTGAAACTAGAGCTGAAGAGATCCTAAAAAATAAAGGAATGCGAAAGCACTTTACCATTCTTACATCGATAAAAGAGCGTTGTTCAGCGAGAGTGGATATGCTTGCCTGACAGAAAGTTTTGAAATTATTAATTTGTTAAATTAAAATATGTTCACTGATCGTTCAAAGCGACGGAGTAGCGAGGCATTAGCCTAGTTTCATGATCATGTGCCGCAAGATCGATCGGGCAAAGCGTTTTTGTCGTAGAAAACCCTTGAAGCAGCGCGGAGCCGTAAACTGAAAAGCGGGTGTATGACCGCATCGTGGAGGGTCATGCCGAAGTGTATTTAATTGCGTTGAGCGGCAGGAAGGCCAACTCGGGAGGAATAAATTTTCAACTACTGGCTTATAAAAAGCAGAACTGCAATATGTCAAATGATTTAAATAGTAAGGCATACACTAAAAAACGAAATGAAGCCGTAGACGAGAATTAGATATATTATACTGACAGAGGTTGATGCCGAATTTGTTGCGGTGAAGAGAAAGTGCTAGATTGTGTATCGTAAGCTTTATAGTCCTATGCGATCCGGTAGTTTGCATCGGACGATGCGTACTCGTTAAATTGATTATATACACGCGTGTGAAATACTATTAAGGTCTGGAAAGACTGCTCGAAAAGACTATGAACACAAGCGGCAGGAGGTCTGCAATATTTTATTGCCATTAGTCGTCGACCGGTCGGCGACTAATGAAAGTGATCAAGTATCACACTAGAAGCAATTGGTTTTACTTTATTAAAAGTATCTCAGCACAATATTTTACGCAGAGCAGAGTGCGCTAGACAGTCTCAATATCTATTTCCTGGGTTTTAGTGCTTAGTTTTTTCCGGCTTGTGCTGGGCTTTTTATTTTGAATTTGTTTATATAAACAAGCATTGCTAAAATATAGAAGCTGGCGAAACATAGTGCATGTTGAGACTTGGCTAAGTAAATTCTCTGCTTGCGGATATAAAGCGACTGGCCTAGATAGGCGCTAAGATTAATTTGCATCCACTACTGATCATGCTCATATCAAGTTCAGGCGTCTTTGTGTATGATTTAATATGCGATGTAAAGCTAGGCAATCTTATCTAGATTTATTTATTAGTGTGATATCTAAAGGGACTTCGCATTAGTCTTCTAAAGTTATTCAGTACTGGCTGCTGTTTCAGTAATGAAACTTCTCTAGGGAGAAGGCTCCGGGCATTCATGATCTGTAGGTTTCCTGCTTGTAAAACAGCGGGCTTTGTTCTGCCGTTGCTGGACTTGTACTTATTGTGTTTGCTATCGGCGCTCAATCTGGGGCGTGATCAGACTCTTTAATTAAAATCTTGATGCTTAAAAAGTTGATAATAATATCTATCTATTTAAGACTTGATATTTCGTCTGTTATGTTAATGTCGTTTTTTATGAGTGCTTAAGCAAAGCAAGATTGTACGATAAATTTTTAAAGAGCTCATCTAATGATCTTATTTCTTCACTAGCGCTTATGCCTATGTTATAGCCCTTCCTGTATAGAGTCAAGATTTTATTTTCTGGTAATGAGTGGAGGGCTTCTTGAATGAAGCAGATTATGTCGCTAGTTAATAGAGATTAAGAAAATTAATAAATTACAAATTAATATTATTACCATCTATCATTTCTAACTTCTCTTTTTTAAAGAAAAATGCTTTTTCGGCGCGCTTAAGCCTGCCGTTCGACCATATAAGCATTGTTCACGCTTTGCCCTTGCGGGCATAGACCCCATCATTCCTTACCCACATTACCAAAAGCAGGCAATCATAAATAAATTCTTTTTCAAATATATAGATAGTGAGACTGTTTATGAGCTTGGAATGTGAGCTTTTCACTACTATGTATTTTATTATATTTTCTAAATCTACATATTTCTCAGCTAGCCTCAACAGGCTGTATGGTATTGTGGGTGCTTTCAATATCGCTATCAAGCAGCGCGCTGTCAGTACTTTCAAGCTATCACGTCGGCTAAATCAATATTCGAATTCGGCTAAGTGTTTAGTCCGGTATTCTTGTATAGACTCTATTGGTACAGTCTGGTTAATAGAAAGATGGCTGCTGAGAAGTATAATTGAGGAGAAATATCATGATGATTAGGCTTCATAGTTAGGCGACTATGAAAAATTAGAGCTGCTCTTCAGGCTGGCAGCAAATCAGCATCTTTTAGCTAAGCGTTATGCCGTCTCTGCACTAATCATTTCTAAATAGGGAAAAGCGAGATAGTACTGAAAATCATGGCCGTATTCCCGATCGTTTGCAGACGATGCTGTCGCCCGCTCAGGAAGCAGTGACCGTCTCCTTGCGGGAGACGCTTTCCCTGCAGGGCCATGTCTTGACGCTTTTGCGCGAATTACCCGGCCGTATCTCGACCAGTCTGGATCACTGTTTATGCAGGCATAATTAGAAGGTGTGAATGATATAAAGGAGAAGACATTAAAACTAAATGATAAAACGTTTAAAAGCTATCTACTTGATTATGTGTATTTTACAATAGAGCATTCTCTATAAATATCAAATAAAACTTACGACATTATCTTTTCATAGATAATTGAACGACTCCGTGGGTTTTGTTCGTCTCTACAGACCTAAGGCCGCGGCTAATGCAAGACGTTTTTACGTGATCTTGATTCAGGATGACCAAATTCCTCGTCTGATTTACCGGATTTAAATCCTGTCGCGATGGCGTTTCCCAGGCTGAAATTACTGTTTAGAAAGCTGCAGCAAAACTATTTATTCATCGTGAAAAGCGATTGCTCAGATATTGAGTTAATTTTATATAAAATTTCGAAAATTTTTTCATGAAAGGATATAATCTGAAATAGATAAAACGTTCTCTAAGAGAGTGTTCTAGATAAATCTATTTAAAATAATCCACCAAATTAATTTTCCTCTTAACTCACTTTTTTGAAGGTAAAACGATTTATAAATTCTTTGCTATTGCATGTGAGCGCTTGATAAATCGCTATGAGACAGGCTCGACTAAAATCACGCAAGAAACTTCGTGGGTTAGAGCACTGTTTATCTATTTTTCATTGCTAAAAAATTGTAAAATCTGTAAAAATCTTTATGGGAAATTTACTCTATATCTTGATAAATTGCACTTTACAGAAAATAAACGGTTTTTCTGCAGGGTTTCTAATCGGTGATGCCAGACTGGGAAATAGAATGTTAGTAATATTTAAATGCGGTGAATAAGGCGAAATATAAGGAAGAGTAGAGGGGGATATTTGATATTTATCTTTTTCTGCACGTGTAAAACTATCTGTATTAATCAATTTGATTGTTGTCGATCTTGACCATTCACTGTAAGAGTGTGCTATGTAGATCTCAGATAAAAAATTAGTCACAGCATATAGAATAATAATGATTTAATAAAATAGAATAGATGAAAGTGCTCTAGCCTGGAAAACATAAATTCAATTGCTTATTTAGAGGACTTGATATAGAATTCTTTTTTAGGTCTTCGCTGTGCCTAGAAAAGAACAGGATAGTGGAGCAATTTAATAGTCAGATAGAGAATATACTAAAAGGCTATCATTTCTATGCTCTTCTTGTAAGAGCTGGTCGTCACTGAGATTTTTTGATACTCGTGTCTATTCACATAAATAAGCGCAACCTTTAATTTCTGAAATTATTTGTAAAGAATAAAAATTCTACAGTGTAATTTAGTAGAATAAATGTGTGAACTTTTTCTTATCAATCAATCTGAGTCATCACCGATGAGTTTCATATGTCTGGCTCTGCAATCAGCAATTTTCTTAATCAGCACTAGTAATAAAACTTTATTGCAGTCTATAAAATATTTATGAAAAATCAAACCTAAATAAGCTACCTTACGAGATTTTATAAGATCGGGTTGAAATTGTTAATTTTATTAGGACTCTGCCTATCAGACAGCGTTTCGAGCTATCAGGCGGCTTTATCCAGCTGAAGAGTAAATTTTAAAAGGTCAATTTGCTGGCCGCGCTAAGTTGAACAATATAAAGTAAAAACCGAGAAATGAACACGTTTTTTAAGCAGATATACCGCTATACGCGACCGCGCGCCTACCGGCATAATGAAAACCTTTGGCCCTTTTGCCGCATAACCCGCTCTTCGGCAGGCGAGATAACCCAACTGCGCTATAAAGGACAGCCGGTGCCGTTAGCCGCATGGCATCGCCGTTTCAGCGGCGATGCGCTTATCACCGCGACCGGTCCCTCCATTAATGAAATAGATTTCGCTAGACTACCGCCGATGACTGTAGTAGGAGTGAACGGCGCTTATGCGCTCAAGGATCGACTAGATTTTCAAATGTATATGATCGTTGATATGGGCTTTATCGACCGGCGCACCGACCTTCTGCAGGCTATTATCGCCGATCCAATGCTGACTTTATTTACTACTTTGCACGGTATTGCGCGGATTATCGACCGTTTCACTCTGGCGGCGGTGCGCTGCCGGCTAGCGCTGATTGAAAACGCCTGTTATCGCATCTATCAACCACGAATACCCGGCGACCGGGTAGGCTACTGCTTCGGCCAGGTTCCCTATATCCGGTTCAGTACGGACTATCCGGATATCGCTTTTACCACCGATATCCGCAGCGGGGTATTCGATGCGGGTACGGTGGTATTCTGGATGCTGCAAATCGTGCTTTATTTAGGATTCACACGTCTATATATCGCCGGTCTAGATATGATTAATTTCCATCATCCACGCTTTTATGAAACTGATCAAGACAAGCTGCCGTCATTCCTGGCAGAAAAATTCGAATCGGTCATCGTTCCTGCCTTTACCCTAGCCAGCCAGGTGCTGCAGCAGAGCGGGGTAGAAGTAAAAAATCTTTCATTGAGTAGCGCGTTAAGCAGCAAGATTTTTAAGAAAATCAGTTTTGATGATGCTTTCTAGGATTAGCCTTTATGCGGGAATGGGATTCGAGTTTTTTTTCCGCTATTTCTTTTCTTTAGCTCTATTTTTTGCGGCTATACGAGAGTCAATAATCTTTTTCATCTGTCTGCTTTATGCCTGTTAGGGATGCTGGCGGGCAATCCTATCCTACGCCGTCAACTTTTAGACGACCGTCGGTTCAATCTTGGGCTATTGCTGATAGCTTTGATGCTGGGCTACTTTTGCCTGACCACGCTATGGTCCGCCCAGCTCAAAGATTTGATTTATGAACTTACGCACGCCTTATATCTGCTTCTATTTATTGTTATGTATCGAGCCATGGTCCTTCGGGGGCGTCGATTAATTGCGTTATGGGCCGTAGCCGCCGGGATGATAGCGCTGGTTACATTGACGTTTTTTACCGTCAACACCCAGACGCTCCTGAGCAATCGCCTAATGGATGGTTTTTCGGGCGCGCCGACTAACGTGATCGACCTGGCGGGCTATTTCTCCTTAGGCATTTTAATGTGCCTTATTATTATGCGCGACACTGCTATACGATGGCTCTATTTGCCGGTCACCGTACTGTTGCTAGCACTTTTGCTTACCCAAAGTCGCGGTCCTTTGCTGTCTTTGCTCTGCGCGCTGGGCGTTCTGTTGACCTTACAAACGTCAGTGCGTAGACGTCATGTCGTGGCGATAACGCTAATGGGAGTAGGCGTTTCGGCTCTGCTGTTTATGACCTGCTTTGGCGCTATTTTTTTGCAGCGCGCGGAGAGTAGCTACCAGCAAAGCTTCATTCGCCTTGGAATCTGGCGCCATGCGTTAGACATCGCGGCAAAAAAGCCCCTTTTTGGCTGGGGACTAGATAAAAAGCTGTTTTTTGTTAACCTGCTGGGCGATAACATTACTACTACCCATAGCCTTTATCTCGCTGCGCTGCTGAAAGGCGGCGCAGCTGGCGCATTGCTCCTGGCGCTAGTAATAAGCTATGGATTGATGATGGCCAAGCGGCAGTACGATTGTTATCAAGGTCTAGAGGGGGCACTATTTCTGTTCGCTACCGGGTTTTATTTTACTCAGGGCATGTTTATCATCAGCAATCCCAACGTCGCATGGTATCTGTTCTGGTTCCCGCTAGCGGTGGTGCTGACGCTGCCGTTGCCTGCTGCTCAGGCCTATGCTTCCAACTCTCCTGCGCAGCGCTGATAATAACTGCGATAGGGTTATACCGGTTACCCGGTTTTGCAACTACGCGAACAGCACATCCAAATCGTGATAAAGCCGCCCTATAGCAGCCTCATCCTTAAAAGTGGGGGCTTGCTGTCCGGCATAAACTCAGACGCATGCAGCATGCACGCCAGATAATCACTTCCGGTCACTAAGCTTTGCGCCGCTACTTGACACATTCGCATAACGTTGCCGTCGTCGGGATGCAACTATTGTACCGAGGAAACCGTTATTTGCGACGCGGACGATCGTAAACTTGAATGACTGCATTCACCGATGGGCGTGCTTGTAGGTAGTGGTCACCGGGATTCCCGGGAGCCGGGAGGCGCCAGAATTTTCTCAGTATCGATAAAATAGGCGCGATCGGGAGAGTGGCGGTAATTGCTGCCGCTCGCTCCTGCCAGCGCGTCGAATCAACCAGCGGGATGACGGAGCAATCCACCTTATGATCTAGCTCAAGCAGCATGACGGCATAGCGTTCGTCAAACGCTATGCGGCCGGCGTGATAGATTATAATTTTTCTTTGAAAGGTATCTTCTAGCAGCTGCGTCATGAATAGAATGTTCTCTCGCATCACAGTCTCGAGATATTTAATTAGAGAGAGCTTATGGTGCTCGTTATTGTCGGCAAGATCATAGTCTGTCAGACTGTTTGAGGCGTAGAGATGAATGTCGATTTCCGCTCTGTCGCGCGCGATGGCATCGCTGACGATATCTATAACAGCATAGTCTGTCGCCATTTCATAAATGGTGAGGTGCACTGGCTTGAAGCGAGAATTGTCGCATAATGTCTGGAAATGTGCTAGAGAACGTACATTATCGATAGTGATATGCTTATGCTTTCTTCAAGGATTGTCGCCTTCTGTATCTATAGTAGTACTAAAAGTAGGGGTAACCATGCTCGATTCAGCCTGAAATCAGAGAAAGTCATGTTACGTAGTTGTCGTTAATAGCGCAAATTAGTATCTTAAAACGTAAAATGTGGCATTTGCAGTGTCTTTAGTCAAAGTTAAAAAAATCTCTAAAAATAGAGAAACGGAAAAGATATTATTACTCTCATGTTGGAAGAAGGAAAAAACGCAACTGGAAGCGTTGATAAGTTGGGGGAAGCATTTCGAAGACAAGGTTATGAGTCCATTGATTTTGTTAAATTTCGACACATTAATTAGAGGTGTAAAACGACCGATTGGTAAAACTTTAGGTCAGATTTTGCAAATATGTAACCGCAAGAGCGATCGGGTCAAGTATTATTTTTTTGAAGGAGGGCTTAAGGCAGTCCTTAACCGTAAACCGAGCAAGCAGATATATGAGTATATTGTGGATAGGGATGCTGAAGCATATTTAATTGTACTAAGCTGCAGCGAACCGCCAGAGGCGCGGAGACTGTTGACCTTGCAACTGCTTGTTGATAGAGCTGTAAAAACGCAATACGTAAAACGATCTTATATGAAACAGTAAGGCACATACTAAAAACGAACTGAAACCGTGGACGTAGACCGGCCAGTCTATATAGCTAGAATCCAATGACGAATTCATTTCGGCTGTTTAGGATAGATTTTATTATCTAGACCCTCGTTGCACAGCCCTGTGCATAACAAGATGGTTATTAAAGAAGTTAGATTTTATGGTTAGGCAATTACTTACCTAAAATCAGAGTCTTTTTTAGATAAGCAATGAGACAATGTCTATTTTGACTAATCACTATCGCATCTCTGAATTGATCGTTTCTAAATGGTAAAAACGAGATGGTATTGAAAATTATTGTTATATTCCCCGTCGATCGTAGATGACGCCGTTGCTCACTCAGGAAGCAGTGACCGTTTCCCCGAGAAAAGCACTTTTTTACTAGACGATCTGTTGGCGGTCTTACGCAAATTCTTGAAGACTGCCGCATCTCCAGCTGGCCTGGATCGCTGTTTATGAAGGAATGAACTGGCGTGTTTTCGTAACGTGAAGAAGAAAATACCAAAACTAAAGCAGAAAGCGTTTAAAAGCTATCAGCATGGTTATCTCCATATTGATGTCAAATGTTTTCTACAACTTCTAAATGAAACCTGACGAAGTTATCTTTTTGTAGGCACAAGATCAAGAAACTTTATGGGTTTTTATCTGTCTCTACGAAGCTAAAACAGCGGATAATGCAAGACGTTTTTTTTCGTGATCTTAATTGAGCACATCCCATGACTATTCATGAGATGCTTACAGAAAATAGAAAAGAATTTACAGATCGGATTTTTAGCCTGCGAAAATGCTTTGCTATCGCTAAATATAAATTCGATTGCTGATGTTTAAATCTTAATATAGAAATCCGTTTCATCCTACCGATGCATCGACAAACGAATAGTTTGATTGAATGATTTAATAGGCGTATAGAAGATGTGCTACAAATCTATTGTTTTACTTTAGTGAAGAGCTTGAGATCACACTGCATGGATATGTCTGGCCCTACAATCAGGAATTGCCTCAATCAGTCTTGCGTAGTAAACTTAATTGCCTTGTATCAAATTTTGGCATAAACCAAAATTAAATTTTTTAAAAATGACACTCCTTTTGTAGTGTGAACGTCAGTCTTATCGAGAAAACAGATCCTATACAGCGGGATGCAGCAAAATTCAGCATGCGTATACTGATGATCATTGATGGGTTGCCCGGCGGAGGCGCAGAGAAAGTGTTGCTGACGCTCGCCCAGGGTTTAGTCGCACAAAGCCATAAGGTGTCGATATTTTCGTTGCGGAGAGTGTGCGATTATGATCTGCCGGAGGGGATTGAGTATCAGATTATCGCTGACTACTCGAACAGTCTTTGGCGCAAGCTAACGGAGCTGTCCCGCCGGGCGCTCGCGCTAGATAAAGCGGTGCTTGCATCACAACAGCGTAATGGCGAGTTCAACCTGGTCATCTCTCATTTGCACAAAACCGACCGCATCGTGGCGCGCAGTCGTATATTGTTGCAGAATCGCATTTGGTTTTGCCTGCATACCATGTTCTCGTTCGGCTACTTGGGCCACCGGAAAGGCTTTTTGCGCTGGCTAAAACGCCAGAAAATTCATGCGCTTTACCAAAATCGCAATATCATCGCCGTCTCACGCGGTGTTCTGGATGATATGTGCCGGAGTTTTAACGTAATGCCACGACAAGCTAAAGTGATTTCGAATCCCTTCGATTTTGCCGCTATCCGCCGACTGGCCGAGATGCCTTGTGAATTAGCTGGTCAGGACTACCTGATTCACGTTGGTCGTTTGCATGAAAATAAACGTCAGGATCGTTTGATAAAAGCCTACGCCAAAAGTGGCATCAAAGCGCCACTGGTTATTCTAGGTAAAGGTAGTGAGGCCATGTTGAGCCGCCTTAAGTCCCTGGCAAAAGATCTGCAGATTATTGATCGGGTACTGTTTAAAGCATTCAATACTAATCCTTATCCTTATATCCGGCATGCCCGTATGCTAATCCTCAGCTCCGATAGCGAAGGTTTTGGTAATGTACTGGTAGAGTCGCTTATCTGTAATACACCGGTGGTCAGCACCCGCTGTCCTGGCGGTCCGGAAAACATTCTGAACGAGGAGCTTTCCGCGGGGCTGGCAGATTTAAGCAGCGCTTCGCTGGCAAAAGCTATGCGGGCAGTTTATGACCGGCCGCCGGCTATTTCCGCTACCCGTCTGCAGGCCTACGAGATGGCGACGATTTGCCGGCAATATATCGCCCTAGAGCAAAGTACGTCCTGATACCGGCGGCGTATAACCTTCCGGAAAGAAGTATAGTTTCTTTTTGAAAAATTTAGGTTTGATTTCGTGCTGATATTTTATATGTCTGCAATAGATTTTTACTACCAAATACTGATTGAGGCGATTCCTGATTGTAGAGTGCAGCAGATCCCTGCAGTGTGATTTTAAGCTCTTCACCAGAGTGATAAAAGTAGCTTTGCAGCAAATATTCTCCCATTAAATCGCTTGACTATATAATTCTTTTATGCACGCATCTGTAGGCTAAGACGGTGTTCTATCTCAAGCTTTGCACATAAGCGGTTGAATTTATTTTCCCCGGTGGTTTAGTGTTTTCACAGTCCAAAAAGACAATCTGTGAATTCTTTGCTATTGTCTGTAAGTTCCCGATAAATAGCCATGGGATATGCTAAACTAAGATCGCGCAAGAAGCATTGTGCATTATCTGTGGTCTTAGATTTATAGAGACGAATAAAAATCTATTGAGTTTCTGGATCGATCTATGACCCACGCAATATAACTTCGTCAGGTGCTATCTAGCATTTATGAAAGATCTTTCGCGTCAATGTCTAGATAACCAGGCTGATAGCTTTTAAAAACGCTTTGTGCTTTAGTTTTTGTGCTTTATGCATGTCACGCAAATACTCTAAGCGATACCGTGCGTCAACAGCGATCTAGGCTAGATCGAGAGACAGCTGGGTTAAAGAATTATCGCACAATCGCCAAAAGATTGTCTGATGAGAGATGCAGCGTTTTCTACAGGGAAACGGACCAGGCTTACTGAGCGGATGACGGAATTGTCTGAAAACAATGGCGAATGTGGCTAAGATTCTCAATGCCATCTCGTTTTTACCATTTAGAAACGGTCAGTTCAGGCATGTTATAACGATTCGCAAAAATAGATTCTGGCTTATTGCTTTCCTGAAAAGCGGCTCTGATTTTAGGTATTATAGTTGCCTGACTGGAGCCTAGTCGTCATTATATTTTCTCTCAAAGATATTCCTCAATAGCAATATTGGCATGAATAGGGCTGTGCGATACAGATCCATATAATGATCTGAAAAAACAAATAGATTTTGTTTCTTGTGTTCAGTCTTCCTGTTGACTAATGCTAAGGCTTTATAAGAGCATTTTAAATTTGTTCATACACCCAAACATCGCAGTTTGCTAAACATGGTAGAACTTAATCTGCTGCTCAGCTAATGCCTGAATTGTCATATTGACAAGATTAAGATATTGTGCGAAGTGAAGTCATTGCTTGTTAAGCATAACACGACGAGATAAACACCAAGATCGATTGATATTTAATTACTTTTTATCTCAGATTTATTATACAGAGCCTTGTCGTACAGCCCTGTTTATGAAATATAGCTACTGAAGGATATAGCTGAAGGGAAAATATTATGATGATTAAAGTATATAGTTAGGTTACTGTATCACCTAAAATCAGATCCGCTCTTCAGGCAAGTAATGAGTCAGCATTTACTGTAGCTGAGCGTTTTAACATCTCTAAGCTGACCGTTTCTAAATGACAAAAACGAGATACTGTTGAAGAGCATGGGGCCGTATTCGCCTTCGCTTGAAGACGACGCTGTCGCCTACTCAAAAAGAGTAGCTGCTTCCCTAAGGCAGGCGCCTGTCTCGCACTCGACGATCTATTGGCGGCCTTACGCGAATTCTTGAACTCTTCCGCATCTCGATCTGGTCTGGGTTGCTTTTTACATAAGCATAGAGTGGGAGTGTTAGTGTGATATGAAGTGGACAGCAGAAAAAGAAAAGCATAAAGCGTTTAAAAGCTATGATTCTGTTATCTGCATGTTGATGTAAAATATTTCTCATAAATGCGAAATGAAATCTCACGACTGTATATTTTTGTAGATATAGATTGAGAAGCTTAATAATTAGTCTCTGACAAGAAAAGACCGCGGCTAATGCACGACGCTTATTGCATGATCTTAGTCGTCATGTCTCAGGGTTAAAGAGTGGTCTGAATTAGTGTTGAGTAGTAAAACTCGATTGGAATCTATTAAATATTGGTACAAAATAAAACTTAAATTATTTAAATAATAACACACCTTGCGGGGTGAAGGGTGGCGTAGAAAACATTCAATCTATCGTAGTTTACGACACAAGTTTGCGCGAACTGCAAAGGCATTTTTCTTTACAAGAAGCAGAAATTAAAAATGATCGATAATAAAAATATTAATTTATATTGTATGTATTTCGCTAGGGAATAGGCCTTTGCAGAAACTACGGCAAAGATAAATAGGGCTAAAACTGAATAAGATTCAGAACCATGTGATTATCTCCTACTATATTTTAATATAGCACAATCTTGAGCTGTTTTAAAAAACGTAATAAGAAAACCTCTTACCGATAAAACCATAGTGAATCACATAAAAAGTGGCGATATGGTGTCAATATATTTAGAATCCCGGCTCATGAATAAGAATAATTCCGGCGTGCATTTTATTACTATCTCTGCAGACGAGGCCGGTCAGCGGATAGACAATTTTTTGCGTGTCTATCTTAAAGGCGTGCCGAAAAGCATGCTTTACCGCATTGTGCGTAAAGGTGAAGTGCGGATTAATAAAAAAAGGTAAAACCGGAATACAAATTGCAAAATAATGATGAAGTGCGTCTTCCGCCGATACGAAGGTCGAATGACGAGAAGGAGCCCGTTTCTACCGGGCTGGATAAAGTCGCCGCGTTAAATGACGCCGTGCTCTATGAAGATGACTATCTGCTGATACTGAATAAACCGGCCGGCATGGCCGTGCATGGCGGTAGCGGTCTGAGTTTTGGCGTCATTGAAGGCTTACGGGCCCTACGCCCTAATATGCGCTTTCTGGAATTAGTTCACCGTCTAGATCGTGGCACGTCTGGGGTGCTGTTGGTGGCGAAGAAGCGTTCGGCGCTGCGCACACTACATGAACAATTGCGTGCTAAAGAGATGCAAAAGGATTATCTGGCACTGGTGCGGGGTCAATGGCCGTCTAACATTAAAATAGTTGCGGCACCATTACTGAAGAATATCCGCGCCGGCGGTGAGCGCATTGTGCGGGTTAACAGTGAGGGTAAACCGTCGGAAACCTATTTTAAGGTAGAGGAGCGGTTTACGCTAGCTACGCTAGTACGAGCGAGTCCGGTCACCGGACGCACCCATCAGATTCGAGTGCATGCCTACTATGCCGGCCATCCCATTGCGTTTGATGATCTTTACGGCGATAGCGTCTTCGATCAGAAACTGAAAGGGTGCAGCCTGAATCGCCTGTTTTTGCACGCTGCCGCGCTGTGCTTTGATCATCCCGCTAGTGGCGAAATGCTGCGGATAGAGGCACCGCTAGATCCGCCTCTGCGCCAGAGCCTGCTGTATCTACACGCCCATTATACATAGCTGCCCAAGGCTTATGCCATCTATTAACGGTTATGACTGCAGTGAATTAACGCCCTTATTGGCCTAACATGTCGGCGAGCGTCAGCAGCAGCTCTATTAAAGTATTGAGATCATGGCTTATTTGGTTCTGTATCATTATATAGACCCTGATTGCACAGCCTTTTTCATGGCAAGATGCCTGCTGAGGGATATAGTTGAGAGAAAATATTGCCTGATTACATATTCTAGACCGCAAAGTTTGAGCTACACTGGAGATCAAAAATATACTAGCAGATGCATTTATGGCTCGCAAGCTGATTGCATCAGTTTATTTTGCTGGTGTTTCTCGAGCTGTATAGAAGTGAAATGTAGTTCTGTGAGATATTACTTAAGTTAGGCTAGCTGGAAGTTTTTGTCTGCCCTGCTTACGACAATGCCCGCAGCTGCCTGCTCTCCGGCCTATTCCAAAACGAAATGTATGAAATGTGCAAAATACACTAGTTGATATTATGAATTACTATTGGCTGATGAAATCTATATAACAGTGAGTCTTTTTGTTGCCAATAGGCTTCTGCATTGCTTGAAATACCTCAAGGTTAAAAGCAGTCTAGTGTTTTAACGCGTAAAAAGTAGCGTTTGCAGTGTCTATATTCAGAGCTGAAGGAATTCTCCAAGTGGAGGAATGGGAAAATATATTATTACCCTCACGTGGAAAGAAAGATTGCAACAGGAAGCGTTGGTCAGCAAGGGCTTGCGTGTCGCACAGGAAGTTGTGAATGCATTAATTTTATTGAATTGTGATGGATCAATTAGACGTGTAAAGCTATCGAGTAGCGAGGCGTTAGTCGAGATTTTTAAAATAGGTGTGCGCAAGATGGAGCGTGTCAAGCGTTTTTTGTTGAAGAGGAGGTTGGATCAACCTTGAGCCGTCAATCGAGTAAACGAATCTATGACCGCACTGTAGTGGATTGCGATGCCCAAGCGCATTTAATTGCGCTAAGCTACAGAGAGCTCCCAGAAGAACCGAGGCAGTAGACTTTACAACTGCTGGCTGATCAAGCAGTGAAACTGCAATAGGTCAAAACAATCTTGCATAAAACACTAAGGGACACACTAAAGAGTACTGAAACTATAGACAAAGATCGGCTGGGTTATACTGCTAGACGTTAATTTTGAATTCATGGCGGTTATCAAGAATATGCTAGACGTGTATCGTCGGCCTTATGGCTTGATGCATTCGGTGGTTTGCATCGACGAGACTTATCGTTAATTTATTAGACAGACCACGCGCAGATCTTCCCTTGAAGCCTAAAAATCTGTTTAGAGGACTGTCACTAACCATGGCTGGAGTGTGCAATGTCTTTATAGTGCTCGTCGGTTAACCAAAGCAGCTGAGCATAGAAGCGTTATCGATTAGGCTTATTTTATTAAAGATGTCTCAACACGCTATCTTTACGCATGTCGCATTAAGCTGATCATGAATGATCTAAACATCCGTAGCTGCGGTTTGTTGTACTCAGACTTCTGACCGGATTAGGCTAAGGGCTTTAGGTGATTGTTTTGAATTCGTTCATGCATCTAACTGAATAGGCAGATAGCGTCGTTTATAAAACGATAGAGGGTATATATAATCTTCAAAATCATCTCGTTTTGCTATTTAAAAGCGCTCAGTGCATAGATCTATAAGGCTCGACTAAAGTAGATGCTGGTTCGTTACTTCTCTAAAGCGCGGCTCTGATTTGAAGTGTTGTAGTCGCCTGAATATAGGGTTTAATTATCAGGATATTTTATCCTGTACCCTGCAGTAACTATCTTGGAATGCACAGTGCGGCGTGCTGAGAGTCTAGATAATAATCTAGAACCAAACAGTTATCTATATGTTGATATAAAATCCCTTCCACATATGCTAAATGAAATCTCACGACGTTATCTTTTTATAAGTATAGATCGAGCAACTTGATGAGTTTTTATGCGTCTCTTGTTAAGCCCAGGCGATGGCTAATGCATGACGTTTCTTGCGTGATCTTAGTCGAGCATTTTCCCTGGCTATTTATCGGGAACTTACAGACAATGGCAAAGATTTTACAAATCATCTTGTTAGTCTGTGAAAATTTTTAGCTACCGGGAAACATGAATTCGAGCACTTATATGCAGAGCTAGATATAGAAAAATATCTTATCTTACCAATGCATCAATAAACGCATGGCATAGTTAAACGATTTAATAAGCAGAGAAGTTCTGCAAAGCTACCACTTCTATTCTGGTAAGCGCTTAAGATCGCACTGTACCGATATGTCTGGCTCTACAATCAGAAATTTTTAAGCACTATTGGGTAGTAAAAAGCTATTATAGTATATAAAATATTGATAAGAATTAAATAAAACTATTTAAAAAACATTAATTCCTTCCGGAATGCGATAGTTAACTTACAATATAGACTAGACTGATACGCCGCAAAACGGCAGTATAAGATCTTTACTATAGGAGTTCCTTAATGTCTACACAACAGATCGGCGTCGTTGGTATGGCAGTCATGGGGCGCAACCTGGCGCTTAACATCGAAAGCCGCGGTTACAGCGTATCTATTTTTAATCGGTCGCGCGAAAAAACCGATGAAGTAATCGTTGAAAACCCGGGGAAAAATCTTATGCCTTATTATAGCTTAGAAAAATTTGTCAATTCGCTTGAGAAACCACGACGAATTCTGTTGATGGTCAAGGCCGGTGAAGGTACCGATAAAACTATTGATTCGTTGAAATTGTTTTTGGAGAGAGGCGACATTCTTATCGATGGCGGCAACACCTTCTATAAAGACACTATCCGCCGCAACCGCGAGCTGTCAGAAGAAGGTTTTAATTTTATCGGCACCGGCATATCTGGTGGTGAAGACGGCGCATTAAAAGGACCGTCAATTATGCCGGGTGGACAGAAACACGCCTATGATCTTGTAGCTCCCATCTTAGAAAAAATTGCTGCGCGCGCTGATGGGGAGGCATGTGTAATCTATATCGGTCCCGATGGCGCCGGTCATTATGTCAAAATGGTGCATAACGGTATTGAATACGGTGACATGCAGCTTATTGCCGAAGCCTATGCGCTGCTGAAAAGTACCCTGGGTCTGAGTAATGAGCAACTAGCCAGCATCTTTAATGAATGGAATCAAGGCGAATTAAACAGCTATTTAATTGATATTACTAAAGATATTTTCATAAAAAAAGATGAGCAGGGCCAGTTTCTGGTAGATTCCATTCTTGATGAAGCGGCCAACAAAGGAACCGGAAAATGGATCAGCCAGAGCTCGCTGGATTTAGGGGAGCCGCTAAGTCTGATTACCGAATCAGTATTCGCCCGTTATTTGTCGTCCCTGAAGCAGCAGCGCTTGGCAGCGTCTAAGGTTCTTACCGGTCCACCAACTGAAGCATTCAGCGGCGATAAAGCAGATTTTATTGAAAAAGTGCGCCGTGCGCTCTATTTTGGCAAAATAATTTCTTATGCGCAGGGCTTTTCCCAATTGAAAGCCGCTTCGGATAAGAATCAGTGGGATCTAAATTGCGGAGAAATCGCGAAAATTTTCCGCGCCGGGTGCATTATCCGAGCGCAGTTCTTGCAAAAGATTGCCGATGCTTATGCTCAGGATCCTGCGATTGCTAACCTGTTACTCGCGCCGTATTTTAAGAAGATTGCGGATGACTATCAACAAGCACTACGCTACGTGGTATCCTACGCTGTTCAGCACGGCATTCCGACCCCGACTTTCTCCGCCGCTATCGCTTACTATGATAGCTATCGCTCCGCCGTCCTGCCGGCTAACCTGATTCAGGCTCAGCGTGACTATTTTGGCTCTCATACTTATAAGCACATCGATAAGGAAGGTGTGTTCCACACGGAATGGCTAGAATGAGGGTAACTGGCGCTACATAGGCATGATAAGCGATTGGCAGAATTAAGTAAGGGCAGAAAGAACGCCCTCTTGCTAAGTGGTGCTTGAAACGGTGACGCCGGCCGTTTTTTGCCGCGCTGGCCGTAAAGATGAATTGAAACGAGTTTATTCAAGATTACCTTTACGTCGAAAGAAAGGGCGCAATTGAAAGCGCTAGTCAGTAACGGCAAGCATGCCACACAGAAAGTTATAAATACATTGATTTTGTTAAACTATGATATATTAACTAGACGCGTAAAGCTACTGAGGAGCGAAGGCATTAGCTGAAATTTTATAAATACGTGCTCGCAAGATTGATTGGATGAATTATCATTTTCTTGAAGAAGCGCTTGAGGCACTCCTGAGCCGTAAACCGAGCAAACGGGTATATGACCGCATTGTAGGTAGTAATATCGAAGTGCATGTAATTGCTCTAAGCCTGAGTAAGTTGCTATGAAGGCAGAAACAATAAAGCATGCAATTTCTTGCCGATAAAGCTGTGGAGCTACAATATGTCAAAGCGATTTCGAGTAAAATAGTAAATGCACACTACAAATAAACTGAAGTCGTAAACGAAGATCGGCCGGATTATGCCGCCAGAAGCCAGTGTCAAATTCGTTTTGGGTGTTGACAATTTTCTAGAAGTATATCATCGGCTCCATGACCCGATGAGTCTGGTGATTTTCATCGATAAAAATTTTCGTTAATTAATTGGACACACACCCGCACCCTTCTGTTGAGGGCCGGAAGACCTGCGAGGGCGGCTCATGAATACACAAGCACCTGGGGCGTGCAGTACTTCATTGCTAGTCGGCCGTTAGTGAGTCGTCGGCCAACTATATTGGCTGAGCATAAAGCCAAGATTAATTGCAGTCAATTTCTTAAGGATATCTTAACGCAACTTTCTTATACATACCGAATTTCGCCGATCATAGACAATCTTAACATTTATAGCCCAGGTTCCTTGTGCTCAGCTTTCTTGTTGAATCAGGCCTAGGCTTTGGAACTTTTTTAAATTTTTCATTCATTCAAGCATAGCAGTTGACTAAACATAACGGAAAGTAAGCTCAATATACTGATCGGATCATGCCTAAGTTTTTATATTCACACAATTGAGAGATCGTGAAGTGAATTGACCATTTTATAAATATAACATGACTATATAGCGTGACTATATAAATACCGAGATAGATTATAATTTTATTACTGATAAAACTCGTATCAAGCTCAAACGTATTTAACTATTATTTAATGTGTGATGTGATATTAGAGTGCTTTTATCTATTCCGGATTATATCCTTCTGCGATAAAAATTATCGCAATATTTATGGAAAATTAATTGAATAACTTTAGCGATCGCATTCCGAAACGAATCGACGTTTTTACTACATGCCTTTCTAGGCAGCCATTCGATTTCTAGCTTGGAGAGCGCTCTCTAGATAGGATTTAAATCTAGAAAATATAGCTACAATAGCTTCTTGTGTGCTATCAATCTTATTAGTGGTTAAATTATCTGTTCTCACGATACTCTCTAGTGTAAGTTCAGGAATGAGTCCCTGCTCTATGTCAGAAAGGAAAGTATGTCCGTTTATTGCTCGCTTGAGTGGCATGGTTGAGGTTAATTCAGATAGACGTATGCCAGCACTGAGTGTCGTCGCTTCCGACTGCACGTCAGTCCGGCATCGTTGACCCAGTTTTATGCGGCTTTTTGTCTTCTCATATTTCTCGTTTTTGCTATTTTTTCAATGAAAAGCGGCTTCTCTAGTAAAAATATTGCATTTCTTTAGGTTATAATTTATGTGCATGAACTACATTATCGCGCTATTTTCAATAGAATCTACGACCTTTTTTATTAGTGAAAAACGTGATAGATCGGCAAGACTCGTTTAAATACTGAAAGTACTTTTTAGTAAAGTCCATATTGCGGACGAAATTAGATTACAAAATTAATTAGTAGGCGTGAGGACAAAATAAGACTACACGTCAATTTTAATTTATGAATCGGGTTTCCTCTAGATTTATAGATATAACTTCCGGCCTTATCAAATGGCTTTCTTTAATATGCCGCAACAGAGGAACGCATATAATATCTATTTCACTTCACGTGAAGAGCTACATAGCTTAATCAATCCGCCTGCTGTGTCGTATGCTTTCTCTTACTGACTAACGCTTCCAGTTACGCTATTTCTTCCGATATAAGGATGGTAACGTATTTTATATTTCTCTATTTTAGGGGGTTTTCAGCTCTTGCCACAGGGGTATTGCAAACGCTACTTTTTTCGTGTCAAGACGCTAGCATAGCTGCACTTAATCTAGATAAATCTCTCATGCTAGAGGCGAATGTTGTCGCTTCTCGGCGGCAGATGGGAGAATAGTCGTGCATGGTTAACCTCATCTGCTGCGTCGATTTAATCTCCTCATGCTTATCTTTATTGCCGTTTCATTAATGAAATAAGCTTCTGTGATAAGAATGTGGCAGTTCTTTAGAATATAATTTTCGTGTATGAATTTTATCTTTGGGCTTATCTCTTGATACGCAACAGTCCTAGTTGTAGTATCTTTTGGCAGATTTTAAGAAGTCCCTCAAAATAGAAGAATAAAAAGATATATTATTCTTCTCAAGTTAGAGGCTTAGGCCAGAAAGAGCAAGCATGCAGCATAGAACATTATGAATGCATTGATTTTTTGAATTATGATAGATCAATTAGATATGCAATGCGACTGATTGGCGAGGTATTAAACAAAAATAAGCGCCCACAAGATCGAGCTGATATTACATCTTGGAAAGTGGTATGATTGTGTTTTAAATATTCTGGTTTAATCTTTTATTGATATTTAATAGACTACAATTGAGTTTTACGGCCTCAATATTGACTGAGATGATTCTTAATCATAGAGCCAGATATATTGCTGCAGTCTGACCTCAAGCTCTTTACCAGAATAGAAATTCTGGCTTTAAATCACATTGTCTGTGCGCGCATTAAGTTTTTTAAAAATACTATTCGTTTGTGGATGTATCGGTAGACTAAGACGGTTTTCGATCTTAAGATCGGCATATAGGCGGACTAGTTCATGTTTCTCAAAAACAATCTGTAAATTCTTTGCCTTTAGTTGCTCGATAAATAGTAATAGGGCAACCTAGACCAAGATCACGTAAGAATCTCGGTAGATTGGCCGAAGTCTTGATTTTTTAGAGAGAAACGCAATCCATCCAGTGATTCACTCTATACTCACAAAAAGATAACGTCGTGAGGTTTCATGTGACATTAGTTAAATATATTTAAGATTAACATCTAGCTAACCAGGCTCATGGTTTTTAAACGCTTTGTGTTTTTGTTTTTTTACTTTCTCCTTGATCTTACGCAGACGTCAAAATTTATGTCTGCGTAAATAGCGATCCAGGCCAGATCGAGGCATGCGAGTTCAGGAATTCGGCTACGACTGTTAATAGATCGTTCAGTAGGAGAAAAGAGTCTTATATAGGGAAACGGCCACGGCTTCTTGAGCTAGCCACAGCGTCGCCTGAAAACGATGGGGAGTGTTGTTATCACATTTAGAAACGGTTAGTTTAGGAAAGCGATAACGCTTAACTAAAGTAGATGCTGGCTAGTTTCTGCCTTGAAAGCGGCTCTGATTTTAGGTGTTGTAGTTGTCTGGCAATGCAGACTAATTATTAGGATATTTTGCATAAACCATATCTCTTGTTCATGAACAGAACTGTCGGTAGAGCTCTATGGAGCTCTATGTGATAAGCCAAGACTAAACAGTTGCTCATAATTAAACCTCATTGCGTATTTTAGGTAGCCAGCCTTTAAGCTATCATGGAAATCGACACTCTGAAGTAGAGAAGTATTTTCTGGAGCATTTCAAAAACACTATAACAGGCACTGACTATGCAGTTCGTGATCAACATATGTCTGTTTATCTAGTTAAATTTGAGTATGATTTAACCGACATTATGATATGACTTGGGGCGCTGATGCCGTGCTTTTCTTAGTAGCGGCATTGAAAACACCCGTAATGCTATACGGTCTATTGAGAATGGCTGAGTAGAATATGCAATTAAGCAAAATATGATGGAAAAAAGTGAGATTTAAGATTTCACGTTCTGGGTTTGAAAGCGATCTAGCTATCTATACATATAAAAATAAAGAATTTATTTATAGTTTCCTGTTTTTCGGTAAGATAAAAAAGAAAAATTAAGTGCAGAATAACGGTTAAATCGGTTTTTGTTATGCAGCATTTATCTGGGTAGAGGTTGCGAGATACGTATTCTAGTGCGCGAAATTTAACTGTGCAACAGCAGGCGGAGTTGGCTATCATGTTGCGCTGTTTTCATGGCGGATTTGCTAAGGAGCGGCTAGACATGTCCAATCAAGAAACTTGGCACGAAACGTTGCACGACCATTTTGGCCAATATTTTACCGTTAATAACGTCTTGTACCGGAAAACTACCGGCCAGCAGGATTTGGTAATATTTGAAAATTCCGTGTTCGGGCGAGTTATGGTGCTAGACGGTATTGTGCAGACTACCGAGCGCGATGAATTTATCTATCATGAAATGATGGCCCATGTTCCGCTCATCGCCCATGGCAATGCTAAAAAAGTGCTCATTATCGGCGGCGGCGACGGTGGGATGCTGCGTGAAGTTAGCCGCCATCTTGGCGTAGAGCAAATAACTATGGTTGAAATCGATGCTGGCGTGGTGACCTGCTGTAAAAAATATTTGCCGCGTCACAACGCGGGCGCGTTTAACGACCCGCGTTTTACGTTGGTTATTGCCGATGGTGTAGATTTTGTTTCTCAAAGCAGCCAGAAATTTGATGTCATTATTTCCGATTGCACCGATCCAATCGGGCCTGGGAAAGGCTTATTTACGTCTGATTTTTATCAGGGCTGCGCGCGCTGCCTTAACGAAGGCGGCATTTTCGTTGCGCAGAACGGCGTATGTTTTTTACAGCAGGATGAGGCAGTCAATAGCCACCAGAAACTCCGTGACTATTTCAGCGATATCTGCTTTTATCAGGCAGCGGTGCCAACCTATTACGGTGGTATAATGACCTTCGCTTGGGCCACTCAAAGTCCGGTAAAACGCCAGATCGATATCGCGATCTTAGCGGCGCGCATCGACAAAACCGGACTAATCTGCCGCTACTATAATGTAGCGATCCATGGCAGCAGCTTCGTCTTGCCGCAATATTTACTGAATGCCTTATCAGACGCCGGTTGAAATGGTATGTATAAGGGGGTGAACCAAATTGCAGAAGCTAAAACTACATGGCTTTAATAATCTGACTAAGAGCCTGAGTTTTTGTATTTATGATATTTGTTATGCTAAAACGCCGAAAGACCGTGATGGCTATATCGCCTACATTGACGCACAATATAATGCCAATCGTCTGACGGAAATTCTTAGCAAAACCTGCTCTATTATAGGCGCCAATATCCTAAACATCGTCTGCCAGGACTACGCGCCGCAGGGCGCGAGCGTAATTCTGCTGGTCAGTGAGGAAGCCGTCGATTCCGGTAGTATTGATACGTCCGAACACCCAGGGCCGCTGCCTGAATCGTTGGTGGTGCATTTAGATAAAAGCCATATTTGTGTACATACCTACCCGGAAAGCCATCCCGAAGGTGGGCTATGCACTTTCCGCGCCGATATTGAAGTGTCGACATGCGGCGTTATTTCTCCGTTAAAGGCACTTAATTACCTGATTCATCAATTAGAGTCGGATATTGTCACCATGGATTACCGTATACGCGGATTTACCCGTGATATACATGGAGTAAAACATTATATCGACCATGAACTTAACTCCATTCAGAATTTTATGTCTAACAATATGAAAGCACTCTATCACATGATGGATGTTAATGTGTGTCAAGAGAATATTTTTCACACCAAGATGATGCTGAAAAATTTCGATCTGAAACATTATCTCTTCAATACTCGGCCGGAGGATCTCAGAGCGGACAAGCGCAAAGCGATTACTGCTTTACTCTACAAAGAGATGCAGGAAATCTATTACGGTCGCAACTTGCCGCTCATTTAATTACTGGTCTTGTCAGCAACATCATATCTCAGAAGGCAGTATCGCAAATCAAAAATTAATGTGTATTCTTATTTTATTTTGACGCATGTTGGTGAATCGGTCGTGACTCCGATTTCTTGATAAGAAAAGAAGATTACATATTTCTTCTTCTGAAGAATACTAAACAATCTTTATTGTTTGAAGACAATTAAAGCAACAAAATATCACTCTTATTTGTGTGAATAGGCACAAGTATCAAGAAACCTGAGTCACGACTGATGAGTCTTGTCATCTAATATTCTTTGAAATATAAGTTTCGCTGAAAAGTACTTTTAGTATTAAAAAAGCCTTGCCGCTATATGATAACAGTTAAAAAAGACCGTAGCTGCCACTGAATAAGATCGCAATGATTTAGCTCATACATGGTCTGAAAAAATGTTATATCTCTCACTAGAGAGGCTTATTTTTGTATATACAACGGCAATAAGGACAAATTTAAGTAGGTCAAGAGGCTGCGGCAGACTAGGGCAATGATGATGAGCTTAATGTATTACGTTCCTACTGTAAAACGACGACAGTTATTTTTAGTATGCTTCTATCTGAATTAAATGCAACTATGCTACTCGATAGAATAATCAACGAATATGCTTTTTGCTTATGTAGAACAACCAATTTCTTCTAAACTTGTGCCAGAAAATATAGTGATAATAGATAATTTGTCTACTCATGAAGTAGGTGGGGTGCGATAAGTTATTGAAGCTAAAGATATGATTCTTTTTTATCTTTGGATTTTATTCATAGATTTAAACTCTATCGAGATAGTGTTTCCTAGGCTGAAATTACTGCTCAGAAAATCTGCAGAAAGAACCGTTGATTTTCTGTAGAATGTAATCGCTCAGGCTATTGAGTTAATTTCCTATAAGGATTGCAATTTTTTTCAAAGCGGCATATAAACCGGAGTAGATAAAAGATAAAAAATTCTTTATTGTCATATTACATATCAAATGATGGATAAATATTTTCCCCAGGCTTTAAGGGCAGAGACAAGCGTGCTGTGTCTAGAAATTGACGATGCGTTTCGTCCATGTAGACCACAGGATGCCTCTGGTTATAGATAAAACTATATGAATTTAGAACATTCTCGATAGCTGGAATGAATTCGCCATTAGCTTCTGGTAATAAAATTCAGTCGACTTTCGTCCACGGTTTCAGTTCGTTTTTTTATTGTGCGCTTTGCTGTTTTACGCAAGGTTTTTTTAAGATATTGCAGCTCTACTGCTTTATTAGCAAGCAGTTATAAAGTTTAATGTCTCCATTCTCTGGCGGTTTTCTGCAACTTGGCGTAATTAAATGCGCTTTCGCATGAGCCTCTATGAGGCGATTATACATCTGTTTTTCTATTTACAGTGCAGGACTGTCTTCAACTTTTCTTAGAAGAAACAATGCATCCAGTTGCGTTTTTTCTTTCGACCTAAGACTAATACCATTTTAGAGATTCCTTCAGTTCTGTGACAGACACTGCAACCGACACTTTTATGTATTAAAAACTAGAAGGATAAAAACGAAAACACAACCTGATTATCTATCTAACTCAGCTAGCCTTAACAGGCTGCATGGTATTGTGGATGCTTTCAATGCTGCAATCAAGAAGCTCGGTATCATTACTTTCAAGTCATAACTTTCATTAAATTGATACTCAAATTTAGCTGGGTAACGAAGCGTATATTGGCTATGAATTGCATGATAAGTCTTCTTAATGGCGTTTTTGACATTCTCCAGTTGAGTGTTAATCCACTTGAATAGTATCTATTCCCAGTATAGTTAGAAGTTTTTATATACGTAAGCAAGCATTAGCATAGCTATTAAATCTAAAGATCAAAACCGGTTTAGTGCACTTTCACGACTAAGAATTTAATGCATTCGGCTCATTTATCTCATAACATGGTGTACGTTGAGTGTCTATCGTGCATTGCATTTAGAAATCGGCTGTCTGTAAATGATGCGTAATGTGGCTATAATCCTCAGCACAATCTTACCTTTTTCATTTAGAAACGGTTCATGCAGAGATGCTATAATGCTTAGCTAAAGTAGATTCTGTCTCGTTGCTTGCCTGAAGAGCAATTCTTTTTTTAGTTGTGTTGGTTTCCTTACTATGCAGTATATTCATAATAATATTTTCCCTCAACTTATATTCCTCAATAATTATCTTGCCATAAACGGCGGTGTATAACGAAGGTTTATCTAGGACAAAACCTTTAGTTTAACTGCAGAATGACGGATAGAGACTAGATTTCCAGTTAAATAATCAATTGATTTAGACAAAAATTTCTGATTACTCATACTGCAAATCAAACCTATATCTTATCAGACCTTATACGTAAATTTATTGCAGCGTCGTTACGCAAATCATTATCAGAAACTTTTATCGGAATAATCCTGTCACTAACGCTGAAGAGCGCCTGCCATAAAGCTTGTTAGGATAAGTTAGTTCTTGCGGCGGTTGCAGAAAAAATAGAAAGTTAACTTCCTCATTTTTGTCGTGACCTTACTATCAGATCATTTTCTTCAGCTGGTATAGCCATTATTCCAGTGCCTGGCGCGGTGAAAGCGTGTCGAGATCCAAATTTTCCAGCGCATAAACCGCCGGTGAAATCGGCTCCGGCTGTAATAGCGAGAGCTGAGAGCTGGCTATGCTGCCTGTCGCCGCGCCGGTGGGTAGCGTCTTTTCCAATTCTTTCAGCTTCTTGCATGCGCGCTTGATAACTTCGCGCGGCATCCCCGCTAGTGCCGCTACTGACAGAGCGTAACTCTTGCTGGTGGCTCCTTCATGCACGCTATGCATAAAAGCGATGTTGTCACCATGCTCCACTGCATCTAGATGCACGTTGACCACGCCTGCCATTTTCTCCGGCAGGGTAGTGAGCTCAAAATAGTGCGTAGAGAACAATGTCATCGCCCTGATGCGTCCAGCTAGATTTTCCGCACAGGCCCAGGCTAGGGACAGACCATCGTAGGTCGAGGTGCCGCGCCCGATCTTATCTATCAGCACCAGGCTCTGACGCGTAGCGTTATGCAGAATATTGGCAGTTTCAGTCATCTCCATCATAAAGGTGGAGCGACCAGAGGCCAGATCGTCTGCGGCGCCGATGCGGGTAAAGATACGATCTACTGGGCCTATTATCGCCTGATCAGCCGGGACAAAACTGCCGATATACGCCAGTAGCACAATCAGAGCGGTTTGGCGCATATACGTACTCTTACCACCCATATTTGGGCCGGTAATAATCAGCATGCGTCGCGCGTCGGACAATACCAGCGGATTGACGATAAAAGGTTCGCTCAACATGTGCTCCACTACGGGATGGCGGCCGCCGGCGATATGGATGCCTAGCTGAAAATTAATCGTCGGACACACATAGTTCAGCGTTTCAGCGCGCTCCGCCAAATTGCAGAGAACATCCAGCTCTGCGAGCGCCGCGGCACTTTGCTGCAATGCTGCCAGATGAGGCAACAGAAGATCAAATAGTTCATTATATATCACTTTTTCTAACGCAAGCGCCTTGCTCTTCGAAGTCAGCACTTTCTCTTCGTATTCCTTCAGCTCAGGAATGATATAGCGCCCTGCGTTTTTCAGCGTTTGACGCCGTACGTAGTGAGTGGGCGCCAGATGGCTCTGGCTGCGGCTTAGCTCAATAAAATAACCGTGCACGGCGTTGAAGGCGACTTTCAGCGTTTCCAGGCCGGTTTTTCCTGCTCGCGCAATTCAAGACGGTTGAGATAATCGCTTGCGCCCACCGCTAGGCCGCGCCATTCGTCCAGTTCGGCATGGTATCCTGGAGCTATAACACCGCCGTCGCGCACCAGTACCGGCGGCGAATCTATAATAGCCTGCGCTAGCAAATCGTGCAGCGTCTTAAATTGTCCAACCCGATTCAGTAACTGCGACAAATAGGAATTCAACTTGCCTTCTAGCAGAGTTTGAATAGCCGGCAGTTGCGCAAAGGTATGGCGCATGCGAGTCAGATCGCGTGGACGCGCCGAGCGTAGAGCCAGACGCGCCAGTGCCCGTTCTAAATCCCCGACCTGACGCAACAGCGGCTGTAGAGCCGACACCTGCTCCTGTAGCGCGCGAATACTTTCCTGGCGGTGTTTGAGAATAGTGATATCGCGGATGAGTGTGTGCAGCTAGCGTTTTAGCATTCGGCTACCCATGGGCGTAACCGTGCGATCAAGGACGGCCGCCACCGTATTTTCGCTACCGCCACTGAGATTTTGCGTCAATTCTAGATTGCGCCGCGTTGCGGCATTCATCAAGAGAGTATCTTGCTGATGCTCCAGGGTGACGGCTCGAATATGCGGCAGCGAGGTGCGCTGGGTATATTTAGCGTATTGCAGCAGACAGCCGGCAGCGCGCAGGGCCATTTGCGCCCGCTCAATGCCAAAGCCGATTAAATCTCGGGTGCCGAACTGCATAGTAAGCTGATGGCGGTCGGTATCAAGCTCAAACTCCCAGAGCGGCCGGCGACGCAGGCTGCTGTTATGCTCAATAAGCGCCATATCCTCGAGCGTTTCGGGATAGAGCAGCTCAACCGGATTGGTGCGATGTAATTCCGCGGCCATGGCCTTGCGGTCCGCCGGTTCCGAGGCTAGGAAGCGGCCGGAGGTCATATCAAGCGTAGCATAACCAAACCCCTTCGGCCCCTTCCAGAGGGCAGCCAGCAGGTTATCCTGACCTTCGTTCAGTAGCGCTTCATCACTTAGAGTGCCAGGCGTGACGATGCGGACTGCGCGCCGCTCAACTAGCCCTTTGGTGGTGGCGGGGTTACCTGTTTGTTCACAGATAGCGACCGACTCTCCCATCGCCACCAGCTTAGCTAGATAATTTTCTACTGTATGATAAGGAACGCCGGCCATCGGTATTGGTTCGCCGCCGTCGGCGCCTCGTTTAGTTAGGCAGATATCTATTAGCTTCGATGCACGTTTAGCGTCGTCATAAAACAACTCATAAAATTCTCCTATCTGATAGAGCAGTAGGATATCCGGATGCTGTGCCTTCAGTTTTAGATACTCTTGCATCATGGGTGTGTGTAAATTTACATTCTTGCTGTCATTCATCGATATATTGCATTAATCCATTAAATTACCTGATTACGCATTTTGCTCAGCTATCCTCAACAGGCTATATGGCATTTTGGGTATTTTCAATCCCGCCACTAAGGGGCGTTGTATCAGTGCTTTCAAGCCATGATTTTGGTTAAATCGATACTTGAATTCGGTTAGTTGACGAGATATATATTTGCTAAGAATTTAATGGTAAGCGCCTATCATAATGCTTTTCACATTTTCCAATAGAGTATTCATTTATTTCCAGTGTAGCTTAGCTGGGCTGAGTAAGGTATCGTAATCAATTTGAATGATCGTTATTATTACGATGGCTGATTTTGCAGACTATATTTGCGCCATCTTAACCGTGAGCTTGTCGAGGCTAGTCTCTTTCTAATTTTATACTCTAGCTACTAATCCGCTGTCACTTTTAAAAAAAGAGTGACTTCCTATAAATACGCTTACGTAATCGTAGCAAGAACAGATCAAGAGTCGCGTCTAATCTCTCTAAATAAGACGGAAATCTTACGGCGTTGAAAGTAATAAAAAGTGTTAGTGACAATAGCAGAGTGTAGTTTGAGACGCAGTGTTGTGGGCCGCCTTATATGACACTTGCCCATTATTGCTATCTCAAAAGCAATGCAAGGAGGTTGATTAGCTTTATTCTTAAAGAGTTGACGTAATCGTGATTTTCTAATACCACATAAGCCAATTCTCAAACGAAATCTACGATAGATGATCTACGCACATATCTTCCTATCATCTTACAAATGCTTTTTCTTTTTCCATCTTGCTGGAAAGCGGGGGGATAAGAAATAAATTTTTATTATCAGCAACATAGATAGTTAGACTGTCTTTAAATTCAGAACGTGATATCTTGGATTGCATGTGTTTTCTCATATTTTTTGGTTTTTTAGTTGGCTTTATGGTTTCTGAGTCAAGCTGTAATGATTATAGTGTCTTAACACATAAAAATGGCGGTTGCAGTATCTCTAGTTAGAGCCGAGAAATCTGTTAAAGTAGAGAAACAGGAAAATAAATTATTATCCTTACATCAGAAGAAAGAACGCAACTGGAAGCGTTAGTAAGCAAGAAAGCATGCCGCACAGAAAGTTGTTAATGCATTAATTTTATTATATCAATTAGATGTATAAAATAACTGAGTAATGAGGCGTTAGCTGATATTTTATAAATAGGTGCTCGCAAAATAGATCGAATCAAGCATTGTTTTTTGTAGAAAGGCTTGAGGCAGTCCTGATCCGCAAACCGAACAAGCGGATGTGTGACCTTATTGTCGATGGTGATGCTGCAGCACATTTAATTGCGCTAAGCTGCCGCAAACCGCAAGAAGCGCAGGGAAAGTGGACATTGCAATTGCGTGTGGATAAAGCAGTAGAACTGTAAGACATCAAAACAATCGCGCATAAAACAGCAAAGCGTACATTAAAAAAACTGAAACCGTAGGGAAAATTATCTGGTCAATTCTGAGTTTATTGCGGTTATGTAGCATATGCTGGACGTGTATCGTCAGTTCTATAACCCGATGTATCTGGTGGTTTGCATCAAAGATACCAATCATTAACGAATTCAACATAGCTGCCGTTAAAGCCTGAAAACTTGCTTAGGAGGATGGTGTATAGAACGGCTGAGAGTATGCAATCTTTGATAGTCAGTGAGTTATTGGCGGGCCTATAAAATAATCAAAATGACTCAACGATCAATTCTCTCTCTCTCTCTCTCTCTCTCTCTCTCTCTCTCTCTCTCTCTCTCTCTCTCTCTCTCTCTCTCTCTCTCTCTCTCTCTCTCTCTCTCTCTCTCTCTCTCTCTCTCTCTCTCTCTCTCTCTCTCTCTCTCTCTCTCTCTCTCTCTCTCTCTCTCTCTCTCTCTCTCTCTCTCTCTCTCTCTCTCTCTCTCTCTCTCTCTCTCTCTCTCGATTTAATTTTTAGTAAGATCTCAACACAATATGCTTACGCGTGCCGCATGAGGCCGGTCATAGACAATCTCACGATGAATAGCTCGGGCTTGTTGTGCTCAGCCTTTTCGCTAGATCAGGACAAGGTTTTATTGTGCTGTTTTAAATTTTTTCGTATACCTAAATATGGTAATAAGCTAAATATAGCGGAAATTAAAATGAATATGCTGCTCTGCTAATGCCTTAATCGTTATATTGAATAATATTCAGACATTTCGAAATGAAGCTACTGCTTGGTAGACACAACATGACTAGATAAACGCTAAGATTAATGGGTATTTTACTAATGAAATAGTAGCATCAAGCTTAAGTGTCTTTGTCCTTAATATTTAATCTGACACTAGTTTGATAAAAAATTAATAGTGAAAATTTAATTTTGTCATTCCGTATCTGATTTTTCTGCGCTTGATTTTTCTTTTTTTATTGAAAAGAAGGAAAATATCAATAAATCCGTCATTCCACATCTAAATTAAGAATAAGTAAATATCAGTAAAATTAAAAACAAATAAAATTAATGCTTGATCAATAATCAAGGATAATTAATGTTAATTAATTTATTATTACTATTTTTCTTAAAGATAAAATAACTATAGCTTGATGTAGAAACCTTCGAGTCAAGAAAAAAGAATCAAAAAAAATATAATGAAGCGCCTGAAATTTCAGATCTCACGCTGTGAGTTTATAAAAATCTAACTATCTATTTTTATAGAAAAATAAAGAGTTTATTTATGGTTTCCTGATTTTTTGGTAAGATAAAAAAGAAAATAATGTATAAAACTACAAGTAAATTATTTTTTGAAAAGCTAAATTATTTTCTGATCTCAGAAAGTAAGATCTTAAATCTTATGTGTTTCATTATATTTTCTATAATTACGAATTTTAACCAGCCGGGCTTGAACTATACTGAAAATAGATACTTCTCAAGTCGATAAATATTGTGTTAGAGAGTGTCAAAAACGATAATGGGCATTTATTATGCAATTTGTTGTCAATATACGCTTGGTTATCTGAATAAATTTGAGTATCGATTGGGGTTCTTAGTAATGGGATTAAAAGTATATACAATCCCAAAAAGTAGATGCAATACCGTACGGTCTGATAAGAATAGCTAAATAATATGCTTCTTGTGTGTTTTAAGTTTTTTTTACTTGGTTTAAGGGTTTCTGGCTTAAGTTTTAATGATTCTGGTTTTGAGAAAAATAATAGAATAGTGATGATTTAATTGTCTAATGACGCTTTTTACTCAGCTGTTTTCAACAGACTGAATGCCGCTACTAAGAAGCGCGGTATCAGTGTTTCTAGGTCATAAGGTTGGTTGAATCGACAATCAAATTCGGACAGGTAAGAGGCGTATTTAGGCACGAATTACAAGATAGGTATCTATTATAATGTTTTTGACATTCTTCAGCAACGTATTGATCTACTTGAAACTCGTCTATTCCAGGTTGGCTCAAGATTAGCTAGATGAGATGCGTAATGAGATTTCATTATGAGCAGTGAGCTCTCTTGATAATAAATTATGGATTTTATTTTTTTAATTTTTTCTGATTTTTTATATTTATTTAATCCGGGATTATTATATGAGGAAAAGAGAGGGTGTTGAGGAGCATAGCTATATTCTCCATCGCTTGCAGACGATGATTTTAGCTAATCAAGAAGTAATGAAGTAATGGCAGTTTCCCTGCGGCAGACGCCTTTCTTTCATTGAAAGATCTGTGATCGTTTGTATGCAAATTCTTGAACCCTGACGTATCTATTATATATCTTAGATTGCTGTTTGCACAGGTATCGATTAGTTCGTTTGTGTAACACAAAAAAGGAGACAGAAAACATTAAAGCGTAAAATGTTTAGAGGCTATGAGGTGGGGTTATCTGCATGTTGATGTGAAATATCCTCCATAAATACTAAATAAAAGCTCCCGACGCTATCTTGTCGTGAATATAGGTCAAGCGAATCGATGGGTTTATGTCCGTCTCTATAAAGCCAAGACAGGCGGCTACTGCATGGCGTTTCTTTCGTAATCTTAAGTTGAGAATGTTTTATAGCTATTTATCAGGCACTTAGAGGCTTGCGAAAACACTCATCTATTGGGAAAGATAAATTCGACCGCTTATGTAGAGAGCTTGATATAAGACACTGTTTTAATCTGCCGATGCATCAACAAATTAATAGTACAGTCGAACGATTTAATAAGCGGATAGAGGATATTCTGCAAAGCTAGAATTTCCATTTTAGTAAAGATCTTGATAGTAGACCGCACCGACACG
The DNA here is from genome assembly GCA_052258065.1 of Sodalis sp. (in: enterobacteria). Lineage (GTDB taxonomy): Bacteria > Pseudomonadota > Gammaproteobacteria > Enterobacterales > Enterobacteriaceae > JBQQPY01. The sequence goes on along the minus strand of JBQQPY010000002.1, from coordinate 1,268,018 downwards.
TCTACTTTACAGATTAGAAATTTTCTAAATGAGTATTCGATAGCAAATTGGTATTGCAATCTATAAAATATTACTATAAAGTAAAGACTGAAATATTCGAAAAGCTACACCACTCTCTAATATTTAAAAGCTAGAAAATCGGGCAACCGTGCAGAGGCTCCTCTGCATTATGCTGCCTCCGTAGCGCTTGCATTATAGCCAGCTGCAGTTGCGTATTAAGCCAACTGCAAGTCCCTCGATGGTCAGTTCTTGCTGACGCAGGTCCACTACGATGGGAGAAAACTGGCTGTTCTCGGGCAGTAGCTTAACAACATTTCCCTGGCGCTTCAGTCGTTTGACTGTGACGTTATCGTCAATTCGTGCCACGATGACCTGACCATTGCATGCGTCCTGCGTTTTATGGACTGCTAGCAGGTCACCATCCATAATACCGATATCTTTCATTGACATACCGCTAACTCGCAATAAAAAATCAGCTTGGGGCCTAAAAACAGTAGGAGCCACCTGATAATGGCCTTCAATATGCTGCGTCGCGAGCAGAGGCTCGCCGGCGGCTACTTGCCCGATTAGAGGAAGTCTGCTTTCTTCTTCAATCATCAAGCGAATGCCGCGCGCTGCGCCGGAAACGATTTCGATAGCGCCCTTGCGCGCCAGTGCTTTCAAGTGTTCTTCCGCCGCATTGGGCGAACGGAATCCCAGAATCGATGCAATCTCGGCGCGTGTAGGCGGCATGCCGGTCTGCGTGATAAGGTCTCGAATTAAGTCAAAAACCTCTTGTTGTCTAGTGGTTAAAGCTTTCATTCCGTCCTCTGTTTTTTTATACAGTCTTTATGAGAGTATATACAGATCATTGCCAATTGAAAACCTAAAACGCGCGAAATAGGCCATTATTCACAACAATATCAGTTCCTTGCCGCGCTGTCGTAGGAGCCGGGCGTCTAGAGACGTGGCCGCAGGTAGCGCTTATACCGTAATTACTTCGTTAGATGTCGTTTGTTCCCTTGGGCGGCCCTGCGATAGTTATCCGCAAGCGCCATGGTGGCCAAACCCAGCAGGTATTATTTTACACGCGATGCCGCAGCAATTTTTGCTGTGATCCAGATGCTGACGCGGCTACAGATCTGCCGCGCGGTTTCTGGTATTCTTCTATCATATTGCTAAGAAAGAGGCTTCACAAAGATATGTCAGGCTGGCATAAGATTTATTTTGTATTGTTGAGCATAATAATAAGGTGTATAGTAAAAAGTAAAATCATTCCGGCCGATCCGAGCTCTGAAGCCGGCCTCAACTCCCAGCGGCACATGGTATATGTGCTACCTTATAATTCTAAAATAGATCTACTCACGTTGCGTGTGCAATGCCTGAAGCGGGGGTTAGCTGATCCGATAATGCCTCTGTATATTAACGGCGTCGCCTTGCCGCGCTCTCTTTTTGTTCACGACAGGTCACGTGTGTTATTTCCCTACGCTAAAAAAATGCAGTCGGTTTCAGTGTTTCATAATTATCTTGATTTGCACCGCTTGAATCCTGCGCTAAATGTGCAGTTAGTTCCAGTATTGGTTATGTTTGGCCGTTCGCCCGGCAGAAGATCGAAATCTAGTCAGCCCGCACCGCAGTTGCGACTACCGAGCAGTATCCAGAGGTTTTTGCTATGCTTTGGTTCGGGCGTGATAGTTTCGTGCAGTTCTCTCGGCCGTTATCGCTGAGCTACATAGTCACTGAGCACGGAGCCGACAAATGTATTGCTCAGAAACTCGCTAGAGTCGCGCGCATTCATTTTTCGCGGCAGCGGCTAGTGGCGGCGGGGCCGCGTCTTCCGGTACGCCAGGATTTATTTATTAAGCTGCTGGGCGCAAAAGTTATTGAAAAATGCATAGAAGATGAATCGCGCAGTAAGAAAATTTCCGTGGGAAAGGCCGAGAAAAACGCTATTCAACTCATGGAGGAAATCGCTGCTGATTTTTCTTACGAAGCAATTCGCCTTTCAGACCGGGTGCTAAGCTGGACCTGGAACCGGCTGTATCAAGGGCTGTATGTGCGCAACGCCGAGCGAGTCCGTCAACTAGCGGGGAAAGGCCACGAAATCGTCTATATGCCATGCCATCGCAGCCATATGGATTATCTGCTGCTTTCCTATGTGCTTTACTATCAAGGCCTGGTGCCGCCGCATATCGCCGCCGGCATTAATCTTAATTTCTGGCCAGCAGGCCCGATCTTCCGCCGCTTGGGCGCGTTTTTATTCGTCGGACCTTTAAAGGCAATAAGCTCTATTCTGCCATTTTCCGCGAATATCTCGGCGAGCTATTCAGCCGCGGCTATTCGGTGGAGTATTTCGTTGAAGGGGGCCGCTCGAGGACTGGGCGACTGCTAGAGCCGAAAACAGGTACGCTAACCATGACCATTCAGGCCATGCTGCGCGGTGGCAACCGACCGATCACCCTAGTGCCGATTTATGTTGGCTATGAGCACGTGATGGAGGTAGCGACTTACGCTAAAGAATTACGCGGTGCAGCTAAAGAGAAAGAGGGACTATGGCAAACGTTGCGTGGATTGCGCAAATTACGCAATCTCGGCCAGGGTTATGTCAATTTTGGTGACCCTCTTTCCCTGGACGCCTGGCTGTCGCAACATGTGCCGCAATGGCGTGATTCTATCGATTCTATCGAGGCGCAGCGCCCTGCTTGGCTGGCGATGGCGGTGGATAATATTGCGACTACTCTTATGGTGCGGATCAATAATGCTGCCGCAGCCAATGCCGTTAATCTATGCTCTACCGTGCTGCTAGCCTCGCGCCAGCACTCTCTTTCCCGTCCGCAGCTGTTATCGCAGTTGGCCTGCTATCTCGAGCTGCTGCGCAATGTTCCTTATGCGCCGGACATCACAGTGCCTGATGTGACGCCGGAGGCGCTTTTAATTCATGCGTTGGCGATGAATAAGTTTACTGTTAAGAAAGACACGATTGGCGATATTATCTGTTTGTCGCGAGATCAAGCCATCTTGATGACCTATTATCGTAATAACATTCAGCATCTGTTCATCTTGCCGTCTCTGGTAGCAAGTATTGTTTGCACCCGTCCGGGCATCGCGCGCTCGCAGCTATACGAGCGGATCATGCTATTATATCCGCTTCTAAAAGCGGAGCTGTTTATGCGTTATAGCAAGCACGAGTTGCCGTCGATCATCGACAGTTTCATTGCTGAACTGGTGCGTCAAGGGCTATTGAAAACGCAGGAAACGCTGCTGTACCCGGTGCAAGCGCGTCTCCATGCCCTGCAGCTATTGGCCGCTAGCGTGAGCGAAACGCTGCAGCGCTACGCCATTACTTTTTTGCTATTTCGCGCAAACCCGCAGCTTAATCGCGGAACGCTGGAAAAAGAGAGCAGAATTATAGCACAGTGGTTATCGGCACTTCAGCGCATCAACTCTCCAGAGTTTTTTGATAAAGCGGTATTCTCGACTCTGGTGACGACGCTACGCGCCGAGGGACATATCAGAGATACTGGTGATGCTATGGATAAGAAAGTCAGCGAGATCTGCAATCTTCTCAGTGAATTAATTGCGCCGAACGTCTTTAGCGCAATCGAAAGTGCTAGTGTAATGACGAATCGGCCGGCTATTGCAGCGCTGCCGGCGGAATAAGCGTAAAACCGCTGTAAAGTGTAAAGAGCGCAAATAGCGCCGCGCAGCCGCTCAAAAACAAACGTCTAACAGCGCCCTAAACAGCACCGACCCCGAGTGATATTTTTTGATAAAAGCCTTCTATGCCGTATATCAGCGCAGCGGTTATAATCATTTTTTAAGTTGCGTGACTATAATTGTCGGCTCGCATTTCTAAATTGACATCGCAGAGACAGGCGCTACCGACACTGCTTAACAGAGATAGTGGCGACACAGTTATCGTTAATTCGCTTCGAAACACGTTTAAATCAGGGAGATCAATGCGGCAACAAACTCAGAAAAATACCGATAAAAATCAGCATTCCAACTAGATTATTATTCAGAAATGCCTGAAAACAGGCCTGTCGTTCACGGTAGGTTATAAGCTTTTGTTGCCAGAGAAATAACGCCCCGGTGCCTACCAAGGCCAAATAGTAGATTCCACCGAGTCTGATCTGCCACCCGATAATTCCGAGCAAGAGCAGGGTCGCCATTTGCAGAAACCCGATGCTCATTTTATCGAAAAGCCCAAAAAGGATAGCGGTTGATTTGACGCCGATACGCAGATCGTCGTCCCGATCCACCATAGCATATTGGGTATCGTACGCCACCGTCCAGGTGATATTTGCCAGAAACAGCAGCCAGCAATTCAAGGGTAAGGACTCACTCACGGCGGTAAACGCCATTGGAATGCACCAGCCGAACGCGCCGCCCAGCAACAGCTGCGGTAAGTGTGTATACCGCTTCATAAACGGATAAACACACGCCAGTACCAGCGCTACCGTTGAAAGCGCGATAGTCATACTATTCAACGTCAACACCAGCACGAAGGAAATTGCTACCAATGCGCTAAACAGCAGTTTAGCTTCTTTTTCGCTGAGCGCGCCGCTGGGCAAGGGGCGGGCTCGGGTGCGTTTAACATGGCCGTCTATTTTACGGTCTGCATAATCATTAATCACGCAGCCGGCGGCGCGCATAAAGAAGACACCTAGAATAAATACCGTCAGTGTTCCCAGGGCTGGCGCGCCCTTGCCCGCCAGCCAAAGCGCCCAGAGCGTCGGCCACAGCAACAGCAGCGACCCGATAGGCTGATTAATTCGCATCAATCGGCAGTATGCGTGCCATTTGTCTTGTGTCGGAACATAATCCAACGGAATTCTCCTTTCTATGCTGGCGCCTTGCCGCCGCTGGCATGCAGGGATAATCGGATAAAAGCGCTTCGGTCAGCGAAAGCGGTTGCTTTTCTGTAAGCAGGTAGGGTACGCTACGCGCCCTTAGATCACTTATCTAGCTGTATTGAACAACATCAGGCGGCAGCGGCCGGTAACGAAAAGCTATTAGTTAAGTAGCACATAGCCAGAGCTCGGGGCTCAGCACGAGCTAAGCTTGCCTCACCTTTTCACAGCAAAACCAAGGTGCGCACGGCTGGTCCGGGCCTTCCATAACTATAGAGCAACCTTGCCTGCAGCTAGAGTCACCCAGAGTCTAGCAGTAGTAGTGTTTATAGCAGTAACAGCGTTTCAATCTGGTTTGATACAGGCGTGGAGATGCGGCTTTGCCTGATATCATCGGGCCACGACGGCGGCACGCCCAGCCACTGAGTTTTTTCAAATAACGCAACAGCTGCTTAATCTAGAATAGGAGCCACATGCTTAAAGATTTTATTCTAGTCTAGAATCGTTTTTTATCTCCCTGTCATTCTGAACCTAAATTAAGAATAAATAAAAAAATAAACAAAATTAAAAATAAATAAAATTAATTAGTTTAATAAACTAATGCTAGTTGTTTATTTTATTCCGTATCATTATATAGATTCTTGTTGCACAGTTCTGTTTATGGCAAGATAGCTACCGAGAGATGTAGTTAAGATAAAAAATTATCACTATGATTAGACTTTATAGTCAGGCAACTACAAAACTTAAAATCAGAGTCTCTCTTCAGGACAGCAACGAGCCAGCAGCTACTTTAGCTAAGCATTATAGCATCTCTAAACTGATAGTTTATAAATAAAAATGAGTTTTTCAGCAGCAGGAGTATAGCTGTACTCCCCATCGTTTTTAGACGAGACTATTGCCCGCTAAGGAAGCAGTGGCCGTTTCCCTGCGGAAGATGCTTGTTCTTCCAGCATTAGACAGTCTGTTAACAGTCGTACAAGAATTCTGTAACCTTGCGTAACACGAGGGAGCAATCCCAACAAACAAAGCACAAAGCGTTTCGTTTAAAAGCATGAATCTGGTTACCTGAATTTTAGCCTATGAAAACGTTTAGCTATCGAGAAATATGAATTCAACCGCTGATATGCAGAGCTTAATATAGAAAACTGTTTTAGCTTATCGATACGCAATCTTATTCAAAAAACAATACTACCTTTCGGGATATGAATCAGTAACAATACGAGTATTGTTTGTACAACATATTTTTCCTGATAACGACCTGTGTAAAGAAAGCCAGAATTGCTTCTGCCAGAGTAGTTCAGACCCATTTTTCAAACATTAAATCCCAAATATCGTGACCCAATCTTTGACCGCGCTGTTCAAACTTAGTCAATGGGCGGCTCACGGGTCGCGGCATATAGCCCCTGCGGAAGAAAGGTTGCGAAAAGATACGGCATCGGACATTACCGCAAGCATATGTGCGGCATAAGGTTGCCAGTCAGTCGCCATATGGAAAATGCCTCCATAGGACAGCTTGCGCCCGACAAGCTCGACAAACAGCGCCTGTATAATACGGCGTTTATTGTTTCGTGCTTTATGCCAAGGGTCAGGGAAAAACAACTGAACTAACGACAAAGATCTATCTGGAATCATCTGTTCTAGTACTTCTACCGCATCGTGACACATCACGCGCAAATTACTGACGCCGGCCTCCTTAGCGCTGGCAAGGCAGGCGCCAACACCCGGTAAGTGAACCTCAATACCGATGAAATTCCGCTCGGGATGCGCCGCTGCTATGCTAATTAGAGATGCCCCCATGCCAAAACCAATCTCTAGCGTCACTGACGCCGCGCGGCCGAACAGCGCGTCGAGATCGATTCGCCGCGCCTGATAGTCGGTTCCCATTGCTGGCCAAAGTGTATCCAGCGCATGCTGTTGTCCTTTGGTGAGTCGGCCCTGGCGCCGGACAAAGCTGCGGATCCGCCGCAGCGCATGTCCTTGTTCGTCAAATTCGGGGGAAATGACATTGTTTCTCATAAAATTCCGGAATGTAAAAAATGGTTCTCAAACGCGCATTATGCAAAGATAGCGTTGTTTAGCAAGCGCACAATAGAAGAAAATGCCTGTTTACAGGCCGTGCGCACTATGCATGCAATCATGCACTAGGATAACCACACAAATCTTTATCAGGTAATGGTTTCCCAATGAGCCAAGCGCTACCGTACGCGCAACTCGTGCTGAAGTGGTACCAGCAGTTCGGACGTAAAACGCTGCCCTGGCAGTTAGAAAAAACGCCTTACAAAGTCTGGTTATCGGAGGTTATGTTGCAACAAACGCAGGTGATGACCGTCATTCCCTATTTTCAACGCTTTATAAGCAAATTCCCTACCGTCGGCCAACTCGCGGCGGCACCGCTGGATGAGGTATTGCATTTATGGAGTGGTCTGGGCTACTACGCTCGCGCGCGCAATCTACACAAAGCGGCCCAGCTTATTAACGAACGGTACGCCGGTGAATTTCCAGAAGACTTTAACGCGATCTGCGCTCTGCCCGGAATTGGCCGTTCCACCGCCGGCGCTATATTGTCACTAGCTCTGGATAGGCGCTATCCTATTCTTGACGGTAACGTGAAGAGGGTTCTTGCTCGCTTTTACGCCATTGCCGGTTGGCCTGGGGAAAAAGAGGTGGAGAAGTGTTTATGGCGGCACAGCGAACAGGTTACGCCGGCGCGGAAAGTGGCGCAATTCAACCAGGCTATGATGGATTTGGGTTCGATGGTGTGCACCCGAGCGCAGCCGAAATGCAAGCTATGCCCGCTGCACTGCGGTTGCCAGGCTTACGGCTCCGATAGTTGGGCAAGCTATCCCGGGAAAAAACCGAAACAGACTCTGCCGGGAAAAATCGCCTGGTTTCTGATGCTCCAGAACGATAACCGCGTCTGGCTTGAGCAACGCCCAGCGATGGGTCTGTGGGGCGGGCTGTTTTGTTTTCCTCAGTTTTCCGAACTGAAGGCATTGTCGCTTTGGCTGACCCAGCACGGTTTTCCGGATGGGAAAAGTGAACAGCTGACGGTGTTTCGTCATGCCTTTAGCCATTTCCATTTGGATATCATACCGATATGGCAGAAGGTTGGCGCGTTTCAAGGCTGCATGGATGCAGGTAGCGGACTCTGGTATAACTTGGCCCAGCCGCAGGCGGTCGGACTAGCGGCGCCGGTTAAACGCTTGCTATTGCAATTGAGCAAGCCTCGACATGTTGCTCTATTGTCTGAGGCTGACAAAAAAGAGGAACAATGATGAGCAGAACTATTTACTGTACTTTTCTTGAGCATGAAGCAGAAGGGCAAGATTATCAAATTTATCCGGGTGAACTCGGTAAGCGCATTTATGACACTATTTCTAAAAAAGTATGGTCGCAGTGGCAGACTAAGCAAACGATGCTAATTAATGAGAAAAAACTCAGCATGATGAACTTCGCTGATCGTAAGGTATTGGAGCAGGAAATGATTAATTTCCTTTTTAAGGGTCAGGATATGCATATCCAGGGATATACCCCGCCGAGTGAATAACGTCTTTTCGGGCGATTTAGGCCTCGGAAATTTTTAGTCCTGATACGGTCTGTAACATGAAGAAAATATTACCTTTAGTGATCATTATTTCGTTATTAATTTCTTGTTCTAGCAGTAAAAATAATATTGAAAATGAAGCCTATATAAAAGACACGAACGGTTTCGATATTTTAATGGACCAGTTTGCTCATAACATTGAAAATCTTTGGGGGCTGAATAAAGTTCTGATTGCCGGGCCAAAAGATTATGTTAAATACACCGATCAGTACAAAACCCGCAGCCACATTAACTTTGATGCAGGCACCATTATCTTTGAAACCATCGCGGGCGATAATCCGAACGTGCATCTACGTCAGGCGATTATCAGCACTCTGTTGATGGGTAACGATCCTGGGAATGTCGATCTTTACTCAGATGCAGATGATATTGCTATCAGTAAAGAGCCCTTCCTCTATGGGCAGGTGCTGGATAATAACGGCGGGCCGATTCTCTATAAGTGGCGCGCCGCCCATTTCGCTGATCATCTGCTGAAAACCCGCTTGAAAATTCGCACCATTGGCTTACACCAAGTTTGGTCTATTACTATCCAGCTGGTGTCAAACCATGTAGACAAACGCGCGCATAGATATCTGAACATGGTACGCAAAGCCTCCCAGCAATATGGCGTCGATCAGTCGCTGATTCTGGCGATCATGCAGACGGAATCCAGCTTTAACCCTTATGCTGTGAGCCACGCTGATGCCTTAGGTCTAATGCAAGTAGTTCGGCATAGCGCGGGGCGCGACGTGTTTAAAGTGAAAGGCAAGGGGGTCAGCCAAGCCGCAGCTATCTATTCGATCCGGGGAACAATATCGATACTGGCGCTGCTTATTTAGCCATGCTGCAAAATAGCTATTTAGGCGGTATTGTAAATCCGAGATCGCGGCGCTATGCGGTGATCACAGCTTATAATGGCGGCGCGAGCACTGTACTGCGGGTCTTCTCACGCGATCAAAACCAGGCATTTCAAATAATAAACGCCATGCGGCCGGATGAGGTTTATCACACCCTGTTTACGCAGCATCCGTCGGAGGAATCGCGCCGCTACCTGTATAAAGTCAATAATTTGCATAAAAACTACGGCCGCTGAGGGCGGAGTGGCTTGCCGATATCGCTCCCTAACACACTATAATCCCACCGTTCGGAAAGAGCCTATAACCTATTTGATACAGGATAATTATATAGATTCTCGTTGTATAACCCTATTCATAGCAAGATGGATACTGAGGGATATAGTTAAATCTTGCGAGGAAAATTATTCGATACTAACCACTGTACTCATGTCACTGTTTTTAGCACAGGCTAAAGAAAAATCTTAGCTAGACATGATGCGCAAACATAACCACGCTTTTTATAAATCATAATAAAATGGAGATACACTGTAATAAGAGGGAAACTTGAAAAACCTAGACGTCTTTTACTTTAAAATACTTATTTATTACTCCATTCGCGTATTTTTGCATATATTGCGCACAGAAAAAATAATTTCTTTTTAGTTTACTATCAATAGTTGTCGAAGATCAGGTCTTTCGAGGGCGCCTAAGGGATGACTGTAAATCTATCAAAGATTTCTGCTGCTTAGGATGCAGCTGCTATAATATCTTTGAGTTAAGGATCTGACAATTATATAAATAAGAAGTTGGCCTCTCTCCAAGAACTGTGTGGTGTCCTGGCGCTGCTGGTGCTTTTATTTTACTACCGTATTTGCTTTCGTGGAAATGATGTAACTGGCTCTAGGATATGGGATGCGCTATTTGGCTATGGAATAAATTGGCATAGACGCATTCTTTATAATTAGTGAGTTTATCATAGTTTATACTATACACTACGATCAGTAGACTTGCATATCGTCGCGATGATTCCTAATAAATCGCGCCGTATAAATTATACCTATCCACTATTTTTAGATTACTCGTCGTTTCTCTTTTAGGTGGTGATATGAGTACTGTTCTCTACCCTCTGCATCTGCTGCTGCTCAGCTGGCGCCTACCAATTCCCGTAGGCGCTCTGCCAGAGCCAGTCACTGGCTGCTAACAGCGACGCCAGTGGGCACGGGGTTAATCCGACTTTCGGACTGCCAGTCGCTCTTTATCTTTGGAGGTAAGCAGTCCATTCCGGCACAACGATTTATCGGTGGCTTGCCGCTTTACCAGGCCGTTCAGCGCAAAACTGTTCACCTTGACCTAGCGACGAAGCTCATCGCAGGCCACCGGGATATCGCCGGTATTGAAGACATTTAGCAGGATCGAGCGCGCAAAGGCTCCGCCCCGACATTCTGAAGTATACTGATCGTCTGATAGCGGCACGGTAACCTGCTGGTTAATCACGGCAAAGTATATCCGCCGCTAAGCAGGTCTTCACACTGTGCTGGCGTTTGGGTTGTTTCGGCGGGCATGATATCGTCACCGGTATGGGCGTGGCACACCGTGAGCGCGCTGCCGCTTTCCGCATAGGGGCGGGTAGCGTGACCTTTCTCCGGGAACGCGGCATAGTAAGATAGCTAGTGCCAGTGTGCCGGCACTAGACAGAGTCGGAAATTTTTACGCAAAGTTGCAGGCAAAGCGGACATATCCGTTTCTTTAATGCGCTGATACGTACAAGGATGGAGCGTTAACCGATAGGGTAGGAAGTTATGCTTCGTAAACAATCCATCCGCTAGGGCTAGTTGATTGTCAGGGCGAGTCCAGGGGTCAGTAGGCGAAGAGGTTTGGTTGGGTACAGGGCGTGGAGTTTTTCTCGGTGGGAATGATATGTTCAATCTGCTTCTGACCGAGCTGGTATCCGCGTGGCAAGCTCTCGATATGAGCCTCTTAAACCAGTAGCTGAATATCTCATCATCGCGCAAGGTGTTAAACTATGAAAGAAAAATATCACCTGATTATATACTTTATACAGCTAATCTTGAGCTATACTGAAATGAACATTGTGCAGTGAATAAATATTTTGCTAGAGTCTTTATTCTGCAGCTGTTTTTATCTTATCAAAAATAAATAAATTCTTTATTTTTCAAAACGATAAATAGTTATACTGTTTTGTGAAGTTAGAACGGAATCTCATAGATTTTATCATATTTTTATTCTTTTTTACTTAGTTTAAGAGTTTCTAGGTTGTGCTGCAATCATTGTAATTTTGAAAAAAGTAACCGTAAGCACTTAATTATAAGTAGTCATTATATCCTGAAACTTAGTGCAATTTATTTTTAATAATTTAGGTATATTTTATAGAATACTGCATTAGGCAAGTCCTCATGATCAATTGTTTAAAAACATACTAGATGCCAAGCTGTGCCAGCTCTACCATAGAGTCTAATCATCATGATATTTACTCTCTACTATATCTTTCAGAAACCATATTTCTATGAATTGCGCTGTAGTATAATGATATTGAAACAAGCAATTATCAATGCGGACGACTGTTTTCACTGTCTCTTGAAGGGCTTTTAAGCATCCGCTCTGGGAGGTTGCCGGCCGGCTTTTTTGTTGTGTAAGAGGTTTAGTGTCTCCACCGCTAGCGAGAAAAGCATAGCGAAATAGATATACCCTTTCGGCACTTTGATCGCGGCGCTTTCCAGAATCAGCCACCCGCCAACTAAAATTAAAAACGCTAGTGCTAGCATTTTCACCGACGGATGTCTATCGACAAATTCGCTTATCGGCCGGGCGGCAAAAAGCATTATCGCCATTGAGATAATGATCGCCGCTATCATGATAAATAAATGCGAGGACAGGCCTACCGCGGTGATGACCGAGTCTAGGCTAAGAATAATATCGAGCGTCATTATTTGGGTAATGACGCCGAGATAGGACTGGTCTCTAGTGTCTTCGCTGCTGATACTGTCATGTAACGATTCCAATATTTCCTGGCATGATTTCCAGATAAGGAAAATGCCGCCGGAAAAAAAATCAGATTGCGGGCGGAAATAGGATGTTCCAGCAGACAAAATAGCGGTTTGGCCAGCTCGCTGACCCAGGCGATAGCAGCCAGCAGGCCGAGTCGCATCACCGTGGCGCCCAACAGACCCACGCGGCGGGCGCTTCTTTGCTGTGCAGAAGGAAGCTTCGTAACGATCACGGACAGAAAAATGACATTATCAATACCTAGAACGATTTCTAAAATGGTCAGAGTTCCAAGCGCCAGCCATGCACTCGGATCAATAATCCAACTAAACATCACACATATTCATCCAAACGAAAAATAAACGATAATTATACTCGGTGTTGTTGGTAGGCTAGCAAGAGAAAACGCAGTTATAATAGAAAATAGCGTGCCAGCAGCTGGGCTGTAAAATTTTTTTCAGGTAGAAACCGCGTGGTAGCGTTAAGATTTTCTGGCTAAATTCACCGAAGGCTGCGGTCACTGCCTGACCGTTAGAGGCTTTCGCCCGAACTTATAGTACCTCACCGTGGCGGGCGGTAATGCGCTCTAATTTGCCTAACACGATAAGCTCGATAAGCTCTTCCCAGTCACGTTATAGCTGTCTTTCTTCCTCAGCGTCTGGGCTCTACAAGAACGGCGCGCCGATGCGGCGGCTCGCCAGTGGGATTATCCGTTGCCCCTCAATCGGGATCCAAAGCACGCGCTCCAGCTTATAACGCACGCGGCTGATTTCCCAAGTAACGCCACTGTTGCCGGTCAGAGGCGCACGCAGACAAAGGTCGTTTCCAGCGGCTCTCCGCCGCTGTCGACGGGAATAGTTTTCAGTTCTACTCCGATAGCGGCAAAATCCTACTCGGGCTTACTCCCGGCGCTGGCACCCAGGTAGCGTTCTAAGAAGATGCCAACCCACCCTTTATTGCGCTTGAGACTGGCGGGGATAGCCAGACCCGCTTAGACAGATAAATCTTTCAGAGTATAACCCGCCAGCGTATCGGCACGGCGCAGCAGTTTCCTTTCATCAGAGGGTGGTTGTAGCGGAAGGGAAAGCGGAGTTAGGCTATTTATTTCGTGTTCTTAAACTGAATAAAACTAGATGCCTGCAGTATATTGCGCTGTTCAATGTGTGTGGAGACCGTAGAAAAAATAATAACAGCATGAAGTTAAGCTCTTTTTAGTAACTTTAACGAGGGCAGTACGCCCGAAAGCAGTTATACATCTGCTATGGGCGATAATTTACAGGCTCTTACACTAGTTTATTCACTGCTTCGCAGGATAATCCGGTTAATTGACAAGTTCTGTTTCTGTTTTCGGCCTTAACGATGCCGTTCTTAGCCCATTTATCTATTTATTTATGATGCGAAGTCGTTTTCCATAGATAAATTGTCAATAGCTATTTTTATCTATGCGCGGTAATCAGAATTTTCACCGAGGCAGCGTCGTGCTTTCTATGATAGGGCTAGATATTTTAGTCTGTTGTTCTACTTTTCTATTTTTTATTTTTATCACACACGCGAATTTGGCGAGAAGTTTTGCCTAGCTAATCCAGAATTTCATATAAGCCTATCCACAGAAAAGGTGCATAAAGTAGCGTCAGATTGCCTCTAGCTGTTTATGGCTCGGAGCTATTAAGCAGCCTCAAGAGTATTATTCATTGGCGATTAGTGAAAAGCACTAGTTTACCGTTCAGAGCAAGTATGACACAATCATAATATCTTATATATTATATAATTGAGGTAGTATAGTGATCGATAATGATGGCTACCGTGCGAATGTTGGTATTGTAATCTGTAATCTTAACGAGCAAGTGCTGTGGGCTAGGAGATGCGGACAGCATTCCTGGCAATTTCCACAGGGTGGCATCAACGCTGGCGAAACCGCGGAGCAGGCGATGTATCGCGAGCTATTCGAAGAGGTCGGTCTGAGCCGGAAAGATGTGCGTATCCTCGATTCGACGGGTAACTGGCTGCGTTATAAGCTTCCTAAGCGGCTGGTGCGGTGGTCTACTAAGCCGGTGTGTATTGGTCAAAAGCAACAATGGTTTCTACTACAACTTATATGCTCGGATGAGCATATCAATATGCAGCGCGGAGAGAGTCCTGAATTTGAAAGTTGGTGCTGGGTCAGCTTCTGGTACCCGCTGCGTCAGGTCGTTTCCTTTAAGCGGGACGTTTACCGCCGAGTCATGAAGGGATTTTCCGGCGTCGTGATGCCGCTTAAGGAGACTGTAGCGCAGCGCGCCGCGCCGGCTCATAGACGGAAAAGAGGCGAAATGATATAGATTATGCTGACGCGTTAGCAGGATATTGTTAAAAAGTCGCAGCCGCGCTGCGTCTGTCGGCTTCACAAAAGATTCTAGTTAATTCAATCTTTCAGGCTATAAATAATGAAGTCTTTCTGTCTGTTGCTTGGTGTGCTAGTGGTGTAGTAGTGCAAGCGCCAGGAGTTTAGTGGCAAATAGATATTAAATAGGCTCTTCTACTGCGGCTCGTTGGAAGAAACGATTCGGCAAAACCGGAAGTTACAGCTGCAACCCCAGAAGAAATCCGAATCGCAGACTAAAAATTAATGCGTATTCTAGTTTTATCCTGATATTTATTGATAAGTCTTGTGAGCTAAGCTTATCTTAGATAAAGACTGCTCTTAAAAGTAATCTCAGCATTTAAACGAGCCTTGCCACTCTTTCTTGTTTTCTGCCTCCGTCTGATAACTCTTAAAAAAGACCTTATAGGCCATGGAACAAGAGCGCGAGGATGTCTCTCATGCGCGCAATTATAGTTTGATGAAAGATCATATTTTTCACAAGAAAAGCTTATTACATTGTGCAAGCGTCAACAACGATAAATATGAGTGGATCAAAGGGTTGCTGTCGAGGAGGTCAACGATGTGAGGCTAATGTCCCATACGCCTACTAGAAAATGACGATACTCACTGCTGGCATACGTCTGTCTCGATTAATCTTAACTATGCTACTTGACGGAGCAATAAACAGACATATTTTCTTTGCTTATGTAGAATAAGTGCTTTTTTCTAAACTTATACTATAGAATGTCATGATAATAGATAATTTGGCTATTCATGGAGTTTATGGTGTAAGAGAAGCTATACAGAATAAAGATGCAATTCTTCTTTCACTAGATTGACATTTTATCGAGATAGCGTTTCCGAAGCTAGAATTTCTGATTAGAAAATCTGCAGAAAGAACTGTTTATTTGCTATAGAATACAATTTCTTAAGCTATTAAATTAATTTTTTATAAAGATTGCGATAACTTTTTGTCGCTGCAGGATATAAAAAAGAATAGATAAAAATGCTCTAACTTTAACATTTTGTATGCTATTATTAATAATTTATACTTGCCACAAAAAGCGCAGCATTCAGTGCTCACAAGTTATAACGTCGGTCAAAGCAATACTCAAATTCGGTCAGGTAACGAGGTGTATAATTGCCATGAAATTATATGGTAAGTATCTATTATGGAATTTTGATATTTTTTAGCAGAGTACTTATCCATTTGAAAATTTCTATTTTCAGTGTGACTGAATTTTAGTTATTTAAAGTAAAGAATAAGGTATAATTAATTGATTTCTTTCATTTTCTTAATAGTTAAAACTTAACGTAGAAACTCTCAAACCAAGAAAGAAAATAAAAAATATGACTAAAGGCATGAGATTTAAGATCTCACTTTCTGAGTTTAAAAATAGTTTATTTATCCATCTCCTTGAAAAAAAGAGAGAATGTATTTATGCTTTTCTACCTCTTAGGTAAGGTGAAAGAAGAAAAATCAGGTTCAGAATAGGGGTTAACTGATTATAAAAAATAAATTTTATTTTTCATTAATTTTTATATTTATTCCTAATTTAGATATAGAGTTAGAGTTTGATGGCAAGATAAAAACATTGATCTTAATTGTCTTTCTGGTGTAGCTTGGACTTGACTGAGTCAAGTACATAATCAGGTAAAAATTAACAATATAAGTAGCCCTGTACCTGTAAGCGTATGTGCGCGCGAATATGCTTGCCCGGGCAAGTGCTAGCTTTAGGTGCATCGCTGCCTCAGCGGGGTAAGCTTTGGAGGTGCCGTATTTTACGAAATCGTACTTGCGTGCTGCAAAGCCATTTTTCTTTAAGAGAGAAGTGAAAAATTCAAAGTAATAGTAAGCACAATTTTATATTTATATGCTTCGTGGATTCCGCTAGGAAAGCCTCAAATCCTATCGGCGCGGATTCCAAAGGATATTATGATAGCTTCTATGCCGAAAAATCCGGCAGCGAGGCCGCATCAATAGGGAGGCTTAGGCGCGATCGACCGGAAAAGCAATCACATCACTCAAGCGCTGGGCCTTCAGCGCCAGCATGATTAATCGGTCTACGCCTAGCGCAACCCCAGAACATTCCGGCATCCCTTGAGCTAAGGCCGCTAGCAAATTTTCATCGATAGGCTTTTCGGTCATTCTCAGCGCCACTCGTTTTCGGTTATCTTGAGCGAATCGCCGGCGCTGCTCGCGCGCGTCGGTTAACTCATCGAAACCATTGGCCAACTCAATACCCTTGAAATACACTTCAAACCGGTTGACTACCCGATGATCCTCGGTGCTAATTTTTGCTAGCGCAGCCTGACAGGCAGGGAAATGGTAAATAAAAGCCGGCTTATCGCGTCCGATGTTGGGTTCGACCACCATAGCAAACAGCAATTGCAGCAGTGTATCGCAATCGTCTTTCGCTGAGGTCGCTTCATTGAGATCGCATTTAACCGCCGCTTTATGTAACTGTTCTTTGTCCGCCGATAAGGGATCAATTCCCAGGTAGCGGGTAAATGCTTGCTGATAAGAAAGTGTTTCTGCGCTGTCACAATCTAAGATCTGTTGCAATAGATCGTCGACCTCATTCATTAAGCTGTATATATCATAATGAGGACGATACCACTCAAGCATGGTAAATTCCGGATTATGATAATGCCCGACTTCCTGATTACGAAAGCTTCGGCAAAGCTGGAATATGGGGCCGCTGCCAGCCGATAACAGGCGCTTCATATGATATTCGGGACTGGTCATCAAATACAGGGACATGCCATCGGCCTCACCTGGTCTAATAAAGCGGGTTTGGAATGGAACAAGATGAATGTCCGTCACCGTTGCTTGGCTCATGGCCGGCGTTTCTACCTCAAGTAATCCCCGATCGCTAAAAAACCGCCGGATCTGGTTCATAATTGCAGCGCGTTTTATTAAATTGGCAATAGACGCGCTTGGTTGCCAGCTAGCCGAATCGCTCATATCTTTCTCTCCATTATACAGGGGATGCAGTCTACCCGTATCTTTCAGCCCAAACAAATATCGCCGTTGCCTTTTTTAACGACGGCCTTATGCTGGCTATCTTATTCCGGAAAGTAACAAGGTTACTTTTTTAAAAATGTGGCTTTAATTTTCTTCTGGTATCTGATAGAATGTGATGAAGCTCTACTACCTCAATATTAATTGAGGCAATTCCTGATTATAGAGCCAGACATATCAGCGCAGTATAATCTCAAGTTCTTCACCAGCATGGGCAGAGTAGATTTTCAGCATCTCTGCATATACGATCATTAAATCGCTCGACAGTACCATGTGTTTATACATGGCTTAGTAAGCTAAGACGGTATTCTATATGAAGCTCCGCACATAAGCAGTCGAATTTTTATTTCCCTGCAGTCAAGCGTTTTCGCAGGCAAAAAGCAATCTATAAATTCTTTTCCATTATCTCTAGGTGCGGGATCAATAGCTATAGAACATTCTCGATTAGACTAAGATCACGCAAGAAACGTCGTGCACTAGATGTAGATGTAATCTTAACTTTGTGGCGACTTGTAGCGACGGATAAAAAACTTATCGATTCATATGCCTTATAACTTACGGAAAGATAACGTTATGAGATTTAATGTGGGTTTTATAGAAGATATTTTCCATTAACATGTAGCTAATCAGTCTCATAATTTTTAAATGCTTTGTGCTTTAGTTTTTGGGCTCTCTTCTGCATATCACGCAAAGCACCCAATTCATGCCTGAGTAAATAGTACTCCAAGCCAGATTGAGAGACGGCGGGATTTAAGAATTTATACATGACCTCGAACAGATCGTCTAGTCGGAGAAAAAGTATCTTCCGCAGGGGGAAGCTACTGCTTTCTAAGCGGGAAATAGTATCGTCTGCAAATAATGATAATCATCGCTATAGTTCTCAATATTATTTTGTTACTGATATTTTATCTAAGAAAATCTTGAGGTAGTCTTGAGTCCATACAGTGAATAAACGGGTATATGATTAAATTCTAGATGGTGATACCAAAGCGTATTTAATTTCGTTAAGCTTCAACGAGCCGCTAGAAGAGTGTAGACAGTACACCCTGCAACTGCTTGCGGATAAAGCTATGTAGCTGCAATATGCCAAAGCGATTTGGCGTGAAACAGTAAGCTGTACGCTAAAAATAAACTGAAACCGTACAAAAATCGGCTGGGTTACAGTACCAGAAGCGAAGGCTTAATTCGTTGCGCCTATGGAGAATATGCTAGACGTGTATCGTTGGTTCAATGCATTGTGGTTGAGGCCTGATAGGCTACTTCGAGAGAACTATGAATATAAACGATTGAGGGTCTGCAATGTCTTCATGGCCAGAGAACCGCTAGCGTATCCTTGGCTCACGAAAGTAACTGAGCATAGAACCCGAGCATAGAACTTACTTAGCATGGAATATCCGCAGGATAGATTGGACCAACTTTCTTGAAAATATCTTAATATAATATCCTTACACACCGAATTACGCTGTTTCGATCTTAACATCGATAGTTCAAGTTTGTTATGCTCAGGCTTCTCGTCGGATCGGGCCATAATAGGCTCGATAGGATTTTTTTAAATTGGTTCATACAGCTCAATATGGCAGTTAGATAAGCATGACAGAAATTGAATTCAATGTACCGATTAGCTAATGTTTGAGTCGTCATATTGACAAGATTGAGACATTGCAAAGTAATGTTACTACTTGGTGGGCGCAAAGCGACTAGATGAACTCTAAGATTGATTGCTATTTAAGTGCTGATAGCACTCGTATCAATCTGAAGAGTCTTTATCCCGTATTAGTATGTGATGTGACAGTATCGTCTTGACACGCAAACGTTAGGCGCATACTAAATAAAACTGTAGATAAAGATCAGCTGTGGTCTTCTAGCAGAAGACAAGGCCGAACTTGTTCCGGACATGCTTTTGATCTCAGTCTATTACATACCCCATCGTTAGGCAACCAATGCTTCATCGTAATATGATTGCTGTGGGATATAGCTAAGTATCAAATATCATAATAACTAAACTATTAGTCAGACAACTAAAGAACCTAAAATCAGAGCCGCTCTTCAGAGAGGCAACGATACGGCATCTACTTTGCTAAGCATTATGGCATCTCTGAACTGAGCGTTTTAAGTGGCAAAAAGAGATAATTTTGAGAATTATAGCAATATTCCCTGTTCTTTGCAGACGATGCTGTCTCTCGCTTAAGAAACACTGTCCTGCAGAAGACGCTTTTCTCCCGCTGGGAAATCTGTTAGCCGTGGTACGTGAATCCTTAAGCTCCGCCTATAGCTCGATTGCTCGATCTAGCTCGAGTCGCCGTTTACGCAAGTACGGATTGGGACGTTTGCGTTACATGAAGGGGCATGGCAAGAGCCATAACCAAAGCAGAAAGCGTTTAAAAGCTATAAGATTAGTTACCTGCATGTTAATGTGAAATATCTTCTAAGAATGCTTGATTAAACCTCAAGACATTATCTTTTTGTGGGCGTAGCTCGAGCGCTTTCATGATTTTATCAGTCTATACAATACCAAGACCGCAGATGATGAAAAGCGTTTCTTGCGCGATCTTAGTCGAGTCATGTCATATCGCTATTCATTAGCTACTTAGAGGCAATCGTACAGAATTTACAGATTGTCTTTTAGCCTACAAAAATTCTCAGCTACCGGAAAGCATGAATTTGACCGCTTAGGTAAAGCGACTGACCTAGCTTTCTAGTCAGAAATTATATCAATCAGTATTGAATAGTAAGACTTAATTACAATCTATAAAATACTGACACAAACTAAATATAAATTATTAAAAACTATTATATATTTGGAGATATGACAGGTAGTAATGCATTTTTTCATCTTCCATTTTGAGAGATTTCTTTATCTCTGTCCACAGATACTACAACCGCTACTTTTTGCGTATTAAGATACTAGGCCGGCCTGCTTAACGCCGCCAGCTTAGCAAAAAAATCCGGGAAGGTTTTTTGGGTGCATCGTGGATCTAGAATAGTTACTGGCGTATCAGATAGCGCCACCAGCGAAAAACACATCGCCATTCGATGATCGCTATACGTATCGATACAGGCGGCGATCAGTCTAGCTGGCGGCGTAATAGATAGATAGTCCTGTCCCTCGGTTACGATAGCGCCGACTTTACGCAGCTCGGTAGCCATCGCCGTCAGCCGATCAGTCTCTTTGACGCGCCAGTTAGCAATGTTGCGCAACGTAGTGGCGCCTCCACTGGCAAACAGCGCGGTGGTAGTTATAGTCATTGCCGCGTCAGGGATATGATTCATGTCTATATCGATAGAGTGCAGTGTATCGCGGCTGCATTCAATATAGTCATCGCCCCAGCGAATAGTGGCGCCCATTCTCTCTAGCACATCGGCAAGGTGGATGTCGCCCTGCACGCTATGGCGGCCGATGCCCGTTACCCGCACGGTGCCGCCACGGATCGCCGCCGCGGCTAGAAAATACGACGCGCTTGAGGCATCTCCTTCCACCAGATAATCGCCCGGTGAATGGTATAGACTGTTGCCGCTGAGATAAAAAACCTGATAATTATCGTGCCGGACTACAATACCGAAGCTTTTCATTAACGCCAGTGTGATGTCAATATAGGGTCGGGACACCAGATGACCCCTGATGTGGATGCGGCTGTCTTGGGGCGCTAGCGGCGCTATCATTAACAGGGCAGTGAGAAACTGACTAGAAACTCTGCCGTCAATGGTGATATCGCCGCCTCGATAGCCGCCGCGCAAACGCAGCGGTGGATATTGCTCTTTTTCGAGATAATCAATTTGAGCTCCGCCCTGGCGCAACGCGTCGACTAAATGGCCGATGGGGCGCTCTTTCATGCGCGGCCCACTGGTCAGCGTCACGTCCCGTGCTTGCAGGCACAGCGCGGCAGTCAGCGAACGCATAGCGGTGCCGGAATTGCCAAGAAATAGCGTCAGCGCGTCATCTGCACTTAGCGGGCCACCGAGGCCATCAATTTTACAGTCCCGGCGCTTTACAGAAAGGCGGCAGTTAACGCCGAGCTGACCCAAAGCTGTCAGCATATAGCGTACATCGGCGCTATCGAGCAGGTTAGTTAGGTGTGTGGTTCCGATAGCCTGTGCAGCTAGTAACAGGGCGCGATTAGAAATGCTTTTGGAACCTGGTAGATTGAGAGTGCCATCGATATATTCGATGGGACTTAGAGTCAGAGCATTCTGCATGTGTAACACGTTCTCTAGCAAACAAAAACGCCTAACGGCTGGACGGTTCTGTATAGGAATGATTTAACAGCGGCTGATTTTGATGCGGCTTCACCAATATAAGGGAAGTAATCTAGATACCACTGTATCTATAAGGTAACGGCAAATCAGGACGCTGCGCACCGGTATTAGCAACGGCTAACCAGACTCGTTGGTAAACTAAAAACGCCCCTGTTTTCAGACAACGACGCTGCAAAAATATTACCCATAACGGCAGGCAAACTCCAGCATAAAATCCACCAGCGCCTGTACGCCTTCCAGAGGAATCGCATTGTATAGTGATGCGCGCATGCCGCCCATCGCACGGTGTCCCTTCAGGGCATGCAGGCCTGCGGCCTGTGACTCCTTCAAAAACAGCGCGTCAAGTTTACTGTCCGCTAATTGGAAAGTTACATTCATGCGCGAACGGTTAGCTGGTACGACGGTATTGCGATAAAAAACGCTCTCATCAATCGTGCGGTATAGTAGGGACGCCTTAGCCTGATTGCGTTTATCTATTTCCGCCAGCCCGCCCTGCGTTTTGAGCCATTTGAATACCAGCCCAGAGAGATACCAAGCAAATGTCGGCGGTGTATTAAACATGGAATCGTTTTCGGCCAGCACGCTGTAATCAAGAATGGAAGGCAACGATTTGCGCGCGCGACCCAGCAAATCTTCACGTACGATAACTAGCGTCAGCCCGGCCGGCCCGATGTTTTTCTGCGCGCTGGCGTAAATTACCCCAAACCGGCTTACGTCCAGTGGGTGCGATAAAATCGTGGAGGAACAGTCTGCCACCACTACCCGATTGTCAAGATCTAGCAGTTCTTCAATGCCCAAACCATCAATGGTTTCATTCGGGCAGTAATGTACATAGGCGCCGTCAGCGGATAAGGCCCAGTCACGCATCGGTTTAATCGCGCGCAGGCCGTCTATTTCGGTGGTAACATCAATAACCTGCGGATCGCAATATTTTTGTGCTTCTTTTATCGCGCTGTGCGCCCAATAGCCGCTATCGATATAATCGGCGCTGGCGGAATCTCCCAGCAAATTCATCGGAACCGCGGCGAATTGCCCGCGCGCTCCTCCGTGGCAAAATAGAACCTTATAATTATCGGGGATCGCCAGCAATTCGCGCAGGTCGTGTTCAGAAGATTGTGCAACTTTGAGAAATTCTTTACTGCGATGGCTGATTTCCATGACCGAGGTGCCAAGGCCATGCCAATTACACAATTCCTGCTTTGCCTTGCGCAAGACTTCCGCCGGCAGCATTGCCGGACCAGAGCTAAAATTAAAAACCTGATTCATTCTCCCTCGCTAGGATTTATCAGTAATACGGCCAGATCATTTAACATGGTTGTAACATTACGGCCCGCTTCAACGCTTGATTCTTGAGAGCATACATAAAGCCGGCGGAAAAAACATCGTATTATGGCGGCTTACCGTTAATAATAAATAAACCGCATGACAAAGACTTTGATTTTAGGCAAAAATATGGTGCTAGAAAGACTGCTTGGTTTCCGGTCATTATATAGAATCTCATCATGCAAGCCTCTTCATCGCAAGATGACTACTGAAGAATGTAGTTGAAGGCAAAATATCATGATAATTAGGTTATATTGTCAGGCAACTAGAAGACTTAAAATTAGAGAAACTCTTCAGATAAGCAATGAGCCAGCATCTATCTTGGCTAAGCGTTATGGCATATCTGAATTAAATGTTTCTAAAATGAAAAAAAATGAGATGGTGTTGAGGATTATGGCTGTCATATCCCGAAGAATAGTGTAGTTATTATTAAATAATTTACGTTTTATTTTAAAATAATGTTTTATATACTATAATTGAGTTTTGCTACTCAATACTGATTGAGGCAATTCCTGATTCTAGAGATGGACATATCAGTGCAGCATGATTTTAAGCTTTTTATCAGAATAGAAATGGTAGCTTTACAGCACATCTTCTATATACTAATTAAATTGCTAGACCATACCATTCGTTTATGGGTGAAGCCTTAGGATAAGACGGTGTTCTGTATAAAATTCTAGACAAACACTTAAATTCATGTTTCCCACTGGCTCAGTGTTTTCATAGGGCAAAACAATCTGTGAATTCTTTTCTATTGTTTCTACGTTCCTGATTAATATCTATAAAAAGTGTTTGACTAAGATCATGCAAGAAACGTTGTGTAGTGGGAAAATTCTTAACTTTGTAGAGACCGATAGAAATCTATCAAATTATTTTATATATAATCCACGAAAAGATAACCTCATGAGTTTTTATTTAGCATTTATCAAAGATATTTGATACTGCAGGCAATCAGGTTCATAGATTTCAAACTTTTTGTGCTTGGCTTTTAGGGTTTTTTCTTCATATCACACAAACACCCTCATAACATGCCTGAATAAATAGAGATTTAAGCCAGATCAAGATAGGGTAAAATTCAAGAATTTTCGTGCAACTGCCAACGGATAGTCCAGTCGGAGAAAAGCGTCTTACGGAGAGAAGCGGCAGCGACTTCCTCAGGGGCCCACAGCGTCGTCTGAAAAATAGGGAATATAGCCTTGATTCTCAAGACTGTTTCGTTTTTACCTTTCAGAAAGAGTCAGTTCAGAGATTCTATAAGGCTTAGCCAAATTAGATGCTGGCTCGTTATTTTCCTAAACAGCGGCTTTGATTTTAAGTATGATAGTTGCCTGATTATGGAGGCTAATTATCATGATAATGCAATTCTCACTATATCTCTTAGTAGCCATTTATCCTATGCGCCGGACTGTGCGCAGAAGGTTTATAAAATAAGCCCGAATTAAATATTTAATGTCTGATTAATTATATTAACTACCACAACCTCAATCCTATATATTCTAGTGTTATCTCATAAATTAAATGATGGATAAAAATGCTTGAGCCTGATACGAGCGTTATCAGCAATGAAATGCCAATGGTTCTTGGTTTTTATCTGGTAGGATTATTTCTTTTTAGCCGTGATCTCACTTCGCAATGTCTCAATCTTATCAATATAACAATTCAGGTATTAAAATATCAGCGGATTAGGTTCAATTTCTGCTATTTTTATTTAATGGCTATTTTGAGTGTATGAACGAATTCAAGAAGATTACATGAAGTCTTGACCTGATATTGAAATATCCTTAACAAGTAAGAACAATTAATCCTGATTCTATGCTTAGTTGCTTTTGTTAGCCAACGAGACCGACTAACAACTCACTAGATATGAAGAGAGTGCATACGTCAAGCCCTTTATATCTACAGTCCTTCTAGACAAGCTTCCCAAGCTTTAATTCGCCCACGGTTTCAATTGAATTTATTTTTTAGTGTGCGTCTTATTATTTCACGCAAGATTTTTTAGCGTATTGCAGTTTCACAGGTTTATCGGCAGATAGTTGCACGGTCCACTGTCACTGCCCTTCTGGCGGCTTTCTGAAAGTCAACGCAATTAAATGCGTTTCGGCACATCTATCTATAAGTCACTATATGCCCGTTTGCTCGGCTTACGGCTCAGGGCTGTCTCAAGCCCTTCTTCGGAAGAACAATGCTTGACTCGATTAATCTTTCGGTCACCTTTTTGTAAAATCTTGGATAACGCCCTGTCAATTGGTCGTTTTGCATGTCTAATTGATATATCATCATTTAACAGAATCAATGTATTCACAACTTTTTGTGCGTCACGCTTAATGTTTCTGGTCTATGCTTACAGTTGCGTTCTTACTTCCGAAGTAAAGGTGATAATGCGTTTTCCTATTCTTTCATTTTTAGAAAGTTCTCAAGCTCTAGCCGCAGATACTGTAACCGATACTTTTGCGTGTATAAGACACTAGTCACATTGAGCGCTATGATAAAGAGTAAAAGTTACGTTTAGGCGTAATGCAGGATATAATAACGCGCAATAAAGCCTTAACTATCCTTTAGACTTTCATGCGCGTTGCGCTTAAAGGAGAAGACAAAGAAAATGATAGTTATAGCTCCGGTAGTTACCGTTGACGGACCGAGCGGTGCAGGGAAGGGAACGCTCTGCAAAGCATTAGCAGAAGCGTTACAATGGTCTTTGCTGGATTCCGGCGCGATCTATCGAGCATTGGCGTTGGCAGCCTTGCATCAACAGGCCGCTATCGACAGCGAGAAAGCTTTAGTGCCGATCGCAACTTATCTCGATATTCGCTTTAAAATCGAACAGACTCAGTTAAAAGTAATGCTGAGGGGAAAAGACGTCAGCCAAGCTATTCGCAAAGAGACCATTGGCAATATCGCGTCGCAAATCGCCGCGTTTCCGCGCGTGCGTGAAGCGCTGTTGTGGCGTCAGCGCGCGTTTTGCGCCGCGCCGGGTCTTATCGCCGATGGTCGCGATATGGGAACCGTGGTTTTCCCCGATGCGCCGGTGAAAATTTTTCTTTATGCTTCATCGGAAGAAAGGGCGTACCGCCGCATGCGGCAGTTGCAGGAAAAAGGCTTTAGTGTTAACTTTGAAAGCCTTTTATTCGATATAAAAGAACGTGACGATCGCGATCGTAATCGAGCAGCGTCGCCATTGGCTCCAGCAGCTGACGCGCTAGTGCTCGACTCCACACGTCTGAGTATCAATAAAATGATAGCCAAAGCGCTGGCGAATGCCAGGCAGATTTTAGCGCTATAGTAATAATGTCGTCATTAAATTAGCCTGCAGCGAGGAATAGCTACGGGATATGTATAACAACCCCATCAAACAGGATGGACGTTAATCAAAAATCTGAAGATTATCAAATATGACAGAATCTTTTGCTCAACTCTTTGAAGAATCCCTGAAAGAAATCAAAACCCGTCCAGGCTCTATCGTTCGCGGTACCGTTGTCTCCATCGCGAAAGACGTGGTTCTAGTTGACGCCGGCTTGAAATCAGAATCCACCATTCCTGTCGAGCAATTTCGTAACGCCCAGGGCAAGTTGGAAATCAAAGTAGGCGATCAGGTTGACGTCGCCCTGGATGCAGTCGAAGACGGTTTCGGTGAAACGCTGCTGTCCCGTGAAAAAGCCAAGCGCCATGAAGCCTGGCAAATGCTAGAAAAAGCATACGAAGAAACGGCCACCGTGATTGGCATTATTAACGGGAAAGTTAAGGGCGGTTTCACGGTAGAACTAAACAGTATCCGTGCGTTCCTACCGGGTTCTCTGGTTGACGTGCGTCCGGTTCGCGATACCCTGCATCTGGAAGGCAAAGAGCTTGAGTTTAAAGTGATCAAGCTGGATCAGAAACGCAACAACGTTGTAGTTTCCCGCCGTGCCGTTATCGAATCCGAAAACAGCGCCGAGCGCGATCAACTGCTAGAAAACCTGCAAGAAGGTATCGAAGTTAAGGGTATCGTCAAAAACCTGACTGATTACGGCGCCTTCGTTGATCTTGGCGGCGTTGACGGCCTTCTGCATATTACAGATATGGCTTGGAAACGTGTCAAGCATCCGAGCGAAATTGTGAATGTTGGCGACGAAATCAGTGTTAAAGTACTGAAATTTGATCGTGAGCGCACCCGCGTCTCCCTAGGCCTGAAACAGCTCGGCGAAGATCCTTGGGTCGCTATCGCGAAACGTTACCCGCAAGGCATTCGCCTGACCGGCCGTGTAACTAACCTGACCGATTACGGGTGTTTCGTTGAAATCGAAGAAGGTGTTGAGGGTTTGGTGCATGTTTCCGAAATGGACTGGACTAATAAAAATATCCATCCGTCTAAAGTGGTTAACGTAGGCGACGTAGTAGACGTTATGGTGTTAGACATCGATGAAGAGCGTCGTCGCATCTCTCTAGGTCTGAAGCAGTGTAAAGCTAATCCGTGGCAGCAGTTCGCTGAAACGCATAACAAGGGTCAGCACGTTGAAGGCAAGATCAAGTCAATCACTGATTTCGGTATCTTCATCGGTCTGGATGGTGGTATCGACGGCCTAGTCCATCTCTCAGATATCTCTTGGAACGTAGCTGGTGAAGAAGCTGTGCGCGAATACAAGAAAGGTGACGAAATCGCGGCCGTGGTGTTGCAAGTTGACGCAGAGCGCGAGCGTATCTCCTTGGGGGTGAAGCAGCTGGTTGAAGATCCATTTAATAGCTATCTTTCTTTGAACAAGAAAGGAGCTGTTTTTACCGGCAAAGTGACAGCAGTTGACGCGAAAGGTGCTACAGTTGAATTAGCTGACGGCGTGGAAGGTTATCTGCGCGCTTCTGAGGTTTCGCGCGACCGCATAGAAGATGCTACGCTGGTCCTGAACGTCGGTGACGACGTAGAGGCGAAATTTACCGGCGTCGATCGTAAAAACCGTGTAGTTAGCCTGTCCGTTTTTTCCAAGGACGAGGCGCGCGAGAAAGAGGCCTCGCACACCGTGAACAACAAGCAGGAAGAAGACAAATTTTCCAACGCAATGACAGAAGCCTTTAAAGCGGCAACCAAAAGCGATTAATGATAACGGGGAAGCAGAGGCGACTCTGCTTCTGGGCGGTAGTTAAGTTATAATGCTGCTCTTAAAGAGCGTCGTGTAAACTTGGAGAAATTATGACAAAGTCTGAGCTTATCAAAAGACTAGCTGACCAGTACACTCATATCCAGGCAAAAGTGATTGATGATGCAGTGAAAAAGATGCTTGAGCGTATGGTGACGACGCTCGCCAACGGCGAGCGGATTGAAATCCGCGGTTTCGGCAGTTTTTCTCTGCACTACCGTGCACCGCGTGTTGGTCGTAATCCAAAAACCGGCGATAAGGTTGAGCTGAAAGGCAAATATGTTCCGCATTTTAAACCGGGCAAAGAATTGCGTAATCGCGCTAACATCTATTGTTAGCTGATGCGCTGCCCGCACCTAATATTACTGAAAAACTTAAAAAGAATAAGGCAATCCTGGCATTTTATATTCAGTCAGTGCGGTTTGAGTGCATGTTGGTGAACAGAATACAGAAACTGTCAGACATAAGATTATGCATACAGCATCCTATTAAAAATCTGCTGCAGGGTGTTATAGGTTATGTTTTTCATTATTTTCGCATGACCTGACATTCTCTTTAGCATAATAATGCTCATTTCATTCATCATAAAATGTATTGAAAATATAATATCAAACATGGTTTGCCCAACCTCTTGGTATATTTTCAGTGTTTGCAACTGATCTCTGAAGACCATATAACTGACGCTGAATTAATAGCTTGTCTGCTTTATCTTAATTAGCTTGGCTATATAGCAAAAAATACGGTTCGTGCTTTACCATTTTTATTTTTAACGAAATATAACTCTATTAGCAACGAAATATTCTGCTTTTAAATTTTCCGCCTCTTTCGAGCGCCTGTCCGCTAGGCATAAAAGAGAGACGCGTCAGTCATCGTTTTGAAGATTTTGCAGCAATGCATTGATTTCTTCCTTAGACAGAAAAGTCCTTTCCGTATTGTTCGCAAAGAGCCTGTTGACTGCGTCGATGGGGTTCGTTGTGAAACTCTTTAGATTCAAGCTGCACGGTAAACATGTCTGGCGGGACGCAGCAATCCCGGTTAATTGTTCTGGGTTGTGAAACCGCCTAAACTCTTCTCGCATCATATTTTTAATAAATTGCAGGTTATATGAAAAATTCAGCAATTTTTCTATTCCGCTTTATATCCCTACCAGGACAAAAAATTGTCGTAATTTTTATGAAAAATTAACTCAATAATTTGAGCGATTGCATTTTAAAGAAAATTAAAGGTTCTTGCTGAATATTTTCCGAGTCGTGATTGCAGCTTGGGATACGCTCTTTTAATAGAATTAAAATCCAGCGAATAAGGCAGAAAGTAAAGAAGCATTGCATCTTCAGCATCAATAGCCTCTCGTGCACGATTAACTTTATCAGTAACAAAATTATTTATTATCACGATGTTCTCTTGTATAAATTCCAGGGAAAGTTCCTGTTCTATATAAGCAAGGAAAGTGTGTTCGTTCGTTGGTCTATCCAGTAGCATGGTTGTACTTAATCTAGATAAACGTATGCCAGCAGCAGTGAGTGTCGTTGTTTTCCAGTAGGCGTTTGGAATATCGGCCCAACATCGTTAATCTCGTTTACTGCAATCCCTTGATCTACTTATATTTGTTACTATTTCATCAATAAAATAATCTTCTCTGGTGAGAATATGATGTTTTCAGACCACAATTTGCGCGTATGAACTGCATTGTTGCGCTCTTGTTTAGTGAAATAGACGGTATTTTTACCGTTATGGCAGTGAAAAAGCGTGATAGAGTGGTAAGATATTTTTTGAATACTGCATGTGCTTTTCCAAAGAGGCCCGGATTTAGATAAGATTAGATCAGAAGGCTCATGAATAGGCGTCAGGGTAACATTAGAATGTGCATCAGATTTTTAATCTGCAATTCGCGTTTTTTCTAAACTTGAATCTGTAATCTCCGGTCTCACAGAATTGCTTGCTTCAACAGGCCGCAGTAGAATGGCTTATTTAATATGTATTTATCGCTGTACGTGTAGAGCCGTCCGCCTTAATTAATTTCATTATTCGCGATCTTAAATCTTCACTGAAGAATATGCGCCTTAGACCTTGAAGAAAAAATCAAGCGCAGCATATAGATACATGGCTATTTAATAAACTGAATAGATGAAAGTGCTCTAGAGAAAATCTGAATCGCGGATTAAAAATTGATGCATATTCTGATTTTATCCTAAGGCTTATTTATAAATATCCTTATCTAATCTTGTTTGAAATGCAGGCCTCTCTGGCTTGATATAGAATATCTTGTTAGCCCAGAGACGCATCCATAAAAGAATAGCATGGTCGAGCGACTTAGTCGGGATATAGAAGGTATGTCGTAAAGCCAGAATTTTCATTCTGGTAAGAAGCTTTAAATCACACTGCACGATATATCTAGCTCTACAATCAGGAATGACCTCAATCAGTGTTGGGTAATAAAACGCCATTACAGTCTTTAAAATATTCGCATAAGATAAAGATTAAATTATTTAGTAAATATGCTCCTCTCCAGAATATGACAAGTAATCAGCCTTAGTTAATTATAACTCATTGATTTTATTTTTTTTAATGTAGGTACAGAGTAAATGGTATGACTTTCGTCAACGTTCTTTTAATTATACTCGGAATAAAGTCATCAGAATTTAATAAGATTTAATAAGATCTGATAGCGTCCATTTTCTACTAGTTGATCAAGCGATTCTTTTTTCTAAAAATAAGCCAGAATGTAATGCTCATATATATTTTCTGTCGACTTACTTTTAAAGATCTTGCCGATGTGTTAGGAATAAGTTTAAAATTAATTAATTCTGCTAATTAAATTATTATTTTTTACGAGGAAATTAAAAAATAATCTTATATATTTAAAAACCATAAGACACTTTGCAAAGCGTCTATAATCGTATCTATATGCACAATTTCTACATGGTAAAACGCCAAGTGGGGTCCTGGTCGTGGTTTCCTTAGCAATAGGGCTAGTCAGAAGTTGGCCTTGCTTACCCATGGTAAGCAAAAGCTTAAGGGAAGTTATAAGTGCTTTTTGCGTCGCATAACTTCGGCATAATCGCGTATTTATGATCAATGATTTTAGCAAAAAAACTATTTTATATAGCAATAAAGATGATTTTGAAATTGGTAGTGACATGGATGAGCTTTCCTGCACCCTACAGCCTAATATTGACCTGATAATGTCAGTCTTTAAGCTTCTCAATCGACATGATAAAGCGCTCTGACAACACTAAGCGACTGACTTTCTATCCGGTTTAAAAATTTATTGTAAAGCGTTAACTAGTCTTCGGAACGAATCGGTATGATTTTACTGTTGCATCTCAGAAGGTAGTATGGTTTTATTATTAAATAATTTTTTGTTTTATTTACTATCAATAATAGTATTATATACTGTAATAGAGCTTTACTGCTCAACACTAATTAAAGAAATTCTTGATTATAGAGCTACAGGTATCGCTGCAGTGTGATCTTAAGTGCTTTATCATAAGTACGTCGGTATGCTAAGATTCTGTTTTATATTAAGCTCTCCACGGAAGCGTTCGAATTGATATGGAACCTTTTGCAGGCCAAAAGATGAGTGGCCATGAGAAATGCTCGACTAAGAGCACGCAAGAAACGGCGTACATTAGCGGTCTTAGTTTGACCCCTTTTCTGTTTAGAAGCGGTCAGTTCAAATATATCATAACGCTTAGCTGAAGTAGATGCTGGCCCTTTGCTTGCCTGAAGAACGGATCTGATTTTATGTGTTTTAGTTGCGTGACGATAGAGTTTAATGACTATATCCTTTATATGCTTGAGTAGGCATCGTGCAATGCACGGGGCTATGCAACGCGGTTCTATATAATGATATGAGACAAAAAACCTAATTTAGATGCAGAGTCAAGGGTTGTACACGGTTAGTGAGGATAATACTAAAACTGATAACAAGCAATGATGGTTTTAATATAATATTACCTGAATATGCATGTTACTCAGGTGGCATCAATGGGCTGTATCGCATTGTTAGTGTTTTTAATCTCGCCACCAAGAAGCGCAGTATCAGTGCTGTCAAGTTCATAACGTCGGGTTAAAATCGATATTCATATTCGTCTAGGTAACGCGGCGTATATTAGTCACAAATTGCATAGTAGCTACTCCTTATGGGATTTTTAACATTTTCTAGCAGAGTATTCATC
The DNA here is from genome assembly GCA_052258065.1 of Sodalis sp. (in: enterobacteria). GTDB lineage: Bacteria > Pseudomonadota > Gammaproteobacteria > Enterobacterales > Enterobacteriaceae > JBQQPY01. The sequence goes on along the minus strand of JBQQPY010000002.1, from coordinate 1,235,538 downwards.
TGCTTGAAAAGTATTTATTCCCAGTATAGCTTAGGGCTGACTAAGCAATGTAAATAATGACAGAATATTATTCTTATAATGAATATCAAACTTATTTTTTTATAAGTATGGTTTAAATATTCTATTTTGTAACTAAATTTTTAATTTCAGGATTGTTGTGCTCCTAGAACCGCTGGCGACGAAAGAAGTAACGCTATTAAGGTATTGCACATCCTCGCTAAGCTGAGTGTGATATTACAGTCGCTTAAAGTTGTTAACATTAAAACGGCGAGCAGCAATAGATTGGTCATTTCCCCAGCTAGGCTTCCACATTCTACGAAATTTAAAAGTCAGAAGCCGTCGCCTGTAAGGCATCGTTTCTCGTGCCGCGTTATTTAACCCGAGCGACATACTCGCCAGAGCGCGTATCTATTCTAATTACTTCACCAATTTGAACGAACAGCGGTACTTTTACTACCGCACCGGTAGTCAGCGTGGCGGGTTTTCCGCCGGTACCAGCGGTGTCGCCTTTAAGGCCAAGATCGGTTTCAATAATTTCCAGCTCTACGAAGTTGGGCGGCGTCACGGCAATAGGCCGACCATTCCACAGTGTCAGCACGCATTCGGCCTGTTCTACTAACCATTTAGCATTGTCGCCAACGGCTTTAGCGTCGGCGGCCAGCTGTTCAAAGTTTTTATTATTCATGAAATGCCAAAACTCATCGTCGTTGTACAGGTAAGTTAGGATGAGATCCATCACGTCTGCGGCTTCTACTGAATCACTCGACTTAAAGGTCTTTTCCAGCACTTTGCCGGAAACCAGATTGCGCAGACGAATCCGGTTAAACGCCTGGCCTTTGCCGGGCTTCACGAATTCATTATCAATGATCGCGCAGGGCTCGCCATCAAGCATGATTTTAAGACCGGAACGGAATTCATTGGTACTATAAGACGCCATGATTATCCTCTTAAATATAAACTTAGTGATTAAGCTAAAAATGGCACATATTATAATCCAAAATACGCCTGCTAGAGAAGAATGGTTGCAGCAACTTGCTGATGTCATTACCGATCCCGCACAACTTCTAGAGCTTCTTGGACTCGGACAACACCGTGCCCTGCAGGAGGGAGCTGATGCGCGGCGCTTGTTTCCTTTTCGCGTTCCCCGTACTTTTGTAGAGCGCATGCGCCCAGGAGATCCAGACGATCCACTCTTACGCCAGGTGATTACGGCGCGTGAGGAATTCGAGCGCGCGCCGGGATTCAGTGCTGATCCATTAGACGAGCAGCACAGCGTGATGCCCGGACTGCTGCATAAATATCAAAACCGTGCGCTGATTCTGGTGAAAAACGGCTGCGGCGTCAATTGCCGCTACTGTTTTCGGCGCTATTTCCCCTATCAAGAAAATCAGGGCAATAAAATAAATTGGCTACGTGCCGTGGTTTATATCCAGGAACACCCCGAACTAAATGAAGTAATTCTTTCCGGCGGTGATCCATTGATGGCTAAAGATCATGAGCTGGATGAGCTCATTTATCTACTGGAAGAGGTCCCTCATCTGACTACCCTGCGCATTCACAGCAGGCTGCCGGTAGTCATCCCGTCACGTATTACTGCGCGGCTCTGCCGGCGGCTGGCTGCCTGCACGCTGCAGGTGGTGCTAGTGACACACATTAATCATGCCCGCGAAATTGATGCCGCCGTGTGTGACAGTATGACACGGTTGCGTAATGCGCAGGTTATATTGCTTAACCAAAGCGTATTGCTACGCGGCGTAAATGATAACGCCGATACGCTGGCGGCCCTCAGTCAAACGCTTTTCGCCGCCGGCATTTTGCCCTACTACCTGCATATGCTAGATAGAGTGCAGGGTGCTATGCATTTTATGGTGCAGGATGCTCATGCACGAGAGATTATGCGGCAACTGTTAGAGAAAGTATCAGGCTATCTTCTCCCGCGACTAGTGCGGGAAATCGGCGGCGAGCGCAGCAAGACGCCGCTGGATTTGGGGTTGCAGTAACGCTTACGAGACTAATTGCTTACTAGCTAATGCGCTAGTGCGTAGAGATTGCCGGGTAACGGGTTTGTCCCCGGCTTAGGTCGAGCGGCGCGCTTTTACCCCGAGCTTGTTGGAAAGGGTACGCTATAGTTCGATGCCCGCTAGCGGTGTAAGGCAGTCGGCAAACGGGCACTAGCGGGCCGCAGGGCATATGAGTAGATAAGCATACGGCATAAGCTAAGCTAATCATGTAGCTTATCTAGCTAAGCTTAAGTTATAGTGGGAATAGACAGTTTTTAAGTAGATCAATACTCTACTTGAAAATGTCAAAAACATTATAATCGGCATTTATCATGCAATTTGTGGGTAACATGCGTCTCTGCTTTGCTAATATTTAATCACATATTAAATGACGAATCAAGTGTTATTAGTAGTGAAATATCAGTCGATCTTGGCGTCTATCTGGTCGGGTTATGCTTGTCAAGCAGTCACTTTACTTTTTAATTTCTTAATCTTGTTAATATAATGGTATAGACATTGATTAATCAGAACATTAAGTTCTATTTCCGTCATGTCGATATCACTAGACTTGTATGTCTAATCAATTGAAGAGAGGTTTCGTCTATGCAAACCATTGGATACATCAGGTCATAGGGCAAGACAATCGGCGTCCAGCACATTTGCCTCGCTACTTAGTCGCTTTACATGCCTAATTGATGTATCAAGGTTTAAAAATTACTGTATTCACAACTTTTTATATCGTATGCTTACCTCTACTGCTTAAGGCTTTCAGTTCCGTTCTTTTTTCCAAAATAATAATGTATTCTTGATTTTAAAGGATTGATTTAGCGCTGGCCACAGATACTGCAACCGTTGCTTTTTACGTGTTAAGACGCTGGCTAAAAGGATTCCTGCTAGGCATCTACGCTCCTGTAGACGATATCGGCGAGATCCTCTAGTAATTTAAGCACTACTACTTAGGTATAACTATCGGGAAGCGGTATAAAAGAAAGCGTCAGTGTGGCAGGATCTTGCCAGCACCAGTTGCGATTCTGGCTGAAGCAGCGACAGCGCCCACTGCGTCGCGAGGTGGGGGTTCTTCAAACGCCGGCGCGTCGTCAAGGAAACTTAATGTACGCTCTTCTGACAATGGTGCGGTTAGGGAGAGCTCTTCCCTGCCAGCCGTGCGCGTTTAGCGCCTGAACATCTCTGTTATGTTTGCCAACAAAGCTGCCACCCCAGTCAGTCAATTCTAGGGCGTCGCTGTTTAGCAGACGCGCCCGTCCTAGCTGCACGAAGCGCAGGCTGACAACCTGATTAAACAACGTGCTGCGGAAGCGTAAAGGTGCGTTTCTGCGATCTGTAATACGCAGTTCGTTATTCGCCCAATGCAGCGCGCCAGGGTCAGATTATTATCCTCATCACTAAGTCGCTGATAGTCCAGGCGTCACTCATGTCGTCCTGACCAGTAGCGCCACCGCCTCGCAGGCAATACCTTCGCCCCGACCCGTAAAGCCCAGTCGTTCGGTTGTGGTTGCCTTGATATTGATATCATCAATATGGCAGCTGAGGTCTGCGGCGATATGCACGCGCATCTGCGGAATATGCGGCGCCATCTTGGGCATCTGGACTATAAGGGTAATATCCAAGTTTCCCAGACGGTACCCCTTGACTGTAATTTGCCGCCAAGCTTCGCGAAATAGCGCTCGGCTATCGGCCCCTTTATAGGCCGGATCAGTATCCGGAAATAATTTTCCGATATCGCCAAGCGCGGCGGCGCCTAGCAGGGCATCAGTCGCGGCGTGTAGGGCAACGTCGCCATCGGAATACGCTAGCAGGCTCTGTGAATAAGGGATACGCACACCGCCGATGACAAGAGGGCCTTCACCGCCGAACTTGTGCGCGTCAAAACCGTGTCCGATATGCATTTATGTGCTCTCCATGTGAGCCAATTGAGAGAAAAAGAAGCGGGCTAGGGCTAAATCTTCAAGGTAGGTCACTTTTATATTATCCGCGCGTCCCCGTACTAGTAGCGGCGCGTAGCCGCAATACTCTAGCGCTGACGCTTCATCTGTCACTGTCGCGCCTTCCACTAGCGCTCGCTTCAGGCAGTTTTTTAGCAGATTCCGCGCGAATAGCTGTGGAGTCAACGCATGCCATAAATCCTCGCGCTCGATGGTGCTTGCGATAATATACGTGCCGGTGCGTGCGCGTTTCATAGTGTTACGCGCCGGTACTGCCAGCAAGCCGCCCATATCGGTGAGTGCCGTAATCGTAAGTAGGCGACGCAAATCGTCTTGATGCAGGCAGGGGCGCGCGGCGTCATGCACTAGCACCCAGGGCGCCGCGCGCACGCAGCGTAGCGCAGCCATAACCGAGTCAGCGCGTGTCTCTCCGCCGATGACTACGCTCACTCGCGGAGAGGCGGAAACCGGAAGTTGGTGATACCAGCAATCTTTAGGGCTTATTGCTACGATCGCCTTGCGGATGCAAGATTGGCGCAGCAGTGCGTCAAGAGCGTGTTCAAGAAGGGTTTTGTCGCCGATAGTGAGATATTGTTTTGGCAAGCTAGTCTGCATACGGCTGCCGATTCCAGCTGCTGGCACTATGGCGATAACGTTAGGGAAGGGCTCGGCTGGTAAAGTCATTATTGAGTGTCTTGCGTTACGGGCGCTGCAAGCTTTTGTTGCATTCGTTCTGAGACTAAGCGATAAAAGGTCTCGCCCTGCTTAATCATGCCAAGCTCGTTGCGTGAGCGTTCTTCGATAGCTTCTAGGCCACTGTTTAAATCGTCAATTTCAGCGAACAGCTGATTGTTGCGCGCTTTGAGTTGTGCGTTTTTGCTTTGTTGCGCCTTGATGTCACTTTTGATGCGCACTAAATCGTGCACCCCATTTTTACCCAGCCACAGTGAATACTGCAGCCAGCTAAGCAATGCCAATAATAGCAGTGTAAGTTTTCTCATCTTGTGTCCCGAATGACGGAATAATTATTTCATAACTTGCGATTAGACTCTACAAAAGCCGGCAAATACTACAGAAAACCACTAAAATCTGGCAGTTCAGAGACTTTTGCCGATTTTTACGCTTTGTTGCCGGCTAGAAAGCGCAAAGGTTATTAGCGCCTTGAGAGGGTTCTATCCAGGCAGATAGTATTGTTTTTTAAAAAATGTAGGTTTGGTTTTATACCAATATTTCATGCTACTGCAAGTAGAAAAGCCTATTGATATCTATCCATTGCTGCATATTCAGAGCTGTCTGCCGCAATTAATCCGATTATTTGCAATCTTAAATTCTCTAGATCTCAGAGAAAAATTAGCAACATTATATAGATGAATGCCTATTTAATAAACTGCAATAGATGAAAAGTGTTCTAAGTGTTATGGCATCTCTGAACTAACCGTTTCTAAAGGGCAAAAACAAGATGACGTTAAGACTGATAGCCATATTTCCCATCGTTTGCAGACGATGTCGTCAACCGCGCAGGAGGAAGTGGCCGTTTCCCTGTGGTGGCAGACGCGCTTCTCTCATTAAACGATCTGTTAGCGATTGTACGCGAATTCTTGAATCCCGCCGTAGAGTTGTGCCTGGATGATATTGAACTGATAATTGCAAATATCTTCAATCTGATGGTCTGAATGTGGAAACCTAGCATGTGCATCCGACCTTGACCCCGCTCATCTTGAGCTACATTATAGCGCTTTTAAAGGTCATTCTTTGTTTAAGATGCGCAACCCGGAAGATCAGGTTGATAGTATATAGAATGCCTAAAATCCTAATGCATAAGTCAGGGACAAAAGCGCGTCGCTAGCTCTGTAAAGCCTGTATAGCTTCAAGGGAGGTGTTAATGCAGTGCTATTAGGTTTATCGTTCTATAACATCCGGTTGGAACGTAAAAAACTGTTACGAGCAGATTAAGGCCTATTGTCAGGCAACGAAGGCGAGAGTTCATGAGTGCTATCGTGAGCCTTGGATGCGCAAACTGATGTATCGCATGGCCGAGTTGAATCGCATGAGGGCGATAACTGTAGCATCACCTGATTGTGTTTGAGCTAGTCGATAATGTGTCGGCCCTTAGAGCACGTTTAACCTATTATTCTAGTTTATTAAATAGCTACTCATATATTATGCAGATAATGTATGCTGTAGCTAACTTTTCTCTCCAATTAGCGGATTTAAATCCTATCGAGATGAGGTTTCCTAAGCTGAAATCATTACTCAGAAAAGCTGTAGCAAGAACCATAATCTACTCTCGCATACAATCGCTTAAGCTATTGAGTTAATTTACTATAAAGCTTGCAAAAATTTTTTGTCTCAGTGGGATATAAATCGGAATAGATTAAAGTGCTCTAGCCCTTAACGGACTATATGGCATTGTGGGTGCTTTCAATGCCGATATCAAGAAGCTCGGTATCACTGTTCTTAAATCATAATGTCGGTTAAATGAACACTTAAATTCGGCTAAGTAACGAGGCTTAAGTTAGTCATTAATTGTATGGCAGGTAATGGTGTTTTTGACATTCTCCAGCAGGTTATGCTTCCACTTAAAAAGTGTTTATTTTAGTATAGCTGAAGCATAGCTGGGTAAGGCATGTAATCAGGTTGTTATTATAAATTAACTGTTTAGTCTCGAATAATTATATAGACCTTTATTGAAAGCTCTATTTTATAGCAAGATGGTTGCTGAGAGATATGGTTGAAGATAAAATATCATGCTAATTAGACTCTATAGTCATACAACACCTAAAATCAGAGTCGCTCTTTAGGAAAGTAACGAGACAGCATCTACTTTATCTAAGCGTTGTAGAATTTCTGAACTAACCATTTTCTAAATGGCAACAACGAAGAAGCGGCGGCTTTCCCTGCAAGAAGAAGATTTCTTTCACTAGACGATCTGTCAGCAGTCATGCGTGAATTATTAAGCCCCTCATATCTTGATCTGTCTTGATAAAGAATAACGCCTTAAGCCACCGATATACTTATAACCGAATGGTATGGTCGAACGCTTAAATAAGCGGGAAGCTGTGCTGAGAAATCATGATTTCTATTCTGATAAAGAGCTTGAAATCAGACTGTACAGATATATACAAAAGCATAAATTTAAACTCTATTACCTTGAGAGACTTGATATTTTTTTTGACTATATAGTCTAATCACCATGATAGTTCTGCTTAACTATATCTCTACAGTAGCCAGCTTACCATGAATAGAAGTGTGCGCGAGGATGCATATAATAATCCTGGATAAAACAAGTCACTAGCCTTTGTTAGTTACAATTGATTGATTTTATTTTTTAAATTTTTACTGATTTATTATTTACTGCTAATTAAAATATGGAATGATGACTATATGATGATATAGAACTAAACGGTATCTGACCACTCGTCAAATTGAAGAAAGATGAATTCCGAGCTCATGAGTTATTTTATCTAGCAAGCGTTAGCAGGAAGATATTTTTAATATAAAATCCGTCATTTAAATGTAAGGTACTTATTTTTTATTTTGCAATATTTAACTGCATTTAATGTTTATAGTTTTGTAAAAAACATAATATATAGGCAGATCATCTGTCGTGCATTTTTCTTAGGAGTGAGCTTCCCGTCGACATGATTCATACTGCCACCTGTGCTTTAATAGCCGGATGCGGATCATAGCCCGCCAGTTCAAAATCCTCGAAGTGGTAATCAAACAGAGATGCCGGTCGGCTCTTTATCAGCAGTTGCGGCAGCGGCCGCGGATCGCGGGTCAACTGTAAGTCTGCCTGCTGCAAATGGTTGCTGTAGAGATGAGTATCACCGCCGGTCCAGATAAACTCTCCAATCTGCAAATCACACTGTTGCGTCAGCATATGAACTAGTAGAGCATAGCTGGCGATATTGAACGGTAGGCCGAGGAAGATATCGCACGAACGCTGGTAAAGCTGACACGATAGAGTGTCGTTGGCGACATAGAACTGAAACAGCGCATGGCACGGTGCCAGAGCCATTTTATCCAGCTCGCCAACGTTCCAGGCAGAAACGATCATGCGGCGGGAATCCGGATCTTGCTTGAGCTGGCGTATGACTTCAGCCACTTGGTCTATCTGGCGTCCGGCGCCGCTCCTCCAGGCGCGCCACTGGCGGCCGTATACCGGCCCTAAATCGCCCTTCTCATCCGCCCATTCATTCCAGATGGAAACGTCGTTCTGCTGCAAATAGGCGATGTTAGTATCACCGTTGAGGAACCACAGCAATTCATAAATAATCGCTCTCAAATAGCAGCGTTTAGTGGTTACTAGCGGGAAACCCTGACGCAAATCAAAGCGCATTTGATGGCCGAACACCGAAAGAGTACCAATGCCTGTGCGATCCGCTTTCGGCGTGCCCTGCGAGCGCACCATGCGCATCAAATCCAAATACTGTTTCATGATACCTCAAGATAAATATTGCTAGGGACGATGTTGGTATGCCCAGGCTATGATAATCAGGCCAGCCAAAATCATCGGCAGCGACAAAATCTGCCCCATGCTGATGACGCCGATAAATAGGCCCAAGTGGGCATCCGGCTGGCGGAAAAACTCCAGCAGAGTGCGAAAAGCGCCGTAGCAAATCAGGAACAAGCCGCAGACGCTGCCGATAGGCCGCGGCTTACCGATAAACAGATTGAGAATTATAAACAGTACCAGGCCTTCAAGCAGCATCTCGTATATCTGAGATGGATGGCGAGGCAGAACGCCGTAGCGTTCAAACAGCACTTGCCACTGTGGATTGTTCGGCAGCAACAGCAAGTCTTCTGCTCGAGAAGCGGGGAAAAGCATTGACCAGGGCGTGTCTATACTGACCCGGCCCCACAGCTCGCCGTTAATAAAATTCCCTAAACGGCCGGCACCAAGCCCGAAGGGCACTATCGGCGCGACAAAATCAGCCACCTGGAAAAAAGGGCGGTGGTTGTGATAAGCGAACCACAGCATCACCACTATGACGCCTATCAGGCCACCGTGGAACGACATGCCACCGTCCCAGACTTTAAACAGATATATGGGATTATCGATAAACAGCGGCAGATTGTAAAACAGCACATAGCCGATACGGCCGCCGAGAAACACCCCAAGAAAACTGGCATAGAGAAGGTTTTCGACGTCCTCTTTACGCCAGTCGCTGCCGGGACGATTTGCGCGCCGTACCGCCAGCCACATCGCAAAGACGAAGCCAACTAGATACGTTAGACCATACCAGTGCAGCGAAACCGGCCCCAGAGAGAAAATCACTGAATTAAACTGAGGAAAGGATAGATAATGTGTCCTCATTTATCACCACAACGTCATCGTTTTTGTTATTCGGCTGCCAGATACTGCCGCGAGCACTGTATATTCCGCGCAGTCTCTTCCTTCGCGCCGCGTAAATTGGCGTATCATAGTATAGCGCGACGCTCCGAGGAGAGTCGGGCGGTGTCAATAGCCGCCGGTAGATGTAACGGTTCTTTTTTTTAGCGTCTGATCCGAATAGAGCCCGCTCAGACCGCGCTGCTTGATTAAAGCTGCTAACTGATAGCGGACTTCGGTACTTTTTTCGCGAGACTGAACTTGCTCTGCCAGCCTCTGTGCTTTGGTCGGCACTATATTGCGCCATCAATACTTGATACGCGCCCACACTACTGCCGTTAGTGTTTAAGGTGAGATAGCCTGTTGCCCGCGAGCATATCACATATGGCAGCTAGTTAAACATGACGGAAATTAAACTTAATATACTGATCGACTAATACTTGAATCGTTATATTCACAAGATTGAGACACTGCGAAGTGAACTTGCGGCTTAGCAAGCATCATGCGATCAGATAAACCGTAAAAGCGATGAGCATGTTAATGCTGATAACGCTCGTATCAAGTTCAAGCGTCTTATTCGTCATGGAATATGTGGTGTAACACTAGAAGCCGTAAGTGCAACTTATTTTCTACCGGCAGCCATATTGAGTAGACAATTTTCTGAAACGGCCTGGGACCGATGACACGGAATGGCTCCGTCTCTAGTAGGCGTTCTGGCGCTTAAAAACATTCCTGATGACGTATTGTACTCAAGAAAAATTAAGCTGCATTAAAAATAAACACTTTCAAGTAGATGAATACTCTGCTGAAGAATGTTAAAAGCGCCAGCATGGGCACTGACCATGTAATTCGTGGCAAATATACGCTTCCTTGCCTTGCCTAGTTTGAGTTTTGAGTATCGATTTAACCAACGTTATCACTTGGAAGACTGATACAGCGCTTCTTGGTAGCGCATTGCGGGCACCTAGTATTGCTATACAGCCTATTGATAATAGCTGACTAAAATAATTAATTAGAAAAGATTTATCTGAATACTGATTACCACACTCTGGGCTACACGATAGCGTCGCGACTGTTGACGGATATTATCAGCGCTTGGGTTCTGATATTTGTTGTGACGATCTGTTGGTGCTGCTTGAGCCCGTATCATTATATAAACTCTCGTTGGACTTGCCTGTTCATGGCAAGATGTCAATTAAGGGATATAGTAGAGCGCAAAATATCATGATAATTGTATTTCATAGTTCGGAAAACTACAGCACCTAGAATCAGAGCTAATCTTCAGGTAAGCAGTAAGCCAGCATCTACGTTAGCTAAGCGTTATCGCATCTTTGAGCTGACTATTTCTAAATGGCAAAAACGAGATGCTGTTGAGGATTATAGTTATATTCCCCATCGCTTAAAGACGAGGCTATTACCGGCTCGGGAAGTAGGTGCTATTTCCCTTCGGAAGACGCTTTTCTCTCACTGGACGATCTGTTGCGGTCATGTGTGAATTCTTGCGCTGTATCTCGATCTGTCCTGAATCGCTGTTTACCCATGGCATAGATTAGGGCATTTGTGTGACATGAAAGGAAAAGTAACAAAACCAAAGTACAAAGCATTTAAAGTTGTGGGCTTAGTTGCTAGCATATTGATATGAAATATTTTCTGTAAATGCTAAATAAAACCTTACGACGTTATCTTTTCGTGTATATAGATCGAGAGATTAGATGTGTTTGTATCCGTCTCTACAAAGCTAAATCTATCGCTAATGCACGATGTTTCTTGCGTAATCTTAGTCAAGAATGTCTCATTGTTATTCATTTGGTGCTTACAGACATTAGTAAAAAATTTACAGATCGTCTTTTTAGCCTGAAAAACGCTTAGCCATCGGGAAAGATAAATTAGGTCGCTTATGTGTAGATCTTGATCTAGAACAACGTTGTAATTTATCAATACACTTACATGCGAATGGTGTAGTCAAGCGATTTAATGAGCGTATAGAAGATATACTGCAAAAGCACCATCACTTTTCTAGTAAAAAGCTTGAGAGTACACTGCATCGATATGCTTGACTCTACAATTAGAAATTTTTTTAACCAGTATTAGAGTAGTGAAACTACATTGCAGTCTATAAAATGTTGGTACAAAATCAAACCTAATTTTTTAAAAAGCATGCTACATCCTGAGATATCACACGTAGCGCCTGCCACTGGGTTTGATACCGAGTCCGTTGAGCCACGGATCTAAGGTTGCATCGCATAGCCGTTTCTTTAGATGTAGGGGGTTGTTTCATGCCACGTCCGATTGTTGCTACAGTAGATTTAGCTGCGCTGACGTCAAATTTATCCATTGTCCGCCGTTATGCTCCGCAAACACGTGTGTGGTCGGTGGTCAAAGCGAATGGCTATGGTCATGGCCTGACTGCCGTTTGGAAGGGGTTGCAGCAGACGGACGGTTTTGCGCTTCTAGATCTTAATGAGGCGGTGCTGTTGCGGGAGAAAGGGTGGTACGGCCCGATTTTACTGCTGGAAGGTTTTTTTCAGCCGGCCGATTTAGATGAAATCGATCGCTATCGATTGACTACCGCCGTACATAGCAACTGGCAAATCAGCGCGCTGAAACGCATGAACCCGCACGCGCCACTGGATATTTACCTTAAATTGAATAGCGGCATGAATCGGCTGGGCTTCAGCGAGCAGGCGTTTCCGGGCGCTTGGCAAACTCTGAATGAGTTAAAACAGGTAGCGAGGCTGACCTTAATGAGTCATTTCGCTTATGCCGATATGCCGGAAGAAGTAAAAGGGCAAATGACGATGGTGGCACGAGCTAGCCATGGGCTAAAAGGCCCCTGCTGCTTGGCGAATTCCGCCGCTACGTTGTGGCATCCGCAGACCCATGGACAATGGGTTCGGCCCGGAATTATTCTCTATGGTGCTTCTCCCAGCGGCGACTGGAAAGATATCGCCGCCAGCGGTTTACGGCCGGTAATGACGTTACAAAGCGAGCTGATTGCTGTACAGGCGGTGCCCGCCGGGGGCCGCATCGGCTACGGCGGTCGTCACAGGTTAAGCAAAACGCAGCGGGTCGGTGTCGTCGCCTGCGGTTACGCTGATGGCTATCCGCGCCATGCGCCTACCGGAACGCCGGTTTGGGTTGATAACGTGAGAACGCGCATTTTGGGCACGGTTTCTATGGATATGCTGATGGTAGACTTGCAGTCTTGCCCACTAGCGCGCATTGGCTCCAAAGTCGAACTTTGGGGGCATCATATAAAAATTGATGAGGTCGCTGCCGCTGCTGGTACCCTCGGCTATGAACTTATGAGTGCCCTGGCGCCGCGGGTAACAATTCAGCTTCGCTAAACCATGCCAGGGCCTTGTCATAACATGTGAATATTACTGGCGTAAACGGGCATCATATCGCGGAAGATGGTGTAGTTATTTTTTAACTAATTTAAGCATTATGGTAATCTAACTATCATGAATGGGGGTGCGCGATAAAGGTCTATATAATTGTTCGGGATAAAATACTAATTTACGCGCGGAATAGCGGTTGAAGAGCTTCAGAGCATATTGTGTCAATATGTCTGATTCTAGAATCAGTAAGTGTTAACTCACTATTAGATGGCAAAAATGCATTGGATTCTATAAAATATTGGTAAAAGATTAAATCTAAATTGTTTAGTAAAGTGCTACACTACAGAATGTAACAGGACCAAGATGATAGATTATCAACTGGCGGCCATTTGCCGCTTTATTACTAAACAGCACGTCCTGACGCTGTGTGCTGGCAACCTCGACGATATATGGTGTGCCAATTGCTTTTATGTTTTCCATCAGCCGGCTATGGCGCTGTGGTTGTTGACTTCGCCGCAAACCCGTCACGGTAAACTGATTCGGGAAAATGCACGGGTAGCGGGGACTATCTTCCTGCAATCGAAAACGGTAGCGTTAATAAAAGGCGTCCAGTATCGTGGAATTATGACCTGTCTTCTCGAAAGCGAAACGGAACGAGAGGCGCGTAGATACTATTATCATTGTTTTCCCATTGCTAAGGCGCTGATCTCTCCGCTCTGGCAGTTAGATCTACTTGAGGTAAAAATGACGGATAATACTCTGGGTTTCGGCAAAAAATTACGCTGGCAGCGTCAATCCTCCTGACGTTTTCTGTCTAGCCAAAGAAAAACATATCGAGCTATCGCGTTGAGCGCGCTAGATTCTATCGCTGCGCGAGGCCCGTCAGGATTGTTTGCAAGTGCTGATGCGCTGGGATATAACACCGCCATGATGCCCAGATAAACAGTAATCTAGTTGCCTCGCAAGTTTATAAGACCGGCTGTGAGAAATAATCAAGGAATATATTTTGCGAAGCAAGTAAAATAGTCGATCGTCGATCAATCGCGTGTATCCTTTGGAAATATAACGTTCTTATTTTAAGAGTAATAAAAATAACTATTTACATAAAATTAGTATTTAATATAAATATAACTTCGTATTTAAAATTACATAGCATGTATGTGTGAGTTAATTTCAAGATTGCAGGCTAAATAACAATATTCATAAAGAGTAAGATAGTCATAGCCAGCTAAATCCCGTTGCGATAACGTTAGCCAGACTAATAGTAATTGTGATGAAAGCATCAAATAACATCCTTAAATACGTATTTATATCATTTCTGATTTCTTTAAATTCTCTCCTAAACTTTCTTAGTTCTGTCTTAATTTCTTTGATATCACGTTTAATGCATGAAACATCAGACTCAACACGCGTCAAGGCGTCCTTCTGAATCGTTATTTGCTATTTATTTACTCCTAAAACAGAATATTAATTTATGATCTATAATTGAGAATATCGCTTTTCTCCCTTTCTTTAGTTGTTTCATCCAGGAAGATTGAATCGCTTGATTTATGCTAACGAAAGGTAGCATCGTGAGGTTTTATTTAGCATTTGTAAAAGACATTTCAGATCAATATGCGAGTAATCATGCTCATAGCTTTTAAGCAATTTTGTGCTTTCTTCTCTATATTACGAAAACTCAGCATGTATTAGGGTATTTACATCACAGTTGTCTACATATTAATGCAGAGAATCTTTTATAAATACTAAATAAAATCTCACGAAGTTATTTCTATGGGTGTAGATGAAGCGATTCGATAGGTTTTTATCTATCTTTACAAAGCCAAGACTGTAGCTAATGAAAGATGTTTCTTGTGCAAGCTTAGTCGAATATACCCCATGGTTAGTCATTTAGTACTTACAAACAATGGAAAAAAATTTACAGATTATCTTTTGAGTCTGTGAAAACACTCAGTTACTGTAGAACAATGAATGCGACTGCTGATATGAGGAGGTTGATATGGAGCGATATCTAAGCCCGCTGACGCGCCTAAAAATTAATGCTGTGGTCAAGCGATTTAATAATCGTATAGCAGATGTAGCTGCAAGCCACTATTGCTATTCTGGTAAAAAGTTTGAGAGTAAAGTTCATCGATATGTCTCACTCTATAGTCAGGAATTGCCTCAATAAGTATTGAGTGGTAAAGCTCCATTCCCGTCTATACAATATTAATATAAAAAGCCAAGCCTAAACTATTAAAAAACTATACTATCTTCAGGATTTAAGGGTTAAGTCGATGCTCAATTTTTTCTAGATAACGAGGTGTGTGTTGATCACAAATTGCTTATTCAGTGCCCGTTATGGTGTTTTTAATATACTCTAGCAGAGTATTATCCAATTAAAAGTATCTATTTTACCTTTTAGAATATGACAGATGGGCGAACGGCAGTATTAGACGCCTCGATGCGCGAGTGTGGTGAATATTTGATAAACTATATTTTAGGACACCGCGGATTGTGATTCAGATTTTTGATACTTGTGTCTATTAATAAAAATAAGAGCCAGCTTTTCTTGCGGTAATTGTCTGTAAAAATAAAAATTTAACAGTATCACTTAGCAGAATAAATATGTGCTATTCTTTTTTTCTTATCAACAAATCTGAGTCATGACTAAACTGCGCTTGCGTGCGCTACAGAGACACCTTTTCTTTAAAACAGGAAGAAGTTAAAGCAATAATGAATATTAAATATTAATTTATATCACACTATTCTTGCGTTTTATTTAAAAATGATTTAATTATAAACCTGTTTAATTACTAAAATTAATTCATGACTGTATATAATGAATAATTCTTTATAGTTATTGTATATGTTCTTTTTTTGTTATACATAATGCAATAACCTGAATTAGTATGGCGAAAGAATACCATAGTGTACTCAGTGCATCCTCATGGTTTACAATGACTAAACGAAGCATGGCAGTGATGCCAATACAAATAAAATACTGTAAAGGAAAGAAGTTATCAGATTCAAAATATTTAATAATGATTGCCACAAACTCGAAGTATAAAAAATAATCAATTAAGGTTGCGATAACGCCAAAAGATAACGTCTTATCAGATTTTAACAAAACAAAATTAATCATTGCGTAGATTTCTTTGGCGATGCAGGCGAGTAAAACCATGCCCATCATCAGTAATAAAATATTTAAGGAGAATTGTAAGACTCTAGATATATATTTTTTATATTCTATTTTAATTTTTACACCTCACTAAAGTTTATGGTATTTTACTCATTGTAGATCTTACGCTATTTTGCGAACCCTAATGCGAAAAAAATAGATATCAGATACTGCAAGGTAGGATGGTTTCTTATTAAATAATTTAGGTTTAACTTGTATTAATATTCATAGACTGTAATAGAATTTTACTACCCAATATTGATTAGCCAATTCTTGATTCTAGAGCCAGATATATCGGTGCATGTTATCTGAAGCTCTTAATAGAAATAATGGCTTTGCAACACATCTCTCATATAGTCATTAAATTGCTTGATCATATCATTCGTTTATAGACGCATTGATGGGCTAAAACGGTGTTCTGTATTAAGCGCTACATATAAGCGGTCGACTGCACGTTGCCCGGCGCCCGAGCGTTTTGCGTATTAAAAGACGATTTATAAATTTTCTACCATTGCTTATAAGTGCCCGATACATGACCATGGAACATGCTCTAATAAGATCAAACAAGAAACGTCATACATTAGCGGCAATCTTGACATTGTAGAGATGGGTAAAACTCATTGAGTCGTTTTATTTATGCCTATGAAAAGATAGTGTTATAATGTTTTATTTAAAATTTGCAGAAGATGCATGACATTAATATGCAGGTAACGAGGCTCAGGCTCATCGCTTTTAAACGCTTTTTCTTTGGTTTTAGTCTTTCCCCTTCATATTGACGAATTTTGTCTTTCTCTAAAAATTAAGACTGAGGCTAATTCGCGATATTTCTTGTATAATCTTTTTTGAGCATGTTCTGCGGTTATTCATCGGGCGCTCATAGGCAATGATAAAAAATTTACAGATTGTATTTTAACACTCGAAAACGCTTAGCTATCGGAAAACATGAATTCGACTGCTTATATCAAAAGCTTGATATAGACAACTATCTTAGCCTACCAATATATTCACAAACAAATGGTGTAGTCGCGAGATTTAATAAGAATTTTGTGTTTTACCACTAGTTTTATTTTTTTTGAAGGGCTTAAGAGTGCGCCGCACCGATATGTCTGGCCCTACAATCATGAATTGCGTTAATCAATGTGGGGTAGTAAAACTCAGTCTATGCAATATTGTTAAAAGCAAATCTAAATTATTCAAAGGGGGAATAGTATCTTTCAGGATCCGATAATCCCGCATTTTTTCGTCAAGGGAGGCGCCTGCCGCAGGGCGCTATCCTAAGTCTTGAGACGCATTCGGCGTCAAGAGGGCCAGCGACAATTTTACGCAATTGCGCTAAAGTAAACACTTAATTTATAGCTTCAGGGGAGCAACGATGTACGATCAGTACCAAGGATTAATCTTCGATATGGATGGCACGCTGCTTGATACGGAACCGACACACCGCAAGGCCTGGCGACAGGCGCTAGCGCCTTACGGAATACAGTTCGACGAGACCGCCGTGATCTCATTAAACGGATCGCCAGCTTGGCATATTGCGAAAATGATCATTGAGAGTAACAAATTGTATATCGACCCCTATCAATTGGCACGTGAAAAAGATGCGGCGCTCTATGACATTCTCTTTAACGATGTCACCGCGCTGCCTCTTATCGAGGTCGTCAAGCGCTACCATGGAAAACGTCCGATGGCGGTAGGTACCGGCAGTGAACATGCGATGGCAGATGCTCTATTGCGCCATCTCGGACTGCTGAAGTATTTTGATGCTATTGTTGGCGCTGATGATGTTGTTCATCATAAGCCCGATCCACAAACTTTCCTGCGCTGTGCAGAGCTAATCTGTGTCTCGCCTGAGTCCTGTCTGGTTTTTGAGGATTCCGACCTTGGTATCATGGCCGCGCAAGTCGCCAAAATGGCGTATGTGGATGTTCGGGCGTTGAGCGCGCGACGTTAACAAACTGCAGTCTTAAACGAACTGGAACTCTTATATTAAGCCCACGCACTGTCAACTACGAGAGGTTAATTTGATTCCGGATGTGTCAAGTGCGCTTTCCTGGCTGGAAGCCAACCCTCAAGCATTGAGGGGCATTCGTCGCGGCGTTGAGCGTGAAGGGCTGCGTATCAATGCAAATGGGAGCCTGGCGCAGACTCCTCATCCTGAGTCGCTCGGTTCGGCGCTGACCCATAAGTGGATTTCGACCGACTTCGCAGAGGCGCTACTGGAGTTTATTACACCGGTCGACGACGATATCGGCCATATGTTGACGCTGTTGCGTGATATTCATCGTTATGTTGCGCGCTACCTAGGAGATGAACGCCTGTGGCCGATGAGCATGCCGTGTTTTATCGATAACGCTAAGCCTATCGAATTGGCGCAATACGGCAGTTCTAACTTCGGGCGCATGAAGACGCTGTACCGCGAAGGATTAAAGAATCGTTATAGCGCCTTAATGCAGGTAATAGCCGGCGTGCACTACAACTTCTCTCTGCCGATGGCTTTCTGGCGGGCTTATGCCGGTATTAGCGATCAGACGAGCGGGAAAACAGTAATTTCCGCCGGCTACCTGCGGCTTATTCGTAACTATTATCGATTCGGCTGGATTATCCCTTATCTTTTTGGCGCCTCGCCGGGTATCAGTCCATCTTTCCTGAACGGTCGTACAACTGATCTGCCGTTTGAGGCTGCGCCGTCAGGGCTGATTTACCTGCCATACGCGACCTCCTTGCGCTTGGGAGACTTAGGGTATACAAATAGGTTGCAAGGCCAGCTAGGCATTAGCTTTAACTCTTTAGATGACTATCTCCGCGGTCTCAAACAGGCAATTAAAACGCCTTTCCCAGACTATCAGCGCATGGGCTTGCAACGAGACGGCCATTATCTGCAGATGAATACCAATCTGCTACAAATTGAAAGTGAACTGTATCTGCCGATACGGCCTAAGCGGTTGACGCGAGAGGACGAATCCCTATCCGACGCGCTTATGCGCAGCGGCATTGAATATGTAGAAGTGCGTTCTTTGGATATTAACCCCTTCTCGCCCATCGGTGTTGATGAAGAGCAGGTGCGCTTTCTCGATCTTTTCCTAATTTGGTGTGCGTTGGCTGAAGCGCCGGAGATGAGTTCGGAGGAATTACTCTATACCCGCAGAAACTGGAATAGGGTGATTCTAGAGGGACGTAAACCCGGTCTGATGCTTGCTATTGACTGTGGTAGTGCCGAGCAGCGACTGACCACCCTCGGAAAATCGCTATTTAGCGATTTGCGGCGTGTGGCTAAAATCCTCGACAGCAATAATAAGGACACACAGTACCAGAAGATATACGAGAAACTAGTGGCGGGTTTCGATTATCCCGAGCTTACGCTTTCCGCACGCTTTCTAGATCAATTGATAGAGCACGGTATTGACAGATTAGGGGTCATGTTGGCGGACGATTATCGTCAAACGCTGCGAGATGAGTCATTAGAAGTGCTAAGTGAGAGCCAGTTTAATGATGAGCGGATACGTTCCTGGCAGCAGCAGCGTGCCCTTGAAGTGGCAGACAGCCTAAGTTTCGATGAATTTTTAGCGAATCAGAGCGGCTGCTAAAAGCTATAGATAGTATAGCAAAATTAATACTCCTCTTAACGGGGATGATGATAATCAAAAGGCGTCTTTAAGTATTTTCATATACTGTAATCCGCAGTCCGGAGAAGGCTTTTTTACATTTTCAAAAATAGCGTGATAGATAGATTTGCTGTAGAGGCTTAGTGTTGCTTAATATCTAAGCATTATTTGGCTAAATTAGTATTATAAAAAATAAAATTATAACTAATCAATGTTTTATGCATTTTGCTCGGCTATCTTCGGCGGGCCGTATGGCTCATTTTTAAGCGAACTGCATAGAATTCATAGAGTAAATTAATTTAAATTAAAAATTAATATTAGCCGCTCTAATCTATATAACCGGGAGTCTTAGTGCCTGCTAATAGGTTTTGCCCTGCCTAAAATACCTTAAAGCTACAGAAACCTAGCAGAACAAAAAGACTAAAATACAAGGATACAACTTTCTCACACGGCTCGCTGTGCATGCCTATTAAAAGTTCTCATGCACGCAAACAAGCATTAATAATCGTCATTAAGTCTCAAGGTCAAATTAACTTGGTAAGGCTTAATTTCTAATATTATCTCACAAATTAAATGATGGGTAAAAAGCTTAAGTTTGATATTAACATTATTAATAGTGAAATGCTAATTGATCTTGGTGGTCATCTAGTTGTGTTGTGTTTGCCAAGTGGTGACTGTACTCCGTAATGTCTCAATCCTATCAATGTGATTATTGCATGTGTAGGCAATTAGCATGTTTAGGTGTGTGAAAGAATTCAAACGATCCTATAAATTCTTTGCCTAATCCGGCAAGAAGATTGGATCACTTTTCATCTATTCTAGTTTATATCTCATTGAGAAAAATTGTAGCAATCTTTGTGCGAAATGAACTTAAGAGCTTGTGCAATCGCATTCCATGGCGAATCCGCTCAGCAGTTCTGGCTATAGATTTTCTGAGCAGTGACTTTAGATTGGGCAAGATTATCTTCGGAAGATTAAAATCTGGTAAATAAAAAAAGATAAAGAAGAGTTTTCTCTTTAGTCTCAATAGATTCTCTGATAAACTTTATGAGTAGCTAAATTATCTATTATAATAATGTTCCTTAGTACAAGTTTAGGAATAAGTGCTTAATTTATATAAGAAAGAAAAGTATTTTTCTTTATTGCTCCGTGTAGTGGTATTATTGCATTTAATCCAGATAAATCTATGCCAGTGCTGAGTGTCGTTATCATCAGTGCGCGTTATAAAGATATCAGTCCAGCATTGTTGACTTCAACTTCTCTACCTTTTTGATTTATTAATATTTTCTTTTTTGCTGTTTTATTAATTATAAAAAGCTTCTCTAGTGGGAAATATGAAATTTCTTCAGCCTATAATTTCCGCGTATAAACCATATCGTCGCGCTCTCATGCGCTAACATGTAGGGTGTTTTTAACCGTTATCATATAGCGATAAAATCGCGATAGAGTGGCAAGGCTCCTTTAAATGCTGAAATCATTGTTCAGTGAGGCTGATATTTCTAACAAGATCAGATTACAAGATTTATCAAAAATTTCAGGATAAAATCAGAATGTGCATCAATTTTTAATTCTCAATTTCGGTTTTCTTTAGGTTTAGAGTCAAAACTTTCAGTTTCACGGAATTGCTTGCTCTGACGAGCCGGAGCAGAAGAGTTTGTTTAATATCTATCCGCCGATGCACGTGCAGAGCGATTGCCTCAATTAATCTAATTATTTGCGATATTAAGCTCTCGCTGTCAGAATGTGCTATTTAGACTTCAGAGAAAAAATTAGCGACAGTATATAGATAAATGGCTGCTTAATAAAATAGAATAGGTGAAAAGCACTCTAAGAACAACTAACCTGCATTATAGATATTGAGATTGTTTATGACCAGCGTAATTCGCTTACTTTGGTTAGCCGACGACTCGACAACAGATGACTGACCATAAAGGTATTGGACACCTCAAGCCGTTTGTGTTCATAAACGATGGCGACAGACGTGTGTGTATGATCAATTTACGAGGGGTCTGTCTATGAAAACGACCGGATGCATCGAGTCATAGAACTGACGATACACGCCCAGCACGTTTTCTATAGCCGCAAGAAATGCGTCATTGTCTTCTGGCGGTATAATCATACTGATCTTTATCTGTAGTTTGAGTTCGTTTTTTAGTATCTACCTTACTATTTAACGCCAGATCGCTTTAATGTATTGTAGTGCTACGGCCTTATCGGCAAGTAGTTGCAAGTTTCACCGTCTCTGCCTATCTGTCGGATTGCTGCAGCTTCACACAATTAAATGCGCTTTAAGATCGCTATTCACAATATGTTTAGGCACCCGTTTACGCGGTTTACTGCTCAGAAATACTTCAAGCCATTCTTCGAAAAAAATAACGGTTGACGTGATCGATCTTGCGAGAACCTATTTGTAAAATCTCGGCTAATACCCTGCCCTCTGTAGATTTTGACGGTATGTTTCCCGTTACTAAACAACGCTTCTAGTTGCGTTCTTTCTTGCGGCGTGAGGGTAATAATGTGTCTTTCTATCACCCGTTTAAGAGATTGCTTTAGCTGTAGCGACAGATATTGCAACCGCTATTGTGACGCGTTAAGACATTAAAAAATTCAACCGTCCGACGCACTCATCTCATAACATAGTCTGCGTTGAGCGTCCATTGTGTATTTGATTTGAGAATGAGCCTACAGGCAAGCAACGAGCTAGCATCTAGTTTGGCTAAGCGTTATGGTGTCTCTGAACTAACCTTCCTAAATAGAAAAAAATGATATTGAGGATTATAGCCACATTCCCTATTGTTTGCAGACGACGCTTTCGCCTGATCAGGAAGTAGTGACCGCTTTTCTACGGAAGACGCTTTCTTCTGTTCGACTATCTGTTCGCGTTCGTACGCGAATTCTTGAACCCATCGCATCTCGAGCTGGTCTGGATCTCTGTTTAAGAGTCACTAGCGATTAAAAATTTATCTATACTGGCAAGTAAGATCGTTTTTTAAAAATGTCATTATGGGGAAGGCATGCGAGCCATGAAAAGTATTTATAAACGCCTCTTGAGGCTTCTAGATGCTGATACATGAGCGAGACGAGCTACTCACTTTCATAGCCCCGCGCGTAATTGCCCTGCTGGGCATTTTATGCCATATAGCACATATATGGATTCGTTCATGATCACTTGTCGAAGTGTTTTATGGTTTTCGAATATCTAAGATTATTTTTATTAATTTCCTCGTAAAAGAGGAGTAATTTAATTAGTAGATTAATTTATATTTAAACCGGTAATGATATTTACGCAAGCATAGATTAGAGTCGGGACTCAGATTTTTTAATAAAAAAAGAAGATTACATACTTATTCTTCTGAATGATACTGTTAACTTTTTATTTTATAGACAATTTCAGTAAGAAAAGATCTCTCTTATTTACGTGAATAGATATAAGTACCAAACAATCTGTGTCACGAAAAAAATTCGGCTAGAGCACTTTTTATTTATTTTAGTTTATTAAATAGCCATGAAGAATACTGTGACTAATTTCTACCCTGAGGTTTACATCGAACATTTACAGTGAAAATTCAAGATCGCGAATAATCGGATTGATTAAAGTAGTTAGTTCTGCGCGTATAACTTTTAATAGATATCAAATAGGTTCTTCTGCTGAGACTCTTTGGGGTAAAGAATTCTTTGAGACTGGAAGTTACAACTCTAAAACTAGAAGGAACCCGAATTTAGAATGAAAAATTAATGTATAGTCTGACTCTATCCTAAAGTGTGTTGATGATTCTTATAATCTATTTTTGTCCAAAATATAGGCTTCTCTGAAAACTACTTTTAACATTGAAACGAGCCTTTCTACTCTCTCACGCTTTTTATCTTCATAAGATAACAGTTAAAAACCGTACATGTCACTAAAATAGCTAGATGATATAGTTTATGCGCGCAAATTATCGTCTGAATAAGTGTTAAATTTTAACTAGATCAGCTTATTTTCATTAATAAAACAGAAATAAAAACAAACATGAGTAAGTCAAATCGCTGCAGAAGAAGAGGTTAATGATGTCTGGCGCATCTTCCACGCGTCGACTGAAAAGGACGACGCTCACTTTTGGCACACGTTTATCTAGATTAAGTAAAACTATGTTACTCGATGTAGTAATGAACGGACATGTTTTTCTTTCTTATGTAAAACAGGTACTTTTTTCTAAAATTTTATAATAGAATATTATGATAGTATATAATTTGTATATCTATAAAGTTGACATTGTGTGGGAAACTATTTAGGCTAAGGATTTAATTCTTCTTTATTTTTTGATTTATTGACTGGATTTAAATTCTATCAAAATAGTATTTTCCAAGCTGGAATCACTTATCAGAAAATCTTTAGCAAGAACCGTTGATTCGCTGTGGAATGAGATCGCTCAAGATATTGATTCTATTTTCTATAAAAATCACTATAATTTTGCAGAAGGATATAAAACTTAAAAATTGCTTCAATTTTAAATTTCATATTAAATAACGGATAAAGGCGCTTACGCTTGATATAAGCGTTCTTAGTAGTGAATACGAGACTCGAGCTCAGCGTTTATTTAATTGTGTTGTGTTTTTCAAGTAGTCGCTTTACTTCGCAATGCATTAATCTTATTAATCTAATAATTTAAAAATTAGCTAATCAGCACATTAATTTTAATCTTCGTCAGGTTTAGCCAACTGTCATGCTTGGTTGTATGAATAAATTTAAAACGATTCTATAAAGTCTTGATCTGATCCGGCTGGAAGGCTGAGTAGAGCGAATCTGTCTTATAGATATTGAGATTCTCTATAAGCAGCATAATTCATGTACGCAAGGATGTTGTATTGAGATATCTTTGAGAAAGTAAGACTAATCGATCCTGGTTTTATTTTTAGTCACTTTAGTTAGCCAACGACCCGCCAACGGCTCACTGGCCATTAAGACATTGCCGACCCCGGCCGTTTACATTCCTAGTCTAACCGAGCAGGTTTTTCAGGAATCAACGGTAGAGATACCCATGCGTGTTAAATCAATTTATGAGGCATCTGGTCTATGAAAAAACCAGATGCGTCGGGTCATAGACTCTATTATAGACGTCCAGCAGATTCTCTATAGCTACAACGAATTCTTCATTAGCTTTTGGCGGTAATAGCCCGACCGATCTTCGTCCGCAATTTCGGCAAGCAATTGCAAGGTCTACGATCTGCGCTTCTCTGGCTGCTGGCTGCTGGCTGCTGGCTGCAGCTTAGTCCAACTAAATGCGTTTCGGCATCAGCGTAGATAATGCTTTCATAGACGCTTTTGCTCAGTTTACGGATTAGAACTGTCCTGAGTTCTTCTTTGATAAAAAAATGCTTGAGTTGATCTATCTTGCGGGTATTTTTTATACAATCTTAGCTAACGTCTCGCTACTCAATCGCTTTACTCGTTTAATTAATATATTGTAATTTAACAAAAGTAATGCATTCATAATTTTTATGCAGCATCCTTACCCTTGATAAGCAACGCTTTCAGTTGCGTTTTTTCTGAAAACGTAATAATGTATTTTCTCCCTCTTACATTTAGGCAATCTCTTCAGTGCTCGTTGCAGATACTGAAACTGCTGCTTTTTAGGTATTAAGACACTAGAGAAACTTGCATCTATTTTTGTGTATTTAATATCCATTTATCTATATGCTGTAGCTAATTTTCTCTGAGGTCTAAATGGCGTATTTTACAGTGAGCTGTTATTCCGCACCTAAATTAGAAGTAAATACAAAAGTTAATGAAAAATTAAAAAATAAAAGAAATCAATTATGAAAACCAAGGTTGATTGCTTATAATAAAATGATTACTAAAAGCTAGAATCATTACAGCCTAACTCAGTCACAATCATGTTAAGAAAAAACGAAATAAAAATATGATGAAAATATGTAATTTAATATATTAGGTTCTAAGTTTATAAAAAATATAACTATCTACATTTATTGAAAATAAAGAATTTATTTATGCTTTTCTGCTTTTTCGGTTCTATAAAAATAAAAATCATGTAAAACGATAGTTAATTATGAGTAATCAGCCCATATTGATTATAAGCTATTGATTTTATTTATTTTAAATTTTCACTGATTTTTTGTATTTATTCCTAACTTGGGAGCAGAACAATAGGTTAACATCTTTAGGATAAAGTGAAAGCTCAAAACTTCTTAGTTGTAGGAGGCTTTTAGTGTATCATTCACAATGTTATTTAAGGTTAACTCAGAACGGAATATCGTCATCGAAGTCCATCGGTGACTCTTTATAGAGCGCAGGCGCTGAATTCTGCGCGGGGTGCCCCGCCGTAGCACCAGAGGCGCTAAACTGCGCGGTATTGCTCTGTGGCTGCTGAGGCTGTCCCAAGCGGCTCTGCTGCGCGATGCTAGCGTTACCGCTCGCCCCGCTGCCCTGTCGCCCGCCAAGCATTTGCATAGTGCCGCCTATATTGACAACTACCTCGGTGGTGTATCGATCTTGCCCATTCTGGTCTTGCCATTTTCGAGTCTGCAGCGCTCCCTCGATATATACCTGAGAGCCCTTGCGCAAATATTCACCGACTATCTCGGCCAGCTTTCCAAACAGCACCACGCGATGCCATTCCGTTTTCTCTTTAGTTTCACCGGTCTGCTTGTCCCGCCAGCTCTCGGAAGTAGCCAGGGTAATGTTGGCTACAGCACTACCGTTGGGCATGTAGCGGATCTCCGGGTCCTGGCCTAGGTTTCCGACTAGAATCACTTTATTAACGCCTCTGCTAGCCATGGGGTCTCCTGATAAGATGAATGACTAAATTTAATTGGTTAAGTTTACCATTGCTAACGCTTAAAGAACATATTTAGAAGCTTAGATTACGCATGGATAAATTGAGTGAAGCAGAGTTATTTTTTGCAATCTTTAGCACTCCATGGGTTTTGCAGGTGCTGATTTCAAGCCGTATTAAGCACATCGAATCAGACGTCGTAATCCGCGTTTATATAAAGGAAAAGTGCAAGGAACAATTTGCTACATCCCGGGAGTTAGAACAACTTCTTTTTGAATAATTTGTGTTTAATTTTTACCAATATTTAATAAATTGAAATGAAATTTCATTACTTAATGCTGATTAAAGCAATTCTTTATTATAGCGTAAGGCATGTCTTATGCAGTCTGATCTTAAGTTATTAATCATCATCAAAATGATGGCTTTACAGTATATCTTTTATACGCCTATTAAATTGCTCAAGCATACCATTTGTCTGTGAGGGAATCGGCGGGCTAAGATAGTGTTCTGTATCAAGCTCTGTACATAAGTGCTTGAATGCATATTTCGCGCTAGAGCATGTTTATCTATTTTAGCATATTACATAGTCATTTATTTATATGCTGTAGCTAATTTTCTCTGAGATTTAAATAGTTCGCTCTTAGAGTAAAGACTTCAGATCGCGAATAATCGGATTGATTGAAGCGTGTGGCTCTGTGCGTGTAGCAGCTTTAAATTCTATCGAGATAATATTTTCAAGCTAAAATCACTGCTCTGAAAGGCTGAAGAAAAAACCGTTGATTTGTTATTGAATATAATCGTTTAATCTATTAAGTTAATTTCTATAAAGCTTTCGATACCTTGTCGTAGACGGATATAAATTGGAATAGATGAAAGCACTCTAGCTGAGCATTTTTACAGACTAAAAGATGATCTGTTAATTCTTTACCATTGTCTGTAAGTGTCCGAAAGAAACTTCGTGTATTAGCTGTAGTTTTAGCGGTATAGAGAAAGATAAAGTCTATTCAATCCCTAGATCTATGCTCTAAAAAAGATAACGTCGTGAGGTTTAATTTGATATTTATAGAAGATATCGCATATTAATATTCAGATAACCAGGTTCATAGCTTTGAAACGCTTTGTACTTTAGTTTTAGTGCTTTCTCCTAAATGTTACGCAGATGCCCCAATCTATGTCTGTGCAAATAGCCATCGAGGCCTGATCGAGATATTGCGAGATGGAAAAATTCGCGTGCGACTGCAAACGGATTGCTCCCTGGAAGAAAAGCGTTTTCTGCAGGGAAACGTCCGGGGCTTTCTGAGTGGGCGATAGCATCGTCTGAAAACTATGGAGAATATGTATATATTCCTCAAGAATATTTTGTTTTTCTATTTAGGAATAATCAGTTTAGAAATATCATAACGCTTAGCAAAAGTAGACGATGTCTCGTTGCATCTCTGAAGAGATTCTCTGATTTTGGGTGTTATAGTTGCTAAACTATAGAGCCTTATTATCATGATATTGTGCCTTCACTTATATCCGTAAGTAGCTATTTGCCATCAACAGAGATCTAGGATAAAGATCTATATAATTTTCTAGGACTAAATAAGTAACCAGCTTTAATTTATTGTAACCTGCTGATTTTATTTATTTTAAATTTAACTAATGTTTGTATTTATTCCTAATTTAAGTGCAGAAAAACGGTTTTTTTACAGACGTAGCATAACGCACGTAACGGTTCTTTTGTCTCCGTGGAGAACATGATAATATTAAGCTAAATCGATAAAAATAGGAAAAATTATGCCGCATATTACCCGCTTTTCGCTTGTTCCTTACAGTGCAGAGCAAATGTTTGTCTTAGTTAATGATATTAGCGCTTATGCGGACTTTATTCCCGGATGTATCGCTAGCCGGGTTCTTGAGCAGAATGGAAATGAATTAACGGCTGAAATGAATGTATCCAAATCAGTCATTAGTAAGTCATTTACTACCCGTAATCTTATCACTAAAAATCAAAGTATTGTGATGCGCTTAGTTGAAGGGCCCTTCAGCTCTTTTTCCGGTGATTGGCGTTTTATTCCGCTTAGCAAAGCAGCCAGCAAGGTTGAGTTTTATCTCGATTTTAAATTTAAGAATAAACTTATCGAGCTCGCTTTTGGTCGTATTTTCAAGGAAATGGCGAGCGGCATGGTCGTAGCGTTTACCCGTCGGGCAAAAGAAGTTTACCATGGCTGACATCCGGGTCGAAGTATTTTATGCACTACCGGAGTGTCAATACCTGAGACAGCTGGTGCTCAAGGAAGGAAGCACTCTGGAGCAGGCGATTCGTGCCTCTGGTCTGTTGGCGTTGCGTCGGGAAATCAATCTCGACGTTAATAAAGTCGGCATCTTCAGCCGATCCGCTAAACTGAAAGATGCACTTAGTGACGGAGACCGAGTAGAAATCTACCGGCCGTTGCTTATCGACCCCAAGGAGCTTCGCCGCCAGCGCGCAGACCGCGTGCGGAAGCGGCTCTAATGCCGCTATTTCCTTACAGAATCAAGGTAGATAATTTCTAGCGTCCTAAGAGCTACTCGTCTCGCCGTTCTCTGACCAGTTAAAGACATGCTATTTATTGGCTTTGGCTGGGGCCCGTCATTGTCGGTTTGTTCTCAATATGGATCAGGATATCGCTGCTGTTAAAGGTTAGCGTCAGCGTTTGCTGTTTTACGGATTCATGGCCCGTCGCGCGGCGGAAAATGTAAAACCAGGTGTGCGAGCCGAACGGATCTTTCATCACTGCAGTACCAAGGATGTAGGCTACTTGCTGCTTAGTCATGCCGGTGTGGATTTTTGCGACGTCAGCTTCGGTAAGATAATTACCTTGATTCATGTCTGGACGATAAACTACCCTCTCGAACACGGAGCAACCAGCGGTAAACAGCAGCATAAGGATAGCAGCGGCAGTCAACGTCTTAAAGCTCATAATGATCATATTCCTTTAGACTGGGCATAGGATGCCGATTATAATAGACTTTGCCGGCATTGAGAGCCTCTCTAATATCCATGTATAGGTGCAGGATAAGAAAATAGAGTTTATTCAAAAAAATATAAATCAATATTTTATTTATTAAACACTGGATGATAATCTTTATTAAGTTTAACAAAACCCTAAATAACCCCATTAGGGGAAGATGTGAATATTCACAGGCTAGTGTTTGGATAAAGTTTTACGACATTTATGAAATGTTTATAACAGAGTGAGCATAGATTATTGTTTGATTAATAGTGCCATGTCTAAAAATTTTTTATAGAGTGATAATATTTTTTCCGTTTATCATAAAGAGACTAGTAAATTTATATCGGAATGCATGCATTCCTGTCTTTTCAGTAAACAAGGAGCTATGCGATTTATCAGATCTCTAATTTCTTTATAACTTTTTCTTAGAAAATATATTTTATCGTCTTTACTGATGAAGGTAAAATAGGAATAATTTTTGTTTGACTTATTTAAGTTTTGTTATAGGTTATGTAATAACTTAAAACTTCAAAGGGCTGAAGGGTGGTAATTTCAAGCCAGCTGGTTCCTGTAGATAAGTGTTGCATTCCAGAAGGCATCATAGTTACTTTTAAACAATTTTATTTTAATTTTTTTGTTAGTGTTTTATACAATGCAATAGAATTTTACTACTGAATGCTGATTGAGGAGAATTATGGAGTCTGACATATCAGTGCGGTGTAATCTCAAGATTTTTACTAGCATGGAAATGCTAGCTTTGCATTACATCCTCTGTATGCCTATTAAATTTCTCGACTACATCATTCCTTTATGGGTGCATCGGTAGTCCAAGACGGTGTTTTTGTACTCCTCATTTCGTTTCTGATTTTTCATCGGGAAAGCAAGAAACCAAAAAATATAGATCATTAGACTATTTTATAACTGAGAGTGTGAGGGATTAAATCTCCCATATTCCATCTTATTTTAATTTTATTCTGATACTTATTAATGATTCTTGTAAACTAACCTTGTCTAATCATCATTGAAAAGCACTTTCAGTATTTAAAAGAGATTTTCCACTTTATCGCGCTTTTTACCGTACTATTGCGATAGTTAAAAGATAGTATATGCCACTAAAAAAGAGCTAAATGATATGGTTTATGTGCAAAGATTATGGTTTGAATAAATATTAAATTTCTCAATAGAGAATCCTATCTTGATTGATGAAACGGTAGCAACAACCAATATGAGTAAGCCAAAAGATCACAGCAGCCAAGGGTAATGATACCGCGCATGTCTTGCGCAATCACTGGGGAAAGGCAAACTTGTCTCTCGTGTGCGTCTATCGAAATTAAGTGCAACTATGCTACTCGATAGAGCAATAAAACGATATACTTTCTTTGCTTATATAGAACAGGCACTTTTTTCTAAACTTGTTCGAGGGAATATCCTGATAATGCATAATTAAAGCGTCAATAATAGTGTACGAGAAGCGATTGAGGCTAAAGATGCCATTCTTTTTATCTTATGACTTATGCGCTGGATTTGAATCTTATTAAAATAGCATTTTCTAATCTGAAATTACTGCTTAAAAATTTCAGTAAGAACGGTTAATCTTTTCTGGGAATTTAATTTCCAGGATATTGAGTTAATTTTCTATAAAGATTTCTATAATTTTGTGAAAATCGGATATAAACTAGAATAAATAAAAAGTGATCTAGCTGAGAAAGTACGTAATCAGGTTTAATCATAAGTAAAAACACTTTTTAATTATAACTTATTGGTTTTATTTTTAATTTTTACTAATTTTTATATTGATTCCTGATTTATCTGTGGAATCAGGGGCATAGCCATATTCCTGCTTCATTGCAGAAAATTCTATTTCTTGCTCAAGAATCAACGGCCATTTTTTTCTCTTACAGGATAATCTATTGGTGGTGCATGTGAATTCTTTAGCCGAGACGTATATTTATCTAATCTAGATTGATGTTTATTCAGGCATGGATTGGCGAATGTGTGTGACATAAAAGAGAGAGTGCTAAAACCAAAGCACTAAGTATTTAAAAGTTATGATCCTGGTTATTATCATCTTGATGTAAAAACGTTTTTTACAAATGCTAAATAAAATTTCATAACGTTATATTTTTATAAGTTATAGATCAAGCGATTAGATAGATTTTTTGTCTGGCTTTACAAAGTAAAGGTCAAGGCTGATGCGATATATTTATTGCATTCCCTTGGTCAAGCATGTCCTCTGGCTATTCATCAAGCATTTACAGAAAAAGGCAAAGATTTTACAAATCATCTTTTCGCTTGCAAAAATGCTTAGCCAACAAGAAACGTGAATTCAACTACTTGTGTGCAGAGTTTTATATGGAATACTATCTTAGCCGATCGACATATCTATAAATTAATAGGGTCGTCGAGCGATTTAGTGAGAGTATATTCTGAAATATGATAAAAGGGGGTCTAACTCTGTGTTAAATTAGAGATGACAATTCGGGAAGCAGGATCGTGGAGGTTATTGGTGAAAAATTATACAAAAATTTTCTCAAGATTATAGCCTTAAACAATAAAAATTAATACGACTTAGATTTTGTATCCGAATTGATTCATAACTCATATTTTTTAATACTTGTATCCATTCGAATAAATAAGGGTGACATTTTGTTGCTGTGATTCTCTGGGGAGAATAAAAATTTTGCAATAGCACTAAGCAGAAAAAATATTTGATTTTGTTTTCTTATCAAAAAACATGAATCGCTACCCAAAATTTGAGAAAACGTCATTGCGTTAAAGGCGACTGATCGACACCGCTAACTCATGCTAACTAGCCGGTGTTTTTAGCGAAAAATACTGCTTGCTGATTTATGACTGGCATCTTGATAACGCGCATTTTATTATCCTTCCGGCGCGGATACTTTTTAAC
The DNA here is from genome assembly GCA_052258065.1 of Sodalis sp. (in: enterobacteria). GTDB lineage: Bacteria > Pseudomonadota > Gammaproteobacteria > Enterobacterales > Enterobacteriaceae > JBQQPY01. Next base: position 1,203,498 of record JBQQPY010000002.1, on the reverse strand, counting down.
AATCTGCGATGCAGCTTGTCTAATTCACCGCTTGAGGAGCAAGAATCCGTGAAGGAATATCAGCGTAAATTTATCGAGTATGCGTTAAACAAAGAGGTATTAAAATTTGGCGAATTTAGACTTAAATCGGGCCGCATCAGCCCCTATTTCTTTAATGCCGGAGTGTTTAATACTGGGCGCGATCTAGCATTTTTAGGACGGATTTATGCTGCAGCGTTGATCGATTCAGGCATGCGATTTGATCTTTTATTCGGGCCTGCCTATAAAGGTATACCCATTGCGATCACCACCGCAATCGCACTAGCGGAGCAGTATCAACGAGACGTTCTTTATTCTTTCAACCGCAAAGAAACTAAGGGACACGGTGAAGGTGGAATACTAGTCGGTAGTTCGCTACAGGGCAGAGTAATGCTGGTCGACGACGTTATTACTGCGGGTACCGCTATCCGCGAGTCAATAACTATTATTGCGGCCCACCAAGCTACGCTTGCCGGAGTGATGATTGCGCTGGATAGGCAGGAAAAAGGGCGCCGCGAGATTTCTACCATTCAGGAAGTGGAGCGGGATTATAACTGCAAGATTTTTTCTATCATCACGTTGGCGAATCTAATCGCCTATTTGAAAGAAAAAGGGGAAATAATTGAACATCTCGCAGTAGTTCGCGTCTATCAGAAAAAATACTGTATCTGAGCTGGTCTGCGTGAGATGAGCGTTCCGCTTTAATGCCGAGCAGTGAAGCACTTACGTTGATAACGATGGAGACTAGAAATGGACAATTTTTAAATCAATGAGCATTCTATTTCAGAATTTTAAAAACACTATAATCAGTATTTATTATACAATTTGTAATCAAGAAATGTTTCGTGACTCAACTTAGTGTCACATCAAATATTAAATAACGCATAAATACATTAAAACTTGATAAAAGCGTTATCAGTAGTGAAATGCCAATCAATTTTAATGCTTATCTGATCGTGTTATATTCGCTAAGCGCTGACTTCACTTCGCAATGTTTCAATCTTGTCGATATGAGGATTTAAGTATTGCTCGAGCAGCACAGTGAGTTTGATGTTTGATGGGTTTAGCTAACTGTCATGTTTGGGTGTATGAACGAATTGATAATGATCCCATAAAGATTTGGCCTGAGCCATGACCTCTTAAGAGTGTTTATGACTAGCATTATTCATTATGCGCAAGGATGTTGCGTTGAGATATCCTTAAGAAAGTAAGCACAATCAATCATTGTTTCTTTTATGCTCGTTCTATGCTCAGTCACTTTAGTAAGCTGTTGACCCGGCAACGGTTTACTGGGCATAAAGATATTGCACACCCTTAGCCGTTTTATTCATAGTTCTCCCAAGCAGATTTTCTAAATCTCACCGGCAGCGCCAAGCGCGGGTGGCCAATTAATTGACAAGGCGTCTTCGTTTATAAAAACTACCGGATATATCGGGTCATAGAGACAACGATACAGGCCTAGCACATTCTCGATAGTCGTAACGAATTCGCTATTGGTTTCTCGCGGTGCAACTTAGACGATCTTCGTCTGTGGTTGCAGTAGTTTTAGTTTTAGTCTGCGATTTACTTTTTCACGAGAGATTTTTTTGAGTTATTACAGCTTCATGGCTTTGTCGGCGAGCAGTTGCAAGTTCTACTGCTCGTCCCCATTTTGGCTCGTTGCAGTTTAAGGCAATTAAATATGCGTCAGCATTACCATTTACAATACGGTCATGCACTCGTTTTCTCAGTTTACGGCTCCGGCCTGCCTTGGGATTTTCTTTAATAAAATAACGCTTGACACAATCAATCTTTCAGGCGCCTATTTATAAAATTTCGGCTTAAGCTTAGCCACTCGGTCGTTTTATATGTCTAACTGATATATCGTAATTCAACAAAATAAATTATTTCACAGCTTTTTGCGTTCTCATTTCCTTTGCTGACCTACCATTTCAGTTGCTTTTTCTTACGACTTGAGAGTGATAATGTATTTTCCTGTTCCCCTATTTGGAGCTTTCTTTAACTCTAGCTATAGATGTTACAATCGTTACTTTTACCTCTTAAGTTACGAAAATACTTTCGGTTTATTAAACAGCTCTTCATCTCTATATTTTTAGCTAATTTCCCTCCCCCAAACTCTAAATGGCGCATTCTTACAGTAAGGACTTAAGATCGCGAATAATCGGATTGATGAAGGTAAGTAGCTCTGGACGTGTAGCGGCGAATAGATATTAGATAGGTTATTCTACCGCGGCTTATTGGAGTAAGCGATTCCGTTCCAAACGTAGAGGAAATCCGAATTGCAGGTCAAAAATTGATACGTATTCTGATTTTATCCTGAAATTTATTAATAAGTCTTCTAATCTAATTTGTCTAGGATGCAGGCCTCTCTGAAAATTATTTTCAGCATTCAAACGAGCCGTGCCGCTCTATCACGCTTTGCACCACTATATGATAACGATTAAAAAGGATCGTGTGTGTCACTGAAAAAGAGCGTGACGATGTAGTTCATGCGCAAAATTATAGATTGAAAATGTCACATTTTTCACCAGAGAAGCTTATTTATTATTGATGAAATCGCAACAACGATATACTCACTGCTTGCATGCATCTATCTAGATAAGCACAACCATACTGCTCGATAAAGAAATAAACAGATATAATTTCCTTACTTATTTAGATTAGGGACTTATGCCTAAATTTATGCTAGGGAATATGATGATAATAGATAATTTTGCTACTCATAAATTCGATGCTGTACGAGAAGCTATTAAGACTAAAGATACGATTCTTGTTCATGTTTTGCTTTATTTATCAGATTTAAATGCTATCAATATAGCTTTTTTAAACTAAAGTCATTGCTTAGAAAAGCTGCAGCAAGCACTTTTCGTTTGCTGTGAAATACGATTGTTCAAGCTATTTAGTTGATCTCCCATAAATACTGCAGCAATTTTTATCATAGCTGGATATAAACCGGAATAGATAAAAAGCGCTATAGCCGCGGTCTTGGCTTTGTAGGGACGGATAAAAACCTGCTGAATTACTGGCTCTATACCCTACAAAAAGGTAGCGTCGCAAGGTTTCATAGAGACTTTATGAAGTATACAGGTAACCTGGCTTGTAGCTTTTAAGCGCTTTATAATTTCGTTCTGGTGGTTTTTCCTTGATGTTATATAAACTTCTTAATCGATACCTGCGTGAATAGCGATTCAGGACAGATCGAGATTCAATGAGATTGAAGAATTCCCAAAGGACCGTTAATAGGAGAACCTGTAGAAAAAAGACGTCTTCCGTAGGGAACCCTGCCACTTCTTCATGAGCGGGCGGATAGTATAATCTGCAAATAAAATATCGCCATGATGCTTGACGCTATCTCGTTTTTATTACTTAGAAACAGTTAATTCAGCGATGCCATAATGCTTAGTCAAATTAGAACCTAGATAGCGTACTTTTTCATAGCGGCATAGTAAGTACCTCTAATGCCACACAGGATGCTAAAATAAATAATCAATATGTATGATTAGGCAAGCTAATAATCATTAGTACTTTACTATAGAATCATTACAGATTGACTTAAAACCTCTTAAGGAAAGCAAAAAACAAACTAAAATATGATGAAACGCATGAGATTTAAGATCTCATACTCTGAGTTCATAAAAGTCTAATTATCTGTATTTATTGAAAATAAATAATTTATATTTTCTATTTTTGCGGTAAAATGAAAAAGCAGATCAGGGTAGGAATAGGGGGTTAATAGAGTTCTTCTAAAAACAGGCTAAACCGGGACACCGCCTGCCAATTTTTTATTAAAAGATACGTCTTTGCTAGTTTAGGAAAGGGAAGGAAGAGGAAAGTTATGACTGAAGAGGCGTATTTATTATTGCCATTAACGTTCGCAATAAAATTGCGATCATTAATAAAATTAATGCCACTTGCGATGCGTAATAAAAGATTAAGAGGCGTTTCCCTTTCCTTTAAGTTCTGATTTTTGATCTCCTCGCTCTAGCTAAAAAATTATTAACGTATTGGAGCATTGTTTATGATAATGAGAGGTGCTTATTTTACGCAGAAGCGTCTTGCTAATTAAAGCAATAAGAGATCTGTCTGCAAAAAAATGAAAGTACAGAAGAGAGAGGTAGATACACGTCAGGCAGCTATGAGCACCGCATATCTAGCTCGGAATACAGATAGCACTGCGTAATCTGTACGCCGAATAGAGTATTGTCCGGGGTTTTCCCCCATGCTGTGATAACTTAACTATATCTTACCATTCGAGGTTGAAAGATGCATTGTACATAATATTCTTTTGATCAGAATAAGCTAGACCGGCTTTGACGGCTATATTTTGATTGATACGATAGCCAGAACCGACCGCAATGGCTTGAGATGCGCTATACCCACCGATGCCTGCTGTAACGTTGACTTTGCCGATATTATAGGGCTGGAAAAGGCCGGTCAATGCCGCCGCACTGGCCAGGCCATGGTTAATTTTAGTATTGCTTTTAGATAATCGATGCTCAAGCCTGTTAATGCGTGACGAGTTTTTCTGCGCTATGGCGTATGTGAATCTGGCTGTCTTATTGACTTGATTTAGCTGAGCTATATTAGCGGCATCGTTATTGTCAATACCTTCAGACACGCCGCTTATTATTCTGTTGCCTTGTTTGCCAGAAACGGAAAGGGTGGTTCCCTTAAGAGTTTTACCGATATGCATTGTGCCATCATCGTCTTGACTGATATGTGTGGTTAGGATAGCTGCTGTATTGTGAAGTTCTTCAATCATTGCTTTAGCTTGCATTTGATAATTTGTGATGGAATGCATCGCATCCGCCACTCTTTTTGTATAGGAATAAATTTCTTGCGTTGGATAATTAATGTGATTTTTTAACTGATTTATTTCTTTTTTATGCACCTCTGCAGTATTTAATTTTAATTTTTCGAGCTCATTTTTAACAATGCTCTGTGTCTGAAAAAGATTGACTGCGTCAGTTTCTTCGATCCCAGGGGCAAGATGGGTAACTTGAGAAAGCTTTATTAAACGATCACGGGTAAGCATACTATATCCGCATGGGCCGCCAAGAGAAACCTCGGAATATTGATACTTGTAGTCAAGGTTATCCTCTACAGGAATTTTTAAAGGTAATTCATTGGTAATTTTTTTTATAAGTTCAGGAGTATATTGTCTGGTTGATACTGAATGGCTACCCAATGCTACTGAATGCTCTTGCTCTGCTATAGCTCTATAACCCAAAGCAAGAGAGTTTGGTTTAACAGCCAATGCTTTTTCACCCATTGTATAAGATTGTTCAGAGAAGCCTAAAGCAACAATATTTGTAGCAGTTGCCATATGAGGTAACATGCTTAACGTGATAATGATAAAATGAAATAATGTTATTATATTATGAGAAAGTAGTATTTTATTCTGAATGTCTTTATTTTTACTGATTTTTTTTATAAACATCACCTCACCTAAATGGGCGCTATTTTTTAAATCCTTTATTGACACATAGTATTTATTAATTTTAGGCATACTGCCTAGTATTTTAGTGTTAAGCATTTTTATCTTTTTTTTACTGCTATTAATTAAATTTGCTTCGGCTGATAAACCAGTGATCATCTTAATTCCTTTATTATGCACAAATTGTATGGCCATATATAGTCTCTCTAAATCATAGGATTTCGAGAAAGAGCATAAACCAGAAAAAGATAAAAAATACAATAAGTTATATTTAAATTCTATTTTATTCATAACGCTTCCTTTTTGTTGAAAGTTTATTTTATTTTTCAAAAAATTTTTTCTAATCCACGCAAAAAGAATTTTATTACGCATTTCCTTAGTCGTCTTCAGGAAGTTGTATGGCATTGTAGAGGTTTTCAATGGCAAGAAGTGTGTATCGGTACTTCCCAAGTCATAATGTCGATTAAATCAATGCTTAAATTCAGCTAAGTAACGCGATGTATGATTGGCTACCAATGGTATGATAAGTGCCCATTATAGTTTTTTTGATACTCTCACAGCAAAATACAGATTCACTCACTTAAAAAGTGTCTAGATGCGGTATGACTCAAGATTTTCTGAGTAAGGTGCGTAATCCAGTGTTTGTTGTTCGTTTTTGCTTGGCTCAAGGAGTTTCTGTATCGATCTGTAATAATTGTAGTTTTAATAAAAATCTATAGTTAATCATTTAATTACTTATTTTCCTCTGAGCCATACTGGCAATACATATTTGTCAAGTGGATAAATACTTTTCTGGAGAATGTTAAAAACACAATAATACATACTTGCTATCTAAATGCATACTTACTATCTATTTTAAGCTAATATGCGCTTCCTTGATTGACCGAATTTAGGATTTTGATTTAGCTAATTTTATGATTCGAGGCACCGCACCGCTAACGCGCTACTTAGTAGTTATATAGAACGCACCCGCGATGCTGCGTGCTTGTTCATCATAACTAAGCAGCATGCGTAATCAGATTTAATGATGAGTAATTAGCCTTAATTTAACTTATGTACTTTTTTGTTTCAATTTTTACTAATTTTTATTTATTTCTAATTTAATAAAAATTAAGAAGTTAAAATATTTACTAATGCAAAAGAAAAATAAAATGAATTATATCGATCTTTACGATCGATAATTTAACAAGAAATTACCTTTGTCTTAATTTTGAGTCTAGTTTAAAATTTAATATTTTAGATAAAAGTTGAAAGCTGGCTGTATTTCATTATCATTTTATCTAAATTAGATTTTTTGCTACTCAATCGTTATATAAACTGTAGCTGTGCAGCCGTGCTCGTGAAAAATAGCTACTGTAAAGATATATACATGAAGGGAAAAGATCATTATGACTAGGCTAACATAGTTAGGAAGCTATAAAATCAGAGCTGCTCTTTAGGCAAGCAGCAAGCCAACATATACTTTAGCTAAGCGCTATAGTATTTATTAACTGATTATTTCTAAATAGCAAAACGAGAGAGCGTTGAGGGTCGTAGCCACATTGCCCGTTTTTAGGTGAGACTGTTTTCTTCTCAGGCAGTAGTAGACTCTTCCCTGCGGAAGATGCTCTTCTCTTACTAGGCAATCTATTGTCGATCGTACACTGTCATTTTCCAGAAAGGTAATATATTTACTTTTAAAAAATTTATCTTTGATCCTTTACTAATCTCTCATAGACTGCAATGAATTTTACTACTCAGCGCTGATTAAAGCGATTGCTGATTGTAGGGCCGGACATATCAGTGCAGTTTAATCTCAAGCTTTTTATCGGAGTGGCACTAGTGGTTTTGAACCATATCTTCTATACGCTGACTAAATCGCTTGACTATATTATTTATTTGTAGATGCATCGGTAGCTAAGATAATTTTTTATATCCAGCTCTACACATAAGCGTCAAATTCATGCCCTGTAGCGGAGCGTTTTACAAGCTAAAAACAATTTATAAATTCTTTGCTATTGTTTATAATTCTCTAATAAAGAGTTACATATTTAACTAAGCTAACGAAAAACGTGATGTACTAGTTGTTCTCTTTACTTTATAAAAATAGATAAAACTCATTGAATCGTTTTACCTATAGAAAAGATAACGTCGTGAAATTTCATTTAGCCGTTTGAAAATGATATTGTTCATCAAAATGCAGCTAACTAGACTCATGGCGTTTTAAACGCTTTATGCTTTGATTTTTGCTTTCTTATTTTACGTAAGATCCCTAATTTATGCTTGCATAAAAATCAATATAGGTCAGATCGATATACGGCTCAGTTTAAGAATTCGTGTACGATTGCTAACAGATCGTCCAGTAGAAAAATCGTTTTCGGCAGGGAAATAGCCACTGCTTCTTGAGCAGGCGACAGGGTCGTCTGTAAGCGATAGGAATATTGCTATGATTCCTGATATTATTTCGTTCTTTGCCATTAAAACGCTGTCAGTTTAGAGGTGCGTATAACGCCTGGCTAACGTGGATGTTAGCTCTTTATTTGCTTAAGGAGTGGCTTTGATTTTGGCTATTGTAGTTATCTAACTATATAGCCTAATTGATATTTTATCCTTAACTATATTCTTCAGTAGCCATCTTTGCCATGAAGATAGTTGTAAACTGAGAGTTTATATAATGATCCGATTTTTAGTTTAGCTAGGAAATGACGAGCATATTAATATGCTAGTACGATTGAACACAGTATAATCTGGTTTTTGTACAGCAAAGATACCTGGTAAAAATTTAGAATAATTTTTTTGACCAGCCAAGCTTACTACTTAATGTATTGAAATAGTTATAATCATTGGGATGAATTAAATCGAGACAGTAGTCGCTGCGGCGAATAAAAATTTCCTCTCCCTCTTGGATAGACAAGGCTATCTGGCTGTCGCAACTAATTTCAAGATCCGGCGTGAGTGGGGAAAATTTCAGCCGTATCGTGCTGTCGCCGTTAATCACCAATGGACGTGAGGAGAGGGTATGCGGAAACATTGGCACCAGGGCGATGGCCTCAACCAGCGGCGTCAGTATCGGCCCGCCGGCCGAGAGAGAATATGCCGTGGAGCCGGTCGGTGTCGCGATGATAAGGCCATCTGAACGCTGAGAAAATGCGAAGGTGTCATCAATGTAGACTTCGAACTCAATCATGTGCGCCACTTTATCAGGATGGAGCACCACCTCATTAATAGCGCTGCTAAGTCGGCCGCAGACATTACCCTTGCATACTTGGGCTTCTAGTAAAAAGCGTTTTTCACTGCGATAGTGACCCGCCAACACGTCGGATAATTGCGAAAGTGCCGAATCAGGATCGAGATCAGTTAGAAAACCAAGGTTTCCACGGTTAATGCCAATGACCTTGATATCATAACATGCCAAGATGCGCGCGGCGCCCAGCACGTTGCCATCGCCGCCCACTACGATTGCCAGATCCGCTTGCTGTCCAATATCGGCCAAACTACCGGTTGCGGCTCGGTCTAGTGCTAGATCGCGAGCAGTCTGATGTTCCATGATAACGTGATACCCTTTTTCGTTCAGCCAGTAGTAAAGCGTTTCATGCGTAGACAACGCATGAGGATGGCGCGGATGACCGACGATGCCGATGGTGTGAAAAGTGATAGTCATTTGATTACTGATTCCCGGCGTATTTTGCAACCTTCATTATTCGTCATGCCTTGAATAGCTATTATTCATCCCCATAATCATCAAACTAACAAGAATAATGCTGAACCGCGGAGAAAACTCATTATGAGTATTAAAGAACAGAACACTCCTGAAGAGCAAGTCCTACAAGAGAGTGACATGGAGCAAGGACAGCAAGCACAAGCGATTTCTGAGGCGGTTGACGTTTTAGAGCAACGAGATAAGCATATTGCCCAATTGGAGGCTGCTCTATCTCAGGCACAACAGAGTGAGCGAGATAACGTGCTGCGCGCCAAGGCAGAAACGGAAAACGTGCGCCGCCGCAGCATACAGGATGTTGAAAAAGCGCATAAATTTGCACTGGAAGGTTTTGCAAGTGCACTGTTACCGGTTATCGACAACTTGGAGCGCGCGCTAGACATGTCAGACAAAACCAATAGCGAGCTAGCGTCAACCATTGAAGGTATCGAGCTAACGCTTAAATCCTTGCTTGATGTTGTATGCAAGTTTGGTCTTGAGGTGGTAGGTGACACGCATGTTCCGTTTAATCCCAAAATTCATCAGGCAATGACCATGCTTGAGTCCGACGAACACGAGCCGAATCAGGTGATGATAGTCATGCAAAAAGGCTATGTCCTCAACGGCCGACTTGTCCGACCCGCGATGGTGGCGGTATCAAAAGCAAAAAGTTGATATCTTTTTCCCGCCGCAGCGCGCGGCGGGAGGTCCCAGGTTGAATAGCTCTGCTGGCAAAAAACTGGCAATGTAATCTGGCGCCGAATAAGTGGCCGTGGGGCTAGCGTTTGCAACTACTGGCAAAGTCTGCTATCGCTTACGCGGTTGCGACCTGTAAACTCTGGGCGCCTATACAGTATATCTATTCATTCTGCCATCTAGCTGTCAGCATAAACGCATATTTTCGTCTAATTTTTGTTAAAGATTATTTTACCTCTAAACCAATGACTTGATCCGCCTTCTTTAACTTACTTCGGATACTGTTTTTGGGTGAAGCTTTTTTAGATTTAGTACAAACCATTCTATAATGGTACACTTTCTTTGCTATCAAGAGGAACTCTAGTCTGGCGGTTATCTTCATTAAACGTAAAGTCAAGTACATAATGAATTTTTTAAATTCCGAATTGTTTCGTTTGGCATTAGCTATTCGTTCTGTATCCGATTAGAGCTGGCTCATGTGCTGATTGCATTAGTCGATTTTTAGGATGTCTCTGATGTTCAATTCCTTATGCCGCATCTAAATGAGAAATAAATATAAAATTACAATAAAATTAATTTGTTGTGACAAATTAAGGCTATTTTTTATTAAATCTGATTTAATACCTTCCTCATCTAAGTTTAAGCTACACTAAAAATAGATAATTTTAAGTAGATAAATACTCTGACAGAGAATATTAAAAATACCATAATGGGTACTCACAATGCAGTTTTTAGATAATAAAGGATGTTTCTTTATTGCTCTATCGAGTGGCACAGTTGCGCTTAATTTAGATGGATGTATGACAGCAGTGCGGATCGTTTTTTCCCAGTGAGTGTGTGGGGCATTCCTGTCATCCTTGACCTCTTTCCCTCGCCATTTGATCTGCTTATATTGATAGTTGTTGCTTTTTCATTAATGCAATAAGCTTCTTAGGTGAAAAATATGACATTTTTCAGACCATAATTGCGCGCATGAACTACATCCTCGTGCTCTTGTGTAGTCGTATGTACGGTCTTTTTTTACCGTTATCGCATAACGGTAAAAAGCTCAAAAGAGTGGTAAGGATTCTTTAAATTCTGCAAAGACTTTTTAGAGCAATCTGTGTTTCAGAAAAGGCCAGAGAACAAAAATCATCAATAAGTATCAGGAAAAGATTAGAATACACATCAATGTTTAATCCGCGACTTAGATTTCTTCTAGGTTTAAGACTGAAACTTCTGGTCTCAGCAGATTGTTAATTCTTTCCAGCTACAGGTTCAATTAATCCGATTATTCGCGATTTTGCCTCTTCACTATAAGAGCACTGCATTTAAACTTTAGAGAAAACATTATCCATAGTATATAGATTAATGGCCATTTAATACGCTGTAAGCACTACAATGCAAAGCGCCATGGCTGAGTAAGCGGGTAATCGAAAAATATCATAAAATATATGAGATTGAATATTTTATGTTCTAGGTTCATAAAATAGTATAACTATCTATACTTTTAAAAAAAAGTAAATAATTTATGCTTTTATTATTTTTTAGTAAGATAAAAAAAGAAAACTTAAATGCGGAATGATGGAGAAAGAAAACACATGTGTGTTATACTTACTAATGGTAGTGTTGTTTATTTTAAAAAATTTAGGTTTAATCTTGTACCAATATTTTATAGACTGTAAGCGTATTTGCTAGCTAATGCTGATTGAGGCAATGCTTAATTGCAGAATCAAACACATCCATGCGGTATAATCTTCAGCTTTCATCAGAATAAAATGCTAGATTTCCAGGATATATTCTATAGACTCCTTAAATTTCTAGATAATACTATTCATTTATGGATGCAGTAGCAGGCTCAAGCGGTGTTCTATATCAAGTTTTATGCATGAGCGGTCAAATTTATGTTCCGGCGTCCAGACGCTTTCGTAGGTTAAAAAGATAATCTATAAATTCTTTACAATCTCCTGAAAGTAATGGATACATAGCTATAGATCGTGCTCGACTCAGATCATGCAAAAAACGCCGTGCATTAGCTACGGCCTTAGCTTTATAGAAATAGATAAAACAATCGATTCGCTCAATTCATAGCAATGAAAATATTTTACAACTTTTTTTTGAATTTTATTAATTTTAATAATTATTAATTTATAAATTAAAAAAATGATCTTGATTTTTTAAAAACTACTAAGACAGTTTGATAAATAAGCATAAACGCATTTGATATGCGCCATCTCTACATTTGAAAAAACGCTAAGTAGGATGCTGACGCAGTGTCCGGGGGCTTATGCCAGTTAGGAGTTCGCCTGCGTCATAATGGCAGATTTATAACTATTAATTTTAAAAAATATTTTAATTATCATTATTAATGATTTCTTAATTGTTAGCTACGTTCCACTACTCAATTACTCTTACGCCAACTTTCAACCATATGCGACAAAGACGGCAGCATCTATGATGCTCGACAGTGAATTGATAATCCGCAGGCACAGCGCCCTTTTCCAGACATGTCACTGAAGCATATTTTAGAATACTGATGCTGGTTAAATATGAGCGCCTTTATTAACATGAAAGCCTGATGATTATATTAAATTTAGCGAAACGATAGTGGTACAGAGAGATTATGTGGATCGTAATAAGTCCTCGGGTACGCGGCGTAAAGCGCCATACCGTAAAAAGAAATATTCCTTCTCCCGCAATTCTAAATCAATGCTTGCACTAGCGGTGGCTATACTGGTTACGTTTATTGGCGGCCTCTCTTTTACCGCGTATAACAAATCAGAAGAGGCGGTGATTGTGACAAATCGCGATAAAAACTCAGACAGCGGGTTGCCCCCTAAGCCGGAAGAACGCTGGCGTTATATCAAAGAGCTAGAAAACCGTCAAATTTTGGTACAGTTCCCGACCGAGCCAACCGCCAGCGGAAAGCTTAATTCACCGGCACAGCTGACCGATGAGCAGCGTCAACTGTTAGAACAGATAGAGGCGGATATACGTCGTGAGCCTACGCATTTGAACGCGGCGCCTTACAACAATCAAAGTAAAGAGCCTACGGCGGACACGATCCAAACTCGCTCTACCACCCAAACGCGCCGCAATCCGTTGCCTGATTAAAAATATTACCCGGCTAAGCTTAAGTTACGCTAGAAATAGATAATTTTTAATTAGATAGATACTTTGCTGGAGAATCTTAAATAATAGGTAGTTACCATACAATTCGTGATTATTACTTGGCTAAATTTGAGTATTGATTTAATTGATGTTATGACTTGGTAGCGCCGATATAGTGTTTCTTGGTGGCAGCATGGAAAGCACGCGTAGTGCCATAAAGTTTGTTGGGGCTAACGTACTTTTCATATTTAATAGTTTATTAAATGGCTATTTATTTATATGCAGTGGTTAATTTTTTCTCTAAGGTCTCAAAAGTACATTGTTAAAGTTAGGACTATAAGGTTGCGAATAAACGCATTGATTCAGGCGAGTAGCTCTGCATATGCAGCGGCGGATAGGTATCAAATAAACTCTTTTGCTGCAGCTCATTCGAATCAGCAATTTTGATCAAAAGTTATAGCTATCCTTACGCTTATTTGTGAGTCTTATAATCTAACCTTGTCTGAAATACAGGTCTCCCTACAAACAAGCCTTGCCGCTCTATCGCGCTTTCACCGTCATATAATAACGGCAAAAAAAAGACCTTATGTGCCACTGCACAAGAGCGAGACGATGTCGTTTATGCGCGCCGATTATGATCTAAAAAATGTTAAATTTTACTAGAGAAGTTTGTTCATCATTGATGAAATGGTAACAAAGATAAATATGAGTTAGTCAAAGAGCTGCATTCAATAAAATTAAATATGCCGGGTGAATGTCACACGCGCCTACTGAAAAAACGATACTCATTGCGGATATGCGTCTATCTAGATTAAGTGCACTATGCTAATCGATGGAGCAATGAACGAATATACTTTCTTTTCTTTTATAAAACAGGTACTTATTCCTGAACTTGCACCAGAGAATATCGTGATATAGATAATGTAGCTACTCATACAGTGAATGGTGTGCAAGAGCCTATTCAGGCTAAATATGCAATTCTTTTTTATCTTTTGCTTTGTTCAACGGATTTAAATTCTATCCAGATGACGTTTTAAGCTGAAATCACTACTTAGAAACGTTACAGTAAGAACTATTGATTCGCTTACAGTACGTTATTCAAGTGCGAGGATCTCAACAGGCTGTATTGCATTCTAGATGTTTGCAATGCTGCCACGAAGAAGCGCGGTATCAGTCCTCCTAAGTCATAACGTAAATTAATACTTAAATTCGGCTATGTAAGCAAGCGTATATTGGCTACAAATTACTTGGTAAGTGCCTGTTATGGATTTTTAACATTTTTTTAGCAGAGTGCTTATCTGCTTAACAGTCTCTTTCTCCAGTGTTTTCAAGCTTAGATGAGTAATATATATAATTAAATGTTTACTATAATTTTTATTAAAACTAGAATAATTGCGGATTGACGAATAAACCTTTAAGCTAAGCAAGAAAACTAAAAATATGATGAAATGCGTGATATTTAAGAGTTCACGTTTTAAGTTTACAAAACAGAATAAACATCTATATTGTAAAGAGTAAATCATTTATAGTTTTCTATTTTTCGGTAAGATGAAATAAAAAATGAGGTGTATACTGCTAGCATAAGTAAAACTTTGCTAGGTAAGGTGCATAACCAGAAAATATTTTATATCCTTTACATTGTAGAATTTGAGCACTCAGGCTATTCAGTTAATTTTCCATAAAAATTGCTCTAATTTTTGTCGCAGCGGGATATAAACCGGAATAAATGAAAGGTGCTATAGCTGAGCAATATGTGCAATCAATATTCTTTTAGTCAGAAACTGATGCAGGCGTGCCGCTAAACGATACCAGCTCATGGTTGCCTTAACCCGCTTAACCCGCTTAACCCGCTTAACCCGCTTAACCGGCGCACCAGACGCCCGCGCTGGCTCTATTCAGTCTGTTTAAAAAGTGTCGATCCGAGCACGGGAAAATAGTAGACGAAAAAATCTGCAGCGCTGGCTAGTCCAGTGCCATTTCCTTAAGACAATAGATCAGGCAGAATAGGCACTTACCCAACTAGCCTGCGCCGCTATAGAAATGCACATTACCGCCCTTGCCTATAAAGTTTTGCAGCATATGCGCACAGACGGAGTATCAAATTTCAACCCCCTTGCTGCCGGGGGTTGAAAAACCTTATTCTAGTCCCATTTAATAGTTGTCCTGGCTCTGTATTCTTTGCGCAGGGCTCGTTATTTCATTCCAAGAGGTTATTCGTGACAACAGTTGTAAGCGTACGTCGCAATGGGCATGTCGTCATCGGTGGTGATGGACAAGCTACTCTGGGTAATACGGTCATGAAAGGTAACGTGCGCAAAGTCCGCCGCCTGTATAATGAAAAAGTTATCGCGGGTTTCGCTGGCGGCACTGCGGATGCTTTTACTCTATTTGAGTTGTTTGAACGTAAATTGGAATTGCATCAGGGTCATCTAGTGAAAGCCGCCGTTGAATTAGCCAAAGACTGGCGAACCGACCGCATGCTACGCCGCCTGGAGGCTCTACTAGCGGTGGCCGATAAAAAAGATTCGCTCATCATTACCGGAAATGGCGATGTGATACAGCCAGAAAACAACCTGATCGCTATTGGATCCGGAGGCTCATATGCCCAATCTGCCGCCCGCGCGCTGTTAGAAAATACCGACCTCGGCGCCCGTGAAATTGTCGAAAAAGCGTTGGGTATTTCTGGTGATATCTGCATCTATACCAATCATTTCCAAACCATTGAAGAATTAACGTTCAAAGCGTAAGGATCCCGCATATGTCTGAAATGACCCCACGAGAAATTGTTAGTGAACTCAATAACTATATTGTAGGGCAGAAAAACGCCAAGCGAGCTGTGGCCATTGCATTGCGTAACCGCTGGCGTCGCATGCAACTAGACGAAGCATTGCGCCATGAAGTTACACCAAAAAATATTCTGATGATTGGTCCTACTGGCGTCGGTAAGACAGAAATTGCCCGTCGCCTCGCAAAACTGGCTAACGCTCCATTCATTAAAGTCGAGGCCACTAAATTCACTGAAGTCGGCTACGTAGGTAAGGAAGTAGATTCCATAATACGCGATTTAACCGACACGTCCGTCAAAATGCTACGGCTGAAGTCTATTGAACAAAACCGTTTCCGTGCAGAAGAACTAGCGGAAGAGCGAGTGCTTGACGCTTTGATCCCGCCACCTAAGAATAATTGGGGGCAGCCGGAGGAGAGTGGCGAGCCCTCCAATGCGCGTCAAAATTTCCGTAAAAAATTGCGGGAAGGTCAGCTGGATGATAAAGAGGTTGAAATCAATCTCGCCGCGGCGCCGATGGGTGTGGAAATTATGGCTCCTCCCGGAATGGAGGAAATGACCAACCAGCTGCAATCAATGTTTAAAAATCTGGCCGGCCAGAAACAGAAGCCGCGTAAAATAAAGATTAAAGAAGCCCTAAAGCTCCTCGTAGAAGAAGAGGCTGCTAAGCTAGTTAATCCGGAAGAGCTGAAAGAAAAAGCGCTCGAGGCAGTGGAGCAGAACGGTATCGTATTTATCGACGAGATCGATAAAATCTGCAAACGCGGCGAAGTCTCTGGGCCAGATATTTCGCGGGAAGGCGTGCAGCGGGATCTACTGCCGCTAGTAGAAGGGTGTACTGTTTCCACCAAGCACGGGATAGTGAAGACGGATCATATTCTGTTTATCGCCTCTGGTGCTTTTCAGGTTTGCAGCCCCTCTGATCTCATACCCGAGCTACAGGGGCGCCTGCCGATCCGCGTCTCACTCGAAGCTCTAACCACCGAGGATTTTGAACGCATTCTGACCGAGCCAAGTGCTTCGCTTACTACCCAATATATCGCTCTGATGGCGACGGAAGCGGTGAGTATCACATTCACGGAGGATGGTATTAAGCGTATCGCCGAAGCAGCCTGGCAGGTGAATGAGCGCACCGAAAATATCGGTGCTCGCCGTCTTCACACCGTTCTGGAGCGTTTAATGGAAGATATTTCCTATGATGCCAGCGAGTCGAAGGGTAAAACTATTTCTATTGATGCAGATTATGTTCGTAGCCACCTTGATGAGTTGATATCTGATGAAGATTTAAGCCGTTTTATCCTGTAAGGCATTGCAGGTTAATCAGCATCCGCAACGGGAGGCTTAAGTCTCCTTTTTATAAATATAACTTATTGATATTTATAAATATTTATAAATAAGTGTCTGTCAAGTGACATCGCCTTGGTGCTGATAGCTAATTGCACGGTTTTGATAAGCAATCTTCTCCCACGAAATTACTACATACAGCTTTATTCCTTGCGTTTCCTCGGTCGATTTTGTTATGTGACTTAAGGCGTTGCAAACTGCAGATTCCGACGCATCCAATCAGCTATTCTGGCGATATTTGCTAACTGATTCCGATTACGCCCGATCATTTATTTCTGTTCTTGCATTCTAATTTTTAAATAAAATGAATCATACGCGGAATATATACATCATGCTGTTAGATGGATGAGCCGTGTATATTTAATTTTTAATGTCTTAACGCGTAAAAGTGGCGGTTTCAGTATTTAGAGCTAGAACTGAAGCAAGATTTTCAAAATAAAGGAATAAAAAATATATTTTTACCCTCACCCTGGAAGAAGGTATGCAACTAGAAGCGCTGGTTGGCAAGGGTAAATATATCGCACACAAAGTTGTGAATTTGTCATTCCGCATCTAAATTAGGAATAAGTACAAAAATCAGTGAAAATTAAAAACAAATAAAATCAATTAGTTATAATAAAATCCTAATTATTTACAATTAAGTGATTATTATTAATTTTTTCTTACCAAATATGGTAAAATACATTAGACTTAAAATCTCATTTCTGAGTTTATAAAACAGTTTCATTATCTTTATTATTGACAATAAAGAATTTATTTATAGTTTCCTGCTTGCGGTAAGATGAAAAATAAAAAGTCAGGTGTAGACTAATAAATAAACGCATTAATTGTGTTGAAGTACGATACATCAATTAGACGGATAAAACGACTGACTAACGAGGTTTTGTCTAAGATTTTATAAAAAATGCCCGCAAGATTGATCGGGTCAAGCGTTCTTTTGTTAAAGAAGTGCTTATTACAGTCCTGAATCGTAAATTGAGCAAACAGGTGTATGGCCGTATTATAGATAGCGCTGCTGAAGTGTATTTAATTGCGATAAGCTTTAGCGCTTTATCAGAGGAGCGAGACAGTAGCCATTGCAACTTCGAAAAAGCTTAGAGGAATTTCTTTAGATCTAGTAATAGATAGTGTAACCGTTATTTTTACGTATTAAGACGCTAGAGGGTTTTCCTCTATTCCAGTTTATATCCTGGTGCGATAAAAATGCCGCAATCCTTCTAGAAAATCAACTCAATAGCTTGAGCTATTGCTATTCTATAGCGAATTAACGGTTTTTTCAGCTTTTCTGAGCAGTGATTTCAGTTTGGGAACGCTATCTCGATAGGATTTAAATCTGGGGAATAAGGCGGAAGATAAAAAAGAATTGTATCTTTAGTCTCAATAGCTTCTCGTGCACTATTAATTTTATGAGTAGCCAAAACTTAGTCTAGATAAGTAAGGAAAGTATGTGCATTTATTTCTTTATTGAGTAGCATAATTGTACTTAATTTAGGTAGGCATATATCAGCAGTACATACCGTCGTTTTTCAGTGAGCCTGTGAGATATCAGCCAAACATCGTTGACCTCGTCTGTTGTAGTCTTTTACCTGCGCATATTTATCGTTATTGCCGTTTCATCAATGAAATAAGCATTTTTGATGAAATATTATATTTATTAAGACCATAATTTGCGCGCATGAATTACATTATTTCGCCTTTTTACTAGAATGTATGGTCTTTCTTTGCCTTTATTATATGACGGAAAAGTGTGATAGAGTAGAAAAGCTCGTTTGAATGCTGAAAATACTTTTTAAGACGGCCTGTATTTTAGACAAGGTTAGAGCACAAGCTTCATCAATAAGCGTCAGGATAAAATCAGAATACGCATTAATTTTTAATCTGCGATTCAGGTTTCCTTTAGATTGAAGGCAGTAATTTCCGGTTTTACGGAATTGTTTGCTCCAACGAGCTGCAATGGAACTGCTTATTTGATATCTATCAGCCACTACACGTGCAGAACTACTCGCCTAAATCAATTTTACTACTCGTGATCTTAAGTCTTCTCTGTAAGAATGTGTAATGTAGATTGCAGAGAAAAAATTAGCCATAGCATATAGATAGCCAATTAATAAATTAGGGTACGCTAAGCTCGTTTTGAGCTTGAGGCTTAACGGCTTAATGCTGATGCTTATTTATGGGAATAAACACTTTCAGTAGATAAACCTAACGAGCCGTGTGAGTAAATCTCGCCGTTGAACTTTTATTTTCTCTTGCCATATTTATCATACCTTTTTAGCAATGATTTTATGCTTCTCACAACGTAATATGTAATTTCTATTTTTATTTCAATAAGATATGATTTACGTGTAGTGTCTCTCTAGTATTAAAAACTGAAATTTTTGACACTTTACAATTTTCCTTGTCGTTTAAAAGCCTAGACATCATCTGGCTCACGGAGTAATTTCGGTAATCTGTTTTGAAAAAATTTATGATATAAAGTGCGTAGCCGTTATTTCAGATCTGATTTTTCTTTTTTTATCTCACGGGAAAATCAGGAAACCATAAACAAATTATTTATTATACTTAATCTATAGTTAGAATATTAAAATTAGAATATGAGTTCTTAAATCTCATGTGTTTTATTATATTTTTATTTGTTTTTTCTTAGCTGCAGGGTTTCTGTATTGTGCTATACTGAAATTTCTTTTAAGAAAAAAGTTATAGTAACTAATAAGTTATAAGTAATTAGCTTAAGTTATTTACAAATAATTGATTTTATTTTTTTAATTTTCACTAATTTTATATTTATTGCTAATGGTCACATTCTAGCAGGCTAGTATGATTTCTTTTTGAACAATTTGGGTATAATTTGCACCAATGTTTCATAGACTAAAATAAAGTTTTTCTGTCTAATACTGATTCAGGCAATTCCTAGTAGTACAACCAAAGAGATCGCTGCAGTAAGAGCTCATGCTCTTTACCATAATGGAAGTGATAGCTTTGCAGCACGTCCTCTTCTATACGCCCATTAAATTACTCGACCATGCTATTCGTTTGTGGGTGCATCAGCGAGCTAAGAGGGTGTTCTATATTAAGTTCTGAACATAAGCGATCAAATTTATGTTTCCCGGTGACTGAGCGTTTTCGAAGGTCAAAAAGACTATTTCTAATTTTCCAGTAGCAGCCAAAGATGATGCATATTAGCAACATTAATCACATCTCGTTCGACTGGATAGATCTCGATAGTATCCTGTACAGCAAGACTGACAGGATTCTTCATCTCTTATAGCCTGTACTATCATATCCCGCCTTTCAGCGTCCGTTACCACTGAGAGTCAGCAGATTGACCGTCAATCAGTAAATGCGGTTATCTTCATTAAATATCTGAATTAGTATGTCGGAATTGATAAAGACCTTTATCTGGTGAACATCATATTTCTGTGGCGGCTACTGGCAACAAAGATAGATATTAATTTAATGCTTTCCTCCTCAGGACTGGCGTCGGGTCAAACGGTAAATGGCACAGAATCTACGCTCTGACATTTTTTCGATTGCTAGCGCAGCAGCATCGGGTGTAGAAAAGTATCAGACACCTCAGAATAAAGCGGGCACGCCGTCTTTTTCTGTGCCTAGAGCTGGTTGTTCTGCTAGGCAAACCTATTCACGATCTTTTACGCCGCCAGACAGCTATATGATACAAGCAGGCAATCAGCTAGCCAATCATAATGTTTACCTCAGAGGTACCTAACAGAATTGTCCGATGTTCCACTCATGGGAAAGGAAATAGTATAGTGCCCTGTCAGTTGACTAGAGGCATCAATAACGGTTTTAACGTCTTCCTGTCACGACTCCCAGCGCGCCATGATACATTATACATAGACTGTTAATTCACTGACATAAGACGTCCTCGGCTAAATTTCGTGCATTAGGCCCTGACGCACGCGCCGGATTTAAAATAATCAATTAAAGTTCATTGTAGTTTAGGGATATCGAGAAGCAATTGTGTATATTTTGTCTGCTTGCTGTTGATAAAAGCGAATGTAACGGGTCTGGCCTCTAATTTTTATTGAGTCCGTGACGCTTGGCATTGTCTCTTTTCAGTTTTTATGGTCAATATCAAGGTTTGGTAGTGATAGCGCGCAATATGGCTTTATTTCTTGACATTGAAAGCGCAGTTAATTGACATGATTAATTTGTCAGGAGCTCTGCCTTTCCAACTTGAAGACGCTGATTAAAATACCGTATTCATCCACCGCTTTACGCACACAGCGCTCGCTGTCAACGCTATTCAGCGTCACATTACCTTTGGTGATAAAATAATTGACGTTATACTCTACGGTCGACAGGTCGATAGAATCGCCTATCTGTTGCACGGCGCGCTGTTTGAACTCAATCATTTGATGCCTTAGTAGGCCCGTCTCGTCAAGCAGGGTATTCAACAGCTTATCGCGCATATCATCAACGAGTTTGATAGTATCAGTGGAAGTTTGATGGTATTAGCGGATAGTAGGTAAACCTGCAATTTGATTCATGCTGTTAAGAAAAACAGTTTTTATTAAAGTCAGTAGTTATAAATACGCCATTATGCCAAAAAACGTCCGAGGCAAGAAAGTATTTGTAAGCGCACCCTGAATCTTCTGCGTGCCGATACATGACCGCAGCGAACTTTCTTGATTGGGCATATCTGTAGAAAGCGCTTAAGTGGCCTTCTTAGTTTTTTTCGATGTAGAGATCACGTATAGTGTAACGGCGGGGTAATTTTTATAAAGGGGTAATGGTAGTGCGCCGGATGAGCAGTATGTTGCTATCTGCCTGACGTGACCGGCTGTGCGGCCATAAGATAAAACATATGTATCATTGCGACCTTTTTTAGAAGTTTCATTGATTACCGAGCTTTATAGAGTATCTTTTTTAGCAAAACTGGCTTCCATTCGGATAGCGTTTTCCAGCCGGACAGCAATATTCTTAAGGTATGCTGGCGGCGTACCATACTTGACGCTGAATTCTTAATTTCGCTTAGAGTGATGTTTACGTGAGCATCGATTAGGCTCTTTGCGTGATATAAAAAAAGAAAGCCCGAAAAATAAAGCACAAAGCGTTTAAACGCCATGAACCTGGTTACCTGTATGTTGATATAACATGTCTTCTATAAATGCTCAATGAAGCCTTGCGGGGTTATCTTTCCATGGGTATAGAGGAAGCTACCCGATAGGTTTTAATACGCTTCTATAGAGCCAACATCACGGCTAATACGCGACCTTTCTTGCGTAATCTTAGTTGAGTATGTCTTATGGCTATTCATCAGGTACTTACAGACAATATCAAAAAATTTACAGATTGTTTTGTTCTGCAAAAATGCTCAGCTCTTTCGGTAAAGAGCTTTAGATAATACTGCGATGATGTGTCTGTGCTCTAGAATAAGGAATTGTCTTAATCAATATTGGATAGCAAAATACTATTGAAGCCTATAAACTGTCATTTTGTCCCTTTTTATCTTACCGAAAAAGCAGGAAACTATAAATATATTTTATATAGTTAGACTGTTTTATAAGCTTAGAGCATGAGATCTTAAATCTCATGTGTTTCATTATATTTTCCTAATTACGCATTTTCTTAGCTGCTCTTAACAAGCTGATAGAATTGTGAATGCTTTTAATTTTGCTATTAAGAATCTCAGTATGAGTGATATCAGGTCATAACGTCTATTGAATCTATATTCAAATTCGGTTAGGTAACGAGGTATGTGTTGACAGCCAGTTGCATGGTGAGTGCTCATGATATTTTTTATACCCTGCAGTAGAGTATTCATCTTCCGGTGTAGCTCAAGCTTGGCTGGGTAAAGTGCTTAATCCGGTGATTTTTTATTCGTTTTTTTGCTTGGCTTAAGGATTTATATTTGAATATAAAATGATTGTGTTTTTAATAAAAAGTTATATTAACTATTTTAATATAGTTAATAATCACTGTTTTTTATGACTCATTAATTTTCTTTATTGCGAATTCTAGCCGGCACTGATAGACAGCACAAACTTTGTCGCTCGTTTTTTATTGTTCTAGATTCAAGAGCTGGATTGCTTGATTTATCCAGCTAGCTCCGCTTTCAGGATTTCCAGTACCGGAAAAATAGAAGGCATTATGCCATGCCATAAGAAGAATGCCGAGGCTGCCTGGCTCACCAGCATGCCGAGTCCATCGGCGCAGTGCAGCGCGCCCTGCCGGCGACTCCAAGCGATAAACGGCGTTTTGCCTTGTTGATAAAACATATCGTAGCAGAAGACTGCAGGCGTAATGACCGAGGTAGGCAGCGCTGGTATCCCTCCTTGCATTCCGGTAGATGTCGCGTTAATAATCAGGTTGTAATTCGGCGGACCGAGATGCTCAAATGGCAATGCAGTGATGTCGCCGACGTGATCGTAAAACGCCGCCAGCTCTTGTGCGCGAGAGAAAGTGCGGTTAGTCAGCGCCACTTTGCAGCCGTAAGCCAGCAGCGGTAAAAGCACTCCTCTCGCTGCGCCGCCGGCGCCCACTAAGAGCACCCGGGTATCGTGGCGCAATAGAGCAAGACGTTGTAAATCTTTGACTAAACCAATACCATCGGTGTTATCCCCCAGCAATGCGCCGTCCGGCAGTTTCTTAATCGTATTGACCGCTCTGGCTAAAGACCCGCGTTCAATGATCTGATCGCAGAGCGAGAACGCGTCTTCTTTAAACGGCAGCGCAATATTTGCCCCTAACCCTCCCGCGTCGAAAAATTGCCGCAGCGTTTGCTTAAAATTGTTCAGCGGTACCAGCATGCGTCCATAAGAATGGACTAGACCGGTTTCAGCAGCAAAGAGCGCATGAATGCGCGGTGACCGACTATAATTAATCGGATTGCCAAAAACTACATAGGTATTCATCGTATCACTCCGGTAGTAGTCAGCCCTGACGAATTAATTTTCCGCTCAGCGCATGGCGAATTTCAGAAGGATTACGTCGCCCTTCCACTGCTTCGTTCAGTACCGGAAAGGCGGAACCTAATTGCTCACGCACTTCGCCGGCGGTGCGCGCCGGCGGCAGCCCGCTGAAATTAGCGCTGGTAGACACCAGCGGCTTGCCGAAAGAAAGGCAAAGACGCCGGACTGGTTCAAATGCACTGACGCGTACCGCTAGTGATGTGTATTGTCCCGTTAACCAGCGAGAGGTTGTGGAACGGGCTGGTACTATCCAGGTAACGGGGCCTGGCCAACAGGCGAACATGCGCTCCCGCGCAGCATTATCCAGCGCGCTGTCGTCAATATAATCCGTAAGCTGAGTATAATGAGCGGCAATTAGAATTAACCCTTTTTGCCACGAGCGCTTCTTTAGTTTGAGAAGCGCCTGAACCGCGATTTCGCTGTCCGGATCGCAGCCCAACCCGAACACGGCCTCTGTCGGATAAGCAATAACCTGCTGCTGGTGCTGTGCTTTCACTAAACTTGTCAGGTCAGGTAAGAGAGATTTATTCTTCATTATGCATTTTGCTCGGCAATCACTAATAGATGTATGGTAATTGGGAGCATTTTTAATGCTCTTACTAAGAGTCCACCTATCAGTGCGTCTAAGTAATAACGTTGGTTAAATTGATACTCATATTCGGCTAGCTAACGAGGCGTATGTTTTCCACGAATTGCATGGTAGGTGTTCGTTGTAACGTTTTTGATACTCTCTAACAGAGTTATGCATTTACTTTAAATTGTCTATTTCTAGTGTAGCTCACGCTTGAGCTGGGTAAGGTGCGTAATCAGGTATTTTTGATTGGTTTTTGTTTGGCTACGGGCTCTGCGTCAATCTGTAATGATTCTAGTTTTGAGAAAAGTGATAGTAATCATTTTTTACTTTATTGTGCACTTTAACCAGCTAAGTTTGAACGGCACTAGAAATAGATACTTTTCAAGCAAACAAATACTCGGTCATGACTTAGATTGGTTGATGAGAAAAAAGATCACATATTTACTCTGCTGAATAATATTTTAGGATTTTTATTTTTTACAGAAAATTTTAGCAATAAAAGCTCACTCATATTCTATGAATAGACACAAGTATCAACAAATCTGAGTCACGACGAAATCCTTTGCTGGAGAGTATCGAAACGCTATAACGGAAATTTATCATGCAATTTATAGCCAAGATACGCCTCGTTATCTGACAAAATGTAAGATTAATTTAACCGAATGTATGAGTTAGTAGCGGCATCGAAACTAGTTACAATGCCACACCTCTCTTGAGGATGCCCGAGAAAAGTACGTAATTAGGAAAGCTTTTCTGATTGCATACTTCAAAACAATTCAAGATTGGGACATATTAAAATCGAAAATTTGTCAAGAGATGTTCAAATGGCTCGCAATTTTATTCAATTTCAGTCCGGCTTATCGTTGATAACGTTTCTCAAGCTGTACGGAGGTGAGAGGCAGCGCTGTGAGGTATTGGCTTATTTCTGCACTAGCCGACGGGTTTTATCTATTCTGTTTGCGAAAAGTCTACTAGTTGTCAGGTCTAAAGCGGCCTCTATCAGTGCTATCATTGCCATGATTAAGCTTTATTCACCGTTAATGCTATATTTCATTGAACATACCTAACATCAACGATGTAGTTCCTTCTAATGTATCTTTTACTCAGCCTCAAATGGTCTCTCAGCGTTAAAGCTGTCGCGCGAGTTGAGTGTCAACTAGAATACAACCTAAAAGATTAAACATAAAATTCTATAGGTGCAACCAAGATAAGAGGCGCTCCGAGCGTATCGAAAGCACTGATGCATTACCGGGATGCTGAACATTCGGGAAAGTGCCGGCGTGGTGCAACTCACCCTGCCCCTTAGCCGCGGTTACCACTAATGAACGGAGACGCGCTGTATTGGTCAGGTTGCGTGGAGTAGAAAGCTTTAGCGCAGTTAAACTTGATCTGTGGAACCCTTAAGCTAAGCAAAAGTGAACCTAAAAATACTTCACTAAGTACCCGCCCATTACCCTAAGATTTTAGAGAGCGAATATGCTCTCATTGCGGGCAATGGAAGCAGTCTAGAAAGAGATTTTGCTGTCTAAAACGCATAATAAGCGTTGTTCTACATTAAAGAATAGATGCTGTGTGCTTCGCGGGAAAATACAGGTTTGATCATAGCGTTGCGTCATCTTTAATACATTAATGCAGACGTTGTTCGTCTTCTTCAAAAACAAGATCTTCCATTTTTTGATACGCATTTTCACAGCCTGGAATATTAAATAGCACCATAAGAATAACCCACTTTAGATCTTCTAAATCAAATTCTGTCGTGTCTAACGCGATAACACGGTCGATGACCATCTCGCGGGTTTCAAGGTTTAACACCTGAATTTGTTCAAGAAATAATAGAAAGCCGCGACAGTTAGTATCCAGAAACTGACTCTCTTCATCAGTGTAGATACGCATGGTAAGTGGATCCGCATTCAGTGCAAAAGCTCTACCCTGTCCGTCTTGCAAATCAGCAAGTTTCTCCAGCCAGTTTAACGCATTATAAATATCGTCTTGATGAAAGCCTGCTCGAGTAAGGTCATCTGTCAATTTATCTTGATCCACGCGTATCTCGACTTCATTGTGGATGTAGGTTTCAAATAAATACATTAGTACGTCAAACATGGCCCGCCCTCCTTAATCGGACATAGCCGCCGGGTACAACTGCAATTTATCCTGTTAACTCCAGTTCAAGTAGTTTAATTACTAGCTCTGGTATAGGCTAACCGGCGCGTTCAGTGAAGACGTCAACAGGTGTAACCTCATCCTCTAAGTTAGCCAACACATTGGCAAATGGCAATTTAACTTCGCACTGTGGTTAAGAGAAAACTCCCGTATTACATCTCGTAAGGTAGTATTGTTGCTTTTTAAATAATTTATATTTTATTTTGTGATTGTTATTACGTAACTGATTTTTCTTTTTTTATCTTACCGAAAAAGCAGGAAATTATAAATAAATTATTTACTTTTAAAAAAAATATAGTTATGTTTTTTATGAAATCAGAAATAAGATATTAAATCTCATGTATTCTATCATATTTCTCCTAATGATATGCCTTACTTAACCTAATTTGAACTACACTGGAAATAGACACTTTCAAGTGAATAAATGCTCTGCTGAAGAGTGGAAAAAAGCGATAACGGACACTAAGTATACAATTTTAGTTAGCATGCGCTTCTTTACTTAGCCGAATTTAACGTTATGAATTAGAGGTCGTGATACTCTGCTTTTTGATAGCAGCATTGAAAGCATCTGTAATGTTATATAGCCTGTTGAGGCTAGAGCATTTTTTATCTACTCCCGATTTATATTCCAATAAAAAATTTTTGTAATCTTTATAGGAAGTGAATTTAATAGTTTAATCGACGCATGTCACGGCGATTCAATAGCTCTTGCTGCAGCTTTTCTGAGTAGCGATTTTAGGCTTAGGTGACGCCCTCTCGATAGGATTTAAATTCGGTAAATAATAGGAAAAATAAAGAGTAATTGCATCTTTAGTTTCGGTGGCTATTTGTGCACTATTATCTTTTAATTAGATAAACCCTTCATAGTATTTTGTAGTACAAGTTCAGGAATTATGCCTGCTCCAGATAAACAAGAACAGCATGTTTTTCATTGCTCTATAAAGTATCATAGTTGCACTTAATCCAGATAGACGTATTTAAAGAGTTAGTCTCGTTATTTCCTATGCATCGGCCCGGTATCCTTAAGCTTATTTCTTTCTGCCTTTTGACTTATTCATATTTCCATTTTATCAATGATAATAAGCTTTTCTTTTGAGAAATTTCTTCAAGCTATAATTTATGTGCATGAACTACATCGTTTCGCTCTTGTTCAGTCGCATCTACGGTTTTTAACCGTCATAATATAGCGCTGGGAAAGCCTGATAGAGTGACAAGGCTCGTTTAAATTCTGAAAGTACTTTTCAGCAAAAGCTATATTTATAGAAGGTTAGATCACAAGACGTATCAATAAGTGTCTGAAAAAAATCAGAATAAGTATTAATTTTAATCCGTGATTCGGGTTTTCTCTAGGTTTTGAAAGGTAATTTCCGCTCTCACGGAATCTCTTATTCCAACAAGGAAAAGCAGAAGAGCCTATTTGATATGTATCTGCCGCTGCACGTGCAGAGCTACTCTTCTCAATAAATCTAATTATTCATAATCTTTAATCTTCACAGTAAGAATATGATATTTAGACTTTATAGAGAAAAATTAGACAAAGTATATAAATGAGAGCTGTTTGATAAACTAGAATAGATAAGAGTAATATAGCTGAGCAAAGTTATTAATTAAGTGTTTTAGTTTATTTTGCTTGGCTTGAAGGTTACTGCGTTAAAGAAGAATAATTCTAATTTTAGTAAAATGATAGTGATGGCTTCATCATAAGTAATCATCCTTAGTTTATTATAACTTATTGATTTTATTTTTTTTGATTTTTTCACTAATTTTATATCTATCTGAACTTAGGTACGGGATAATAAATATAGTATTAATAGCTATTTGCTTTCGTATAGAAGGATTTTCTGATCGTGACTCAGATCTCTTTATGAGAAAATAAGATCGCATATTTATTCTTCTGAATGAAAATGAAAATTTTTATTCTTTACAGACAATCGCAGAAATAAGAAATCGATTTTATTTATGTGAATAGGCATAATTATCAATAAATTTCAGTCATAACTGATTTTCTTTGATTCCTCTTTTCTGATATTTCTAAGGCTCTGAAAGAGAAAGCCGGTTCGATTTGTTGTATCAGTAATTGGCCTAATAGTATATTTAGAAAATACTGAATGTTTTGTGTACTTCAGCAAGGTGTTTATATCAGGTTAAAACAATATCGCTTTCATGCTTAGAGACTGTATTACTAGAAAATTCAATAAGTTCAGTCAGTTTATTTTTGCTCAATACCTTATTTATACGCATAGATTTAATTTCATCACTTAATTTTATTTTGTTTACTACTAGATCGTTTTATTTCTATGAATTTTAACAAGCTAAGCATGCTTACTTGTTTGGTCTCGCCTTCTTATATAAAGCCTCAATGCACATCCCTTTTCATAAAAAGATCGCTACTAAGCGATATAGTTGAAGTCAAAATATCATAATGATTAGAATCCATAGTCAGGTAACTATAACGTCTAAAATTAGAGCTGTTCTTCAGGAAAACAATGTGCCAGCATTTACTTTTGCTAAATGTTCTTTCTGAACTGATCTATTCTAAATAGAAAAAACGAGAGGGCATTGAGGAATATGGACATATTCTCTGTTTTGCAGACAACGCTCTCGCCGGCTTAAGAAGTATTCAGTTAGGTAATGAGGTGTGTATCACTAATTGCGTAGTTAGTGCTCATTATGGCGTTTTTAATATTCTCTTCTAGGGTATTCATAGACTGGCAAGAAAGATTTTTTCTACTAGTGCGACTACAAACATGTCTTTCATGGCAGAAATAAGCGTTATCGAACCGTTATGCCAAACCTAAATTAGGAATATATAAGAAAGTATGTAATAAGGTAATTATATGATAAATATCAATTTTCTCAAAATTAGAATTACTATAACTTGACACGGGAATGCTCGAGTCAAAAAAAATAAACCAAAAACATGATGAAACACATGAGATTTAAGAAATTACCTTCTGAATTTATAAAACAGTCAGATTCTTTGAAAGTAAAGAATGTATTTATTGTTTTCTAATTTTTCGGTAATATGAAATTTAAGTGTAAAATGACGGATTCAGTAAACTGAGATAAACCATATCTGTAATTATTTAATCCGTATTCTTAGGAGTGTACTTAAACATATTTTTAAATTCACTGATAAACGTTTTATGCAGCGTTTAATTAACTATAGTCATTAACTTGCTTATGCGACCCCTGATACGCTTTTAAGCGGTTGTTTCAACCAGTAATAGAGAGATTGTTATGAGTTTTATGCTACCTTCCCTGTCTTATGGCTATAACGCCTTAGAACCATATTTTGACAAAGAAACGATGGAAATTCATCACACTAAACACCATCAGACTTATGTTAACAACGCTAATCGTGCTTTGGAGAGCCTGCCGGAATTCGCTAATTTATCAGTTTACGACCTTTTACAAAAACTAGACCAATTCCAAGAGGAGAAAAAGACTGTATTGCGCAACAACGCTGGCGGTCATGCTAATCATAGCCTATTCTGGAAGGGCCTAAAGCAGGGTACTAGCTTACAGTGCGAATTGAAAAGCGCTATTGATCGTGATTTCGGCAGTGTTGACGCCTTTAAAGAGGCGTTTGAGAAAGCTGCCGAGACCCGTTTTGGTTCCGGCTGGGCCTGGCTTGTGAAAAAAGACGGCAAACTGGCCGTGGTGTCCACCGCCAACCAAGACAACCCGCTAATGGGCGAAGCGATTTCCGGCACTTCCGGCTACCCGATTTTGGGCCTGGATGTCTGGGAGCACGCTTATTACTTGAAATATCAGAACCGCCGGCCAGACTACATCAAGTCATTCTGGAACGTAGTGAACTGGGATGAGGCGGCTGCATCTTTTAGGCGAGCCTGATTTGTTCCTGCCGTGCGCCCGAGCATCAGTATAGCTCCAGCACGCCTCCGCTCTCCGCAGAAGTTTTTGTCCACGCGCCGTCAGCGAATAAGGTACATACGTAGGAGAATGGTGTGAGTAAGCAGGATTTGGTACTCTCTTGCGGCGGAATAACGCGGGGGCAAAAGCCCCTACGGCGGTTATTCAGCAATAACTGATTAGAGAAGGCTTTTCTCGCTGATCCGCAACGGATATAGCTAAATGACTTAATTTTTTTACATTATACATATGAGCTATTTAGTTAATTTTATAGGCAAGGTAATATTTATAGGGAAAGAAGAAGGTTGAGTATTTGATAAAGGGGAGGGTGATTCCGTATAGTCTCTCCTACTGTATTTTCAGAAAAGTATAATGATTTCTTTTTAGATGCTTTAAGTCTGATTATGTATCTATGTTTCATGGACTGCAATAGATTTTTGTTATTTAATACTGACTAAAGCAATTCCTAATTTTAGAGTTAGAGATATTTTATAGTGTAATCTCAAGCTCTGCACCAGAATGATATGATGGCTTTGCAATGCATCTTATATCAGCTTGTTAAATAGTTATACCGTACTATTTCTATCTGGGTGCGTCGGTGAGCTAAGACAGTATTCTATATCAAGCTTTGTACAGAAGCCATCGAGTTCATGTCTCCCGGTAAGCTGAGCCTTTTCGCAGGCCAAAAAAGACAAGCTGTACTTGTAAGTGCCCGGATAAATAGCCATGGGATATGCTCGATTCAGATCACGCAAGAAGCGTCTTGCATTAGTTGCAGTCTTGACTTTATAGAGGCGGATAAAAATTTATTGAGTCGCTTGATCTGTATCAATGAAAAGATAACGTCATGAAGTTTTATTGAGTATTTCTGAAAGAGATTTCATATCAAGATGCGATTAACCAGGCTAATAGATTTTACGCCGTCATTTCCGATCTGATTTTTCTGTTTTCATCTTACTGAAAAAGCAAGAAGCCATAAATAAATTCTTTATTTGCATCTAAATTAGTAAGAAATATAAACATTAGTGAAAATTAAAAATAAATAAAGTCACTTAATTATAAGAAAATAAATCTGATTGCTTATGATTAAATGATTGTTTTTGTTTGTTTCTAAGAACTAAAATCATGATAATTTAACAAAGAAACTGGTCATAACTTATGATTTGTTGATACTTGCATCGCTTCACATAAATAAGAGCAATTTTTTGTTTCTGCAATTTTCTTTATAGAAGAAAGATTCTTAATATTAATTAGAAGAATAAATATATGTTTTATTATCAATATATCTGAGTCACGATCCAGAAATCTTCAAGATAAGTAGAAACGAACTAAAAATGTAATGAAATACATGAGATTTAACCGTTATTCCGCATCTAATTCTTTAGTCCCAGGTTATTATATAGCTCTTCTTTACATAGTTTTGTATGGCGATATGGTTACTGAGAGATATAGTCAATAGAAAAATATCATGATGATTAGATTCTATAGTCAAGCAACTACAACATCTAAAATCAGAATAGCTTTTTAGGCAAGTAACGAGTCAGCATCTACTGTGGTTAAGCGTTATGCTATCTCTTAATTGACTTTTCCTAAACAGAAAAACGAGATAGGCATTTAGGAATATAGCGATATTCTCCATGCTTTTCATGCTACGCTGTCGCTCGCTTAGAGAGCAGTGGCCGTTCCCTGCGGAAGACGCTTTCTCTGACCGGACGATCTGTTAGCAGTCGTACGCGAATTCTTGAACCCTACAGTATCTTGATCTGGCCTGGATTGCTGTTTGCGTAAGCATGGATTTGGGTGTTTGCGGCACATGAAGGCAAAATCCCCGAAAATAAAGCACAAAGAGTTTAAACGCTATTAGCCCGATTATGCATATGTTGATGGAAAATTTCTTCCAAAAATGCTATATAACACCTCACGACGTTATCTTTTGTGGGTACAAGTCTAGCGACTTAATGGATTTTTATCCGTCGCTACAGAGCGAAGACCGCAGCTAATGCATGACGTTTATTGCGTGATCTTAGTCGAGTATAACTCATGGCTATTTATCGGATACCTATAGATAATGGCAAAGATTTTACAAATCGTTTTTTTAAGCTTGCAAAAACGCTCAGCTACCTAGCAATATATGGTACAATTAATCCATCCAGTGCACGCATAGAAGATGTGATGCAAGGTCACGATTTCTATTTTGGTTAAGAAGTTAGGATTACGCTGCACTGATATGTTTCGCTTTACAATGAGTCATTGTATTAATCAATATTGATTAGTAAAATTCCATTGCAATTTATAAAATATTGATGAAAAGTAAACCTAAGTTTTTCAAAAAAACAGCCATACTCTCTTCCGTAATTTAACGCTTTTTAAGACTAGAGTCATTAAAAATTAATACAGAAACCCTCGAATTCTGCGATGTAGCTTTACTGAGGGGAGAATCCGAGCGTCACATTTCTGAATACTTCATAAACCTGCGGACTGGGCGGCCTGGGTATTGTCGCCAGCTTTGCTGCGGATACCGCTGCTTGACACAGAGCCGGATCGCCACCTTCGATGTTTATCGAGGTTAGTAGACCGTCAGCCGTCAGTTTGATTCGTAGATGGCACGTTCTGTGGCTGTAATTAGATGCATCGTAGAATTTATTACTGATAGCCCAGCTGACTTGTGCTTTATACGCATCGATTTCCGCTCTGCTAGCGCTGCTTTTTTTAGCTTTACCCGTTTCTATCAGACCGCCGCCGGCTTTGGGCGCATTTTTGATATCCATCAGGCTGCCCAGTAACGCGTCCACATTGCTAGACTGCTTAGCATCTTTATCTTTCGCAGCCTGCTCGGCTTTGATATCAGCAGCTTCGGCCTTTTTCGTTTCTACTTCAGCCTTTTCCTTGGCTTCAGCAGCAGCCGTCTGGGCCTGCTGTTTAGCTTTAGCCGGTACTTTGGGCTTCGCAGGGGTGGCCTCGACCTGTTTATGCCGAGCCTGAGTTTGTTTTTCTGATTTTCCGGTCTGTTTTTGCTGTTCAATCTGCTCGCGCTGTTGCACTTCGGCCGTTTCTTGCGCGGCCAGTTGCTGTTTCTCTAGGGCTTTAAGACTATGCAGCATCTGCTGAACATCGGCTTGCTGCTGTTGCTGACGGTTATATTGCTGAATCACGGCTGTGGGATCGACTATCATAGCGTCAATAGGCAACTCGCCGCCGCTCACGCTGGATTCTTGCGGCTGATAGCTCAAATTCCAGATCAGTGCGGTAATTAGGAGACAATGCAGAGCAATCGACCAAATAATGGCATGTTTAAGCTTGTTTTTCTTTTTGGTAGTCTTTAACACAATCTATTTCCAAAAAGGAGTTGGCTGGTAATAACGCGCTTTCACCGGCCGATCTTCAGATAGACTGTGTCATAAGACCGACCAACTTCACGCCGGAATGATGCAGTAAGTTTAGCGCCTTGATTATCTGATCATAAGGCACGTCTTTTGCGCCGCCTATCAGAAACACCGTCTTAGGATTAGCAGTGATTCGGGCGCGCGCTTCAAACACCACCTGTTCGTATGATAGCCTCTCTTGGCGTTGGTAATTGGATACAAGACTGTATTGGCCGATACCTGATACCTCGATGATTACCTGTGGATTATCATTATTGCCGACGGTTTTGAAGTCGGTTGCATCGGGTAAGTGCACCTCAACGCTCTGTATTATAATCGGCGCCGTCGCCATAAAAATTAGCACTAGCACCAGAAGCACATCGAGCAAGGGTACAATGTTAATTTCGAGGTTGATTTTTCTGCGTGAGCCTCTTCTGACCATGATCTTCCCTCCTGCTTACTGGGCGTTATCTCTAACGAAAGCTTGACGGTGCAGGATGGCGATAAACTCTTCGGTAAAGTTGTCGTAGTTCTGCTCAAGCTTGTTAACACGCAGGCTGAGGCAATTAAACGCCATAAACGCTGGAATGGCAGCGAAAAGACCAATAGCGGTAGCGATCAGCGCTTCGGCTATCCCCGGCGCAACCATCTGTAGCGTAGCCTGTTTTACCGCCCCTAGCCCGATAAAAGCATGCATGATGCCCCATATTGTGCCGAACAGACCAATATACGGACTAATGGAGGCGACGGTGCCGAGAAACGAGATATGAGTTTCTAACGCTTCTAGCTCTCGGTTCATTGAGATGCGCATTGCGCGCGAGGCGCCCTCCATTACCGCCATAGGTGCGTAACTTGTAGCACGATGCAGACGCGTAAACTCTTTAAAGCCGGCGTGGAAAATCTGTTCAGAGCCGCTCAAGCTGTGGCGTCGCATTAGGCTTTCCTGATACAAGCGAGACAATTCGATACCGGACCAAAATTTATTCTCGAAGGCTTCCGCTCCGCGCGCTGCAGAGGTCAGAATGCGGGAACGCTGAATAATAATTGCCCAGGAGGCAATGGAAAAGCATATTAAAATGAGCATGATCAGTTTTACCAGAAAGCCCGCTTTCAGGAACAGATCAAAAATGTTCATGTCAGTCACTGCTTGAACTCCACGACAAAAAAACGTAAGAGGCGCAATCGGCTTCAATTGCTATAGATCGACGCATGTAATCAAGGCATGCCCCTGCGCCTGGTTAAGCCACTACCTGTAAGCATTCAGGATGCGTTCTAAAAAGGTTAGAGAGAGACGCTTAAGGGAGATGATTTCGCTTTTCGCTTGCAGTAAATTGTTCAAGCGCACGGAGAGAAAATACTCTACCGCGATGTGCCGCGCTACGAACAGCCAGAACGCGCGCATGAGCGCGCTCTGGCTGATGGAAATGATGTTTATATAGTATTTCGGTACGTGTGCATTCATAGAATATGACGTAATGTGCAGGAACGCAGCCACTATCATCTATACTATTATAATAGACGTAAACTAGCTACTAGAAAAGCAAAATGCCTAATCGTTATTCTGAACCTAAATTAGGAATAGATATAAAAATTAGTGAAAAATAAAAAGCAAATAAAATTAATTAGTTATAACTAATAAATGATGATTACTTATAATGATTGTGCATTTTGCTCAGCTATTTTCAACAGGCTATATTGCATTCTAGATGTTTCAATGCTGCTAAGAAGAAGCGCAGTATCAGTACTCCTAGATCATAACGTTGGTTAAATTAATACTTAAATTTGGCCAGGTAAGCAAGCGTATATTGGACATGAATTACATGGTCAGTGCCTGTTATGGTTTTTAACACTCTCCAACAGAGCATTTATCTACTGAAGGTGACTTTTCCCGATCTTTTCAAGCTAAGATTGATAATCAATATAATGATATAATTAAATGTTAATATTATTTTTATTAATAATAGAGTAATTATATCTTGACGTAGAAACCTTTAAGCTAAGTAAAAAACTAAAAATATGATGAAATTCATGAAGTTTAAGAGTTTGCGTTTTAAGTGTAAAAAACAGACTAAATATCTGTATGTTGAAAATATATATTATTTATAGTTCTCTATTTTTCGATAAAACGAAAAAAGAAAATGATGTGTGAAATTCCGGTGTAGGTTAAGTTTTTCTGGGTAAGGTCCATAATCAGAAAATGCTTTATATCCCTTGCATTAGATTGCAAGCTTAAAGCGCCGTAAAGTTATTAAGAGAATATGTAATACAAAGCGCTGTTGATAACTAATATCGCCGAAAGCAGAAATATCAGACGCCTGCGCAACCCACGTGTTCGAAAGCCGGTACCGTGAACTATTCCAGCGAAAACACCTCAAACTATGGCAATCTCCTGCCACCAAGACAGCTGGCTAGTCTGGCTAGCGAGGCGGAATCTCGACCAGAAAGCATAGCCTGCGTGTGTAGGTGCCATGACAAGGGACAGCGCCGGAATAGAGCGCTTATCCGTCAGCTCCACAGGGCCATAAAGATTTGCACTTTCACTTCAGGTCATCTCTGCCGTGAGTATCTTCCAGATGCTCAAGGGCAAGCGCGGTAATGATACCGAAGGTACAGGCCAACAGCGTTCCTAAAATCCAGGTGAAATACCACATGCTTAAGTTCCTTGATTTAATACAGCGAATGCGTGTTTTTTTCGATATCATCTTTAGTGATGCGACCGAACATTTTTTGGTAGCACCAGAGAGTATAGAGCAGCACAATTGGCATGAAAATCATAGCTACCACCGTCATGACTTTCAACGTCCCCAGACTCGAGGTAGCGTCCCATACCGTCAGGCTGGCGTTAGGCATAGTGCTCGACGGCATGATGAACGGGAATAGCGTAATCCCTGCCGTTAGGATGATACAAGTCGCGGTTAACGAAGAAAAAATAAATGCACAGGCGCTCCGCCCCACGCGGCTAAAGATAATAGTCATTATCGGCAGCAGCACGCCCATCGCTGGCACGATTAATAATCCCGGATAAGCGTGGTAATTCGCCATCCATGCGCCAACCCGCCGCGCTACTTCTTTATGCAGCGGGTTAGACTGCGCGGCCCGATCAATAACTGAGGTTACGGTAAAACCGTCGATGCCGTTAACCACCCAAATGCCGGCTAGTAGGAACGTTAGCAGGGTAACCAGCGCGGTAAGCTGTGTGATATCGCGCATCCGCGCCTGTAAATCGCCGCTTGTACGCATTTGCAAATAAGTGCCGCCCTGGGTTAGGAACATCGCCAGACTGACGATACCCGCTAGCAGGCCAAACGGGTTAAGCAGCTGGAAGAAATTGCCGGTGTAATACAAACGTAGATGCTCGTCTACGTGGAACGGCACACCCTGCAGCAGGTTGCCAAACATCACACCGATGACTACCGGTGAAATGAAGCTGCCGATAAAAATGCCCCAGTCCCACATATTGCGCCAGCGGGCGTCATCGATTTTCGAGCGATAGTCGAAACCAACAGGGCGGAAGAGCAGCGAGGCCAGTAACAGAAGCATGGCGATGTAAAAGCCGGAGAACGCCGCGGCATACACTATCGGCCAGGCAGCAAATAGAGCACCACCCGCAGTGATGAGCCACACCTGATTACCGTCCCAGTGCGGTGCGATGGTATTGATCATGACCCGACGCTCAATGTCGTTGCTGCCAAACAGAGGCATCAACATGCCGACGCCCATATCAAAGCCATCGGTGACGGCAAAGCCGAT
Source organism: Sodalis sp. (in: enterobacteria) (assembly GCA_052258065.1). Classification (GTDB taxonomy): domain Bacteria; phylum Pseudomonadota; class Gammaproteobacteria; order Enterobacterales; family Enterobacteriaceae; genus JBQQPY01. The sequence continues at coordinate 1,165,795 of JBQQPY010000002.1, read as the reverse complement.
GAACAGAACGCCAATCAAGATCCACCAGACAAAACGCAATACTTCATAATTAAACATAGTAATTCGCTCTTGTATTACTGTGCGATCACGGAGGAAACAAACGATTTTTCAAAATGGTAGTTGCCAGTTTTCAAACTGCTCGGCCCTAGACGTGCGAATTTAAACATCAGATACGTCTCCGCCACCAAAAACAGTGTATACAGTCCGCAAATTAGTCCCATCGAGAACAGGATGTCGCCAGCGGTCAGACTTGAGTTGGCAACGGCGGTCGGCAGAATTTCACCGATAGCCCAGGGCTGACGTCCATATTCAGCGATAAACCAGCCTGACTCAATGGCAACCCATGGTAGTGCAATACCATAGAGCATAGCACGGTGCAGCCAGCGTGGCTGACCGATGCGGTCGCGCAGCACGGTCCAGAAACAGGCGGCAATCAGCAGTAGCATAAGCAGGCCGCAGCCTACCATGATACGGAAAGAAAAATACAGTGGCAGGACCTTGGGGATTGAATCGCTGGTGGCTTGGCGAATCTGTTTTGCACTGGCTTGGGTGATATCGTCGGTATAGCGTTTAAGCAGAAGCCCATAGCCAAGGTCTTGTTTAGAGCTCTTGAATGCTTCACGCACAACTGGATCGGTGCTGCCTTCGTGCAGCTTGAGCAGCAGGCTATAGGCCTTAATCCCGTTACGAATGCGTACCTCATGCTGCTTCATCAGATCTTTCAGCCCGGTGACCTGGCGATCGATGGAGCGAGTCGCTATAATGCCTAGTGCGTAAGGGATACGCACCGCGAAATGATTAGTCTGGTCTTCTTGACTCGGCAGCCCAAAGAGGGTAAAGGAGGCCGGCGCCGGCTCGGTGTTCCATTCTGCCTCGATAGCAGCCAGCTTGGTTTTTTGCACGTCACCCATTTCGTAACCGGATTCATCCCCCAGCACGATGACTGACAGCACAGCTGCCATGCCGAAGGAGGCGGCAATGGCGAAAGAGCGTTTAGCAAACGCAATATCACGCCCCTTTAGCAGATAGTAAGAGCTGATGCCGAGAACGAACATTGCGCCGGTACAGTAACCCGCGGCTACGGTGTGTACGAATTTTACCTGCGCCACAGGATTAAGCACTAGTTCGGCGAAGCTGACCATTTCCATACGCATGGTTTCATAGTTAAAGTTCGCTGCGATAGGATTTTGCATCCAGCCGTTAGCGACCAGGATCCACAGCGCAGAAAGGTTCGAGCCGAGCGCTACCAGCCAGGTTACGGTCATGTGTTGCACTTTGCTGAGACGATCCCAGCCAAAAAGAACAACCCGACAAAGGTAGATTCAAGAAAGAAGGCCATTAACCCCTCAATCGCAAGCGGTGCACCGAAGATGTCACCGACATAATGAGAAAAGTATGACCAGTTTGTGCCAAATTGAAATTCCATCGTAAGACCAGTAGCTACGCCGAGTGCAAAGTTGATAGCGAATAACTTGCCCCAGAACTTGGTCATATCTTTATATATCTGCTTGCTAGACAGCACATACACCGTTTCCATTATGGCCAGCAAAAACGCCATGCCGAGCGTTAGCGGCACAAACAGAAAATGGTACATGGCTGTTAAAGCAAACTGTAATCGTGACAGTTCGACGACATCAAACATTGATGACTCCTTGCTTTTCGCAGAAAGGATTCCGTGTACGCCTCGGCAGCCTGTATCCTCGAGCAGGACGGCAGGACAGCCGGAAAAGTGCGATGAATAATAAAGGCTTTATAGTTATCATTAACTGCCTGCTACCTCGGCTCCTGAGAAGAAGAAAATCAGTGACGCTACAAACGGATTTAAAAAATATCAATATAGCCGATCGAGAATGCTCGTATGGTACTCCTCAATTTTTTCAGGATAAATATATTTTTTAGTAATGTAGGCATTAAAACCGCATAATGATTAAATCGCCATGCTGCTCTTAATCTTTCTTTTTTTATTTTAGTAACAAGCAGGAAACTATAAATAAATTATTTTTTCAAAAATAGAGGTAATTAGACTGTTTTGTGAGCTCAGAGTGTGATGTCTTAAATATCATGTGATTGATCATATTTTGGAGTTCATTTTGCTTAGCTTGGGAGTCTCTGTGTCAAGCTGCAATGATTCTTTTACTTAATAAAAAGTAATAATGATTATTTAATTATCTGATTGTGAATGTATCTGATCATGCATTTTTGATCAGCTAGTCTCAGCGCGCTTTATAGCATTGTGAGTGTTTTAAAATTGCATGATAAGTCTCCATTACAGCGTTTTTAACATTCTCTAACAGAGAATTGATCTAAATTATCTATCTTGAGTGCATCTCAAGCTTAGCCGGGTAAAATGCGTAATTAGGTTGAATTATGAGTAACCAACCAATAAATTTGATTATACATGCTACTAAGTTAGGGTGTTTTCGCTTACTCTAGTTTGTTAACTATCCAGTCATTTTTATGTTGCAGCTAATTCTCTTTGAGATTCACATGGTGCCTTACTTGCAGTAAGGACTTCAGATCGTGAATAATCGGATTGATTAAGGTAGGGAGGCTCTTTACGTGCAGCGACAGATAAATATCAGGAAGACTCTTCACGCACTGGAATACCACGACACTTGCCGCTGAAATAAGTCTAGCTAGATTAAGTATAGCTATTCTGATCAATAAAATAATGAACAGACATTCTTTCTTTGCTTATATAGAAGCAGTGATATTTTAATGATAAATAATTTAGATACTCATAAAAATTAATGGTGCATGAGATACTATTGAGACTAAAGATACACTTCTTCTTTGTCTTTTCCCCTATTTACCGAATTTAAATCTTATCGATGTAGCATTTCCAAGCTAGAATTAATACTCAGAAAATCCGCAGGAAAACCGTTGATTCATTGTGGAATGCGATCGCTATTGAGTTTTTTCTCATAAAATATTGTGATAATTTTATTATGGCGGGATATGAACCGGGGAAAGTGCTCTAGTTTTAACAGGCTGTATAGAATTGTCGGTGCTTTTAATGTCGATATCAAGAAGCCCGGTATGAGTGATCCTAAGTCATAATGTTAGTTAAATTTATGCTAAAATTCGCTTAGATAACAAAACGTATATTAGCTGCGAATTACATGATACTGTCATTCTGCATCTAAAACAGGAATAAATAAAAAAATTTTGGTGGCGGGATTGAAAGGGGTGCAATGCCATAGAGCCCGTTAAATATATACGAGTAAAAAGTAATTAGTTAATTAATGATCACTATCATTTTTAGTTTTTTAACATGCAAAAGTAGCGGTTGCAGTATATGTGGGCAGAGCTAAAGAAGTTTTCCAAAATGAAAGAGAATAAAAATAAACTTTTACCCTGATATCGGAAGAGAAATACAACTAGAAGCCTTGGTCAGAAAAGGCAAGCATGCTGTACAGAAATCTGTGAATGTATTAATTTTCCTCAAGCTAATAAAAACGAAATAAAAATATGATAAAGCATATGGGATTAAAGATCTTAACTTCTAATTTTATAAAATCGTCTAACTATCTATATTTATGAAAAGTAAATAATTTATGATTTTTTATTTTCGGTAAGATAAAAAAGGAAAATCATGTTTGGAATGATAGGGATACTACTAGTTAGAAATAAAAATAAGCCTACTATGTTGATTTGGCATAAAATAGATTACAAGATTTGTTATGAAAACCCCTTAACTGTAGCTTGACTAAGTTAAAATTAATTACCGTTGCTTATAAAATATAGAGTTAGTTCGTTCTAAGTATACCTATATCTATCACACGTTTCTGTTTTAAATATCTTAAGTTCTGTCAACCGATAAATGAATATTTTAATCGAACGATTTAACGAACGTATAGAAAATATTCTAATTCTCATGCTAGAGCAATATTATACTATACCAATATGTCTTAAATATCATAGGGTAGTATCGTTCTTTTTTAAAAAATTTATGTTTAATTTAATATTATATAGAATGCAATAGAGTTCTATTACCAAATGCTGATTGAAGCAGTACCTGATTTTAGACCCAGACATATCAGTCTAATCTAATTAGAAGCTCTTTACTAGAATCTAGATGGTGATTTTAAACTATATCTTCTATACGTCTATTAAATCGCTCAACTATGCCATGCTTTTGTGAGTGTATTAGTAGACTAAGATAGTATTCTATATCAAGATCTGCAGATCAGTAGTTGAATTCATGTTTATCGCTAGCTGAGTATTTTTCAGGGCAAAATGCGATCTAATAAATTATTTTTTATTGTCTGTAAGTATCCTGATCAATAGTCATGGTGCGATGCATATCAATACGCTTTCCCCGGGTCAAGGCATCTCGCACCGCTTCGTCGATGAAAATTGATAACGATAGGACCAGTGCTAGCCCGATAAATACGGTAATATCGAGCAATGGCGCTTGTAAATTGTTTTGCCTTCTAACAGCAGATTTTTCAGCGATAGCGAACCGAGCGGCAGACTAAAGGCGAGACAGTTCAGCGAAGTCACATTGGGTATCGAGCCTCAGAGAATCACGGATAAAAAAGTGAGCGTCGCTACCATCGCGTTAGGCAGAATATGAAACAGTATAATGCGCTGATCACTGAGGCTAATAGCCTGCGCATCGCGGATGTAACCGAAATGACGGGTATGCGTGCATTTTGCTAGCACTACGCCTACTAAACTTATCCACCCGAAGAAAACAAGTAATTCCCAATAGCTACAATGGGTCATAACATGTTTAACAGCAATATAATCAGAAGCAGCTTCAGTATGCCAGACAAAACCTCGATGACGCGCTGGCCCACAAAACCAGACGACCCGTAGTAATAGTCTCGGGTTGCGGCGACCAGGATGCCGGTCAGGCTCGATAGGAACGTTAGCCATAGCCTGAAAAGCATTAAAGGTCGAAAATTAACCAAAGCCTTTACTGTCCGAGTGGAACTAATTACCCGTGCTAAGTGACGCCGGGAAAAGCGTAGAGAAGCGTAATTAATGGCGCGATATTTAAGCGCGCCCGCGCTCACAGCGTCTAGCCCTGCTCAAATCAGCTTCGCTGTAATTATGAAATAACGGGAAATAGAATTGCCCCTGATAGCTCGTCAATAGGAGTCGGTCGTTAGCGATAAGCTAAGAGCTTAAACTTAATACGAACCGAAGAAAGAATAACCAAAGCGATTAATAAGCGGCGGCGGTTGTGCCGAAAGAGCGCCAGGCGTGTCTTATTTATAGTGCAAGCTTGGCTGGGGAAAGAAACATAGTCAGGTAATTAAATAATCATTATTATATGCATAATGTATTACAAGAAATCAGATCGTTAACGTCAGGTTTATAGCATTAAATACAATATTAGTGATTAGTGAGGCTTAATTATGGTAAAGATAGTACTGTATAGACGCTCCGTGATAGCTGAGAACAGAGGGTATTGTTGCAAGCAAAGCAGGATACCCCCTTAGCTGACGTAGCTTAAGCAATATCTCACAGCACTACACTCAACTCCCATATAGCTAGAAAAATGCTAGAAAAGATAAGCCCGGCTGAAGCTCAATAAAATTACGAACTATGGAGACATCTCCTAGAAATTTTTAATTTCTAGTGTTAGTTAATATTAAGCTATTTAAAATAATTGATTGCGTGTAACTATAATTTTTAACACTGTTGCGTTTTTAGAGATTCCATAACGCTTAGCTAAAGTAGAGGCTGGCTTGTTGCTTGCCCGAAAAGCGGCTCTAATGTTAGGTGTTTTAGTTGCCTGACTGTAGAGCTAATCATCATAGCATTTTACCATCAACTATATCTTTTAGTAACCATATTGCCATTTGCCATGAATGAGGCTATGTGCCAAGAGTCTATATAATTATCCAAAACTAAACAGTTGTTCATGATTAAACTTGATTACGTAGCTTAAGTAAGCTATTTTAAAAATAAAAATTTAAATTAAATGAAATACTCTTCTGGAGTGTGTGAAGATGCTATAATCGGTATTTAGTATGCAATTTATGGTCAACGTACGCCTCGTTAGGCAGTGTCACATCAGATATTAAATTACGCATAAAATTTATAAAAATGGATAAAGACGCTTAAGCTTAATGCGAATCTTGTCAGTAGAGAAATGCTAATCGATCTTAGCTCTCACCTTGTCATGTTTAGGTTTCTTAGGCGGATAACATCACTGCGCGATGTTTTAATCTTGTCAATATAACGATGCAGACATTAAGCCCCGATTTCATTGAGCGGAAATACTGAGTGCAATAAACCCGAGCTATGAATGCTGAAACTGTCCATGAACAGCATGATATAGTGTGAGTAAGGATATTTTGTTGAGATTTCCTTAAGAAAGTTAGCTCAATTAAACTCTGGTTTATGCTTAGTCACTTCGATTGGCCGACGAGAGGCCAACGACCCACTGGTCATTAAAGGCATTACACATCTTCAGCTGTTTGTATTCATAGTTTTCTAGATCTGGTTTTCAAGTCTCAACAGCAGCGCCAAGCGCGTATGCCTAATTAATTGAAGGGGATCTCGTCTATCTAAATAACGTATGCATCGGGTTATGGGCCTAGGATACATTTCAAGCACGCTCTATAGCCGTAATGCCTTCATTATTGTCCTCTTTTTTTACTGCAAATTAAAAATAATTAATACTGCTAAGTAAAATAGTTTTTTAAAATAAATTTCTTAGTTCATAAGACACTCTTACTTTTCGGTAAGATGAAAAAAAGAAAGATAGCAGAATTATAGATGTATACACATTATTGCCTATATTGCAGAACAATCTCTTCCCCGGCAAGATTTAGGAATATTATGTTTTCTGCGTCCTCACGCCACATGTTTTCCCACCCTGTCGCCAGCAGCCTATTACTTTTTGTCGCTGCAGTTGCCGCTATCGTTATGGCCAATACCGGCACCGGCGTGCTATATGACGGTATCATTCATTTCCCCGCATCAATCGGTGGCGAAACGTCTTCGCACCTGACAGTGCAGTCAATCGTTAACGATGGCTTGATGGCGGTATTTTTCCTGACCGTCGGTATCGAAATTAAATATGAACTGCTGCAAGGTGCGCTGAATAGTTTCGCGCGGGCAGCCCTCCCCTTTATTTCCGCGTTGGGGGGAATCGCGGCGCCGGCGTTGATCTATAGCCTGGTCAACGTTAACGCGCCTGCATGGCGTGCCGGTTGGGCCATTCCGGCCGCTACTGATATAGCCTTTGCCGGCGGCGTGCTGGCCTTGCTGGGAGCCAGGGTGCCGAGCAGTCTGAGGGTTTTTCTGCTAGCACTGGCCATTATTGACGATCTGAGTGCGATAGTTATTATCGCGCTCTTCTACAATACTACGCTTAATCTCCTGCCGCTGGTCGCGGCAGGAGGCGTCATTTGGGTAATGGTGCTGATGAATCGCGCCAACGTCCGATCTCTCGCGCTTTACCTTCTGCTGGGCATGGTACTGTGGGACTGTATCCTACTTTCAGGTATCCATGCGACGCTCGCCGGCCTGATGGTTGGAGGGCTTATTCCTCTAACGATACCGGAAACCAGCGTATCGCCAGCGCGTATCTTGGAGCGCCGCTTAAAGCCATGGGTGGTTTATCTGATTTTGCCCCTGTTTGCTTTCGCCAACGCAGGTCTCTCAGTGCGGGGAGTCGCACCGAGGCATTTACTCTCACTTTTGCCATTGGGGATTGCCACCGGTCTGGTCGTTGGCAAACCGTTGGGGATAGTGCTGTTTAGCGCCGCGGCGCTAAAGCTCAGACTAGCCCGGCTGCCTCTCGGTATAATGTTTTGTCAAATTGCGGCGGCCGCGATGCTGTGCGGTATCGGGTTCACGATGTCGATCTTTATCACCAATCTGGCGTTTGTCCACGGCACTCCGACAACTATCGTTCTGGCAAAGCTGGGTATTTTATCCGGCTCAGTGACCGCAGCGCTTTTAGGCTATCTGCTGCTGCGTGCTGTCTTGCCGCGACCGTCTCTTACCCGGGCGTTATCTGATAAAAGCAATACGCGGGTCTAATCAAAAACCCGTTGCTCGCGGAAAGATGCATCTAAGAGGGCCGCGTAGTTGTGGGTCTGTAGGTCAGGCGGTATAGCGAGCAAGACCTGCTTTGTTTTTTTGCTCTTAATAAGCCTTGATTTTTCGGCATAAAAGTCGGCTAGGGCCGGTTTTTTAATAAAGCACAAGATTGCCGTAATTACTGCATGGCGTTGATTTGCGCAGTCAGGTTTGATTTATGACGCGCCGCTTTGTTTTTGTGGACTAACCCTTTGCTGGCCTGACGGTCAATAATCGGTTGCATAGCAAAAAAGGCATTTTGCGCAGCTTCTTTATCGCCGGAGGCGATAGCCGCATAAACCTTTTTCATAAAGGTGCGCATCATAGACCGCCGGCTTGCATTATTCTGACGACGTTTCTCAGACTGTACGGTGCGTTTCTTAGCTGATTTTATGTTAGCCAAGGTTCAACTCCTAAACTTTTTAATAATAGAATTCAAAAGCCCAAAAATATGACCATTTGATCTTCTTTTGTCAATAGATTTATGCAAATAAGCGCCGCTTAAACGTGCAATATCTGTTAAGATATGATCAGAAGATTCTACCGGAGCCGCTCGGGCTCGCCAGTGAATCGGGTACAGCCCCCGGTAGCGTCGAACGACCCGTATCAGTAGAGCGGTGTAAAAATACGGCAAAGGCAAACAGAAAGACGAGCGGCCGTAGACGGTTTGCTGGGACGCGCCACGAGCCGGCGCTTTGCGGAAGCATGCCCTGCATAAAAGCGGATCGTAGTCGCATAGAAATCTGCTTTCTCTCCGAACGATGTCAAAGATTACAATTGACAGGTTAACCTTGGCAGCAGTAGAAGGTATAATCCGCCGATTGCCACTATTTTAGGTGTTTTGAGCCTGCTATGAAGCTTATTCGCGGCACACATAACTTACAAGCACGTCACCGTGGGTGCGTACTGACCATAGGGAATTTCGACGGTTTTCACCGCGGACACCAGGCGCTTATATCAGAATTGCAGGCTGAAGGCCGTCGGCGCCGTCTACCGGTAATGGTGATGGTATTTGAGCCTCAACCGCAAGAGCATTTCGATGGCGATGCGGCGCCTGCGCGTTTGACGCTGCTGCGCGATAAGGTTAAGTACCTGGCGGCTGCCGGTGTAGACTTGATGCTATGTGTCACTTTCGATAAGCGGTTTGCAGCACTGAGTGCCGGCGATTTCGTAACGGATCTGCTAGTGCAAAAATTGGGGGTGCATTTCATCTCTGTCGGCGACGATTTTCGCTTTGGCGCTGGACGTCAGGGGGATTATAAGCTACTTCAGCAGGCGGGGAAGGCAGTCGGATTTAAGGTGACGAGTGCCGCAACCTGCACTGAAGGTATCCGGCGTATTAGCAGTACTGCCGTGCGCGAGGCGCTGGCACAGGATCGTCTGGTGGAGGCCGAAATACTGCTGGGGCATCCCTATCAGCTCTCTGGTCGCGTAGTGCATGGTGATGCGTTGGGGCGGACAGGCGGTTTCCCGACCGCTAACGTGTCGTTAAAAGGGCGAAGGGCACCAACAAACGGCGTATACGTAGTGGAGGTGCGCGGTATCGCTGACAGGCCGCTACCTGGCGTAGCGAATATCGGCACCCGGCCTACGGTAGCTGATTTGCGACAGCGGCTGGAAGTACATTTGCTCGATATGGCGATGAATTTGTACGGTAGACATATCGAAGTGGTGATCCGCGAGAAAGTGCGTAATGAAGAGCGCTTTGCTTCGCTGGACGACTTAAGGCGGCAAATTGCAAATGATGTGCTGAGCGCTCGCGACTATTTTGGGCTAGCGGCGCCTCAATAATACTCAAACCAAAAAACGGAATAAAAAATTGAATGACTGATTACAAACATACCCTGAATTTGCCAGAGACAGGGTTTCCCATGCGCGGTGATTTAGCTAAACGTGAGCTTGGCATTCTGCAGCGCTGGTATAAGCAAGATCTCTACGGAATTATTCGTCACGCTAGAAAAGGAAAGAGAAAGTTCATTCTGCATGACGGCCCTCCGTATGCGAACGGCGGCATTCATATCGGTCACTCGGTCAATAAAATTCTTAAAGATATTGTCATTAAATCTAAAGGGTTCATGGGCTATGATTCGCCTTACGTTCCTGGCTGGGATTGTCATGGCCTGCCGATTGAGCTGAAGGTAGAGCAACTAATTGGTAAGCCGAATGAGAATATCAGCGCCGCAGAATTCCGTGCCGCCTGCCGTCGTTATGCCGCCGAGCAGGTGGAAGAACAGAAGAAGGATTTTATTCGATTAGGCGTGCTTGGCGACTGGAAAAATCCTTACCTAACGATGAATTTCACCACCGAGGCAAATATCATTCGCGTTCTCGGTAAGATCATCGCTAACGGCTACCTGTATAAAGGCGCCAAGCCGGTGCATTGGTGCATTGATTGCCGCTCCGCGCTGGCGGAGGCGGAAGTAGAGTATTACGACCGGATTTCGCCATCTATCGATGTGGCTTTCTCGGCGACAGATTCCGACGTCGTCGCTGCAAAGTTCGGTATCGCTGACTTTACCGGTCAAGTCTCATTGATGATTTGGACCACCACACCCTGGACCCTGCCTGCCAATCGCGCCATCGTAGTCCATCCTGACTTTGAGTATCAATGGGTTAAGGTTGACGGGCAAGACTATATTCTTGCCGCCAATCTCGTGGATAGTACGATGGCTCGTGTCGGCATTATGCGCTGGACGGCCCTCGGCAGCGCCAAAGGGAGCGAGCTGGAGTTTCTGCGATTCTCTCATCCGTTTATGGGTTTCGATGTGCCGGTTGTTCTGGGGCAGTACGTCACGCTGAACGCGGGTACTGGCGCAGTGCATATCGCTCCGGCCCATGGCCCCGATGACTATATTATCAGCCAGCAATACGATCTTGAGATCGCGAATCTAATCGCTCCTAACGGCTGCTATCTGCCAGGCACTCTGCCGGCGCTGGACGGTTTGCAGGTCTTTAAAGCTAATGATGTAGTGATAAGTTTATTACGCGAAAGCGGCGCTCTGCTGCACATGAAGAAACTGCAGCACAGCTATCCGCACTGCTGGCGCCATAAAACGCCGATTATCTTTCGCGCCACGCCGCAGTGGTTTGTCAGCATGGATCAGGGAGGCCTGCGTAAGCAGTCGCTGGCGGGAATTAAGGATGTGCAGTGGATTCCCGGCTGTGGCAAGGCGCGCATTAAAACTATGATCGCGAACTGCCCTGACTGGTGCATTTCGCGTCAGCGTACTTGGGGCGTGCCGATGGTGCTGTTCGTGCATAACGAGACTGAGGCGCTGCATCCGCGCACCATCGAGCTGATGGAATTGGTAGCGCAACGGGTTGAGCGGGACGGCATTCAGGCATGGTGGGATTTAGAGCCAGCCGACATTTTAGGTAACGATGCCGTTCATTATCAAAAGGTTCCCGACACCCTTGACGTCTGGTTCGATTCCGGATCTACTCACTCTTCGGTAGTGGCAGTGCAACCTGAATTTGAAGGACATGCGCCCGACATGTATCTCGAGGGGTCTGACCAGCATCGCGGCTGGTTCATGTCGTCACTGATGATATCTAGCGCTATGTACGGAAAAGCACCCTATCGCGAGGTGCTGACCCACGGCTTTGCCGTCGACAGACAGGGCCGTAAAATGTCTAAATCGCTGGGCAACGTGGTCAGTCCGCAGCAAGTCATGAATACATTAGGTGCGGATATCCTGCGTCTCTGGGTCGCCTCCACCGATTATACCGGCGAGATGGCGCTATCGGATGAAATCCTGAAGCAATCTGCCGATGCCTATCGCCGCATCCGTAATACCGCGCGCTTCCTGCTAGCCAATCTGAATGATTTTGAGCCGGCGCGCCACAGCGTTAGCCTAGAGCAGATGGTGATGCTAGATCGTTGGGCTGTGGGCCGGGCGCAGGCGGCGCAGGTAGAGATCGTAGCCGCTTACGATAGATATGATTTCCATAATGTCGTGCAGCGTACGATACAGTTCTGCTCAGTTGAAATGGGTTCTTTTTACCTGGATATTATTAAGGATCGCCAGTACACTATGAAGGCGGACAGTATCGCTCGCCGTAGCTGCCAGACCGTGCTGTATCATATCATTGAAGCCCTGGTGCGCTGGATAGCGCCCATTATGTCGTTTACTGCCGATGAGATCTGGGGCTTCATGTCGGGGAAGCGAGCGCAATATGTCTTTATCGAAGAGTGGTATGATAGCCTGTTCGGACTTGATACCGCCCAGCCCATGAACGATGCTTATTGGCAAACCTTATTACAGGTACGTAGCGAAACCAACAAGGTTATTGAGCAGGCGCGCGAGGATAAACGTATCGGCAGTTCACTAGAGGCCCGCGTTACGCTGTATGCCGAGACAGCTCTTGCTGCCTCGCTGCGCGAGTTGGGCGGTGAACTTTGCTTCGCGCTGTTGACCTCAAAGGCGGTTGTAGCGGATTATATCGATGCCGACAATGACGCCGTGCAGTGTAGCGGGCTTAAGGGGCTCAAGATTACCTTAGCAAAAGCAGAGGGAGAGAAATGCCGACGCTGCTGGCATTATGAGATGGATATCGGTCAGCATGCCGATTATCCAGAAATTTGTGGTCGCTGCTTTACTAATGTTGTTGGTCCTGGCGAAGAGCGTAAGTTTGTCTGATGAATAAAATAATAATGTCTACAGGACTGCGCTGGCTTTGGCTAGCGCTAGTGGTTCTGGCGCTAGATCTCAGCAGCAAGCAGTGGGTCATGGCACATTTCTGGCTTGGTGAGTCAGTGCCGGTTATGCCGTTTATCAATTTTACCTATGCTCATAATCCGGGTGCTGCTTTTAGTTTTCTAGCGGATAAAGGAGGATGGCAGCGCTGGGTGTTCTCCACTATCGCGGTCATCATTACGGTCGTATTGCTGTTCATAATGTATCGTTCGGATAAGCGAGCTAGCCTGTCTAACGCCGCCTACGCGATGATTATCGGCGGAGCGCTGGGTAATCTATTCGACCGTATGGCGCCCGGCGTAGTAATCGATTTTATTGACTTCTATGTCAGCGATTGGCACTGGCCTACATTCAATGTGGCGGATGCAGGTATTTGCATTGGTACCGTACTGCTTGTATTCGAGTGGTTTTGCTGTTCTGCCGGTAAAACCGCTAGGAAAGAAAGAGTGAAGTGATTACCAAGCACGCTATACAACCGAATAGCGCGGTGCTGTTGTATTTTGATCTCAAGCTGGCGGATAAGCAATTAGCCGATTCGATCCGGCGCACAGGCTGCAGCCTGTCCGCCGAGTTAGATTGGGCACTGCTTGGTTTGCGTGTGGGAAGCCGGAAAGGCTTCGCCCTGACGCCGGAAGCGGCGTTCAGTCAGCCTCCTCTCAATCTCATCTAGTTTTATTTAGACCGCAATTTTCTTGAAGCCGTCGTGCCGGATGTGGATATCATTATTTACCGGTATCAACGGCAGCGAAATTCTTAGGCTGATTGGCGTCGTAGTCAAGGACTCTATTACCGTCGATTTCAGCTATCCTGTCGCCGGTAAAGTGGTTTGGTTTGACATGGAAATGCTGGCGATTGACCCGCAACTGGAGGCGACCGATGCGCATACTTCTGGCTAATCCGCGTGGATTTTGCGCCGGCGTTGACCGGGCAATCAGTATCGTTGAGCGCGCGCTGGAAATCTATGGTGCACCGATCTATGTGCGCCACGAAGTAGTGCATAATCGCTATGTGGTAGATACGCTGCGCCAACGGGGGGCAATTTTCATTGAGCAAATCGCTGAAGTACCTGATAAATCAATCCTGATTTTCTCCGCCCACGGCGTTTCCCAGGCAGTGCGAGCAGAAGCGCATAAGCATGATTTGACTGTGTTTGATGCCACGTGCCCGCTGGTGACCAAAGTGCATATGGAAGTGGCCCGCGCCAGCCGTAACGGGGCTGAGGCCATCCTGATTGGCCATATTGGTCATCCTGAAGTAGAAGGCACCATGGGGCAATACAACAACCCGGATGGTGGAATGTACTTAGTCGAATCGCTGAGGGATGTCTGGCAGCTCAGTGTCAAAAACGTTAATAATCTATGCTTTATGACTCAGACCACTCTGTCAGTAGATTATACCACTGACGTGATTGACGCCCTACGCAAGCGGTTTCCCGCGATTGTCGGGCCGCGTAAAGATGATATTTGCTACGCTACTATCAACCGTCAGGAAGCAGTGCGCACTTTGGCCAGCAATGCCGATGTGGTGCTGGTAGTCGGCTCGAAAAACTCCTCTAACTCCAATCGCCTAGCGGAAATGGTCCAGCGGGTTGGAAAACCGGCCTATTTAATTGACAGTGCAGGCGACATCGAAGAAAGCTGGCTCCAGCGGATGCAGACAATAGGTGTAACCGCCGGCGCTTCGGCGCCGGATATACTGGTACAGCAGGTGCTCGAACGTCTATACTCGCTGGGTGCCGAAGACGTTCGAGAGCTCATTGGCCGCAAAGAAAATATCGTCTTTGAGGTGCTGAAAGAGCTTCGAGTCGACGTGAAGATGATAGAGTAACGCTATCATGCTGTTTTATCCTCTGTGCTGCCGTAACAGCCCTAACTTCGCCAGGAGGTTGAGCGGGAACCAGAAACGGTGCGTTAGCGCATTGAGGGTGCCAGTGAGGCCTGCAGAAGCGCGCTGGGCGTTGTGATTTTCTACCCGCCAAGATAATAAACGGTGTCATGTCTTCGAGATCTCTAAAAGTACAGAAGGTAGACTACCTGACCGGAAGAGGCATATGTGCGGCTAGCGTAAGTGTGCTGGCTTAGCGAATACAGTAGCGGATCAAATAACCGTAGCTAAAGTGGGCAGTAATCAACTCTCTCTCATAGTTGATCATTGACCCCTTAGGCGTCATATAGTTGCTGGAATGCCATCCATCTCCTGCGGTAGAATTTTCCGCGGTTGAATTTCCCGGCTGCTAGCTGAAAAATAACGGTTTGGCACTAGCGGCAACCAAGACGCGATCTTCATGTTAGGCAAACGTGTTGGGAATAGCCATTGCAATAATCATTTTGACTGGCCGATAATTATCCGAGCCAAGCCCATGTCAGTCGCCGTGCGGTATAGACTTATTAACGTTCATGATGCTGAACTAAAGAGAGATGTCAGGTGCGATGGTAGCCTTGTTCTGATGAGCGCTGTCCGCGTTAAGCGGGTAAGAGAAGAGAACGTCAGTGGCGCTTAAAGAGCATTGATAAAACAAGATGCTCTAGAGCACTTTTCATTAATAATAAATTATTAAATGGTTACGTATCTATATAATTAATGTCATATTCTTATAGTGAAGACTTAAGAACGAAAATAATCGTATTTATTGCAATTGAATAGTTCTGCGCCTAGAGCAGCGGATAGATATCAAATAGGCTCTTCTACTGCGGCTCGTAAAAACAAGCATTTCCATGATACCAGAAGTTATACCTCTAAACCTAGAGAAAGCCTGAATCGCGGATTAAAAATTATGAATATTCTGATATTACTCAGACGCTGATTAATAAATCTTATTATCCAGCCTTGCCTGAAGTATAAGCCTCTCTGAAAAGTACTTTTAGCGTTCAAACCAGTCTTGCTAATCTATTGCGCTTTTCACCGGCATATGATAGCGGTTAAAAAGCCATACATGTCAGTGCATAGGGGCGCAATAATGTAGTTTATATACGCAAATTATAGTTTAAAGAAATGTTACGTTTCAGCGCAGGAGGCTTATTATAATTGATATAATAGCAACAATTCTAAACATGAGCGGGTCAATCGATGACGCGCCTATGTTCGATGCTCTGACTCGGAAACGACGCCATTCGCTGCTAGCATGCGTTTATTTGGATTAAGTGCAACTATGCTACTTGATAGAATAATGAGCAGATATACTTTTATTGCTTATATAAAGCAGTCACTTGTTCCTTAACTTATAGTAAAATTGATGGTGTATGAGAAGCCCATTGAGGCTAAAGATGAAATTCTTCTAAGACTTACACAAATAGCATGCTAATCATAGATTTTTTAAGATGCTAATAAAGATTATTAAAAATAATCATCGCGCAATCCTGGCTTAATACGATAAAGTCTTTTGCCTGTAGTTTGAATCATTTGAGTCAATCGTGTTCAGACTAAAAAGCGTATGCAATATGATTGCGTTGTATTCGAGTAATGCGACATTGCATTTTCAAGTCTAGTGGGTTATTGGTTTCAAAGTGAAACTGCTCAATTCCGCACCGCTAACTACGCACATCATGTGTGCCCGAAGTAGTATTCTAAAAAAGTTGTTGGTTATGAAAAAAAATCAGTGCCGTATATAGACGCCGCAATCCAGAACACTTTTACGTTATGAATTTTGGGGGAATCCGTATCATTTTCCCTTTAATTGGTTTATTTTTATTTCAGGCGAGAGAATCTGCGTGACGATAAGTATTTACGCTCATCTACCAAACGGTTATTGTCAGTAGACAGTAGTGACATTGATGTAACGACTCGATAAGTAGCACCATCTTTTTAGTGGCATGCCATGCATTCATCGACGCGGCTTCAAAGGGTAGGTGCTTATGCCTAACTATGTTTTTATCATCTTCTGAACATGCTCAAGTTTTGATTTACTATCACTACCAGAATGGTAGATACGAAAATCAATGGTCCTAAATTGTGTCGTGCTGAGATTGACGTACACGCAACTTACTACATGGATAACTTTGATTCCTTCATGGGCGTTGCCGCTGTGTTGACGTAGTTCCAATTCAATGTGGTTGTCTAGGACTGTGTTAGTTGAACAAAAGATAGGAATCTTAGACAGACCAATATCGTCTCTGACTTGCTTCCACAAAGTGCTCTCAGTTGCGCAGTCGTTTCGTAAATAGCGATCAATCGCATTGTGACTTATGTCTTGAGTGTAATCAGCAAGATTTATTAAAGTATAGTTGATTTATTTTATCATCATATACTGGCGGTAATTTAAGCGGCTTGGTATTATTTGTGATTCTCTACAGAATTTTTCTTCTACTTTATATTAAATTTTCGTAAGTTCTATCTTCTTTATCTTCTGCTTTATTCACCGGATTTAAATCTTATCGAAATAGCGTTTTCGAAGAAAAAATCACTACTCAGAAAATCTGCAGTAAAAACTGTTGAGTCGCTATAGAATGCGATTATTTAAGTTATTGAGTCAATCTTCTATAAAGATTAGAACAATTTTCGCTATCGGATATAAACCGGAAGAGATAAAATACTCTAGTCGCAAAAAACTGTTCGCGATGCTCGGTCAGTGGCGCTCTGTTGAACAGCGGCATAAGCGTTCGCTGCTCGATGATATCACGCTCAGGCCAATAGCAAAGCAGACATGCTGTAAACTATGAACCTACAACAGTGTTAGACTCTGACTATGCCAGTGTATGGATTGCTCTAGCTTGGCGCGATACCGGACAAATCTGACGGCTAAAGCGTTTCAATTCTGACCTCATTTGGGGATTCACGGTAAGCGCTACGTGTAGCGGTTTTACGCGGAATAAACATTCAATTTTTGCTGCGAGGATGCAAGAAGATGATCTCTGTTAGACATATGGTTTATCCTCTGCGTACTCTAGACTAAATTTATTCTCATTAAGAATTTCTGCTGGCAGCGGCGTTCTAGTATGGTCAACCTGAGAATAACTGATAAGACAGACAGTGAGAAGAACGATGAATAACACACTAATCCGTATTGCGGTTGCCGGCGTGGGTGGTCGGATGGGCCGCCAGCTTATCCAGGCGGTAGTACAGTCTGAACAGGCGGCGCTGGGTGCAGCGTTAAGCCATGCTGGTTCGAGATTGTGCGGTGTAGACGCCGGTGAGCTAATCGGTCTCGGTGCTCTAGGTGTCACGATAAGCGACGATCTCATGGCGGCAAAAGAGGATTTTGATGTCTTTATCGATTTTACCTGTCCCGACGTCAGCCTGGCATACCTAGATTTTTGCCGCCGGCATTGCAAGGGTATCGTTATCGGTACTACCGGGTTCACCTATGCGCAAAAAAAGGCCATTAACGCGGCAGCACAGGAGACAAGCATTGTTTTGTCCGCTAATTTCAGCGTCGGCGTCAATCTGATGCTTAAGTTGCTAGAAAAAGCGGCAAAGGTGATGGGGGAGAAGGCCGATATTGAAATTATTGAAGCGCATCACCGCCATAAAGTAGATGCCCCGTCAGGCACCGCACTAGCTATGGGGGAAGCAATCGCCGGTGCTCTCGGGCGCACTCTTGCCGATTGCGCAGTGTATCGCCGTGAAGAGCATGCCGATAAGCACAACGAGAAAAGTATCGGCTTTTCCATTGTGCGGGCCGGCGACATCGTCGGTGAGCATACCGCAATGTTTGCAGAGATCGGCCAGCGCCTGGAGATTACCCATAAGGCATCAAGCAGGATGATTTTTGCCAGCGGGGCAGTGCGGGCCGCCCTTTGGCTTTTTGGCAAAAAAAGGGGCCTTTTTAATATGGTTAATGTGCTCGAGCTTGATAAATTGTAAGGTTTTAAAGTGGCGTTATTAAGAAAGACAGTATATTTTACAATATTGTCTAGACTAAAATAGAGTTTTAATGCTCAAGACTAATTGAAGCAATTCTTGCTTGTAGAGCTAGACATGCCAGTGTTGTGTGATCTCAAGCTCTGCACCAGAATGGTAATGGTGACTTTGCCGCACATCTTTTATGCGTTCATTACATTGCTGGACCATACTTAAATTCGGCTAGAGCATTTTCATCTATTCTAGTTTATATGCCGCCATGCCAAAAAATTATCATAATCTTTATAAAAAATTAACTAAATAGCATGAAAGATCGCATTCTATAGCGAATTAACAGTTCTTTCTGTATCTTTTCTAGGCAGTGATTTCAGTTTGCAAAACGCCATCTCGATAGGATTTAAATCTGGTAAATAAGGCGGAAGATAAAGAAGAATAACATCTTTAGTCTAAATATTTCTTCGCATAGCATTAATTTAATAAGTGGTAAAACTATCCATTATCACGATATGTCTTGTACAAGTTTAGGAACAAGTCTCTGTGCTAAATAAGCAAGAAAAGAAGTAGAGTATGTCTCTTTATTGCTCAATAGAGTAGCATAGCTGTGCTTGATCTAGATAGAGGTATGCGAGCAGTGAGTGTCATTTATTTTTTAGTGAGTGTGTAGTAAATCAGCGAGGCATCGTTAATTTCATCTTCTGCGGCTCTATATTTGGCGCTGTTGCCGTTTCATTAATGAAATGAGCAGCTCTTGTGAATACTTTAATGTTTCTTCAGACTATAACTTGTGCGCATAAACTACATAGTCGCACTCTTTTCAGTAGCATGTATCGTCTTTTTTAAAGGTGATAATATTGCAGTGCAAAAGCACTTTAGAGTGGTAAGCCTCGTTTAAATGCTGAAAATACTTTTCAGAGATGAGTGTCAGGATAAAATCAGAGTAAGAATGAATTTTAATCCGCGATACGGGTTTACTCTAGGTTTAGAGCTTTGCATTCCGATCTCACAGAATCGCTTGCTCCAGCGAGCTGAAGTAGAAGAGACTATTTGATATCTATCTGATACTGCACGTGCAGAGCTTGCCCGCTTCAATCAATCTGATTATTCTGTAAAAATATGGCATTAAGACCTCGGAGAAATTAGAAAGAGTAAATAAAATAGCTATTTAATAAACTGAAATAGATAAAAAGTGCTTGAGTATCTTAACGCGTAAAAAGTGGCAGTTGCGGCATCTGTAGTTAGAGCTGACAAGATCTTTTAAAGTGTAGGAATGGAAATATATTATTACTCTCACGGCGAAATAAAAAGCGTAACTGGAAGCGTTGGTTAGCAGGAACAAGGATACCGCGCAGAAAGTTATAAATGCATTGATAAAGTGATTGAGTGTAGAATCAGAATAGATTGGCTAACTTTCTTAAAGATAGCTCAATACAATATTATTATGCAGACTAAATTACGCTAGATCACGGATAATCTGGACATCTATAGTCAAGGTGGATTGTGCTCAGTCTTCTCGCCGGATCAGACTAAAACTTTATTGGATCTCTTTATATAAACACGAATTATGATTTTTCATTCGATGTTCTCAATTGCAACCTGAAAGTAGAACCTCTATACACCATGGGAGAATAAGAAAAATCTCTTTAAGGTAGACAAAGTGGAAGATCACCTTTAAATTATTCCTAGTTTTCCAAAATTTCACCCTACAGCTTTACAGCTGATTTTGCATTGATTCATGATTTTTTAATGAATTAATATGCAAATATAATGACTGAGTATTACTGGGAGGGTTTTTGATAAATTCAGCGCTATTGGTTCTGGAAGACGGAACCCGATTCCACGGTCGGGGTATTGGCGCAGAAGGCACGGCAGTAGGGGAAGTGGTTTTCAATACGTCAATAACTGGTTATCAAGAAATTCTTACTGATCCTTCCTATTTCCGCCAAATCGTTACTCTTACTTATCCTCATATTGGCAATGTCGGCACCAATGAAGCAGATAACGAATCACCTCGCGTGCAGGGGCAGGCGCTGGTGATCCGCGACCTTTCACTCATCGCCAGCAACTTTCGCAATACAATGTCGCTCTCGGACTACTTGAAAAAGCAGAATATTGTAGGCATCGCCGATATCGATACCCGTAAGCTAACGCGTTTGCTACGGGAACGAGGAACGCAAAATGGCTGCATCATTGCCGGCGATAGTCCAGATGCACAGCTAGCACTGCGCAAGGCTCGCGAATTCCACGGCCTGAACGGTGTGGACCTAGCGAAAGAAGTGAGTACCACTGAACAGTACAGCTGGACCCAGGGTAGCTGGACTATGGGCGGTGGATTACCCGCGCCGGCGACAAACTTGCCTTATCATGTCGTGGCCTATGACTACGGCATTAAGCGCACTATCATGCGAATGCTGGTCGATCGCGGCTGCCGCTTAACCGTTGTGCCGGCGCAGACTCCGGCTGCAATGGTATTGGCAATGAATCCCGATGGCATTTTCTTGGCTAACGGTCCGGGTGACCCGGCGCCCTGCGATTACGCAATCGCTGCGATCCAAACCTTCCTCACCACTGACATCCCGCTGTTTGGCATTTGCCTAGGCCATCAATTGCTAGCGCTAGCCAGCGGTGCTAAGACAGCAAAAATGAAGTTCGGTCACCACGGCGGCAATCATCCGGTAAAAGATTTAGCGGCCGATCGCGTGATGATTACTGCCCAAAACCACGGATTTACGGTAGATAAGAAAACGCTGCCTGCTACGCTCAAGATTACCCATATTTCAATATTTGACGGCACGTTACAGGGTCTTCGCCGCACCGATAAGCCAGCGTTCAGCTTCCAGGGGCATCCCGATGCTAGCCCCGGCCCACACGACGCTGCGCTGTTATTTGACCATTTTATTGAGCTCATTAACGCTTATCGCTCATAGCTTAACGCATCAGGAGCCTGAAATGCCAAAACGTACCGATATAAAAAGTATTCTGATCTTAGGCGCTGGCCCTATCGTTATCGGCCAAGCGTGCGAGTTCGATTATTCCGGCGCGCAAGCGTGCAAAGCCTTGCGCGCAGAGGGTTATCGTGTGGTTTTGGTAAACTCCAACCCCGCCACCATTATGACCGATCCGGATATGGCCGATGCGACCTATATCGAGCCTATTGACTCGGAGATAGTGGTAAAAATTATCGAAAAAGAGCGGCCGGACGCGCTGTTGCCGACTATGGGTGGTCAGACGGCACTGAACTGCGCTCTAAAACTCGAGCGTGAAGGGGTGCTCAAAGCATACGGCGTTGAGATGATTGGCGCCACTGCCGACGCGATCGATAAGGCAGAAGATCGCCAACGCTTCGATAAAGCGATGAAAAAAATCGGCCTAGAAACACCCCGCTCTGGCATTGCCCATACCTTAAACGAGGCGCTAGCGGTGGCGGAGGATATTGGCTTTCCCTGCATTATTCGCCCGTCGTTCACCATGGGCGGTACCGGCGGTGGCATTGCCTATAATCGCGAAGAGTTTGAAGAGATTTGCGATCGCGGCCTGGGTCTTTCGCCTACTACTGAACTGCTGATCGATGAGTCTCTCATCGGCTGGAAAGAGTATGAGATGGAAGTTGTGCGCGATAAAAAAGATAACTGCATGATTGTTTGTTCTATCGAGAACGTCGATCCGATGGGTATCCACACAGGCGACTCGATAACCGTCGTGCCGGCGCAGACTCTGACCGATAAAGAGTACCAAATCATGCGTAACGCCTCGATAGCTGTATTGCGCGAAATCGGTGTGGAAACCGGCGGCTCCAACGTCCAGTTCTCGGTCAATCCGAAAACTGGACGGCTTATTATTATCGAGATGAACCCGCGCGTTTCCCGCTCTTCCGCGCTGGCTTCCAAGGCGACCGGCTTCCCCATCGCCAAAGTGGCCGCTAAGCTGGCGGTAGGGTATAGCCTCGATGAGTTGATGAACGATATTACCGGCAGCCGCACACCGGTCTCTTTTGAGCCGTCTATCGATTATGTGGTGACTAAAATCCCCTGCTTCAACTTTGAGAAATTCGCAGGAACCAACGACCGTCTAACCACGCAGATGAAATCGGTGGGTGAAGTCATGGCCATCGGCCGTACCCAGCAAGAGTCACTGCAAAAAGCGTTACGCGGGTTAGAAGTTGGGGTCAATGGCTTTGATCCCAAGGTGCATCTCGATGATCCTGAAGTTTTAAGCATTCTAAGGCGCGAGCTAAAAGACGCTGGCGGTGAACGTATCTGGTATGTAGCCGACGCATTCCGCGCCGGCATGTCGGTGGATAGCGTCTTCAACTTGACCAGTATCGACCGTTGGTTCTTGGTGCAAATAGAAGAATTGATCAAGCTGGAAAATGACGTAGCGGAGCGGGGGTTTGCCGCATTCAACGCCGATTATCTGCGCCAGTTAAAACGCAAGGGCTTCGCCGATGCGCGGCTTGCTGCCCTAGTAGGTAAGGCAGAGACGGAAATTCGCAAATTACGCGAAAATTATAATCTGCATCCGGTTTATAAGCGGGTAGATACCTGTGCCGCCGAGTTTACCACGGATACCGCCTATATGTACTCAACTTATGATGAGGAGTGTGAAGCCCAGCCTCATAAGGACCGCGAGAAAATCATGGTGCTGGGCGGTGGTCCGAACCGGATAGGTCAGGGCATCGAGTTTGACTACTGCTGCGTGCATGCCTCTTTGGCACTGCGAGAAGACGGTTATGAGACCATCATGGTTAACTGTAATCCCGAAACAGTTTCCACTGATTACGATACCTCGGATCGGCTTTACTTTGAGCCAGTGACGCTAGAAGATGTACTGGAAATCGTGCGTATCGAAAAGCCTAAGGGCGTTATCGTACAATACGGAGGCCAGACACCGCTGAAACTGGCCCGCGCGCTGGAAGCCGCCGGCGTGCCGGTTATTGGAACCAGCCCAGATTCCATCGACCGAGCAGAAGATCGAGAGCGTTTCCAGCGGGTGGTTCAGCATTTGGGATTGAAGCAGCCGGCCAACGCTACCGTCACTATCATTGACCTAGCAGTGGAAAAAGCAGCTACCATCGGTTATCCTCTGGTAGTCCGCCCTTCCTATGTCTTGGGCGGCAGGGCGATGGAGATTATTTACGATGATACAGACCTGATGCGCTACTTTCAGAGTGCGGTTAGCGTATCTAATGATGCGCCGGTGCTGCTTGAGCGGTTCCTAAACGATGCTGTGGAAGTGGATGTCGATGCGATTTGCGACGGCGAAAACGTGCTGATCGGAGGCATAATGGAGCACATTGAGGAGGCCGGCGTTCACTCTGGGGATTCGGCCTGTTCGCTGCCGGCGTATACGCTAAGCCGTAAAATTCAAGACGTCATGCGTCTGCAGGTGGAAAAGCTGGCGTTTGAGCTGCAGGTTAGAGGGCTAATGAACGTCCAGTTCGCCGTGAAGGATAATGAGGTATACCTTATTGAGGTCAACCCTAGAGCCGCTCGCACGGTTCCGTTTGTTTCCAAGGCCACCGGGGTGGCGTTGGCAAAGGTGGCCGCTCGGGTGATGGTCGGTAAATCTTTGCTGGAACAGGGGGTCACACGCGAAGTTATTCCACCCTACTACTCGGTGAAAGAGGTGGTGCTGCCCTTTAGCAAATTTCCTGGCGTGGACCCAATCCTAGGGCCGGAAATGCGCTCTACCGGTGAGGTAATGGGTGTGGGGGAGACCTTCGCCGAAGCGTTCGCCAAGGCGATGCTTGGCAGTCAGTCGCACATGAAGAAAAGCGGTCGTGCGCTGCTATCAGTGCGTGAAGGCGACAAAGATCGGGTAGTGGAGCTGGCGGCCAATCTGCTGAAACACGGCTTTGATCTGGACGCGACTCACGGTACTGCCGTAATCCTAGGCGAGGCTGGTATCAATCCGCGTTTAGTGAATAAAGTCCATGAGGGACGGCCGCATATTCAAGACCGGATTAAAAACGGTGAATACAGCTATATCGTTAATACTACTGCTGGCCGCCAGGCTATTGAGGATTCTAAACTCATCCGGCGCAGCGCATTGCAGTATAAAGTACATTACGACACGACGCTAAATGGTGGGTTCGCTACCGCTATTTCCCTCAATGCCGACGCCACCGCCCAAGTGATTTCGGTGCAGGAAATGCATGCGAAAATTAGTGGTTAATTCCGCGTGTAACGGTATTAAAAAGAGTGCAAAAGCATCCTTTTTATAGCTATTTCGCTCCGGTTTAACCCTTGTATTCCACAACTGATTTTTCTTTTTTATCTTATTGAAAAGTAGGAACCATAAATTATTTATTATTTATAATATCTATAGTTAGACTTTTTTACAAACTCAGAAGGTTGGACCTTAAATATCATGTGTTTCATCATATTTTTAGGTTCATTTTTTCTTGGCTTTGGAGAATCTTCATCAAGCTGTAATGATTCTAGTTTTAAGAAAAAATTGATAGAGATTACTTGATTATAAGTAATCAGCCTTAGTTCATTTTGACTCATTGATTGTATTTTTTTAATTTTCACTAATTTTTGTATTTATTCCTAATTTGGCTTCGGAATGACTGATTTAACTAATTTTCTTCTGATTGCACCGCGCTTTTAAGTGGTTAAACGTGTTACCCCTTACAAAGCCAACTGTCGACAGCCTTGATCTCTTTCCGTATAGTCGTAGTAATTTTTTGCCTGTAAGAATTTTTATGATCATTAGCCTTATTGCCGCTCTGGCGATAGATCGTGTTATTGGGATAGAAAATGCGATGCCTTGGCATCTTTCCTCCGATCTAGCCTGGTTTAAAGGTAACACACTCGATAAGCCGGTTATCATGGGGCGTCGGACATTTGAATCCATTAGCAAGTCGCTTCTCGGAAGACACAATATTGTACTGAGCAGCCATCCTGGCTATACCGCCGAGGTAACCTGGGTATCAACTCCTGCCCAGGCACTGGCTGCGGTAGGTATAGTTGCAGAAGTGATGGTGATTGGTGGCGGGAAAGTTTACGAGACCTTTTTGCCGCAGGCCGGACGACTCTATCTGACTCATATTGATGCTAAAGTAGATGGCGATACTTGGTTTCCCAACTATGAGCCTGACGAATGGCAATCTACTTTCAGAGAATTCCATGCTGCGGATGAGAAAAATACCCACAGCTACTGCTTTGAAGTCCTAAATCGTTGTGTTGATATGCAATCCGACCTGCAGCGTCGCGGATGATGTGTACTTTTGTAGCGCAGTCCTTACCGAGGTCTTGCAGCCAGGTATGCGTTAAGCCGCGTAGTTTTCGGTGTTGACCTTAAGCGTTAATGAGATTTTTTAATCCTCGGCTCGTTCTGCAGGTTAGAGTGCACGCGGGTAAACGATTTATCCTCCCAGCGTAGCAGGGTCAGTTGGCCGCCCCAGCAGCAGCCGGTATCAAGCCCGTAGATATTTGCCGGTGTTCCCTTGCCCATTAGCGAAGCCCAGTGGCCGAAGACAATGCTGTAACGTTCGGAGACTGGTCCCGGCAACGCAAACCAGGGCCGCAGAGGCGCTGGCGCTTTCTCCGGTATATCCTTGCAGTTCGTTTCCAGCTGACCGCTAGGGAAGCAGTAGCGCATGCGGGTAAACACGTTAGCGCTAAACCGTAAACGTGCCAGACCGCTCAATTCCGGATTCCAGTTGTTCGGCATATCACCGTACATGGCGTCAAGGAACAGCGGATAACTGTCGCTCCTGAGTACTGCCTCGACTTCCCGTGCGCACTTGCGTGCCGTTGCGAGATCCCACTGCGGCGTGATGCCGGCGTGAGCCATCACCAATTTTTTTCCTCATCCACCTGCAGAACTGGCTGGCGGCGTAGCCAGTTGATTAATTTATCGGCATCCGGTGCTTGCAACAGCGGTGTAAGGTGATCTTTTAGCTTATTGCGGCTGATACCAGCATAGACAGCTAATAAATGCAGGTCGTGATTACCCAGTACCATACGTATGCTATCGCTAAAGCTACGGAGCAATCGAAGCACCTCTAGTGAACCAGGACCGCGCGCAACAAGATCGCCGGTTAGCCATAGAGTGTCCAGCACCGGATTAAACTGAATCTGCGCTAATATAACTTTCAATTCGTCGAAGCAGCCGTGAATATCACCAATTAAATAAGTCGACATAGTTAGTTTATAAGTGAAGGAATCGCTAGGCGGAAGACGGGGATTGCAACCTGAAAGCCTTGTCCCTGATCGTTAATCATATCGTAATGACCCTGCATAGTGCCAATCGGGGTTTCCAGCACAGCACCGCTGGTATATTGAAACTCGTCGCCGGGAAGGATCTGCGGTTTTTCACCCACTACTCCCTCTCCCTGGACCTCGATATCCTGGCCGTTAGCGTTGGTAATAAGCCAGTAACGCCTCATTAGCTGCACGCGCTGTCTTCCCAGATTGCGCAACGTAATAGTATAGGCGAAAACGTAACGATTTTTTTCCGGCTGAGACTGTGTTTCTATGTACATGCTCTGAACCTGAATGCAGACCCTGGGCGGGTTAATCATGAAGCACTCCTGTTAGTATTGTTAAATAGGGCGTTCTGTCATTATATTAGCCAAGTAGCAGTAATGCTTAATGCTTAAATTTTCCGCGCGCAGCGCAGCGTCAATACCGTGTTCCGCCAGCTGTTGCGGACTGAAAAGATTGCTTAGGCTATTGCGCAGCGTCTTTCGGCGTTGATTGAATGCTAAGCCGGTCAAGGTAGCCAGTTTGCTTAAATCTCGGACAGGAAACAGTGGCGTAGCATGAGGCACTAGCCGCACCATGACCGAATCTACTTTTGGCGCTGGCCAGAACGAGGTTG
Source organism: Sodalis sp. (in: enterobacteria) (assembly GCA_052258065.1). Classification (GTDB taxonomy): domain Bacteria; phylum Pseudomonadota; class Gammaproteobacteria; order Enterobacterales; family Enterobacteriaceae; genus JBQQPY01. The sequence continues at coordinate 1,138,427 of JBQQPY010000002.1, read as the reverse complement.
GCGCCACTTCAAGAACCGGGATGATATGGCAGTAGTACTGTGCTATCACGCTCAACCGGCTGTAGGCCTTGCTGTTCTGGCGCGCCACCAGCCGGTTGACTACCTCTTTTTGCAGCATAAAGTGCATATCGCGAATCGCATGATTATAGCTGAAAAGGTGGAGCATAAGCGGCGTAGAAATGTTATAGGGCAGATTTCCGAATACACGCAGGGACTGCCCCAGCTCTGCGGAAAGCTCGGAAAAATCTACCGTCATCACGTCCTGCTGAACGATATTTAGTTTAGACTGCAAGAAAGGATGGCTGCCTAGGCGTGCGGCCAAATCGCGGTCAATCTCGATAACGGTCATGGCGTCGATGCGCTTCGCTACCGGCTCAGTCAGCGCACCTAGGCCGGGGCCGATTTCTACTATTGCTTGGCCGGATTCGGGATGAATAGCGGCAACGATAGCATTAATAACTAAGCTGTCGTGCAGAAAATTCTGGCTAAAACGTTTGCGCGTTAGATGCCCCTGATATACACGATTACTCATTAGGATTTTTTATCATTACGATTTTTTATCATATTAATAGCGAGATTAAGCGCCGTTTTTATACTACCGGCATCCGTTAGTCCTGATCCGGCAAGCTCTAAGGCAGTGCCGTGATCGACGGAGGTGCGAATGAAAGGGAGCCCCAGCGTAATGTTGACTGCCCGGCCAAATCCCTGATACTTCAGCACCGGCAAACCCTGATCGTGATACATCGCTAGCACTGCATCCGCCTTCTGCAAATATTTTGGTTGAAAGAGAGTATCAGCAGGTAATGGACCGACTAGATTATACCCTTTTGCGCGCAGTGTATCCAGAGTAGGCGTGATGACTTCAATTTCTTCTCGGCCAATATGGCCGCTTTCACCTGCGTGGGGATTCAACCCGCAGACGTAGATGCATGGCTGCGCGATACCGAATTGCTGGTTGAGAGCCTGAGCTAGAATCGTAATGACTTCATCTAGGGACTGGCGGGTGATGGCGTCCGGAACCGCCAGCAGCGGCAAATGGGTGGTCGCGAGCGCGACCCGAAGCGATTCAGTTGCTAGCATCATAACGACACGATCTCGCCCGCTACGCTCGGCAAAATATTCGGTATGGCCACTGAACGGCTGGCTGCCTTCGTTAATTATACCCTTATGAACTGGGCCAGTGATCAACGCCGCAAACTCGCCGCTGAGGCAGCCGTCGCAGGCCTGGGCTAGGGTCGCTATCACATAATTACTGTTGGCGGCATTGAGTTTGCCGGCAATGACGGGTGCCGAAGTCTCGATAGCTAGTACTGTCAGTTCTCCGGCCTGCCGAGGCATAGTAGGTTCTTCGGGATGATAGGGGCGCAGCCGCAGCGGGAGGCTGATCTGCCGCGCCCGCGCCTTCAATAGCGCAGGCGCGGCGCATATAACCAACTCAACCGGCCACGCTTGCTGAGCCAGCATGGCGACGAGATCCGGGCCTATCCCGGCGGGTTCGCCAGGAGTGATTACAATGCGTTGATTATTGCACATTATTTTCGATAATTTTTACATAAGCGGACGCGCGCTGCTCCTCCATCCAGGTTTGCCCCTCTTCGGCGAACTTGCGCTCAAATAGGAGCTGATAGGCACGCTCTTTCTGGGTAGCATCAGTGTGATCTACTTGGCGGGTGTCTATAAGCTGAATCAGATGCCAGCCGAAGAAGGAATGTACTGGCGCGCTGATTTCTCCTTGCTTCAAGTGCATGAGCGCATTGCGGAAGGCAGGGTCAAACGTATCGGCGGAGCGCCATCCCAGATCGCCCCCCTGATTTGCGGAACCCGGATCTTCAGACAGCTGTCTGGCTGCATCGCTGAAACTGATGCGGCCGCTCTTGATTTGCGCTGACACATCTTCAAGCTTGGCGCGAGCCTGTTGATCAGTCATCACCACAGAGGTGCCTAAAAAAATGTGGCGCGCATATACTTCGGTAACTGTTATTTTCTGATCATCGCTACGAATATCGTTGACTTTTAGGATATGAAAACCGACGCCGGAATGAATCGGGCCGACAATGCTGCCCTTCTGAGCACTCCGTAAGTGCGCAGCCAATAGCGATGGCAGCTCTTCGAGTTTTGCCCAGCCTATTTGACCGCTTTTTAGCGTCTGCGTATCAGAAGAATAAGTAATCGCTAACTTATCGAAGTTTTTGCCGATCTTGCTTTTTTCAACTAAAGAATTGGCCAGCGCTTTGGCTTTATCTAACCGCTTCTGAGTCGGATTTTCCCGCAGCGGAATCAGAATATGACTGAGATTGACTTCCGCACTGTTACCGGTTTGAGCGGCGATCTTCTGCGCTAGCGAGTCTACTTCCTGCGGCAAAATAGTGACGCGATTGCGCACTTCGCTATTATACGCTTCGGCAATCAGCATCTCTTTGCGGATTTGCGTTCGATAGGTGTGGTAGTCTATGCCTTCATAGACTAGGCGACTGCGCAGTTGTTCGAGGCTCACGTGGTTCTGGGCAGCAATATTGCTGATAGTCTGATCCAGCTGCTTGTCGCTGATAGTGATGTTGGTGCGCTGGGCGAGCTGCAGGATAATGTTGTTCATAATCAGCCGGTCAAGGATCTGGCGGCGCAGCGTCGTGTTATTCGGCAGTTGTTGATTGGTTCTCTGAGCGCCGCGTTTCACCGTGCGCAGCAGGTTGCTTACATCACTTTCCAGGATGATGTCGTTGTTCACCACGACGGCAATTTTATCTACGACCTGAGGGGAAGCGAGAGCGCTGTTGACGCACAGGCTAAGACCAAGGATGAACGTTCTCCAGTTTTTCATAATTTTCCAATATATATCATACGTGTAAGCGGATTAAGTTTAATGTCTCCGTGGAGACTACAGCCTTAAAACGCTCGCCGATAAGGGAGCATGCCGGAGGCCAGCATCTTCTCTGTACCCAGGCCATAATTGCCGCTTAAACCACGCAATTCAATATTAAACGATATTTTGTTATCGTACTGGCTGGAACTGTTAGTATTGTCCCAGCCCGTGATCTTCCGCTCATAACCTACATTGATTGCCCAGCAGCAAGTATTGTATTGCAGACAGAGCAATTGCTCTGTCGGTCGGCTGGCCTGGGTATCGTAATAATACGCTCCGACCAGTGACCAACGGTTAACCAGTGGCCAACTGCCGGTGATCCCAACTTGAGAAATGCCCTGTTGATAGCCGGGATGGCTAATGTCGGATAGCATTTGCGCAATATATTGCGGGCTAACGTAACGGTAGTTTAGCTGTAAGATGCGGTTCTCATCGCGCCTGCACTCCAGAATCACATCGCCTAGCGCAACGCTGTTCAGCCGGGAGTCATACTGCAGGCCGCCGCGGACTCCCCACTGATTGTTAATGCGCCAGTAGCTATCTCCCGCCCAAACTACACTGCCAGTGTTGTCATAATTATCCCAGATACTGCTGATATTACCGCTACCGGACGGCGAAAAGTAGTAGATTTGACCTACGGAGGCATGAAATCGTTCCGCGCGCTGATCGCTATAAATCCGGGTGGTGACGCCTCCTGCTAATTGATTTGCGGATAAAATATGGTCAAGTCCGCTATAGTTGCGGTCCCGGAACAGGCCGGAGTAGTCGGTTTGCAAGATAGTTGAATCATAAATACCGATATTATTCTGTTTGCAATAAGAGATATAATGGTATTGCACTCTCGCCTCTAGCGTCTGCGTATAATCGGGTGCGTAATCTATATCGCGCTCTAACACTATTTTACCGTCGGTTTTGAACTGCGGCAAAATCCAGTTGACTGACTCTTTCAAGTGACGGCCGGTGGTGGTATTCTTGTTGTAATAATCGATATTTTCTTGTTGATAATGGGTGCCCATTAGCTTCGCTTCGGTATTCAGACTGCCCCAGCGGTTGGCTAGCGGTAAGTTGAGTGTCGGCTCAACATGTAACCGAGTAGCTTCGGGATACTTGTTGTTGACGTTGGTAAATTTAGCTGCTTGAGTGAATATCTTAAAGTCAAACGGACCTATGTTGTTTTTATAGTAGGTCAAGTCAAACTGTGGCGCGGCGCGATAAGCTTGGCTGCTATTAGTGTCAAAAACCTGGAACTGCTTGTATGACAAAGCAGAGTCCCAGCTTTCATCGGCATAACCGAAACTGAATTTTTGCGTGGCGTAGCCATCGGTAGCGCTGCCGTACTTGGAATCCAGATCGTCAAAATAGTTGGAGTCGCTAACTTTAGTATAGTCGATATTGAAACGCCATACCTGATTTATGACGCTGTTATGATGCAAATGGAGCAGCCAGCGGCGACTATCGCTAGCGTGCTTACTGCTGTAAACCCGGTCTTTAGAAAGCCAGTCAAATTCTAATAACCCTTTGCCTGGGGTCATTAAGTAGTGGAATTCGCTCTGGATCTGCATGCCTCGTTTACTCATATAATTCGGTATGATAGTGGCGTCGTAGTTGGGCGCCAGGTTTAGGTAGTAAGGCGTGCTAAATTCGAAGCCATTATTGCTGCCGTACTTTGCATTAGGCGTAAGGAAGCCGGAACGACGCTTATCGCCTACCGGAATTTGAAAATACGGACTGTAGAAGACCGGCACTTGACCGATTTTAAAGCGCGCGTTCCAAATTTCAGTCACTTGCTTCTTGCGATCGTAGATCGCCTGCGAACCGACTATGCTCCAACTGTTGTCTCCCGGCAGACAGGAGGTAAAACTGCCGTTTTTTAATATCGTATAGCGGTTATCGCTGCGCTGTTTTATGGTATCAGCGTAACCGCGGCCTTGCCGGTTTACTATCTGGTAATTACCCTGATAGACGTCGGTATCTTTTGTATTGAGATTAGCCCAGGCTTTCGAGCCCTGCAGTTTAATCTCATTGCTGGCATAATTCACATTGCCGGTAGCAGTAACGGTACGCAGCGGTGCCTCGTTTTTCTCCTGGCGCTGCGTGAGCTGCACTTGATCGGCAGTGAGTGTATTATTGCCCTGCTCAACATTCACGTTGCCGCTAAATAGCGCATTTTTAGGATAATTCGCTGCAGCTTTATCGGCATATATATGCACCGATAGCGTGTTAGGGTCGGCATTGATAAAGGTTTTAGTATAAACCGGTATGCCCAATCGGCATTGATCCTCCAGATCAGCTGGCGCCTGTGGGATATAAAGAGTGAACCCAATAAGGCTAATCAGCAGTATGGGTAAACGTTTTTTCATAAGTTTTTTCAGGTATTCCGTAATCTAGGGCTTCTGGCGGCAAACGGCCAAAGAGTATATCGCTCATAAGCGTTGCGCCAGCGTTAAATCTTACAGTTTTCCGTGTACCCTTAGGCTTATCTGTCATATCCCTGAAGGTGGTATAGTTGCTTATTGAATAATTTTGTTATAATGTCTTATATACTGCAATAGAGTCTTACTTAAGATACCATTCGTTTCTGGGTGCGCTGGTGGGCTAAGACAGTGTTCTATATCAAGCTCTGCATATAAGTAATTGAATACATGTCTCCCGGTAGCTAAGCGTTTGCGGAGGCCTAAAAGACGATCTGTAAATTCTTTACGATTATCTGTAAGCACATGATAAATGGCTATTAGACATCCTCCACCAAGATCAAGAAAGAAGCTTTCTGCATTAGCCGTAGCTTTAATCTTATAGGGGCCGATAAAGATCTATCGAATCGTTCGACCTATACTAATAAAAAGATAATGTCGTGAGGTTTCATTTAGCATTTTTAGAAAAAATTTCATCTGATATCCAGGCAACCAGGCTCATAGCTTTTAGATGCTTTATGATTTGTACTTTAGTTTTAGTGCTCTTTTCTTTATATCACGCAAACAGCCAAATCTATAGCTGCGCAAACAGCAATCCAGACTAAATCGAGATGCGCTAGATCTTAATAATTCGCATGCGTTCGCCAACAGATTATTCAGTGAGAGAAAAGCGTCCTTCTCAGGGAAATGGCTGCTGATTCCTGAGCCGGCGACACGCATCGTCTGCAAACTATGAGGAAGATGTCTATGATCCTTAATGCAATCTCGTTTTTAATATTTAAAAATGGTTAGTCCAGAGATGTCATAATGCAGGTTTAGTCAAAGTAGATTCTAGTTCGTTGCTTGCCCTAAAGAGCGGCTTTAGTTTTAGGCATTGTGATTGTCTGACCATGAAATCTAATCATCATGATATTTTGCCTTTAACTATATACCTCGATAGTCATCTTGCCATGAACGGGAGTCTTCGCCGAGAGTTATATAACTATTCGGGACCAGATGCTTTATCTTTAACGGGTATGACAAAGCAATGTTGTACCGACGGTATCAGGGCGAGCGTATACTGTAGTTTAATTAATATCTTCCGGATTGCTATTTGTTCTGCATGCGGTGGGAGTGAACATATGTAATAATTTTCTTATGTAGTAATGTTTCTTAATTGCGCGCCTTACTTAATCAAGCTTAAGCCATACTGGAAATAAAAATTTTTCAAGTAGATGCATGCTCTGCTAGAGAATGTTCAATAGACACCGCCTAAGTAATTCATGGCAACATAAGTCTCGAGACCTAAAGCACTTTCATCTATTATAGAAAATTTTGTAGAAAATTGTAGCAATCTTTATAGAAAATTCACTCAATAGCTCAAGTGATCGCATTCGAAAGCGAATCAACGGTTCTTTCTATAGTTTTTCTGAACAGTGATTTGAGCGTAGAAAACGCCGTCTTGATAAGATTTCCATTCGGTGAATAAAGCGGAAGATCTAAAAGAGCCTATTTAATATTTATCCGCCGCTACACGTGCAGATTCATCCGTCTCAATCAATCCGATTATTCGCGATCTTAAGTGTTTGCTGTAAGAATCTAGCATTTAGACTCTAGAGAAAAAATATCTACAGTATATAAATTAATGACTGTATGATAAACTGGAATATATAAAAAGTTCTCTAGCCAGATTTAAGTATAGATTTAACAGAAATATAGATTTAACAGAAATTATGACTTATGAGCACTGATACTGCGCCTTTTAATAACGGCATTAAAAAAATTGCAATTCAGCCTGTTAAGGATGGCTGATTAAAGTGCGTATTAAGGTAATATTTTTGCGATTTATATAAACTGAGTGTAATGAGCATGCCTCTCACGTTTAGCTCCTATTTATGCTTTTAATGTTTTGTGTGGCGAATAGTTTTTATTGTAAATTAATTTTATTAATTAATAATTTTTGGTAAATCTTAATTCTAGCTATTAAGCTTACCTTTCTTAAATAATTAGTAATTTTATTACGTGACCCTTTGTGATTATTTTATATATAAAAAGAAATCTGCTTCTTTATATGCTATTTTCTCGGCGATGTCTGCATTTATTGTATGAATGCTGATCAATGGACTATTAATCTTTAGTGTATCGGGAAAGTTAAAATTGATGTATTCTCATTTTTCCGCTTGCGACTTGGTTTCAGATAGTATTTATCGGTGCTATTTACTTCAAAACGTGATAATCTACGAAAGATAAGATGTGACTATTTTGATTCTTAATCACAGTATCTCAGCGCCCTACTACTACCAATGACTATTTTCTGATTCTCCAGAGACTACCGAACTTAACTAGTCCAGTTGACAGGGAATTATTACAGATTTTTATTAGAAATAAATATAAAGATCGGCAAGGAATTAAAAAATAAAATCAATGCTGCATAAGCAGCCCAGGTTCATTACTCGTAAGTAGGTGTTTTTCTTAGCTAGCATCCGTAGAATTCATGGCATTCTAGATGCTTTTAATGCCGATATCAAAAGGTTTCGCTATCAGTGCTATGAAACTATAACGTCGGTTAAATCGATACTAAAATTTTGCCAGGTAATGAGGAGTGTGCTGACTGCTAATTGCATGGTAAATGCCCATTATGACATTTTTAACATTCTTCAGAAAAATATTTTATTCACCTCTTATTCCGCACCTCATTTCTCTTTTTCATCTTATATACTTTTAATTACGCGTGCTGCTCAGTAATTTTCAACAGACTGTATAGCATTGTCGGTGCTTTAAATTCTGCTATCAGGAAGCGCAGCATCAGTGTTCTCAAGTCATAACTTCAGTTAAATCGACACTTAAAATCTGCTAGATAAAAAGCGTATATTGACCATGAATTAGATGGTAAATACCAGCTATTACGTTTTTGCAATTTTCCAGCAGATTATTCATCCACTTGAAAAGTATCTACAGTGTAGATCAAATTTGACTAGGTTAAGTGATTGATTGGTTTGTATTTGTAGTTAGTATCCTGTTAGATAGTCTTTAAACTTGAGCGGTTTAGACTATACAAAGATTATTGACTGGCACGAGAAATCGCAGTTGCATAAATTTGAGTGGCCAATGGTAATTTTATAATATGAACTAGTTTACTCTATATGATTCGTAAATTTCATTTAAGAAGAGGTGATTAAATAAGCATGCATGCCCGTAATTCGGTTTTCAGGTAGGCATAATAAATCGGTGCCGCTACCAAACCTTCCAAACCAAACGCCGCCTCGAAGATAAGCATTGACAGCAGCAACTCCCAGGATTTTGCATTAATACGGCTACCTACTATCTCAGCATTGAGGAAATATTCAAGCTTGTGAATCAAAATGAGGTATAGCATCATTATGCAACCCACGCTTAAGGAGATAGAGAGCGCTGAGATGATAATCATGAAATTGGAAATAAGATTACCGATAATCGGCAGAAGACCGAAGATAAAGGTTGCCATAATCAGCGTCTTGCTCACAGGTAGATATATACCGAATAGCGGAAACACTAGCAAAATCATCATCGACGTTAGAAAGGTGTTGACTAGCGATACTTTCATTTGAGCGAAGACGATATTGCGAAATGCCTGAGAAAGATAATGCAGGCGCTCTAGAAGCTGCTGAGTAAAGTAGGTATTAGGGCCGGCCGGCTTATTGAGTGAAATCACCGCACCAATGATAAGGCCGATAAAAATAGTGATCAGTCCATGCAGGAAAGATCGACCCATATTGCGGATAATGAGCAAATTAGATTCGATTAAGGTGAAGAGCTGATCTTTCAATTCTTCTGCACTTTCGGGCAGGAATGAGGGGAAATAATCAGGGATGCGATTTTTCACATCGGAAAAGATGCGATTGGTTTCGGTAGTAATATCGATACCGCGCTGAATGTCTGAGGTCAGAAAACTTACCAGGCTCACGATGCCTAGCGTCATAGCAATGACCACGGAGGCGGCAATCAGCGTCACTACTACCCAGCGGGCCCGGTCGCTGCCAACCAGGCGTTCAAACCACGGCGTCAGAGAAATAATCATCTCATGGGCTAAAAAGCCGGCGATAAAGCAGGGAAATAAATGTAGCGGGATGATTAGGGTAATAAAAAGAAACATCAACAAGTAAGAGGTTGCTTTAAAACGTGTTTCACTTACGCTCATTCTTCTTTCCTTTCATTACTGGCCGGTTTCTTTGTGACACGATTAATAAGTAGAGCGTCATCGGCTTATACTGGGCGCTAGAAAATTCCCTGGTCAGCGCGGCGGAAAGCGGCCAGACGATCTTTTAACCTATCAGGATCGCCCGGCGCGGCGGGGATTGGCGCACGCAGGGTTCTTAATGCTCGCAGGTAAGCTCTGTGTTAACACAATTTGCCTTACCTGGCTAAGCTAGGTGCGGTAATCAGATTGTCAACTTTACCGACAGTTATTTTGTCGAAGATCTGATGGCTAGCAGAACCAACGTTGCGGCAATGCCGCAACGTTAGGCCGGCCGTAGTAGCAATGATATGATCGACAGTGTCGCTACTCCCGAACACATCGAGCCTGGAAGCGCGGAAACTGTAGTTTCCGGCGCCACAATCTGTGGCGCTTCGTCGACCACTCACGGGCATCGATTAAATGGTGCATCTGTTTTGCCAACGGTGGAAATAAGTAAAAGAAATCTGATTCCGCCGGTAGAATATCCAGATCGCATTAGAGTGTTGATTGAGCCCTGAGTAGAGGATATCGATCTCGAAACCGGGGCGTGCGATGATCTAGTGCTTATGTCGACAGGTCTGATGACGACTAAGCTAAGGGTCTTATGATAAATATTGACGCTGTATCAATTTTTGTCAATGTAGCGTCGCTATTTGCCGGATTTAGCCCGCTCGATCGATTTGATGATCCGATGCGCGGATGATGAGTGCGATCGTCATCGGTTTATCCCTAAGACTATGCTGCGTATGCTAAGGGGTCTAGCTATCGAAATTGTCGTGGCCTATAGAAATCGTCGAGACGGCTTGTCTTTCAGTGGCGGCGCACGTTTAAGCGGATTGCTATCCGCCTGCATTATGCCGTGCCTGATTTTTCTTTTTTTATCCTACTGAAAATTAAGAATTTATAAATGAATTATTTACTTTTCAAAAATATAGATGGTGAGACTGTTTTTTGAATTCAGAACGTGAAACCTTAAATCTTATGTACTTCATTATATTTTTTCATTTTATTCAGCTATCATCAACAGGATGCATGGTATTCTAGGTGCTTTCAATGCCGTTATCAAGAAGCGTGGTATCAGTGCTCCCAAATCATGACGTCAATTAAATCAATATTCACATTTAGCCAGGTGATGAGGCGTATGTTGACCATGCATTGCGTGGTAAGTGCTCATTATGATATTTTTAATACCCTCAAGCAGAATATTAATATACCTAAACATTGTCTATTTATAGTATGGCTGAAATTTGACCGGGCAAAGTGCGTAATCAGATATTTTAGTTTATTTTTGCTTAGTTTGAGAATTTCTGTGCCAAGCTGTAATCATTCTATAAAAAGTAAAGTAATTTCATTACTTCACCTTAGCCGGCTAAGCTTAAGCTGCTCTAGAAATAGGCGCTTTGAAGTAGATGAACACTCTGCTTGAGAATATTGAAAATATCATAATAGCTATTTAGCAATACAACTGCTGGCTAGCATGCGTCGTTATCTAGTGTTTTAGCACGTAAAAAGTAGCGATTACAGTATCTGCCAACGGAGCAACAGAACGCAACTAGAAGCGTAGGTCAGGGAGAGGTCTATATTGCATAAAAGTTGTGAATACATTGATTGTATTGAGCCATAATACATTAACGCATAAAGCGACCGAGTGGTAAAGCATTAGGCGAGATTTTATAAATAGGCGCTTACAAAATCAGGTTAAGCGTTGTTTTGTCAAAAAGGGTTTGAAGCAGTCTTAAGCCGTAAACAGAGTAAACGGATATATGACTAGATTATCATTGGTAATGCCGACATGCGTTTGATTTTGCTAAGTGGTAAGCAGCTAGAGGGGTAGGGGAAGTAGACTTTAGAACTCCTTGCCGATAAAGCAGGGAAACTGTAGTGCGTAAAAATGATATCGTATAAAACAGTAAGACGGATACTAAAAACAAACTGAAGTCGTATACGGAGATCCGCTTGATTATACCGCTAAAGAAGCCAATGCCGAATTCGTTGCCGCTATAAAGAACGTGCTGAGCATGTATAGTCTGACCTACGACGCGATACGTCTTGTAGTTTGCATAGACAAGATCTCTTATGAAATGATTAGATATACATGAGTGGCGCTGCCGTTAAAGTCTAGAAAACTTATTCAGAAAGATTATAAATGCAAACGGTTGCAGCGAAGACACAACGTCTTCATGATCAGTGAGCTGTTGTTAGGTCAGTAGATAATCAAAGTAGCTGAGTATAGAAAAAGCATAGATAATAGATAAAAGCAGAATCGCTTGAAGTCTTTTTTTAAGGATATCTTAACACAATATTCTTGCGCATGCCAAATTACGCTGATCACAGGCAATCTGAGCATCTATAACCTAGGTTCATTATACTCGGCCTTCTCGCCGAATCAGGACAAGGCCTTATGGAATCATTTTGAATTCGTTCATGCATCTAAACATGGCAGTTGGCTAAACATTGCGGAAATCAAACTCATGCCTGAATTATTATCTTGACAAGAGTAAGAGATTATGAAGTAAAGTCACTGTTTGCTAGACGCAAACGCAACTAAATAAACGCGGAGATCAATTATCATTTCATTACTAATAGCGCTTGTATTAGGCTAAAGCATCTTTATGAAAGATTTAGTATGTGATGTGAGATTAGAGATCTATGCAGTGTGTTTTAATGATCAATGTTTATCGTAAATTTTAAAACTAAATATATTTTATTAGTTGCAATTAATACACAGGTGTGCTGAGCCAATTCTCTATCAAAAAAGGAGGTTTCTTCTTGAGAGAGGTAAGATTACCTTTTAAATGATTTTAAAGTCAAAAATTAGTGGCCCCTGCTGGACTTGAACCAGCGACCAAGCGATTATGAGTCGACTGCTCTAACCACTGAGCTAAGGGGCCGAGTGGGCGTTAATTATAAATGATAGTGCCAAAGAGGTCTATAGTTACTCTAGTTAAAGAAATAACTTGTTGCAGTTTTTTGCTTAAAATCATTCACTGCCCGATGCCAGCGCCAGAGATAAATGAGAGAAGTTAATAATGCAAGATATTCTTAGGAAGGGCTGCGCGTTGTGTTTTCAGCATTAATCAAAGATTATTCAGTGCATGTAAAGGAGTGCATTTCGCGAATCTTAATAATCGTTTCTGGAAAAAATTTATCTGACAGGGTTTTATGGCAGTCGTATTTCTAGGTGAAATGCACAAAACATGCAGAGCAAAAACTGTTGTTAATCTCTGTAAGATAACCGGAGAGCGAGCGAAGATTATTGTTATCACGTTTGACTTGGTGGAGTCAAACGCAAGGCTTGCTTGTTTCCGCTATTCTGCCTTCTGATGCCGGATCTGGTGTCGGCGGTGGTGGGGCGTTTCGGCGCTACTAATCGGGATAGAACTGGCCGCGCGGCATGATGTTAATGCTTTCGTATAGTTCCGACCAAACCAGCACTGCTTCGCTAGATTGCAACTGGCGTAATACATCTGCCACCTTTTCATGTAGTCTTTGTTCTTGCTCGCCATAATCAGTGCCCTCACGCAGCACAAATGATTCGATCAGATTATACAGCGTGGCGGGATCGATCTGCTCCCAAGAAATGATCATGCTTGGCGTATCTCCAATGTTTATCTAGGCGGACAGCATGACGATATCAGCTCCTTCCTAAGTAAAATATAGTTTTTGACTTCTGTCCTCTTTTAAAGAAAAACGATTTTTTGACGCACACAAGTACAGTTTTATAAAGGGTGTTAGATCGGATGTTTGCTACGCTACTATAGCAGCGTGATTAACTATCATATCTCGGAAGGTAGTATTCTTTTTTAATAATTCAGGTTTAATTTTGTATTAATATTTTATATACTGCAATGAAGTTTTATTAATCAATATTGATTGAGGCAGTTTTTTAGTGTAGAGTCAGATATGTCGGTGCAATGTGATTTCAAGCTCTTTACCAGAATAAAAAGAGTCAGTTTACTGCATATCTTCTATATATTGATTCAATTGCTCGATTATACTATTCTTTTTTAGATTCTTAAATAAGCTAAAGCGATATTTTATATTAAGCTATGCACATAAAAATCCAATTAATGTTTCCCCATGACTCGGCATTTTCGCAGGCCAAAAGATGCTCTGTAAATGCTTTGTCATTATTTATAAATACCTGATAAATAGCCATGAGACATGCTCAACCGAGCTCAAGCAAGAAGCGTTGTGCATTAGCCTAAGATTTAATTTTCAGAGACGGATAAAAATCGATCGAGTCGATCGTTCTATGCTCATGAAAATATAACGTCGTGAGGTTTCATTACGCATTTATGGAAGATATTTAGTGTCAACATGCGGCTAACTAGGATCATAGCTTTTAGGTGCTCTTTTCTTAATGTCATCTTGGGCTCTAATCCATACCTGCGTAAACGGCGATACGGGCCAGATCAAGATACGGCGGAGTTTAAGGCTTTACGTCCCGACTGCCAATAGATCGTCCAGCGGGAGAAGGCGTCTTCCGTAGCGAAACGGCCGCTGCTTCCCGAGTAGACAACGGCATCATCTGCAAACGATGAAGAGTATAGCTATGATCTTAAGCACCATCTCTTTTTTACTAGAAAAAGGTCAATGCAGAGGTGCAATAAAGCCCAGATACAGTAGATGCTGGCTCGTTATTTACCTGAGGCGCTATTCTGATTTTGGTGCTGCAGTTGCCTGACTATGGTTATAATTATCATAATATTTTCTGTTAACTACATTTCTCAATAGTTATCTTACCGTGAAGTGCTGTACAACGAGGGTTAATATAATAATCCGAGATCAGATATCTAACCACGATCTTCGCCAGTGTAAGTTAGCATTATATCACATATTAAATGACGGATAAAGCCGCTTAAGCTTGATCTAAGCCTTCTCAGTAGTGAAATGCCATTGATCTTGGCGTTTATCTATTCGCGTTGTGTCTGCTAAATAATGACTTTACTTCGTAATGTCTTAATCTTCTTAATGTGATAATTCAGGCATTAATAATGCACCATGTCCAGTTTAATTTCTGCTATATTTAGCAAATTGCCATGTTTGAGTATATATACGAATTTAAAATGATTTAACAAAGCCTTGGTTTAATCTGGCGGGAAGACTGAGTACAACGAACCTGGCTTATAGATATTCAGAGTTTCTATGATCAGAGTAATTGAGTGCGCATAATAATGTTGTATTGACATATCCTTAAGAAAGTTAGCCAAATTGATCTTGGTTCTATGCTCGTTCTATGGTTGGTCATTTTAATTAAGCGACGGCCCGACGGCGGCCCACCAACCATCAACAATGAAGAAATTGCACACCCTTAGAGGTTTTGATGCATACTCTTTCCGAGTAGGTTTTTCAGGTCTCAAGGGCAGCGCGATGCGTCTGTATCAAATTAATTATCACGAGATATCGCGTCCATGCAAACCACTGGATGTATCCGGCCGTAGTCTTATTGTAGTCCCGACCAATACGCGTCCAGCAGATTCTATATTGCTGTAAAGAATTCAGAATTGACTTCTAGCAGAAGAACCTAACCGATCTCCGTCCGCGGTTTAAGTTTGTTTTTTACTGTGTGCCTTACTGTTTCACGCGAAATTGTTTTATTTTAATCCTAAATCTTTATCGGCAAGTAGTTGCAAGCCCTTCTGTCCCTGCGCCTCTGTCGGCTGACTATAGCTTAGCGCAATTAAATGCGTTTCGGTATTATCATTTATAATGCGGCTATACACTCTTTTCTCAGTTTACGGCTGATGACTGCTTTAAACCCTTCTTCAACAAAACAACGCTTGACTTGATTGATCTTTCGGCGCCGATTTATAAAATCTGTGCTAACGTCTCGCTACTCAGTTACTTTACATTTTTAATTGATGTGTCATATTGATTTATTATAGTTTAAAAAAATTAATGCCTTCACAATTTTATATGCCGCAAAACTTACCCTTGGTGACCCATGTGTCTAGTTGCGCTCTTTATTCCGATGCAAGGATAATAATGTATTGCCTCATTTTTCTATTATGGAGCATTTCTTCAGCCATGAAGGCTGATTATACATAATTAATCCTGATTACGTAGCTTACCTCGCCAAGCTTGAACTACACTAGAAATAGACGTTTTCAAGTAGACGTGTGTTCCATAGGGAATGTCAAAAACGTTATAATAAGCACTTATTATGCAATTTATCGCCGAGATATACCTCGTTACCCAACTGAATTTAAGTGTCGATTTAGCCGTCCCTATGGCTTATTATCATCGTGATACCGGGCTCCTTCCTGGTGAAATTGAAAGCACCAAGAATCCTATACAGCCTGTTGAGGATAGTTGGATAAAATGCGTAATCGGGTGTTTTTGGTTCGTTTTTGCTTCGCTTGAAGGTTTCTGTGTTAATTTATAATGATTCTAGTTTTAAAGAAAAGTCATAGTAAGGATTTAATTTTCTCATTTTGTTCAGCTGGCCTCAACAGGCTGTATAGGATTGTGGATGTTTTCAATGCCAGCATCAAGAAGCTCAGTATTAGTACTCTCAATTCATAACGTCGGTTAAATCGATACTTAAATTCGTAAATGCGGCTGGATAATAAAGTGTATGTTGGCTATGCATTAGATAATCGGTCTTGATTATACTGTTTTTGATATTCTTAAGCAGAGGATTTATCTTGTTAACAGCATCTACTTTCAATGTAGTTTAGGCTTAGCAAGGTGAGTTGCATAAAAGTACATGAGCTTTAAGCCCTCACCTTCTAAATTCACAAAACACTCTAAATATCTATCTATGTTTTTAAAAAAATAATTTATTTATAATTTTCTACTTTAAATAAGATAAAAAAAGAAAAATCAGGTTTGGAATGACAGATTTATTCCTAAGTTAGGTTATAAGACTAATCAATAAGTATCTTAATAAAATCAGAATAGGCATCACTTTTTAATCTGAGATTTAGGTTTTCTCTAGGTTTTGAGATGCAAACTTCCGGCCTCACAAAATTGCTTAGTCTAACTAGCCGCAGTAGAAAAGCTTGTTTGATATCTATCTTATTCCTGTACGTGTAGAGCTATTTGACTCAATCAATTTGATCTTAGGTCTTCGCTGTAAGAGGGTGTTATTAGATATCAGATAAAAATTTAGTTACGGCATATAGATGAATGGCTGTTTAATAGGCTGGAATAGATGAAAATACTCTAAATAACGAAGAAGATCTTGGCCATAAATTGTATGGTAAGTGTTGAGTATGACGTTTTTAACATCTTCCAGGAGAGCATTTATCTACTTAAAAATTGTTTATTTCGATCACAGTTTAAGATTTGCTGAATAAAGTAATTAACCAGGGAAAGCGATGAGCCTGGTTATGTGCATATTAAAACAAAATATTTTCTACAAATGGTACATGAAACCTTATCTTTCGTGTATATAAATCGAGTGATTCAATGGGTTTTGTCTATTTTTATAAAGCCAAGACCGTGGTTAATGCGCGACGTTTCTTGCATCAGCTTAGTTGAGCTTGTCACGAGAATATTTATCAGGTACTTACAGACAACGGCAAAGAATTTATAAATAATCTTTTTGGCTTGTAAAAACGATCAGCTACAGCGAAACATAAATTTAACTTTTTATGTAAAAGATTAATATAGAACATCGTTCTAGCCTATTGTTGTACCAACAAGCGAATAATTAGGTTGAATTATTTAATAGGCATATAGAAGATATGCTGCAAAGCTACTATTTCTATTCTGGTGAAGTGCTTGATATTCCGCTGCAGCAATATGTCTTACTCTAGAATCAGGAATTGCTGCAAGCAGTATTGGCTAGAAAACTCTATTGCAGTTTATAAAATATCAGTAAAAATAAAACATAAATTATTAAAAACTATTATACTTTCCAAAATATGATATTCTAGTATATTCGATAAAGCTTGATACAAAATTAAGTCTGAGTTATTTAAAAAAATATATTATCATCTGGGATATGATAGTAAAAAATTTTAAAAGTGTTAATCAATTAACATAGAGATTGTGTTATGTTTATAGAGTTATAGTGTTTTCTTGATTTTACTATCGACCCCGAAACCGCTTCTCCAGAAAAATAGAGATTTATTAAATGCTTGATGGGAGCTTATTTGAATATTCATTTACTATTGCACGTGCAGAGCCTATCTGATTAATTCAATTCAATTATTCGTGATCTTAAGTTCTTACTGAAAATGTACTATTTATATTTCCGAGAAAAAATGAGTTACAGCATATAGATAACTGGCTCTTTGATGAATTAGATATAGATAAAAGTGCTCTAAGTAATCAGGTGTATATTGGTCATGAACTGCATGGTAAATGTCATTATGGCATTTTTAGCATGCTCCAGCAGGGTATTGATTCACTTGAAAAGTGTTTGTTTTGAGCGTGGCTAAAACTTGTCCGGGTAAGGTTTATGAGGTGTATAGAGGATGTGTATAAGGCCAGAATTTTCACTCTGCTGAACAGCTTGAGATCATAATAGACCGATACGTCTAACTCTACAATCAGGAATCGCCTAAGTACTATTAGGTAGTAAAACGATATCGCAGTATATAAAATATTATTAAAAATAAAACGTAAATTTTTTAAAAAATCACTATGATATATTTTAGGGTATAATACTTCGGTGCAGTTTACTAAAGATTAGTACGAATTAAATCTGAATTATTTGGCGATCTATGTTGTCTGACGCGGTATGGCAGTGCAAATTCTTCGAAAGCGTTAATAATCCCATAGCGATTTTGCTGTGTTTATGCTTATAGCTATGGTATTTGCCTGACTTTACTATTGACCCCGAAACCGCTTATCCAAAAAAAATGGAGATTTATGAAATCATTGATTAAAGTATCGCTGTTAGCCTCTACTATGGCATTTTCCCTTAACACAAGCAGCGCTCTGGCCGCCGATATAGCTGCCAGCACCACACCGAGAAAGACCGAGAGCACCAGCTCGGACAAATTCAAAAGCAATAAAGAGCAGGTCGCCTATGCACTGGGCGTTTCCGTGGGGCATTATGTAGATAATTCGCTGAAAGAGCAGGAAAAACTCGGTATTGAACTAAATAAAGATCAGTTGATTACCGGCATACAAGACGCCTTTACCAACAACAGTAAGCTCTCTAATCAAGAGATTGCCGCAACGCTGCAAACCTTTGAAGCGCGCGTAAAACAGCTCGCTCAGATCGAAATAGAAAAGGAAGCCAAGGACAATACGGCCAAGGGCGACAAATACCGTGCCGACTATGCCAGGCAGCAGAGAGTCAAGAAAACCGCCACCGGCGTGCTGTATAAAGTTAAGAAAACTGGAACCGGCAGCGCGCCAACCGACAGCGATACAGTTGTGGTGAATTATAAAGGCGCCTTGATCGACGGGACAGAATTCGATAACTCCTACAAACGCGGAAAACCGCTCTCATTCCGCCTGAATGCCGTTATCCCCGGCTGGGTTGAGGGGTTGAAGCGTATCAAAAAAGGCGGGGAAATCCATCTAGTTATTCCGCCGGAGCAGGCTTATGGAAAAGCCGGCGTTCCTGGTATTCCGGCCAACGCCACGTTGGTGTTTGATCTGGAGTTGCTGGATATTAAACCAGCTGCACTAGCTGACAGCCCTGCCGAGCAGGTTCCAGACGCAGGCGCGACGAAAAAATAATGCTACCATGCTCTGGTATTATCGCGAACGGGCCGCTATCCGTAAGCGGTCGCGTACGCTATATCTCTAGGGATAGCTTTTTAGGTACCTTATCTTTACCTGTCTTTCCGCCAGTGACGTAGGGATAAAGATAAAAATCAGTGAAAATCAAAAAAATAAAATCAATCTCTTATAACTAATCAAGGTTTATCACTTGTAATTAATTGATTACTATTACTTTTTTATTAAAACTAGAATCATTATAGATTAACGCAGAAACACTAAGGAAAAGAAAAACGAACAAAAATTATCTATCTTTACCTAGCCAGTCTTAACTTACACTTAAAACAGACACTTTAAGTAGATGAATGCTACTGATAGTAAGTGTCAAAAACGTTATGACAGTTGCTTGCCATAGAATTCGTAGCTAATATATGCCTCGCTAGCTAGCGTCTTAACACGTAAAATAGCGATTGCAGTATCTATTCATTAGAAGGAAGGGAGCACATAACTGAAAATGTTAGTCAGCCAGGGTAAGGCCGCTACACAGCAAATTCTGAATGCATTAATTTTGTTAGATTGCGATACAGAAATTAGACGCGCGAAGCGACCGAGTGTGGAAACGTTAGCTAAGATTTTATAAATGAGTGCTTGCGATATCGATTAAATCAAGCGTTCTTCTTTAAAGAAGAACTTGAGGCGGTACACCTAGAGGCCAAGCAAACGGTTCTATGACGGTATTGAGGATAACGATGCTATAAGGCGTATTAGATCATGCTAAGCTGCGGCGAGCCGCCAGAGAGTATTCGATCTAGCAACTACTTGCTCATAAAGCAGTAAAACCGCAATGCGCAGGTTAAAAAACTGAAACTGTGGACGAAAAGTGGCCGAGTTGTACTGCCAAAAAGTAATGTTAAATTGGTTATAACGATCATGAAATAGACCTTCTTATCAATTGATTAGAGAACACGCGACTGGCGTTACCGTTAAGGTCTAGAAAATCTGCTTGGGAAGATAATGAATGCAAATGGCTTAGACTATACAATGTCTTTATGGCCAGTGAGCCCTTGACGAGTCGTCGCCTAAGTAAAATGACTAAGCATATAAAGAGCATATAGATAAGATCCATTGGGCTCATTTTCTTCAGGATATCTTAACAGAATGTCCTTACGCACACTGAATTGCTCGTATCATAAACAATCTTAAAATCTATGCTTCAGGTTCATTAGGCTCAGCTTTCTTGCCGGATTAGGTCAAGACTTTATGAGATTGTTTTAAATTTGTTTATACACCTCAACATGGCAATTCGCTAAGCAAGGCAGAAATCAAACTCAATATACTGATCCGCTAATGCTAGAATCCTCATCTTGACAAGATTAAGACACTGCGAAATACACTCATCGCTCGGTAGACATAGCGCGACTCGATAAACGCTAAAATCGGTTTAAAATGCTATACAGCCTGTTGAGAATAGCTGATTAAAATACATAATTAGGCAGAATACGATAAAAACGTAAGATTTAAGATCTCATCTTTTAAGTTCCGTAAAGAAGCGCAGCATCAATGCTTTGAAGGTATAACCTCCGTTGATTTAATATTTTGTTTAGAGCACTTTTTATCTATTCTAGTTTGTTAAATAGCTACTCATATATATACTGTAGATAATTTTTCTCTAAGGTCTAAATAGTACATTCTTACAGTGAGAACTTAATATTACGAATAATTGGATTAGTTGAGGCTGGTCGTTCTGCACGCATCTCGGCGAATAAATATCAAAGAGATCCTTTTACTACGGCCTGTTGAAGCAAGCAATTTCGTGAGACTGGAATTTACAGATCTAAATTTAGAGAAAACTAGAATTGCGAGTTAAAAATTGATGCGTATTCTACTTTTATCTTAAATCTTATGGATAAGTCTTGTGAACCAACCTTATCTAAAATATAAACTTCCTTGAAAAGTACTTTCAGAATTTAAACGAGTATTGCTAGACTATAGCGCTTTTTACTACCATATAATGACAGTTAAAAAGACCATAAATGCCAGTGAAAAGAGAGTGACGATGTAGTTCATGCGTGCAAATTTTAGTCTAAAGAAATCTCATATTTTTACAGAAAATCTTATTTTCATTGATTAAAAAACAACAACGAATAAATATTCGTATATGAAAAGGCCGCAGAAGACGAGATTAATGATTCTAGGTTGATGTCTTAAGAGCTTAGTGGGAAAGACGACACTCATTTCTGGTATGTATCTATCTAAATTAAGTACAAATATGCCATTTTTGGAGTAATAAACGGAGATGATTTCCTTGCTTGTATAGAATAGAGACTTGTTCCTAAATTTATATCAAGGAATATCATGATAATGAATAATTTAGGATACTCACAAAGTCAATAGTGTAGGAGAAGCTATTTAATCTTAAGATTCAATCTTTCTTTATCTTCGGCTTTATTTACAGGATTGAAATTTTATCGAGATAGCGTTTTTAAGCTAAAATCATTGCCCAGAAAAGCTAGAGAAAGAACCGTTGATTCTCTGTAGAATTCGAGCGCTCAAGCTATTGAGTTGATTTTCTATAAAGATTGATATAATTTGTTATCGCAGCACGCTATAAAGCTAAATAAATAAAAAGTTGTCTAGGTAGCGAAACGTATATTGGATACGAATTGCATGGTAAGTGCCTATTATAGTGTTTTTGATATTCTCCAGTAAAGTATTTATCCACTTGAAAAGTGTCTATTCCAGCGTAGCTAAGCTTGGCTGATTAAAGCATCCAATCAAGGGAAATATGATAAAATGGATGAGATTTAATATCTCACGTTTTGATTTTACAAAATAATCTAACTATCTATATGTTTAAAAACAAATAATTTATATTTCTTGCTTTCGGTAAGATCTAAATTAAAATTAAATTTAGAGTCATGTATTTAGAGAATCTATTGCTTTGGTTTCAGCACAGGTCGAGAGAGTTATGCTTATTTCTAATGTGCGGGGATGCGGGGGCTAGCGTATCTTGCTGATTGATTGCATGCACTGTTGCAACAACAGGGAGATAACACGCTATGAAACAGTCTAGCTTGCAAGTATTACCGATAGCAGCAAAACTTTATTGCTGTCTATAAAATTTTAGTAAAAACTAAACTTAAATTATTTAAAAAACATTATCACTTTGCAAAATGCAACATGCAGTACAATTCTGTTCGTATTGGGCTCTATTTGGTGTCAAGTAACCGGCAACGTCGGCGTCCAGTTAATAGGCGTTTGGTTTTCGTGTATCAGTAGAGCATTGGCCTGCGAGAAATGGTGGCAGCCGAGAAAGCCACGATGCGCAGACAGAGGAGAGGGGTGGGGCGCCTTAAGTACATGGTGGCGTTTGGAGT
This sequence comes from Sodalis sp. (in: enterobacteria), assembly GCA_052258065.1. Lineage (GTDB taxonomy): Bacteria > Pseudomonadota > Gammaproteobacteria > Enterobacterales > Enterobacteriaceae > JBQQPY01. The sequence goes on along the minus strand of JBQQPY010000002.1, from coordinate 1,115,954 downwards.
CAATAATCGCGCCTTTTTTTGCGCATGGGATCCCCAAAGCAAAAATACAATCCCTTTACGGTGTGTGTTGAGTGCCTTAATAACTTTATCTGTAAACGTTTCCCAACCCAGATTGGCTTGGGAATGTGCTTTCCCCGCTTCTACCGTCAGCACTGTATTAAGCAACATTACGCCTTGTTGCGCCCAGCTTTGCAAACAGCCATGTTTCGGTATAACAAAGCCGGGAATGTCGCTGGCCAGCTCTTTATAGATGTTAACTAAAGAGGGTGGGGTTGTAACGCCAGGCTTAACAGAAAAAGCAAGGCCATGGGCCTGATTGGGGCCATGATAGGGATCTTGACCGAGGATAACCACTTTTACCACATTCAATTCCGTGAAACGGAAAGCATTAAATACATCCTTTGCCGGTGGATAGACGATAATTTTTTCTGCACGTTTTCTGGCAATAAAAGCTAGTGTTTCTTGAAAGTAAGGCAGGTCTTTTTCCTGCGCGAGAGTATCTTGCCAGGTAAGCATTTGCGTCATGATGCACTCGATGATCGTGATAAAATAGGCTAAGCTTAACTTTTTCTCTCTGTCAATTAAACGTTTTCCTGCGGTGAAAAAGAAACAATTCTTTCCGTCGGTAGCATTCAGTGACTTTCTTTACGAGCACTGGCCATGCAATTCGTAGCCAGCATGCGCCTTCACGTGGAAGAAAGAATGTAAAAGAATATCATTAAAATCGTTGATCAGCAAGGAAAAGAATTTTGCACAGAAAGTTGTAAATATATTGATTTTTGAATTGCAATAGATTAATTCGCTGTGTAAATCGACTCAGTCGTGCGGCATTAGCTGAGATTTTACGAATCACTGCTTGCAAGATCGATCAGGTGAAGCATTCTTTCTTTAAAGAAGGGCTTGACGCAGTCTTGAGTAGTAAACCGAATAAATAGGTCTATTATCGTATTGTGGATGCTGAGGACGAATCGTATTTAATTACACTAAGCTGTAGCCAGCTGACGTAGGGGCGGAGATAGTGAGTTTTGCAACTGCTTACCGATCAAGCTGTGGAACTGCAATACGTTAAACAGCAAAGCGTATACTAAAAAACGAACTGAACCCGTAGACGAAAATCGGCTGAGTGATACCACTAGAAGTCGATGCCTAATTCGTTGCGGCTATGGAGAATCTGGTGAACGTTTATCCTCGGCCATATGAGATGATGCACGCGCTGGTTTCCGTGGACAAGCTCTCTCGTTAATTACACACGCGCCTTGCTTTGCGTGATCAATTTTGCGTGCACCTATCTGCAGAATCTCCGATAATACCTTGTTATTTAGTCGCTTACACGTTCAATTTATGTCCAATTTATGTATAGCAATTCGACAAAGTCAAGGTATTTACAACTTTCTATTCGGCATGCTTGCTCTTTCTGATTAACACTCTGACTGAGACTTAAGATCTCACCTTCTGATTTAAAAACAGTCTAGCTATCTATACTTTAAAAAAGTAAATAATTTATTTAAAATTCCCTGCTTTTCGGTAAAAAGATAAATTAGTTTTAGATAAAGATTTATCAATTTGATAATTGTCTATTCCCAGTATAGCTCAAGTTTAGATAGGTAAAATTCTTAATTTTCTTATATTATAATCACAATCGTAAAGTCGTTATTTATCAGATAATTTTTATTTTTCATCTTAGCGAAAGTAAGAAATTATAAATAAATGATTTATCTATTCTAGATATAGATAGTTATAATTTTTTATGAACCTAGGCTGTGAGATCTTAAATCTTATTTAGTTCATCATATTTTCCCTTAATTATGCATTTTTTAGCTAGCCTCAGCAGGCTTTATGGCCTTGTGGTTGCTTTTAATGCCGCCACCAAAAGGTGCGATATCAGTTCTTCTAAGTCATAACGTCTGTTGAATCAAGACTCCAATTCGGCTGGAGAATAATGCTTATAGTTAGTCATAAATTGTATAGAAAATGCTCAGTATAGCGTTTTTAATATTTTCCAGTAGAGTATTGATTCACTTGAAAAGTGTTTATTATTAGTGTAGTTCAAGCTTAGCCAGGCTAGGTGCATAATCAGGTCTTTTTAGTTCTTTTTGCTTGGCTTTAAGCTTTCTGCCTTAAGCTGTAGTGTTTTTAGTTTTTAGAAAATGATATTAATTTTTAGTTAACTTATTATGAGTCTTAATTAAAAAACCTTAATTATACTTAAACAAAAACTTTTAAGTAGATAAATATTATTCTTGAGAATATTTAAAGCGCCATAATGGGTACTGACCACGCAATTCGTGGCTAATATATATCTCGTTACTTAGCTAAATTTCAGTATTGATTTAACAGAGGTTATGCTGCGGAAGCACTGATGCGGTGCTGCTTGCTGGCGGTATTGAAAGCACTCTCAATACCATACAGCCTGTTGAGGCTGGCTGAGAAAAATTTTTAATCAAAAATATAATGAAATACATGAGATTTGCGATCTTGCGTTCTAAGTTTATAAAAAAGTCTAATTATTTATACTTTTGAAAAGTAAATAATTTATTTATAGTTGTCTGCTTTCTTGGTAATATGAAAAAATTAGGTGCTGAATAACAGATCAAAAGCAATAACCTAATGCGTAAAGGAAGGGCAAGGTGATCGGACGTCTTAGAGGCATCATTTTGGAAAAGCAGCCGCCGCTAGTGCTGTTAGAGACTCATGGGGTAGGTTATGAAGTGCAATTGCCGATGACCTGCTTCTATGCCCTGCCGGAAAACGGTAAGGAGGCAGTCGTCTTTACTCATTTCGTAGTGCGTGAGGATGCTCAATTGCTGTTTGGTTTTATTCATAAACAAGAGCGGATGTTGTTTCGCGAATTGATTAAAGTAAACAGCGTCGGGCCGAAGTTAGCGTTGGCGATTTTGTCCGGAATGTCAGCGCAGCAATTTGTCAGTGCCGTGGAGCGCCAGGAAATTAACGCACTAGTGAAATTACCTGGCATCGGTAAAAAGAGCGCGGAAAGGCTGGTGGTAGAAATGAAAGACAGGTTTAAAAGTCTGTCCGGCTATTTATTTCCGCCGCAGGGCGTTGAAAATATTCACCCCACTATCAGCGCGCAGGTCAATTTCGTCAATCTTTCTGATCCCGATACCGAAGCGATTGCCGCACTGATAGCGCTAGGATATAAACTGCAAGAGGCAAGACGGATGGTCAGCAAAGTCTCGAGCGTTGGCGCTAATTGTGAAACTCTTATTCGTGATGCGCTGCGCGCTGCGCTGTAAGGTACAGGATGATAGAGGCTGATCGATTAATTAATACCTCGGTAGCAACCGAAGAAAAAGTTATCGATCGCGCTATCCGGCCGAAAACACTGGCAGAGTATATCGGCCAGCCCTACGTGCGTGAGCAGATGGAGATTTTCATTCGGGCCGCGAAAATGCGCGGCGACGCTCTCGATCATTTGCTTGTCTCGGGGCCGCCTGGGCTAGGTAAAACTACACTAGCGTACATTGTCGCTAATGAGATGGGGGTTAATCTGCGCACTACCTCGGGTCCGGTGCTGGAAAAAGCTGGTGATTTAGCGGCGATGCTGACTAACCTTGAGCCCTATGACGTTTTATTCATTGATGAAATACATCGACTTTCGCCGGTAGTAGAAGAAGTGCTTTATCCCGCAATGGAAAATTATCAGCTGGATATCATGATAGGCGAAGGTCCAGCCGCTCGCTCTATCAAAATCGAGCTACCTCCGTTTACACTGGTGGGTGCCACCACCCGCGCAGGCTCGCTGACGCAGCCTCTGCGCGATCGGTTTGGTATCATGCAGCGGCTAGAATTTTATCAGACGGGAGATTTACAGCATATTGTAAGCCGTAGCGCCGCCAGGCTCGTGCTAAATATTACCGAAGGCGGCGCGAGAGAGATCGCGCGCCGGGCGCGTGGTACGCCGCGTATCGGCAATCGCCTACTGCGCCGTGTCCGTGACTTTGCCGACGTGCGCGCTGCGGGCCATATCACCGATGAGGTGGTCGTGAACGCGCTGAACATGCTAAATGTTGATCCCCAAGGGTTCGATTTTATGGATCGCAAGCTGCTGCTGACTATCATAAATAAGTTTTTTGGCGGACCGGTAGGGTTAGATAACCTAGCAGCGGCGATCGGGGAGGAGCGTAAGACGATTGAAGATGTGCTGGAGCCGTTTTTAATTCAGCAAGGGTTTATACAGCGAACACACCGTGGGCGTATCGCTACCATCCGTGCTTATCGCCATTTCGGGATTGAGGGACATGGCGGCGATAAGAAATGATGTTGCTATAGGTAGGCATCAGCAACCCGGTCTACTGCCAAAATCGGTTAATGACAGGCTCTTTTAATTGCTCATCGACAGTCAAGGGTGCGCTTTGACAGTTAGGCTTAGCAAGAACAGCGCTGAGGCGCACAGCACTACAGACGGCCCGGCCGGTGTATCGTAGACCGCAGAAAACGCTAGGCCGCCGGTAACCGCCAGCGCGCCTGCTAGGGTGGCGTATAACGCCATTTGCTCCGGGCTGCGTGCACAATGGCGAGCAGCCGCCGCGGGAATTATGAGTAGCGAAGTAATAATCAACGCACCGACAAACTTCATCGCCAGCCCGATGGTTAACGCCGTTACCAGCATCAAGAGTAGCTTGATGCGGGGCAGTGGAATGCCGTCTACGTAGGCTAACTCGGGGCTAATTGTCACGGACAACAGCGCGCGCCATTGCCATAAAATAAGAGTCAGCACTACCGCAACTCCCGCGCTGACCAGCGCAATATCCCGTAGCGTTACCGCTAGTAGGTCGCCAAACAGATAGGCCATTAGATCTACCCGCACTCCTTGCATTAGGCTAACCACTACTAGGCCCAGTGAGAGAGAGCCGTGTGCCATGATGCCCAACAACGTATCGATAGCCAGCTGGGGAAAGCGTTCCAGCCACACCAGACCGAGCGCCAGGGCTAGTGTAACCGCAATCACAGCATAAAACAGATTTATGTTCAGTAAAAAGCCAAAAGCGACGCCTAAGAGTGAGGCATGAGCGAGGGTATCGCCAAAATAAGACATCTTGCGCCACACTACGAAGGCGCCGAGGGGGCCCGCCGCCAGCGATAACATTACACCAGCGAGCCAGCCAGGAAATAATAATTCAATCATGGCGACATGCATCCCGATTCGGGTGGTACGACTTCCCCTTGCAAATCGTGGCGATGGTTATGATAATGATGATAAATAGCGAACGGCGCCGGCTCGCGCTGCCGGAACATAGCAATAAAATCAGGGTGATCCGAAACCATATGCAGCGTGCCGGAACAGCAGATATGGTGATTAAGGCACAGTACTTCGTCGGTTTTCGCCATCACCAGATGTAAATCGTGCGATACCAGCAAGACTGCGCAATCGAGAGTCCGGCGAATGTTGTCGATTAAATCATACAGCGCGACCTGGCCGTTGACGTCAATGCCCTGAGTCGGCTCATCGAGCACTAAGAGCTTTGGTGAACTGAGCAGGGCGCGCGCCAGCAGCACTCGCTGCATTTCACCCCGGAAAGTTTCTGCATGGGCGCTGTCTGTAAATGTTGCGCCTGCACACAGGCCAGGGATGGTGCTATGTCGCTTTTCTTGACGCCTAGTCGTAGACGCATGAAACGTTCTACCGTCAGTGGTAGCGTGGGGTCCAGGTATATTTTCTGTGGGACATATCCCATGCGCAGTTTCGGTTGGCGTATTAGTGTACCCTCAGTAGGGGCGATAAGCCCAAGCACTACTCTCACCAGCGTTGATTTGCCAGCGCCGTTTGGGCCTAGCAGGGTAAGGATGTGACCGGGGCGCAGGGTAAAAGAGATATCGTGCAGCACCGCTTTTCGGCCAAAAGCGACCCCAATGTGTTCCAGAATTACCAAATCGGTCATGATGATTACGGTTGTTAAATTACAAAATTATTATAGCATAACAACCCACTTTGTTACCGATGAAAATATTGCCATGCTTGCATCCCATCACTACACCTTGTTACGCGCCGTTTGGCGTACCTGCCGCTTCGCCTGTCTAGGAGGTGCTTTAGGTTTGATAGCGGGCGTCAAAGCGCAGGCCGCGGTCGTCGCCTCGCTCCGCACTCTGGGATTTATCGCCGCTGCCGTCGCTGATGGTGTTATGCCGGTGGAGATAGTGTTGCCCGATGGCGCGTCACCCCATGATTATGCTTTGCGGTTGACTGATATGCTGCGGTTAAAGAAAGCGGATCTGCTCGTGTGGGTGGGACCGGAAATGGAAGCATTTTTGTCCGGCCCTGCCTCCTCGCTGCCTGCCGAGCGGCGAATTACCCTAGCTAGCTTGCCGTCCGTTATTCCGCTTCTGCAAAAAGGAGGAAAAGAACCGCTTAAAAATCATGAAGATAAAGATCACAGAGGCAGAACTGATAGCCATCACCCCGGAGAGTATAATATGCATTTGTGGCTTTCTCCAGCCATCGCACGGCGTGCGGCTGAAGCGATACATGACTATCTCGTAGAGTTAAAACCTGAAAAAAAACAAAAATTGGATGATAATCTAAGAATTTTCAACCTACTCTTGACAAAAAATGACAAAAATATCGCTAAAATACTGGAACCTGTTCGCGCTAAAGGGTATTACGTATTTCATGATGCGTATGGGTATTTTGAAACATACTATGACCTAACGCCGTTAGGATATTTTACTATCAATCCTGAAATACAACCTGGTGCACAAGCTTTACACAAAATTAGGATACAGTTAGTTAAGAAAAAAGCATCCTGTATTTTTGCTGAGCCACAATTTAGACCAGCTGTTATCGATGCAATCGCCCGTGGGACATTGGTGGATATTAGCATCTTGGATCCGCTAGGAATAGGTATCGACTTAGACAGGGAAAGCTACGCGCGTTTTCTGTCAAAATTGACGAACCAGTACGTCAGCTGCCTGAAGAAGAACATATGAGGACAGTTATTAGTGCAGCAGATAGCCCGCTCTTTCGTCCTGGTGTTTAACAATCTTCTACGACTTTACCGTGTCATACTGATATCGCTAACGATAGTCACTTTAGCCATCACCGTTTGGCAACCTCATATCTACTACCCGCTTGTAGAACGGTTCGCCAGCCGCATCACATCGCCGAAAGAGTATCAATTGCGCGAGCGTGCGCCCGAGGCTAGCGAACCACTGGACCAGATCACCCCTGACAGCGACGAAGATATTCTAAAAGACGAACTAGAGGAACGCGTGGCAGGGGAAACTGGTGTGCATGAATATATCATATCTACCGGTGATACGCTAAGCAGCATCCTTAGCCAGTACGGCATTGATATTGCCGACATTACTGCGCTGGTGCAGAAAAATCCCGCGCTGCGTAATTTGAAAATAGGCCAGTCTATCTCCTGGACACTGACTGCCGAAGGCAATTTGCAGCGCTTGATTTGGAATGTCTCTCGCCGCGAGAATCGTGCCTATGATCGCGTTGACGATGGTTTTAAGGAAAGCATTTCCAATATTAAGGGTAAGTGGCGCAACACTACCTTATCCGGCCAGCTCAACGGCAGTTTCGTAACTAGCGCTCGAGCGGCCGGTCTGACGGGCGGCGATATCAATACGGTGATTAAAGCACTGCAGTGGCAGCTAGATTTTCGCAAGCTACGTAAAGGGAGTCATTTCTCGATTCTAACCTCGAGGGAAATACTAGACGGAAGGAGCGCCCAAAGTCAATTACTCGCGGTGCGCTTATCTACAGGTGAGAAAGATTATTACGCTTTCCGCGCGGATGACGGTAAATTCTATAATCTTGATGCGGCCGGCCTCGCCCGTAATTTTATGCGTTTCCCTACCGTAAAACAATTCCGTATCTCCTCTAATTTCAATCCGCGTAGGATTAATCCTTTCACTGACCGTATCGTGCCTCATCGCGGCGTTGATTTAGCCGTGCCGGTCGGTACTCCGGTGCTGGCCGTGGGTGACGGCGAAGTCATGGTCAGCAAAAAGGACGGCGTCGCTGGTAACTATGTGGCTATCCGACACGGTCGCCAATACATGACTCGCTATATGCATCTAAAGAAATTGTTAGTGAAGCCGGGACAGAAAGTGAAGCGTGGCGATCGCATCGCTTTATCCGGCAACACTGGCCGTTCTACCGGCCCCCATTTGCATTATGAAGTCTGGATAAATCAGCAGGCGGTTAATCCCCTGACTGCTAAATTGCCGCGCACAGAAGGGCTAACCGGCAGCGACCGCGCTGAATATCTCGCCCAAGTTAAACAGATGCTATCCCAGTTGCAGCTAAACTGACATAACGCCATCGGCACCCGATCCTGTATCGGCTGCTTTTTTCTTTATAATGTGGTTACTACACTATAACAAGCATTGAGAAAAGCATGCATGGAAAATAAGCAAAACGGAAAGATAGAGTTTATCCCGACTTTCAAAACTGCATTCTATGCTCCACGATATTGGAGTGTCTGGCTGGGGATAGGAGCCATCGCAGCCGCTGCCTGGATTCCGCCGCGGCTGCGCGATCCGATTCTGGGCGCGGTGGGTCGGCTAGTTGGCCGTATTGCGCACAAGGCGCGTTTTCGCGCGCAAGTCAATTTGGCTTACTGCCTGCCGGAAATCGCCGAGCAGCAGCGGGAAAGCATCATTGACGACATGTTCGCCTGCGTGACGCAATCCGTTATCCTCATGGCCGAGCTGGCCTGCCGAAATCCAGAGCGGGTGCTGGCACGCGTGCGTTGGCATGGTGCCGAATGGCTTAACCAGCTTCAGGAAGAAGGGCAGAATGTCATTCTTCTAGTGCCTCACGGCTGGGCGATGGACATGCCGGCGATGCTAATGGCAGCGCGTGGACAGAAAATGGCGGCTATGTTCCACAATCAGCGTAATGAATTGGTGGATTATGTTTGGAATCACGTGCGTCGTCGTTTTGGAGGCCGTATGCACGCTCGGAACGACGGTATAAAACCCTTTATCAGTTCCGTTCGTCAAGGATATTGGGGGTATTATCTACCGGATCAGGACTACAGCGCTGAACATAGTGAATTTGTGGATTTCTTTGCGACGTACAAAGCGACACTGCCTGCTATCGGCCGTCTCATGAAAGTCTGTCGCGCCACTGTTGTGCCCTTGTTTCCCGTCTACGACGGCTGCACCAGCCTGCTGAATATTCATATTCTTCCGCCTATAGAGGCGTTAACGGATGCCGATAATGCTACTGTAGCACGGCGCATGAATGAAGCCGTGGAAACTCTGGTACGTCCACATCCTGAACAGTACACATGGGTTCTGAAGCTGCTCAAAACCCGTAAGCCCGGCGATCCTAATCCCTATGCTCGCCCATCTCGCTGATATCCCGAGCCTACTTAAAGCGCGAAAGCCCTAGAGAAGGCGCCACGCTTGGCCGATGCGGCCGCTAGCGGGAGACTTGATTGTCAGACGCCGCTTAGATTCGCGCTGCTTTTCAGCTAAAAATTGCTCTTTAGTTAAGGAATGAGCTTTAGATTAATAGGACTCTTTAACCACGAAGTTGCTTAACTGAGTCCGGTTTCTTAACGAAGAATGTTTCTCAACTGAACAGCATTCGCAACGTTTCGATAATGAGCTGGATATTTAAGACTACCAAGAACACAGAAGACAGCCAGCCAAGTGCAATAAAAGGTTTGCAATTGACAAACTTGCCCATTCGCCTTTTTGATGAGGTTAAATGCAGCAGCGGAATCATTGAAATCGGTAAGGCAATACTTAAAAATACTTGCGTATAGACTAAGAGTGTCTCAATCATATTCCCTTTATCTCCCCACAGATAAATGCAGGCTACAACCGGCATGATAGCAATTAGGCGGGTAATCAGGCGACGCTGCCACAGCGGAAGCTTGAAATTAATGAAGCCTTCCATCACGATTTGCCCGGTTAAGGTGCCTGTAATTGTAGCATTTTGACCAGAAGCCAACAGCGCAACGGCAAATAATGTTGCCAGATTGGCGCTGGCAACGGCGCCCAACATGCTTTGATCTTGCAGAGCGTCGTACAGTTGGGCAAAGCGCCCGATATGATCGGGGTTGTTGCCAAAAAAGAGCGCCGCGCCAAGGATTAGAAGCAAGCAGCTAATAATAAAAGAAAATCCCAGCTGTATATTAGAATCAATGGTTGCGTAGCGGATTGCTTCTTTCAACACCTCTTCATTAGTGCGATCGTATTGACGCGATTGTACAATGGAAGAGTGGAGGTAAAGGTTATGCGGCATCACGGTGGCCCCTAAGATCCCTAATGCAATAAAAAAAGCGGAATCGCCACCTGCCACCTGTACGCTGAGGATATTGCTTTGCGGGATAAAGGCGTGAGCAATTTGCGCTAGATCAGGATTGGCAAGTGCCACTGCATAGGCAAAAATGATAAAGATAGTGGCGATTAGAGTAAAGACCAACGCCTCGATTTTCCTAATACCGAATTTCATCAAAGCCAGCAGAAGAAACACGTCTAATACGGTAACAATCACACCCAGCAACAACGGGATTTTAAATAGTAAATTCAACGCAATAGAGCTGCCGATGATTTCGGCGATTTCTGTGGCTATAATCGCTAATTCTGTAATAATCCAGAGCGCGGCGGCAGTACGTTTGCCGACCAAGGCCTTTGTTGCCTGCGCTAAATCCATTCCTGTGACAATGCCTAATTTTACGCACATGACCTGTAGCAGCATTGCGATTAGACTGGAAACTAATATTACCGACAGCAGAAGATAGCTGTAGAGTGCTCCCCCCTGAATAGCGGTTATCCAATTACCGGGGTCCATATAGCCTACCGCTACCAATGCGCCAGGTCCTGAAAAAGCGAACAGTTTTCTAAAAAATCCGCTTTTCCCTGTCGGGATAGGAATCGTACTGTTAATTTCTTCCAGACTATCTTTTCTGACTATTTCCATCTTTTCTTCCAACTTGACCGAAACCGGTTATAAAAAGTGATTTTATTATAAATGGGAATGAGATTAATTATCCATTAAGAGTTGATTGAGTTTCAGCCGACAGCAGGCAGGTATCGGCCTGCGCGCTGCACGCAGATCATCTCCTCACCGCCAGGGTCTTTAGCGCAGCCTTTCCAGGCAGGCACAGCAAGCTCTCGGATATCGGCGTAGACCCTTACAGCCATGTCTGACATGAGCGCAGGCAATAATCGCATATACGGCAGTAAATAATGAGCAGTGGGTTAGAGGGACGGCGAACTAATCCGATGCTGTTTAGGGGAGATTGAGCTTACCGCTTGGCGGAGGTAAGTTTATAGTAACGGGGCCGTTACGCGACCTACGGCCTCCGTTACAGCGCTGATGCGTTCTTATCGCGCTTTCACCGCCATATAATAACGGTTAAAAAGACCGCACATGCTAGTGAATAAGGGCGTGACGATTTAGTTCATGTGCGAAAATGATACTCTAAAAGTTGTCACATTTTTACCATAGAAACTCATCATTTTTGATGAAACGGTAACGGCGACAAATATAGGTGGGTCATAGGTCCCTGGCAGATGAGATCAACGAATGTCCGACACGCTTACTAGAAAATAACGAGATTCACTACTAACATACGCGTATCTAGATTAAGTGCAATTAGAGTAATAAACGGATATACTTTCCTTGTTTATGTAAAATAGGATCTTATTCTTAAATTTGTATCAAGAAATATGATAGTCATCAATACCAGATTTAAATCTTATCGAGATAACATTTTCTCTAAGCTAAAATCACTGTTTAGAAAAGTTGCAGTAATAACCGTATATTTTCTTTAGAATTCGATAGCTTAAGATATTCAGTTAATGTCCTATAAAGATTATTACACTTTTTATCGCGGAGGGATATACCCCACAGCAGATGAAAGTGCTCTAGCGGGGTAAAAAAGAGAAAAGAATAATGCACATTCGATTTGCTCTTTAAGGCAACGCCCTGCGTGCAAGGTATGTTGCTAGCGGGCGATAAAATCATAAACTCTGAGTATTATCAGACAGATTATTTATTTGGCCTCTATCGTTAGGCTAGGAGTCTAGTCAAAAATGGCAAAAGAAAAAAAACGCGGATTCCTTTCCCGGTTAGGCTTTAACCATCAGAACGATGATATAGGGGGTAAGCTAGAAGCCGAACATGAGACGGTGAATGCCGTTGAAAAGTTGTTATCGCACGCGGAAGTGGAAACCCCTGGTGCTAAGTTAATCTCGACACCGCATGTGAAGGCTCATGTGCCCGTACCAGATGCCTCCACCCGCGATGCTGACGCAGAGCGGGTCTCCGATGAAATTAATTTTCTTACCCAGCAGATCGCCATGCGGCCGAGCCACGCCGTTGTCGGCGATAAAATGCCGATGACTTTTGCTTCTAGCGAGGCACCCGACAAGAGCGCCGTTTTCATCTCGCCATCCGAATCCAAAAATGATGTTGGCGCCTCGTTGTTCGTTGTTGCTGATGCTGTGCCACCGAAAAACTGTCAGGATTCTAGCGCGCCGTCAATTCTAGCCGCGGATATCACCCCGGATGATGATAGTGAGCGGCGCTCAGCGGAAGACGGCATGCCTCTAGCGCCTGAGGGCCAAAGATTCTTTGCTCGGCTGAAAAACAGTCTAGTGAAGACACGCAAGAATCTGGGATCCGGGTTTATCCGATTGTTCCGCAGCAAGAAAATCGATGATGATTTATTCGAGGAATTAGAAGAGAAATTGCTCGTTGCCGACGTGGGCGTCAAGACAACGCGAAAAATAATCGAGGGTTTGACTGCCCACGCTCAGCGTTACCATCTAAAAGACGCCGAAGCGCTGTACAGCCAATTGCGCGTAGATATGGCGGCTATTCTCATTAATGTCGAACAGTCTCTGGAGGTGACGGGCAAGACTCCGTTCGTTATCCTGATTGTCGGCATTAATGGTGTGGGGAAAACTACCACAATCGGCAAACTTGCCCGACAATATCAGGCTGAAGGCAAAAGTGTTATGCTAGCGGCAGGGGATACTTTTCGTGCGGCGGCGGCAGAGCAGCTTCAGGTATGGGGTCAGCGAAACTGTATACCGGTGGTAGCGCAGCAGACTGGTGCCGACTCTGCCTCGGTCATTTTCGATGCAATCCAGGCAGCCAAAGTGCGCGGTATTGATGTGCTGATAGCAGATACTGCCGGGCGGCTGCAGAATAAAGTGTACCTGATGAATGAGTTGAAGAAAATCGTTCGGGTAATGAAAAATCTGGACTTTAAGGCCCCTCATGAGGTTATGCTGATTCTCGATGCCAGTACCGGGCAGAATGCTATAAGCCAGGTAAACGTATTCAATGACGCGGTGGGACTGACTGGTATCACGCTGACTAAATTAGACGGCACCGCTAAAGGTGGAGTCATTTTTGCCGTGGCGGACCGATTCGGCATTCCGATTCGCTATATTGGTATTGGGGAGGGTATTCAAGATTTGCGGCCCTTTAAAGCCGCCGAATTTATTGAAGCACTTTTTGCTCAAGAAGATTAAAAAAGAATGAAAAGAAGATCACGTATTAATTCTTCTGAGTGATGCTGTGGAGTTTTGGATTTTTACAGAAAATTTCAGCAACAAAAGATCGCTCTTATTTATGTGAATAGACACAAGAATCAACAAATCTGAGTCACAAACGCCTTGAAGAAGTTAGTAAAGTTTATTTTAGCAGACGACAGGCACTGCAAGCAGTAGATCTTAACGTTTGTCCGGCTGAGATAGTGTTCTAACCGGCGATTTTAGCGCAGGAAAAGTATTCTACTGAAACTCATATGTAGTATTGAGCATCCGAGCTCGGTGCATGTTTGATTTGGCACTGTACTATGTCAGCCGGCTGAAAACAGCTAAATTCCGTGACTGGGTCTCAGCCTTATTGTCAGTCGTTTTATGACAGGAAGTCGCGTTTTGTTGCGGGTTTTCTGAAAAACGGCATCTAAGTTTCTAGCGAGAGGTTATGAATGATCAAAAAGATGCAAGTGTTAGCTTATGTTCCTCAGGGTAGTCTGGAAACCTATGTTAGGGTCGCTAACGCCTATCCGATGCTGACAGCGGAGGAGGAGAAGACGTTGGCAGAACGGCTGCATTACCAGGGTGATCTGGAGGCGGCTAAACAGCTGATCTTGTCTCACCTGCGCTTTGTTATTCATATTGCGCGTAACTATTCCGGTTACGGCCTGCCTCAGGCTGACTTAATTCAGGAAGGTAATATTGGCCTAATGAAAGCCGTACGCCGTTTTAATCCGGAAGTAGGCGTGCGATTAGTGTCGTTTGCAGTCCACTGGATCAAGGCGGAAATTCATGAATACGTGCTGCGCAACTGGCGTATTGTAAAAGTGGCCACTACCAAGGCGCAACGCAAGCTGTTCTTCAACCTGCGAAAAACTAAGCAGCGCCTGGGCTGGTTCAACCAGGACGAAGTGGAAATCGTAGCTCAGGAGCTAGGCGTGACCACTAGGGACGTCCGTGAAATGGAATCCCGCATGGCCGCGCAGGATATGACCTTTGACTCCACACCGGAAGATGATGCTCGTGAAGGGCAGTGGATGGGGCCTATGCTTTACCTGCAGGATAAATCTTCCGACTTCGCCGACGATATTGAAGAAGATAACTGGGAAAATCACGCCGCTGAAAAGCTGAGCTCGGCCCTACAAGGTCTGGATGAGCGAAGCCATGACATAATTCGTGCGCGCTGGCTAGATGATGATAACAAAAGCACGCTGAAGGAGCTGGCCGGTCGGTACGGGGTTTCTGCCGAGCGCGTGCGCCAGCTTGAAAAAAATGCCATGAAGAAAATGCGTCTAGCGATTGAGGCCTGACGGATAGTACGGCGATTCCCTACCGCACGCCTATCGTTACGCGCGCATAGCTTACGGCGATACACAACTCTCACGGTCGGTAAATTTTTCCTAGCGTTTTGTTTTTAGCAGAGCGCCACGCGGGCGAAATTGTGGTATCGCCACCCTCGTTATGCCACCTGAAATCGGCCGGCACCCAAGACAGCTTAGCTTCTGACGGTATAACTCATTCTATCTTCGTCTGCGGTTTTAGTTTATTTTTTAGTATGCGCTTTACTGTTTTACGCGGGGTCTTGTTAACTTGCTGTAGTTTTACTGATTTATCAGCAAGCTTCAACATGTCTCGTGTTTATTCATCCTATACTTACAGATAATAGCAAAGAATTTGCAGATCGTTTTTTTAGCCTGCGAAAATACTCAGCCGCCGGGAAAAATGAATTCGACTGCGTAGTCTTAGCCTGCCGATGCATCCACATCCGAATCGTATAGTCGAGCGATTCAACCAATGTATAGAAGACTTTCTGCAAAGCCACCATTTCCATTCTGATGCAAAGTCTAAGATTAGACTCTACTAATGTGTTTAGCTCTAGAATCAAAGTTTTTCTCAATTAGTATTGAGCAGTAAAATTCGATTGCAGTCTGTGAAATATTCGTACAAAATAAAATTAAAACAATGGTCTTAGATTAAAGGCCCAGCCCGTGCGTCGCTCTAAAATATGAAGTGTGACATCCATCACGTTACTGAAAATGTTGGCGTGATGGGCATCTATATATGCCGTTTATTGATGCGCCTAAAAATGCAAAATGCTCTTCTATTATTCAAGAATAATAATTCAGTTGGAGTGAGTTTACGTCACGACACTTGCGCTTTATAGGTAGCAAGCAAAGTATATTTACTATATTATTCTTCAGCTAGAACGTGCGGCCTGAGCGTTTCAATCGTGGCCAAAACGGCTTTTCTTCGTCCTTGTTTGACTTTTATTTCTGAATTACCCTGATCATCGCTTCTTCTTTTTCATTTTTGTTCGGAGACCCATTGGTTCATCAAAGACACGGCCCGGATGCTCGTGATATTTTATCGTATCTGTAAGTCGACGAATTATTATGCTAAATATAGCAGGGTATTAGATATGCTGATGCATTAGCGACCGCGCGATTCTTGTGTCAGTGAGAGGAAAGATAGAGCGTAGTATCATGCTCACAAAACCTATACTCACGGCATATGGAATCTGACTGCTCACGTGACTATATCGTGGTCAGAGGAAAGAATAATCAATGAGCGAGCTGACTCTTAACGGTGCCGAACGCCTGGCGCTGCATAAATTTACCGAAAACGCGTACCTCAATTATTCTATGTACGTTATCATGGATCGTGCGCTGCCGTTTATTGGCGACGGGCTAAAGCCGGTGCAACGCCGTATCGTCTACGCAATGTCGGAACTGGGGCTGAAGGCTAGCACGAAATATAAAAAGTCGGCGCGTACTGTCGGAAATGTATTAGGCAAATATCATCCCCATGGCGATAGCGCCTGCTATGAAGCCATGGTATTAATGGCGCAACCCTTCTCTTACCGCTATCCGATGGTAGAGGGCCAGGGTAACTGGGGATCGCCAGACGATCCAAAATCCTTTGCCGCCATGCGCTATACAGAATCGCGCTTATCCCGCTATGCTGAACTGATGCTCAGCGAATTACGGCAGGGCACGGTTGATTACGTCTCCAACTTTGACGGAACTCTAGAAGAGCCGAAGATGCTGCCAGCCCGCTTGCCGAATGTGTTGCTAAACGGCGCGACCGGTATCGCGGTTGGGATGGCGACTGATATACCGCCGCATAACATTATCGAAGTAGCAGCCGCAGCGATTGCGTTACTGGATAATCCTTCCGCCACATTAGAAAAATTGCTGGAATATATAAAGGGACCAGATTTTCCTACCAAGGCGGAAATCATTACCCCCATGAAGAGCTGCGCAAGCTTTATCAGAGCGGTCGAGGCTCAGTACGCATGCGTGCTCTCTGGACTATTGAAGAAGGTGAGGCAGTTATCAGCGCATTGCCGCATCAAGTGTCTGGCGCCAAGATCCTTGAGCAGATAGCAAGTCAGATGCGCGCGAAGAAATTACCGATGGTGGAAGACTTGCGCGATGAATCGGACTATAAAAATCTAACCCGCCTGGTTATCGTCCCTCGCTCCAATCGCGTTGATTTGACGCAGGTCATGAACCATCTTTTCGCTACCACTGATTTGGAACGTAGCTATCGCGTTAATATGAACATGATCGCGCTAGACGGCCGACCGGCGGTAAAAAACCTACCCGAGATTTTGTCGGAATGGTTGGTTTATCGTCGCAATACGGTACGCCGCCGGCTTAACTTCCGCCTGGAGAAAGTTCTGTGCCGCTTGCATATCCTAACGGGCTTCTTAGCAGCTTACCTTAAGCTGGATGAGATGATCTACATCATCCGCGTCGAAGATGAGCCGAAACAGGTTCTTATGCAACGATTAGCGCTGAGCGAAACGCAGGCTGACGCTATTCTCGAGTTAAAACTCCGCTATTTAGCTAAACTGGAAGAAATGAAGCTACGCAGCGAACAAGACGAGCTTAAGAGGGAGCGCGACAAGATCCAGGCGATCCTTTCCTCGGAACGCAAGCTAGGCAATCTGCTGAAAAAAGAAATCGAAGCAGATGCTGCCGCTTATGGCGATACACGCCGCTCGCCGCTGGTGGAGCGCGCCGAGGCGAAAGCGCTAAGCGAAAATGAGCTTATTTCGTCCGAGCCGGTGACGGTAATCCTGTCTAGCATGGGTTGGGTGCGTAGCGCCAAGAGTCACGATATCGAGCCGAGCCGGCTTAGTTACCGATCTGGCGATCATTACCTATCGTCGGTGCGAGGCAAGAGCAACCAACCGGTAGTGTTCATAGACTCTACCGGACGCAGCTACGCTTTAGAGCCCGCCGGGCTGCCGTCTGCGCGCGGCCAGGGTGAACCACTGAGCAGTAAGCTAAAGTTACCGCCGGGCGCATCGGTAGAACAAATGCTAACTGAGGCTGCCGATCAGAAATTGCTGATTGCCTGCGATGCCGGCTACGGTTTTATTTGCAATTTTAGTGATTTAGTGGCGCGAAATCGCGCCGGTAAAATGCTGTTAACGCTGCCAAAAAACGCTAAAATCATGCCACCAATATCAATAAAAAGCTTTGACGCTAATCTCTTAGCGCTGACCAAAGCCGGGCGGCTATTGCTGTTTCCTGTCAACAAGCTGCCCCAGATGCCAAAAGGAAAAGGCAATAAAATTATTTTTATCCCTTCTGCGGATGCGGCGGCGGGCAAGAATCGCCTTGCCGGTCTCTATCTGCTGTCTACCAAAGCCTCCGTTAGCTTTTATATCGGCAAACGCAAGCTAACTCTCCGTCCGGAAGACTTGCAGAAATTTGGCGCCGAACGCGGGCGTAAGGGAACCTTGTTACCGCGTGGGCTCCAGAAAATTGATCGGGTAGAAATTAGCGATACGCTAGCCGGTGCGAGCAAAGAAGAAATAGCATAATACGCGCGATGGTCGGGTGCAGATCCCCTGGCCGCTTTTCTCTGTAGTGAAAGCGATGATCCTCTACTTAGGTTAAGGCTTTCTGTATTAAGCTCTAATGATTCTAGTTTTGAGTGATAGTGATTATTTAAATATCTAATAATGTATATTAATCAGCTAATCTCAACAGCCTGTATAGCATTTCGGGTACTTTAAATGCCGCCACCAAGAAGCGCAGTATCAGTGCTTTAAGTTAAAGTCGGTTAAATAGATGCTTAAATTTGGCTAGTGTCTTCACCCGTAAAAATGGCGTTTTTAGTATCTCTGACTAGAGCGGAAGAATCCCCTAATAATAGAGAAATAGATTATTGCCCTGACGTCGAAAGAAAGAGCGTAACTGGGGGCTGTTGTCAGCAAGGGTAAGCATGTCGTACAGAAAGTTGTGAATGCATTAATTTATTTGAATTGCAGTACATTAATTAGACATGTAAAGCGACCGATTCCTAAGGCGTTAGCAGAGATTTTATGAAAAGTGTACACGAGATTGATCAGGTCAAGCATTCTTCTGTCAAAGAAAGCTTAAAGTAATCCTAAGCCGTAAACCGAGTAAACAGATATATGCTTCATTCTAGATGGTGATGCCGAAGCGCATTTAATTACAATAAACTGCAGAGAACCGCTAGAGCGGAGAAGACAGTAGAACTTACAACTTCTTGTAGATAAAGCAGTAGCACTGGAATAAGTCAAAACCATCTCGCGTGAAACAGTAAAGCGCACAAAAATAAACTGAAAACGTGAATAAAAATCGGTTGAGCATAACGCCAAAAGCCAATGCCGAATTCGTTGCCGCTATGAAGATCGTGCTAGAGGTGTATGGCAGGCCCTATGGACCTGGTTTATCTGGTCGTTTGTATGGAGCATGTCCCTCCTCAATTCATGGGGCATCCATGTGTAGCACTGCCGTTCAGGCCTGGGAAACCTGTTTAGGAGCACTATGAATACAAACGGCTAGAGGTATGCAATGTCTTTATGGCCTGTAAGTCGTTGGCGTGTCGACGGTTAACAACAGTGACTAAGCATGGAACTAGGATTAATTAAGTGCACTTTCTTAAAGATATCTCAATACAATATCCTTACGTACATAAAATTATTCTGGTTATAAAAATCTTAATATCTATCGCCTAAGTTCGTTATACTCAGCCTTTTCTCTAAATTAGACTAAAGTTTTATGGGATTGTTTTGAGTTCGTTCATATACCTAAACATTGCAGTTAGCTAAATATAGTAGAAGTTTTACCCCACTTTCTGATCGGCGAATAGTTAAATCGTCATATTCATAAGATTGAGACATTGCGAAGTGAAGTGAACGCTTAACAGGCATTATACGATAAGATAAACGCCAAGATTGATTATGCTCGTATCAAGTTAAAACATCTTTATCTGTAATTTAATATGTGATGTTATATTAGGTAACAAGGCTTATGTTGACTACGAGTGGAATCATAAGTGTTCATTATAGCGTTTTTGACATTCTGTAGCAGAATATTTATTTACTTAAAAGTGTTTATTTTCAGTGTGGCTCAAGCCTAGTAAAGCAAGGTATATCATTAGGTTTAATTATGATTAATCAGCCTTAATTATTTATATAATTTTTTACTGATCTTTATATTTATTCTTAATTTAGATGCGAAATGACGGTTAAGAGGTAACTATGCTCGCTATTGTCCGCACTATTTTAATAGTGTTTTTGTCAATAATTATCTGCGTTTTTGGCTTAATTTATTGCTCGTTTAGCCCCAGAGACCCTCGTCATGTCGCCACCTTCGGCCGTTGGTTTAGCCGTATGTCGCCCCTGTTTGGCATTCGTGTAGAAATTCGTTATCCCGAAGCTATGAAACTGCCACAAAATTGTATTTATATCGCCAATCATCAGAACAACTACGATATGGTGACCGCTGCCTATGTAGTACAGCCGCGTACCGTAACGGTAGGGAAAAAAGCCTACTATGGATCCCGCTTTTTGGGCCGCTTTACTGGTTGGCCGGAAATTTACTTATCGATCGCGATAACACCGCCCGCGCCCATAGCACGCTCATTAAAATTGTTCAGAATATCAAAAAGCGCAATATTTCTATCTGGATGTTTCCGGAAGGGACCCGCAGTCGCGGTCGCGGTTTGCTTCCCTTTAAAACCGGAGCGTTCTATGCCGCAATTGCCGCCGAGGTTCCCATTGTGCCGATTTGCGTTTCTAATACCTCGAAAAAAATTAAACTCAATCGCTGGTCCAACGGCTTGGTGATTATTGAAATCTTGCCGTCGATTAAAACGGCTGGTTACAGCCGTGAGCATGTGCGCACGTTAACTAGGTACTGTCGAGAAGTGATGAAAAATAAATTGGACGAATTGAATGCTGAAGTGGCTAAGCGGGAAGCGCTGGAGCGCTAAAGGTTTTCGACACCGGGGCTCTCGGTCTTCTGCTCTATGATTTTTTAAAAATGCTAATTTTATTATGACATCACATTCTAGAAGGTAGTACTATTCATTTTTTAAACAATTTATTTTCAATATTGCATCAATATTTTATAGACTGTAATAGAAACAGACTGTACCCGTAATGACGTATATAAATTAGGTGTTTGGTTTTGATCTATTATATGGATCCTCGTCAGACAGCGCTGTTCATTACACGATGGTTACTGAAAAATATAGTTAATGTAAAATATAATGATTATTAGATTTGATAGTCAATCAACTATAATACCTAAAATCAGAGAATCTTCTCAGGCAAGCAAAAGGTCTGCTTTAGCTAAGCGCTATAGCATTTCTAAACTGACTGTTTCTAAATTGCAAAAAAGAGATAGTGTTGAGGATTATATCCATATCTACCATCATTTCAAATGACACTAGCCTATGCAGGAGGCAATAGCCGTTTCCTTAAGAAGGATGCTTTTCTCTCACTGGACGATCTGTTAGCGGTTATACGTGAATTATTGAACTCTGCCGTATCTCAACTGGCCTGGCTGGCTCTCTATCTGGGCATGGATAAGCTAGTTTGCATGACATCAAGGAAAGAGGCCCAAAACTAAAGGAGAAAGTGTTTAAAAATTATGAGTCTGCTTACCTGCATGTTAATGTGAAAGATCTTCTACAAATGCTAAATGAAACCTCACAACGTTATCTTTTCGTGGGTTTAAATCAAGCGACTCTATCCATATCTAAACGTTTATTGCGTAATCTTAGTCAAACGTGTCCCATTCATCGGATATTTACAGACAGTTGTAAAGAATTTACAGATTTTCTTTTTGGTCCGAGAGAACACTCAGGCACCACCGGAAAAAATAAATTTGACTGCTTATGTTTAAAGCTTGAAATAGAACGCCGCCTTAGCCTATCGATGTGCCCATAAACTAATGGTATGAGGGAGCGATTTAATGAGCGTATAGAAAAAGATATGCTGAAAAGCTCCATGTGTATTCTGGTGAAGAGATTAAGATCACTCTGCAATTAATATGTCTGGTTCGACAATCAAGAATTGTCTTAATTAGTATTTGGCAGAAATACTCTATTATAGTCTATGAAATATTTATATACAATGCAACCTAAATTACTCAAAAAGAAACTATAATACTTTTCTGAATATGGTGTCGCCACCCAACTGAGATGTTATTTCCCGGACGACAGTAACGCAAGCAAGGTCTTTTATTCTGATTTGCCGATGTTATGTCGTGGTGAGTCTGGATAACGCCTCGCTTTCCCCTTACGTGCCATACGGGCCTATCTAGCCAGATTTTTCTCTATCCGTCTTCGTCGTGACTCTAATGTCACATCACATATTAAATAACGGATAAGGACGCTTAGGCTTGATACGAGCGTTATCGGTAGTAAAATGTCAACTGATAATGTTAATCGATCTTGCTGCTTATCTGGTCGCATTGTCTCTGACAAGGAGTCACGTCACTTCGCAATGTTTTAGTCTTATAAATATAACGATTCGGGCATTAGTTAATTAATAAATTTAGTTTGATTTCTAATATGTTTAGCTAACTATTTCGTTGGGATATATGAACGAATTCAAAGCGATTTAATAAAGACTTGGCCTGATTTAGCGATAAATTTCAGTATAATGAATCTGGACTATAAATGTCAAGACCGTCCATGACGAGTGTGATTCTTTATATGTAAAGATATTGTATTGAGATGTCGCTAAGAACTTGATCTTAATCAAGCTTGATTCTATACTTAATCACTTTCGTTACGCGACGAGCTGCTAACAGTTTCGTTGGCATAAAGATACTTCACACTCACAGTCGTTTCTGTTTATGGTTCTCTTAAGCGGATTTTCTAGGCTTTAACAGCAACGTTACCTATGTATATTTAATCAATTTACGAGATGCCTTGTCTATACAAACTACAGGATATATCGTTTCATAGGGCTGACGATATATCTAGCGTATTCTTCATAGCCGCAACGAATTCGGCATTTGCTTCTGGCGGTATAAGCTGGAGCACTTTTTCTCTCTTTCAGTTTATTAAAGAGCCATTTAGCTATATGCTGTGACTAATTTTTCTCTAAGGTCTAAATAGTGCAGTCTTGCAGTAAAGATTTAAGAGCTGAAATGATCGGATTGATTGAGGTAGGTCGCTTTGTACGTGTAGTGGCAGATATATCAAATAGGCTTTCTCATTCAGCTTAGTCGAGCGCAATGCCGTGGTACCAGAAATTAAAGCTGCAACCCTAGAGGAAAATCGAATCACGGGTCGAAATAAATGCTTTATTCTAATCCTGACGCTTATTAATAAGTCGTGTGAGCTAATATTGCCTTCAAGGCTCTCTGAAAAGTACTTTCATAATTTACTTTATCGCGTTTTTTCACCGCGTTATAATAACTCTTAAAAATGTTATATTTTACTAGAGAAGCTTATTTTATTAATGAAGCTGCAATAATAATAAGCATTAGTAAATCAAAGACCCGTAGTAGATGAAATCAGCGATATCAGACTAATTTTTAAGAATCCTGCTGGGAAACGACGACACTCACTGCTAGCATATGTCTATCTGTATTAAGTAGTAACGATACTACTCGATAGACTAATAAACGGAGATGCTTTCCTTGATTATACAGAAAATATACTTCTGTCTGAATGTGTACAAGAGAATGTCGTGATAATGAATGAGTTAATGGTATGCGAGAAACTATTTAAAATAAAGATAACATTCTTCTTTATCTTCCTCCGCATTCGCCGGATTTAAATCCTATAGAGATGGCGTTTCTAATCTGGAATTACTGCTCAGAAAAACCGAAGTAAGAAATGTTGATTCGCTGTAAAATTCCATCGCTTCAGCTATTGAATTCATTTCTTGCAAAGATTGCAACAATTTTTTATTGTAGCTGGATATAAACTAGAATAGATAAAAGTGCTCTAGCTGCTCTTCCTGCACGGCTTCAGTTCATTCTTTAGTGTGTCCATACTGTTTCACGCGAAAGCGTTTTCATGTATTTCAGTTCTACAGATTTATTAGAAAGAATTTACGAGTTCGACTTTGCCCTTTTCTTTAGTAGCTTGCTGTAGCTTAGCGTAATTAAATACGCTGCAGCATAACTATCCACAATGCGATCATATCTTCGATTGCTTGGTTTACGGCCAAGGACTCTGACTAAATCAAGCCCTTCTTTAATAAAACAACAATTTACCTAATCAATCTTACAGGCACCTATTTATAAAATATCGGCTAACGCTCCGACGTGCAATTTATATATTAAAATTTATAAAATCAACGCATTAAAACTTTCTATATGACATGCTTTCCCGTGCTAACCAATGCTTCCAGTTGCATTCTTTCTTCTAACGTGTTGGAGGATCTCTTCAGCTCTGATCATAGAGAGCGTAACCGCTATTTTTACGTGTCAAGACACTTGAGTGCTTTAATGTATTCTAGTTTATATCCGCCTGTGACAAAATTATAGCAATCTTTATAGAAAATAAACTCAATAGCTTGAGCGGTTAGATTCCACAGTGAATCAACGGTTTTTGCTGAAGATTTTCTAAACAGTAATTTTTAGATTTGGAAATTCTATCTCGACAGGATTGAAACCTGGTAAATAAGGTAGAAGATAAAGAAGAGTAAAATAGACTTTTAATATCCATCTACTGTAGCGCATGCAGAGCTATCTGCCTGAATTTATCCGATCATTCGCGATATTAAGTCATTACTGCAAGACTGTGCCATTTAGACCTCAGAGAAAAATTATCTACTGCATATAGAAGAATGGCTATTTAATAAATTGAAATCTAGTCTTGTCATGCCATTGTGGCGCTAGATTTACGAGTCCTGATTCTTATCGTGAGGCGAGATTTCGTATTACGATATAGCAGCTGCAGCTCAGAGGCGCGATAGCAAGCCTAGAAAATTCTGCGTTCAGTAATCAGCAAAGAAAACAGCATCGTGAAGGCGAAAGTTAGCGCCGCGGATTGCAAAAGAATATCGAAAAAAATATCAATGGAAGAATCATTTCTTCCAGAAATAAACTATAAGCGACAATGTCGGCATGCCCTGGCCTGAAACCATTCTGATCATGCCATTGATTCAGAATAAGGGTTTGCGTATATCATGAAATATCATAATTACACTAAAGGTAAACCGTAGTAGCCTTTTCCACAGATCTGGCTTGTCTAACATTTGGTTAAAGATAGTTCGCATTGTGATGCCCGTCCTAAAATAACGCGTGATGAGTGTTTAAATTATAATAATAAACTTAATAATAATTAATGGATATTTATCCATGCCAGTTTAAGTAATTGACCGTGAATCCTCAATAGATTGCTAAAACCCGTCGCTTAATCAGGCAGTGAGGTAACGGCAGAGAGAAAATAACCAGTTGCGCTTCGCGATGAATGATACGCTTCGCTTGCCGTTGATTTTCGCTATAGCTAGCTTCATATTAAGCATATTATCATTCACGAAAATCCGGACCACGCGCTATGATTAATCCGTTACTAACCTCGTTTTTATTGCCCCCCTTTTCCGATATTCGTCCAGAGAACGTCGTGCCTGCTCTAAAAACCGCGCTCGAGCATTGCCGCTACACCGTTGAGGAGGTTGTCGCGCAGACCGGCCCCTACAGTTGGGAAAATCTCTGCCAGCCGCTCGCAGATGCGGATGACCGTTTGAGCCGAATTTGGTCGCCGGTGAGCCATTTAAATGCAGTGAAGAACAGTCAGGAACTGCGCGAAGCCTATGAAAAAAGCCTGCCGCTGCTATCTGAATACAGCACTTGGGTGGGGCAACATAAGGGCTTGTATCAAGCCTATCGGAGTCTGCGCAACAGCCAGAATTATATGCAGCTGAGCGTAGCGCAGAAAAAGGCGGTAGATAACGCGCTACGCGATTTTGAATTATCCGGTATCGGGCTCTCGGCGGAAAAACAGCAGCGCTACGGGCAGATCATTGCCCGTCTTTCGGAGCTGGCTTCGGCCTACAGCAATAATGTGCTGGACGCAAGCATGGGGTGGAGCAAATTGATAACCGATGAACAGATATTAGCTGGCATGCCTGAAAGCGCGCTTGCCGCCGCTCGCGCCCAAGCGCAGGCTCGCAAGCAGGAAGGCTGGCTTCTGACGCTAGATATGCCTAGCTATTTACCGGTTCTTACCTATTGCGACAACGCTGCACTGCGCAAGGAACTATATCGCGCCTATAATACTCGAGCCTCCGATCAGGGACCGGATGCCGGTAAATGGGACAATGGGCCCCTTATAAGTGAAATTATGGCACTGCGCCATGAGTTAGCGCAATTGCTGGGATTCGAGAGCTACGCTGATAAATCGCTAGCCACTAAAATGGCGCAGGATCCCCAGAAGGTCCTTAATTTCCTGACAGATTTAGCTAAGCGCGCACGCGCCCAGGGTGAGCAGGAATGGGCGCAGCTGCGCGCTTTTGCGCAAGGACACTTCGGCCGCGACACGCTAGAGCTGTGGGATATCGCCTATTTTAGCGAAAAACAAAAACAGTATCTGTTCTCCATTAATGACGAGCAGTTGCGCGCCTATTTTCCGGAGTCGCGGGTCGTCAGCGGTCTGTTTGAGGTGATAAAAGGTATTTATGGCATTAGCGTTAAAGAGCGTACCGACGTGGAAGCCTGGCATTCGGATGTCCGATTCTTCGAGCTTTTTGATGAAGATGGCGAACTCCGCGGCAGTTTTTATTTGGATTTGTACGCCCGCGACAATAAACGGGGCGGTGCCTGGATGGACGATTGCGTAGGCATGATGCGCAAAGCCGACGGCAAGTTGCAAAAGCCGGTAGCCTATCTGACTTGTAATTTTAACCGACCAATAAGCGGAACACCGGCGCTGTTTACGCACAATGAGGTCATTACACTATTTCATGAATTCGGTCACGGGCTGCACCATATGCTGACTCATATCGATACTCCCGGGGTAGCCGGCATCAGAGGCGTACCCTGGGATGCGGTGGAGCTGCCAAGCCAGTTTATGGAAAATTATTGTTGGCAGCCTGAGGCGCTGGCGTTTATCTCTAGCCATTATGAAACTGGCGAGCCGTTGCCCAACAAACTGTTAAGCAAGATGCTTGAAGCAAAAAATTATCAGGCAGCGCTGTTTATTCTGCGTCAATTGGAGTTCGGTCTATTTGATTTCCGCATACATTATCAATATAAACCAGAGCGGGGGCGCTCGTGTTGGAGACCCTGGCAGAGGTAAAAAAACAGGTAGCCGTAGTGCCGACCGTCATGTGGGGACGTTTTCCCCATGCCTTTAGCCACATCTTTGCCGGAGGCTATGCGGCAGGATATTACAGTTATCTGTGGGCAGACGTCCTAGCGTCGGATGCCTGGTCGCGTTTCGAGGAGGAAGGAATATTCAATCCTGACACAGGAAAATCATTTCTTGATACGATACTATCCCGAGGCGGTTCCGAGGAGCCGATGGTGCTCTTTACGCGTTTTCGCGGCCGTGAGCCGAAGCTGGATGCAATGCTGCGCCATTATGGTATCAGGGAATAGGGGCCTGAGCTTGTTTTTTCAAAAAGCGGCAGCATGAATCCCTTGCGTTTGTAGGTGTTGGCAGCGAGCTAGAGACTAATAAGCGTTCCTTAGGCTATAATAGCGCTACTAATAACGCCTGAACGACTGGAACTGAATAAGAAAAAACAAACCAAAACTAGACGCGATTGCCGTGGAAGTACGCCACTAGCGCCATGGCGCATCGGTGCCACTATGCGGGTCGTGTGTTAAAAGCTAATAGCTGCCGGATGTAGTTTATCTTAATTCGATGTTTCTATGCCCGCAGAAAAGCGTGCAGATGAAAAAGAAGATGCAGGTATTTCAATTCCCGGAGCGTGCCGCCGTTTTGCTGGCGCTCGCGCGGACGATCCCAGATCACTTGTTAGCGCGCTATCCAATAGCGAAAAGCATGATACCGCCGTGTGGCGCTGGGCATCCTTATCGGTTATCGCGTTGCGCATGTTGAATTTTGTAAGGATAAATGTAGCGCCTGCCTGTCCAAGAGCGCGCTAGTACCGTGATGCCGGTAGAATTCGGTGTGCTGATCATCCAGAATATTAAACAGGCTGTAGAACGCGTCGGCATTAAGACTAGCAACAAGGGCGCGGAAACTAGACTGACCGCGCTAGAAATAATCAAGATACTTGCAAGCCATCAAAGTGTAAACAAAGGAAAGAGGAATTTGTGAAACCAGCTGCTCGTCGCCGTGCTCGTGAATGTGCTGTTCAAGCGCTCTACTCATGGCAATTATCACATAACGACATCACCGATATCGAAATCCAGTTTCTAGCAGAGCAGGACACGTTAGATGTGGATATTGCTTATTTCCGCGAGCTGTATGTCGGCGCGGCGACGAATGCCCAAGAGCTAGATAAGCTAATGGCCCCCTATCTTTCACGTCAGTTGAAAGAGCTTGGTTACGTGGAGCGCGCTGTATTGCGTATCGCGTTGTTTGAACTAAGCAAGCGGCAGGATGTGCCGTACAAGGTCGTCATCAACGAAGCTATCGAGCTGGCTAAAACCTTTGGTGCAGAAGAGAGTCATAAGTTCATTAATGGTGTGCTCGACAAGATCGCTCTAGACATTCGTGCCAATAGAAAATAGCGGGGCGAGGCCGTCGGCACGAATCCCGCTGTTTACGCCGCGCCAACACCAAGAAAAATTTGAACAGAGCATGGTATGTGGTGAATTTCACCGGATTAGCTGGTAATCGGCGATGACTGCGCGCTGTTGTTGCTAGCTAAAAATACATTGCGGTCAGTATGCATATGCTAATCGTGGCGCGCTGGATGTCGTGCTAGCCTATGTCGCCAGGCTCTTTAGCTCTAAGCGGCCAGATTGCCCAGTGTGGCGAATTGTTTTAATTCATGTGCTATCACGAGCCGGCAGAGTATGACTAGCACGGCTATGATTATTTCTAAACAGAAGATAGTGAATAATGATGGATATGCTGGCCGCTAAGCGGCGGATTAACCTTACGAATCCTTGTCATTTGCTGGCAACCGGCTTCGGCAGTGGCATGTTTCCCTGGATGCCTGGCACCGTTGGGTCGCTTGCGGCCGTTCCGTTTTGGTACTTGCTAGTGCTGCTGCCGTGGCAGCTATATTCTCTGGCAGTGATGTTTAGCCTGTGTTTCGGTGTCTACTTTTGCCGCCAGACGGCGCGGGATATGTGTGTTCACGACCATAACTGTATAGTTTGGGATGAATTCGTCGGCATGTGGATTACCTTAATGCCTTTGACAGTAAACGACTGGCGATGGATGTTGACGGGCTTTTTCCTGTTCCGGCTCTTGGATATCTTGAAACCTTGGCCTATTATCTGGTTCGATCGTAATGTGCATGGCGGCATAGGAATCATGATTGACGACATGATCGCAGGGAGCATCAGCGCTGGCTTTCTCTGCTGGATCGGGAATCGCTGACCGCTGCTTTAAGGCGTTTTACCTGCGTCGGCAAGAGACAATTAAAGGCCCGCTACATGGTGAGGCAAGTAAGCGGTTTGCAGCTCGGCTATCTCTTCGCTGTTCAGTTTTAACTGCGTGGGCTTCAGAGCCCGGCAAACTGTATCGGACGCAACGTGCTAACGATAGGCGCCTTCACCAGCCAGCTTTTTAGCATTCATCCTGCGCTAGCTGCTCGCGCTAGACAGTGCAGACTTTTGTTATTGCGCCAACTTGTTAGGCGGTGCGATCTTTATTATCCTCGCTGTATTCATACGGCACTTTGCCAAATTCATTTGCTACTAGTCCTGTTCGTCATCGCGGCGGGCGTAGATTTTCAGCGCCTGAATGATAATCTCTTTACTGCTGCTGTCGGGAATAGCCGTTGGAAGTATCGAAAAAATTGATACCGGCCTCTAGCGTCTGTATAGCGTTTTGATACTCACTAGCAGAGTATTTATCTACTTGCAAGGTGTTTATTTCCAGTGTAGCTTAAATTTGGCAGGCAAGATGCGTAATCAAATTACATAATAGAAGCTAGATAAATATCCAGACCGAAGATAAACGCATGACAACTGTCTATCGATTTAGCCTGCCTCGTGCCATGTTAAGCTCGCAGCTGCGTACACGTACGGCATTTTGGCTGACGTGGCAATGGGTAATAGCGACGGCCAACGCATCAGAGGCGTCTGCCTGCGGGTTGGCAGAGAGCGTTAATAAAGTGCGCACCATATGTTGTACCTGGCTTTTTTCTGCCGTTCCCGTTCCAACTACTGTTTGTTTAACCTGACGGGCTGCATATTCAAAAACTGGCAAGTCTAGGTTAATCGCTGCCAGGATGGCGACGCCGCGCGCCTGGCCTAATTTTAAGGCCGAGTCGACGTTTTTAGCCATAAATACCTGCTCAATCGCTAGGCAGTTGGGCTGAAACTGCGTGATAACTTTGCTGATGCCGGCATAGATAAGCTTCAAGCGACCGGGAAAATCATCTACTTTAGTGCGGATACAGCCGCTGCTTAAGTAGCTTAGTTTACGCCCTCTCTGGCGTACGATGCCATAGCCAGTAATGCGCGAACCGGGATCGATGCCTAAGATTACGGTCATGCCGCTGCCTGGCGCGCGAGATAACGCAGGAAGCTGATCATCACAGAGTCGCCGCCACTTCGTCGGAAATTTCACCGTTGTGATATACTGCCCGCACATCATCGGCGTCTTCCAGCATTTCAATAAGGCGTAGTAGTTTAGGTGCGGTCTCCGCGTTCAGATCGGTATAAGTGAGCGGGATCAGCGCGACTTCCGAGGATTCCGGCGCTAGACCCGCCGCCTCCAGCGCATCTTTAACCTCTCCAAAAGTGTCCGGCGCGGTGTACACATCAATCGCGCCGTCATCATAACTGACAACATCATCGGCGCCGGCTTCCAGCGCCGCCTCCATTATGCTATCTTGACTAGGGCCCTGCGCAAACGAAATCACTCCTCTTTTTGTGAATAAATACGAAACGGAACCATCAGCGCCTAAATTACCGCCAGTTTTAGCAAAGGCATGACGCACTTCGGATAAAGTGCGATTACGGTTATCGCTGAGGCACTCAACTATGACAGCGGTACCGCCAGGGCCATATCCTTCATAAATAATAATCTCCATCTGAACGGCGTCAGCTGCTCCCCCGCGCCGCGACCGATGGCGCGATTCACCGTATCTCGCGTCATGTTGTTTGCCAATGCTTTATTCACTGCTACGCGTAAGCGAAGGTTTGAGTGGGAACTACCGCCGCCCAGTCTGGCGGCGGTAGTTAATTCGCGGATAATCTTGGTGAAAATTTTTCCACGTTTGGCGTCCTGTACGGCTTTACGATGCTTTGTATTAGTCCACTTACTATGACCTGCCATATTTTTCTCCGAAAGGGGGTCTATAAATCTTTTCCTGATTACGTAGGTTACTCGGCTGAGCTTGAACTACACTGAAAATAGGCGCTTTCGAGTGAATAAATATTCTGCCGGAGAATGTCAAAAACGCTAAAATGGGTATTTACTGTGCAACTTTTGACTAATGTGCGCTTCGTTACTTAGAGCTCTTTGCGTCTGTTCTAGTGTATTAAATAGTCATTGATTTGTGCGCTATACGGAGCAAAATTAATGAGTATTCTGATTTTATTTTAACGCTTTTTGATGATTCTTAGGATTTAATATTGTCCTGAAACATAGGCCTTGCTGAAGAGCATTTTCAGCACTCAAACGAGCTCTGCGATTCTATCGTGCTTTTTCAGTGCCATATGACGACGGTTATAAAAATAACCGTACATGCCAGTGAGCAAAAACGCCGTGATGTAGTTCATGCTCGTAAATTATAACCTGAAGAGGTGTAATATTTTTTACCAGAGAAGCTTGTTTTTATTGATAAAACAGTAACAATAAACATCAGTAGCTCAAAAGTCTGCAGAAAACGAGGTTAACGATGCTAGGTTGACATCCTGCGCGCCGACTAGAAAACGACAACACTCACTGTTGGCATGTATCTATTTGAATAAAGTATAACTATGCTACTCGATAGAGCAATGAATAGACATACTTTCCTTGCTGATATAAAAAGAAACTTTTTCTGAACTTGTACAAGTGAATATAGTAATAATGAATAATTTGCTAATCATAAAGTTTATGGTATACGAAAAGCTATGCAGGCTAAAAATGCAATTCTTCTTTATCTTCCGACTTATTCGCCGGATTTAAATCTTATCGAGATAGCGTTTCCTGAGTTGAGATCACTACTCAGAAAAGCCGCAGAAAAATCGTTTATTTGCTATGGAATAGGATCGCTTAAGCTATTGAGCTGATTTTTTATAAAGATTGCGATAATTTTTTATCGCAGCGGGATATCAATCGAAATAGATAAAAGTATTCTAGCCAAATTTGAGTATTGATTTAAAAGATGTTCTGACTTGAGGGCACCGATGACGCGCTTCTTGGTAGTGGTATTAAAACACCCATCATGCCCTAGAGTTTGTTGATAATAGCTGCATAAAATGCAAAACTGGAAATTTTCGTCTAGATGGCTTTATCGTTTGATCGAAGCTTTAGTCTCTATGCATCAGTATGGATTAGCTCATAGCTAGTATCACATACCGGAAAGCAATATGATTTATTTTAAAATAATTTACGTTTTATTGTGCGATAATATTTTATAGACTGCAATAGAGTTTTGCCGCTTAATGCAGATTTAAGCAATTCCTGATTGTAGAGTTAGAAATATCGGTGCAGTGTGATTTCAAGCTTCTTTAGCAGAATGCAAATAGTCGCTTACAGCATATCTCCTGTACGCTTAGCATAGCGCAAAGCATCACTGCCAATTATGTGCTGATGCGTTATCAAAGCGAATTGCTGACTAGAATAGCCATAAAAACCGCGTCAGCGTCCTACTTAGTGTTTTTTTGATGTAGAGATCCCGAATATGTATTCGTTTGTAGTCATTTATCAATGTATCTTATATTTTCAAATATCTAAGATGATTTTTTGATTCCTCGTAAAATAGTGATTTAATTGGCAAGGTAGATCAGTTTTAAACCGGTGGTGACAGGAAATGCCGTCATGTATATTAGGACGGTTACCTGCTACATTAGTAGCCACAATCATCATATAGCGCGTGAGCTTTTGACCTTGCAGGAAACAGGAAAGGCGTTGTCAATATTGGGGCGGCAAGGCTAAGCCCATACGAATCCCTATGTCTGAAAGCTATAATAGCCGCTACGCGGATTGTTGACTGTAACGCTGTCTTCTTGTATCAGGCGAGCAAGAAAGTTAGCGTGAGTGAAAGACTCTCTTGAAGAAGCCGCTCATGGAGAGTGTGCGCGAACTCAAAGCTTTAACTAAGCTATGCGCTCAGCATTTTGCTTGTCAGATAGACGCTGAAAATTTATCCTAGCACTTTGTCGGTAGTCTCAAGATGCTGTATATTAACCATGAGCGGTGTCTCCGTGAGCATGTGTATGACAATTTGGGAGTCACATAAATAAAAAAGACTATACTATAATGATCGCGACGCTGGCCGTTCTGTCCGCCTATGTTAGCGCAGCGCAAACCGTCCGGCTTCGACACCGAAGTGGCCTATACGCAGTTCAAGTTTGTCAGTGCTTGCAATAAAACCTAAGGCTTTGATATCAGTTTACCAGTGCTGTGTGTAGGCAGATGACAGTAGAGCACATTTTACAAACCAAGCGCTTGATAATCTAATCCGCAGCCTGCGCTTTCGCCGCTTTGACACTGTTATTTCGGGTATGGATATCACCTTGGATCGCCAAAAAGAGCTTGCATTCATGCAACCGTATTATGAGAATTCGGCTATCTTTATCGTCTATAAGACAAATTTGCCGATTAGGAATCTCTGGTCAGAAAACGCGTTAGAATGTAAAATGGCTCAACCCACTAGAAATATCTGATAGCTAAACACCTCGAAATCACAGCGGTTTCCCATGATAGCGATCAGAACGCTATTCTAGATCTGAAAAACGGCCGCCTAGAGAGGTGTATTCGGCAAGGTCACCGTAGTGCACGAATAGTTGATCAAGGATGCCAGCCTGGGACGGTCGGCGAAAAAGTGACTGATAAAGCTTATTTCGGCACCGGCTTAGGCATCGCCGTGCACTTAAATAATATGACGCTAGTTAATAAGTTCAATCAGGCGCTAGAGCGAGTCAAGAAAGACAGAATGTATCAGAGCCTGTATCAGAAATAGTGTAAGCAGTAAGTTATCTTGATGAGGAAATCTCTCTCATTGCCAGCGACGCAGAGACGACTCTTGGTCTAGCGCCGAGCGCGCTAGTCATTTTTTTACTATTAGCATGGTCTTTGACAGGCTGGAATCTGCGCTAGTGCTGCTTATTTGCTTCGGCACCTCACAGCTCCTGATGAGGCTAGAAAATGACCTTGCTTTGTCTTTGGGGCATTTCTTATTTCCCTCGTTCTTTCTATCGACAACTTCGATATCAATGTTTTTCTCTGCGGCGTCATCGCGCTGGCACTGCTGTGCGCCTCCTGCGTTTCGCGGACCCTGCGCAGCGCGCTGAAAGCTATTGCGAAAACTGAGTCGGAGTCGGGAAAGCACTTAGAATAAGTAACGGCGCGCCGTTTTTTTTTTGAGTGTTTCTGCCGAAAATGTAGCGTAATCCTCTATGCGGCTTCCAGGATCAGTGGCTCGTGCTATTAAAGGAGACGGCGTTCGTGTCGCTGATTAGCGTTAACAACTTGATGCAGAAAACTAAAAGCATAGTTAGCTTTACGTAACAGCTGTTTACCGGTACGCGGCTGCAGGTGCAGATTTGCCTTATCTATTATAGACCGTGACAGTTTATTACCTTGCGCGACATCTCCTGGCTCTTGTCGCTACTGTCTCGGCCCTTGTCTATGCGCCATGGTAGCGTTACGCTTAACAGCGCCTATAGTGCCTAATTCTTCGCCGACACGATGCGTGCTATTCCTGCCGAAGAGTCGCGGTTCGATGTAGCGCTTGGTATGAGCCGCTTCCAGTCGCTGCGGCTTCTAATACCGTTTTTGTCAAGCTCGCTCTCTCCTCTTACTCGAACGAAGTGGTGCTAGTCTTTAAAAGCACCTTTTGGCCTATACTATGACCCTGATATGGTAATGAGATAAAGTTAGCTTCTTTACGGCTGGATGTATAACGTGATAATGTTTGTCGCAGCAAGGATTATATATCTGTGTGTTAGCGGGGTATTAACTCTGCTAATTCGCACGCCAAAGCGGCGTACGCTGTCCTTTAAGCGCCGGAACTACGGTAGCGGATACGTGCCTGCCCGCTTTCTACCCCTCGGCAGGCCCATTCCTCAGCAAAATGCAGAAAGCGTGCAATATAACCATCACTCCGCATCTGAAATCAGTGAGAAATTTAAAAAATTAAATCAATAGTTTGACTGGTTGTATTCAATAGTGAATTAACGATTCTTCTTGTACCTTTTCTAAGCAGTGATTTCAACTTGGGAAACGCCATATAAACAGGATTTAAATCCAGTGAATAAGGCAGAAGATAGAGTAGAAGAGCCTGTTTTATATCCATTCGCGGCTGCACGTGTAGAATTACCTGCTTCAATTAATTTTGATTATTCGCGATCTGAGTTCTTCACTATGAGAATGTGCAATTTAGACTTCAGAGAAAAAATTTTCTACAGCCTAGAATGGTTATTTAGTAAATTGGAATAGATAAAAGGCTATAGTTATTTTTCCAGCTCATTATATAAACTCTTGTTGTGCAGCCCTGCCTATGGTAATAGGCAGGCAACTGTCATGCCTAAAATCAGAGCCGCTCTTCAGGCAAGTAACGAGCCAGTATCTACTTTAGCTAAGCTTTATAGCATCTCTGAATCAACCGTTTCTAAAATGAACCGTTTCTAAATAGAGAAAATGAGATGGATATGAGGCTGTCATCCGCTGAGAAAGCCGTAACTGTTTCCCTACGGAACATGACTTTTCCCTACTGGATAGATCTATTAGCAATCGTATGCGAATTTTTGAACCCTACGGTATCCAGAGCTGCCCTAGAACGCTGTTTATCCAGGGATGCATTAGGGTGTTTGCGTAACATGAAGGAGAAAGCACTAAAACCAAAGCACAAAGTGTTTAAAAGCTCAGAGCCCGATTACCTGCATGTTAATGTAAAGTATTTTCCATAAATGTGAGATAAAATTTCATGACGTTATCTTGCGTGGATGTGAGGCGAGTAGCTTGATAGGTTTCTATCTACCTCTAAGAAGCTAAACTGTGGCTAATGCACGGTGTTTTTTGCGCGCTCTTAGTCGGGCATGTCCCCGGCTACTCATTGGGTTCTTACAGAGAATAGTAAAGAATTTACGGATCATCTTTTGACCTTCGAAAACGCTTTGCCATCGGAAAATATGAATTCGATTCCTTATATGAAGAGCTTGATATAGAATACCACATTAGCCTACTGATGTATTCACAAACGATTGGTATAGTCAAACAATTTAATGGGCATATAGAAGATGTGATGAAAGAGACTATTACATCCCAGTAAAGTGCTCAAGATTAGATTAGACCGATATATGTCTAGCTCTAAAATCATAAATTTCCTCTAAGCGACGCCGCATCAGTGCTTCTATAATATCAGTTAAATTGATGTTTAAATTCGTTCAATTAACAAGGCGTATGTTGGATATAAATTGCATAGTAAGTGCGGATTATAGCATTTTTAACATTCTTCAGTAGAGTATTCATCTACTTGAAAAGTATCTATTGCCAGTGTAGTTTAAGTGTAGTGGGGTAAAGTAGTAATCATGAGAAAATATGATAGAATACATTAGATTTAAGACCTCAGTTTTTGAGTTCACAAATCAGCTCGACATTTTGCAAACAAATAATATATTTATGATTTCCTGATTCTTAGGCAAGATAAAAAATAATATATAAAATAATAATTATTAAAAATTAAAAATAAATTATTAAAAATATATTGTCTTTCAGTGTGTGAAAATTGGCAAGCATTGAGAGGTTATGTTGCACTCCCTTAAGTATCTGAAATATTCAGCCGGCGTATCGCTAACGGCGAAAATACCGTACGTAAAATCGGTTCTCCGATTTCGGATCTCTCACGGCGCATGCTGCATGATACGAGGGTGAGTATACGGTGTTTCCTGTGCCTACTGTAGCCTTGCAAAAATAGCGTCCTAATGAAATCCGTCGTCCAGTGCCATTTGTGCCCGCGAGCGGCAGAGTATAGTGCTTCTGTTTTTTTGACACGAATCTGGATATGCTGTTCTTGCAGATAATGCAAACGTTTATTCTGCCGGAAACGCACGATATTACGACCTTGGTGAATTTCATCTCCTGCATGGACGATCAAATGACTCCAGCTCTGAAGTTTGCCGTTGAAGAAATCAACGTCAATTGCAGCGCGTCTAATAACGCTAAAAATTGGCAGATCGTTCTTAATCTGTACGAAAAAACATTTTTAACATCAAGAAGACTATTCATCAGGTTACATTTAGGCTAAATATCTCTAAGGACATGGTGTGCTTATATATCCATCAGTTCAAAACAGCGATTTTGCAGGAGAGGCAAGGTGATTCTGGGTTATTGCCTGATGGTCACGGGCCCTGCCTATGGCAATCAGCGAGCCAGCAGCGCGCTTCAGTTCGCCCAGGCGCTGCTGGCATGCGGTCATCGTCTCGGCACCGTATTTTTTTATCAAGACGGCGTTACTAACGCCAATCGACTGACTGCGCCCGCCGGCGATGAAGTAGATCTGGTGCGTGCCTGGCATGACCTAGCGCAGAAGCATCGGGTAGCGCTGCATGTTTGCATAGCTGCCGCCCTGCGCCGCGGCGTTACCGATGCTCTACAGGCGTCGTTGCTTAAATGCGCCGGTGAGAACCTTCAGCGGGGCTTCAAGCTTAGCGGCTTAGGCGCGCTGGCGCAGGCAGTGCTCGGCTGCGATCGCTTTATCCAATTTTAATGCCGTCATGAACCGCATCGCTTTTGTTTTCACCCAAGGGCCGCACGGCAACGCGGCCGGCCGGGAAGGGCTTGACGCACTGTTGGCCACTTCGGCGCTGACGGAGGATATCGGCGTATTTTTTATCGCTGATGGCGTATTGTTGCTCTTATCTCATCAGCAGCCGGTACAAATTCTAGCGCGGGACTTCGTCGCCACTTTCGGTGTACTGTCGTTATATAATGTCGACAGGCTCTATCTCTGCGCCGACTCGGTAGCAGAGCGCGGACTGGATGCCGGCGCAGACTGGGTGCTAGATGTCGAGTTGCTGCGGGCGGCTGATTGGAGTCGGAGTCTAGCCCCATACCATACTGTATTGACATTTTGACGCCCGAGAGCACTTATGCTGTATACCCTTAGTCGTTCTCCCTATGCCTGCGATCTAGTGGCGCTGCTGCGTACCGTGCGGCCCGGCGATAACCTATTGCTGCTGTCAGATGGCGTTATCGCCGGTCTGCGCGGCTCGCCAGCCGCTCGCGCACTGAACGCTTCGCCTTTGGCGCTGCACGCGTTGAAAAACGACATAGCTGCCCGTGGATTGTCTATTCATTTTTCACCATATCGCAATAATTACTTATAATGATTTCGTCATGCTAACCGAAAAACAGCCGCAGCAGATGGCGTGGTAAGACAAGGTAGGTTGTATATTTCTTGACACCTTTACACGTCAGCCATAAAATTCTGCGTCCTCGTGCTTCGCTAAGTAGCATCACGAGGCGATTTGTTACGTGCTTACGAAATAAAATCTCAGGAGTTGTATTGAATGGCAACAATTAACCAGCTAGTACGCAAATCGCGCTCTATGAAGGTTGCAAAAAGCAACGTTCCGGCGCTGAACGCTTGCCCGCAGAAACGAGGCGTATGTACCCGCGTATATACGACCACTCCGAAAAAACCGAACTCCGCGCTGCGTAAAGTGTGCCGTGTTCGTTTAACTAACGGCTTTGAAGTTACCTCTTATATCGGAGGAGAGGGTCATAACCTGCAGGAGCACTCCGTGATCCTAATCCGCGGAGGTCGTGTAAAAGACCTTCCGGGTGTGCGTTACCATACCGTTCGTGGTGCCCTTGACTGCTCTGGTGTTAAAGATCGCAAGCAGGGCCGCTCCAAGTACGGCGTGAAGAAGCCAAAATCTTAATGATTCTCCGTTAAGTAAGGCCAAACATTTTATTAACTCTTTCAAAGAACTCATCGAGTTTTGGACAATCCTGAATTAACAACGGAGTATTTCAATGCCACGTCGTCGCGTCATTAGTCAACGTAAAATCCTGCCGGATCCAAAATTCGGATCTGAGCTTTTAGCCAAATTTGTTAATATCCTAATGGTAGATGGAAAAAAATCTACCGCAGAAGCAATCGTCTATGCCGCGCTGGAGACGCTTGCAGAGCGTTCAGGTAAAGGCCATCTGGAGGCTTTTGAAGTGGCCATGGAAAACGTGCGTCCGACTGTCGAAGTTAAATCACGCCGCGTCGGTGGCTCTACTTATCAGGTGCCAGTAGAAGTTCGTCCGGTTCGCCGCAATGCCCTGGCAATGCGTTGGATCGTTGAAGCTGCGCGTAAACGCAGTGATAAATCTATGGCTCTGCGCTTAGCGAATGAACTTTCTGATGCCGGAGAAAACAAAGGTGCTGCTGTGAAGAAACGTGAAGACGTTCACCGTACGGCAGATGCCAACAAGGCGTTCGCCCACTACCGCTGGTAATCGTATACCGTGTAGTCACGCTAACTTCGCGGACGCTTATAAGCTGTCTCTACTGCTTTAGTTTAGAATGAACGTCCTAGTAATCGAGGATTCAAATGGCTCGTATAACACCCATCGCACACTACCGGAATATCGGTATAAGTGCACACATCGACGCGGGTAAAACTACCACGACTGAACGTATTCTGTTTTATACGGGCGTGAACCACAAGATCGGTGAAGTCCATCATGGCGCAGCCACTATGGATTGGATGGCGCAAGAGCAGGAGCGTGGCATTACCATCACGTCCGCTGCGACTACCTGTTTCTGGGTTGGCATGGCCAAACAGTTTGATTCGCACCGCATTAACATCATTGATACCCCAGGACATGTTGATTTCACAATCGAAGTAGAACGTTCCATGCGCGTGCTCGATGGCGTGGTCATGGTCTACTGTGCGGTGGGCGGCGTGCAGCCGCAGTCTGAAACCGTATGGCGTCAAGCAAACAAATATAAGGTGCCTCGTATCGCGTTCGTGAATAAAATGGATAGGATTGGTGCCAATTACCTGCGCGTGGTCGAACAGCTGAAAACACGTCTGGGAACTAACCCCGTTCCGATCCAGCTAGCTATCGGGGCGGAAGAAAAATTCACAGGTGTCGTCGATCTGGTGAAAATGAAAGCCATCAACTGGAGCGAAGCAGACCAGGGCGTCACCTTTACTTATGAGGATATGCCTGCTGATTTAACCGAGCTAGCTGATAAGTGGCATCATTACTTAGTTGAATCTGCAGCCGAAGCATCTGAAGAGCTGATGGACAAATATCTGGGCGGTAAAGAGCTGACAGAAGAAGAGGTCAAAAGTGGTTTGCGACAGCGCGTTCTGAATAACGAAATCACTCTGGTCACCTGTGGTTCTGCGTTCAAAAATAAGGGCGTACAGGCGATGCTAGATGCGGTTATTGAGTACCTGCCAGCGCCGACTGATGTTGCCGCTATCAACGGCGTCCGCGATGACGGTGAAACCCACGCTAGGCGTCATTCTAGCGATGATGAGCCATTCTCGGCACTCGCGTTCAAGATCGCCACCGACCCGTTTGTCGGCAACCTGACCTTCTTCCGCGTCTACTCTGGTGTCGTCAGCTCCGGTGACACAGTGCTGAACTCAGTGAAAAATAAGCGCGAACGTTTCGGTCGTATCGTGCAGATGCATGCCAATAAACGTGAAGAAATTAAGGAAGTGCGCGCCGGCGATATTGCCGCGGCCATCGGGCTGAAAGACGTGACTACCGGAGATACCCTGTGCGATACGTCTTCTCCTATCACTCTAGAACGTATGGAATTCCCGGAACCGGTTATCTCTGT
The DNA here is from genome assembly GCA_052258065.1 of Sodalis sp. (in: enterobacteria). Lineage (GTDB taxonomy): Bacteria > Pseudomonadota > Gammaproteobacteria > Enterobacterales > Enterobacteriaceae > JBQQPY01. The sequence goes on along the minus strand of JBQQPY010000002.1, from coordinate 1,075,129 downwards.
CGCCGTGGAACCGAAAACTAAAGCTGACCAGGAAAAAATGGGTCTGGCGCTGGGCCGTCTGGCGCAAGAAGACCCATCTTTCCGAGTCTGGACAGATAAAGAGTCCGGTCAGACTATCATTGCCGGCATGGGTGAGCTGCACCTTGAAATTCTTGTTGACCGTATGCGCCGCGAATTTAACGTAGAAGCCAACGTCGGTAAGCCGCAGGTGGCCTACCGCGAAACGATCTGCTCCACCGTTGAACAGGAAGGTAAGTTTATTCGTCAGTCCGGTGGTCGCGGTCAGTTTGGTCACGTATGGCTGCGTATTGAACCTCTGGAGCCGGGTGGTAAAGGCTATGAGTTTCTAAACGAAATCGTCGGCGGTGTGGTGCCAAAAGAATACGTTCCGGCGGTGGATAAAGGTGTTCAGGAGCAGCTGAAGAGCGGTGTTCTGGCTGGTTACCCGATCGTAGATGTCCGTGTTGCTGCCTTCGATGGTTCCTACCATGAAGTCGACTCCTCAGAAATGGCTTTTAAGATCGCTGGCTCCATCGCGTTTAAAGAAGGCTTTATGAAGGCGAAACCAGTGCTACTGGAACCTATTATGAAGGTAGAGGTTGAAACGCCTGAAGACTATATGGGAGACGTGATTGGCGACTTGAACCGTCGACGCGGTATGATTGATGGCATGAAGGATACCACGACCGGTAAAACTGTTCGTGCGCAGGTCCCCTTATCTGAAATGTTTGGTTATGCTACTGATCTGCGCTCACAGACTCAGGGTCGTGCTTCTTACTCCATGGAGTTCCTGAAATACAATGAAGCACCGAACAACGTTGCTAAGGCTATTATCGAAAGCCGTAGAGCTAAGTAATCTTTTAAAGGTAATGATTAATATCCTGTGCTTTAACTCGTTCTAGCCAAGCATCTACGATGCCGCCGTACGCGCCTTTTGTCAGATCGATAACGCACCGGAAGAAAAAGCCTGCAGGTGTTATCACCAGCACTTTGCGAGTTGAATAAGATAGCCTGAGCACCACTATGCGGACATAAACTAATCAGAGCATACCGACTATGGCGTTACGTATAAGATATTCGAAAGCGGCATAGATCATCGGGATAAAGACTATTAGGATCAGTAGTGCTTCTGTACGTTCTGGCTTTGTTAGGTAGAGAAAGGAGCAAAGAAATCAAGATTTTTGAAAAAAACAGGCACTTCCTCTCTCGATATTTCTTTGCCTTATTAAATAGCTTAAAATTTTCCCATAAATAACTTATCCTACTTTCCCAGCCAAGTAAAGGCATGCTATTCAATGCGAAATTGGTAAGTATCCAGGTTCTGGTTTGTTTTCAGACGTCCTCGATTATTATTCAAAAGCACAAGCGTTAGATACAGTTTTTGCTGCTGATGTAGCAGGTAAAGCGTCTAGCCATTATGTATGGCGTCCTTTCCTACTATTTAGCGATTCTCTTAAGCGGCTTTAAGACTGCGGAGGTGGGGTTGTGCAATCTTGCTAAAGGTTAGCTATCGTTACTGTTTCCGTTTTTAGCCTGCATATATACAGGAAGATCCGTTTAGTTTTCGCAGCATAACCCTAAGGCTGCGTGATTCAGATCTGCTTGATGATTACGACTCTAAGCACGCACTTAGTGTCTTAATAAGTAAAAGTGGCGGTTGTAGTATCTGTAGCAGAGCTAAAGAAATTAGATAAAATAGAAGAATAGAAAAATATATTGTTATCTTCACGTCGGAAGAAAGAATGCAACTAGAAGCATTGATCAGCAAGGGCGGGGATGCTAAAAAAGTTATGAATACATTGATTTTATCAAATCAGGACACATTGATTAGACGCGTAAAGCGACCGAATGGCGAGGCGTTAGCCGGGATTTTATAAATAGGTGCCCGTAAGATGCAGCGAGAACTGCCAGAGAGATAGAGGCAATAGATTTTATAACTACTTGTTGATAAAGTAATAAAATTGCAATGCATCAAAATAATCTCGAATGAAAAACTAAAAAAAACGAACTGAAACCATGGCGAAAAAAACGGTAGGATTATACTGATTCTGCTAGAAAGCAACGCCGAATTTGTTTCGCCTATGGAAACGTGCTGGACGTGTATCGTCAGCACTATAAGCTGATGCATGCGATAGTTCTTACATAAACAAGACTACTTGTCAATTAATTGGATACATACGCATAGATTTTCTGTTAAGACCTGAAAAACCCGCTCTATAGAGTGATGAATACAAACCGATAGGGTGTGTTATGTCTTGATGATCGTTGGTCGCTTGCCAAGTCGTTAGCTCAATAAAATTGACTGAGCATAGGAAAAGAGCATAGCAGCAGGATTGATTGGGCTGACTTTCTTAAGAATATCTCAAATAAATATCCTTATGCACACCGAATGACGCTGATCATGGAGAATTTTATAGTCGAGATTCGTCGTACTGAGCTTACCCGCCGAATTAGACCAAGGCTTTATGAGATCGTTTAGAATCTTTCTATACACCTTAATATGAAAATATATCATTTAATATGTAATGTGATACTAATTGCAGTTGTTTAGTCCCTTAGTCATCAGGAAAAATAAGTTCCATTAACATAGAAACTGGTGATGTTGAGATGCACGGTACTACTCTTAAGATCTAGCCTAGCTACTACTTTTCAAGTAAAAGTAATTTTTACTGCTAAGTAAAATAGTTTTTATTAAAATCAGTTATTATAAATACGCCATTATTCTGAATGCATGCAAGCCGCAAAAAATACTTATAAACGTATCCTGAAGCTTCTGCGTGCAGATACGTAAGAGCAGAAAACTTCTGACTGGCAGCGCTCTGGAAAATGCATCAGGCCCTGCTTGGTGTTTTTGCAATCTAGATATTGAGCATATTAATGTGCTGATGATTATTCGTCGAACTGTCTTGATGGTTTTCAAATGTCTAAGATTTTTTTGTTAATTTCCTCGTAAAAGAATAATGATTTAATTAGCATGAGGAATCAGCTTTCAACCAGTCATCAAAACATTGTTATTGAAGTCGTCTTCACAGATTCTGGGACTAATCAGCCGATTACCGGCCCATCTACGAAGAACGGCGGGAACGTATGAAGAGTATTGCTATGACGATATTGAAAATTATAGTGATTATTTCCTAGCTATGTCGGAACTTAGCGAGTGTTTTTGTGTAATGCGGTGTTGAGTATGTTTGCAATACTCAGATAATTGCATAGTCAGGCAACGATAAGTTCAGATCTTCTGAATTCTCTTGAGTTTCGATAAAAGAAAAATCAGGTGCGGAATGATAGGACAATATACCAATTTTATTATAAATCCGTTATTTCGCATCTGATTTTCTAAAAATTAGAAAACTATAAATAAATTATTTAGTTATCAAGATATATATAGTGAAGCTAATTCTGTATTGAATCCTACAGGACAACGAAATCAAAATAGGAGTCATTATGACTTGGGAATATGTGCTGATTGGAATGGTACTGGGCATGATCATCGGTACAGTCGCCATGCGATTCGGAACTCGTAAACTGCGTCAGCAGCAAACGCTTCAGCACGAATTGAAGAAGAGTCAAGTCGAGCTAGACGAGTATCGTGAAAAGCTGACTGGCCACTGCGCCCGCGGCGCAGAATTGTTAGATAATATGGCTGACGATTGCCGTCAGCTTTGTCAGCATATGGCTAAAGGGTCCAATAGCCTGCTGCCGGATCAGTGTCGCGAAGATTATCCGTTCCGCTATCGTATGCCCGAAGCGGAATCAGACAACGATCAAATTCCTGCGGAAATGCAGCCGCGGGATTATTCTGAAAGCGCTAGCGGCTTACTGCGCAAGACGCGCGGCCTTTGCAAATAGCGTCTGCCGCCTGTATTTGGCCGGCATTGACCCGATGCCAGACTAAACTTCTCCATGCCGGACAAAATTATAATGGCGATTATAATACCGTCACTAGCTGCCTAAAACAGGGTATCTGATATAAAACAAGCGGAGTTAAGGTTACAATGAAAACAACACCTCTATTCAGTGTATTGGCGCTCAGTATCGGACTTAGCCTATTCCCTTTTTCGCCACTTCGGCCGGCAACGCCGGCCGAAGTGACAGGGCAGGCTGTACCCAGCCTGGCTCCGATGCTGATCAAAGTTCTGCCTGCGGTAGTAAGCGTCTATGTTGAAGGCTCTCAGCCTGTTCGGCGTCTTACGCTACCTAAGGAATTCAGATACTTCTTCGACCCCGACTTTCCGGGCGGCAACGGTGGAACACGTCCGTTTGAAGGCTTGGGCTCAGGCGTCATCATTAACGCCACAAAGGGTTATATAATCACAAATAATCATGTGGTTAGCGGCGCGGGTAAGATAAAGGTGCAGCTCAATGATGGTCATGAATTCGACGCCAAGCTGGTAGGGAACGACGAGCAGACCGACTTAGCGCTACTGCAGTTGCATTCTCCGAAAAACCTCAGTGAGGTGACCATGGCTGACTCCGACGCTCTTAAAGTTGGCGATTTCGCGGTCGCGATCGGCAACCCGTTCGGCCTCGGCCAGACTGCGACATCCGGTATTGTGTCCGCTCTAGGGCGAAGCGGTCTGAATTTAGAGGGTCTAGAGAACTTTATTCAGACTGACGCTTCTATTAACCGCGGGAATTCCGGCGGCGCTCTGGTTAACCTCAATGGTGAGCTTATCGGTATCAATACCGCTATTCTAGCGCCGGGGGCGGCAATATCGGCATCGGTTTCGCTATACCCAGCAATATAATCAAAAACCTGAGTCAGCAACTGATTGAATATGGAGAAGTTAAACGCGGTCAGCTCGGCGTTAAGGGTACAGAGCTGACGGCAGATATCGCCAAGGCCTTTAATAGCGACACCCAGCGCGGCGCGTTCGTCAGCGAAGTGTTGCCGAATTCCGCTGCGGCCAAGGCCGGTATTAAAGCCGGTGATATTATTATCTCAGTGGAAGGGAAACCGATTCAAAATTTCGCCGAACTGCGGGTCAAAGTCGGGACGACCGCGCCGGGCAAAAGCGTTAAACTTGGCCTGCTGCGCAACGGGAATCCGCAAACGGTGTCGGTAATTTTGGATAACAGTGCGTCCGCCACTACTAGCGAAGAGATTCTTACCCCGGCGCTGCAGGGGGCTTTTTTTAACGACGCTCAGTTAAAAGACGGCACCAAGGGCGTTCGGGTGAAAGATATCGTGAAAGATTCACCTGCTGCCGCGATCGGTCTACAAAAAGGCGATATGATCGTCGGCCTAAATCGCGAACGGGTACAGAGTTTAGCACAACTGCGCAAAGTATTGGGGGCTAAACCGGCTGTTATCGCGCTAAATATCGTGCGTGGCGATGCGAGTATTTTCCTGTTACTGCGCTAAGAAATTAAAAAAACGGACGCCGGCTTTGCCACGTCTGTTTAACTCATATTGTCCTGCCGCTATTTTCTAGCATCTCTACGAGTTTTAAATAGTGATAAGGAGGAATCGATTAGTCATAATCAGGGGATACTGCGCGTTACGCGGGCGGTCTCTTTATATAACCGCAGCATGAACAGCAGCGCCTATAATCAGTTAGAAATTTGCACGCCAGGATCTGGCGTCATGCTGCATCAAGATTGCAATAATTTTTTGTTACGGCGGGATATAAACCAGAATAGATGAAAAGTGCTCTAGACCAGCTTTTACTCGCTGCTGATTCGTTCGATATGAGCGCCTATGCGCCGTAGCTTTTCTTCGATACAGTCATAACCGCGATCTATATGATAAATACGATCTACTACCGTCACTCCCTCGGCGATGCAGCCAGCCAGTACGAGGCTAGCGGAAGCTCGCAAATCGGTCGCCATGACTTGTGCGCCCGATAGCGTTTCTACGCCGTGGCAGATAACGGTATTGCTTTCTATTTCTGCATGCGCCCCCATACGAATCAGTTCCGGAACGTGCATAAAACGGTTTTCAAAAATAGTTTCCGTAATCACGCCCGTACCCTCGGCTATCGAATTCAGTAGACTGAACTGCGCCTGCATATCGGTAGGGAAGCCGGGATAGGGGGCAGTGCGCACTGCAACCCCTTTCAGGCGCTGGCCGTGCATATCTAGGCTAATCCAGTTGTCGCCGACGGCAATATGTGCACCCGCTTCTCTCAACTTAGCCAGTACGGTATCCAGTGTATCGGGACAGCTAGCGTGACACACTACGCTACCGCGCGAGATAGCTGCAGCTACTAGGAAAGTGCCGGTTTCGATACGATCGGAGAGTATACGATAGACGCCAGCGCCGAGGCGCTGAACCCCTTCGACGATAATTTTATCGGTACCGGCGCCGCTAATTTTCGCGCCAAGGGTGACAAGGAAGTTGGCGGTATCGACAATTTCTGGCTCGCGGGCGGCATTTTCAATAATGGTTGTGCCGGTTGCTAAAGTCGCAGCGCTCATAATCGTGACTGTGGCGCCGACGCTAACTTTATCCATGACTATATGCGCCCCGCGTAGACGGCCGTCCACGGAGGCTTTGACGTAGCCCTCTTCCTGCTTGATGGTAGCGCCTAACTGCTTCAGGCCGCTGATATGCAGATCTATCGGCCTCGCGCCGATAGCGCAGCCACCAGGCAAGGATACTTGCCCCTGTCCAAAACGCGCTAACAGCGGCCCAAGCGCCCAAATCGATGCGCGCATGGTTTTTACTAGCTCATAGGGTGCACAATAAAATTTAATGCCGCTGGCATCGACATACACCGAACCATTTCGTTCGACTCTGGCGCCGAGCTGGCTCAGTAATTTTATGGTGGTGTCAATATCTTTCAGCTTAGGGATGTTTTGAATCTCTACTGGCTCTTCCGTGAGTAACGTGGCGAATAAGATCGGCAACGCGGAATTTTTAGCCCCTGAGATGGTGACTTCACCGCTTAATCGGGTAGGACCCTGAATACGAAATTTATCCATTATGACTGTTCTCAGTATTTAACGGGAAGACTATTATTTGCCAGGGTCAAAATTTACAAACCGTTTAGCTTGCGGTCGCACTTCCACTCTTCAGGAGAGTAAGCTTTAATCGATAAAGCGTGAATGCGATTATCTGAAATGTATTCCATCAGCGGTGCATAAATAGTCTGCTGCTTTTTCAGTCGGCTCATGCCGGCGAATTGTGTGCTGACTGCAATAATTTGAAAATGGTTACCTTCGCCGCTTACTTCAACTTCGTCTAGCGCTAAGGATTTCATCAGCACGGCTTTGATTTCACTGGTTTTCATATAATTTTTTACTTTTTAAAGTCGGTAATCAGACCTCTATCTTAGAGGAAACTGCCTGTCTCGGAAACAGGCAAGAAGATGAACCGCGATGCTTTGCGTCGTTCGGTTAGGAGCTAGAGAGTTTTTTATCTATTTCGCTGCGAAAAATTGTAGCAATTTTTTATAGAAAATTCATTCAGTAGCTTGAGTGATCTCAAACCAAGAAAGCAGGCCTATGACCGCATTTTGGATCGTGATGCGGAAGGCATTTAATTGTGCTGAGCTGTAGCGAGCAGCCAGAGAGGCCGAGCTAGTGTGCCTTACGACTGCTTACTGATAGAGCTGCGGAACTACAAGACGTCAAAATGATCTTGCGTAAAGCAGTAAGACGCATACTAAAAACGAACTTAAACCATTTTCACTATCGAGAAAGTGCTGAATGTGTATTGTCGGCCCTATGATCCTATTTATCCGGTGGTTTACATAGATAAAACCCCTTATTAATTGATTATACACACACGTGCGCTGCCGTTGAGACCTTAAAAACCCGCTCGGGAAGGTTGTGAATACAAACAGCTTAGGGTATCTAATATCTTTATGCTTAATAGGCGGTTGGTGGATAGTCGGTTTACTAAAGTAACTGAGCATAGAAAGTAACTGAGTATAGAACGAGCATAGAGCTGGTATCGATTGTCGTTACTTTCTTAAGTATATCTCAACAAAATATATTTTCATTCTTACACAGACCGAATTATGCTAATTATAGACAATCTTAATAGCGGTAGATTAAATTTATTGTACTCGGTCTTCCTGTCAAATTAGGTTAAGGTTTTACAAGATTGTTGTAAATTTTCATACGCACAAAGATGGCAGTTGGCTAAACATGGCGAAAATCGAAGTCAATGTACTGATCGGTTAATGCCTGCATCGTCATATTGATAAGATTAAGACATTGCGAAGTGAATTTATAGTTTAGCAGGGAAACGCGATTATATAAACATTAAAATCGATTAGCATTTCATTGCCAATAACACTAGTACTATGCTCAAGTGTCTTTATTCATTATTTAATATGCGATCTGACACTAGGTGCCGAGGTGTATGTTGGCTGCGAATTGCATGCTAAGTACTCGTTAGTGTTTTTAACATTCTTCAGCAGAGTATTGATCTACTTAAAAATTATTTATTCCCAGTTTAGCCCAAGCTTGGTTGAGTAAGGTGCGTAATCGGGAGAAAATATGATGAAAACATTAGAATTAAGATCTTACGTTCTGAGTTTAAAAGCGTCTAACTATCTATATTTTCTTAAAAAGAAATAAATAATTTATTATAGTCCCCTACTTTCTGTAAGATAAAAAAGAAAAATCAGGTGGAAAACGACGAGTATGTAGTCCAGTCGTCTTAAGCTGTTCACTTGGCGTTGCTCCTGAGCTTATCGGCTCTGCCAGCGTCACCTGCGGCACTTGGCTGCCCGAATTACTCGTGTCGGTGACCGCTTCGCTGAATAATCAGAGCAATAGAAGGGTGGCAATATCCTGGGTTTTAATATTGTTCAATATAATACTAATTATCGGCCGTGCGGTGTGAGCTATCACTACTGCTGCTGATTACGCTATTCTGCAGCCTTCTGTTAATAGTTTTTTGAAAAATGAAGAGCGTAGCTTGGCAGGCTTGAGATAACGCCTTGCTATGCTGGGGAGGCAAGCTATCTTGCTTATTATCGTTACCATTTCACGGCTTTCGCTATGCGAAAGCGGGCGCGCACTGACCCGTTAGCAACTGGCAGAACTATTGCACAATAGCAATAATACAGTGTGCTGTCGCGTGAGGAGTGCTGGCGTTTATTATGAATTGATTATGTGTTTTATTCAGTTATTTTTAACAGACTGTATGGCATGCTGGGCATGTTCAATGCTTCTACCAAAAAGCGTGGTATTAGTGCTATCAGGTCATAACGTCGGTTAAATTAATTCTCAAATTCAGCCAAGTAATGACATATATGCTAACTACGAATTGCATAGTGAGTTCCAGTTAGGAAAAAATAATATTGCCTTGGGGTATTATTGGCTCCACTATCTTGCATAGTGTTATTATGCTAGGCATTCTCTTACTGCTCTTCCCCGTCGCGTTTAATTTCGAGTCTTTGTTCGCGACTATTACCTTCGCCGCCCCTTGCCTCTGCAAGCGGTGCCAGATAAATTGCCTATCGGAGGCTGTATTGGTCTATGCGTTTATCGCCCATCTCGCGGTACTGTTAATTTAGCTTTCCGTTCCGAAAACTATCAGGATACGTTTTATGTCGCATATTACATTAATACCGGCGTTTGATTTTATCGCCGCCGGTAAGCAGGTTCTCGCTATTGAGCGGGAGGGTCTGGTGCAGCTAGAGCAGTATATCAACGACGATTTTCGCCGCGCCTGCGAAGCGCTATTTCGCTGCACTGGGAAAGTGGTCGTAATGGGTATGGGCAAATCCGGCCATATCGCCCGCAAGTTAGCCGCTACCTTCGCTAGCACTGGTACTCCTGCATTTTTTATCCATTCTGGCGAGGCTAGCCATGGCGATTTGGGTATGATAGCGTTACAAGATATTGTCATCGCGCTATCTAATTCTGGTGAATCCCATGAGGTCTTGGCCCTGATTCCTGTGCTTAAGCGCCTGCACGTCCCGCTTATTTGCATGAGCGGAAAACCGGATAGTACGATGGGGAAGGCGGCGGAAATCCATCTTTGTGTGCATGTGCCAGAAGAGGCGTGCCCGCTCGGCCTGGCACCAACCGCTAGCACTACCGCCGCACTTGTAATGGGTGACGCGTTAGCAGTGGCCCTGCTGCGCGCGCGAGGGTTTACAGTCCAGGACTTTGCTCTGTCTCATCCCGGCGGTGCATTAGGACGCAAACTGCTGCTGTGCGTGAGCGATATTATGCACAGCGGCGACGATATTCCGCTGACTGCCTGCTCAGCCTTACTGCGCGATGCGCTACTGGAAATCACTCGTAAAAATTTGGGTATGACGGTAATTTGCGATATGCAAAATTTTATTGTCGGTATTTTTACCGACGGTGATCTGCGTCGGGTGTTTGATATGGGGATAGATCTCAATAGAGCACGCATCTCTGATGTTATGACCCACGGCGGCGTGCGCGTTCCTCCCGACACTCTGGCTGTAGAGGCTCTAAACCTGATGCAAATGCGTAACATTACTTCGCTGCTAGTAGCGCAAGGAGATCGCCTGATGGGTGTAGTGCACATGCATGATATGCTGCGAGCCGGTGTCGTGTAAGTAGAAAAGCTTTATCTAATTACGCGTTTTGCTCAGCTATCCTCAGTAGTCAGCCCCGGCATTGTAGGTGTAATGTCGCCACCTGTTTGTCTCTAATCATTATATTAATCCATGGCGCGCAGCCCTGTTGATAGGAGAGTGCATTGTTATCCTTAGGTTGGGAAAAGAATATAACTCGAAACGTTGGTCAGTAATAAGGGCAAGCATGTCAGACAGAAAGTGGTAGATGCATTGATGTTGTTAAATTGCAATACATAAGTTAAACGTGTAAAGCAATTGAGTAAAAACGTCTCAGTTAAGATTTTATAAAAAGTGCACGCAAGATTAATCGGTTTAAGCATTTTTTTATTGAAGAAAGGCTTAAGGCAATTCTAAGCCGTAAACCGAAAAAGGGGTATATAAGCGCCTTTTCGATAGTGGCGCCATAAACGCATTTAATTGCGCTAAGCGGCAGCAGCGAGCCGCTAGCGGAGCGTAGAAAGTAGATCTGTGACTCTTTGCTGAAAAAACCGTAGAACTGCAATGCGTCAAAACGATCTCCCGTAAAACGGCAAGGTACGCACTAATAACAAATATTTGTAAGGAGGAGTTAAATTGATTTGCAGTCGAATATGCTAAAATCAAGCATGACACTAATAGGCAGAGATAAATATAGGGGTATCAAACAGTTGAGTGGTCAAGTTAAGCAGTTTAGAATCCTTGCTAAGGCATGACTTGAGTCTCTTAGAAAGAGAGGCTAATGATTGATAGCCCTAGTAACGTTTTACAAGGCTAAAGCCTATGGTTCACTCGAGTTTACAGAGGGCGTCCGTCAAGTAAAAAGATCATCCAGTCATAATATCTATCCATTCAATCGTTGTTGTTGACAAAAACATTGAGTCTATATATATTTAAAAAATGGGTGCTTAAAATGTAATTTTAGAGTGGTGCTCATCCATCTTTGAGGTCTAACTAGCTTTATTTGTAATAAAACCTGGGATCGCGAATAATCAGATTGAATAATCAGATTAATTAAAGTGGGCGTTTTTATGCAGCCACGTGGAGATATCAAACAATAAAGATGCTGGTTGATGGTGTACTAGGGCCTATTAAGGTTAAAAATGCGCCCACTCCTTTATATTTTCTATTCTTTGCCGGATTTAAGTCTTATATATAGCGTTTCTTAAGCTAAAATTACTGCTCAGAAAATCTGCAGCAATAGCTGTTAATTCACTGTAGAATGCGGTCGCTAAATCGATTGAGTTAATTTTCAATAAATATTGCTAAAATTCTTAGCGCAGCGGGATATAAACTGGGGGTGCAGGGGATATTATGTGCTGGGATAGATAAGAAGTGCTTTGGCTGAATTTGGGTATCTATTTAACCGACTTTGTTCTTTAGAAACACTAAGCAGTGCTTTGGTAGTGCGATTAAAGCGCCGGCAATGCCGTAAAGCTTGTTGAGGTTTGCTAATCAAAGGGCGCGATTGGGTGCTAGGTAATCACTATCACTTTGTTTCAAAACTAAAATCATTATTGATGAAAAAATCTTGAGTTCAGAAAAAACGAAAAAGTTCATGAAACGTATGATGTTTAATGTTTTATGCTCCAAGTTTATAAAAAAGCACAACTATCTATTCTTAAAAATTAAATATTTATTCATGCGCTCCTACTATTCGGCAAGATAAAAAAGAAAAATCAAATGTGGAATGACGGATGGAACACGATCTTAGCCTGTCCATTCATCTACAAACGCATGGGGTAGTTGAGCGCATTAATAGGCGTATAGAAGATCTTCTGCAAGCTACCATTTCATTCCAGTCAAGATCTTTAGATTAGACTGCATCGATATATCTGATTCTGCAATCAGAAGTCGCCTTCATTAGTATTGAGGCAATAAAACTCTATTATGGTCTATGAAATGTTGGTGCAAAATAAAACATAAATTATTTAAAAATAAATAATATTAGTTTCTGTAATATGACCACTAGGTTTACAATGAACCAAAAAAATAAATTAAGATTAATATGGATTAGTTTTTTTCTTATGGACTAACCGGCGCGTTGGTAATTGTTACCGGCGTAGTACTGGGCAATATCGCCGACTATTTCCAGTTACCCGTTTCAAGTATGAGTCATACCTTTACTTTCCTAAATGCAGGCATTTTAACGGCAATATTTCTCAACGCCTGGCTGATGGAGATGATCCCTCTGAAACGCCAGTTAATGTTCGGATTTCTGCTGATGATGTTGGCGGTTCTGGGATTAATAATCAGTCATGATCTAACGGTATTTTCCTTGTCGATGTTTGTGTTGGGCGTAGTCAGCGGAATTACAATGTCCATAGGCACTTACCTTATCACCCATCTGTATATAGGACGGCAACGCGGTTCACGCCTGCTGCTTACCGACTCGTTTTTCAGTATGGCCGGTTCATTGTTCTCTATGCTAGCTGGCATGCTGCTGGCACACGATATTACTTGGTGCTGGGTTTATGTCTGTATCAGTATGATGTACCTGGTAATCTTTTTTCTTGCCCTGCTATCCGACTTCCCAGTACTGAGATCCCACGGCGACGATACGGCCGGCCAGACTTTTCAAATCCGGGAAACATGGGGGCCGGGTTCGGCGCTGCTGGCGCTAGCCGCGTTTTGTTATATATTGGGCCAACTTGGCTTTATTGCCTGGGTGCCGGAATACGTGACATCGCGTTTCCAAATAAATATCAAGCAGGCCAGCAGATTGGTTGGCTATTTTTGGACCGCTTATATGGTTGGAATGTGGGTCTTTAGCGCTCTACTGCGCTTCTGCGATTTGCAGCGCATCGTGACGCTGCTTGCGGCGCTTTCGTCGGCTTTTATGTGTCTATTCATTCGCTCCGACGATCCTGCCTTGTTGCCTTGGTATTTGCTGGCATTGGGTTTTGTTTCCAGTGCAATTTACACTACGATTATTACGCTGGGATCACAGCAAACCCGTGTGACATCGCCTAGACTCGTCAATTTTATCCTTACCTGTGGCACTGTTGGCACCATGCTAACGTTTGTCGTGACCGGACCTATCGTAGCCCGGTATGGCGTATCTGCGGCGCTGCAAACCTCTAACCTACTGTATGTTATGGTATTTATTCTGTGCCTACTTCTAGGATTCGTTAGCCGCCATCGCACCCATACTCAAGCGGTTGTTTGATATTCTGCGCCGTCACAAACTAAGGCGATAGCGGATAATGTTGCCTTAGATTCGCCTAGTTGTCACATTCCGATGTTTTTTAAACAATTTAAATTTAATTTTTGCTAATATTTTACGGATTAAATGGAGTGTTTCTACTCTATGCTGATCGAAGCGCGATCCCAAACAGAGCATACACTGTGCACACAGTACTTAATTTGTCAGTCAGACGCTGCAAATACATTACAGCATCTTTTTAGTGGTCTCAAGACGTTGTGTATCTGCCATGAGCAGTGCCGCCGTGAGTCTGTATATGGCAATTAAGACTGTCAGAAAATAAGTGAGAATCCTGATTCTACCGCTTTTGCATTGAAAGACATGCTTTCTCTTGTCTAGAAAAGTGCAAAGAAGTTTATATCAAAACCAGTGTACTTATTCTTTCTACTAATGACCGCAATAAAACTCTCACCATAGACGAGTTCTTAGCTACCTGTAAGATATAAAAAGTCGAAAAGCCTTCCGTTTCCTTAAAATTCTTGATTTATTGATCTTCGGATTTTATCCGAGGTTTAAGCGTTTTTTGTCAAAGAAAAGATTGAGGTAGTCCTAAGGCATAAACCGAAAAGCGGGTGTATGACCGCATTGTGAATGGTGATGCAAAAACGCGTTTAATTACGGTAAGCTGGAGCAAACCGCCAGAGAGGGAGGGTCCTTAAACTGCTTGCCGATAAAGCTGTGTAACTGCGTTAGGAATAAATATAAAATTAGTGAAATAAAATCAATTAGTTATAATTAATTAAGTCTGGTTGTTCATCACTAAATCTAGTTACGCATTTTGCTCGGCTAGCGTTAACAGGTTGCGTGGTACCGTGGGCGCCTTCAATACTGTTACTCAGCTGTTTACCAAGAAGCGCACTATCAGTGCTCTCAAATAATAACTTTAGTTAAATCAATGCTCAAATTCAGCCAGGGAGCGAGGTGTATGTTGGCTAGAAATTATATAAATAAGCATTCATTATGACGTTTTTGATATTCTGCAGGAGGGTATTTATAAAAATTTTTTATTTTTAGTGTAGCTCAGCTTAACAAGGTAAGGTGCGTAATTAGAGGATTAAGTAATCACTATTACTTTTTTCTCAAAACCAGTCTCTTGGCACGTAAATGCGCTAGTCACGGACAATATCAACATCTATAAGCTCAGCTTCATTAAGCTAAGCCTTCCCGCCGCATTAAGCCAATGCTTTATTAAATATTTTTGAATCCGTTGATGCGGCTAAACATGGCAGTTGGCTAAACATGCCTGGAATTCAATTCAATGTCTTGATCGATCCATGACTGAATCATCTTCTTTAGAAGATTAAGACATTCCGGAGTAAGATGATCGCTTGGCACATATAACGTAATTAAATAAATGCTAAGATAGATTGGAATTTCATTACCGATAATGCTTGTATTAAACGCAATCGCCTTTATCTATCATTTAATATATATAATATAATACTAGGATAGCTTTGGATTTGAGCTATTTTATACGAGACAGGACCTTATATATAGAATTAAGCAGTCAACAGTAATTGCTAATGTCAATTAGCTTGCTCTGCGTATTTTGTAACAGAATTAGAGTCTAAAGGTAATCGATGTTGTAAAATGGGAGCACTAATACTGCGCCTTAATAACGGCATTGAAATCGCTCACAATGCCATATAGTCCGCTGAGTATAGCTGATTAAAATACATAATTAAGAAGCATGATAAAACACATAAATTTAAGATCTTACGTTCTGAATTCATAAAACAGTCTGCTGATTTTCACTAACATGAAAAAAGAAAATGAGATACAGAATGATAGTCAATATAAAATATAATCTAAATTTTCAAAAAAACTATACCCCTCGGGGAATGTGAAACTAATTTAGGTGCGGAATCTTCACTCCTGTGCTAATCAGGCAATGGAAGGCAAAAGTAACGTTTGCATAGCCGAACGTGAGGCTCAGGAACGCCTCTGCAGTTGAGGGTAACGAGCATTTCCATATTTCAAAAAACCGCGTTTACGCGCGCTATAGGCTGTTTTATATTAAAAAATAACTAATAAAAGCGTTAAGTTATATTAGACGCTTCGTGCATTTCGCTTGGAAATGGGCTGTTTTGCATCTTCACATGAAAAAGATGGCCGAAATTATCAGTTGTGGCATTAGCTAACTGCACTAGAGAAACGCCCTTCAGCATCGCTATAAATTCTGCCACATCACGCACATAAGCCGGCTGATTTTCCTTCCCACGATAAGGTACTGGGGCCAGATAGGGAGAATCTGTCTCTATTAGAAGTCGGTCCAGAGGAACATAGCGCGCCGCTTCGCGCAGCCTTTCTGCGTTGCGAAAGGTAATAATGCCGGAGAAAGAGATGAAAAATCCCAGATCCAGCAGCGCCTTGGCAGTCGCCTGGTCCTCGGTAAAGCAGTGAATCACGCCGCCGCAATCACTAGCCTGCTCCTCGTACAAGATAGCTAGGGTATCTTCACGAGCGCTGCGCGTATGGACGATAATAGGCTTATTTAGCGCGCGCCCCACGCGAATATGTTCGCGGAATACTGCCTGTTGCTGCGCCTTGTTATCCTTCTGATGATAGTAATCAAGACCGGTTTCACCAAGCCCTACCACGCACGCCCCGCTAGCCAGACGCCGCAGCTCGGCGAAATTGTAAGGTTCATTAAGATTTAGGGGATGAATCCCGCAGGAAAGCAGAACATCATCACGCCGGCCTATCATGGCCGTCATGGCGTGAAAGCCAGGTAATGTAGTACATACCGCGAGTATCAGTTTTACATCGCGCGCTCGCGCCTTGGCCGCGACATCCGCCACATCCCGGTGCCACACTTGGTAGTCTAAGCGATCAAGATGGCAATGGGAATCGACTAAAAACATAGTTCAACTTTAAACATAGTTTTAACCTTATTCTACATCACAGAGAAGTATCAGCATGAGCAGGGCTCTGCTCCCAGTCAAGCAAGTGATGGGTTAGCAACAATTCGCGATTGACGCTGCTTATCTCATGGCACCGGCGTAAACACTGTAGCCACTGTTGCCACTGCGCTTGCAGTGTGTCGGCCGCCCAGCGCGCTGCCAGCGCGGAAATCAGCAATATCCTGTCGGCGTTGACCAGAAATTCCTGAGCACCCTGCTGCCATTTCATCGCATCAGTCAATAGGCTTAGCAGCCAATGCAGCGGCTCGTCATCTTTATCCTGATTCAGCGTCGGCAACAGCGCTAAAAAATCGCCGTTAGTAAGCGCGCCCTGCAACGCCGCGCATAGCGCCTGCCGCGCCTGCCAGCGCGCCGGCTGCAGCAAGATCTCGGCCGCCAGGGGCGCGTTGGCGCAAAGGCGCAGGGCGATGCGGGCTGAGAGTGGGTCTTCATGGCCAGCCTGTTGTAACCAGTACAGGCCTATCGCTTCATTCGGGGCTAGGAGCGGCCAGTAGAGGCATCGGCTTCTCAGCGTCGGCAACAAACGCGCCGGTGTCTGACAGACCAGTAGAAAATAGGTGTCCTCCGGCGGCTCTTCTAGGGTTTTCAACAGTGCATTGCTGGCCTGTTCTGTGAGTTGCGCAGCGTCGCGTAGCCAGACTACTTTCACGCCACCTTGGCGGGCACGACCATAAACGTTATCGATAATAGTGCGGATACTGTCTATCCCCAGAGTCTGTCGTCCTTTCCCCAGGTCCGGTTGATAAAAATCAGAATGATTGCCTGTAATCATCAGTCGACAACTGTGGCAAATATCGCAGCTTTTGCTGCCGTCTGGCCGCTGGCACATAAGCCAGCGGCTAAGAGTATAACATAGCGCTACCTCGCCATTACCAAACGGACTATGCAGCAGTAAGGCGTGATGCCCACGCGTTTGCTGATAAGGAGTAAGGATTTGCTGGTATGGAGTGTTGAGCCAGGGATACAGTTTCATTGTGAATGCCGGTTTAAAGCTGTTTGACTCTGCTAATTAAATAAGCACTATTCTAACATAAAATTAATAAAAATAATCTTGAGTATTTAAAAATCATAAAAAGTTTGAAAAGTGGCTATACGTGTCTCCATAAGGGTAATTTCTATACTGCAAAAAACGCTAAGTACGGCGCCGACAAGGTTTCCGAGGCTATGCTGCCAGCAGTTTGCTTTGCTCACCCATCAGCACGCAGAAGATTTAGGATGCGTTTATAGGTGCTGTATACGTTTGATATGTCTGTCAGATAATGGCGTATTTATAAGCACTGTTGTTAACAAAAAACTATTTTATTTAGTAGTAAAGATCGATTTTTAATTAGTAGTTACATTTTATGGCGCGGCTTCCTTCGCCTGTAGCCATTCCGTCAACCGAGCGCGGATTGCGGCACCGACTGCAGGATGGGGCTGGCTGGCGTCAATAGTAACAATACAGTCGTCTGCGGCTGCCAGCGCCTGATAACGTGCTCGTGTGCGTTCAAAAAATTTCTGCGACTCGATTTCAATACGATCGAGCTTATCACGGGTGCGAGCGCGAGCTGGCTCAGCCCCGCAGGAATGTCCAGATACAGGGTCAGGTCAGGGCGGAAATCCCCTAGTACCGAATCGCGCAGCGTTTGCAATAAGCGCATATTCATGCCGCGTCCCCCGCCCTGATAGGCCTGAGACGAGAGATCGTGGCGATCACCTACTACCCAAGCGCCCCGGGTCAGTGCCGGCTTAATAACCCTTTCCACCAGCTGTACCCGCGCTGCGTAAAGTATCAGCAATTCTGCACGATCGGTGACAGCATCGTTGTGCACGCCGTTTTTAATAAGCGCACGCAGTGCCTCTGCCAACGGCGTGCCTCCAGGTTCACGCGTAAAAACCACATTGCGAACACCCTGCTGATGCAGAACGTCTACTACTACGGCAATCGCACTAGTTTTGCCGGCGCCTTCGAGTCCCTCTATCACAATGAATTTACTACTCATGGTTTCCCTTTGCATTTTGCCTCTGGCTATAGTGTTTTGCCGCCTGGTGATGGCTGTGACATCCACGAGAGGTAGTATGTTTACTTTTAGGTTTGATTGTATCTCTTTATTTGATAAAGTATAATAGTACTTTGCTACACAATACTAATCTAAGCAATTCCTAATCGTAGAGCCAGACATATCAACGCAGTGTAATTTGAGCTCTTCATCAGAATGAAATAGTAACTTTGCAGCACATCTTTACGTCAATTAAACCGCTCGAGCATATCATTCGTTTGTAGCTGCATCGATGGGCTAGATATTGTTCTATATGAAGCTCTGTAAATAGGCGGGCAAATTTATGTTTCCCCTTGTCCGGCTTTTTGCAGGCGAAAAAGATCATCTTTAAATTCTTTGCGCGTGTCTGTAAGTAATCGATGAGTGGCCATGGCAAATGCTCAAACCAAGATCATGGAAGAAAGATCTTACAGGATCTTTGGTCTTCGCTTGCAGAGACAGATAAAAATTTATCTAATCGCTTGATCTATATCTACGATAAAGATGACGTCGTGAAGTTTTATTTGAAATTTTTAGAAGATATCTTCTATCAACATGTAGGTGGACGGGTTTATAGCTTTTAAACGCTGTTTGCTATGTTTTATATAAACGCTCCAATCCATGGCCGTGTAAATAAAAATCTTCCTGAGCGGGTGACATCCGTCGTCTACAAACGATAAGGAATATGCCTATGATCCTTAAAACTATTTCGTTTTTTCCATTTAGAAACAGTCTGCTCTATTTCTGGATTAGGTGCTTTAAACAGCCAATTTTGAGGCATACTGAAAATAGACACTTTTAATATATTGTCCCGAAGAATATCAAATAGGGATTTGATATACAACTTCTGTCCAATAAACGTCTTGTTACTCAGCCACATTTGAGTATCGATTTAACCGATTTTATGACTTAGGAGCACTTATACCGCGCTTTTCATAACGGCATTGAAAGTAGCGACAATGCCATACAGCCCACTGACGATAATGCAGCAAAATGCGTAACCAGGTTTACTTATGAAGTAACTAGGATTATTTTTATAACTAATTGATGTTAATTTTTAATTAATCACTGATTTTGTATTTCTTCCTAAAGACTATTGCTTACCGGTTACAAATCAACATAACGACTTCGCATCTGGCGTTCTTCAACAAAGCGAGCTAAGCTGATGATACAGCTTTCTATCGGTGTACTGTCGAGCCTCTATTGCATGCACCGATACGACCGGCAACAGGGCATTCGTGATAAATACTTCATCTGCCGTTCTCAGGGCGTTAGGCCTAACGCTCACTTTCTCCAACGAGTAGCCTAACGTTGGCAGCACCAATATTACCCGGCGACGCATCACACCGGCGACACCGGCATGGCTTAGCACCGGCGTAAACACCTCCTGTCCTCGGCGCCAGAAAACATTGGCGCTGCAACACTCTACCACAACGCCCTCGCTATCTAGCACCAGTGCTTCATCCGAGCCGTCTCGGTCCAGATGGGCACGGATAAGCACTTGCTCCAGCCGGTTATTGTGCTTTATGCCCGCTAGTAGAGAATTTCGCGCTAGGCGCACTGGGCTTTGGCTGAGCCGTACCCCTTCTTGACGCCAGCGGGGATACTGTGCCGGCGCAGGCATTAGCGAAACGATGCGCTGTGGCGCGTCGCAGCCGCGAAAGCTATAGCCTCTGCCACCGCTGCCGCGGCTTATTAGCGCTTTGATAATACCTTCCCTGACGCCGTGTGCCGCCGCTAGCATTTCACGGCGCAGGACATCGCTATCGAATGATGCAAAGAGTAACCTCTGCCCTGCCCGCACTAGCCGTTCGATATGCCATGCCAGAAGAGGAATATCTCCGTCAAGTACTCGGGCTGTGGTGAAGAAGCCATCGCCGAAATGTATAGCTCGATCGGTGAGCGGCAATTGTGTCTGCGGTATACCGTTGAGCCAATACACTTTGCCTCCTTTCGGGCGATTGAGAGAGACTAAAAGCCTGATTACGCACCCTACACAGCTAAGCTTGAGCTCCACTGTAGATTAATGCTCTGCTGGATAATGTTAAAAACGATATAATAAGTATTATTGTGCAATTTATAGCTAATATCTGCCTTATTACCTAACTGAATTTAAGTATCGATTGAACCGACATTATGACCTGGGAGCACTGATACTACGTTTTTAGTAGTGATATTGAAAATATCCGGTATGCCATACAGCGTGTTGAGGCTAAAGCATTTTCTATCCATTCTGGTTTATTGAATAGCTATTCATCTATATGTTATAGCTAATTTTCTCTGAGGTCTCAATTGTATACTCTTACAGTCAGAACTTAAGATCGCGAATAATCGATTGAGGCGAGTAGCCCTGCACGTGTAGCTGCAGATAGATTTCAAATCGGCTCTTCTGCTGCGGCTCGTTGGAGAAAGGGATTCCCTGAAGCCCGAAGTGAAAGCTCCAGGCCTAGAGTAAATCCGAATCGCGCTTAAAAATTGATACATATTCTGATTTTAGCTTAACGCTTATTGATGAATCTTGTGACCTAACTTTATTTGAAAGAGAAGACTGCCTAAAATATTTTCAGTACTAAAATCAGCTCTTTTATTATATCACGTTTTTACTATCATATGACAATGGAACCGTATATGCTACTGATAAAGAACGTGACGATGTGGTTCATACATGCAGAAGACTATGATCTGAAGAAATGAGAACTTCTTTCTAGAAAAGCTTATCATCATTAATTCAATGGCAACAACGACAAACATGAATAGGTCAAATAGCAGTAGCAGACGAGATTAACTATCCTGTGCTTAATGCCGCGCATGTCTAGTAAAACGACGACACTCACTCCTGGCATGCGTCTATCTGGATTTAGTGAAACTATGCTGCTGGATGGAGTAATGAAATAAACTGACATTTCTTCTAGAAAATCTGTAGCAAAAACCGTTGATTTACTGTTGAATTCGATTTTCTAAGCTATAAAGTTAATTTCTGATAAATATTGCTACAATTTTTTCATATCGGGATATAGACCAGAATAGACTAAAAGTGTGCTGGCTGCGTAATTTGCTTTATCAGAGAAAATGGCCCGATAACGGACCATTGGACAACGTTTTACGATTAAATAGCGCGGAACACCAGCGAGCCGTTAGTTCCCCCGAAGCCGAACGAATTGCACAAGGCGTAATCCATTCCCTTAACCTGACGCGCTTCATTGGGCACATAGTCTAGATCGCAGCCTTCGTCGGGATTATCTAGATTAATGGTCGGTGGAATCGCCTGATCGCGTAAAGCCAACACGCTGAAGATAGCTTCGATGGCGCCGGCTGCTCCAAGTAGATGACCCGTCATCGACTTCGTAGAGCTCACCATTATTTTGCTAGCAGACTCAGCGAATACTGCCTTAACTGCCTGAGTTTCGGCTTTATCGCCGGCGGGAGTCGAGGTACCGTGCGCATTGATGTAGGTTACTTGCGCCGGCGTTATCCCCGCATCGCGTAGCGCATTGACCATTGATCTTGCGGCGCCGGCGCCGTCATCCGGTGGTGAGGTCATGTGGTAAGCATCGCTGCTCATTCCAAATCCGACAACTTCCGCGTATATTTTTACGCCGCGCCGTTTGGCATGCTCGTACTCTTCCAGCACCATCACGCCAGCACCGTCGGCAAGAACGAAACCGTCACGATCGCGATCCCAAGGACGGCTTGCGGCCTGAGGGTTGTCGTTGCGGGTCGACAGCGCTCGCGCCGCACCAAAACCACCGACGCCCAGCGGCGTGCTGCCTTTTTCAGCCCCCCGCTAGCATGACGTCTGCGTCGTTATAAGCGATAATGCGCGCCGCATGGCCGATATTATGCACACCGCTGGTACAGGCGGTAGCAATAGAAATGCTCGGTCCGCGAAGGCCGCACCTGATGGATAAATGACCTGAGACCATATTGACAATGGTTGAAGGCACGAAGAACGGACTGATTTTACTTGGTCCGCCGTTCAATAAGGCGCTATGATTTTCTTCAATTAACCCTAGACCGCCAATACCTGAACCGATAGCGGAGCCGATACGATCAGCGTTTTCTTCGGTTATCACTAGGCTGGAGTCCCGCATTGCCTGGAGGCCGGCGGCAACGCCATATTGGATGAAGGCATCCATCTTTCGGGCTTCTTTACGCGACAGATAATCTTCAGAATTAAATTCTTTGACTAGGCCTGCAAAACGTGTTGCATAGGCAGTAGTATCAAAATGGTTGATTAGGCTGATGCCACTCTGTCCGGCAAGGAGTGCTCTCCACGTAGATTCTACAGTATTGCCGACAGGAGACAACATGCCAAGTCCGGTCACAACTACTCGACGCTTAGACAAGTTTGTCCTCCAGAGAGGGAAAATAGTTGACTGTGGGACTAAAAATTAGGCGGTCGAGTGACCGCCTAGGGATGTTTGCTTACTGCTGGCTTGCCTGAATAAAATCAATCGCTGCCTGAACAGTGGTGATTTTTTCAGCTTCTTCATCCGGAATTTCGGTATCGAACTCTTCTTCCAGCGCCATTACCAGCTCAACGGTGTCAAGAGAGTCAGCGCCGAGGTCGTCAACGAAAGAAGCATCGTTTACGACTTCTTCTTCCTTAACGCCTAGTTGTTCAGCAATGATTGCCTTAACGCTTTTTTCGATAGTGCTCATACTCTTAAATTTCCTATCAAAACTCGCTTATGCGATGGTTTTCGTAGTGTGTAAAATGTTAAACAAGATGCAACTTAATCCAGGCTAGTCGAACCACAATTTTATGCTATTCTGCGGCTTTTACCACAAATAACGCAAATGATTTTCATGCTTTTCACAGCATATAAATGCCGCCATTGACATGTATCGTTTCGCCCGTAATGTACGCGGCCTCTTCAGAGGCGAAAAAAGCGACAGCACTAGCAATTTCTTTCGGATAGCCGAGACGATTTGCTGGAATCTGGGACAAAATGCCCGCTCGCTGTTCATCTGTCAACGCTTCGGTCATATCCGTCACGATAAATCCCGGCGCTACCACATTTACTGTAATGCCGCGCGAGGCGACCTCACGGGCTAGCGATTTACTAAAGCCAATTAAACCTGACTTAGCGGCCGCATAATTCGCTTGTCCCGCATTGCCCATGGCGCTAACAACAGAACCGATTGTAATAATTTTTCCATAGCGTTTTTTTATCATGGCTCGCATTACCGCTTTCGACATGCGGAATACGGACGTCAGATTAATATCAAGAATAGAATGCCATTCATCTTCTTTCATACGTATCAGAAGATTATCACGCGTAATGCCTACATTATTTACTAAAATATTCGCGTCCCCAAATTCTGCGCGCATTTTTTCTAAAAAAGCTTCGATGGAATCGTTACTGGAAACATCTAATTCCATTCCTTTACCACTGCAGCCCAGATAGGCGCTGATAGCAGACGCACCCGTTTCACTAGTAGCTGTACCAATCACAGTCGCGCCACGTGCCGCGAGCGTTTCCGCTATCGCGCGGCCAATACCCCGGCTGGCGCCGGTCACCAACGCAATTTTACCTTCAAAGCTCATCTGTAACCCTAATATTAATGTTTAATCGCTGCGGCGAGCGAAGCGGGATCGTTCACGGCCACGCCCGACAGGGTGCCGACAATACTTTTTGTCAGGCCGGTAAGCACTTTGCCAGGGCCGATTTCGAACAACATCTTCACACCTTGAGCCGCAAGGTACTCGACGGTTTCAGTCCAACGCACCGGGCTATAAAGCTGGCGCACCAATGCTTGTCGGATAGACGCCGGATCCTGCTCTGTGCGCACATCAACGTTGTTGATTACCGGGATCTGCGGCGCGATAAATGTCACTGCTGCCAAGGCATGCGCCAGTTTTTCTGCGGCAGGTCTCATCAGGGCGCAATGAGACGGTATGCTTACCGGCAACGGCAACGCGTGCTTGGCGCCGGCTTCTTTACAGAACACACCAGCCCTTTTCACTGCATTCTTATGCCCGGCGATAACCACCTGATCCGGTGAATTAAAATTTACCGGCAAAACCAGCTGCCCCTGAGCCGCCCGATTACAGGCGGCGGCGATAGCATCGTTATCTAGCCCAATGATAGCCGACATCATGCCGCTGCCGGCTGGCAGCGCTTCTTGCATAAGCTTGCCGCGCAGCGCTACTAGCTCGATCGCCGCGGTGAAATCTAGGCTGCCTGCGCAGACCAGCGCGGAATATTCTCCTAGACTGTGGCCTGCTAGCAGCGCCGGTTCCCGTCCGCCCTGCCGCTGCCAGAGGCGCCATATCGCAACAGATGCCGCCAATAATGCCGGCTGAGTCTGCCATGTTTTGTTTAGCTCTTCAGCCGGGCCTTTCTGAACCCGCTGCCACAAATCGTAGCCTAGGACGGCGGAAGCTTCGGCAAACGTCTCCTTGACTACCACGTGTTCCGAAAGCATCCCAACCGTCTGGGAACCCTGTCCTGGAAATACCATAGCAAAAACAGTCATTATTATGCTTCCTCTAGATTAAAACCGTAACAGCGCCGAACCCCAGGTGAAACCGCCTCCAAAAGCCTCAAGCAGCACCAGCTGTCCCGGCTGAATACGACGATCGCGCACTGCCTCATCAAGCGCCAGCGGCACCGAAGCAGCTGAAGTGTTGCCATGTCTATCCAGTGTGATCACCACTTTTTTCATATCTATTCCCAAGCGTTTGGCGGTGGCAGTAATAATGCGCAGATTCGCCTGATGCGGCACTAGCCAGTCTAGCTCGCTGCGATCAAGCGCGTTAGCACTGAGCGTTTCGTCGACGATATGCGCTAATTCGGTGACTGCTACCTTGAATACTTCATTGCCTGACATCGTCAGGTAAGCTGAAGCGGCGGGATCCTGGCGGTTATGATACGGAAGCGTCAGCAGATCGCCATAACGACCATCGGCGTGCAGATGCGTAGAGATGATTCCCGGTGTCGCCGATCGTCCTAGCACTACAGCGCCCGCGCCGTCGCCGAATAAAATCAATGTACCGCGATCCTGGGGATCTAGGGTATGGCTTAACGTATCTGAACCAACCACCAGAGCATACTCGACGGCGCCGTTTTTGATATAGGTATCCGCGACGCCGAGTGCATAGGCAAAACCGGCGCAGGCGGCAGCCATATCAAAAGCGATACAGTCGTTAATCCCCAAGTCACGCTGAATTTGACAGGCTGAACTAGGGAAAGCATGACTAGACGAGGTCGTCGCGACAATCACCATGCCGACTTTATCTGCCTGGATGCTGGCCATATTTAACGCTTGTTCAGCGGCATGACGTCCCGTACTGGAAACAGTTTCATCGGCACTGGCGATGCGGCGTTCGCGGATACCGGTTCGGGTGACAATCCATTCATCCGAAGTGTCTACCATTTTTTCCAGGTCGGCATTAGACCGGATATGTGTCGGAAGATAACTTCCGGTGCCGAGAATCTTAGTAAACATGTACGCTTAATCACTCTTGGGTAGTACCGCATCCAGGCGTGCGGCAATCCGCTCTGGGATCTGCCGCTCTACCGCTGTCATTGCCTGTTCGATAGCGGCGGTAAACGCGCGCTGATTTGCTGCACCGTGGCTTTTAATTACAACACCTTGCAAACCTATCAGGCAAGCGCCATTATATTTGTCCGGATTCAGTTGTCCGAATTGATGAATAAGACAACGTTTCATCCAGCGTTTAACCCATTGCATAAGCCAACCCTGCCTGCCGCTTTCCCCAGAGGATTTCAGCAATGACAGAAAAACTCTTATCACTCCTTCCATGGTTTTTAATGTATTGTTACCAACAAAACCGTCACAGACTAGGACATCGGTTTTTCCTGTCAATAATTCATTGGCTTCAAGATAGCCGATATAATTGATCGACGGAACCTCTCGTAACAGTGCTGCCGCGTGCTGAATAGGGTCAAGGCCCTTAGTTTCTTCCTTGCCGATATTTAAAAGTGCCACGCGCGGGTTGTTTACCCCGACGATGTATTCTGCGATTACCGCACCCATTACGGCGAATTGTGCTAGCAATACACCATTGCAGGCGACGTTTGCACCTAAATCTAGCACGACTGTTTTCCCCTGTCTTTGCTGCGGTAAAACCACCATCAGCGCCGGCCGCTGAATGCCGTCAAGGGGCTTTAGCACCAGCTTCGCTAGCCCCATCAGCGCGCCCGTATTGCCGGCGCTGACGCAGGCCTGAGCGTGACCATCTTTGATAAGCTCGAGCATGACGCGCATTGATGTCCCACGACTGAGTCGTATAGCCTGTGACAGTTTAGCATCACTGGTAATGACCAATTGAGTGGGAACAACCGTCAAGCGCTCCAGTAGAACGAAATTAGTTTTTACCAGCAAAGGATTTATCGCTACGGGATTGCCGACGAGCAGTAGTTTAAGTTGCGGATATGAGACTAGTGCTTGCAATGCTGCAGGCACCGTCACGGAGGGACCAAAATCACCGCCCATTGCATCTAACGCAAGGGTTAGACGTCTCAATGTATCGCCTTAGGAAAATTACTTAATGATAACTTTACGACCGCGGTAGAAACCGTCAGTAGTGATGTGGTGACGCTGGTGGATTTCACCAGAAGCTCTGTCCACTGATACAGTGGAGGTGATCAGTGCGTCGTGAGAACGGCGCATCCCACGTTTAGAGCGGGTGGGTTTATTTTGTTGTACGGCCACAGACCTTACTCCTCGATTATTTATGCTTTAAACTGGATTATACGGAAGATCGATTATTTTTTCCGTCTCGGCGATACCTTACTAAATAACGGTTTCGTTGGAGATACTTCACAGTGTTCAGGATCATCCATGAAAATAGTGATTCTATTTTAAATCATTTTAAAAAATTTACTTTCCTAAATTTATAGACGTAGACTGCTTCGTGCGATTTTGGCAACACTTTCACCGGTTCGTTGCTGACGAGCGGACTGAAATTAAATGTAATGTTAGCCTGCTGCGCGAATAGCTGGTTGTAGTGCTGGCAACGTAGAGCTACCTCTATAATACGCGCAGCTGCTAATCACCGCCAGGCACTTGTTATCGATTCAATATGACGATTTAGGCATGGCCTATTAGTATATTGACCGTGATTCCCATCATTTTTAGCCTACTACCATCTTGAGATGCATGAACGAATTCAAAACGCTCAAGTAAAGCCTTAGCCAGCTCTTGAGGAAAGCTTTAGTATAACGAACTGGGCTTATGGATGTTGAGATTATTCATGAGTAGCGTAATTCGGTATGCGTAAGGATATTGTGTTAAAATACTTTCAATAAAGTGGACTCAATCAATCTTAATTCTACGCTCAGTTGGTTTTGAGTTCCCGAAGACTGTCTGACAGCTTGCTGGCTATGAAGATATTGCATACCTGAATTAATTTCATAAACCTCCCGAGCAAGCTTTCTAGACCTTAACAGCAGCGACACCGCGTATGTATCGCATTCACTGATGGGGGTTCCCTCTATGCAAGCCAGGCCACCTGATGTATCTTGTCATAAGGCTAACGATACCGCGTCCAGGAAATTCTCCGTAGACGCAATGAATTCGGCATTGGCTTCTGGCACTATAGCTAGCTGATCTTTGTCCATGCAGTTGTAGTGGTCATACTCTTGATTGCTCAACTTGTGGCTCAGGACCACCTTAAGCCTTTCTTCAATAAAAATGCTTGATCCGATCGATCTCCCAAGTGTCTTTTGTAAAGCCTCGGCTAACGCCTCACTGCTCTGTCTTTACTCTGTCGTTTTTCACGTCTAATCAGTGTATTAAAATTAAAAAAATCAGTGCATACACAAATTTCTGTACGGTATATGCATCCTTTCTGACCAACGCTTCCGGTTGTATTTTCATCTGTTATGAAGGTAATAATGTGTTTCTTATTCCTTTATTTTGGAGGACCTCTTCAGCTCTTGCCATAGGGGCTGGAACCGGCACTTTTTACGTGTTAAAATACTAGGTGCTTCTGAGTGGGGTGTATTGCATTAATAGTTAAGGATAATTTTATTTTTATACAGAGGATCTATACTAACTTTTTAACGAACTGGAGTCAAAGAAAAAGGGTATTTGAATCCGCTTTTATCCCAAATTTACATTATAGCTAAGTGACTGAATTTTGATTTCACCATGCAGATTGAGAATAAAATCTCTATGTCACAAGCTTGCTCTTTCTTTTTATTTTTTTTTGCCATTTTATTATGAACTGGGGTAAAATTTTTTTTAAATCAAGAAAGGTATTATAGTTTCTTATAGAATAATTTAAGTTTTATTTTATGCAAATATTCATAGACTAAAATAGAGTTTTATTAACCAACACTAGTTAAGATCATTCCCAATTGTAGAGCTAAACATATCGTTGCAGTGTAATCTTAAGCGCTTGATCAGAATAGAAATAGTGATTTTATAAAATCTTCTATATGTTCATTAAGCTTCTTAACCATGTTATTCGTTTATAAGATGCCTTGATGGGCTAAGATAGTATTTTATGTTAAACTCTGCACATATAACCATTTAAGAACTCGAATTTATGTTTCCCACTCTTTGAGTGTTTTCGGAAGCTAAAAAGACAATCTATAAACTCTTTTCCATTGTCTGTAAGCACTTAATGAATAGTTATGGATACGCTCTAGTAACATCAGGTAAGAACATTCACGTATTAGCCCGAGCATTGGCGTTATAGAGCCGGATAAAACCCGTCACGTCGGTCAGCTTATGGTCACGAAAAAATAAAATCGTGAGGTTTCATTTTGCATTTACAGAAAATATGTTCTATCAACATGTAGATAAATATATCTATTTTAAGCGAAATGCACGCAGCGTGAAATGTAACTGTTATTTCATATTACCGAAAATCAGGAAACTATAAATAAATTCTTTATTTTTTATAATAAATAAATAGTTAAACTATTTATAAATCCAGAAAGTGAGAGTTTAAATCTCATGTGTTTAATTATATTTTTCTTTTTTCTTAGCTTGAGCATTTCTGCATGAGGCCAGAACCATTCTAGTTTTAAGAAATAAGTGATAATAATCAGTTAATTATAAGTAATCAACCTTAATTGACAATCACTAATTTATTTTATTTTTTTTCAAATTTTTACTGATTTTTATGCGCTCCTAATTTATATCTGGAATAGCGTATTTACATTATTATTTTTTATTTATTATTTTAACTTATGTTTTTTAAAGAAAAAGGATTTTGAATTACGCGCAAGCGCAATTTCTTAAAATACGATAGATCAGATGATTTTTACGCGCACGCAGTAGAAGAGCTAACCCTGCTATTGGCTTATGCAAGTATTCTCGGTGCCTTCCATGCATTACAAGAATTAGAATCGTTATTCTCCACCTGATTTTTCTTCTTCATCTTACCGAAAATAAATTATTTACTTTAAAAAGATAGATAGTTAGATTATGTTGTAAATTAAGAGCATGAATATTTGTACATTTCGTTAGCTTAAGGATTTATTCATTAAGTTTTAATGATTCTAGTTTTGAGAAAAAATAATAGTAATCATTTGATTATAAATAACTATTTGATCCCGGATCATTATATTGATTTTCGTCGCATAGCCTTGTTTGTGTAAAGATGAATACTGAGGGATAAGGGGAAAATATCATGATGATTAGATTCCATAGTCAAGTGACTACAACACTTTAAATCAGAGTGATTCTTCAGGTAAGAAACGAATCAGTGTCTACTTTAGCTAAGCGTTATGGCATCTTTAAACTAACTGTTTCTAAATTGTAAAACGAAGTTAAGGGGCATAGCCATATTCTCCATCGTTTGAAGACGATGCTGTTGGTCGCTCAAGAAGGAGTTGCCGTTTCCCTACGGAATGCACTCTTCTCCTACTGATCGATCTATTGGCGTTCATACGCGAATTGTTAAACTTAGCTGTATCCCAATCGGGCCTGTATCGCTGTTTACGCAGTTATGGATTAGGGTGTTTTCGTGATATCAAAGTAGGAAGCGCTAAAGCTAAAGCACAAAGCGTTTAAAACTGTGAGCTTAGTTGTCTGCATGTTGATGTGAAATATTCTCCACAAATGCCGAATGAAATGACACCTTGAGACGTTATCCTTTCCTGTCTATAGGTTGAGCGACTAGATGGATTTTTATCTATCTCTATAAAGCCAAGATCGCGGCTAATTCATGACGTTTCTTACATAATCTTAGCACAGCATGTCTGGTAGCCATTCATCGAGTACTCATAGATAAATGGGAAAGAATTTATAAAATTGTCTTTTGGGCCCGCGAAAACGATCAGTTAACGAGAAACATGCATTTGACCAGTCATGTGCAGAGCTTAATATAAAAGATTATCTTGGCGCATCGACATGCCTAGAAGTGAATAGTGTGGGTGAGTGACTTGATGGGCGTATAGAAGACATTCTGCAAAGATAGAACTTTCATTCTAGTAAAGGGTTGAGACCATGTTGCAGCGATATATCTAACTCTGTAATCAGCAATTACCTCGATCAGTATCGAAGAGCAAAACTTCATTGCGGTCTATAAATTATTGTCGCAAAATAAAACGTAAATTTTTGAAAAAAAAATTATAATTTTCCAGGAATATGACAGGCCTGCGATCAAGAATCACGCTGTACTGCTAGATGCACTAGACCCTCTAACGCATCTCGGTAAGGGGATGGCGATAAGCATTCTAAACAGGCAATAGCTTTGTCTGCTTCTTCTTCAGCGCACCGGCGTGTATAGTCGAGGGATTCATATTGGCGCATCGTTTCTAGCACCGTCTCCAGCAGGTCGCGTCCATTGCCTTGCTCGATCGCTTCGCGGATCAGCGCGGCCTGTTTTGGTGTGCTGTTGCGCATAGCGTGCAGCAAGGGAAGCGTCGGTTTGCCTTCGTTTAGGTCGTCGCCAGTATTCTTACCCAGCATTTCCCCATCTGCACCGTAATCCAGCAGATCGTCGATAAGTTGAAAAGCGGTGCCGAGATAACGGCCGTAATCGCGCAGCGCCGCCTCCTGGCGTGCATCTGCGCCGGCCAAGATGGCTGAGGATTGCGCCGCTGCTTCGAATAACCGTGCAGTTTTACTATAGATAACCCGCATGTAACTATCGATAGTGATATCCGGATCATTGCAGTTCATTAATTGCAGTACCTCACCTTCCGCGATAATGTTAACCGCCTCCGACATTAGTTTCAGCACCCGCAGAGATTCCAAGGCGATCATCATTTGAAAAGCGCGGGTATAGATGAAATCCCCGACTAATACGCTGGCGGCGTTGCCGAACACCGCATTAGCCGTCGCCTTGCCTCGGCGCATCTCCGATTTGTCAACCACGTCGTCATGCAGCAACGTAGCGGTATGGATAAATTCAATCAGTGCAGCGATGGTTACATGCCGCTTACCTTGATAGCCTAGTGCGCGCGCTACCAGTACGGCAATCATGGGTCGGATGCGCTTGCCGCCGCTGCTGATGATGTAGTGGCTGAGCTGATTTATTAGGGCCACCTCTGACTTTAGCTGCTCGCGAATTGCTGTATTGACTGCCGCCATATCCTGCATGGTCAGTTCAGTAATTTGTTCAAGATTCATTATTTTCAATCGGTTTGTAGGTATACCATAAATCTAATGCCGCATACGGGACCGGATGGCGGAAAGAGTATTACTGATTGTACTTGAAAAACGTAAGAGATAAATGGCGATAAAGAAACTGTATTTTCTACCCCCATCTATATGTATTCTGCACTTGTTTTTAGTGAGATTTTTGCGTAGAATCTCTAAAATATTGTGAGTATTTATAGCAACCTTCAGATGATTATAGATTGAGCGAGCAGAAAGCGGAGTTTTTTATGTACGCAGTTTTCCACAGTGGTGGCAAACAACACCGGGTAAGCGAAGGTCAGACTATTCGCCTAGAAAAGCTAAACATTGCAAAAGGTGAAACTGTTGAATTTAATCAGGTTATGATAATTTCTAACGGCGGCGATGAGGAGATACAGATAGGTAATCCTTTCGTAAACGGTGGCAAGATTACGGCACAAGTTGTAGCTCATGGTCGCGGCGATAAACTTATGATTGTGAAATTCCATCGTCGTAAGCACTTCCGTAAGCATCAAGGCCACCGTCAGTGGTTTACAGATGTTAAAATTACCGGTATTAGCGGTTAAGAGGAGAGTAGATTCATGGCACATAAAAAAGCTGGCGGCTCGACACGCAACGGTCGTGACTCAGAAAGTAAACGCCTGGGCGTTAAACGCTTCGGTGGCGAAACGGTAAATGCAGGAAGCATTATCGTTCGTCAGCGTGGAACTAAGTTCCATCCGGGAATTAACGTAGGCTGCGGCAAGGACCATACGTTGTTTGCTTTAACAACGGGTAAAATCCAGTTTGAAGTAAAGGGCCCGAAGAGCCGTAAATTTATTAGTATTATTGCTGAATGAATTTGACGATCTCTAATAGAGAAGCAAGGTTTTTATTTATTTTTTGCTCTTATTTTACTCCGCTTTTTACCTTTAGTGTTTTTTATGAAAAAACACACAAGATATACATCAGTATCGTCCCTGTTTTAATCACTAACATATGCAGAGATACGTTTTTATAGCTATGAATGAGGCCCTTGCCGAGATCTAGCCCTACACTCTGCATTTGGCGTCTGAATTTTTCATCTTATCGAAAGTAGGAGATTTTAAATAAATTATTTTCTTTTAGAAATGTAGATAGTTAAACTATTTTATAAATTTAAAACGTGACATATTAAATCTCATAATTTTTATAATTTTTTATAAACACCTAAAAGGGGCGAATGCAGTATCTATGATCAGAGTTTTAAAAATGAAGGAATAGAAAAAATACATTATTATCCTCACGTTAGAAAACAGAACACAATTGGAAGTGTTTTGTACTAAGAGTAAGAATGTCGTACAGAAGAGTAATATCTTGTTCGTAGCAAGATTAAACGTCTTCATCTGTCATTTAATATGTGATGTAAGACCAGCCTTAATAGCTTTATCGGATTCTGCTCACCTTCAATCCGCCTACCAAAAGCGCAGCAGCAATACTGCTAAATCATTGTATTAGTTAAATAAATAACTAAATTCGGCTAGCGACGAGCCCGAT
This sequence comes from Sodalis sp. (in: enterobacteria), assembly GCA_052258065.1. GTDB lineage: Bacteria > Pseudomonadota > Gammaproteobacteria > Enterobacterales > Enterobacteriaceae > JBQQPY01. Next base: position 1,041,402 of record JBQQPY010000002.1, on the reverse strand, counting down.
GTAATCCGCGGATTGCGCAGGTAAGCTTTCCTTATCGTATTTTTGATGCTGTTTAGAACAGCATTAATTATTTATTAATTTTATTTTTTAATTTTACTGTTACATCACAGCTTTGCTACGCTCTCGTATCTTTCATCATGTTTTCCAGTTCATTTTTCTTATCCCTCAGCGGCTTCGTCAAGTCTTGATGATTCTAGTTTTAAGAAAAAATTGATATATTTAATTATTTGGTTATATAGCTCTTATCTAGCTAAGCTTAAATTACATTGCAAATAGACACCTTTTAAATAGACATTTAAAGTGAATAGATACTCTGCTGTAGACTGTTATAATGCGATAATAAGCACTTACTATGCAATTTATAGAGAAAACACGCCTTGTTATTTAGCGAAGTTTAAGTATCGATTTAGTAGATATTATAATGTGGCGTCGTCCGATACCGTACTTCTTAGTAGCGATATTAAAGGTACCAACAATACCATGTAGTCTGCTAAGACTAGTTGAGCAAAATATGTGATTAGATCTAATTACGCATAGCCAGATTTTCTTAATTTAATTAATTAGTTTTATTTTTATTAATTTGTATTTATTCCTACTTTAGGTGTAGAGTTACTGTTACACTGTAGTTTAGTGCCATTTTTTGATGATCAAGATAAAGTTGCTGTTTCTATTTTTCGCTGGCGATGGTTAATTTTAATTGCAGTGGCAATCAACAGGCCTTTGGATATAAGTTATCAGCCAGCTATCGTCGATGAAAATGATGCTAGCCAGCGTTGTTATTCTGAAAGGATACATGCGCATCAGGCATCTGATACGCGCTATCATGCGCATAGGTAGGTAGTCTGCTGATATTTTTGCAGTCTGTGCAAGATTTTCACCAGCCTGATCGCCAACACTGAAGAAATATTTTGAGTAGCTCTGGTGCAGCGCGATAATATGAGTGAGCTATGGCGTGAGGCAGACAGTCTTCCTGCAGCGCTTAACGTCGCAACAAATTCTATTATTGCTATATATTTCATATAAATTAGCGCTAGCGAGAGTGGGAAAGCCTTTGATGCTTGTGCAATTAACCAGCGGGTAGCGTTAGCCTTTCTATTATTCTGTAGCCTGAATACGTTGGTGATATATAGCATGCTAGCAGGCGGCGCAAGTGAGTGCCGTTATTACCCTGACGTCGCTGTCTATCCTTATTTTTCTGGCGCTGTTCTAGGCTGTATTTCCTAGCTCCCGTCGCTGAACTTTGTCGGCTGTCGCAGCGCGGTTATAGCGATAGCGAGCGCAATGTGTTCTGCTTTTCGGTCAGCGCTAGTGCCCCGGGCCGAATAGCTTGGCCTCGTATGCCGTTATCAAGCTATCCGGCAAATAAGTTTATGGAGAGTTGTCATGAAGTTTATTGATGAAGTAGCCATTTTGGCGGCGGGGGCGACGGCGGCAACGGCTGCGTCAGCTTTCGCCGAGAAAAATACATTCCCCGCGGCGGGCCCGACGGCGGCGACGGTGGCGACGGCGGCGACGTGTGGTTGCTAGCGGATGAAAACCTAAATACCCTTATTAATTACCGTTTTGAGAAAAATTTTTGTGCCGAGCGTGGGAAAAACGGCCAAAGCCGCAATTGTACGGGCAAGCGCGGCAAAGATATCGTCATTAAGGTGCCGCTAGGTACCCGCGTACTAAGTTTGGGCACTAACGAAATCATAGGCGATATGACTCGCCATGAGCAGCGGCTAATGGTAGCTAAAGGGGGAAGGCGCGGCTTAGGTAATACGCGTTTTAAATCATCTGTCAACCAGGCGCCTCGGCAAAAAACCGACGGTACTAAAGGCGAGATCCGCCAGATTCAGCTGGAACTGATGCTATTGGCAGATATCGGCATGCTAGGCTTGCCTAACGCCGGCAAGTCTAGCTTTATCCGCGCGGTATCGGCAGCCAAGCCGAAGGTGGCAGATTATCCATTTACCACCCTAGTGCCAAGTCTTGGCGTCGTGCGCATGGATAACGAACAGAGCTTCGTAGTGGCGGATATTCCCGGATTAATTGAGGGCGCGGCCGACAACGCTGGTTTGGGTGTTCGTTTCCTGAAGCATTTAGAGCGTTGCCAGGTATTGCTACATCTCATCGATCTAGCACCATTGGAAGAATCTGATCTGGTTAAAAACGCTCGCATTATCATAACCGAGCTGCAACGCTACAGTAAAAAGTTGGCTGCTAAACCACGCTGGCTGGTTTTCAACAAAGTGGATCTACTTGATACTAAGGAAGCTGCTGGGCGCGCTAAAACTATCGAAACTCAATATTATTTGATTTCCGCTGCTAATCGCGACGGCGTAAAGGCGCTATGCTGGAACTTGATGGCGTTTATTAGGACGAATGCTAAAAAGCAGGTTGCGCTAGAAGCTCAGGCGGATAAAGTAGAATTCATGTGGGATGATTATCAGGCTCATTCTTAAGTGAAATGTACGAAATGTGTAGAGTACGCTACTTAATATTATAATATTAGCTACTCAATATATAACTGGAAATATTCGTGCCTAGCAATAGGCTTCTGCGTCTGAAATACCTCAAGGTTAAAGGCGGCCTCGCAAGAAAAAACTAAAATATAGTGGCAGGCCTTACTCTTAAAGATTGTTATGTCTATTTTTTAGTAATTCTCATGCATGAAAAAAGGCATCATCATCGCTGTAAGTCTAAAGATTAAAACCGGCTCCGTACGACTTGAGGCGTAGGAATTTCAGGTGTCTAGTTTACGTATAATATGGTATATGTTGAGCGTCTATCGTGAAATTCATTTAGGAATGGGCTTGTAAAAGCAGGAATAAGTTTAGAGCCTTAGAGTGTCGTAAAATTCTAAAAAAAGAAAAATCAGATGCGGAATGACTGATGTAAATTAATATTTCTTTTTTAGTATTTACTTTAAAATTCTGTTTTTTAAAAACGGTTTTTGCCGCGCGTAAGCGTAGTTTCGTAAAATACGATAGATCATATTTTTGTTTGTTTTTAGCCTTAGATCGCTATATAGATTCCCGGCACACAGTTTTTTCGTGGAAAAATGGATACTGAGGGATATAGTTGAGGAGAAAATATCATCATAATTAGGCTTTATAGTAAGGTAATTACAATACCTAAAATCAGAGCCGATCTTTAAGCAAGCAACAAGCCAGGCATATGCCTTAGTTAAGCGTTATTGCATCTCTTAACTAACTGTTTCTAAATGGCAAAACCAGATTTTTTTCATAATCATGGTCATATTCCTCATCGTTTACAGACGACGATATCGACCGCTCAGAAAGTAGTAGCCGTTTCTCTGCAGAAGGCGCTTATTCTGTCTTCTGAACGACCTGTTGGCGGTCGTGCGTGAATTCTTGAGCGTCGCAGTATCTTGACCTTGCCTTGAGTGCTGTTTTTCAAGAATAGATTAGAGAGTGTGCTTGAAATCAACTAAAAGCACGAAAACTAGAGAATAAAAGGCTTAAAATCTATAAGCTTGGTTACTGGCATATTAATGTGAAACGTCTTTTACAAATACTCAATAAAATCTCAAGATTTTATCTTTTGTGGGCATAGATTCAGTAACTCGATGAGTTTTATCCCTTTCTACAAACTTAAGACGATGCCTAATGCACGAATCTTAGTTGAGCATATCCCATGGCTATTTATGAGATACTTACAGACAATGGTAAAAAATTTACAGATTGTCTTTCTGGATTGCGAAAGCCCTTAGATATTTAGAAGAATAAATTTGACCACTTATGTGAAGAGGTTGATGTAGAACATCATCTTAGTCCACTCATGTGCTCATAAACGAATGATATGGTAAAGCGATTTTATGGGAGTATAATGGACGTATAGGGGCTGTAATGAAAAATTACCATTTCTATTCTGGTGAGGATCTTAAAAGCATATTGTATCGATATGTTGGTTCTAAATTAAGAATTGGATCATGGCTCAGATTTAAGATCTCTTGTTCTAAGATAATAAAATAGTCTAACTATCTATCTTTTTTAAAATTAAAGAATTTATTTATATTTTATTGCTTTTCGATAAGATGAAGAAAAATTAGATGCTGAGTGACAGTTAGTGTAAGATTGAGTTGAATTTAACAAAAAGTAACTATACTACTGTCCGAGACAAGTAATAAACCTCAGTTTATTATAAATAAATAATGTTATTTATTTTTAATTTTCACTGATTTTTTCTTTATTTTTGATTTAGGTGCAGAATAACGGTCGATCAGTATTCGGTAGTAAAACTCCATTGCAGTCTATAAAACATTAGTACAAGATCAAATCAAAATTATTTAAAAACAACTATATTTCCTTCCGGAATGTGAAAATTTATATAGAGGTATAATTATGAACCAGATTCCGATGACTCTGCGCGGCGCTGAAAAATTGCGGGAAAAACTCAAATATCTTAAAAGCATCCGTCGCCCCGAAATTATCCGGTCTATAGCCGAGGCGCGCGAACACGGCGATTTAAAAGAAAACGCCGAGTATCATGCCGCGAGGGAGCAGCAGGGCTTTTGCGAAGGCCGAATCCAGGAAATTGAAGCCAAACTGTCTAATGCGCAGGTGATCGATGTGACTAAGGTGGCCCCGAGCAGTCGGGTTATTTTCGGTGCCACAGTTAGCATGGAAAACTTGGATAGCGAAGAGAAGCAAAAATATCTTATCGTCGGCGACGATGAGGCCGATTTTAAGCAAAATCTAATTTCCATTAATTCTCCTATCGCGCGCGGCCTGGTGGGAAAGAAAGAAGGAGATATCGTAGTCATTAAAACACCTGGTGGCGACGTGGAGTACAAGATTCTCAAGGTGGAGTATCTGTAAGCATTCGGACAGCGCCGCTACCGGTCTCCGTCCGCTTTTCACCCCTGCGATGGAGCCCATCGCTTTGTAAAGAAAAGCAAAATACCGCGATTAGTCTTTTCTGTAGATCAGATCGTGCATTTCTCTATCGGCGATGATGTTAGCAGGGCAGCGTAATTTCCGCTCTGTAGCCCGCCGGTAGAGCACCAAAATGTTGTACTCTTCTGGTGCTGCTTTCGGGAGCGATGGCGTTAGCGCTCAGCGCTTTAGTCTCGCGTTTCTCTGCAGCAAATTTGATAAGCTCATGATGTTAAGAAGCCTATTCAATTTCAGCGAGCAGGCTTTCCATGAAGTTGTTATTGCCCAGCGTGCACGAAAGTCTTGAGAAAATGAAAAAGTCCTTTAAGATACTGTTTTGCTTATCATTAATATTCATTTGTATTTTTAGTTTGGTATTGAAGCGGCATGTTCTACCTATTTATATTCATTTTTGATAATGTGCTTTAGTCGGTCATATTTGAGCTACACTGAATTAAATGAATCTTCTCCTGAAGAGGATCAAAAAACACCATAACAGGCAATTAGCATGCAATTTAAAGCCAACATACACCTCGTTACTTGGCCGAATTTGAGTATCGATTTAACTCACGTTATGAGTTTTAAGCACCGATAGTGCGCTGCTTGGTAACGGAATTAAAATACTCATTATGCTATATAGTATCTTGAGAATAGCTTGGCTGTATGCATCATTAGGTGTTCATTTGTGTTTTTTACTTAAGTTGGGATTGAAAACGGCATATTCTACCGCCATCTCATACATATCGCCAAATCGGTACTCGTCAATATCGATGCATGGGCGTCTAAATCTTTCTACTGCTGCACTCTTTATAAGATAGTTGGAAAATAAGATGGCAAGCAAAAAGCGTTCTGCAAGCTGCAGCCGATGGCTGCAAGAGCACTGTAGCGATAAATATGTTCAGCAGGCACAAAAAAAGGACTGCGTTCCCGTGCTTGGTTTAAACTTAATGAAATACAGCAGAGCAACAAGCTATTTCGCCCGGGAATCAGCGTGGTGGATCTGGGTGCCTCGCCCGGCGGTTGGTCGCAATACGCCGCAACGGAAATCGGCGGTAAGGGGCGTATCATTGCGTGTGATGTCCTGCCGATGAATCCGATAGTAGGCGTCGAATTTCTGCGGGGGGATTTTAGTCATCCCTTAGTGCTGCAGGCCTTGCTGCAACGTGTAGGCGAGGAGAAGGTGCAGGTGGTTTTGTCTGACATGGCGCCGAATATTAGCGGAATCCCTGCAATCGATATTCCCAAATCCATGTATCTCGTGGAGCTAGCACTGGACATGTGCCGGGATGTGCTGGCATCGGGCGGCAATTTTCTGGTTAAAGTTTTTCAGGGAGAAGGTTTTGATGAGTACCTGCAGAAAATACTCCTCCTATTTACGAAAGTAAAAATCTGTAAGCCAGATGCTTCCAGAGCCCGATCCCGAGAAGTCTATATTGTGGCGACAGGGCGCAAAATATAGCACCCTACGCTAATTGTTAATACTGTTGTAATATGAGGTTAGTTACTTGAGTGACATGGCGAAAAACCTGATTCTCTGGCTAGTTATCGCAGTTGTGCTGATGTCGGTATTCCAGAGTTTCGGGCCCAGCGAGTCGAATAGCCGTAAAGTAGATTACTCCACCTTTATGTCGGAATTAAATCAGGATCAGGTTAGAGAAGCGTGTATTAACGGTCGTGAAATTGCCGTTACTAAAAAAGACAGTAACCGCTATACTACCTATATTCCGGTTAACGATCCCAAGCTGCTCGATATCCTTTTGATTAAAAACGTCAAAGTCATCGGCGTGCCACCGGAAGAGCCCAGCCTGCTAGCGTCTATCTTTATTTCCTGGTTTCCGATGCTATTGCTGATTGGAGTCTGGATATTTTTTATGCGTCAAATGCAGGGCGGCGGAGGTAAAGGTGCCATGTCATTCGGCAAAAGCAAGGCGCGGATGCTGACAGAAGACCAGATTAAAACGACCTTTGCCGATGTTGCCGGTTGCGATGAAGCGAAGGAAGAGGTCAGCGAGTTAGTCGATTATCTGCGCGAGCCAAGCCGTTTCCAGAAACTCGGCGGCAAGATCCCTAAAGGCGTGCTGATGGTGGGGCCGCCAGGAACAGGTAAAACGCTGCTAGCCAAGGCCATTGCGGGGGAAGCCAAGGTCCCATTCTTCACCATCTCCGGTTCTGATTTCGTAGAAATGTTTGTCGGAGTAGGCGCCTCCCGCGTGCGCGATATGTTTGAGCAGGCAAAAAAGAAAAAAGCGGCACCGTGCATCATTTTTATTGATGAAATTGATGCCGTTGGGCGTCAGCGTGGCGCGGGGCTCGGCGGCGGTCACGACGAGCGTGAACAGACCTTAAACCAGATGTTGGTGGAGATGGATGGCTTTGAAGGAAATGAGGGCATTATTGTCATTGCCGCGACCAACCGTCCCGACGTGCTAGACCCAGCGCTGTTGCGTCCAGGTCGTTTTGACCGCCAGGTGGTAGTGGGTTTGCCCGATGTCCGCGGTCGCGAGCAGATTCTCGGAGTTCACATGCGCCGTGTTCCGCTGGCGCCCGATATGGATGTGTCGGTTATTGCGCGCGGCACGCCCGGCTTTTCGGGTGCCGATTTGGCTAACCTTGTAAACGAAGCTGCGCTATTCGCTGCTCGCAGTAGTAAACGTGCAGTGTCGATGGTAGAATTCGAGAAGGCCAAGGATAAAATTATGATGGGCGCTGAGCGCCGTTCCATGGTGATGACCGAAGCGCAAAAAGAGTCTACCGCTTATCACGAGGCAGGCCATGCGATCATCGGTCGTTTGGTGCCGGAGCATGATCCGGTACATAAAGTGACAATTATCCCGCGGGGTCTTGCCCTAGGGGTGACCTTCTTCTTGCCGGAAGGCGATACTATCAGCGCCAGTCGCCAAAAGCTAGAAAGCCAAATCTCTACTTTATACGGCGGCAGGCTGGCCGAAGAGATCATTTACGGTCCGGCAAAAGTGTCTACCGGGGCGTCTAACGATATTAAAGTAGCGACCTCGATTGCCCGCAATATGGTGACCCAGTGGGGTTTCTCAGAGAAGCTAGGTCCGCTGCTGTATGCGGAGGAAGAGGGCGAGGTGTTCCTCGGACGCTCGGTAGCCAAGGCGAAGCATATGTCTGATGAAACAGCGCGTATCATCGATCAGGAAGTCAAGTTGCTGATTGAGCGCAACTATGTCCGAGCCCGCGCGCTGCTGATAGAAAATATGGATATCCTGCATGCAATGAAGGATGCACTCATGAAATATGAGACTATCGATGCGCCGCTGATAGGCGATCTTATGGGCCGAAAGGAGGTCCGCCCGCCTGCGGGCTGGAACAATAGCGGCGATATCGGTGACGACGGTACGCCTCGCGCCCCTACGTCGGTAGATGAACCGCACACGCCACATCCCGGCAATGCCACGTCGGAACAATATGGCAATCGCTAATATTCCTCCTCTCGCGCTAGAGCAATGAGTCCGTCTCAACACTACCGATAGCCCCGCGCTATATCACGCGCCGGGGCTTTTTCGCGGGAGATATTAAGGTAGTTGCGTTACAGTTTGCGCGGCACAAGGAAAGTCGTTATGCAACTTATAGCTCGAGAGCGCACTCTTAGCCTTTCCGTTCCGCGTGTGATGGGGATTCTCAACGTAACTCCGGACTCATTCTCTGATGGCGGCAAATACCAGAATCTAGCCGTTGCTATCGACCACACTGCGGCAATGCTAGACGTTGGCGCGACCATTATCGATATTGGTGGGGAATCCACCCGGCCAGGAGCAGAGACGGTCAGTGAAGCGGAGGAAGCGGCGCGCGTGTTGCCGGTAGTTGAAGCGCTGGCGCAGCGCTTCAACACTTTTATTTCGGTGGATACCTCCAAGGCGCTGGTCATGCGCGAAAGCGCAGCGGCCGGTGCCCATTTGATTAACGATGTCCGCTCGCTTATCGAGCCGGGTGCCCTGGCCGCCGCCGCCGCTAGTAAGCTGCCCGTTTGTCTGATGCATATGCAGGGTAATCCGAGCAGCATGCAGCAGGCACCGCACTATGAGAATGTGCTAGCGGAGGTAGAGTCGTACTTTGTACGGCAAATTAAGCGCTGTGAAGCGGCTGGCATCGTCAAAGAACGTTTGTTGCTTGACCCTGGTTTCGGCTTCGGCAAGACGTTGGAGCATAATTATCAATTGCTGGCTAGGTTAGAGGATTTGCATCATCTCGGTCTACCTCTGCTGGTCGGGATGTCGCGTAAATCAATGATAGGTCAACTGTTGAAACTTCCAGTAGAGAGGCGGATTGTGGGCAGCGTTGCCTGCGCGGTTATTGCTGCGTTGAAGGGTGCGAAGATTATTCGGGTTCATGACGTCAAGCAAACCGTGGAAGCAATGCGTGTGGTGGAAGCTACGCTTTTAGCAAAGGAAACCCATTTTAAATGAGTAATCATAAATATTTTGGCACGGATGGCATCCGTGGCAAAGTCGGTGATCCTCCTATTACGCCAGATTTTTTCTTAAGCTAGGCTGGGCTGCCGGTAAGGTGCTGGCGCGCCACGGCTCGCGTAAAATTATCATCGGAAAAGATACCCGTATCTCTGGCTATATGCTGGAGTCGGCGCTGGAAGCGGGGCTCGCCGCAGCCGGCCTGTCCGCCGCTTTTACTGGCCCCATTCCGACGCCAGCTATCGCCTATTTGACTCGCACCTTTCAGGCTGAAGCTGGTATTGTAATTTCCGCCTCCCATAATCCGTTCTATGATAACGGTATTAAGTTTTTTTCCATCGACGGTACGAAACTGCCCGATGAGGTGCAAGAGGCTATCGAGGTAGAACTGGCTAAGCCGTTAGCCTGCGTCGAATCAGCGTCGTTGGGCAAAGCTAGCCGAATCGTCGATGCGGCTTGGTGCTATATCGAGTTTTGCAAAGAGACTTTTCCGGGCGTTCTGAGTCTTAAAGGATTAAAGATAGTTGTTGATTGCGCCAACGGCGCAACCTATCATATAGCTCCTAGCGTGCTGCTTGAGCTCGGCGCGACAGTGGTGACCCTTGGCTGCCAGCCGGACGGCATGAATATTAATCAGGAATGCGGCGCCACGGATGTGCGCTTATTACAAAGTCGAGTGCTGGCGGAAAAAGCCGATCTGGGCATCGCCTATGACGGCGATGGTGATCGGGTAATCATGGTGGATCATCTGGGGCAGAAAGTAGATGGTGATCAAATCTTGTATGTCATCGCACGCGAAAGATTGCACGAGGGCCAGTTATTCGGCGGTGTAGTAGGCTCGCTGATGAGTAATATGGGCCTAGAGCTAGCGCTTAAGCAATTGGGTATGCCTTTCGTGCGTGCCCGCGTTGGCGACCGCTATTTGCTGGAAAAAATGAAAGAAAAGGGGTGGCGAATTGGCGCAGAGAGCTCCGGTCATGTCATCTTGCTAGACAAAACTACCACCGGTGACGGCATTATCGCCGGGCTGCAGGTATTGTCGGCGATGGTCAGGAATAATATGAATTTACATGATCTATGCAGTGGCATGCGCCTGTTGCCGCAGATTCTGGTCAATGTCCGCTTTACCGGACTGCACGATCCGCTAGAGTCGGCAGAGGTAAAACAGGCCAGCACTGAGGTGGAACAGCAGTTGGGGGGGCACGGGCGGGTACTGTTGCGCAAATCGGGCACCGAGCCTCTAATCCGCGTCATGGTAGAAGGGCATGATACCGAGCAGGTTAGTCAGCTGGCATACCAGATCGCGGATGCGGTAAAAACCGCTGGCTGAAACACAAGATTTCAATGCTTATAAGGTAAATACCGCGATCCGGATTATGAGTTTCTTCCGCTGTCGGCCCTCACGAGGCGTTAATATTTATCGGTATAATTAGAGGCCTCACCGTTTCCTGCGCCTTTAGCATGCCACGGCAGCGGCATCTAACTGGTAAATAAAGTTGCGTTTTTTTACGCAAACAAGTCAGTCAGCCGTACAGTGTTCTTGCACGCAAGGGGCGCTTTGGTTAATACTCACAGTTACTTTAGTCAGTAACGTCAAGTACTGCATTAGGAAGTAGAGTACAGTAACGTGCGGTAGTAGTACCCTTAAGGATACTTTAAGATTATGTACCAAGCTCTATTAGTCATGTTTCTGTTGGTGGCATTCGGATTGATTGCTTCAATCATGCTACAACAAGGTAAAAGTTCTGATATGGCAGCCTCGTTCGGGGCAGGAGTCTCTAGTAATCTGTTCGGTTCAAGGAATTCTGGTAACTTTATGATCCGCATAACGGCCGTGCTAGCCACACTGTTTTTTGTTCTCAGTTTAGTGCTAGACAACCTAAGCAGCAATAATAGTCAAAAAGATAGCCAAGGAGATGATTTAAACCAGAGTCAGCAGGTGCATAAGCTACCGGCCCAAGCACCGGAAAAACCAAATAATGATATTCCGAAGTAAGCTTTTTCTGACCGCGTAAAGAAAAAGCCGGGTAAAAGCCCATAAAAGTGCCGAGGTGGTGGAATTGGTAGACACGCTACCTTGAGGTGGTAGTGCCCGGCTGGGCTTGCGGGTTCAAATCCCGTCCTCGGTACCAACTACCTTATCACGCTGTAATTTAGGATCGCCACGGCGCATCTAAATTATAAATAATGACTTGCATGTAATATAATTGCTCTCCTAGAGCACCACCGAACTATTTTCAGCTATCCCGCTGTAATAAAAAACTGTCGCAATCTTTATAGCAAATTCACTTACTAGCTTGATTGATTTCATTTGACAGCGAATCCACGGTTCTTTCTGCATATTTCCTGAGCAGCTATTTCATCTTAGAAAATTGCATCTCAATAGAATTTAAATCCGGTTAATAAGGCGAAATATAAAAAAAGTAAAAGAGTTTATTGTATATCTATATACCCCTGTACGTGCAGAGCTATCCGTCTTAATCAATTCAATTATTCGCGAGCTTAAGACCTCATTGTAAAAACGCGTCATTCAAACCTAAGAGAAAAAATGAGATCTAGCATATATATAAAAGGCTATTTAACAAACTGGAATAGATAAATAGTGCGCTAGCCACAGATACTGCAATCGCCACTTTTAAAATATTAATATTATATTATATATTACATGACTGATAAAGACTCTTGAGCTTGATGAATGCGTTATCAGTGATTAAATAAAAATTAATCTTGGCGTTTATCTGATGACTTTATTTTTGCCAAACAGTGATTTAACTTCATAATGTCTTAATATTGTCAATATGATGATTCAGGAATGAATCAATTAGTAAATTGAGTTCGATTTCCGCTATGTTGATAAAATAATGCTTGACAAGATTAATCTTGCGGGCACTTTGTAAAATCTTGCCTAACGCCTGTCTACTTAGCCACTTTACCTGTCAAATTAATGTATCATAATTCAACAAATTAATGTACTCATAACTTTTGGTATGGCAAGGCTCACTCTTGCTGACCAGCGCTTCCAGTTGCATGCTTTCTTAAGAAATAAGCATAATAATGTATTTCTATTTCTCTATTTTGGAAGATTTCTTTAGCTCTGGCTGCCGCTACTGAAAGCGCTACTTTTACGTATTAATATAATAGAGCTAGGATGAGTAAAATATCAGAGATACGATCCAGACTCTGTAGTAGAGTATGCTGAAAGCCAAAACGTCGGGATTTAAAATTAGAGAACATGCTCTTGATGCTTCTGCACAAGCCATAAGCAAGCGTTTTTTCGGGCACCCTGCGACTCTATTGCAATGAACCATGTCTCTTTATGAATCTTGTCATGAACATAGCTAATATTGATAAGAACACTGCTACCAAGATAGATTAGCGCCCGAAATTCCTTTGCCTGGTCTGGCTATATCGCTGATCGATAATCCTTAACCGTCATTATGAGAGATCAAATTGATAGAGAGGCGAATGCGCCAATCGCTTACAGTTTTCCTTACTGTCCTATACAGCGGTAAAGTTCTCCCTTTAACGCGCACAGAAATAATTTCGATAGTGCGATCATCTCTTAATAGAATTTGATCAAGACCGCCTACTATAATCTGACTGTGCTTACACGCGTTGAACATCAAGCGAGAGGCTAGTTTAGGCATAATATCTATGTCGTTAATCGTTTTTTCTAATGAAAAGCATTTCATCCACATATATCTCGACTCAGCATTATCTGTTTCAAGAGGGGTAATGTAATCAATTTCATCATTTTGCAACTGTGTATGTTGATAAGAATTGCACTCATAATAGCGAGTTTCTCTTGCAAATTCTTATTCATGTAGGGAAAAGACTTGGACAAATTGCTAACCGGGGATACTACTAAATGCTTTAGACTACCCATAATCATAATGTAAATATGATAAAATCATTCTTGATTACGTGCCTTGCTAGTGTATTAATGCGCAGTAGCTGCGGCTAGAGCTAAAAAATCTCTTAAAATGTAGAAATGGAAAATACATTTTTACCCTTACGTCGGAAGAAAGAAATCAACTGGAAGCATTAGTGAGAAATTAATTAAATATGTAAAGCGACTGAGTCGTGAGGCGTTAACAGAAATTTTATAAATAAGTGATCGCAAAATCGATCAATTCAATCGATTCTCTATCCTAGAAGAGGTTCAAGTGCTCCTAAGCCGTAAGCTTAGTAAGCGGGTGTATGCCCGCATTGTAGATTGTGATATCTAAGCGTATTTAATTCTGCTAAACCGCAGCAAGCTGCTAGAGATCTGGGAGTAACCTTGCAACTGCTTGCTGAGAAAGAAATAAAACTGCAATAAAACGACTTCTAATGCAATCGTAAGGCGAGCACCAAAAGAACTAACTGAAACCGTGAACGAAAATCAGCCGGGTTATACCGCCAGAAGCCCATGCCGCATTAGTTTCAGCTATAGAAAATGTGCTGGACGCGTGTCGTTATCCTCATAACCCGATGCATTCAGTATCTTGCATGGGCGCGACCCTTAATCAATTGATTAGAAAAACACGTGTGGTGCAGCGCTTACGGTCTGGGCAACCTGTTTCGGAGGGCTGTGAATATAAACGGCTGGGGTTATGCACTGTATTTATAGCCAGCGAGCTGTAGACGCGTTGTCGGCCAACTAAAGTGATTGAACATAAAACTAGGATTGATTGAGTTTAGTTTCTTAAGGATATCTCAACACAATGTTTTGCACTCAGTCTTCCCGCCAGATCAAGCGAAAGCTTTATGGAATCTTTTTAAATTTGTTGATATATCTCAACGTGGCAGTTGGCTAAATATAGCGGAAGTTGAATTCAATATAGTGACAAGTCAATGCCTGAATCATCATCTTGATAAGATTGAGATGTTGCAAAGTGAAGTTATAGCTTGGTAAACACAAGGCAATTAGATAAACGCAAAGATTGATTAGTCGTTCACTACTGATAACGCTTGTATTAAGCTCAAGATTAGCTAGCTAATGTGCGTAATTAAATGTTTTTTAGTTTATTTTTCTTGCTTGAGAGTTTCTGTGTGAAGCTGTAATTCGTCATTCTGCACTCAAGTAGAAATAAATACACAAATCACTAAAGAAATAAAGTTAATTAGTTTTAATTAACTAAAGCTGGTTACTTATAATTAAGTCTAACGGCATATTTTGCTCAGCTATCCTTAACAAGCCGTATGGTATTGTGGTGCTTTTAATGCCGCTGCGAAGAAGCGCGGTATCAGTGCTGCCAAGTCATAATGTCGGTGAAATCTATACTCAAATTCATTTAGGTAACGAGGCCTATTTTGAATACTAATTGCATGATAAATATCGATGATAGTGTTTTGATATTCTCTAGCAGAGTATTAAATCACTCAAAAGTGTCTATTCCCAGTCTGGCCCCAGCTTGGCTGGGTAAAGTGCGTAATTAAGAAAATTTATTATTAAAATTATTAGATAGCAATCTCTCTTCGAGAGATAACTTGCTTTTTAGGGATTATTAGCGTAAAGTATTGACGTTTTTTGGATGTAGGGTATAGCAGCTTAGTAGCTGGTCCGGCTCATAACCCAAAAGTAGTCGGTTTAAATCCCACTTTCGCCATTGCATTCCATTAGAGTGCTTTTTCAAATACAGTCTCTGTGAGAGCGAGGCTTATCATCACAAGCGTTTTGAAAAATAATTCTTCTGAATAGCTTTTAAACCCTCTATTATTTACAGGGTCAAATCATTAATGCCCCGAATTTTCGGGGTTTTTTGTTATTTTACTACGGTAATACTGGGCTAATAAGCCCTTTTTTTATATCTTTGGGGTGGTCTTGTCTAACTTAAAACAAAAATTGACAGAGATGATCACGATGCCTGTGGAAGCATTGGGGTTTGAGCTCCTGGGTGTTGAATTTATTCGTAGCCGCCAGTTGACGCTGTGTATTTATATTGATAGTGAAGAAGGCATCACCATTGATGATTGTGCTGCTGTAAGCTACCAGGTCAGTGCGGTACTAGACGTCGAAGATCTTATCTCCGTGGCCTATAGCCTTGAAGTCTCATCGCCAGGCTTGAATCGCCCGCTGTTTACCGCCGCGCATTATCGTCAATTTACCGGTAGCGATGTTAGCCTAGTGCTCCGTATCGCGGTGTAAAACCGCCGTAAACGGCTGGGAATCATTAAAGCGGTTGATGGTGACAGAATCACCGTGACGGTAGAAGGAAAAGATGAAGTGTTCGCTTTACACAATATCCAGAAAGCGAACCTAGAACCCCACTTTTAACGTTTTACTGAGGCAACTAGGATGAATAAAGAAATTCTGGCTGTTGTTGAGGCAGTATCCAATGAGAAAGCTCTCCCGCGGGAAAAGATTTTCGAGGCGTTAGAGACCGCTTTATCTACAGCAACAAAGAAAAAATACGAACAGGAAATCGAAGTTCGCGTTACGATTGACCGTAAGTCAGGTGATTTCGATACCTTCCGCCGTTGGTTTATTGTGGACGTAGTAAATCAGCCTACCCGGGAAATCACTCTGGAAGCGGCACAGTTTGACGATCCAGAGGCGCAGCTTGGTGGCTACATTGAAGATAAAATTGAATCGGTACTGTTTGACCGTATTACTACCCAGACCGCTAAGCAAGTGATCGTTCAGAAGGTGCGTGAAGCCGAGCGGGCAATGCTGGTCGATCAGTTTCGCAGTCACGAAGGTGAAATAGTTACCGGCGTGGTTAAAAAAGTTAACCGGGACAGCATCAGTCTAGATTTGGGTAGTAATGCCGAAGCGGTAATCGGCCGCGAAGAGATGCTGCCGCGTGAAAATTTCCGCCCGGGTGACCGTATTCGCGGCGTGTTATATTCTGTGCGTCCGGAAGCGCGTGGCGCTCAATTATTTGTAAGTCGGTCGCGGCCGGATATGCTAGTAGAGCTGTTTCGTATTGAAGTGCCAGAAATCGGCGAAGAATTAATTGAAATTAAGGCCGCTGCACGCGATCCGGGCTTACGGGCGAAAATCGCCGTGAAGAGCAACGACAAACGCATTGATCCGGTAGGCGCCTGCGTCGGCATGCGCGGTGCGCGCGTTCAGGCGGTATCCAGCGAATTGGGCAGCGAACGCATCGATATCGTACTGTGGGATGATAACCCGGCCCAGTTCGTTATTAACGCTATGGCCCCTGCCGATGTTGCCTCTATCGTAGTAGATGAGGATAAGCACACCATGGATATCGCAGTAGAAGCCGACAATCTTGCTAAGGCTATCGGTCGCAATGGACAAAACGTCCGGCTCGCTTCTCAGCTCAGCGGCTGGGAGCTGAACGTAATGACGTTAGGGGATTTACAGGCAAAACATCAAGCTGAAACCCATGCGGCCATTGATACCTTTATCCGTAATCTGGATATTGATGCAGAGTTCGCCACGGTACTAGTAGAGGAGGGTTTCTCCTCCCTTGAGGAGCTGGTCTACGTACCGATAAACGAACTACTGGAAATTAAAGGGCTTGATAAAAAAATTGCGGAAGCGCTGCGTGAACGGGCGAAGAATGCGCTAACCACGCTTGCTCTGGCGCAAGAAGAGAATCGTGGTGCGGGCCTGCCGGCTGAAGACCTGCTGGCTTTGCCTAAACTTGAGCGCGACGTGGCGTTCAGGCTGGCAGCGCGCGGTGTTTGTACGCTGGAAGATCTTGCCGAACAGGGTATAGACGACCTGTCAGATATTGAAGGGCTCAATAGTAAAAAAGCCGGCGAGCTCATTATGGCCGCACGCAATATTTGCTGGTTTGGCAACAACGCGTAATAAACTCTAGCAGGAAAGAAATAGTATGACAGATGCAACCGTAAAATCACTCGCCACAGAAATAAAGACTTCGGTCGATCGCCTAGTGCAGAAATTTGCTGATGCGGGCATTGATAAAACCGCAGTAGATTCTGTGACTCAGCAGGAAAAAGAAACCTTACTGGCATACCTCAACCGCAATCGCGGTACGGTGCCTAATAAATTAACTTTGCAGCGCAAAACTCGCAGCACCTTGAATATTCCGAGTGTAGGCGGTAAAAGTAAGTCAGTGCAAATCGAAGTGCGGAAAAAGCATACTTATGTGCAACGCGAACTGCAGGCGAAAGAACAGGCTAAAGTAGAAGAGCTGGCTCAGCAACAGGCCCAGCGTGAAGCCGCTGAAAAAGTAAAACGCATGGCCAAAGAGAAGGCGAAGTGTGAAGCCGCCGAACAAGCGAAACGCGTGGCAGCGGAAAGTGATAAATTGACTAACCAGCAGATCAATACTATGACCAAGTCACCCATGGCAGCTGAAAAAGCTCGCCGTGAAGCGGAGGCCGCGGAGTTAAGACGAAAAGCGGAGGAAGAAGCGTATCGCAAGGTCGAAGAAAAAGCTCGCCAGGTCGCAGAAGAAGTGCGTCGTATGGCTGAAGAGCGTGGCGGAACGTGGGATAACACGCCTGAGTCGGCGGAGGAGGATGCCACCGATTACCATGTGACGACTTCCCATCACGCTCGAGAAGCTGAAGACGAAAACGATCGCAAAGTAGAAAGCGCTCGCCGCAGTCGCACACGCGGGGTAAAACCACTAAACAGAAGAAGACCAACCGTTTGTCTGAATCTAAGGCCGATCGTGAAGAAGCGCGTGCCGTAGGCCGTGGCGGTAAGATCAAGCGTAAACCCAGCACCTTGATGCAGGGCTTTAACAAGCCAGTACAAGCGGTAAATCGCGATGTGATTATCAGCGAAACTATTACCGTAGCGGAATTGGCTAATAAGATGGCGGTGAAAGGTTCGCAGGTTATAAAAGCAATGATGAAGCTGGGTGCTATAGCGACTATAAACCAAGTGATAGACCAGGAAACTGCGCAACTGGTAGCCGGAGAAATGGGTCACAAGGTGATTTTGCGCCGTGAGAACGAGCTGGAAGAGTGGCTCATGTCCGATCGCGATACCGGAATCTCTAGCGCCGCGGAATTTCGCGCACCGGTAGTAACTATTATGGGCCACGTCGACCATGGTAAAACCTCACTCCTAGACTATATCCGCTCTACCAAGGTGGCGGCAGCTGAAGCCGGGGGTATTACTCAGCACATCGGGGCCTATCATGTAGAAACCGATAATGGCATGATAACCTTTCTGGATACTCCGGGGCATGCGGCTTTTACCGCAATGCGCGCCCGTGGTGCGAAAGTGACGGATATAGTGGTATTGGTAGTGGCTGCCGATGACGGTGTGATGCCGCAGACTATCGAAGCTATCCAGCATGCCAAAGCAGCCAAAGTACCGGTGGTAGTTGCGATTAACAAGATTGATAAACCGGAAGCAAATCCGGAGCAGATCAAGAATGAGTTGACCCAATACGGCGTTATTCCGGAAGCGTGGGGCGGTGAAAGTCAGTTCGTGCATGTTTCCGCAAAATCCGGCAAGGGCATTGACGAACTGCTAGACGCTATTTTGCTGCAGGCGGAAGTGCTGGAGCTAAAAGCAATCCGTAATGGCATGGCTAGCGGTGTCGTTATCGAATCCTTCCTGGATAAGGGCCGTGGCCCGGTCGCAACTGTGCTGGTAAATGAAGGTACCCTGAATCGTGGCGACATTGTCCTATGCGGTTTCGAGTACGGTCGTGTGCGTGCTATGCGCGATGAAGTCGGCCGTAATGTGGCTTCTGCTGGCCCGTCAATTCCGGTCGAGATCCTCGGCCTATCCGGGGTATCGTTTGCGGGTGATGAGGTCACGGTGGTGCGAGACGAGAAGAAAGCGCGCGAAGTGGCGCTGTATCGTCAAGGCAAGTTCCGCGACGTCAAACTGGCACGCCAACAAAAGTCTAAATTGGAAAACATGTTCGCCAACATGACCGAAGGTGAAGTGTCCGAGCTGAATATCGTATTGAAGTCTGACGTACAGGGTTCGGCCGAAGCTATTAGCGCCGCGCTAGAGAACTTGTCTACCGACGAAGTAAAGGTGAAGATTATCGGCTCTGGCGTGGGCGGTATTACCGAGACTGATGCAACGTTGGCAGCAGCTTCTAACGCGATCCTGCAGGGCTTTAACGTGCGTGCCGATGCATCTGCTCGCCGCGTTATCGAAGCAGAAAATTTAGAGCTGCGCTATTATTCAGTCATTTACGATTTGATTAATGAAGTTAAACAGGCGATGAGCGGCATGCTGGCGCCTGAATATAAACAGGAAATCATCGGTTTAGCGGAAGTGCGCCATGTGTTCCGTTCACCGAAATTCGGCGCTATCGCCGGCTGTATGGTAACAGAGGGCATCGTAAAGCGTCATAAAAAAATCCGTGTGCTGCGTGAAAATGTGGTGATTTACGACGGTGAATTAGAGTCGTTGCGTCGTTTTAAAGAGGACATCAACGAAGTGCGTAACGGCATGGAATGCGGTATCGGAGTAAAAAACTATAACGACGTTCGCTCAGGTGACGTGATCGAAATATTTGAAACCATCGAGATCCAACGTATTATTACCTAATCATGTGTTATCGTCAGCGTATATTACAGGAAGCGAAAATCCACTTGCTTATCTGGAGAATTTAGAATGGCAAAAGAATATAGCCGCATCAGGCGTGTCGCCCAGGAGATAAAAAAGGAAATCGCTATCATCCTGCAACGCGAAATCAAAGATCTTCGCATCGGTATAGCGACAGTGTCCGGCGTTGAAGTTTCGCGCGATCTGGCTTATGCTAAAGTTTTCGTCACTTTTTTAAATGATAACACTCCTGAGCAGGTGAAAACTAGCGTCTCCGCGCTTGAGGATGCCGCGGGTTTTATTCGTAGCTTGCTGTGTAAGGCCATGCGCCTGCGCGTGGTGCCGGAGCTGACTTTCGCCTATGATAATTCACTGCTAGAAGGGATGCGTATATCTAATGTGGTTAGGCAGGTTATGAAAAAGGACCGCCTGCGCCGCGGTACAAGTCCGGTGAACTATGAAGGCATCGAGGGTAAGGAAGAGTGATGGGCTATCCACGTCATTATAGCCGTGATATCAACGGTATTATCTTGCTGGATAAACCGCGCGGGCTTTCGTCTAACAATCTATTGCAAAAGGTGAAGCGATTGTTTCGTGCCAATAAGGCGGGGCATACCGGCGCGCTAGATCCGCTGGCGACCGGTATGCTACCTATCTGTCTCGGTGAAGCGACCAAGTTTTCTCAGCATCTGCTAGAAGCCGATAAACGCTATCGTGTGACTGCCCGGCTCGGCAAACGCACCGATACATCTGATGCTGAGGGCCAGACGATTAGCGTCCGGCCAGTATTGCTAGACAAAGCACGACTGGAAGAGACGCTAGGCTACTTCCGAGGTGCAAGCAGGCAGGTGCCCTCGATGTTTTCGGCGCTGAAGTATCAGGGGCGGCCACTGTACGAATATGCTCGCGAAGGAGCCGTTATCGCGCGCGATGCGCGGCCGATTTACGTTTACGATTTGCGCCTGGAGCATTGGAGCCTGACGGAGGTAGAGCTGGAAATTCATTGCTCTAAAGGCACTTATATTCGCACTATTATCGACGATTTGGGTGAGCGACTTGGCTGCGGCGCACACGTCACGGCGCTTTGCCGGCTGGCGGTTTCTCGGTATCCCAGCGAGAATATGGTAACGCTTGCGGCGCTGCAGGCCATCGCTGCCGACGCGCCGGAAGCGCCGGAAACCTTAGCGCTCTTGGATGCACTGCTGTTACCGATGGAGAGCGCAGTGGCGGAGATGCCAAAAGTTAATTTGTCTTCTGATATTGCAGCGCGGGTAAGGTTTGGGCAAACGGTAGCGGTTACAGTGCCGTCGCAGGCTGGTCTCGTCCGCCTGACCGAGGGGAAATCCGAGCGCTTTTTTGGCATCGGCAAAATCATTGCGCCAGGCCGGCTTGCGCCGCGCCGCCTGATAGTCGAGCCGCGTGCCTGCTTATCTTACGATATTAATATTTTTAGATATGCTAACTTTAGCCCGCATTGAGCACATCACGTCGGACGTTTGCGTTTGCATACGAAGCGGCGATCTGGGTAGTTCTGCCAGAATTTTTTCTTTTTTATTTTACCGAAAAAGGAAGAAAATATAAAGAACTTCTTTATCTACTAAAAAGATAGATAGTCAGACTGCTTTATAAACTCAGAACGTGAGATTAAAAATTTATTATTCCGCACTTAAATCAGGAATAAATATAAAAATTAGTAAGAATTAAAATAAATAAAATTAATTAGTTATAATTAAACTCATTTCTTAAAATTCAAAAAAAGTGACGCTTGCAGTATCTCTGGCAAAGCTAAGAAAATCCGCAAAATAGAGAAATAGAAGAGAGATTATTACCCTCACGTCAAAAGAAAGAACGCAACTAAAACCGTTGGTTAGCAAAGGGAAGGATCTCGCATAGAAAGTTGTGAATGTATTGATTTTGTTAAATTACGATATATTAATTAAGCATATAAAGCGATCGAGTAACGAAGTGTTAGCCTGGATTTTACACATGGGTGCTCACAAGATCGATCAGGTTAGCATTGTTTTTTCGCAGAAGGGCTTCAAGGCGGTCCTGAGTCGTAAACCGAGACGCTGGGTGTATGACCGGATTTTAGGTTATGATACCGAAGCGCATTTAATTGCGTCAAGCTGCAGGAAACCGCTAGAAAAACGGGAGCCGTGGACCTTGTAACTGCTTTCCGATAATGCAATAGAATTGAAATATGTTAAAACGATTTTTCCTGAAGCAGTAAAGCGCATACTAAAAAATTGAAACTGAAAACAAAGATCGGCTAGGTTATAACGTCAGAAGCTAATGCCGAATTTTTGCGCCTATAGAAAACGTGCTCGACGTGTATCGTCGGCTCTATGACCTAGTGTATCCGGCAATGTATCCAGTGGTTTGCATTAACGAGACCCTTCGTCAATTGATTGAATAAATACATATTTCTGCTGTTTAGATCTGGAAATCCTAAAAGAGTATGAATACAAATGTCTGAGCCTGTGCAATGTCTTTATGGGTTGTGAAATGTTGGCGAGTCATCAACTAACTAAATTGACTGAGCATGGAATGAACATAGAGCCAGAATAAATACGGGTCACTTTTAAAGATATATCAGCACAATAGCATTACACGTACTAAATTACGCTGATCATGGAAAATCAGGAAATATTGTCGTGATAAATAAGAATGGGATCATTTATCTAAAAAATAAAAAAATACGTGAGGTGGCGGTATGAGGAAAATTATCTTGATAGGAATATAGATTAAATAGTTTTTATAAAAATTTAGCAGAACTCTCTCAATAAATTTTTAGGAAAGAACTGCAAAACTTTCGTAGTGTAAAAATTACACAGTAGCTAATGGTAATTAATAAAGAAAACTCTATGAATAAATTCAATGTAGTGAATTAAAATTCATCTGAACTAAAGTTTCTCATGATAAAATTGCAGCTCTTACCGGAAAAATTTTTGCGTATGTGGTGCGCGATATCGAGATTATAATTCTATAACGCTTTAGCCTGAGACAGCGTGACAGCTAAATACAACGACGCTGAGCCATATATTTTTAGATTGTCTATAACCAACATAATGCAGTGCGGGTTAGGATATTAACCTGAGATATTTTTAAGAAAAAAGATAATCAACTATTTAGTAAGGATAAATCAGAGGCTTAAGTCTTAGTGTACAACAGAAAGATTAAATGATTACTTGGTTTTAATATTCTTTTACTTCCTAAGGTATTAAATACACTAATAGTATACTAACACTAATTTCCCTATCTAATTTATTTATTGGTCGTTAACAAATATGGCGGAGGAGGTGAGATTTGAACTCACGAAAGGTCGCCCTTTGCCGGTTTTCAAGACCGGTGCCTTCAACCACTCGGCCACTCCTCCGCAACGAGCAGAACTATAAACAGAGTAATTCTGGTTGTAAAGAACGTTATGCGCTAATTGACTGAAGAATTACTACGCCTTCGCCCGCCACCGCAGCGCTGTAGGTGCTGTTATGTAAAGATAGGTAAAAGATATAGACGAAACGCTAGTAAACCTTTAATGTCTAAACATTATACTTTTAAATACCTTTATAATAAATAGGGAAAAACTATGGATCGTTTGATTGCGACTTCCTCCCCTAACCATTCTTTGTTAAGCACTCACAAGGTGTTGCGTAATACCTATTTTTTACTGTCGCTGACGCTAGCATTTTCGGCACTGACCGCCACTATAAGCACGTTGCTACGTTTGCCGTCACCCGGTTTAATCCCGATTCTTGTCGGTTTTTACGGACTGCTGTTCCTAACTTACCGTCTGGCTAACAGTCCGATTGGCATTTTTGCCACTTTCGCCTTGACTGGTTTCATGGGCTATACTCTAGGGCCGCTACTAAGTATGTTGCTGACCTCCGGTGCAGGGGACGCCGTTATTCTCGCGCTCGGCGGAACCGCGCTGGTGTTCTTTTTCTGCTCTGCGTACGTTCTCACCACCCGCAGAGATATGTCATTCCTCTCGGGAATAATGGTGGCTGGCTTTGTGGTGCTTCTGATTGCCGTAATTTCTAATCTTTTCTTGCATACTCCCGCACTGTCATTCGCGATAAGCGTTATGTTTATTTTATTTTCCTCTGGCGCAATTTTATGCGAAACTAGCAATATTATCCACGGCGGAGAGAAAAACTACATTCGCGCTACCGTCAGCCTTTATGTATCGCTATACAATATCTTCGTCAGCCTCCTGAGTATTTTCAGCGGCATGCGTAGCAACTAACATCTAGGCTTTCTTATTGTCTAATCGTGGCTGAGCTAGCTACTATTTCCTTTCTTTCTGGAAAATGCCTAGATAGTCTGGAGTGTTTCTTCTGACCTGCAGATTGGCCATCCTCTCTTGATTAGACAATTTTTAGTAAACAGGAATCGATGAAATTTAACGACGCAGAAATCAAAACCGATACTCAAGGTTATTTGATTCAACCGCAGGACTGGAGCAAGGCATTGGCAGTTGATATTGCTCGAACCGAAGGGCTAACCCTTAGCGCAGCCCACTGGCAAGTAATAAACTTTGTGCGTGCGTTCTATTTGCAATATAATACGACCCCGACCGTCCGCATGCTAGTAAAGGGGATGGGCCATGTTTACGGTGAAGCAAGGGGGAACAGCCGCTACCTTTTCCGCTTGTTTCCGCAGGGCCCCGCCAAGCAGGCAACGAAAATCGCTGGCCTGCCTAAGCCGGTAAAATGTCTTTAAGCTATCCCAGTAGATATACAAAGCAGTCTTCATCTATTTTAGTTTATATCCCGCTGTGACAAAAAAATTAGCAATCTTTATTAGAAACTGACTTGATAACTTGAGAAATCGCATTCTGCAGCGAATCAATATTTCTTGCTGTAGCTTTTCTATGCAATGATCCCAGAATTAAAAACGCCATCTTGATAGAGTTTAGATCCGGTAAATAAGTCAAAAGACAAAGAAGAGCAAAATAGATAATTTAATATCTATACATCGCTGCAGGTGAAGAGCTATTCGAATTAATTTTTCCGATTATTCAAGAGCTTACGTCGTCACTAAATGCACTATTCAGACCTTAGAAAAAATTAGCCACAGCATATAGATTAATGACTATTTAATAAAACCGGAATAGATGAAAAGTACTCTAAGCTATGGATATTGAGATTATCCATGATCAGTATAATTTAGTATGAGTAAGAGTGTTGTGTTGAGATATCTTTAAGAAAGTAACTCTAATCGATCCTGGTTCTATGCTTGGTAACTTTGGTTAGTCAAGGACACGCTAACGGCTTGCTGGCCATAAAAACATTGCACACCCACGGGCGTTTATATTGATAGTTCGTCGGCGCAGGTTTCCTAGGCTTGAACAGTAGCGCGACGGGTTTCTCTCTAATTAATTGAAGAAGAATTTTGTCTATACAAGGCGGGGGATGCAGCAAGTTATAGGGTTGATGCACCTTCAGCATGTTCTACGTGCTCACAACGAATTTAGCATTGGTTTCTGGCCGGTATAAGCCAACCGGATCTCTATTCATGGTTTAGGTTCGTTGTTTTAGTGTTTCTTACTCTCTTATGCGAGATACTTTAAGGTATTTAAGTTCCATGGCTTTCTTTACAAGCGGCTGCACGTTCTTCAGTTCTCCGCTCCGGAAGATTTCTGCAGTTTGGCGAAATTAAATGCACTTCGGCATGACTATCCGCAATGCAGCCATATATCTGTTTGCTTAGTTTACTGCTCATGACTTCCTTAAGCCCTTCTTCGATAAAACAGTGGTTTATACGATCGAATCTTGTAGGCACGTTTTTATAAAATCTCGGCTAATACCTCGTGACTCGGTGACTTTATGCGTTAAATTAATGTATCGCAATTCAATAATATCAATATATTCATTACTTTCTATCTTGCATGCTTGCCTTTTTCTAACTAAAACTTCCTGTTTTATTAAACAGTCATTAATCTATATGCTATGGCGAATTTTTTGAAGACTAAATAGTCTATTTTATAGTGAGGACTTAAGCTTGCGAATCATCAAATTGACTGAGGCGGGTAGCTCTGTATCTGCAGTGGTGAGTGTATATTAAATAGGCTGTTTTAATCTTTTTTATCTTCCGACTTATTTACCAGATTTAAATTCTATCAAGATAGCGTTTCTAAGCTAAGAATCATTAATTAGAAAATCTGCAGCAAGAAATGTTTATTCTCTGTAGAGTGCAATCAATTAAGCTATTAAATTTATTTTCTAATAAATATTGCTACAATTTTTGTTTTATCGGGATATAGACCGAAATAGATAAAAGCGCTTTAGCCTAAATCAATGTTTACGCAGATACAGATTAAGGCGTTTGTGTAACATAAAAAATCATAAAACTAAAGCACAAGGCGTTTAAAAGTTATGAGTTTAGTGATCTAGGTGTTGATATAAAATATTTTCTATAAATACGAAGTGAAACTTCATGATGTTATCTTTCTTGGATATAGAGTCAGTGACTCTACGTACTTTTGTCTGTCTCTGTAAAGCCAAAATCACGGCTAATACGAGCGGAATAATAGCTTTAACGTTGCCTGACTGTCTTGTAAACGCGTGAGATTTTATACCCAGCATTCCGCATCTCATTTTTATTTTTTATTTTAGCGATAAAGCAGGAAGCCATAAACACATTCTTTATTTTTCTATAAATATAGATAGTTAGAGTGTTTTGTGGTCTCAGAGAGTTAGATCTTAAATCTCATATGTTTCATTATGTTTTGTTTTTTACTTGTCTTGATGTTTTCTGGGTCAATCTATAATAATTCTATTCTTTTAGAAAAAAGTCATAGTGATTATTCTATCATGAGTCACTAACCTTAGTTATTTATAACTCATTGACTGTATTTTTAATTTTTACTGATTTTTCTAATTTAGTCGTGGCATGATGGATATAGGCTAAGTTCATTTTGCTTTTTCCTCATTAAGCAGTATGATTATCAGGCGGAACCTAAATTAGGAATAAACACAAAAATCAGTAAAAATTAAAAATACAGTCAATGAGTTATAAATAACTAAGGTTAGTGACTCATGATAGAATAATCACTATGACTTTTTTCTAAAAGAATAGAATTATTATAGATTGACCCAGAAAACATCAAGACAAGTAAAAAACAAAACATAATGAAACATATGAGATTTAAGATCTAACTCTCTGAGACCACAAAACACTCTAACTATCTATATTTATAGAAAAATAAAGAATGTGTTTATGGCTTCCTGCTTTATCGCTAAAATAAAAAATAAAAATGAGATGCGGAATGCTGGGTATAATACTTTATTGATGATTTTTTATGCTTGGTTGAAACTGGTTGATATATTTCATCTAAAAATTACTGGTATTCAACCGAGACCTTACTCTAAAATAGTTATCTAGAAGTTAATCTATCTTTACTGATTAGCAGTTTTACTGCCGAACGATAGTTGCCGGAGGAGGCAACATCACGCGTACAATCATAATTTTGGCATCGTGTATTGCGGATGCTTTGTCCTTAGCGCTACGTAGTCATTTCCAACTCGCATCCAAAGGTAAAAAGACTAATGGCTAAACACTTATTTACATCTGAATCTGTTTCAGAGGGGCATCCTGATAAAATCGCAGACCAGATTTCCGACGCTGTACTAGACGCGATTCTTGCGCAGGATCCAAAAGCGCGCGTTGCCTGCGAAACATATGTTAAAACCGGGATGGTTCTTGTGGGCGGCGAGATAACTACCAGCGCCTGGGTGGATATTGAAGCATTAACGCGCAGCACTATCCGCGAAATCGGTTATATTCATTCAGATATGGGCTTTGATGCTAACTCTTGCGCGGTGCTGAGCGCCATTGGCAAGCAGTCTCCAGATATTAACCAGGGGGTAGATCGCACTGATCCGCTAGAACAGGGTGCTGGCGATCAAGGGCTGATGTTTGGTTATGCCACCAATGAAACTGATGTATTAATGCCGGCGCCGATTACCTACGCGCACCGTCTGGTCGCGCGCCAGTCTAAGTCCGTAAAGACGGGACCTTGCCCTGGCTGCGTCCAGACGCTAAAAGTCAGGTCACTTTCGCCTACGATAAAGGCAAGGTAGTAGGTATTGATGCTGTCGTGCTATCTACTCAGCATGCAGAAAACATCGCTCTGCCACAGTTGAAGGAAGCGGTCATGGAGGAGATTATTAAGCCGGTTCTGCCGGGGAAATGGCTCACTTCTCAGACTAAATATTTTATTAACCCGACCGGTCGTTTCGTTATCGGTGGCCCGATGGGCGACTGCGGCTTGACTGGCCGTAAAATCATTGTCGATACTTACGGCGGCATGGCCCGCCACGGCGGTGGCGCCTTCTCTGGCAAGGATCTGTCTAAGGTTGATCGCTCGGCGGCATATGCCGCGCGCTACGTAGCAAAAAACATTGTCGCCGCCGGTCTGGCCGAGCGCTGTGAAATTCAGGTGTCCTACGTCATCGGTGTGGCGGAGCCGACCTCCATCACGATCGAAACCTTCTGCACTGAAAAGATTCCGGCAGAGAACCTGACAGCGCTAGTGCGCGAATTCTTCGACCTGCGTCCGTATGGGCTCGTCACTATGCTAGATCTGCTGAGGCCAATCTACCGCGAAACTGCTGCCTACGGCCATTTTGGACGCGAACATTTCCCGTGGGAAAAGACTGATAAATCCGAACTTTTGCGTGATGCCGCCGGCCTGAAATAATGTGTTATGACGCGCGCTGCGGGCGTGGGGCCGCGAGACCGAAACGGCGATTGAGCTGATTGTCGTTTTTTTTGCCTGCGGCGTAGATTCTCCACAGATTGTCGATTGCTGATAAAGAGAATTGTGTTTTTTATCAATTGCTTGGGAAGATGGAATTAATTTATAGATCTATCATTTCGCATCTAAATTAGACATATATAAAAAATAAGTGAAAAATTAAAAATAAATAAAATTAATTAGTTATAAACAGTTAAGGATGATTGATTTTTATATAAAATCTTATCGTATAGTCTTTTGTATGGCAATACAGCTGGTAAGATATATAATAGTTAAAGATAAAATATAATGATAATTAGGCTCCGTAGTTAGTAGATAACTACAATACCTAAAATCAGGTTTATTCTTTAAATAAAAAACGAGATGGAATTTATTTTAATAAAGCGTTATCGCCTTTCTAAACTAACTGTTTTTAAATAGCAAAATAAGACAGTGTTAAGGATTGTAGCGATATTCTGTACCGTTTTTAGGCTACGCTGTCGCTCGCTTCCGAAGCCGCTTTCTCTCTCTAAAAGATTTGTTGGTGGTCGTGAACACGTTCTTGAACTCCGACATATTTTAATCTAAACCGGTTCACTGTTTATGCGGGTATGGATTCAGGAGTTTCCATGATATAGAAGGAGAAAGCATCTACACTAAAGCATAAGGCGTTTAAAATCTATAAACCTGGTTGCTTGCATTTTGATATGAAGCATTTTCTGTAAATGTTACATGAAACCTCATTATGCTATCTTTTAGTATGGATTTAGCGACTCGGCGGATTTTTATTGGTTTCACGTCCAGTAAGGTAGCACTTTTTAAGTAGCTTAAATTTAATTACTTATCAATATTAATTACGTGTCAATATTTTTAGATTAGAATAGAATTCTATTCTCCAGTACTGATTGAGACCATTCCTGGCTGTAGAGCCAGATATATCGATCTAGTATAATCTCAAGATTTTCACTACTATAAAAACAGTGGCTCTGCAGCATATCTTCTATATGCTGATTAAATGGCTTGACTACACTATTCAGTGTATCGATGGGCTAATGCGGTATTCTATGTCAAGCTCTGTACATCAGCAGCTGAATTCATGTTTCCATGTAACTAAGTGTTTCCTCAGGCATAAAAGACGATCAGTAAATTCTTTATCAGTTTCTTTAATTACTGAATAAATAAGCATAGAATATGCTTGACTAAGATTATGCATAAAACATCGTGTATTGGCCGTGGTCTTAGCTTTGCAGAAGTGGATAAAAACTTATCGAGTTGATTAATCTATGCCCCAGAAAATAACG
Organism: Sodalis sp. (in: enterobacteria); assembly: GCA_052258065.1. Classification (GTDB taxonomy): domain Bacteria; phylum Pseudomonadota; class Gammaproteobacteria; order Enterobacterales; family Enterobacteriaceae; genus JBQQPY01. The sequence goes on along the minus strand of JBQQPY010000002.1, from coordinate 1,011,595 downwards.
TCGTGACGTTTTATTTAGCACTTCTGGAAGATATTTCACATCAATATTCCAGTAAATATTTGTACCAATTAAAAACGATTCATGCTGTTAAGTAAAATAGTTTTTATTAAAATGAGTAGTTATACACATGCGATTATGCTGAAGGTATGCAAGGCGCAAAAAAGTAATTATAAATGCACTCTAAGGCCTCTGTGCGCCGATGCGCAAACGAAGCGAATGTCTACCTGTCATAAGCCCCGAAAAGCTTTTCAAATCGCTGATTCGCGTTTTTTCGATGCAGACATTGCAGATCTAGATACTCTCATGGTTGCTTGTTAAGCTATCTTATGATTTTTAAATATCTAAGATTATTTTTGTTAATTTTCTTGTAAAAGAGAAGTCATTTAATTATCAAATTCGATCAGTTTTAAACCAGTAGTGACAGGTAGTCAGGCTTATAGCTTTTAAATACTTTATGATTTAGTTTTGGCGCTTTCTCCTTCATGTTACGAAAACGCTTTAATTCATATCTTGTAAACAGCGAACTAGGCCAGATTAAGATGCGGCGGGATTCAAGAATTTTCGTACGGCTGCCAACAGATCGTTTAATCGGAGAAAAAGCATCTTCTGCAGAGCAGCTAGAACTGGTTGCTAAACGGATGACAGCGTCATCTTCAACTTTTTCTCAAAACTAGAATCAGTACAGCTTGACGCAGAAATCCTGAGACAAGAAAAAACCAGAAAATATCATGAAATATAATGAAACATATGAGATTGAGGCTCTCACGTTCTGAGTTTACAAAAAAATTAACTATCTATTTTTAAAATAGTAAGGAATTTATTTATGATTTCCTGCTTTTCAGCAACATGAAAAAAGAAAAATCAGGTGCAGAATGACAGCGGAAGGGCTTCTCTGATTTTATGGGTTCTAGTGGCTTAACGACAAAGCCTAATCATCGTGATATTTCTCTTAACTATATCCCTTAGTAGGCATCTTGCCATGAACAGGGGTACTTAAGCTGGCTCTATATAATCATATGAGACAAAATAGTTAATGATATATTTCATGCTAAATACCTGCGGTTAACGATGTGGTTGCTTGTAATCTATCTTTTGACTTAGCGTAACATGGCCTTTCAGCGTTACAGCTGTTATGCGAGTTAGGCGTTAGCTGCAACACGGCCTAGAGGCTCTAATACAAAATTTCATAGATAATGCTCGAACCCAATAAAGGTCAGATGCTCTCTCCGGTCGTATGAAAATCCATGATGCTTACGTCGCTAATAGACGCTAACAAAAGTGCAGGCATCGCGATATTCACAAATTCTCCTTTATGGCGAGCGCTCTCACTAAGGAATAACTTTTATTAATTCAGTTGCATCTACACAATGTTAAAAGATATGTAAGCTAGATGCGGGAAACTCCTGAATATCAAGCTGTATTAGGCCAGTTTTAATCTTGAGAGTTGGAGTGGCGATGCTCATGTTTTTGCGTGAACGAAAGCTTCCGAGAGGCAAGTCCAGAGAGCTATGCGAGTAAGTTCTGCCATTATATTTCTTTATTACTTACCTTATTCAGCCAAGTTTGAGCTATACTGGAAATAAACAGTTTTAAGTGAATAAATACTCTGCTGGAGAGTATCAAGAACACTATAATGGTGCTTACTATGCAATTCTTTGAGTATCGATTTAGCCTACATTATAACTTTGGAAGTAATAATGCCACGCTTCTTGGTGGCGGCATTAAGAATACTGTTTATGTGATGCAGGTTTTTGAGACTGACTAAACAATATTCGTAATCATGTAGTCTAATGCCGAAAGCATAGAACCAAAAACGCGATGTACTAATATGGAAATACTTTATGCAATTAGCGAAAGAGTTGGTTGATTACGTAACGCCGCTTCTTGCCCTGGGTTTAGCCGCACCGTGTAGCGCGGCCCGCAGCCGTTCATAACGGTGCGCTCAGCAACGCTGTGCGGCGCTTCCTATTCAAGAGATGCCAGAACCGCATAGTCACTCAAATAACAAAGAGTTAAAAAAGACGTATATATAGATAGAAAAAAGAAATCATTCATATATTCTTGCTGATCCGCTAGGAAATTAGTACCGTATAACCCCTGCGATGCGATGACGATTCGCCTGCATGATGTCAATTTCCCTGACAAGGGCTTCGTCGATATAGAAATTGACCGAAAATTATAACTGAAGACTATCAGTCAAGACTGATATCGCAAAGCATCTGACTCTTAGTCTCGAAGTCAGCATCGTTAAAAGAAAATCAACAGAATACCTAGCATACCGCAGAAATTAGTTCTGTAATACTTCATGTAACCCGCGATCTCGCGGCGGGTCATTTTATTTTACGCAAGTCTATTTCAGACAGGTAACTAGATGCGGTCTTTTAAACTCTTGTGACACCCGTCTCATCCGGCACCACGGCCGGTGGAATGCAGTCAAGAGCATCAGGGTATAATGTCAAATTTAATTTTTATTGGCAGTGGTTTCGTACGACAGCTGCGGGGTTTTACGCCACGTAAGCCAAACTAAAGGTGCTATAACAAACACACCGCTTTGCCGACGATCTGGGCCATAGCCACTATGGCGCTAGGCGGCTATCCGCCAGACCTGTGACGCAAGCAAGAAATATATGCAGCTTGGCGCGTAGCGCGCTCAAGCGCTTTGGCAGACGCTCAGCGATGACAGCAAAACGTTGATTTTTCACCGAAACGGGATGAAAAATCTCAAGTCGCATCAACCCATGTTTATAAAAATGCCGTAAGCGGGATGCAGCGCTTCCGGATGCCGTGAAGATTCATAACAAGCTCCGTGATTAAGGCATGCTGGTCGGTAATGCGTTGACCGAATGATTATATTCGTGTTTTGAACCCTACGCAGCTAATTGAAATCGGAGCGCGCGACTTGTCCACTATAGCGGGAAAGGCGATCTGAATAAAGCTCTTTAATTGCAACATCGCGGAAGTAACGATGGGTAAAGAAAGTCGTCATTAGGTAAGAAAGCTATTGGTCGGCCGCTGGCAGCTGGGTTAAGCAATTGTTGTCGTCTCTGCCGGTAATGCTGGTCTGCGGGATGTTTCCCAGGCATCGAGCGGATGAGTGATGGGAAATGCTTTCAAGGTGAGTGAACACGATGGCGGCCAGCGCACTACCGCGTCCGAGCAGCGCAAGCTGTTTAGTGCTTCGGACGAGGCTGAGACTCAAGTATTTAGTTTTCTGCGCATCCTCTAATAAGGATTTTATAATCAAGACGCGAGTTGAGCATGACAATATGATGATAATATCCGGCTTGATCGGCTACAGCTTTAAATTTACTAGCGCGCCAGGTAAAATTGCGGCTATGTTCGCCTAGAAACGCGATAGCGGTTTCGATTTCTGAGCCGGATCGTACCCCGTCAGCCTCAGTTGTAGGCGTTCACGAGATTTATTGAAGATTCTTATCCCGTTCTTGCCTCCTGTGCTCGCAAGCGCTGCTCCGACAGCGGCAGGGAGAGCGCCTCCTGGCAGGTCACGCTACAGCAGTTCTCATATTTACCGGCACAACTAGGGCACTGGATAAACAACAAATGGCAACCCTGATTGCGGCAGTTAGTATGGCTGTCGTAGGGTGCGCTGCATTGATGGCAATGAGCGATAATATCTGGCGTGATACGCTCGCCTAAGCGTTCGTCAAATACAAAATTCTTGCCGGTAAATTTCAGCGGAAGCCCTTTTTCCTGCGCGCGGCGGGCATATTCAATAATTCCACCTTCCACATGATATACATATTTGAAGCCATTATACAGCATCCAGGCGCTGGCTTTCTCGCAGCGGATGCCGCCAGTGCAGTACATGACAATTTTTTTATCTTTGTTGTGTCGCAGCATCTCTACCGCCATCGGCAGCTGCTCACGGAACGTATCGGACGGAATCTTTATCGCCTTATTGAAATGCCCTACCTCATACTCATAATGATTGCGCATGTCTACAAATATAGCATCCGGATCATCCGCCATCGTGTTGACGTCTTCTGCTTTTAAATAACGTCCGACGTTCGCTGGATTAAATGAGGTAGCCTCAATACCGTCGGCAACGATGCGTGAACGGACTTTCATGCGCAGCACCCAGAAAGATTTTCCGTTATCGTCTAAGGCGACGTTCAGGCGTAGTCCATCTAACTGTGGATGCGCGGCGGACAAGATCTCGTGCAAAACGTTAAAACAGCTCTGCGGCACACTGATTTGTGCATTGATCCCTTCTGAGGCAATATAAACGCGGCCGAATATCTGTAGCGCTGTGAGTGTTCGGTAAAGATCATCACGGAAACCCTGCGGATCGCTTAAAATAAAATAGCGGTAAAAAGAGACGGTCGTGCGTGGCTCGCTTTCGACTAGCATGCGCGCCCGTAATTCCTGATTGGAGACCCGGTTATGTAGCACTGGCATGATGTACCTTCCTATAGGTAGTAAGATGATTAGCGGCGGCCAGCATAACCGCCAGGATTGCATCTTACCTTATTCGCGCTAAAGCGCCAGCCGCAACGCGAAAATCACGGCAACGCCTCTGACCAATGCTGCGCCGTGCACAGCCCTTTTTATTGCAAGATGGTTACTGAGAAATATAGTGGAGAGCAAAATATCATGATAATTAGAATTCTATAGTTATGCAACTATAATACCTAAAATCAGAGTCGCTATTCAGGTAAGTAGCAGGCCAGAATCTACTTTGACTGAGCGTTATGACATTTCTAAACGGACGGTTTTAAAAAGGAAAGACGAGATGGTATTAAGGATCATGGCCATATTCCCTATCGTTTGCAGACGAAGCTGTCGCCCGCTCTGGAGGCAGTGGCCATTTCGCTTCGGAAAACGCTTTTGTCCCACTGAACGCGATCTATTGGCAGGGTCGTATGCGAATTCTTTGGCCTGGCCGTATCTCGATCTGCCATGGCTTACTGTTTACGTAGGCACGGATTAGAGAGCTTGCATAACATGAAGGGAAAATCTTTAAAATAAAAGCACAAGGTGTTTAAAAGGTATGAGCCTTGTTAGCTGCATGTTGATATGAGGTATCTTCTATAAATACCAACTTTAATCTTAAGATGTTATCTTTTTGTGAATATAGATAAATCGATTCGATGGGTTCTATCCTTTTCTATAAAGCCTAGGCCGAGGTTAATGCGGACATTTCTTGCATGATTTTAGTTGAGCTATGTTTCATGGCTGTTCAGCGGGCACTTACAGACAATGGCAAAGAATTTACAGATCGTCTTTTGGCCTATGAAAGTGCTTAGCTATAGGGAGACATGAATTCAACCCTTTATCGAGCTTAATATAAAGAATTATTTTAGCCTATCTATGCATTAATAAATAAATGGTATGGTCAGGCGGCTTGATGCGTGCATAGAAGATGTGCTGTAAAGTCACTATTTCCATTCTGGTAAAGAGCTTTATATTACATTGTGACAATGTGCTTGTCTCTACAATCAGAAATTTCTTAAATTAGTGTTGGGTAGTAAAAGACTACCGTATTATATCAAATATTAATGAAAAATTAAATATAAATTTTTTAAAAAAACTATCTTACGAGATTTTATAATAGCAAATGTAGGCTATATAGTAGCGTAGTCATAGGTGTTTTGCTGACGCTCTGTTATAGTCTGCATCGTTTTAGTTAGTGGACAGTATGCATGCATCCAATACTCAACATAGCCATTCGCGCCGCGCGAATGGCGGGTGATTTAATTGCTAAACATTATGAAACCCACCACTCAGTCGAAACCAGTCAGAAAAGCGATAATGACTTTGTTGCCAACATTCGCCGCGAAGGGGAGCGTTTGATTGTTGCAGTTATTCGCAAGTGTTACCCGCAGCACGGCATTATCGGCAAAGAGGGCTGCGAGTTGGCCTGTGAAGATGCCGATATACAATGGATGATCGACTCACTAAATGGCACTACTAACTTCGTTAAGCGTTTCCCCCATTTTTCTGTTTCCATTGCTGTGCGTATTAAAGACCGCACAGAAATCGCCGTAATCTACGATCCAATGCGCAATGAGCTATTTACTGCGTCTCGCGGACAAGGTGCTAAGTTGAATAGTTACCGTCTGCGCGGCGGCACCTCGCGCGATCTGCATGGCGCTATTTTGGTCACCAGTTTTCCTTTCAAGCTAAAACAGAATGCCAACAGCTATGTCGTCCTGATGAGTAAACTGTTTACACAATGCGCGGATTTACGCTGCACCGGTTCCGCAGCTCTGGATTTTGCCTATGTAGCCGCGGGCCGCGTGGACGGATTTTTTAAAATCGGCCTGAAGCCTCGTGACTTTGCAGGCGGTGAACTTCTAGTGTGTGAGGCGGGCGGTTTGGTTACCGATTTTAGCGGCGGCCATAATTACCTGCCTTCCGGTAATATTGTTGCGGGTAATCCTCGTATCGTAAAAGCTATGCTTTTGACTATACGCAGGGAGTTGCTCGGAGCGCTAAAGCGCTAAAGTTATGTTCGGGTCTGTAAATTTTTTCCGATTACGCATTTAGGTTAGCCAATCTTAACTGGCCGTATGATACTGTAGATGCTTTTAATCCCTCATTCGGTAAAAATATAAGTGGTTAGAGTATTTCTTAACTCAGAACGTATTGTGATAAAAATCATTTATTTTCATCATGTTTTTTCTTGATTAGGGATCTTGCCGGCTAAACTTGATCTTGACTGGAAGATGCGCTCATTGTAAATAGACACATTATCAGAGATAAATACTCTGCTAAAGAATATCAAAATGCCATAATGGGTGTTTACTATGCGATTCATAGCCAACGAAAGCGTTGCTGAAAAAGAATACCTATTCCGCACAGAAAGTCGTGAATGCGCTAATTTTTTTGAATTTCGATACATCAAATTGAATATATAAAACAACCAGGCAGCATGGCGCCAGCTAAGATTTTATAAATAGGCGTCCGCAAGATCGATTAAGTCAAGCGTTGTTGTTTTGAATAGACAGTCCTGATCTAAAAACTAAGCAAACGGTTGTATAAACGCATTGTCGAGAGAAATGCAAAAGCGTATTAAATTGTGCTCAGTTGTAGCAAGCCGCTAGAAGATCGGTCAGTAGGCCTCAGCACTGCTTGCCGATAAAGCCGTAGAACTGTAATACGTAAAATAATCTTAGGTATTAAAAACGAACTAAACCCGTGGATAAAGATCGGCTGGGTTGTACGGCCATCCACAAGCCAGTCAAATATCCGTTTGTTCGGTTTACGGCTTAGGATTACCTCAAGGCCTTCTTTGACAAAACAACGATTAACTCGATCTAACCTGTTTTTAAACTCGCGGCTAACGCCTCTCCGCTCGCCTGCGTTACACATCTAATTGATGTATCGCGATTCAAGTTAAGAGCCTGAACGTCGGTGCTGGCGGCAGCAGACATCGACTGGCTGTTGCCGATAGCCATGCCTATCGAGGTAATAATGAAAAATAGGAAGAGCAACTTAATGCCTGTATAACGTTCAGCATGTCGCCAAAACTGGAGGTCATTGGACTGCCACATAGTTATTAATCCTACGGCGTAGGGTACTCTCTAGCTAGCATAGTGAATAACTACTTCTTCAGGGTTCATCGCCGGTATTGCGCTCCAGAGGCTATTTTAATAGCGCTATCAGCAAATATATTAATATGTTGACACCTTACTAGTTGGCTTTCGCCGCTATCGCAAGGGCATTGAGCGCATCGGACAGCGCCGCGATAAATATATTGACCGGCATCGCGAGTGTCTAATTTTCGGTCTCGGGCCTCTAGCCGAAATCATCAATAATGATAGCCAATTTTTTGGCCCGCGTCGCGGCGTCCACCAATAATAGGAGTATAACGATCGCGGCGCTCAAAGTTTTACTCGACATACTGCTTTCCTGATTAGGGTATCGGATTAACTATCTAAAGCGATTTTATCTATTCTATTTTATTATATTGTCATGCATATATATGCCGCAGCTATTTTTTCTTTGAGTTTTAAATTACACAATACTTGCAGTAAAGACTTAAGATCACGAATAATTCGGTACCTCTCTAGGTACAGCCGCGGATAGATATAAAATGAGTTTTTTACTACAGCTTGTTGAAGTAAGCCGTCCCGTGATACAGAAAGTTTCAGCTCTAAACCTAGAAGAAATCCGAATTCCGGATTAAAAATTGACGTGTATTCTGATTTTATCCTGACGCTTATTGGTAAGTCTTATAAGCTAATCTTTTCTAAAATACAGGCTTTTCTGAAAAATACTTTTGCATTTAAATGGGTTTTCCAGTCTATCGTGCTTTTTCTGGTATATGATAACGGCTAAAAAAAGATTGTAGATGCAACTGAATAAGAGTGCCACGATGTAGTTTGTGCGAATAAATTATTCTCTGAGCAATGTCATATTTTAACCGGAGAAGTTTTTATTAACGAAATGGAAAAAATAAAATTATAAGTAGGGTTAATGGTTAAAGTAGACGAAGTCAAAAATGCCATGCTTCTTTCCCATACTTCTACTGGAAAATAAATGCGCTCATTGCTGACATGCATCTATCTAGATTAGGTAGAACGATACTACTCGATATGGAGTAATAAACGGTAATGTGATAATGAAAGTTTGGCTATTCATAAAGCTGATAGTATATCAGAAACTATTGAGGCTAAAAATGTAATTATTTTTTTCTGCCGACTTTTCAGCGGATTTAAATCCTATCAAAATGGTGTTTTCTAGCCTGAAATTACTGCTTAGAAAAGTTACAGCAAGAACTGTTGATTCGCTGTGAAATACGATTACTCAAGTGATTGAGTTGAGCACCTATCGATAAGGATTGCGATAATTTTTCACAGCAGGATATAAATCGAAATAAATCAAAAGTACTTTAGCCCTGATGGCAAATTTTAAAATAAAGTGGCTCCCTTGTTGCTGCTAGCGCCGATTGGGCGGATAGGTTATCCGGACTTGACTTTATCGCTAGCGTTGACCAGATTGTGCTGGTTATTAGTATGCTGGCTTATATCGTCTTTTCTGTGGTCAATGACGACTATCAGTCTGTAGCTAGTCGGCCATCAGTAGCCGGCTAAGCCGTGATAGCGATTGTCCTGCCGGATGGAAGAGGGTGCTGATACGGGCGATTAACGCCCGCTCGCTTTCGCTGGATTTATCCGTCATTCCGCACTTAAATTAGTTTTTTGTCTCGAATTATTATATAGGACCTTATTGCACAGCCCTATCTATGGATAGATTATCACTTGTAGATATAATAGTTAAGAAAAATATCATGATGATTAAGTTCCATAGTTAGGCGACTATAACACTTAAAATTAGAGAAGGTCCTTAGGCAAGAAACGAAGTGCATCTATTTTAATTGAGTATTATAATATCTCTAAACTAACAGTTTCTAAATGGAAAAAATAAGATAGTTTTGTCTGGATTCTTTATCGTTTGCAGGCTACGCTTTGGGCTCTTTTCGGGAAGCAGAGCTGTTTCTCTGCGGAGAATACTTTTCTCGCATTAGGCGATTTATTGACGTCGCGCTCGAATTCTTGAACCTGGCCATATCTTGATATTGCTCAGACTGCTATTTACGAAGGCATGATTTCGGAGTCTGCGTGGAATCTAAGGAAAGCACTAAAGGTAACGCACAAAGCGTTTAAAGGTTATGAGATTCATTATCTAAAAGTTGATGTAAAATATTTTCTATAAATGCTAAATGAGACTTCATGATGTCATCTTTTCGTCGGTATAGGTCGAGCGACTCGACGAGTTTTATCGATTATTCTTCACTTAAATTAGGAATAAATATAAATATTAGTAAAATTTAAAATAAATTAGTTTTGATAAAATAAATCTAGTTACTTGTGATTTAATATCATTGCAAATTTTTCGGCTAGTCTCAACAGATTATATGGCATTGCGGGTGCTTTAAATTCTATTTTCAAAAGAACGGGTATTGGTGCTCCTAAGTCATAACGTCGGTTGAATTAATATTCAAATGAATCCAGGTAACAAGGCGTCTATTATTCACAAATTGCATGGTAAGTGTTTGTTGTAGCGTTTTTAGTATTCCCTACTAGGGAAGTCATCTACTTGAAAGTGTCTATTTCCAGTTTAGCGCAAGCTTGGTTGATTAAGGTGAAAGATTATGCACAACCAGATTTGGCTGATTATAATTTATTATTTATATTGATTTTAAATTTTCAATGAGACTTAATTAACTAAAGATGTTTATTTATAAAAAACTTGATTACGCATATTACTCAAATAATAAAGCATTTTATCTATTCTGGTTTGTGTCACGCTACGATAAAAGTCGTAGTAATCTTCATGGGAAAATAATTCAATATCTTGAATGATGGTATTCTAAAATTAATCAACAGTTTTTCTAAAGCATGTTTGAGTAGTTATTTCAGTTTGAAAAAATTTATTTTGATAGAATCAAAATCGTGTAAATAAGGCAGAAAATAAAAAAGAATTACATTTCTATGCTCAATAGCTTTTCGTAAATTATTGACTTTATAAGTAGCCAAATTATTTATTATCACGATATTCCTAGTACAAGTTTAGGAATAAGTATCTCTTCTGAATAAGTTGGCAAAGTCTATCCGTTTATTTCTTCATCGAGTGGCATCGTTTTGCTTAATCCAGATAGACATATTCCCGCTCTGAATGTTATGGCTTCCCAGTAAGATTGTAGGATATCAGTCTAGAGTTTTTAAGGTAGGCTGGTTAGTTCTTTGAACTATTCCTATTTGCTGTTTTCCCGTTTCATCAATAAACGTAAGCTTCTCTGGTAAAATATGATATTTCTTTAGAGCGTAATGCACCCTCATGAAGGACGCTTTCATGTGGCAGTAAAAGCGCGATAGAGTGGCAAGGCTCATTTGAATGCTGCAAGTACTTTTCAGAGAGGCCTGTGTTTTAGGCGCAGTTTAGATCATAAGACTGATCAATAAGCGTTAAGATAAAACTAGAATATGCATTAATTTTTAATTCGCGATTCGGGTTTTCTTTAGGGTTGCAGGTGGAACTTTCCGTCTCACGGAATTGCTTGCTCTAATAAGCCTGAGTAAAAGAATCTATTTGATATCTATCTATGTTGCTACTAAGCATCGCGGTATTAGTGTTATCAGGTCATAATTTTGCTTAAATCAAGACTTAAATTTGGCTAGCAAGAGACGCATGTTGGTCACGAATTATATAGTAAGTTCATATTATTACGTTGTTGATATTCTGCAGTATGGTATTTATCCGATTAAAAGTGTCTATTTCAGTGTCGCTTAAATTTAGCTGTATAACGCACTGAATCAGTTAAATAAATTATTTAATTTTAAAAAGTATAAATAGTTGTATTGTTTGTGAGCTTAGAACCTCAAACCTTAAATCTCATATGTTTCATCATATTTTGGTTTGCTTTTGCTGAGCTTGAAGGTTTCTGCGTTAAGTTGTAGTGATTCAAGTGTCTTGACGTGTCAAAAGTGGTGGTTACAGTATCTGTGATCAGAGCGAAAGAAAGCCACTAAATAGAAGAGTAGGAAAATAGATTATTATTCTTATATCAGAGAAAAGAGCGTAACTAGAAGTCTTCATCAGCAAGAGGAAGCGTGCTGCATAGAAAGTTGTAAATGCATTGATTGTGTAATTGAAGGCATAAAGCGATTAAGTAGTCAGGCGTTAGTCGGGATTTGTACAAACATGTGCCCGAAAAAGCGAATGTATGAAGCATTGTTTTATCGAAGCATGGCTTGAGGGGGTCTCAGCCGTAAACTGAAAACAGGTTGTATAACCAGATTGCGGATGGCAATGCCGAAGCGTATTTCGTTACGTCGATATTTTGTCGCATATTAAATGACGGATAAGGACGTTTGAGCTTGATGCGAGCGTTATAGCAGTGAAGTGATAATCGATCTTAGCGTGCATTTAGTTGCATTATGTCTGCCAAGCGATGATTGCACAGAGCAATGTCTTAATCTTATCAATATGACGATTCAGGCGTTCGCCGATCAGTACATTGAGTTAGATTTTCGCAACGTCTAGTCCACTTCTATGCTTGGATTTATGAACGAATTAAAAGTTATCCGATCAAACCTTAATCTAATTGGGCGGAAAGGCTGAGTAGAACGAACCTGGTCTATAGATATTAAAATTATATATAAGTAGGGTAATTCAATGTGTATTAAGGATATTGTTTTGAGATATCCTTAAGATACTGAGTGTAATCGTTCCTGGTTATATATTCAGTTGCTTTAATTAGCCGACGAGGCCTGAACGGCTTACTGGCTATTAAGATATAGCACACCCCAGACGGTTATATTCATGGCCTTCTCGAGCGGATTTTCCAGATCTCAACGGCAGCGCCATGCGTGTGTGCAATCAATTGATGAGCGGTCTGGTCTATCTAACCACCGGCTGCATCAAATTATAGAGCTGACGATATGGCTCTAGCAGATGCTTCGTGGCTGCAACGAACGCAGCATTGAGTTCTAGCTCTATACTCCAGCTGATCCTTGAAGGCGGTTTCAGTTCGTTTTTTAGTTTGCGTTTTACTGTTTCACGCGAGATTGCTTTGACGTATTGAATTTCCACAGATTTATCTGCAACTAGTTGTAAAGTCTACTGTTCTAGCTCCTCTAGTCTCTCGCTGCAGCTTAGAGCAATTAAATGTTCTTCGGCGTGACTATTCGAAACGCGGTTATACGCCCGTTGCTCGGCTTGTCAGGATCGGTGTAAAATATCGGCTAATGTCTCTCTGCTCAGTGACTTTATGTGTTTAACTATTAATGTATCATAATTTAACAAAATAAATGCATTAACAACTTTCTATGACGCATTTCTCCTTGTTGACAAGCACTTCTAGTGCTGTTTTTCGCCGCAAGGACAATAATATATTTTCTGCTTCCCTATTATAGAGGACTTTAGCTTCAGCTACAGATACTTCAATTACGACTTTTTACGCGTTAAGACACTAAGCTGCAGCTAGCCGCTAGAGAAGCGAGAGACCGTAGTCTTTACAACTACTTGCCGATAAAGCTATAGAATTGCAATATGTCAAAACGATCTCGCGTGAAAAGGTAAGATGCACAACAAAAGCAAGCTGAAACCGCGGACGAAAATAGGCTGGTTTATAGCGCTAGACCGCCAATGCAGAGTTCGTTGCAGCTGTGAAGAGTCTGCTGAACCTGTATGGTCAGCCCTATGATTCGATGCAGCCGGTAGTTTGCATTGACGAACCCCTTCGTGAAATGATTAGATAAATACGTATGGCGCTACTGTTAAAGTCTAGAAAGGCTGCTTGGGAGGGTTATGAATAGAAGCGGCTGTAGTGTGCAAGATTTTCATGATTAGTTAGCCGTTAGCTGGTTTTTAGTTATAAAAAGTGATTGAGCATAGAACCAGAATTGCTTGATCTTACTTTTTATAAAAATATCTTAACAGGTTATTCTTACGCACACCGAATCAGGTTGGTCATGGGCAATCCTAATATCCATAAGCCCAGGTTTCTTGTACTCAGCATTCCGGCCGGATCAGGCAAAGACTTTGTAAAATTGTTTTGAATTCGCTCATGCATCCCAACATAGCAGTTGGCTAAATATAGTGAAAGTCAAACTCAATATACTGATTGGCGAATGCCTGAATCGTCATATTGATAAGATGGAAACCTTGCAAAGTGCAATCATCGCTTGTAGATGCAATGCGACAAGATAAACTCGTTGTTTAATAACTAAACTAATTGTCAAATTATGAAACGTAGTATAATATATAAAATATATAGATTTAATTTTTTGCCAATATTTCATAGACTACATTAAAGTTTTACCAAATCAATGCTGATTGAGGCAATTCTTGATTGTAGGGTTAGATGCATTCATGCAGAGGGATAGATAAAAACCAAATCGGTTGATCTGCATCAACTATAAAAAATACTTTACGTCAACATTTGGATAACCAGGATTGTAGCTTTAAAATGCTTTTTGCTTTGTCTTTAGCTTTTTCTTCTTCATGTTAAGTAAACGCCTGAATCTGTGTTTGCGCAAACAGTGATTCAGTCCAGATCGAGATATAGCAGGGCTCTAGAATTCGCGTCTGACTGCTAACAGATAGTGCAGTGAGAGAAAAAGCGTCTTCCGTAAAAAGTCAGCCACTAGTAGCTAGAAATTGCATAATAAGTGCTTATTATGGAATTTCTGAAATTCTCTCAGAAGAGTATTCTTCTATTAATTTGTTATCTATTTCCAGTGCAGATCAAGCGTATCTAGAGAAGGTATATAATTGCGTAAGGTTTTTGCTAAGACGAATGTAGAGCTAGGTAGAACAGTATCCGTAAGCGCAGAGCATGACTTAAGTTAGAGTTAGCAATAGATCGTGCAAAACCTGAAATTATCTGTGCTGAGTTATTGCACAGTAGTACGACTGAAAGACAGGCTCTGCGGGATTTGATAAAGTAGACGCCCGGAAAATCAGCGAAGCGTTGCACGACTGCGCGCACGATATACGTTACTGTCATGATGCTTTGCTTAGAAAGAAAATAAAGTCACTTATCCTTATTGTTTAGTCCCGCATCATTATATAGACCTTTGTTGCGCAGCTCTATTCATGCTATAATAACTATTAAGAGATATAGTTCAGGATAAAATATCCTAATGATTAGACTCCGTAGTCAGGGAACTATAACACCTAGAATCAGAGCCGTGCTTTAGGGAGGTAAGGAGTTAATATCTATTTTAGATAAGCATGATAGCATCTCTAAACTAACTATTTTTAAATGGTAAAATAAGATGGTTTTTTGGAATACAGTCATATTCCCTATCATTTGCATGATGACGCCGTCGCCCGCTTAGGAAACAGTAGCTGTTTCTCTGCGTAAGCCGCTTTTCTCATTTCATGCGCTTTGTTAGAGATTGCATGCTTATTCGTGAACTATGCGACTTCTCGATCTTGCCTGAATTGCTGTTTACATAGGAGATAAGCTGAGTAGTGTGCGTGAAGTAAAGGAGAAAGCACTAAACCCAAGTCAAAAAGCTTTTAAGCCGTCGTGCCACTTTTATGTGGCTTGGGGATTTCTCCGTGAGACTGCAATAATTCTGGTTTTGAGAAAAATCATAGTGGTGACTTCATTATAAGCAATTAGTCTTAATTTGTTATAACCTATTGATTTAGTTTTTTTTTAATTTTATATAATTTGTATTTATTCTTAATTTAGGCATAAAATGACCGTTTAAAAGTTATAAGCTTGGTTAATTAAATTGTAATGTGAAATATATTACAAAAAATGCTAAATAGAACCTCATGACGTTATCTTTTCGTCGGTGCATAAAGAGATCAACTCGATCATTTTTTCGGTCTCTATAAAGGAAAAAATACGATTAATGCAAGGAGCCTTCTTAGGCAATCTTAATCCAGTATGTCCCATAGCTGTTGATCAGGTACTTAGAGATAACGGTAAAGAATTTACAGATCGTCCTTTAGCCTGCCAAAACACTCAGTGACCGGAAAATATGAATTCTACCGCTTATGTGCAGAGCTTGATATAGAATGCCGTTTTAGCCTGCTAATACATCCATGAACGAATGGTGTGGTCGAGTAATTTAATAGGCGTATAGAAGATGTGTCGCAAAGCCACTATTTCTATTTAGTGAATCGGTGAGGATCACACTGTATCGATATGTTTGGCTCTATAATCCATAATTGCCTTAATCAGCATTGAGTAGTAAAATTCTATTAGAATCTATAAAATGTTAGTAAAAAATTTAAATTAAATTAAAAAGTAAAGATACTACCTTCCGGGATCTAATAGTTATTTATTGCCATTCAATGGCTTGAAAGGTAAAAATCCATCAAGTATGATTCTATAGTCAGTTCAATATCCGATTTATCAATGACATCAAAATCTGTTGAATGCTCAGTTTATTTAGGCCTCTACAGATGTAAAATTATTAATGGCAAAATATAATATATATGGAGGGTGTTAATATGAAACTACAGTATCTGTCTGTGCTCATTTCCGCTATGGTTATAGCCAACAGTGTCGGGGCTGCCGAAGTTTATAATAAAGACGGCAATAAGCTAGATCTATACGGCAAGCTTAATGGTATGCGTTTTATATCTAGTGATGATGATAAGAACGGCGCCCATTCTTCTATGCGTTATGGTTTACTGGGGGAAGCCGAGCTTAGTGATGAGCTTATCGGTTTTGGTGCCTGGGAGCATGAAATCGGGCTGAACCATACCGAAAGCGAGAGCGCAAAAAAACCTTTACCCGCTTGGGTTTCGCTGGGATTAAGTTTGCCGACGCGGGCAGCGTTGACTACGGTCGAAACTACGGCGTACTGTATGATATTGGCGCCTGGACAAGTGTGATGCCGCAATTCGGCGGTGATACCAGCCTTACCGACAATTTTCTTGCCGGTCGCGCCAACAGTGTGCTTACCTATCGCAATACCAATTTCTTTGGCATGGTGGGAGGGCTAAATTTTGCGCTGCAATACCAAGGTAAAAACGAAAGCAAGACGAATAGCACCCCAGGCCCCGGCCGCCTAGAGAAAAATGGTGATGGCTATGGTCTGTCTGTTACCTACGATTTAGGTCGCGGCATGTCTGCCGGAGCCGCCCTTAGCAGCAGCAACCGTACTCTGTATCAGCGCTCTCTAGACACCGCGCATAACCAGGATAAAAAGGCTGAAGCATACGCTTTCGGCATGAAATATGATGCTTATAACCTCTACCTAGCGGCGCTGTACAGCGAAACCCGCAATATGACGCCCTATTGCGACTTTGCGAACGAGAAACACGGTTTTTCTGAAAAGGCGCATAATCTTGAATTGGTCGCGCAATATAAGTTTGATTTTGGCCTGCGTCCTTCTCTCGGCTATCTGCAGTCGCGTATTGAAAGCCACCGGATCGACAAGAACCACGATATCAAAAAATACCTGGAGGTAGGCGCCAGCTATAACTTCAATAAGAACATGCTAACCTTTGTCGATTATCGCGTTAATCTACTGTCCAAGGATGACTTTGCCCGTACTATGCAACTCTCTACCGACAATATTGTGGCATTGGGTATGAGCTATATTTTTTAATAAGGATGTTGTAAGTTAAAAACGGGGCGTGCGGCATAAGCGCATGCCCCGTTTTTTCTTTGAGAAAAACACACCGTCGTTTCACGCGGCAGGGAGGTCGTGGCTTGCAGCTAAGGAATCCCTACTCGCAGAATTATCTTACGAATATATAACTAGGCGATGTTATTTTAATAACAGTCTAAGATATTTTAGCGCGTATTAGCATATAGGCCGTAGTCATTTTCTTAATTAAGCATGTTAGTCAGTTAATCTCAGCGGTCTATATAGCATTATAGGTGCTTTCAGTCTGTTATTTTC
Organism: Sodalis sp. (in: enterobacteria); assembly: GCA_052258065.1. GTDB lineage: Bacteria > Pseudomonadota > Gammaproteobacteria > Enterobacterales > Enterobacteriaceae > JBQQPY01. The sequence continues at coordinate 994,247 of JBQQPY010000002.1, read as the reverse complement.
ATCTGAATTAGGAATAAATTAAAAATCAGTCGATCTTGCTAAAAGTTAACTTGTCCTTACTATTTCGGCTTTTATCCTGCATATAAACAGGCAGCTACGCTTGGTTCTCGCACGCCAATTGCAAGACTGCCTTATTCAGATCTAGTTGATGATCATGACTGTAACCACGCATCAGTGACAACCGTTCGCCTGATTATCTGAGAAAGAATGAGTTTTATCAACTTAGAAACTGATTATATTAAAATATATGAGCAGTCTTCTTAAGACTCAGCGTAGTTATTACTCTCTTAGAGATTCCCTTACAAAGTAAAGCAACCTAGGCATGACGCGGGGTATTTAGTCAATGTTTTAGAATGTTGCTATTAAATTCGTCTTCACAGATTTTAGGAGGTTGACTTGTTAGCGAAGAAGAATAGGAGGATGTGCAGGTTGCCGCTTTGAATAAGCAGTCTATTTAAAATCATAGCAAGCATCGTCTCGCTGTGTGAGCTCTAAGCCGAGTGTTTTTAGGCAACGCAGTTATTTTTGTAACAGCTAGCTTATCATGCAGTGCATCAAAGAGACTTAAGTGATCAAGGTTAATGGTGGTAACGTGTAGAGTAATCATGTTGATTAGTCAGAAAAGCAGTAATAAATTTAAATATCTCAGAATGCTGTTAAGTAATCAAAAGGAAAAATAGATGCGGAATGACGGTTGTAAGTATTAGCGGAACCTGATGTTACCCTTGATCACTTGCATAAACTTATTCGGAATGGCACCAGTCAGCTGATAGCCGCTCTCGTTGACTCTAAGCTCCACATAATACTGCAAAACATGGGAGCGCTGCCTGTTATAGTCTTAGATTATTATGTAGACTCTTTTGGTAAAATCAATATTGATAGATACAGTTAAGGGAAAAACATGATGATTATCAGGCTTTATCATTAGACAACTATAACACTTAAAATCAGAGCGTTTCTTTATTTTCTATTTTTTGAAGACTGGGGCATCGCAAATTCAGGCAACAGCAGCCATCTCCTGCGAAAGCCTGCCCACCAGGTACTCTGCTGGCGATTCTGAATCGCTATTTACCTAAGTATAGATTAAGGACTTTGCGTAATATAAAAGATAAAGCATCAAAAACTAAAGCACAATAAACTCAATGAATATATTTGCCTGCATATTGATTTAAAATATCTTTTAAAAATGCAAAATAAAATTTCACGATGTTATCTTTTCGTGGGTATAAATCGAGCGACTTGCTTTGTTTTATCCGTCTCTATAAAGTCAAGATTGCAGCTAATGCACGATATTTCTTGCGTGATCTTCATTGAGAATGTTCTATAGCTATTTATAGGGTGCTTATAGAAAATGGCAAAGAATTTACAGATCGTTTTTTGCCTTCGAAAATACTAAGCTATCAGAAAAAATGAGTTTGATTTCTTATGTATATAGCTTTATATGAAATACTGTCTTGGTTCATCGATATATCTATAAGCGAATCATATGGTCGAAAGATTTAATTAGCGTATAAAAATATGCTGTAAAGTTACCATTTCTCTTCTGGTGAAGAGTTTAAAATAAAACTGCACCAATATATACAGTTTTGACATCAGGAATTCTCTCAATTAGTGTTGGCTAGAAAGTTCTATTGCAGTAATTAATATTGATATATTATTAAAAATAAATTTTTAAAAAAGAAAACTGTTTTCCATTCCGAAATCGGATGGCGAGAAATGTCTTGATCGTTATATTGACAAAATTAATACATTGTGAAATGAAGTCGCTTTTTAGAAGATATAACGCAATCAGATAAACGGCAAGAACGATTAGTATTTCAATACTAGTAACGCTTATATTAAGCTCGAGCGTCTTTATCTGTTGTTTAATATATGATACAACACTGGTTTCCTAATATATAAAAATAGCCGTTCTACTATCTGTAGTCAGGGCTGAAAAATCTTCTAAAATAGAAGAATAAAAAATAAATTATCATTTTCGGGCGGGAACAAATAACGTAACTTCAAGATTTCGTAAGTAATAGAAAGCATGTCGCACAGAAAGTTCTGAATGCATTAATTTTATTAAAATTCGATATATCAATTAGACGTGTAAAGCGATCGAGTGGCGAGAGGAGTTTGCCGAGATTTTATAAATGTTAGCCCTATAACACGATAATCTCAGTCGTTTGCATAGATAATACTCCTCCTCAATAGATTGGGCGCACGCGTGTAGCGCTGCCGTTAAAGTCTAGAGCACTTGCTCAGGGGCTACGAATACAAACGGCTAGAGCACTTGCGTCAGTGAATCAACGATTTTTGCTGGAGCTTTATGGGTAGTGATTACAGCTTGAAAATGCTATCTGCATAGGATTTAAATCTGATGCATAAGCCGAAAAGTAGAAGTGTCTATTTGATATCTATGCGCTGCTGTGCGCATAGAACTAGCTGCCTTAATCAATCCGATTATTCGCAATATTGAGTCATCACTCGAAGAATATGTTATTTAGATCTTAAAGAAAATTAGCTAAAGAATATAGATGAAGGGCTATTTAATAAACTGGAATAGATAACAAGTGCTTTAGGCGTGTGTAATATCTTCATGACCAGTGTGCCGTTGACGGATCGCCGCTAACCAAAGTAACTGGGTATAGACATAGGAGCGATTAGAATCACTTTTTAACAATATTTCAATACGATAGCCTGACGCAGACTGAATTTTTCTGATCATAAGCAACTTCAACATCCATAGCCCGGTTTCGTTGTGCCCAGTTTTCTGCCAGATTAGATCAAGGCTTTATAGCATTTTTTTAATTCTTTTATATACTTAAAGATAGCAGTTGGCTAAAAATAGCAGAAATTAAACTAAATTTACTGATCGGGAAATGCCTGAATCGTCATCTTAAAAAAATTTAGATATTGCGAAGTAAAGTGACTGCTTGGTAGATACAACACGGCCAGATCAATCCTAAGAAGGATTAGCATTTCATTACCAATAACGCTAGTATCTAGCTTAATCATCTTGAGTCATTATTTTATGTGTGATGTATCACTAAGTAATGAGGCGTATGTTAGTGAGGAATTACATAGTGAATGCTCATTATAGTGTTTTTAATATGCTCAAGCAGAGCGTTCATTTACTTGAAAATTCTCTATTTTCAGTGTAGCTCGCGCTTTGTTGGGTAAACTGCGTAATCAGGTATTTTTATTTTTTGCTTAACTTGAGGGTTTCTGTATTAACCTATAATGATTCTAGTTTTAAGAAAAGCGATGGGTGATTACTTAATTATAAGTAAACAGCCCTGATTAGTTTTAACTCTTTGATTTAATTTTTTTGTTTTTAATTTTCACTAATTTTTATATTCATTTCTAATGAAAGTGCTTTATAATAGATAAAACAGTTTTGCTTTTTGCAAAGCAAACACGGTAGGATGAAAAAATTAGGTAACGTCTAAATCAGCGTTCAGTAGTAAAACTCTATTATAGTATATAAAATATTGGTAAAAACGTAACCTTTTTAAAAAATTATACTAGATTACGGGATATGACGCCCTTGGTAGCAGCATCGATTGCAAAGTCAGCCAGACGTACTTTGCCATGAGACTCTCCATGTTGCCGCTGTCCGCGCGCAGCGCGTGCTGGTGGTGTCCATAACCGCCGATACGACATGGATCGGTAGGGCCATATAGCGTTAAGTTCGGGCAGTCTAGTGCGGCGGCCAAATGACTGAGGCCGGTATCTACCGAAACAATCGCCCGCGCGCACTTTAACTGTTCTGCTACTTTTCCCAGGGTCAATGGCGGGAGCACTTGCGCAGCGCTACATCCTTCGGCTAAGCGCTGTGCGCGTAATTTCTCTTGCTTTGTCCAATAGGGTAATTTAATCAGATAACCGGCATCAGCAGCAAGCCGGATTAACGCGCGCCAGTGGGTTTCTGGCCAATGTTTACAGCGCCGGGTCGTGGCATGCAGAAAGACGAGATAGACCTCATTGCTCGGGACGGGTCTAAAGTGTCTGTTAATGGCGTAATCGCCTAGCGCTTTAGGAAGTGGATAATCTAAACTGGCAGCGAACAGCTGCCGGATCCGCTCTATGGCGTGCTGTTGCTTACTCACGTTATGCCGTTGGTGATAAAACCAACTGGCAAAGGGTTCCCGTACGCTTTTGCAGTCAAGGCCGTGTTTTTCACCACGCGCGATGCGGGTGACGAGTGCCGCACTCTTTAGCAAGCCCTGGGCATCTATAATAGCGTCGTAACGCTCTTGCTTCAACTGTCGCTTAAAGTCGCAGCGCTCCTGCCGCGTAGCGGCGCCGAACCAGTTTTTGCGCCAGCGGCGAATTGCTACTGGAATTGCCTGTCGCACTGCTGGATGCCAAGTAGGGATTTGGGCGAAATTTTCTTCTATCACCCAATCAAAACGAATCCCCGGCAAGGCGCGCACTGCATCGGTTAGCGCTGGTAGCGTATGCAACACATCGCCCATTGAGGATATTTTGACGATAAGAACCTTCATTTATTTTTCTCTTGAGCGGACAATAATGTTTCCAGTTCACTCAGCACTTGGGTGGGTTGAATGTCGATCAGGCTCTGGTGATAGCCTTGCTTGTCGTTACCTTTACGTATTTTATAGTAACCGCTTATTAAGCGAATTACCCGGGCCTTGTGGGAAAGTGGCGGGGTGCAATCCGGACTGCTAGGGCCATATAACGCCACTAGCGGACGATCTAGGGCGCTGGCGACATGCATCAGGCCCGAATCGTTGCTGACGACCCCTTGGCAGGCCGCAATAAGCGTAACAACCTGCTCTAGCGAAGTCTTGCCGGCCAGGTTGTGACAGTGACAGCGATAATTAATAGGCAGCGCGCTGCCGATAGCTTCCCCCACCGTCTGATCCTTGGTAGAACCGAATAGCGCTATTTGATATCCGCGGCGGATAAGCTCTTCAGCCAACGCAGCATAATGATAATGCGGCCAGCGTTTAGCCGGACCGAATTCCGCTCCGGGACAAAATCCGATAAGCGTGCGCGCGCCGTCGGGCACAAAGCTGCGCAGGGACTGAGCTATGTCTGTTGTGCTGACTGTTAGGCGTGGCCAGGCCAGCGGCATTGGTAAATCGGCTGCACTGCGCATTGTCTTGCGATCGAAGGCAAGGGCGGCGTAGCGCTGAACCATCATCGGAAAAGCCTTCTTATCGAGCGTGCGTATGTCGTTAAGCAGACCATAGCGCATCTCGCCCCGCCATCCGGTGCGTTGCGGAATACTAGCGAAAGGCAGAACTAACGCCGATTTAAACGAGTTAGGCAGGATCAGCGCCTGCTGATAGCCATTTTGCCGCAGTGTCCGCCCCAGGCGACGTCGTTCCCATAGTGCTAGGGCGCCGTGAGCGAGCGGCAGCGCCAGCGCCTGCTTGACCTCCGGCATACGCTGAAGTAAAGGGCGGCACCAAGCCGGAGCCATCACATTAATCTGTGCATTGGGGTGTCGATGCGCCAGAAGGCGATACAGGCTCTGGGACATCATCATATCACCGACCCAGGATGGTCCTATCACTAGTATTTTCATGCCGATACTCTCCTTCTTGCCCTGAAGGAAATCAATGATTATTGTTCAACCAGCGCAAATATTCCACAACCCCTTTTCCGACGGCTTTAAACGGTTGATGGTAGCCGGCCGCGCGTAGTTGGGACAGATCTGCCTGGGTATAGGCCTGATAGCGCTCTTTAAGTTTTTCGGGGAAGGGAATGTATTCTAACTGGTCTTTTTTATGGTAATTCAGCACGGCGTGAGCGACAGTCTGAAAAGATTCTGCCTGGCCGGTGCCGCAATTGAAAATCCCTGAAATGTTATTTTGCCAGAACCAAAGATTCACTGCCGCTACGTCGTCAACATAGACGAAATCGCGCTTGAAACCTTCGCTGCCAGCGAACAATTTTGGATTTTCACCCGCGTTGATTTGGCTATTTAAATGAAAAACCACGCTTGCCATGCTGCCTTTATGCGCTTCCCGCGGGCCATAAACATTGAAATAACGGAAGCCGCAAATTTGCGATTCGGTTTGTGACAACAGGGCCCGCACATATTGATCGAAAAGAAATTTAGAATAGCCGTAAATATTTAACGGCTGTTCGTACTGCCGATCCTCAATAAAGTTTTCGGTCCGACTGCCGTAAGTTGCAGCGGAAGAGGCGTACAGAAAAGGAATAGTGCGTGCTATGCAGTAGTGCAACAGCTTTTTGGAGTACTGATAATTATTATTCATCATGTACTTGCTGTCTGACTCGATAGTGGAAGAACAGGCGCCTTCATGGAATACAGCATCAATATCGCCGAAATAGTCGTTGGTGACAATGCTAGCGATAAAATCTTCTTTATCCATGTAATCAGTGATGTTAAGGTTAACTAGATTTTCATATTTTGTGCCCTCTTTCAGGTTATCCACCACTAAAATATTGTTATGGCCAATCTGATTTAATGCCTTGACGATATTGCTGCCGATAAAACCAGCTCCACCAGTGACAACTATCATGGGTTGCCCCTCACGTAATTGACGGAGCCAGCATAACGTCAGCTTCTGATAATGATCTTTTCACAGCATTTCCTCCAGGCTTTATATTGTCTCGGTTGACCGCGAATGCGATGGTGCTGCATGCGCAAAACATTCTTTATCATCGTTAAGATGTAGCAAAAAACTTAATTTGATTAAAGTATGTATATTTATTATTCCACATCTAAATTAGGAGTAAATATAAAAATCAGTAAAAATTAAAAATAAATAAAATCTATTATATATAACTAAGCCTGGTTGCTAATAACGAGATCTGATTATGTATCTTTCTCAGCAGATTTTAAGCTATACTGGAAATAGATACTTTTAAATAGATGAATGCTCTTTTTAGGAATTTTAAAAACACCACAATGGGTATTTACCATACAAGGCGTGGCTAGATGCATCTCGTTACCGGGCCAAACTCGAGTATTAATTTAATCGAGGCTATGATTCAAGAATACTGATACCGCTCTTTTGGTAGCGGCATTGAAAACGGTTACAATATCATACAGCCTGCTGAGTTTAGCAACATGCGTAATCAGGTTTAAGTATGAGTCACTAATCTTTTCCTCATGATTCCTTCTGTTATTTTTTCATCTTATTAAAAATTAGGAAATTATAAATGCATTATTTATTTTTGTAGGCCGATGTGTATCGGCAATTAGGCGATACCGCATTAAAAGCTGAGGTTAAAGAATAGAACAACCTCGATGCGGAAGCTGCGTTACAACGATGGCCAGTATTGCTTGCAGCGTAGCAGATTGATCCGCTATTATAGAAAAGCTATTCGGTTAGCGCAGAATGACTTTTCGAAATAGAAAAACGCTTTTTATGAACGCTTTTCATCAAGGAAGCAAGATCGTAATCCCAAACGATGATCTCGTCAAGACGTTGTATGAGCTAGTTAATTCGGGCAGGTGACTCAAGCGCAGATAGCGCGCGAGACAGGGTGGTTAGGGGCGCTAATATCCAAATTTATTAATGGAAGTTACACCAGTAATAAGCAGGGAGTGAGCAAACTGTTAACTCGCTAGCTGACGGATTATCAAAAAAGACCTTGCCTTCATCAGCGCAATTAAGGAGACGCCTACGGTCAAGGAGATATGGGCGCTGTTTCAGTTTATCTGGTTAGCGCAGTGAATGAATGTTATTATCGGGGTCCGAAAGCGGGTAAAACCTTTTCCGTCTGCCAGTACTGCCAGTATTTAATGCTTGAATGGTGATCTTGTTCCCAACCCACGCCAGCATCACCGATGCGTCTACTGTGGAGTTAGCCAAAGCGCTGGGACTTAGTAACCGGCTTAGAAAATGGCACTCTAGAGCGCGCAATTCAGCAGCAGCTAGCTATAGCACGAGCGGGCTGATGATTGTGGATGCAGCTGACTATCTGGTCATTGACGGGCTGGAGTGGTTGCGTGTCATTCAGGATGTGACTGGGGTTTATATAGTGTTGATTAATAACCTGCGTCGTTTGTCTAGTCCGCCCGTTCAACCCAAGAGTCAGATAATCTGGTCTAGTTGTACAGCCGTATTGCCCTCTCTAGATGCCGGTAAAAGGCTAAAAAGTGGATTTGGCCGCGATTGCTGCTGCCTCGGGCATGGCCTGCGAGAGTTAGCTGACGCTAATACATCCGATTGCCTAGAAAGCCGGCACCTTACGGCACTGTCCTACATCCTGTTTCAGGCATGGATAGCTGATGGTTAGCAGTGATGCGTACGCCCAATCAAAGCAGGGATACATCAAAGCGGCGTTCAGGAAAGTGTATATCAATATTAGGGCTGCTGCGGGCAAGAAGATAAGCATGGGCGCAGTGTGTTTTTACCAACCGCGCCGGCCGCCAAGTGCCACTTAGTACCCGGCGGGTAGTGTTCGTCTCACTAAAATCGTCGCCAAGCCTGTTAGTGTCGTTTGGCGGCCGGGTAAGGGGCTCTATATACTGCAAGATGCACAGGAAGTGATAATGTAAATATGTCACGACATAACTAGTAAATGAAGAGATCCAGGGATAACCCTTTCGCTATCAAGTCTGCGCCTTGCAGGCGCATGGCCCGCTACCCGCGTGATAACTATTTGATAACAGAGCATCCGGATAGATATCTACCTGTCATGCGGGGCAAAGGCAGTCGCTTTGGCTTATGCCGGTATACGATAGCCACGGCAACGTAGACCCAGGCGCAGCAATGTTATTACCGGTGGCGGGGATTTAATGTGGATGTTTGAAAAGCACGGGAACTGAGGTGTTATATTGCTTGCCCGCGCAAGCCAGCATCAGGTGTAATGCGCAGCCTGGTACATCCTACGGGCATTGTTGCCTAAGAGAATGACTGTCCGGAGCAGGAAGTGTTTTCGGAATAGGCCGGTTTGTTAAGCAGGTTACTGAGTCAGGCTTCACTATCAATGAAAAATGCTGAAAAAACAAGTCGCTTATGATAAAGATGTTTGGTGCCATAAATGCTGTACGCAGCCAGCTACGTCAGGCGTGAACAAACATCCTGCATATCCAGCATTATCGCTACTATACTTTTATAAGAATCATGCTGTCGAGACGCCCGAAGGAGATGGATAACGCAGATTACCTTTTGCTATCAGCGAGAATATCGCCAGGTATAGGATGCTAGATTGAGGGTTGCCTCAGAAGACAAAAGATTACAAGGGTAATAAAAAGATAAACAATACAGTACAACATATAAAACTCTGGGAACAACGGTGTATTACAAAGTCGGAAAGCCCTCTGCCAAGCGATACAAATCCTGGACGACCTGAAGCAAAAAAAGTCCAACCCCGCCTTTGACGCTTTCCCCCACTAAATATTCGATAAAAGTAACGATATTTACCGACTGACGGTTAATCTGCTGGCACTCCTCGGTAACCGGCGCTGGGAAGAGAGGATATATTCAGATAGGCTGAAAGAGATTAAGGATTCGGTCAGTTTTGCTGAGCAGGGGCTGTCGAGGTCTATCCGGCGGCGTAGGGCGTGTTCAATGTTGCCAACATGCGGCATATCTAGCTACTGCCGGAAAATCTGCCTTTTACCTCGTGTGTTTTGACTGCCGTAAAGGGAGTGTCACGATTTATGCCAACCAAAGAGGAAAATGTCCTGCTTTACCCACTGAAAATCGCGAAGAGTAAGCGCGTTAAAGAAAGAAGAAAAGCCTCGCGAATAATGATGCCGTGTGTTTGCAAGTCTTTGAGCTTCTTGATGAAGTTCTCCTACTGCTAGCGGTAAGTAGACTTTAAAATCGAAGCAGTAACTAAAGGTAATAGCATGCAGACACTAAGGCTAAGGGAAATCGCGACTGAGAGTTGAACAACTAACTTGGCTCAATTAGAATAAAGACTTGACAGTCAAAATGCTTGAAAGTCTCAAGCACTACTAGCGGGCGGTTGCATGCTAGCAAAGCTGCCAGCGAATACGCCGGCAGAAAGTCATGCCCGTATCTGCGACCGTTATAAGACATGCGTGTTCCCTGTACAGAAAACCTCCGATCCGACAGAATTTTTTGTATACTGAATGCCATATTATTGACTAGTCCTCAGGTGGCATATTCTTAACAGAGGGCAATCCTTTCTCTGTGTCGGTTAAGGGTCTGTCTTCATCAGCGCATTAAGGGGGCCGCCATGCTCTCTTTGCCCCAACCCTTACGTAAAGCTGCTGGCCTTGTCCGGTGCCGGCACCCCATCACTGTCAGCCTGCTATATTGCGTTCCGGGAAGGTCACGCCGGGCCCTATGCCGAGAGTGGAGCGTGTTTACGGTATACTGCTACTATACCGATAGCGATATCACAGAGATAAACAAAACGCCAGCGCACTGTTAAATCCTGAAAGCGGCGGATATGCAACAGGATTTTGCCGTGATTGATAATCATGTCAGCGTGCCGCTATTAGACAGGCAGCGTATGGCGCTTGTGGGGTTTATGCGCAATTATTCATAATGTTGGGGTAGAAGCCGCTACGCGTTCGACTCTGCTAGTGCGCGCTCGATCGTGCCAAAGTGCATGAATGCCGGCGATATTCCGGCGGTCTGCGATAAGCTTCATCGCTGGGGTAAGCTGAATTATGTCATAGGCTAAGCCTAGTCAGTCGGCGTGACGCCGATGCATGGCTCTTTTAATGCGAGCTGTCTAAATCAGAGAGAAAAAACTGACGGGCAGTCTGCAAGTCTGATTAACCCAGTGCCTGACCCTGTAGCGAACCGGATACTCCGCGACGTCCGTGAAAGTAGTCAGACTTTGCTGCCGGTAGCGCTCCTAATTCGTTGCTGGCAGCTTGTCTAGCTCCGCTGTGGCCGGAGGTGTTATCTTTGAGGAGAGCATAGCGTATTTCTCTGCAAGTGCTGGTCGTGATTAAGCACTTCAATGCCGTCAATGCCGCCTTGCGCCACGCGGAGCATTACTTACAAAAGTGAAAGTATAATAAGTAACAGATTAAGCCTATCAACACAGGTCTGCTAGACCCTCTGCGGTCGCGCTATTGCGTGCAGTGTCTCTGCGGGATCGCCCAGCCCGGCTGGTAGCACTGCTGAAGGCGCGCTTTTCTGGCCTGCCAGATCAGGCGGGATAGTGCCTGCATAGGTTAACGTGCTAAAGGGGTAGTTATTGGTGGGGAAAGAGCTGTTTGCCGGAATGACAGATGATTGATAATATTTTAACGCAAGATTAGCGCTTGGTCATAGGTGTGCTTACTGAATGATTTTTACGGAATAAATCCGTATTGCGACTCGACACTTATCCCGCCAGCTATTTGCTGGCGCATCTAAGCGGGCGCGAGCGGGAAGTCGCCCGGGGTCGCGCAACCGTGCAGGGCGTGAAGCCGCCGCGTTGGTTTTAAGGGCGAAAGGATAGGGGAGCTATCCGAGGTCGTCAGTTCTAGCCATGAGTTGCTTAGGGAGCGAGTGGCTAGTCGATATCCGTGTCTGCGATGAGATCTATGCGACTAAGCAGCACGCGGTATTTCTTCCATATCAGCACTGACGCTTTTGGTTTCGGTTACTATGTCCGATTTTAATGCATTATGCAATAGTGAGCTAATTTTTATAGCTTGTTCAAGTAGATAATCTCGTTTATTGGTAGCCTGCTTTCTAACTTTACCTGCTATATAGATAGGTAGAATAACTTTATCATCAATAAAATAGCATTTTCGGTTGGGCGCTGCCTCTTGAGGCTATGTTGATACTTCTTCCATGATGCATCTGTCAGGATAAACGCTACTGATGTAATAGCCTATTAACAAAATTAGACCGTGGACTCCATATTTGACTTTAATTGTATGAGTCTGAAAGCCTTTCTGGAATTAATATTAATCCTGATTATCTTCCGAGATCAGAGGCATTGCCCCTATTCTAGAGATATTTTATCAATAGAGTCAGGATCGTAGCAATTTGAAGTTTTTAATATTTTTAATCAGATGAACCACATTCAGTTAGCGTGAATCTTTTTTATTACGCGGTTCCAAACGAAATTAACATAGTGATCAGGGTTGTTCTCATACACGCTGGTCATTACACAAGATGACTCATCACGATAGCCAGAGATCCGCTAAATCTGAAGCTCCTGCACATGCCCTAATCGAATGTCTGTTACAAAGGAGCTATCGATGTAATCCTGGGTAGCTCAACTATTGCCTCTCCTATCGACAAAACCGCTTAGTGACCGGCTTCTAAGCAGGAGCGCTAATATCGCCATTTAATGGAAGGTAGCATTATCGCCACCTCATGAAATAGTTAAATTTAGCCCAATATGACATCTCTATTAGCAATTCTACCCGTGCGTTTATTCAGTAGATTTTTTAAAAATCTACTGGTTTATTAAAACAAGATTATTTTTTAATTTTTTCGTAAAAGAATAGTAATTTAATGAAGAGAGTGGTTTAGCGTTAGACTAGTGCTGACAATATTCAGCAAGCATAGCAGGCGAAAGAGTTCGATGTGCTTCCCAGCTATATAAGCCACTGCAGTTGGATGACGATAGCGCCCTTCCAGAAATGCTTTATACTGGCTGTCGGCTACTTAAAATGCAGGCCGTCTGCCAGCTGAACTGAAGAATCGTAAGAAGCACTGCAACTTGTTGATCTGCTCAATACGCTTTGCAAAAAATGATCCTCGTTTTGTGCCTCTAGATGCTAGTGTCACATCACATATTAAATAACCGATAAAAATTCTGGAGCTTAATACGAGTATGATTAGTAGTGAAATGCCAATTAATCTTGGCGTTTACATGCTCGTATTATGTCTAGCAGGTAGTAACTGCACTTCAAGATATCTCAATCTTTGTCAATATGACGATTCAGGTATTGGCCAATCAGTACATTGAGTTTGATTTCCGTTATTTTTACCCAACTGCTATGATTGGGTGTATCAGAGCATTAAAAATGCTCTCATAAAACCTTGCTCTGAATCTGGCGGTAAGGCTAAGCACAACAAGCCTGGGCTATAGATCTTAGGATTGTCATGACCGTTAGAATCGGGGGTGTGTAAGGATATTGTGTTGAGATATCTTTAAGAAAGTCAGCTCAATAGATCTTGGTTCTATGCTCAGTCATTTTGGTTAGATAACGAACTCAGCCAACAGCTAGCTAGCTAAGATACATAATTATGAAACACATTAGATGTAAGAATGCATGTTCTGAATTCACAAAACAGTTTTAATGAACAGTTTTTTATTTTAAAATCAAATAATTCATTTATATTCTTTCTTTCCGATAAGATAAAAAGAAAAAGTAGGTGAGGAATAAGGGGATTATACAAGACAATTCGCTAGCAGTACTAGTGCACGATCGGCTGTTTCCTCAAAGATAGAGAAAAAGGAAGGGTAGTTGCAATCGCAAAAATCAGAAGGCTAAAATTAGGAGGCCAGTAGCAAGCGCATGATTAATACGGTTGTCATGAATTTTCTGATTCGCCAGCGAAAAGAGTGTAAATTAATCTTTTCCGCTAAGGTCCGTCAGTTACGTTAGAGTGTCGGACGCGGCGCCAGGCGGCGAATCAGTCTATTCTCCGGCGCCACGGTAGGGTTCTGTTATTTAAAAAGATTGCGAATTTCGTTAAGTAGAGTCTATTTCGCGCTCAGCAAGCGTTCTTTCTCTTTTCGGTGCATCGTGCTTACCAGCATTGATAATGCAGAACACGGCCAAGGCTGCAAAAAGAAAGAATTTGCTGAAAATGCCACCGATGATAATGCTTACTGTTAGGTGAATCACCTTGCCACTCATCGAAAATTTATAGAATACTCATAAGAAATTTATAGGCTTGCTCTATTATTTTTAAATGCAATAAGTCTAATAAAGGATGAATGATTTATCCTGAAGTATTTTCCTGAATAGCTCATCGACATATCGACGCTTAAAGAAAAAAGGGCTGGGTTGAAACAAGCGTTCAACATCTCTAACAAACTTTTTATCTGTCAGAAACATGATTACATGGTCGCCCTGTTCGATAGGGCTGTTACGATTGGCGATAATTACTTCATCGCCGCGTACAATGGCTCCAATAATGGTGCCGGACGGCAGTTTGATTGCGTCAATATGCTGGCCGACTACCCGTGAAGTGCTCTCATCGCCGTGAGCGATAGTCTCAATGGCCTCCGCTACCCCGCGCCGCAGTGAAGAGACGCTGACAATATCCGCTTTTCGTACATACCCCAGCAGCGCTGATATTGTGGCCTGCTGCGGAGAAATAGCGATGTCGATAACGCTGCCCTGCACCAGATCCACATAAGCGCGCCGCTGAATAAGCACTAATACCTTTTTTGCACCCATTCTTTTGGCTAGCATAGCAGACATAATATTAGCTTCATCGTCGTTAGTGATGGCGATAAAGACGTCAACCTGCTCAATGTGCTCCTGCGCGAGTAGCTCCTGATCTGAGGCATCACCGTAAAAAACAATCGTATCATGCAGCCGCTCTGCGAGTTCCGCGGCTCGCTCCTGATCGCGCTCTATCAACTTCATGCTGTAATCTTTTTCCAGCCGATAAGCTAGACCCGCGCCGATATTACCGCCGCCGACAATCATGATACGCTTATAAGGTTTTTCCAGCCGCTGCATTTCACTCATCACCGCGCGGATATGTTTCGAAGCAACCACAAAGAAAACCTCATCGCCCGCCTCGATAATCGTCGAACCCTGAGGTCGAATGGGCTTATCTTGGCGAAAAATCGCCGCGACGCGTGTTTCGATATGCGGCATATGTTCGCGTAGAGAAGAAAGAGCACTACCGACCAGCGGTCCGCCATAATAGGCTTTGACCGCCACTAGACTGACTTTGCCTTCGGCGAAACTGACAACCTCCAGTGCGCCAGGATATTCAATCAGTTTATAGATATTATCGGTGACTAACTGCTCGGGAGAAATTAAATGATCGATAGGCACCGCTTCCGACGAAAACAGCCGCTTAGCCTCGCGGACATAATCGTGGGAGCGGATGCGGGCAATGCGGTTTGGTGTTTTGAAAAGCGTATAGGCTATCTGACAGGCGATCATATTCGTTTCGTCAGAATTGGTAACCGCTACCAGCATATCGGCGTCCTCCGCCCCGGCATCGCGTAGGATCCGTGGATAGGACCCGTGCCCCTGGATTGTGCGCAGATCGAACTTGTCCTGCAACTGGCGTAGCGGATTAAGATTTGTATCGACGATAGTAATGTCATTGTTTTCACCGACTAGATTTTCCGCCAGCGTGCCGCCGACCTGTCCAGCACCGAGGATGATAATTTTCATAAATAACCCGTGGTTTTCAACTAGGCACGTTCTCAGTAGGCCTGCGTCCCTTTCTCATCTTAGCGTAAAAGAAACCGTCGCCCGACGTCGGCGACGGTAAGCATTGCAAGCCGGGCGCGGCGGCTTCACCCGTTTCCTGCAGCTGAGCGTCAGGGTGACTGGCAAGAAAAGTGGCAATTTGAGCGCAGTTTTCTTCCGGCAGAATTGAGCAGGTGGCATACAGAAATATACCGCCGGGCTTTAGGATCCGCCAGGCGGTGTGTAGAATCTGCCGCTGCAATTCGGCCGCCTCGGCAATGTCTCCCTCCCGGCGTAGCCATTTGATATCCGGATGCCGGCGTATGACGCCTGTTGCAGAGCAAGGCGCATCTAATAGGATTCGATCGAAAAGTCTGTTACCGCACCAGTCGTCCGGCGTCCGCCCATCGCCTATTATGACTTCCGCCTTCATGCCCAGCCGTTGTAGATTATCATGGATCCGAGCCGCGCGCTGTTCGTCCACATCCAGCGCGGTGACTCGCGCCGCGGGCGCGATTTCTAGAAGATGAGTGGTCTTGCTGCCAGGGGCAGCGCACAAGTCGAGGATTGCCTCGCCGTCCTGCGGTGCCAGCAGTAAGGCGCACCCCTGTGCCGATGCATCTTGCACTGTTACCCACCCCTGATCGAAACCGGGCAGGCAGCCGACGTTGCTTGGCGTCTCTAGCCTGATGGCATCCGGCAACTGCGGATAAGTCACGGCGGCGATATCTGCATTAGCCAGCAGCGTTAGATAAGCGTCACGGCTATGGTGCCGACGGTTGACCCGAAGCCACATCGGCGGCCGTTGATTGTTGGCGTTGATTATCTGCTCATACTGTGCCGGCCAGGCAGCAAGGATTCGTTTTTGGAGCCAGACAGGATGCAGGTGACGGATATCCAGTTTCGCTGCCTCGGCCAGCAACGTTGTTTTCTGGCGTTGGAACTGGCGCAACACGCCGTTAATCAGTCTCTTTAGCTGCGGCTGTTTCAGAACTACTGCGCCCTCTACCGTCTCCGACAGCGCTGCATGCGCGGGTATGCGGGTATAGATCAGCTGATACAGACCAACCATAAGCAGGCAATGAAGCGGGTACTGTTTACCGGTCAGTGGTTTTTTCATCAGCTGGCATAGAATCCATTCTAGCTGAGGAAGGACACGCATAATACCGAAACACAGTTCCTGCAACAGCGCGCGGTCTCTCTTGCTTAGAGGCGCCTGCAACGGTGGCAACAAGGCACCGAGAGACTGACCTTGGTCTAGCACCTGCGATACAGCCTTAGCAGCGATAATGCGAAGATTATAGTATGTTTTCATAGCAGACCGTGCCGTGGCAGACTTCACTCCAAAAACAGTGGCCAATGTCCCCAGCTAGTGTCTAGGTAAAGATTTATTCTAGGATTTTGAACAAAAATTAAGATATTATTTTTTTAATTAATTTTATGTATATAAATATCACAAATACTGTTTTATATCTGTCATTTTTTATCTGATTTTTCTTTTCATCTTACTAAAAAATCAAGAAGCTATAAATAAATTATTTTTTTCAAAAATATAGATAGTTAGACTGTTTTGTGAACTTGGAGCGTGAGATTTTAAATCTCATGTGTTTCATTGCATTTTCCCTAATCACTAATTTTGCTCAACTAGTCTCAAGATGATGTATCATATTGTGAATTCTGGGGTGATTTCAATATCGCTTTTAAGAATCATAGCATTAGTTCACTCAAGTTATCACGTCGGTTAAATCGATATTTAAATGCAGTTAGAGCATTTTTATCTATTCTGATTTATATCTTGCTATAAAAAATTGCGGAAATTTTAATATAAAATTAACGCAATAGTTTAAGCGGTTGCATTCCACAGTGAATTAACAGTTGTTACCGCAGTTTTTCTGAATAGTGATTTTAAGTTGGGAAACGTCATCTCAATAAAATTGAATTCTGGTAAATAAAATATAGCATAAAGAAGAATTGTATTTTTAGCCTTAAGAAGATTATCATAAACTATAAAATTTGTTAGTAGACAAATTATTTATAATCACCATATTATCTGACACAAGTGCAGTAACAAGTAGTGGTTCTACATAAGTAAAGAAAATATATTTTTTTATTGCTCTATCGAGTAGCATAGTGACACTTAATTCAGATAGACGCATGCCAGCAGTGAGTCTCGTCGTTTTCAACCGACGGGTGGGACATTAGTCCGACATCGTTGCCCTGGAATGTTGTATTTCTGCAGCCTATAATTTGCGCGTATGAACTACATTTTTGCATTCTTTTCAGTGGCATGTACAGGATAAAATAACAATACGCATTAATTTTGATCCGCCATTCATATATTCTCTAGTGTTAGAACTGTAACTTCCAGTTTCACGGAATTGCTTATTCTAACGAGTCGCAATAGAAGAGCATAAGTGATGTCTATCCGTGGTTGCACATGCAGAAGCGCCTGTCTCAATTAATCTGATTATTCGTAATCTTGAGTACTCACTGTAAGAATATGCCATTTAGACCTCGGGAAATTAGTCATATTATATAGATTAATGGCTATTTAATAAACCGAAATAGATGAAAGGCACTCTAGTGTTTTAACGCATAAAAAATGGCATACAGTATCTGTAGCCTGTAATTAAGAGATTTTCCGAAATAGAGAAATGAAAAATGCATTATAACTCTAATATCAGAAGAAAGATGCAGCTAGAGGTGCTAGCTAGAAGGGGAAAGCGCATCGCATAGAAAATGATTGATATATTGATTTTATTAAATAAATATATCAATCGGATGTGTAAAGCTATCAAATAGAGAGGCTTTAGCCTAAATTTTATAAATAAATACCCGCAAGATCGATCAGATAAAAAATTATTTTGTTGAAGAAAAGCTTCAGATGATCCTGAGAGGTAAGCCAAGAAAGCGGATGTATTCCCAGGTTGTAGATGACAATGCCGAATCGCATTTAATTGCGCCAAGCTTGAAGTGAGCTGACAAAGGGAGGGGAGGTGAAGAGCAGTAGATCTTAGAATAGTTTACGGATAAAGCTGTGAAACTACAAGACGTTAAACAAATCTCATGTAAAACAGTAAAGCACACACCAAAAGACTAACTTAAATCTTGAACGAAGATCGGCTGGCTGATGCCCGTGACTCCCCAACTAAGTCAGGTTTTTAGTGTCGGATTATTATATAGAACCTCGCGGCACAGTCTTATTTATTGAAAGATGGCTGCTGGGGATATAGTTCAAGCCAAATATCATAATAATTAGATTCCATAGTCAGGAAATTAGAATGCCTTAAAATCAGAGCCGCTTTCAGGCAAGTAAACAGACAGAATTTATTTTGGCTAGGCGTATGATGTTTCTGAACCGACCGCTTCTAAATTGAAAAACGAGATAATAGCTGAAGATTATAACCATATTCTCTATCGTTTGCAGACTACGCTGTCACTTGCTAAGGAAGCAGTGGTCGTTTCCCTTCAGAAGACGCTTTTCTACTACTGGAAGGTCTGTTGGCGGAGCCGTACGTTAATTCTTGAACTTTGCCGCATCTCGCTCTGGCCTAAGGTGCTGCTTAGGCAGGCATGTATAGGCAGGCATGGATTCGAAATTTAACTGACATCAAGAAAAGCACGAAAACTACAGCGCACAAAGTTTAAAAGGTAT
The DNA here is from genome assembly GCA_052258065.1 of Sodalis sp. (in: enterobacteria). Lineage (GTDB taxonomy): Bacteria > Pseudomonadota > Gammaproteobacteria > Enterobacterales > Enterobacteriaceae > JBQQPY01. The sequence continues at coordinate 975,333 of JBQQPY010000002.1, read as the reverse complement.
CAGTCAGGTTAGCTGAATATTAATATGAAATATATTCTATAAATGCTAAATAAAACTTCACAACATTATCTTTTCGTGGGGTATAGATCGAGTAACTTGATAGATTTTTAGCAGTCTCTATAAAGCTAAGATGACAGTTAATGCACGACGTTTCTTGCGTGATCTTAGTCGTGTGTATCCTATGACGATTTATCGGGTACTTATAGATAATGGTAAAAAATTTACAGATCGTCTTTTTAATTTGTGAAAACGTTTGGCCACTAGAAACGTGAATTCGATTGCTTATGTGCAGAGTGTGCTACAGAATACCATCTCAGCCTACCATGCCGACAGAGACTAATAATATCGTCTAGAGATTTAATTGACGCATAAAAGATGTTCCGTAATGCTATTTTTCCATGCTAGTAAAGCGCTAAAGATTACACTCTATCTATATATATAGCTCTATAATAATTAATGGCCTTGTATTAGATACTCAAACTCTATTGCGGTCCATAAATATTGCTATGAAATCAAATCTAAAGTATTAAGTATTCAAAAACAATATTCTCTTAGAGAATTTTACTAACTCCCAGTCGTTTGTGTTCATACTCTTTCTAAATAGGTTTTCTGGTTCTCAACGGCAGCGCCACGCGCGCGTGTAAAATCAATTAAAGAAAGGTCTAGTTCATGCAAACCAGAAGATGTATCGGGTGGTAGGGCTGACGATAGACGTTCAGAAAGTTTTCCATAGCCGCAAAAAATTCGGCATTGGCTTCTGGCGGTATAAAGCTGATCTTCATCCGCAATTTTAGTGCGTTTTTAGTGTGCGCCTTATTGCAAGATTTTTTATTGCAGTTCTACTGCTTTATTAGCAATAAATTGACAGGTAATACTATCCTGTTACTCTAGAGGATTTCTGGGGATTAAAAAAATTAAATTCGCTTCAGCGTTGCCATTAAAAATCCGGTTATATCTAATTTCTTAGTTTATGGCCTAAGATTGTCTCAATCACTTCTTCGAAAACATAACGCTTTACCTAATTAATATTGCGGACGTCCATTTGTAAAATCTAGTCTAACTCCTAGACACTCGCGCTTTACGCGTTCAATTGATCTATGGCAATTCAAAAAAATCAATACATTTCTAACTTTCTGTTCGGCATGCCTGCACTTTCTGACTAACACTTTTAGTGGCTTGCTTACGTGAGAGTAATGATGTATTTTCCATTTCTACATTTTTAAGGATTTATTAAGATCTAGACACAGATACTGCAACCGTCACATTTGCTTATTAAGATACTAGCCAACAAGATGTATGTTAGCGATGAATTACATAGTAAATATCCATTACAGTGTTTTAGGGTGGCTGAGAAAATGCCTAATTAGGGAGTATTATGATGATTAGACTCCATAGTCAGGCAACTGCAACACGTAAAATCAGATTCGCTCTTCAGAAAAGCATCCACCTAACATCTAATTTAACTGAGCGTTATAGTATTTCTGAACTAACCGTTTCTAAATGGTAAAACGAGATGTTGCTCAGACTTATAGGTATATTTCCCATCGTTTGCAGGCGACGCTATTGCCTGCTCAGAAAGCAGTAGCCTTTTCACTGCGGAAAACTCTTTTTGGATAATCTGTTAATCGTCATAAAGCATTCTTTGACATTGCCGTATTTCGATCTAGCCTGGATCACTGTTTATGCAGGTATAGATTGGAGAGTTTGCGTGACATGCAGAAGAGGGGCTCAAAACCAAAACACAAAGCATTTAAAAGCTAAAAGCTTAATTTCTTGAATGTTAATGGAAAATAGCTTCTATAAATAGCACATTCAATCTGCTTATCGTTTCTCTAGTATAGAGAGAGCGACTCGATAGGTGTTTATCCTTCTCTGCAAAGCCAAGATCGCGACTAATGCATGACGCTTCTTGCTTAATCTTAGGTGGGCATGTGCCATGGCTATTTATCTGATACTTATAGATAAAGGTAAAAAATTTACAGATCGGCTTTTTAGCCTGCAAAAACGCTTAGTCACCGGGAAACATAAATTCAACTACTTATATGCAGAGTTTAATATAGAACACTGTCTTGCCCACCGCTGCACTCAAAAACGAAACGCATGCTATGGCTAAGCGATTTAATAATCGTATAGAAAATATGGGTGCAAAGCTACTATTACTATTCTAGTAAAGAGCTTGAGATTAAAGCGTACCCATATGTCTGGCTCTACAATTAGGAATTGCCTTAATCAGCATTGAGTGTAACACTTCATGTAAGTGTATAAAATATTATTTTAAAGCTTAAATTATTAAAAAGAAACCATATTGCTTTCCGGTATGTGACAGCTAGTTATTTCTGGGTATTGTGTATTTCATGATAAGCAATAAATTTAATTCGGCTGCTTTTGCATCAGGGTAGTTTTACTTTTCTGCGATCGCCTGCCATCTGCAGGAAAACGACATAATAAAAGTGTATTCCTCGGCCAGCACGGGGAATCAGCTATCTGAAAGATTACCAGCCGCAACTTCTGACTTGGCTGTTAATGGATAAACAGATAGCGTTACTGTAACGGTAAAACTAAAGCTTCTTGTCCGTCGGGTAGTCATTGACATGACTACCCTAAAACCTCCTGCGAAGGCCTGCGCAGGCCGATGTTCTCTTGCTTTTGGATAGGTTAAAAAAGTACTATAGGCAGTCTGTTTATCGAGGGATTATCGATGTTTACGGGAAGCATAGTGGCACTGGTTACTCCGATGGACGAAAAAGGCGCCATCGACCGGATCAGTCTGAAAAAATTAATCGATTATCATGTCGCCAGCGGCACCGCAGCAATCGTAGCCGTGGGAACGACCGGCGAAACGTCTACCCTTAGCCTCGAAGAACATGGCGATGTGGTGATGTGGATCCTTGAGCTCAGCGATGGGCGTATTCCAGTTATCGCGAGCACCGGTGCTAACTCTACCTCCGAGGCCTTATCGCTGACTCGCCGCTTTAACGACAGTGGCATTGTTGGATGCCTCAGCGTTACTCCGTACTATAACCGTCCAAGCCAGGAAGGGTTGTTTCAGCACTTTAAGGCCATTTCTGAAAGCAGCGATTTGCCGCAGATTCTGTACAATGTACCTGCACGTACCGGTTGCGATATGCTGCCGCCAACCGTCGCTCGCTTGGCGGAAATCAAAAATATTATCGGTCTTAAGGAGGCGACGGGGAACTTAAGCCGTGTGAGCCAAATTCAAGAGCTGGTCAATGCCAATTTCCTGCTCCTAAGCGGCGACGACGCCAGCGCACTAGACTTTATGCAACTCGGCGGCAAAGGGGTTATTTCCGTAACAGCAAACGTGGCGGCAAAAGAAATGGCGCAGCTTTGCGTTTTAGCGGCTGATGGAAATTACGCTGATGCACGCCGTCTTAATCAACGTCTAATGCCGTTGCATCAAAAATTATTCTTTGAACCCAGCCCGATACCGGTTAAATGGGCTTGTAAAGCATTGGGATTAATAGCGACCGACACCATGCGTCTACCGATGACGCCACTGACCAAGACATGCAGAGGCGTAGTGAGAAAGGCGTTAACGGATGCGGGTTTGCTGTAACTCTTAGGGAGATTTTATGGCTTATTCAATAGAAAAGTCGCGAGTGGCGAAAGGGGTAGGCATCACACTCATTGTGCTGCTTGCAGCCTGTACTGATGATCAGCGTTATAAACGTCAGGTAAACGGAAATGAAGAGTACCTGAAAGCAACGCCGCTGCAGGCGCCTACTAGTCCTTCCGGTATGATTCTACCCCTAAAAAACGGCAACTATGATATCCCTGCGGCCCGGCGAAACGGTGCGGTGGGCAAAGCGCTGGACATTCGTCCTCCCGCACAACTGCTGCCGTTGCTACACAGTGACCGCTTGCAATATTCTGGCAACAGCGCCGTTATTCAATTGGAGGAAAGTGTACAAAGTCGCAATCTGTGGTCGCAGGTGGCGGCGGTTCTGAAAAGTAAGGGCTATTCTATTGCTTCAGCTCAAGATGCGCAGCAGAGATTGAATACCGATTGGATCTTCTTGACTCGCACTGCTGAAGATAAACAGTACAGGGGCCGTTACCAGATAAGTCTTGTGACTCAAGACTATCAGACTTTTCTGCAAGTAACTTCTCTTGATCTACGGCAGAAAGATAATCCGATTACTAACCCTGCGCTAGTGCAGCGCTATACCGTCGAGATACTCAATAGCGTCGTGAGCGGGCTGCAGGCGCGCAACAACGAGCTTAGTAACCGGCCTCCACAGGGATAAACCGCCGATCTGAGTGTGTAAAGCGGCGTTGCCGAAAGCAGGCTACTACTTGCGAGTCGTGCAATCACCGAACGATGTCGTGTGGATGCATCTTCCGGCTGCGCTAACGCGCATCGGTATAAAAGTGAAGGAAGACTAGCCGTCCGCTATGCAGGGTCTCGGTGACCCATAACGCCTCAGGCAACAGTACTTGGCGCAATTTAGGCGCTAAATATCCTGATTTGCGCAACATCGACTATTATAAAGTGCAGATCGCTGATCTTGGCGATCGCAACACATTGCAGTTCATCAACCCGAAACGACATGCCTTAACTCAGTGGAAAAGCGGTGCGCTACTGGCGGCATTCCAGGCAGCATTTAGCCAGTCATCTACCCGTTAATCAACAGAGGGTCGCGTCCCTCTTCTTAGCTGTATAACAGTGTTATCTGTGACTAGAGCATCTTACCGCCATTCCGCACCTAATTTAGGAATGAATTTAACGGTATTGTTTGCCGAGAACATCAATAATGGTCTTCTGAACAAAATTAAGGTTAAATGCTTGCTGTGCTCCATCACCAACACTGAATCTATGAATAAAAAGAAAACCCAAGGTGCTGTCGGTTTTAAGGCACATACTTAACGCGCTACGTCCTTGAATTGAAAAAATATGTATTCGATATTCCAGAGAGGAATAGATCATTAGGCTAAAGCTCATTACCATAAGTAGTGCTTCAATATATTACAGATTTTGCAAATAGAAAAAGAAGATTAAGAAAGTAGGACTTTTAATAAAACGGACGCCTCTCTCGATCTTTTGTTGAGCTTTGTAAGTGTTTAAAAGTTCGTTCATAACAAAAGTTTCACTGCGGTCGTTATTTTCGAGAATAAAGATGGCGGTTTTGGTAAAAGTTTTCTTTACCTTTTCTAGACAAGTCAAGGCATGCCCTTTAATGAGAAATCGGTGGCCTCCGAGTTCTAATCTTTTTTAGAATATTCTAAATTTTTATGCGTAGACTTGCGGGTGACACGGCCCATAGTCGATACGTAGTGTCTTGAGGCCGCCGACAAAGTACTTGCGCTTGCGTTTTGGCCTGGGCGTCCAGAATGCGGTTATGCGCTAGTTTGCTCGGTTTGCGGCTCATGTCTGCTTTAAGACTTTCTGCAAAAAACAACGCTTGACCCGATCGGCCTTGCGGGCACCTATTTGTAAAATCTTAGCTAACGCCTCGTCACTCGGTCACTTAACCCGTCTAATTTTTTAACCGTTATAGCATCAGGCAAGGTGGTTGCTTTTTGAATATTTTAGATTTTATTTTGTTAAAAGATTTTATAGATATTTTATCTTGCACCTGGGGAAAGCAAAAAAATAAATAAATTATTTGTTTATAAAAAATTTGGTCTTAGCTCAGATCTAGTATCAATAATAAGAACTGCTAAAATGCAGGAATAGAAAAATAGAAAAATAGATTATTATCTTGACGTCTGAAGAGAGAACATAACTAAAATTATTGGTGCGCAAGGGCAAGCATGCCGCACAGAAAGTTGTGAGTCGATTAATTTTTTTAAATTTTAATACATCAATTGAACGCGCAAAGCGACTGAGTGACAAGGCGTTAGCAGAGATTTTGCAAAAGGTGCCCGCAAGATCGATCAGGTAAACATTACTTTTCGCAGAAAGGCTTAAGACGGTTCTGCTGTAAACCGACCAAAGAGTGTATGACAGAGCGATGAAGCGCAATGCTGAAGCGGATTTAATTGCGTCAAGCTACAGCAAGTTGCCAGAGGAAAGAAAGCAATGGATTTTGCTAAAGTGCCTGAGCATAGAAGCAGGAATAACTAGGCTCACTTTATTAAGAATATCTCAACACAATACCCTTTTCACGCCGAATGGGGTTGGTCATGGTCTATCTCAATATTTATAGATCACGCTCGCATCAAGTTCAAGCGTCCTTACCCGTTATTTGATATATAATGTCATACTAGTTACTTATCCGTTTCTACAAACCCTAGACCATGGCTAATGCATGATATTTCTTGGCGATTGTTAGTCTGGCATGGTCCACGGCTATTTATTGGGTACTTACCTAAAATAGTAAAGAATTTACAGATCGTCTTTTAAGCCTGTAAAAATGCCCATCTATAGGGACATTAATTCAACGGCTGATGTGTAGAGCTTAATATAGAACAGCGTATTAGCCTGTAGATGAATCTATAAAAGAATAATGTTGTCAAGCGTTTTGATGAGCGTATAGAAGATATGCTGCAAAGTCGCTACCACACTTTTAGTGAAGAGCTCGATATTATGCTGCCCCGATATGTCTGTCTTTATAATCAGAAATCTTTTCAATAAGCATTAAATAGGATAACTCTATCTAATAAAGTCTATATTTGCATAACAGTCTATATTTAATATATGACGCGACTCTAGCACTAACTTGGGCTACTGCTAGCCGATATATTGAGAAAAAAGAAAACTTTTGGGCAGCACTATCCAAATCGCGCTTTTTGATCTTTCTTAATGTAAGCGCGAATGACGATGGCTTATTCTGTGTGTGTAATTTGATCGGCAACCAGCAACTCTAACAAATCTTAGAATGGTAAGATCTTTATTGATATAGCTGGTCGCACTGCGTCGGATCGTGATAAAATATGCTGCCCAATTTATTGGGCGCGCGCGCGCGGCGATCATCCATCTCGTGAGAATGCCATGTTAGATAACGGTCAAAAAAATAATTGTCGGTATGTCCGGCGGTGTCGACTCTTCCGTCTGTGCCTGGTTATTAAAGCAGCAGGGCTATCGGGTGGAGGGGCTATTCATGAAAAATTGGGAAGAGGATGACAACGAGGAATATTGCACAGCGACAAGCGATCTGGCCGATGCTCAAGTGGTGTGTGATACCTTAAGAATAACACTGCATACCGTTAATTTCGCTGCCGAATATTGGGATAACGTTTTTGTGCACGTCCTCACTGAATATCAGGCTGGTCGCACGCCTAATCCGGATATTTTATGCAATAAGGAAATCAAGTTCAAAGTTTTTTTAGAATTTGCTGCCGAAGATCTCGGTGCTGACTTTATCGCTACCGGACATTATGTGCGACGTGTCGACGTTGACGGCAAAAGCCGCCTGCTGCGCGGTTTGGACAATAATAAAGACCAGAGCTATTTTCTTTATACGTTGGATCATCAGCAGCTTGCCTGCTGCCTGTTCCCTATTGGAGAATTCGCTAAACCGGAAGTGCGGCGCATCGCTGCCGAGCTCGGCCTGGCGACCGCGGCTAAAAAAGACTCCACAGGCATCTGTTTTATCGGCGAGAGGAAATTCCGCGATTTCCTTCGTCGCTACCTGCCGGCCCAGCCGGGCTCGATTATGTCCGTTGACGGCCGAGAAGTGGGCCATCATCAAGGGTTGATGTACTATACATTAGGTCAGCGCAAAGAGCTGGGCATTGGCGGCACCCGCGCCGGCAGCGAAGCCCCCTGGTATGTCGTGGATAAAGACCTTGAGAATAATCGGTTAATTGTCGCACAGGGCCACCAGCATCCGCGGCTGATGTCTACTGGTCTTATCGCCGGCCAGTTGCACTGGGTCGATCGGGAACCGCTTACAGAGGCGCTGCATTGCACGGTAAAAATCCGTTACCGTCAACCGGACATTCCGTGTCTAGTGACGTCGCTACTAGACGGACAGTTGCAGGTAACTTTCGATCAGCCGGTGGCCGCCGTGACGCCGGGCCAGTCGGCAGTATTTTATATGGCGGAACGTTGTTTAGGCGGCGGAATTATTGAAGTACGCCAGCCTTTACCTCATTGATATGCCCTGCGCCCGTGTCGTCCTTACCGCAGCATCCCTGGCGCGTTTCGTGGTGCGAAACCTTTCTCAAGTGAGGCAACGCCCTCTGCGCACTTTTACCTTTGTGTTTAACCGTGCTTTTATGGCATAACCTTGCAAGCGTAGCGAGTCTGCCTGCCGCTTTGCTGAGCGGATGCCAGACGAGTAGGCTTAACCTCAGGGATAGATGGGAATGGATAAGAGAGTTATCTTGGTCAAGAACTATTTTAACATTACCTTAGCGCTAGCGGTATTTGCTAAACCGCGCGATTTATGCAGTAGCTGGCCCACCAAAGCCAATGCGATGAGCAGCCCTTGCGTGTTTCGCTTCAAAGCCCGCTCGGATCGCGCATCCAGGTCATCGGCGCGCTGATGGCATTGCAAAACATATGGATTTAGGCCAAAGCGCGCGGCGTGCTGTTGGCCGGTATACGTTCTTCCGTGCTGTGGCGGTAGGTCGGCGGCGGACGGCTACAGCTAATATTCAATCGCAATTGGTTATTTAAAGAATCTAAACAGATACTTACTAATTCTTAATCTCTTCAGGAGCTGCAATCGATGGAATTATCCTCTCTGACCGCCGTTTCGCCCATCGACGGCCGCTACGGCGACAAAGTCAGTCCGCTGCGTGCTATTTTCAGCGAATTCGGTTTGCTAAAATTCCGCATACAGGTAGAAGTGCGCTGGTTACAAAAGCTGGCTGCTTGTGAGGCGGTTAAAGAGGTGCCACCTTTTGACGAGCACGCAAAAGGTTACCTCGACGCGATTGTCGCAAATTTCAGTGTAAAAGACGCTGAGCGCATTAAAATCATTGAGCGTACCACTAATCATGACGTGAAGGCGGTTGAGTATTTTCTGAAAGAAAAGGTTGCAAGGCAACCGGCGCTGCGGGCAGTGAGTGACTTTATCCATTTTGCTTGTACTTCCGAAGATATTAATAATCTTTCCTACGCGTTGATGCTCTCCACCGCCCGCGAAACTATCTTGCTGCCGGCCTGGCGCCAAATCATCGACAGCGTGTCCGAGCTTGCTGGACGTTATCGCGATATTCCGCTGCTTTCGCGCACCCATGGCCAGCCGGCAACGCCTTCGACGCTTGGTAAGGAGATGGCTAATTTCGCCTATCGTATGATGCGTCAGTATCGCCAGCTCGAACAGGTAGACATTCTAGGCAAGATTAACGGTGCGGTTGGTAACTACAATGCCCATATGGTTTCGTATCCGGAGGTGGACTGGCATCGCTTCAGCGAAGAGTTCGTTACCGGATTCGGTATCGTCTGGAACCCCTATACTACCCAAATCGAGCCGCATGATTATATTGCCGAAGTGTTCAACTGCTTTGCGCGATTTAATACTATCGTTATTGATTTCGACCGTGACGTTTGGAGCTATATTGCTCTTAATCATTTCAAACAGCGTATCGTCGCTGGGGAAATCGGCTCGTCAACTATGCCGCATAAGGTGAATCCTATCGACTTTGAGAATTCGGAAGGGAATCTAGGCTTGGCGAATGCGCTCATGAATCATCTGGCAGAAAAATTGCCGGTCTCGCGCTGGCAGCGGGATTTGACTGATTCCACCGTACTGCGAAATTTAGGCGTCGGTATTGGTTATGCGCTTATCGCTTACCAGTCTACGCTTAAAGGAATTAGTAAATTAGAGGTCAATCAGACCAACATATTGGCGGAGCTTGATAAGAATTGGGAAATCCTAGGTGAACCGATACAGGCGGTGATGCGCCGCTACGGAATTGAAAAACCTTACGAGAAGCTAAAAGAATTCACCCGCGGCAAGCGCGTCGACGCTGAAGGTATGAAAGCCTTTATTGATAGTTTATTGCTGCCGGATGTGGGGAAAGCGCGACTGAAAACGCTAACGCCGGCCAACTATATCGGCCGCGCTGCAGCGATGGTTGACGAATTAAAATAAGCAATAAAAGAGAACCTGCAACCGACCTTAGCTCGCTCTTTGTTGATCCAGAGTGCAGCCACTCTCTCGGCTTTTCTTATCCGGGAAGACATTTCTCCCCAGCCATAGCATAACCGTTTAATAAAACGGATTGCGCCACCAGATCCGTTAAGAGTAATTTTATTTAAAAGCTGCGATACGAATGCTGATAATAGAAAAGAATTCTCTTCTTCGTTATTATCTGGTAGTACAGTTGCGTGAAATAGTGTGTCAGGAGATGCTGCCGCGGATGCTAGGAAAGCGGACTACATTCTAAATGAGCATCGGCCCGATATCACCATTATTGATTGAGAGTTGCCGGATGAGGATAGTCTCAACCTCATTCGCCGATGGCACAGCAATGGGGTCAAAATTCTTCTGCTGGCGCTTACTGTCCGTGAAAACTAGCAGAATAAAATCATAGTGCTGGAATCCGGCGCAGAATGAGTATTTTACCAAGCCATTTCATTTTGAAGAGATCGCATAGAACGCATTCAGGCGTTGATAGGCCGCTGCAGCGGGCTGGCGTCGCAGGTCATCGAGCTGCAGCTCTTTCTCATTAATTTTCACGCTGTAAGCTGACGATTAGCGGGATTAATATTAGGCTTATCGCGCTTGAATACGCTATAATTGAGTCATTGATACGCACTGCCGGCAAGGTCGTTAGCAAGGATTCACTGATACTGCAACCTTATCCCGAGGTTGAATTGCGCGAGAGTGACGCTATCGACGTGTTAATAGGTTATCTGCGAAAAAGATGCAGACCAATTACGCACATGTAGAAGCACTACAGTGAGCGGCCGAGGATAACATTTTGATGTTAACTAGGCGTTACATCGCGGATACTTGCCTTCAACTATACCCTGCAGTAGTCATTTTTTCACAAACATTATTGTGAAAAGAGGGTCTATATAATAGTCTGAGACCAAGTAACTTAGCTCTATGAGCCTATTTTCTATGCACCACAAAAACTGTTTTCTCTGCGCATCATATTTTTATTGGCTGTAGCTAGCGTGGTTCTGGCGCTCTCTCTGTGCTACGGCATTGTGGCCATTATTACCACAGCGTCAGTTTTGATAAAACATCATTCCGCCTGCTGCGCGGACAAGTAATCTTATTTAGTCCCGCGCCGTGGAAGGATAACAAGCTGTAGATAGCTTTTCCGACGAATATCGATATCAAATTTGCCGCGTTAATGCTGATTTGTCATGAAAATGACTCTATGCTCCGGCGTCAGCGCTACGTGCTAGCTGTGTAATCTCGCCTACAGAAGGGCTCGCTAACTAAGACCGGCTATTCCGAGCTTGATATCGATACGCATACTACTAGCGGCGCGATGGTGGGAAACAAACTGATTTCCCAGATACGGCTAAAATAATTCGAGAGTAGCGAGATAATGGCTTGATCCATGCTATAGCCATCAATCGCTATCCGGGCGACCGGTCGCCTAACCGCACTGCCTATTGTAATCCTCAATACGATTTCTCATGATCTGCAGTGCACTAATCTGGTTTAGGAGCGGTTCGCTATGTTTTTCTAGCCCATGTACTGCCGGTAATGCTGCGGCTGTGGCTGGCTACATACTGGAGCCGGAGCCCCATTAAAGATCTGATTCAGGCTAGTGCGCAAGCTAAAAGTTGATGAATAGAAGCGTCTGGAGGAGATCCCACCCCGAAAATTGGATATCCTAGCGCGAAATCTAAAGATTTTTTTGAATAACGAACGTCCGCGCTATCAGAAATATCGCTCACCTTGTCTGATTCGATTCACAGCCCGACAACACCACTGAGGGTGCTGCAAACCACGCTGCGCTTATTGCATACTGATCGCGACACTAATACCGAAATGACAGAGCCCATTATGCTAGAGCAAATCAGCCGAATTTCTCAGAAGCTTGGTTATTACCTGCACCGTGCACCGTCTACTCTGGTCATAATACGCTAAGCTGTGAACTGCATTCTGTGCTGCCTCTGCTCGATAGTCTGCGCTCTGCGCTTAACAAAATCTGTTAACATAAAAGGGTTTTCCTCTCGCTGGATATTTCGCCGGAGTTGACGTTTATTAGCGAAGAAAACGATTTTATGGAAGTGTAGGTCAAGTTTTAAAGTAATTATCGACGAATAAATGGAGCCCGGTGATATGCTTTGCATATGCGCGCCTGGCCTGAACCATGCAGGCTATGTGCGAGGAGAACGCGTCGAATTATGCCGAATTTTGCTGTCCGCTTCCGGGAGCTGAGCAGCGGCAAACTGGTTAGCAGTTTTGCCTATTATAGGCTAGTTCAGAAACGGAAAAGCCAACGCTATAGCAATCTGGTAATCGCGCCGCGCAAACATTCTTCCTAGAGCTTACTCATATCCGGTTCATATCCTGCCGTCTAGCAAAGAAATGCAGGAAAGTATGCCCGGTCATTGCTCTATCGAATAGCGTGCTTGTACTTAATGCAAATAGATGTATGCAGCAGTAGTTTCGTCGTTTCCCAGTGCGTGCGTGGAACGCCAGTTCGATACTCTTCGTCTTCTGCAACCTTGTGACTTGCTTATATTTATCGTTGTCGCCTTTTTCATCAATAAAAATACGCTTCTCTAGTTAAAAATGTGACATTTCTTTAAGCCATAATTTGTGCGCATAAACTATATCGTTGCGCTCTTATGCAATCGCAGGCGTGGTTTTTTTAACTCTTATCACATGACGATGAAGGCCTAATAGAGTAGAAAGATTCGTTTGAATGCTGAAAATACTTTTTAGGAAGGGCTGCATTCAAGAAAGGTTAGATTGCAAGAGTAATTAATAAGCGCTAGCATAACATGCTAATACGCAACAATTTTTGACCTGTAATTGAAGTTTCTTTTATTAACATGTCACATATTAAAGAGAAGATAAAGATGCTTGATATGAGCGTTATCACTAGTGAAATGCTAACCGATCTTGGTGTTTATCTGGTTGCGTTGTGTATACTAACAAGTAACTTTATTTCGCAATGTCTCAAGTAATGCATTCGGCAGTGGTTTCTATCGGCATAAACCAGTCAATCTTCGTGTACGGTTTCAGTTTGTTTTTAGTGTGTGCCTCACCTTTTCACACGAGATCATTTTGACGGATTACAGTGCTATAGCTTTATTAATAAGAAGTTGCAAGATCCAATGTTTCCTCCCTTCTGCCGGTTTTCTGCAGTTTAGCGCAATGAGATTAGCTTCGGTATCGTTATCCATAATGCAGTTATAGACCCGTTTCTCGGCTTACGACTTGGGAGTGCTTCAAGCCTTTTCTAAAGAAAACGCTTGAGCCAATCGATCTGCGCGCATCTATTTGTAAAATCTCGGATAATTTCCTTATTACTCAGTCGCTTTATCCGTACAATTGATTCCTAAAAATTTAATAAAATCAATGTATTTAAAACGTCGTATACTTCCGCCTGCGGATGAAAACTTTTAATGCGGATTAACGCTTCTAGTTATGCTCTTTTTTGAAGCGAGGATAATCATGTATTCCCCCATTTTTAAGGATTTCTTTAGCTCTGACCATGAATACTATCACTGTCACAAGATGCTCGGCTTAAAACTGCAACTGCCGGTCTTATAAACTTTCTTACTTCAATGATTCGCAGTAGAAGAATCTTAAGACATCTATTCGCTTCTACAGGTGCAGAGCTATCTGCTCTAATCAATCAGATTATTTCTGATCTTAAGTCCTGACTGTAAAATGTGCAATCTAGACCTCAGAGAAAAAATTAGCTAAATCATATAGATAGATTACTATTTAATGAACTGGAATAGATAAAAAGTGCTTTAGCTAAATTAGAGTATTGATTAAACCGAAGTTATGACTTGCTAGCGCTGATCTCTGGCTTCTTCGTAGTAGTATTGAAAGTAGACATAATAATATACAGTCTATCAAGGATTGCGGAGCAAAATAAACAATAAGATTATATAATTATAGTCGAGTTGTTTTTCTATAAATACTTAAAAAATCACTTAGTTAAATAGTTGATTATTTTAGTCAAAAATGGCAGAGTTTTCGTATATTGCTTTCATCGGTATTATAATAATGAGATTAACCTCTAAAGGCCGCTACGCGGTTACAGCCATGCTTGATATCGCCCTTCACTCAGGGAAAGGCCCTGTATCGCTCGCTGAAATTTCCGAGCGCCAAGGCATTTCCCTTTCCTATTTAGAGCAACTGTTCTCTCGTCTGCGCAAGCATGAGCTGCTTACGAGCATCCGGGGGCCGGGCGGGGGTTATTTGCTAGGCCGCGAATCTGATAAAATTGCCGTTGGCGCCATTATCACCGCCGTGGACGAATCAGTGGATAGCACCCGTTGCCAGAGTAAAGAAGGCTGTCATGGCGGCAAGCGCTGCCTGACCCATACCCTCTGGCACGATCTCAGTGTTCGCATCAGCGATTTTCTAAATAACATTACTCTAGCTAAACTAGTAAATAATGAAGAGATCCTCAATATTGCCAATCGTCAAGATAAAGATACGCCTTCTCGGCTTGTTAACGAGCGACCGTAGTAAACGATTAACGTCAACTTGCGTGCTTGAGTATAATTAAGGGTGTCTATTTATTATTGATATTCAGAGTTAATGCTTCATGAAATTACCGATTTATCTTGATTACTCTGCTACTACGCCTGTTGATCCGCGGGTGGCCGAGAAGATGATGCGGCATCTTACACTAGACGGTATTTTCGGTAATCCGGCATCGCGCTCTCACCGTTACGGCTGGCAAGCGGAAGAAGCTGTCGATATTGCGCGCAATCACGTCGCTTCTATAGTAGGGGCTGATGCTCGCGAAATTGTTTTTACGTCCGGCGCAACAGAGTCCAATAATCTGGCTTTGAAAGGGACGGCTGACGCTAGCTGCGCTAAAAACCGCCATATCATTACTGCCGTCACCGAGCATAAAGCAGTAGTGGATACCTGTCAGCAGCTTGAGAAGAAAGGCTGCAGCGTTACCTGGCTTGTACCACCAGAAAACGGGATCGTTACTCCGCAGCAATTGAACGATGCGCTGCGGGATAACACGATTTTAGTATCGTTAATGCACGTCAACAACGAAACCGGCGTAATCCAGGATATCGCAGCTTTTGGCCAACTGTGCCGCGCCCGCGGGGTGCTGTTCCATGTAGATGCGACTCAGAGTATCGGGAAATTGCCAATCGATCTGGCTGTGTTGCCGGTAGATTTAATGTCGTTTAGCAGCCATAAAGTCTATGGCCCAAAAGGCATAGGCGCCTTGTTTGTGCGCCAAAAACTTAGGGTGCGGGTTAAGTCCCAGATGCATGGCGGCAATCAAGAGAGCGGCATGCGTGCAGGAACGTTGCCCGTTCATCAAATTGTCGGGATGGGAGAGGCGTGTCATCTGGCTGCGCAAGCGCAAGCTAGCGAAATGCAGCGCCTACGGGCGCTGCGAGACCGTTTGTGGCAGGGACTGCAGCAGATAGGAGGTGTGTCCGTAAATGGCGACCTGCAGCAGAGCGTGGCGACGCTGCTGAACGTTAGCTTTCGTAGTGTGGATGGTGAGGCTCTTATCATGGCGCTAAAGGATCTAGCCGTCTCGACCGGATCCGCCTGTACTTCCGGCAGTCTTGAGCCCTCTTATGTTTTGCGAACTATGGGTCTGTGTGATGAGCTTGCCTACAGCTCAATTCGTTTCTCTTTAGGGCGGTTTACGACCCTTGAAGAAATAGATTACGCCATCAGTCAGGCTCAAAAGGCCATTGCGCGACTGCGTGCCGCGACTGCGTGAGGTCGTGCCGCAGTGCGTAGCCGGTGCTAGAACGAACAGAATGCTGAGCCAAGGGTCCTCGTAGTATATTTTAAAATAAAGCGCACAATAATTAATTTATTTTTATATATTATTTATATATAAAAACATAAAAATTTCGTTTAAATAAAATATTTCTATATACAATAAATCAATAAGAAGTATATTGTATTTAATGACAGGTTTTACATTGCAGAATGGCTTGCCGTTAAAGCTAATGGTCATAAAATGGCTCATGATTCTTGCGTGCATTTGTCTGCAATCAGACAGAAGATCAGGCGCCGTAACCTCTCTGTGTTCGCATTATTATTTTTTGAATAATTTAAGTTTGATTCTATCATAATACTTCATGGGCTATAGAGAGTATTCTATAAGAATCTCTTTAGATAATCTCTTGCATTCATGTTCCCAGGCAGCTAAGCATTTCGCAGTCTAAAAAGACGTTCTGTGAATTATTTAAAGTTTTCTGTAAGTAAGCAATAAATAAACATGGGATATGCATAACTAAAATTATGCAAGAAACGTTGTGCATTAACTGCAGTCTTATCTTTCTAAAGATAAATAAAACAGATTGAGATCGCTTGATCGATGCCTACAAAACTAATTGGTTACTTTAAATAGTTCAAGCATGCAGTGCTGTGTTGCTTAAAAATACCCGGACAAGCTTTCAGATATCCAGGCTATGATAACTGTAATTTGAACAGAGTGCGTTTTACGGTGGTTCTCTCCGTATGTTCCTGCCGTTCTTCGTCAAAAATCTGGTCGAGCGACTGATTGCTCCGGAATATGCCCTGAACGAGAGCGTTCTGGGATCTTACCTGAATGCTCTGTTTTGAGGGTAGATATCATGATAATGAGACTTGATGATAGCGCATCTATATGCCTAATTTCTATAGCATAAAAACAATAAGAAGAGCGCTGATAAGGTTTTTAGGGCTATTCTAGTCAGATTTTCGCTTCGCTTACATATCAGTACGTAAAAGCTTCTGTGCGCGTTTATGAGCACTTTCTCGCCTGCATGCTTTTAAAATAATAGCGTATTTATAACCACTGATTTTAAAAAACTATTTTAGTTAGCAGTATAGATTGATTTTCAATTGGTGGCGACATGGTGTTGAGACAATGCACTGGCTAGATCAGAAGTAACAGCAACTGTTTGTAACGCGTGTGCGAAAATAGGTGTATGACTGCATGGACGAAGATCGGCTAGATTATATGCCGCTAGAAACCAATGCTGAATTCGTTGCCGCTATAAAAAATTTGCTAGATGTGTGCAATAGGATCTGGCCCGATGCATACGTTGGTTTGCATGGACAAGATTTATCGTCAATTAATTAGACACATATGTGTAGCGTTGTCGTGGACACCTAGAGAATCTACTCGGGAGGAGTGTAAATATAGAAGACTATAAATACAAGCGGCTAGGGTATGCAATCTTTTGATGATTAGTGAGTCGTTAGCGTGTCGTCGGGCAACTAAAATAATTGAGCATAGAATTAGGATCAATTAGCTTTACTTCATTAAGTATAACATAATATCTTTAAATATATCAAATTAGGCTGGTCAAAGATAATCTCTACCTCTATAGCTTAGATTCGTTCTACTTAGCTTTCCTGCTTGAGCATGCCAAGGCTTTACAAGATATTTTTACATTCGTTCATGCGCAAAAACATGGCAGTTGGCTACACATAGTTGAAATTGAACTGCATATACTGATCTCGGCCAATGCCTGAATCGCCATCTTAACAAGATTCAGATATTGTGAAGTATAGTCGCCGCTTGGCAGATACAACGCGAACAGATGAACGCTAAGATCGATTGAAATTTTAGTATTGAAAATTTTCGTATCAAGTTTAAGCGTCTTTAGCTGTCCTTTAATATTTAATGCTATGCTTGTATGTCAATTTGACATATCTTCCAGAAATGCGAAATGAACCTCGCGACGTTATTTTTTTATAGAGCAAGCAACTCCGTAGGTTTTTATCCGTCTCTATAAAGCCAAGACTTAGGCTAATGCAGGGCGTTTTCGTAATCTTGATCCAGCATGTGTCCCATGGCTATTCCCATTGCTATGACGTCGGGTGCTTGGAGGGAATGGCAAAGAATTTACAGCCCCTCTTTTAGCCTGCGAAAACGCTCCGCTACCGGAAAACATGGATTTGACCGCTTATGTTCATAGCTTTATATAAAGCACCCTCTTAGCCGACCGATGTGATCACAAACAAATAATATGATTGAGCGATTTAATTAGCGTATAGAAGATCTGCTGAAGAGCCACGATTTCTGTCGTGATGAAGGGCCTGAGATTACACTGTATCGATATTTGTAGCTCTACAGTCAGGAATTACCTCAATTAATATTGAACAGTAAATTCTATTGTAGTCTATAAAATATTGGTATAAAAATCAAATCTAAAAACCATACTAGCTTCTGGGATCTGACAAACGCTATAATGGGTAAGTGCTATGCAATTCGTGACTAACATAGCCTCATGACCCGGCCAAATTTAAGTATTGATTTAACCGACGTTATGATTTGGGAATGCTGATAGTGTTTTTTGGTAGATGCACTGAAAGCATCAACAATACCATACATTCTGTTAAGAATAGCTGAGCAATATGTGCAATAAGGTAGGTAATCATTACTATAATTTTATAAAAACTAGAACTATTACATCTTGATATAGAAATGCTGAAGCCAAACAAAAATGAATCAAAAGCACCTCGTTACGCACGAGGATCAGCTGGCCTCAACAGGCTCTATAGTATTATGGGTGCTTTCAATGCGGCTACGAAGAAGCCTGGTATCAGTACTCCCAAATTATAACATCGGTTGAATCAATACTCAAATTTGGTCAGGTCAGAAGACGTATATTCATTACGAATTGCATGATAAGTGCTTATTATAGGGTTTTTGATATTCTTTAATAGAGTATAGATTTTTACTTAAAAATTGTTTGTTCCCAGTATGGCTCAAGATTAGCTGGGTAAGATATATAATCAGGTTTAACGATGCATAACCAGCATTAATTTTTATAATTCATTGATTTTATTTGTTTTTATTTTTATTGATGTTTTATTGATTCCTAATTTAGATGCGGAAGAATGGATTTATTCTTAATTAGAGTGCGCATTAATGGATATTAATTAATAAAAAAGTTAATTTATATTACACGCTTCGTACGTTTTGCTTCGGCATACGCCTGAAACTTGCTATCGACGGCTAAAGTCGTCTTGCTATATGCGTGTCAGCAGTGGAATAATGCATTTACTTTCCAGGCTTTGGTGTCTGGATAAGACAAATAATCGAAGAATTTTGAATTTGTCTGGTTAGCCTAAACGCGGCAATGGCGTAAGACGTAATAGCTAATTCGGACAGTGAGCGGGCTGCGGATTGCAGCTTAGTCGGCAAGAAGAATCCGTTCTGACAATATCCATGAGACGTTATTCACCTGTAAAAATGCTGTTTTCTATTATAGGAGACGGGCTGCCGAAATAATGCACCCCTTAGCAAGTGACAACCGTGAGGTTGAGGGTATTGCGCTAACTTACGGGGTCGTCGGTGATTACTCGGCCATACGATTTTTTGTCCGCAGCTCTGATGCCAATGCATAAAAATGAGTAAGTTACGATGAAAAGAATGTTAATTAACGCAACTCAACAGGAGGAGTTGCGCGTTGCTCTGGTAGATGGCCAGCGACTGTATGACTTGGATATCGAGAATCCCGGGCATGAGCAAAAAAAGCCAATATCTATAAGGGTAAAATCACCCGTATTGAACCCAGCCTAGAGGCAGCATTTGTGGATTATGGCGCCGAACGACACGGCTTCCTTCCCCTTAAAGAGATTTCTCGCGAGTACTTTCCTGTTCAATATTCTACACAGGGGAGACCTAATATCAAGGACGTCTTACGTGAAGGGCAAGAAGTTATCGTGCAGGTAGATAAAGAGGAGCGGGGTAGTAAGGGCGCGGCGCTGACCACTTTTATTAGCCTGGCCGGCAGCTATCTCGTGCTAATGCCGAATAATCCACGCGCTGGCGGTATTTCGCGCCGTATCGAAGGCGCCGACCGCATCGAGCTGAAAGAAGCGCTATCCTCTCTTGAACTTCCTGACGGTATGGGGCTCATCGTTCGCACTGCTGGCGTCGGCAAATCAGCCGATGCGCTGCAATGGGATCTTGCATTTCGCCTTAAACATTGGCAAGCGATTAAAAAAGCCGCTGAAGGGTGCTCAGCACCCTTTTTGATTCACCAGGAAAGCAATGTTATCGTCCGGGCTTTCCGCGATTATTTGCGGCCTGATATTTGCGAAATCTTAATCGATAATCCTAAGGTGCTAGACCTGGCGAAAGAACACATTGCGTCGCTTGGCCGCCCAGATTTTACCAGTAGAATTAAATTCTACAGCGGTGAAATTCCTCTATTCAGCCACTACCAGATCGAATCACAGATTGAGTCTGCATTTCAACGTGAAGTGCGGTTGCCATCTGGCGGTTCTATTGTCATCGACACTGCGGAGGCCCTTACCGCGATTGATATTAACTCTGCGCGCTCAACGCGCGGTGGTGATATCGAAGAAACTGCTTTCAATACAAATCTTGAAGCAGCAGATGAAATAGCCCGTCAGCTGCGTCTTCGCGACTTGGGCGGTTTGATCGTTATCGACTTTATCGACATGACACCGGTGCGCCATCAGCGTGAAGTAGAAAATTGCCTGCGTGAGTCGGTCCGTCAGGATCGTGCTCGTATTCAAATGGGTCGCATCTCCCGCTTCGGCCTGCTAGAGCTCTCTCGTCAGCGTCTGAGTCCGTCACTAGGTGAATCTAGCCATCACGTCTGTCCTCGCTGCAGCGGCACCGGCACCATCCGTGATAACGAATCCCTTTCCCTTTCAATACTACGGCTTATTGAAGAAGAAGCTCTGAAAGAGCATACCCACGAAGTGCATGCCATCGTTCCTGTTCCTATTGCTTCCTATTTGCTAAACGAAAAACGCAAAGCCGTCAACGCAATCGAGAAATGCCAAGGCGGCGTACGAGCGATTATCGTCCCGAACGAGCAAATGCAGACCCCGCATTACACGGTTTTGCGCGTGCGCAAGGGAGAAGAAGCCCCAACTCTCAGCTATCTGCTGCCACAATTGCACGAAGCGGAAATATTCCAGTTGTCCGAGGAGCCAGCTGCAGAGCGGCAGCGATCAGAACAGCCAGCACTGACGACTTTTGTCATGCCCGATTCCGATCCGCTGCTGGCTAGTGAGGAAGCCGCCACCGCTGAAATTGTCGTACAGGCAGAGCCTGACGCCTCCGAAGAGGCTGCAGGCGCTTCTCGTGGCCTTTTCGTGCGCTTAGTCGCCGGATTAAAATCCCTAATCGGCGCGCCGGCGCAACAGCCAGACACCAACGTCGCCGAAACGCTTGTCATCGAGACACTGCCTGAGACGGAAACGCCGCAACGTCAGGATAACCGTTATCAACGCCGACAACAGAGTAGCCGGCGTGAGCGCAACAATGAACGAACCCGCGCTGATAAGGAAAGCTGTCAGCCTCGCGAACGCTGCGAAAGTCGTGTCAATATATGCCGAAATCGTCTCCGGGCCATCAGCGAGACGGAGACCGCAGGCGATATAATTGGTGAGAGGCAGCAGGAAGAGCAGCAGCAACAATCGCGCCGTGAATCTCGTGAGGATCGCCAACGACGCCGTCAGCAAGAGGCGAAAACGCAGGTCACTGAACAGGCTTTGAAAGCGCTGCCGGCTACAATAGTGTCAGAGAATACCGACACCGCAACAGAGGAATATAAATCGATTCCGGCCAACCCTCGCCGTCAGCGTCGTGTGCTAAATCGAAAAGTCCGCGTCGGCGATCGGGCCGCCCTCCTCGCCGCTACGCCGTCATCAGACGCGGCCAAAAGCGCTACGGCCGCATTTAATGCAGCGGTGGAAAGCCAAGATAGCGATATCGACGGTTTGCGAAATGCAAATGATGTTGTGTTCGAGACGATAAATACCGACTGCGGACGAAACAGCAACGAAGCGTGCTTACCACGCCGTTCCCGCCGTTCGCCTCGTCATCTGCGTGTCAGTGGCCAACGTCGGCGACGCTATCGTGATAAAAGTTATCCGTTCTCATCGCCGGTACCGCTTACCGCCGCGGTAGTGTCACCGGAAATAGCTTCGGGCAAAGTCTGGGTCAGCTATCCCGTAACTCCCATTGAGCAACCGGAGCATGACACTGGTCTCGAGATGCCAGTGCATCAGGAACAGGCTGTGCTTGCAGTTACGCCTGGCGTTACGTCGGCAAGCAAACCCAGGAGTGCGCTAGTCAGCGAAGTGATAAACAGCCAACAGTTGCCGAAGTCAACACTGGTCTCGCTAGTGTCTTAACAGATAAAAGTGGCGGTTGCAGTATCTGTGATCAAATCTGAAGAAATCCACTAAAATAGAAGCATTGGTTAGCAAGGACAAATACGCACAAAGAAAGTTTTGAATGCACTGATGTTTTTAAATTGCGACACATCAATTAGAAGTACAAAGCTACCGAGTGGCGAGGCGTTGGCAGAGATTTTACAAATAAGAGCTCGCAAGATTAATCGGGTAAAACGTTTTTTTATCGAAGGGTATTGAGACAATTATAAGCCATAAACTGAGAAATCGGGTATATGACTACATTGTGAATGGCAGTGCCGAAACATATTTAATTGCGTTAAGCTGTAGCCTCTCGATAGAGGGGATAAAGACAGTAGACCCTGCAGTTGGTCGTCGATAAAGCTTTGGAACTGCAATGATCTTGCATCCCGGAAGATAGTATTATTTTTTAAATAATCTAGGTTTTATTTTTTACAAATTTTTCATAGGCTGCAATTGGATTCTGCTATCTAAACTGATTATTAGTGCAGTCTGATACCAAGGTCTTTAGCTGAATAAAATAGTGACTTTTCGGAAGATTATCTATGTACCGATTATATTGCCATATTGTTCATTTCTGAGTGTATCGGTCGGCTAAAGACGGTATTTTATATGAAGCTCCGTACATAAGCGGTTGACTTTATATTTCTCTGTTGCCCAGTATTTTCAAGTTAAAAATAATCTGTCAATTCTTTGCTATTTTCTGCAAGTCCCCGATATAAGATATGCTTGACTAAGATTACGTAAGAAACCTCGTGCATGAAAAAATTTCAACATATTTTAGTTCATTAAATAGCCATTCATTTATATGCTGTGGCTAATTTTTTTGAGTTCTAAATACTACATTTTTACAGTAAAGATTTAAGATTGAGGCGTGGGCTTTATACGTGCAGCGGCAGATAGATATAAAATATGCTTTTCTCCTGCGGTGCTTTAGAGTAAGCAAGTCGGTAGTACCAGAAGTTACAGATTTAAACTTAGAGAAAACCCGCATCACAGATTAAAAATTAATCCGCATTCTGATTTTATTCAGACGCTTGTTGCGGCCTCGGTCAGGTTGTGTTGCCGTAATAGGATTTTCAGTTTCAGCATGATTGCCCTCTATTTAACCGGTAGCTAGGCCATGATAACCACCCAATCGCTAGTCAGCCCCATCAGCTCATCACCCAGGGCGTCGACCTTGTCAGCCTGAATGCCTTCAAGAAAGCGCCGAGTTAGCTTGGTGTAAAATTGATTAAAATTAACTCGCAAGGTCTTGCACTCCGACTGAAAACGCGCCTGCAAGCGTTAAAGCACTACAGTCGGGTTTAAGCACTCTTTAAAGCGAGGAGCACAGACCATGGATGTTTGCTCCTATCTGGAGAGGCAAATAAGTGGGGTATCGCGTTCGCTCTCGCGCCAGCCGTTAGGCGCTATCTGTAACGTGTCGCACGCGGAAACGCCGAGGAGACTTGCTGTACATCGTATTCACTCCTCCTAAACGGCAGGCAGCGATGCGTCGTGCCCTCGCGGCTTTTCGGCTGACTCACTGCCAGCTCACGGTATACGTCAACAAGCGGCATTGTAATTAACTTCAGCGGAGTGATCCGTGACCAGCGGTCGGTGCGGGTAATGCCAGTACGCCGATACAATGCGGTACGGTTATATTTTTACGCCACAATCCGACTGGGCAGTTCAATTTATCGATATTATCGACTGGCACAAAACGCAGGCAGGATTCAAACTTGCACTCGAGAATATTTTTGCGCCTTTCCCAAAGAGACAGCATCGCCAGCATTACGGGCTGTACGATAAGTTGAATACTGAAGGTTTTACACGGGTTGCGCAGGGTAGACGAGATTGGCGCGCAACCGGGGTCGGTATAAAAAGGATGCGCACTACGCCCTGCATTATGTCGTCCTCGCTGCGTTCTTGCAAGGCGTGAATCAGGACATCGGTAAAGTTTGTTTCGTTTGACCATCAAAGCCGTACTCAGCGTAAATCCAGCCGCTGATATAGTTGGTTCAGGTCAAATGCACAGATGCAGTCATTGACTACTCGTGCCAGATTTCCTAGCCTATTCTTGTTATAATTATGTCTCATTCATCATACGCAAGTGGCTATCTTTCGTGGTTCGCTCTTTATAGGGATTGTTCAGGTAATAGAGCAAACACAGCGACGCACCCAGTTGCCACACATAATTAGGGTTGTCGGTTTTTAACTGGATGCAAGAGGCGAAAGCGCCTCACTGGTTAGGGTGTAAGCGATAACGATACAGTGCCCGGCTGATAGCGTTGACTAACAGAGAGAACCGCTCGCCGGTTTCATTATCAACACACCCGCCATATCTAAATTTTTGTCCGCTTGGGCAATAGCCAATATGCGTTCGGTCAGGATCGGGCTTATTACTCTCCCTCCTCGCCGCTATTCTGTCTGATCCGGTACCGCGTAAATGTTCAGGTAATTGAAAATGGCGTCTTGCGGCATCTGCATCATCCTTTGCTCAGTCTGGTGCAGTATCTGAGAGGGGCGTGATGGGCAGTGTAAAATCACTACGTAACATATTGATTGCAAGATTAATATTATTAAGTATACTCGCTAAATAGTTAGCGTGAGAGGTCATGTAGCTACTGTAGCTATTCAGTTTTCCCATCCCTTCACGAAAGCACTCTATTGATATAGCCTTGACATGAAAGCCTGCCAGACCAATTTCCTCACGGAGGTGAGGCATTGCCTCTTTCGCTAACGGGCGATATCACCAGCATCCTAATAAACCATCCGGTATGATGCTGTGCTTTTTGCTGATGCTATTTGCTGGGTAATGTCTTTGATGCGAATATAGTCCGTCCCCTGCCCGCCACATTCCCGTATCGGACTGCCCTGATACGCAAAATGGCAATGGCTCCTCTAGTGCACCAGTGACTGATTTTGTCGCCCAGATTAACCACCAAAGCGTTTGTTGGCCGGACATTGCAAGCCGCATCTACGCGCAGAGGCTGGAGCAGTTTATACCCGCAACTACGGCGTGGATTGGCGAGTTAATGCCGAAAATAGTGACCAAAGCCCCCGCTCAGTCCCGGCTGGAGTATAAAAGATTGTTTTTGCCTATCGAATAAAGATCCCTGATCCTGACGATAAAGGCCGCTAGGATGACCAGACAAAATATCTACAGTTAATTTATACTGCCATAAGACTTTAAGCTAGACGAGACTGCTGATCGCCAGATATTGCATAGGTTAACGGGGAAATATAGGCAAAAGTCCTGAATATTGGTTAACTGGCTTGGGTATTAAGCGCTCTGAAAGCTATAAGCTTCTATGTTCAATGTTATCATAACTAATATAAAAGTAGCCTGGTCGTCCATAACTAAAAATAATACAGGCCCTGTGGCAAGCAATGGTTAATAAGAGTATTTTCCGAGATACGTTAGCCACAGCTCTTGCCTACTTTGTTAAACGGGAGAGCGGCTTTCTTGACTAGCTGGACAGCTAACAAGCCAGTCAAGTTCTCGGAAAACTCAAGAAGTTGTAAAGCGTGTTGCTAGGGCAATCTCATGCTAGAGAATGCCATTTAAAGTGGCGTTAGTTACTATTGGAGTTGGTTGAACACGCGGCGTAGACCGTCAGACACATTATTGACGTTTATCCCGCTTTCGCCAGTCAAAGAGAGATGCCGTCGCCAGTCAAATAATGATGGCAGTATAGAGTCAGCAGAATATCTATTTCCAAATCGGGTTAATATGGAAAATTAATTAGCGTGACCCGGAAATAGTTGCTGATTTCAAGCGGCATAACCACTGCCCATCAGCATGCAAATACGAAGTCTCGCTACAGTGGATTGATTCCGTAATCAAACACGTTAAAAAGAAGCGCTAGCTGGCATATAAATTAGTTTATTTTAGGATAATGTCCCATAAGAGGATTAAGTACAGCACACCACCTGTTATTCGTTAGCTTTCAGCCTGCATCCCTAACAACAAGAGCTGGAATGGCATAAAAATATAATTTTATTAAAGACGTTGAATAGCCCGCTTCCCGAAAAAAAATGAAGAATAGAATATAACGTCAATGCATTTTATTAGTGTCTTAATGCGTTCTAGATAGCTGAAAAGAATTCAAGAAAAATTTTCTAAAACGAACTGCTTCATTAACTTCTTTTGGAGCAGGTTAATATCTATTCCCATGAATAGAATCATTTGCAATGACCTGTATCATATGAGAAAATCTGCAATGACTTCAACTTTTTTTAACCGCTTAATAGCATTATTTATAAGCTTTATGAGATTAGTATTTCGATCTTTTTCGCTAAGTGTATTTTTGCATCTTCCTTAGAATAAAATGCAAAATGCAGTGTCTTTAAATCTAGAGACATTGCGCACCTTAGATAATTAGTTAAATCCTTTCGCTAATTCTGTAGGTAAGTCTGTCGGTTTTTAAGTGCAGAGTCTGGACGACACGCTGTGATTTCAAAACATTTTTAGAGGCATTGTCTCATTAATTTTCTTAGTAAGCCACACCTGAGCTATAGGGAGAGCCAAGAACTAATGATAAGGTTATTATAGATGATAAAAGATTTAGAAACTCAATAATAATATAAAAACATCAACAAAAAATTACTTTTTATTTAGAAAGGTTATAGGACAAAGTGTTACATTAGGTATGTAATCGTAATGACAGTAATGATAAGTGGATAAAGCTCGATATTCGCTATCGCCTGCCACCAATTTAGATTGACGATCAGTTCTGCTTTTAGCGGAGGGTGAATATATATAGAGCAACTAAAATATGATGTAAAACTACAATTACTACAATGTAGATATCTTGAGTCATGGTAGATGATTTTAAGTAATGGTTTCTGTTGCACTCTGACTGATTCTAGATATATTCAGTTTATCCTAAGCATAGAAACATTTATCGCACGTTTTATTTTTAAATATCTTACTTTATATAAAAATAATAGTAATTTAACTAGCAGAGTAGGTTAGATTTAAATCGGTAGTGATAATTAGCTAAGATCACGTAAGAATAATTTTATATTAGCTCCAGTTTTAGCTTTGTATAGACCGATAAAATAAATTGAATCACTCAATCTATACCTACGAAAAGATAGCGTCGTGAGTTTTAATTTTCATTTATGGAAGATATTTCATATCAACATGCAGGTGAGCAATCTCATGGCTTTTAAACGCTTTGCGCTTTAATTTTGGTGCTTTCTCCTTCATATCAGACAAAAACCTTAATCCATGTCTGCGTAAACAGCTATTCAGGATAGATCCAGATACGGTGGGTATTAAGAATTCGTGTAGAACCGCCAGTAGATCGTCCAGTGATAGGAAAAAGCCTCTTTAATGGGGAGACTGTCACTGCTTTCTGAGCGGGCGAGAGCGTCGTCTAAAAACAATAGAAAATATGGCTATGATCCTTAATAATTTCTTGTTTTTGACATTTAGAAAAGATCAGTTCAAAGATGCCATAACATTTAACTATAGTAGATGCTAGCTTGTTTCTTACCTAAAGAGCGGCTTTGCTTTAGGTGTTGTAGTTGCCTGATTGTAGAGCCGAATCGTCATGATATTTGCCCTCAACTATATCCCGCAGTGACTATCTTGCCATGAATAGGGCTGTGCAACGAAGCTCTATATAATTATCTGGGATTAGGCAATTCGACGGGTTTCCCCTTTTGAAACTGATATAATCAAAAGTTAAACATTTTATATAGATAAAATTTCTTGATTATGCCTTTTGCTACGCTAGCCTCAACAGGCTGTATGGCATTCTGGTGTTTTTAATACCGCTACCAAGAGGTGCGGCATCAGTGTGCCCAAGTTATAACTTCGGTTAAATCCATACTAAAATTTGGCTAAATATTCCAATTTAAATGGGTAACGAAGCCTATGTTGATCACCGATTTCGTAATAAGTGTCCATTATAGGATTTTTGACATCCTCCAGCAGAGTATTTATCTACTTCAAGAGTATCTATTTCAGTGTAGCTCAAGATTGACTGGGTAATGTACGTAATCAAGTAAGATTTTATCTTAAGGGAAGAGAGGTCGTTCATGTCTCCTATTGCGAAAAAAGTGAAAAAAGCAGTAATCCCGGTCGCAGGATTAGGTACACGAATGTTGCCGGCAACTAAGGCGATTCCGAAGGAAATGCTGCCCTTGGTGGATAAGCCTCTAATTCAGTATGTGGTGAATGAATGCATCGCCGCGGGCGTCAATGAGGTTATTCTGGTAACGCACTCATCCAAAAACTCCATTGAAAACCATTTTGATACCAGTTTTGAGCTAGAAGCGATGCTAGAAAAACGCGTCAAGCGTCAGCTATTGGCGGAGATTCAAGCGATTTGCCCGCCCCACGTTACTATTATGCAGGTTCGTCAGGGGCTCGCTAAAGGCCTTGGACATGCGGTCTTGTGCGCCTACCCGCTCGTTGGTAATGAGCCAGTGGCAGTAGTCCTGCCTGATGTAATTATTGATG
This sequence comes from Sodalis sp. (in: enterobacteria), assembly GCA_052258065.1. Classification (GTDB taxonomy): domain Bacteria; phylum Pseudomonadota; class Gammaproteobacteria; order Enterobacterales; family Enterobacteriaceae; genus JBQQPY01. The sequence continues at coordinate 946,668 of JBQQPY010000002.1, read as the reverse complement.
AATATGAATCTAACCTGAAGACTGAAAATTTAGCGGCGATGCTAAAACGCTTTCAAAATACGGGCCGTAGTCAAATTTTGGTTGAGCCGGTGCACGATGTCGCCAGCTACGGCGTGGTGGATTGCCAGGGTAAAATCCTTAATCCAGGTGATAGCGTAGAGATGGTTGGCGTAGTCGAAAAACCTGCGTCGGAAGAAGCACCGTCTAATTTTTCCGTTGTTGGGCGCTATGTACTATCCGCTGATATTTGGGCACTGCTAGAAAGAACCCCTCCGGGAGCCAGCAATGAAATTCAGCTGACCGATGCTATTTCGATGCTGATAGAAAAAGAAACCGTTGAAGCCTACCACCTTAAGGGGCTGAGCCACGACTGTGGCCATAAACTGGGCTACATGCAAGCGTTCGTTGAATATGGCTTACGTCATGAAATTCTTGGCAAAGAATTCAAAACGTGGTTAAAAGACGCGATCACAGAATAAAGCGCTGAAACTTTTTTGCTACATATTTACACAGACCAGGATCTTCTAAAATGAACGTAACGGTTTTTGGTATCGGCTATGTCGGTTTAGTGCAGGCAGCGGTTTTAGCTGAAGTGGGGCACGATGTGTTATGCGTTGACATGGATGAGAGCAAAGTCGAAAATCTGAAAAAAGGTGTGATTCCTATTTTCGAGCCAGGGCTGACGCCGCTGGTCCAGCAGAATTATAAAGCCGGACGCCTAAAATTTACTACGAATGCGCAGGCTGGCGTTAATCATGGAATGATGCAGTTTATCGCGGTAGGAACTCCGCCGGAGGAAGACGGATCTGCCGATTTAAAATACGTGACTGCCGTAGCACGTACTATCGCCCAGCACATGCATGATTACAAAGTGGTGCTGGATAAATCCACCGTACCGGTGGGTACCGCGGATAAAGTCCGTGCAGTGATGCAGGAGACACTGAAAAGCCGCAACAGCAGGCTGACATTTGATGTCGTATCCAATCCTGAGTTTTTAAAAGAAGGCGCTGCGGTGGCGGACTGCATGCGCCCTGAGCGAATTGTGGTAGGCACCGACAATAAAAATGTGGTGGAATTGCTGTATGAGCTCTACGAGCCGTTTAACTATAATCACGACCGGATAATCCTGATGGATATCCGCAGCGCAGAGCTGACGAAATATGCTGCCAACTGTATGCTAGCGACAAAAATCAGCTTTATGAATGAAATATCTAATCTAGCGGAATTGCTAGGTGCGGATATAGAGAAGGTGCGTCAGGGTATCGGATCGGACTCACGCATCGGTTACAGTTTTATTTACCCTGGCTGCGGATACGGCGGCTCTTGCTTCCCGAAAGACGTGCAGGCGCTCATTCGGACGGCTGAACAAATCGGTTATCAGCCTAAGCTACTGCAGGCCGTTGAAGACGTTAACTATAAACAGAAAGACAAACTGCCGATCTTTATTCGCTGCCATTTCAGCGACGATCTGAACGGTAAAATCTTTGCGCTGTGGGGCTTATCGTTCAAGCCTAATACCGACGATATGCGCGAAGCATCAAGCCGAGTATTGATGGAAGCGTTATGGCAGGCCGGCGCCACCATTCAAGCTTTCGATCCGGAAGCGATGAATGAAACGCAACGCATTTATGATCACCGAAACGATCTGCAGTTGATGAGCACTAAAGAAGCTGCACTGCGTGGCGCTGATGCGCTGGTTATCTGCACCGAATGGCAGGACTTCCGCGCGCCGGATTTTGATGTCATTAAGGCGGCGCTAAAACAACCAGTTATCTTTGATGGCCGCAACTTATATGATCCGGAATGCCTTTCTGATCGCGGCTTTGTCTATTATGGCATTGGCCGTGGCGCGTCGCTTGCTTCTCATTCATAAGAGATCGCAATGAAATTTTTAATCACCGGCGCAGCCGGTTTTATTGGTTATCATGTCAGCGGGCGTCTGCTCGCTGACGGTCATCAAGTGATCGGTATTGATAACCTTAGCGATTATTATGATGTATCGTTAAAGCAAGCGCGTCTTGATAGACTTTGGGCCTATGACGCGTTTCGTTTTTATAAGCTTGATTTGGCAGACCAACAGGGTATAGCCAATCTGTTTGCCGATGAAGGATTTGAGCGGGTAATTCACCTTGGCGCCCAGGCGGGGGTACGTTATTCGCTGGATAATCCCATAATTTATGGTCATGCCAACTTGATTGGTTATCTTAACATTCTTGAGGGCTGTCGCAAAACTCAGGTAGCGCATCTGTTGTATGCTTCCTCCAGTTCGGTCTATGGACTAAATCGCAAGTTGCCTTTTTCCACAAACGACACAGTAGATCATCCGGTATCGCTATACGCGGCTACTAAAAAAGCGAATGAGCTGATGACGCACAGCTATGCGCATCTCTATCAGTTACCGACTACCGGGCTGCGATTTTTTACCGTCTACGGTCCATGGGGACGCCCGGATATGGCCTTGTTCAAGTTTACCCGGATGATGCTCAATGGCGAACGTATTGACGTCTATAACAGAGGAGATATGCTGCGTGATTTTACTTATATTGACGATATTGTCGAAGCCATTATTCGCCTGCAGGACGTTATGCCGTCGCTGGATGCCACCTGGACGGTAGAAACTGGCCCGCTAGCGGCGAGTTCTGCGCCTTATTGCATTTACAATATTGGCAATAGTCAGCCGGTAAAGCTGATGGACTATATTCAGGCATTAGAAAATGCCCTCGGTATGCAGGCAGAGAAAAATCTACTACCAATGCAGCCCGGAGATATGATGGAAACTAGTGCGGATACGCAGGCGCTGTATCGCGCGATTGGTTTTAAACCAGAGACCCCGGTGTCGGAAGGAGTTAAACATTTTGTCGAATGGTATCGCGAGTATTATCAGGTTTAGTATATTTCCCTTCAATATTGAAAAGCGGCTAGCTGGCCGCTTCTCCCTGTAATATTTCGTCGGTTAGAGTGAGTTGTTTGTCCGAGATTTTAAACGTAATTTTTATTTTTTCATATTAACAAAAAATCAGGAAACTATAAATAAATTATTTTTTAAAAAATATTAATCCGTAATTCTGTACTAAATCAGGAATAAATAAAAAATCAGTGAAAAATTAAAAATAAATAAAATTAATTATTTATAAAAATCAAGGCTGATTACTTATGGATAAATAACAATTATCACTTTTCCCTTAAAACAAGAATAATTATAGCTTTATGGAGAAACCTTATAATTAAAGTAAAAATGAATAAAAAATATAGTGCAATATATAAAATTTAAGATCTGACGTTCTGATTTTAAATAATGGTTTTACTGTCTATTGTACTTAAAAAGTAAAGAATTTATTTATAATTTCTTACTTTTTGGTAAGATGAAGAAAAATTAAGTGTGGAATGATAGATAGCTAGATTGTTTTATATATTTAGAATGTAAGCTCTTTAGTATTATTACTTTATTAAAAATAAAGGTTTAATTTTGTAAAAATGTCTCATAAAACGCAATAGAGTTTTACTACCTAATTCTAATTGTGGCACTTCCTGATAGTATAGATAGACGTATAAGTGCAGTGTATTCTTAAGATATTCATCAGAATGAACTGGCGGCTTTACAGCGAATCTTCTATGCGTTTATTTAATTGTTTAAGATTACTAAAATAATAATTACTGCTAAGTAAAATAGTTCTTTTTTTAAAATCAGTGGTTATGAATAGGCCATTATGCTGAAGGCATGCTATGCGCGAAATACTTATAAACACGCGTTAAAGCTTCTAACTACCGATACAGGAGCAAAGCGAATTTTTGAGCGGGATCGCCCCAGAAACTGCGTCAGCACCCTGCTTAATGTTTTTGGAATGTAGAGATTTCGCATATGAATTTTCTTATAGTCACTTGTCGAACTATTTTATATATTTTAAATATTAAAGATTATTTTTTTATTTACTTGCAAGAGGGTGGTTAATTAGTAGAGCCGAACGACTTAAACTAGTGGCAATACTCAACTAAGATTACGCAAGAAACCTTGTGCATTAGCCAACGGTCTTAGATTTGTAGAGACCGACAAGAACCTATTAAGTCCCTTAGTCTATACTCACGAAAAGATAACATCGTGAGATTTCATTAGACATTTTTGGAAAATATTTCACATCAAAATATAGTTAACTAAGCTCATAGCTTTTAAACGCTTTATGGTTTTATTTTTATGCTTTCTCTTAGATTTTACATAAATCTCCGAATCCATGTCTGCGTAAACAGCGAGTGGGTTAGGTCAAGATACCATGGGATGCAAGAATTAGAATAACACCGCCAAAAAATCGTTCAGTGAGAGAAAAGCGTCTTTCACAGAGAAGTGGCCACTGCTTCTTGAGCGGGAGACAGCGTTATCTGCAAACGATGAGGAATATTGCTATGATTCCTAATATCATTTCAGTTTTGCTATTTAGAGAGGTGCTATAAGTCTTCGCGAAAATAGATGCTGGCTCGTTGCTCGCCTGAAGAACGGCTATAATTTTAGGCGTTTTAGTTGCTTGACTATGGAGTCTAATCCTCATGATGCTTTCCCTTAACTATATTTATCAGTATCTATTTGCCATAAGCTGAGCTATGGGCCCAGGGTCTATATAATAATCTAAGACCACACAGGTAATGAAACTTCATTGCAGTCTATAAAATATTGGCACAAAATTAATTTTTAAAAACGATATTCCCTATCTTTACGCACCCTGAATAGGGATTCTCATGGAGATTTTCAAAATCTATAGGCTAGGTTTATTAGACTTATCCTATCCGCTAGATTGTACTAAGATTTTATGGGATTTTTTAATTCGTTCACACATCCAACATGGTAGTTAGCTAAATATGAAGAAAATTAAATTCAATGTGCCGATCGGCTAATACATAAATCGTTAATTGAGCAATTGCAAAGTGAAGTCACCTGGTAGACACGGCGGGATAAGATAAATGCCAAGATTGATTATCTCTTCATTTCTGATAATGCTCATATCAAGCTCAAATGCTTTATCCGTCATTTAATATGCAATGTGATACTATAGTATTTTCATCTATTCCAATTTATATTTCGCTGCGAAAAATTGTAAAAATCTTTATGGAAGATTCACTTAATAGCTTGAGAGATCACATTTTACAGAGAATCAACGGTTCTTGCTTCATATTTTCTGAGCGGTGATTTCGTCTTGAGAGACGCTATCTCGATAGGATGTCAATCTGGTAAATAAGGCGGGAAGCTAAAGAAGAACTGTATCTTTAGTCTGAATGAATTCTCGTATACCATCAACTTTATGAGTAGATAAATTATCTATTATCACGATATTTTAAATGTAGGCACAAGTCTTTGTCCTATATTAGCAAGGAAAGTATATTCTTTCATTGCTCTATCGAGTAGCGTAGTTGCGTTTAATCTAGAGAGACGTATGCAAGCAGTGCGTCTCGTCGTTTCTCAGTGGGAATATGGAACATCAGTTCGGCATCGTTAACCTAGTCTGTTGCGGTGCTTTGGCCTATTCATATTTTCCCTTATTGCTCTTTTATCAATGATAAAAATTTTTTTGTTAAAATTTAAAATTTCTTTAGATCGCAATCTGTGCGCATAAACGACATCGTCACACTACTGTTTAGTAGCATGCAGGGTCTTTTGTAAACCGTCATCATATGGCGATAAAAAGCGCGATAGAGGGGAGGGCTCGTTTAATGCTTAAAGTGCTTTTTAGGGAGGCCTATATTTCAGGCAGGGTTAGAGCACAAGACTCATCAATAAGCATCAGGATAAAATCAGAATACGTATCAATTTTGAATCAGTGATTTAGGTTTCCTCTAGTTTTGCAGTTGTAACTTCCAGTACTACAGAATTGCTTGTTTCAACGAGTCGCAGTAGAAGAGCCTATTTGATATCTATCCGCCGCTGAACGTGCAGAGCCACCCGCCTTAATCAATTTTATTATTCGCGATTTTAAGTCATCACTGTAAGAATTTTCTCTTTAAAACTTACAGAAAAATATATAAATAGCTATTCAACAAATTAGAATAGATAAAGGCCCTCTAGTGGAGGGAACATGGCTTTTTACCGAGAAGTGCTCTGGGGCTTCATAAAATTTATCAGTGAATATGCCTCGCAGATATAGACATAGCAGCAACGCTTCGAGGCTTTTCTAGAGTTCAGTTAAAGCGATGTCAATGCGCTGTTAACTTATCTCAAAATAACCAATTTTCGATCCGTCTCAATGAGCGAATACAGACTAGATGCAGCAGTTTAAGGGCGATCGTTTGCGTAAAAACTGCACTGTACTCTATCGGAAATCAGGTAAAAAAGATTACACTGACGACCGTAATCGCCGTAATAGCTTAGCCGAGAATCAGGAGAAACAGATGTTAAATCGCGATATGAATATTGCAGATTATGATGCCGAACTGTGGCAGGCAATGGAGCAGGAAGTGATGCGACAGGAAGAGCACATTGAACTGATTGCGTCTGAAAACTACACCAGCCCGCGTGTTATGCAGGCTCAGGGCTCACAGCTAACCAATAAGTACGCTGAAGGTTATCCCAGCAAGCGTTACTACGGTGGATGTCAATATGTCGACGTAGTAGAGCAGTTAGCCATTGATCGCGCGAAAGCGCTGTTTGATGCCGATTATGCCAATGTACAACCGTATTCGGGATCACAAGCCAATTTCGCCGTTTATACCACCTGGCTACAGCCTGGCGATACCGTACTGGGTATGAATTTGGCGCACGGCGGTCATTTGACCCACGGTTCTCCAGTCAACTTCTCCGGAAAATTATATAATATCGTTCCTTACGGTGTCGATGAAAGTGGCTATATTGATTATGAGCAGCTGGCTAAACTAGCGAAAACCCATCAGCCGAAAATGATTATCGGTGGTTTCTCCGCTTATTCTGGCGTGGTGGATTGGGCTAAAATGCGGAAAATCGCTGACAGTGTTAGCGCTTATCTGTTTGTGGATATGGCCCACGTGGCAGGCCTTATCGCCGCCGGCGTGTATCCGAACCCTGTGCCCCACGCGCACGTAGTGACGACCACAACTCATAAGACGCTGGCCGGCCCTCGCGGCGGTCTGATCCTGGCTAAAGGTGGCAGCAAAGAGTTGTATAAAAAGCTTAACTCCGCCGTCTTCCCCGGCGCGCAGGGTGGTCCGTTAATGCATGTAATCGCCGCTAAGGCAATCGCTCTGAAAGAGGCAATGGAGCCTGCGTTTAAAACCTACCAGCAGCAGGTGACCCAGAACGCCAAGGCCATGGTAGAGGTGTTCTTGTCGCGCGGATTCAAAGTCGTTTCCGGCGCTACAGATAATCACCTATTTTTACTAGATTTAGTGGATAAAAACTTAAGCGGAAAAGAGGCAGATGCTGCCCTGGGCCGTGCGAATATTACGGTCAATAAGAACAGCGTGCCGAACGATCCGAAAAGCCCGTTTGTTACATCCGGAGTGCGTATCGGTACACCGGCGGTCACCCGCCGCGGTTTTACCGAGGTCGATGTACGCGAGTTGTCAGGCTGGATATGCGACGTGCTGGAAAATATTAACGACTACGCGGTGATTGAACGCACTAAAAATAAAGTGCTGGATATCTGTGCTCGTCATCCCGTTTACGCCTGACGACATCTTATGGCTTATCAAACAGATTTAACGAAGAGGGCGAGCGTAGGACTTCATGGGCCCCTGCTGGTGTAATCCTCTTTATAAGCTGCTAGAGCGCTTTTTATCTCTTTCAATTTACATCCTGCTGCGATAAAAACTGTTTTAATCTTTATGAGAAATCAAATCAATATCTTAAGTGGAACTTATTCCAGAGTGAATCAATAGTTTTTACTGAAGCTTTCCCTGAGAAGTAATTTTAGCTTAGAAGACGCTATCTCGATAGTATTTAAATCTGCTGAATAAGGCAAAAGATAAAAAGAATTGCATCTTTAGCCTCAATAGGCTCTCGCTTACCATCAACTGTACAATCAGTCAAGCACAAGTTCAGGCACAAGTAGCTGCTCTAAATGAGAAAGGAAAGCATATCCGTTTATTATTTTATCGAGTAGCATAGTGACACTTAATCTAGATAGACGCATGCTAGTAGTGAGTGTTGTGGTTTTTGAGTGCGCATCTGAAATATCAATCCGGCGTCGTTGAGCTCGTCTGCTACAGCCCTGTGACGCACTCATATTTGTAATAAATCTTTATGGTGGGAAATGTGATATTTTTTCAGAGCATTATTTGAGTGTATGAACTACATCTTCGTACTTTTATTCAGTAGCATCTCTGGTCTTTTTTAATCGCTATAATATGATTCTGAGAAAAGCGCGATGGTCCGGTAAGGCTCGTTTGAATGTTGAAAACACTTTTCAGGGAAGCTTGAAACAAGTTTATAGGACTCGTCGATAAGCATCAGGATAAATTCAGCATATGCATTAATTCTTGATCCGTAACCAAGAGTTCTTCTAGATCTAGAGCTATCTCTGCCGGTTTTACGAAATTGCTTAGTTCAAGCAAGCAGAGTAGAAGCTCTTATTCGATACCTATCCACAACTGTGCGCGCAAATCTACCCGTCTCAATAAATCCGATTATTCGCGATTTTAACTCCTTATAATATGCTATCTAGACCTGAGAGAGAAATTAGCCACTTTATATAGATAAATTGCTATTTAATAAACTAGAATACTGGAATAGATCAACAGTTTTCTAGCTAACGCTCTGCCGCGCCGGTTTTTTAGTGCGCTCCGGCAAGGCGCTGTCTCTTGAGTGTGGTGGCTAAGAGTCGACTAGAAGATTCAAGTCCCCTGCACACCCGGTGAAGGGAAGTGCTAGTTGAAAACTAAAAGTGTCTACAGCGAGGGCAATCTAAAGGAAACTAAAAGCAAAATGCTGACCTACCAACAGGAAGCAGTAAAAACGGCGCAGTAGGGTAACTCAGTCAATATCGTCAAAGCCCAATAATCACACAGAACGCTGTAACGTATAATCGATAGCTATAAGAAGGAAGATCGCGCGCATTACTCCTGCTACAGGCTACTGATATTGCGAGATACCGAGAGAGAGCAGCAGAAGTCAGCCTAGATCGTAGTAGTGCTGTTTTACCGACAGCATAAACAGCTGAATATAATTAACAGTAATTAGAACCCTGATACTCGATGGGGATTAATGAGGCAGAGGCGCAGATAACTTCAGCCAGCGGCGGGTACGGAAGACGCTATCCGTTAATATCGCGTGCGAGTTTTAAAATCAATACGGTAGTCAGTCAGCAAACGAAAGCAAAAATAACGTTGACCATGAAAGCAGTGGTAACGAGAGAAAACCTGATGCTGCTTTATCAGCGCGTGGTAGAAAATAAAGGCGCGGTAGGTTTAGATAACCTGAACGTGACGGCGTTGAAATCTTGGCTGAAACAACATGAGGCCAGTGTCCGAGCAGGCATTGATGGCGGGAGATTAATAGCAGAAAGTGATGCGCTGAATAGACATCCGGAAACCGGAAGGAGGCGTGAGAACCTTAAGTATCCCCTATTTCTAGGGTAGTAGACGCACTCATTTAACGCGCGATAGAGCAAAAAGTCGGGCCTATCGTAGAGCCTAGCTTCTCAGACTCTAGCTATGGCTTTAAGCCAAATCGCAATACATAGCAAGCGGTTTAACAGGCACAGCGTTAAATACAGCGTAGCAAGCTCTGGGTGTTAGATATAGATCTGAAAAATTTTTTGACCGGGTGGATCGCCATAGTCTCTTATATCTTGTCTGGCTAGAAAGATTAAGGATACGCGGTTACTGAAACTGATACGCCGCTATCTGTGATGAAGGGAAGGGGAAAAAGTTGCGAGTGAAAGAGATGCCGCAAGGCAGCCTGCTGTCAGCGCTACTATCGCATATCCTGCTGAACGAACAGAATAAAAACTAGAGCTTCGGGGATGTCGCTTCTGTCGTTATGCTTATGACTGCAATATCTATGTAAGCAGCTATAAAGCAAGAGCAAATCTGCTCAGGTCAATCAAGAATCAAATCCGCAGTCTAACTACGGGCAACGGGAAGAAATTAGTCAAGGCTACTATAAACGAACTCAACACAGTGCTACTGGGCTGGATCAGCTATTGCAGGCACAGCTAAGTCAAAGTAGTGCTAGCAGATCTAGATAGCTGAAAAGACGCAAACTGCACTGCTTGTTGTGGCGGCAATTGAAGCGGAGATGCAAGCAAGCCAGAACACCAATGCAAGCTAGAGTGCTTGACAAATATGCGTGAATCTCATCCAGGAACCAGCAAGGAGCCTCATAAAATTCAGGAGAAAGTTACATGAATCGAGAAAGAAAGGCATCAGTATTTAAAGACTAGGCTTGATATCACCGCTGGAGCAGCAACGGCAGTGCCAGTGTTAGCATGAAGCGCAGTTTGCTGTACAGTGCCGTGAGAGAATAGCAGCAGTAGTCCTGCCTTTTACTCAATACTCTGTAGGATTCTGTAGAGTCGGAGGTGAGTAGAAAAGTCGCCCTGAGTAGCAAGGTGTGTTTTCGGCATGCCGCGCGTCTAAAACTCGGTGACTGATTAGAATTTGATATTTAGTGGTTGTTACATCCCGTACGCTAGTACGGGATGCTAGTAGATGCCAGCTCGTTGCTTGATTTTAGATTTGATCTAATTTTAGGTATTGTAGGTGTCTCGCCATCGATGCTAATCCCAAAAGGCTTTATACTATTATAGGTAATTTTTATGTCTTTACCAAGATGCCCGCTATCAGCGGTTCTAAGTCATAACGTCAGATAGATCTATACCCAAATTGGGCTAGATAATGAAGGGTATTTTTAGATTTTAGCGGGGTATTGCTCTGCTTGAAAAATGTCTATTTTAGTATATTTCAAGTTTAGCTGGCTAAGGTGTACTCAGGAAAATTACGATTAATATTAATGTTATTTATTATAGTGATAATTGCAAACAAATAATTAAAAGCACTTACTCTATAATTCATATTTTTGATGGGTACGGGATTCATCATGCAATTTAGATGAAGTTTATTACAAAAGTGGGGTTTCGTCTTAACAATGAGCAGTGAGCTTAATCAGTATTAAATAAGTAAAATCTCGTTGCAGTTTACAAAAAATATTGGTGAAAAATTAAACTCAATTTAAAAAGCAACTATGCTAGTATCCAAAATCTAAAACTTGTTGTTGTCTTTTACGGCTTCATATGAGTATTGCGCAAAAGACCTTTAAGAACATGATCGGCGAGAGAGGATTTGAACCTCCGACCCACTGGTCCCAAACCAGTTGCGCTACCAAGCTGCGCTACTCGCCGTATGCCTCCTGAATAAACTTATGCGGGGTGCTAAGCAGGGAGATAATGCTGGCAATTTAAGGATCTGGTGCGAAGAGAGGGAGTTGAACCCTCACGTCCGTTAAGACACTAACACCTGAAGCTAGCGCGTCTACCAATTTCGCCACCTTCGCATCACTGTTGATCATGGGGTGACTGATGGGACTCGAACCCACGACAACCGGAATCACAATCCAGGGCTCTACCAACTGAGCTACAATCACCATTACTGATTACTATAGCAACGCGGCATAGGGCTTACCGGTACTTTGCGCATAAGCGTAATGGTGCGCCCGACAGGATTTGAACCTGAGACCTCTGCCTTCGGAGGGCAGCGCTCTATCCAGCTGAGCTACGGACGCGGAACGCCATTACTGGTTAGGATGGTACGGATTTCCGCGCCGGCTGTCTAGTGGTTTTTAAAATAAATGATGCATTGTGTTACACTTTGTTTACTTATCGCTGAGCATGCTTTCTATTCTTTCTGTTATAGGTATTCGCTGATAAGATATCCAGGTAGCAAAAAGTTTTCTGGATTACGTAGCTTACATGTTAAGTAACGGATAGAGACGCTGTAGTTTGATAGGTGCCTGATTAGTAGTGTAATGCAAATCGATCTTAGAGTTTATCTAATTGCATTACATCTATCAAGCAGTGACTTGACTTTATAATATCTCAATCTTGTGAATATTACGATTTAGACGTTGTCTGATCAGCAGATTGAGTTTTATTTTCGCTATGTCAACTCAACTATTGTAACCGGTTATCTTACGAACTAAGTAAAAGTCTACTTTAAATCACTTTCGCTTTATAAAATTTATCCTTTTTACCATCAACAGGATTATCGTTCTTTTTTATTCAATTTCTTTTCTATTACTTCTTATCTTATAAAGCTTATAGAATCAGATGTCGCGTCTGTTTGCTATATGTTGACTTTAGCGGTGGCTAAGCCGCTAACCGTACTCTTCTCGATTGCTTAATACGGAGATGGCCCTACACATGTTGAAATATACTAACAAAATCTTCTAGTACAGTTTTACTCAGAATATTAACTTATATGTTAAAAATTTTAATAATCATTTTTTGGTGTGTCAAGCGGAATTTCTTATCTTAGGCGTCTTGAGTTAAGCCAATTCAAGTGGGATAATGTCATAAAATGGATTATGAGCTTTGCTTAAAGTAAAATGATGCGTCTTTTATTATGATTGCCATGCAGTTCAAGAATTATGAATTTTAGTAATGCGGTTTATGGTAACATAATAAAGGAAAGTAAATATGTCGACGGTAATCTGCCGACACAAATCATTCAACACCTAAAGATAAAATATTAATATAATAAAACATATAAAAGTAACCTACTTTATACTAAATTACATAAAACTTATAATAATACAGTGTTAAAAAAGTTATTATAGTCTCTAACAATACTAGCTTTTATCGCATCAGTGATTATTAGATAGTAATTACTTCTTATGCGGAGTACTAAGAAGGATCGACTTATTTTTTCTTGCTATGCCACCTTTTAATGGAGATTTTGTATGACCACTCCTTCCAGCTATATACCGCCAAAAATATGGCAACAAACTATCTCTGGCGGTGCGTTCGCCAATATTAACCGTTCTGTTTCCGGGTCAACTCATAAAAAAACGCTGCCGCTCGGCAAGCATCCGATGCAACTATATTCTCAGGGCACGCCAAATGGCGTTAAAGTTACGGTAATGATGGAAGAGTTGCTGTCGCTTGGGTATGCCGGTGCTGAGTATGATGCTTGGCTGATTCGTATTGCAGAAGGAGAGCAATTCTCTAACGATTTTGTTAAGATTAACCCTAATTCTAAGATACCGGCACTACTTGATTGCGGCGGTAAAACACCGCTTCGGGTATTTGAATCAGGTGCAATTCTGCTCTATCTAGCAGAAAAATTTGGCGCTCTGCTACCACGCGATATAGCTACACGTACTGAAGCCTTAAACTGGCTATTCTGGCAAATAGGCTCTGCCCCGTTCGTCGGCGGTGGTTTCGGTCATTTCTATGTCTACGCACCGGAAAAATTTGAGTATCCGATAAATCGCTATGCAATGGAAACTAAGCGTCAGCTAGATGTATTGAATTGTCATTTGGCTGAAAATCGTTATCTAGCAGGGGAAGAATACAGCATAGCCGATATTGCTGCTTGGCCTTGGTATGGCTGGCTTGTGCAAGGTGTTTTATACGATGCGGGCGACTTTCTGTCAGTACAAGAGTATCCCAACGTCAAACGCTGGGCAGATGAGATTTCTGCACGATCTGCGGTTATCCGTGGTCGCAAGGTTAATCGAACGGGTGACGATGGTATTGCGGAACGTCATCAGGCATCGGACTTGGATTGATGCCATTCTCAATTTCGATCAGATGCACTTTCGCATGTTCGAGAGGTATGATTAACTGAACAGCATTTATAGATGCTCATCAATAAACAGCACAAAGCAATGCTAGATATTTCCTGCTATTGCTGGGCTTAAATAATATTGCTGGGCCCAAATAATTTGTTAGCCTGCTGTTGTTGTGCATAAGATGATGAGCAAGCTCTACGGCGATACGCCCTCTTTTTCTCGACGGAGCAAGCTTGCTTTAGCACACTTAAGAGTTAGTACGCGCTCCACTTGTGCTAAAGCAATCATCAGATAAAAAATTACCTGCTAACAAATAGGTGTCAATAGAAGTCATTCAACTGTAGAAATGAATTCTGTTATATTCAAGTGCAAAGATTAAACTAGTTAAATAAGTGTTTGATACTTCGACCCAATCTGTCCAGTTTCTATGATCTAAGTATTACCGAATTATAGGTGGTTTAACGCACGTGTAAATCCCGATCTTTAGTCTATTTTCCGCGAATTTTTTAAATAAGCGGTTTTGCTGTAATCGCTGTTCTTATGATTTTTTGATACCTGAATTTTTCTATTTTTAAATTTTCTGCGAAATAGAATCGCTGGCGATTGTTTAAATTTTTACTTGATTGATCGATTTTATAAAGCCAAGTTTTTATAATGAACAATTTTGCCTGTTTCCTATTATAAAAGGACTAACCTGCAGCATTATAAGGAAAATGCATGATAAAAACACTGTATTTCCCATTTTCATTGTAGTAAAAATGCCGATTTAAGGCAAAATTAATATTTTGATCATGCTTTAATCTGCAATCTGCATTAAGAGGTTTTATATACAGCAAAACCTTACTACTTAAATCTTTTCTAATAATATAAAATATCATCGATATTGACGATCAATAAGCTGTTATCAATCGTCAAAACAGATTAATTACCGTGCCGTAACCACATTCACAATACTTAACGTGTAGTGGGATATTTCTTGATTAAACAGGGATGTCAGAAGGCATTAGAAGAGATGCTTTTCTGTGGTTATCACTGCTTGTTAGCAAAAGTAGACGCGATTTGCATATAGATTAAGTGTTTTCGTTGTAAGGAATTCAATAAAATAAGGATAATTAGTTTCCCACTCAGCGTCTCCGAACGCTACACGGAGGTCAGCAATGAAGTAAATCAATGCGTTGCTTATCCTCACGCTGCTTGAATTCATTTTCGCTAATGAAAAGGCCATGACGGAAACCCCAAAACCGCTGCAGAAGTAGGCAATGCTTACGGCTATAACTGGTCGCTGCGCATAGCCGATGATTTGCAGCATTCTGCCTAGCTTCTTTCACATCCTGGCAAGCAACATATAGGCTATTGAGCAATACGCGCCTTATCAAGTATACAGCGCTGTCGAAATAATGTGGCATATAGATAACCTTGCTGCAGAGTTTCATTGTCTAAGACGGGATAAAGCTACCCGGCAGATTCTAGTGTCCTTGCTACGCAATGCGAATTTAACGCTTACCGGCTCTAGCGATGGCGCTTTCACCGCGTTTATAGTCGCCTCTTACACCTAATAGACAATCAGGATATCTTTTTGATGTCGGTACATTGATTGATAGTTGACACGCTGAATCTCATCCTCTGTATTTACATAATGCAGGGCGCTTCCTGTCTAGCAGACTGCGGACGCACCCTACGTCAGCATATCGCCATCCCACCCCCGGGGGCGCCACGCGGTGCAGTTTTTCATGATGATTAGCTTAATATATAAAGCAGGCGTAGCACCGACGCCGGAAGAACTACAGCGCTGATGTCGATAATTGATTCGGCCCCCAACCGTGAGTCCGTAGGCTGTTGACTTGCCTGTCGGCTATGAGGTGGACAATATTGCCGCAGGGCTTGGCATTCAAGGCGGCAGCGGCAGTACATCAGCTGACACTAGCTTCTATCGATAAAGACTATTGTAAGCTAATTTCTCCTTTGATATAAATTTGAAATTACTTTCAAAAGCGCTGACTAGATAAGCTTTTCTTGCGCGTCATTTTAGCGTTGAGCTGCAGCAGTTGACCGATTTAGGGGTTAGCAGGAATCAGTATCAGAAAAATTCCAGGCATTACCGTTATTTTTTTCAAAAACGCTGATAGTTGATAACCGAGTCAGGCAGGCTGTATGGCCTCTATCAGAGCCTTGAGTTATTCCTGGGAAAATAGGCGGCATAAGCCGGAAGGTAATCGTCAGAGAGTGTTTCTTTGCCGTCGGGTAGCTTCGGAGTACACTGCCCTGACGATACAGAAAATTTACAGCAGCTGCAGTGACGTTAGCTGTTCAGTCTCGGGCGGCAAGTCCGTAGCCTGCTGTCCCAGCTAAAGAAATTGAGGCTTCCTTCGGTCGCGCAGTGAGACTAGACACTGCAGTTTATTGACGCTATCGGATCATCTCGCCTTATCGTCAGGTCGTTCATAAGCCAGACAAACGGTCCGCGCTATGCCGGTTAGACGAAAAAGGAGTTGACTGAAGTTCGTCAACTCCGCATAATGCGGCCCGCAACGCTCAATGTAGATTATTCAAAAAGTTGTCTGCATAGCTCAACTTATTAAACCAGAGTGCTCATAATTCTGAAGCAACAAGTTTAACACCTACTTATGCCAATATACTTTGCGGGAGTGGCGAAATTGGTAGACGCACCAGATTTAGGTTCTGGCACCGCAAGGTGTGCGAGTTCAAGTCTCGCCTCCCGCATCATGATTCGGTTAGAAGAAAATGGGGTATAGCCAAGCGGTAAGGCAGCGGGTTTTGATCCCGCCACGCCCAGGTTCAAATCCTGGTACCCCAGCCATCTAGCTTAATTTCGCGAGAGAGTAGCGCTGCAATTACATCTAAAATAGGATATAGCCAAGCGGTAAGGTAGCGAGTTTTGATCTCAGTCTCCCCCTAGATTCAAATCTTGGCATCCTAGTCAATATGATTTGCCTCTATCGAAATCCGTTACTAAAATCGACAAAAGGCTACGTAGCTCAGTTGGTTAGAGCACAGCACTCATAATGCTGGGGTCACAGGTTCGATTCCCGTCGTAGCCACCATATTTTGGGGTATAGCCAAGCGGTACGGCACCGGATTCTGATTCCGGCATCCCAGGTTCAAATCCTGGTACCCCAGCCATATTTATTAAATATTTGTTCAGAATATCCCGTTCCTGAATTTTCATCACCATGCAGTACAGCTTAGACTCCTCACCTCGACAAGATCATACAACCGTGCCTGCAATCAGGCATGCTAGAATCTAAGAGGGCGAAACATCCGGCAACTTGTGCACAAGCTTGAGAACGTGCATAGCATTATGATGGGAGAATACATAGTTGATTTCCAAGCGAAATACACGAAAATGTCTATAGCAAACTAATTTACACTATAAATTATAATATTCGGTTTTATTTTGTATAACTGTGAGTCTTTGTGCTTGCCAATAGGCTTTTGCATCGCCTAAAATACCTCAAGATTACAAGCGGCCTAGCCGGAAAAACTAATCTGATTGCGTACTTTTCATGGTGTTTTAACACGTAAAAGCGGTTATTTCAGTATCTGTAGCCAGAGCTGAAAAAATTTTCTAAAGTAGAAAAATAGAAAGATGCATTATGACTCTTACATTGAAAGAAAGAATGAAATTGGAAGCGTTGGTCAGCAAGGGCTGGCATGCCGTACAAAAAGTTATGAATGTGTTGATTTTTTTGAATTGCGATACATTAATTGCAGTTGTAAAGCGAGCGAATAACGAAGAGTTAGCCAAATTTTTATACATAGGTGTCTGAGAGATCGATTAGATTAAGCATTTTTTCAAAAAAAGGCTTGAGGTGTTTTTGAGTCGTAAACCGATACATGGCCGCACTGTAGATAGCAATACCGAAGCGCATTTAATAACATTAAGTTGCAGTGAGCTGCTAGAGGAGAATCGGGCTATAGTTCTTTCAACTGCTTGCCGATAAGGCAGTAGAACTGCAATTTGTCAAAACGATCTTGCCTAAAACAGTAAATAGTGCATTAAAAAACTGAAATCGCGGACGGAGATCGGCAGGGTTATATGGCCAGACACTAATGCCGAATTCGTTGCGCCTATAGAGAATCTGCTGAACGTGTATTCTTGGCCTTATAACTCAATATATCCTGTAGTTTACATGAATGAGGCTGGCCTCTTAATTGATTGGACACACACCCTGTCAGGCTGTCGTTGACGCCTGGAAAACCTGCTCGGGAAAGACTATGAACATGACCAACTGGAGCTATCGCATTTCTTAATGGCAGTAAGCGGGTTAGCGGGTCGTCGGCTAATCAGAGTGACTGTAAGCATAGAGAGAGCATAAGAGAGAATCGAGACAGGGTTGATTAGGCGTACTTTTTAAAAGTATTTCAATATAAAATCTTTACCTAGATTGAATGACGCAGGTGATGGAGAATCTCAATATCCATAGCTTAGGTTCATTCTACTGACTCATCTTCTGGATCAGTCCAGAGCCTTATGAGATCGTTTTAAATTCGTTCATACACCACAAAATTGCCGTTGACTAAACATGAAAGAAAGCGAGCTTGGTGTACTAATAAGCTGATGTCTGCGTGGTCATATTGACAACCTTGAGACATTACAAAGTTGAATAACTGCTTGGTGGAAATGCCGCGATCAGATGAAGGTCAAGATAGATTGAAATTTTACTACCCCCCCCCCCCCCCCCCCCCCCCCCCCCCCCCCCCCCCCCCCCCCCCCCCCCCCCCCCCCCCCCCCCCCCCCCCCCCCCCCCCCCCCTATAACGCCGGTATCAGGCTTAAGCGTCTTTATCAGTATTAGCTATTGAATATGTGATATGAAACTAGTCTCATTTAATCAGACCACCTATAAGTATGCCTGATGCAATGATGGTAATCAGAAGAATTTACTATAAAGTAAATATAATGAAATAAGCAGAATTTGCTTAATTTAAAATTTTAAATATTCGAACGATAAAGATCCTGATGACGTGCCTTACTGATAACACTTGTATTTAAGCGTCTCTGTCAGTTATTTGTAATATGACATTAGCGGGATACAAACTAAAATACAATGGCAAGACTTTCTTGCACCGCTCGCTAGGTCTACTTATTGGAAGTTATCATGTATATAAATAAGCATAGACATTTCTACTACGCTTCAAGATTAAAACCTAATTAGTGCGACTTGAGGCGTAGGAGTTTTATTCGTCTATCTGATTTATTTTATGACATAATGTACATTAGTATACGTTGAGCGTCTATTATGCATTTTATTTAGGAATAGACTCTATAATTAAGAGTTATCTCAATTAGCATTGAGTACTAATATTTTATTGCATATCAATAAAATATTTATAAAAAGTAAATTTTTAAAAATCAACAATATTATTTTCCGGAATGTGACACGGTAGGCTTATCAGCATTTCGGTAAGTGGAATGGGGTTGAGATTGAAATCTAGCTGCTAATTTACCGCGTCTCGTTATTAAAATTGCAGATTAAAGAGCGGAGTCTCTGCAGAGTCAAGATTGGCTTGCGCCAGTTCAAGAAAAATATCGGAAGCTGCTTCTAGCATTTCATCATACCTCAGATAATTATCTAGATCCATTATTACTATTTTATTAACTGAATGAGAGCGATTACAATATTCCGTCTAACAAAATTACAGTAAGGGGCTGAAAAAGTAGAACAGTCGCTCGACAATACGCTGCCAGTACGGACGTTTCAACCAGACTCTGTTCTCGATAAGCCGCGATTGGGCAAGATAATCCTTTTGCACTCGCGCTAAAGCGCTTCCGAAATTGTCATCGTCGATGACTAGTGTTATCTCAAAATTCAGCCACAAGCTGCGCATATCTAGATTTACGGTTCCTATCAAACTTAATTGGCCATCGATCAAAACGCTCTTTGTGTGCAGCAGACCGCCCTCAAACTGATAGATTAATACGCCGGCTTCCAGCAGCTCGGCGAAGAAGGCCCGGCTAGCCCAGCCTACCAGCATTGAATCGTTATGGTGTGGAACGATAATATGCACTTCCACGCCACGCTGCGCCGCGGTACAAATGGCGTGCAGTAAATCATCGCTTGGCACGAGATATGGCGTAGTCATAACTAATTGCTCGCGCGCCGCGTAGATAGAGGTGAGCAAGGCCTGATGGATCAGTCCCTCGGGAAAGCCTGGCCCTGAAGCAATCACTTGTATAGTATGTCCGGACGCTTGTTCACCCGGCATGACATTAACCTCGGGAGGGGGAAGTGGCAGGATGCGCTCGCCGGTCTCTATTTCCCAATCGCAGGAAAAGATTATGCCCATCGCAGTAGCCACTGGTCCTTCCATACGCGCCATGATATCAATCCACTGCCCGACACCGGCATCCTGTTTGAAAAAGCGCGGATCTACCATGTTCATGCTGCCAGTGTAAGCAATGTAACTGTCAATCAGCACCATTTTGCGATGCTGGCGTAAATCCATGCGGCGTAAAAATACGCGCAGGATACTGACGTGCAGCGCTTCTATCACGTTCACGCCGGCGGCACGCATAAGTGCAGGGTAGGGACTGCGGAAAAACGCGACGCTGCCAGCTGAATCAAGGATTAACCGGCAGCGTACCCTGCGCCGTGCTGCGGCCATTAATGCTTCTGCTAGCTGGTTTACTAGGCCGCCTGTCTGCCAAATATAGAACACGATTTCAATATTGTTTTTCGCTAGATTAACATCATGAATCAGCGCTTGCAGCGCATCATCGGTGCTAATTAGCAGTTGCATTTTATTGCCTTTTAGGCCATTTAGGCCCTGTCGATGTTCACAGAGTTGGAACAAAGGGCGCGCTACTTCGCTGTTTTCACTAGTAAAAATTCGAGGATGCCCTTTTAAATTTTTAATCCATTGGGCGGTGGAAGGCGAAAGCGCTTTGCTACGCTCGGCACGACGTTTACCTAGGTTAAGCTCGCCGAATAAAAGATAACTAATAATCCCTGCCAGCGGTAGAATATAAATGACCAGCAACCAAGCCATGGCAGAGGGCACCGCGCGCCGTTTCATCATCACCCGCAGAGTGACGCCTGCAATCAACAACCAATAGCCTAAGAGCAAGAGCCGGTTGATTACGGTGTAAAAGGTTGTCATAGAGACGAAAAATCCTGTTCGCGGAGCCTTAGCTAAGCAATGTGCTCTTAAGCTCTTTATAAGAATGGAAATAGCGGCTTTGCAGCATATCTTCTGTAGAGTTATTAAATTGCTCGACCAATGCCATTCGTTTCTGGATGTAGTGGTAGACCAAGACAGTATTTTATATCAAGCTCTGAACATAAGCGATTGAATTCATGTTTCTCCGTAGTTAAGCAAAGTTATTATATGGACACTCGTCGTATAGTCTATTCATGACAAGATAGTTACTAAGGGATATAGTTAATGAAAAATATCATTATGATTAATTTTTATAATTCAGGAAACTACAAAACCTAAAATTATAGCCGCTCTTCAAGAGAGCACTAAGCCAGTATCTACTTTGACTAAGAGTTATGGTTTCTTGACACTGATCGTTTCTAAATGGCAAAAACGAGATAGTATTTAGGATCATAGCCATACTCTCCCCCTTCCCCTTTCCCTTGCCCTTCTATGTCTAGAGATTTCCTAAGCATTGTTTACACAGGCATGGATTAGGGCTTCTGCATGATATTAAGAAGGGAGCACCAAAATCAAAAAATAACCCAATTAAAAGCTATAAGCCTGGTGACCTGTGTGTTCATATAAAACATATTTTATCAACGCTAAATGAAACCGCACGACGTTATCTTTTCATGGGAATAAATCGACTTGATAGGTTTTTATCCGTCCCTGCAAAGCTAAAATGGCGCTTAATGCACGACGCTTCTTGCATGATTTTAGTTGAGCATGTCTCATGATTTTGCGTTAGGTTCTGGCGAACAGCATGGTTAAGCTATTTAATTGGTGTATAAAAGATGTGCTGCAAAGCTACTATTTTCATGCTAATATTGCACTACATATTAAAGCATGAATAAATATGCTTAAGCTTAATACGAGCGTTATTAGTAGTCAGGCACTAATCGATATTGAGGCTTATCTGCTTGAGTTGTCTCTGTCAAGGGGTGACTTCACTTCGCAATGCTTGAATGCATGTTGAAATTGTTGATGATCTGCGTACTGCGCCGTACGTAAGAATATTGTGTTGAGAGATATCTTTAAGAAAGTGAGACCAATCAATCCTAGCTCTATGTGTGTGCTATGCTCAGCCATTTTGGTTGGCGTAGGGCTTTAAAATATTATAGACTGCCAGCTGTTTGTACTTATAGTCCTGCCGCGCAGGTTTTCCAGCCCTCAACGGCAGCGCTAGGCATGTATGTCTAATCAATTGACTAGCTTTCTTATGACGAGCATTCTGGTCTATGCAAGCCACCGAATATATCCAGTCATAAAGCCTAAGATACACCTCTAGTACATTTTCTATAGCTTCAAAGAATTCAGCACTGACTTCTTTGAGTGTAACCTAGCAGATTTTCGTCCATGGTTTTGGTGCTATTTCCTGCAAGATTGTTTTCACGGATTGCGTTCTGCATTTTCATCTATAAGCAGTTGCCTGCTGTCCCGGTGTCTCTGGCGGTTGGCTGCAGATTAGCGCAATAAAATGCGCTTTGATGTTATCATCTACAATACGCTCATACATCCGTTTGCTTGGTTTACTGTTTAGGGCTGCCTCAAGCTTTTCTTCGATAAAAGCGCTTCACTCGATTAATGTCTGTCGTCCACCTTTTTATAAAATTTCCGTTAATGCATCGCTACTCGTTCGCTTTATATGTCTAATTGACGTATGGCAATTTAAAAAATTAATACATTGATAACTTTTGTGCGGTATCCTTAGCCCTTGCTAACTAACGCTTTCAGTTGCATTATTCCTCATCGTTTTCAGACAATGCTATCACCCTCTCAAAAGCCGTGGCTGTTTTGCTGCTGAAGACATTTTTCTCTCTGGACGATCTGTTGGTTGTCGTGCGCAAATTCTTAAACCTTACCGTATCTAGATTTGTCCTAGATATGGCTGTTTACGTAGGTATGGATTCGAACGTTTTCCTGATATGAAGAAGAGAGCGAAAAAATCAAAGGACAAAGCGTTTAAAAGCTATGAGCCCGGTTACATTTATGTTGATATGAAATATTTTTCATAAATGTAAAATGAAACCTAACGAGGTTATCTTTTCCTTGGTATAGAACGTTTCGTGGGTATAGAACGAGTGACTCGATAGGTTTTTATTCACTTTTGCAATACTAAGACCGCGGCTAATACACGCCGTTGCTTGCGTGATTTTACTCGAGCATGTCACATGCCATTCATCGAATGTTGACTGATAATGGCAAAGAATTTAAAGATCGTTTTTTTGGCCTGCAAAACGCTCGGCTACCGGAGAGTATAAATTCGATCGCTTATGTGTAGGGTTTGATATAGAACACTCTCTTAACCTATCGATACACTAACAAACGAATGGTATGGTCAAGCGATTTAATGGGTATGTAGAAGATATGCTGTAAACTTACCATTCTCATGCTACTGAAAAGCTTAAGATTACAATAGGCTGATATGTCTGGCTTTACAATCAGTAATTGTCTCAATCGGTATTAGATAATAAAACTCGATCGCAGTCTATGAAATATTGGTAAAAAATCAAACATAAACTATTCAAAAAAATACATTAACGTTATTTTGTACTTGATTTTTCATCTTTCCGAAAGTAGGAAATAATAAATAAATTATTTATTTTTCAAAAACATAGATAGTTATACTGTTTTATAAACTCAGAATGTGAGATCTTAAATCTCATGTATTTATCATATTTTTAGTTTTTTTACTTAAGTTAAAGCTTTCTGGATTAATCTGTAATGATTCTATTTTTAAGAACAAGTGATAGAAAAAACTGAGTTATAAGTTATTATCTTTAGTTTATTATAAATAATTTATTTTATTTGTTTTTACTTTTTACTGATTTTTGTATTTGTTCTTAATATAGGTGCAGAGTGATAGATACTATCTTCATGAATGTGGTAGGGAAATAAAAAAAGAAAAATCAGGTGCGGAATGATAGATAACGCCTTACCCAATAGAGAATAGGTCTTTCCTAAACAGGGCGACGATGACAAAAGAGGATAACAGCGAATGGTTCTCGGCAAACCGCAAACAGACCCAACTCTCGAATGGTTCCTGTCTCATTGCCATATTCATAAGTATCCATCGAAGAGTACCTTAATTCACCAGGGCGAAAAGGCAGAAACGCTCTACTATATCGTCAAAGGCTCCGTCGTAGTACTTATAAAAGACCAAGAAGGAAAAGAGATGATTCTATCCTATCTTAATCAGGGCGACTTTATTGGCGAACTCGGGTTGTTTGGAGAAGTGCAGGAACGCAGTGCATGGGTGCGCGCGAAAATGGCCTGCGAAGTGGCAGAGATATCCTACAAGAAATTTCGCCAGCTGATTCAGGTCAATCCCGACATTCTGATGCGCCTGTCTTTGCAAATGGCTAGCCGCTTGCAGGTGACTTCTGAGAAAGTCGGCAATTTGGCTTTTCTAGATGTGACCAGGCATATCGCACAAACGTTGCTGACTTTAGCCAAGCAGCCAGACGCCATGACTCACCCGGACGGTATGCAAATTAAAATCACCCGTCAGGAAATTGGCCAGATTGTTGGGTGTTCACGGGAAACCGTTGGCCGCATTCTAAAAATGCTGGAGGATCAGAATCTAATTTCTGCTCACGGGAAAACCATTGTCGTTTATGGTGCCCGCTAATTTTCTTTCACCAGTGGCATGGCCAAGATAGCTGTGTCTCTTTAGCTGATTGATGTGGCGCAGACTTATCTGCCACCCCGAAGTGAATTATGCCCTACGGTAGACCCGTTATACTTTATCTTCCGGTTGTTGTTAGAGTTCGGTAGCCTACAGTAAGGTCTGTTAATTTCCTCTGGCGTCTGCTTGTTGTAACATCGTCGGGCTTGATCAATTACATAAGCGTTTTTTTAAGCAGCTGGCGGTCGGCGGCTCGCTATACGCTCTAAGAAATATTTTATCGAGTTAGCGTTAGTGCAAGGCCTGTTGCTGCCGTGTATCATGGCTCGGATTAGCGCTCCTGTTGCGGTGTGAATTGCGAAATAAGCCCGCGGCATGGCCGCTTACTGCCGGCATCGCTGATTGCTGCGTATTCACGCTAGTAAAGGTGACCGGCAATATGCGGATTTGTCTGCCGCCGTTGCTCTATCTTGCCGGACCTGCCTGGTATCAATTATTTAACGCCCTGTAGTTTGGGTTGTGGCGAGAGCAGCGAATGCACGAAGCGCCTAAGTGTGTTCAAGCACGAATTATATTAAAGCAAAATATGGCCCGCTGACTCAGCCTGCCAAACAGGATAGTTGCGTTGCCACTGCTGTTTGTGCGCCAGAAGCAGGTCATCAACCAAATTGTGCGAGTTTATCAGCAATTGTATATGCTTTCAAACAAGCAGCTCAAGCAATATAAAAGACAGTTACGTATCTTCTGGGTCATGTTGGATCTGCAAGAGCATATCGCGGTGAGCCTACCTAAGCCGGATGAAGTGGAGAGCTAGTACAGCAACATGAGGCCGATGCGGTGCGATGCTGCAATGCGCGTGTTGTCGCCCGGTTGCGTGTTTTCGCGGATGATATTCTCTCTTATCGCCAGCTTAACTAATTTTCATGGATGTCGGCCGGGTCCGCTGGGAAACATCGCCTGCCACCATCGAGATAATCCGGTAGGCTAGTTCTGCTATTTCTATTTCCATTTCATCCGCATCTACCGCTTGTTGCATCCCCAGCGTCTCCTTTACCATCGCGATGTGATGGCAGATAATCAACAGCGGTTGACCTTATGGCCAGCGCTACGAAGTTACTGCTCCTTAAATCGATGGCTCTGTGCCGCGCCTCTTAGATGCTTTGATTAGTTGTATGCTGGCTTTTAAGTGGCATGCTGTGACTATAAACCGCAATGGCAAAGTGCGAGCTGTTACGCAAAAACGCCCATCAGGCGCTGGAGACAGATCAGGAGGCGCTGTGATTGCTGCTGCACCCCAATTCCGGTTTACCTGCTGTAGGTGATGCTCAGATGCGGATTAATCAGGCGATAATATCCTGTTCGCTTACCTCAGCTAGGCGATGCAGGAGATAGGGTTTTGTTTCAGCTATCTGAGCAATATGCGCTTATAAGTCACCCATAGCCAGTTTATTATCGAATATATTAGCGCTATGAGGGCACTGGTGTTCTGCTTGCGGGGTAGCAATTCAGAGCGGTCAGAAACGGCTAGAATGTAAAGCACGAATACCGAAAATCTTGGTTTGAACACTACTGGCTTCTAAGATCAGTCGGTGACGCTAATGGATCGTCATTTGCAGTGTATATTATTTTTCTCGCTGTAAATGCATGCGATTTCGTTAGTAGCGTCGCTGTAGTAGCCACAGCGCGGTCTTTAGCTTGCGCGCCATTTACATGGATGCAACGTCGAACTAGTATCATCGCCAGCGTAAGAACGTTGCCGCCATAGACCGGTTGATATTGATGGCGTCTTTATAACATTCCTGATTTTTATAAAGATTTTATGTGATAAAAAATACAATATAGTCATATTAAAAATCAGGCTTACATCAAGCGCTATTACTGACGAAACGTAAAACAGACAGACGTTAGTAGTTGATAAAATTCGCTAATAACTGATAACCTTGCTCAGTCATGATGCTTTCGGGATGAAACTGTACGCCTGCTAGCGGCAAGGAGCGATGGCGGATAGCCATGATTTCATCCGCCTCTCCTTGGTGCTGGCTCCAGGCGGTTACCACTATGCAAGACGGCACGCTGGCCGCGTCAATGACCAGTGAATGATAGCGCGTTACCGTTAGCGGCTGCGTTAAACCCGCAAACACCCCCTGCCCATCGTGGCAGATAAAGGAGGTTTTTCCGTGTATGACTTTGCGCGCTCGGACAATGCGAGCGCCGAACGCCTGCGCGATGGCCTGATGCCCGAGACAGACGCCTAAGATTGGCATCTTGCCGGAAAAATGGTGAATAGCGGCCAAGGAGATGCCGGCCTGGTCCGGGGTACCTGGACCAGGGGATATAACTAGACGCGCCGGCGCTATGCGCTCGATATCTGCGATATCGAGGCTGTCATGACGGTAAACCATCACCTTTTCCCCCAATTTACAGAAATATTGATAGAGATTCCATGTGAATGAGTCATAATTATCGATTATTAGCAATCCATTCATAATGTTTCTTGAAACATACCTTATTGTATCGCTGCGGCCACGTCGTTGATCGCTGGTCCGAGCCGGACCTTGATGAAGAGCGAGTGTATTACAAGGGCAGCAACATGACTACGACTATTTCCTTGCTTATTCAGGATAAGAAGAGCGTTGCTTTCCGGAAGGAAAGGATGCTTGTTTTTTAAACAGTGTCAGTTTGATTTAGAATATTTTATAGATTGCAATAGAGTTTTACTATCGTTATTCTGCACTTAATTTTTCTTCTTTAATCCTGCCGAGAAATCAGAAAACTATAAATAAATTATTTATTTTTAAAAAGTTAACTATTTTCTGAACTCAGGAGGTGAGGCCTTAAATTTTATGTGTTTCATCACATTTTGTTTTTTTGCTTGACTTGAGGGTTTCTGCGTTAGAATTTAATAATTCTAGTTTTCATAAAAAAGTGATATTAATTATTTAATCAAATCTCATTACGTATTCTGCTCAGCGACTCTCAACAGGATATATGGTGTTGTAGGTGCTGAATGTCGCTACCAATGAAATGTAGTATCAGTGTTATAAAGTAATGACGTCTATTAAATCAGTACGTACATTCAGTTAGATAACGAGGCGTATGTTGGCCACGCATTGTATAATAGTGTCTATTATAGCGTTTTGAGATTCTCTAAGTAGAGTACTTATTTACTTAAAAATTTTTATTCAGTGTCGCTTAAGAAGGGCCGAGAAAAATGCGTCATAAGCTTTAGGATATTCTACTGATAGCGTACTGGCTGAATACATGTTGCGAAACTAGCAAGATTTTAATGCAGCATGCTAGATAATAAAAATTATTAAATAGTCGTCGTGAAGAACTTAAAGCTGCATAGAGCGATACAAGTTAGGCAAATAGACTCTAGGGCGTTTATGCAATTCTTTTCAAGACTAACCGTTAAAATTAGCTTTAAGTCATTTTTTTAATACTCGCGTATAGTCTATTTTGCTATTTTTCTCCTATCTATAAGACTTGAGTTAGCTAATGTGGATATTAAATTATATAAAACCTTCGCTTATTAGAATCGGCAGATTATGCAAAAACATACTGGATAAATGCACTAGCAGAATCGTCAACGCCGGTGTCGCATTGCGGCAAAATTTTCCTATTTCATAGAACGGTGGTGGCGCCACCTACCATAACATGCTGATATTATAGGCTCCGTTTAGGGCGGCGCATTGAGCGGCTAGATTACTGCTTATGCAAATAAAATATAAATCAATGCATGGCAGCATGCCGATCATGTAGCGAACGGCCGTGAAACTTGGGAGAATGTTAACATTATTTTTACGGAGTATTCAGCAGGCATGTCTAGGAGGTTCGGGTATAGAAAGATCCGGCATTTGTGAGAACCCCTCCTATATGATTACCGGCGTCTATAGTGATAATTTGATCCCTATATAAATTTCGTACAGCTCCTTATGATGGAAATAAAAGTTAATGATAAATGGTTAATTATATAGTTTTTATAATAAAAATATTAAGAATATTAAGGAGCGTTTCTTTTATTGAAAAAGAAACGCGAGGACTTCCTTTTCGGTGCGAGTGGCATTTCTCCTCTCGGAGGAGGGTCAGAATTTGTATGCCTCTCAGAAAAGCCTTCGGTTAGATACGATCAAAGTTAAACATAAAGTTAAAGGTGTCATGCGCTCGATGGTCTGCGGTATTCATTAGCGGTTGGTGCGACCCTGATTAGCATCAAAAACATAACTCTTTCACAGTTATCACCTTATCTATTACCAATCTTACTGTTGTTAGTGTCTTTTAGAATGCGCCCTCACCTCTAGAAAACAGATTACAAATAGAAGCGACATCTAGCGCTACAAGATTTATTAGGTATGAAGAGATGTAGAAGAAATTGGATAAAAGCAGAATCACAATTTAGAAAGTGGCAAAAGGACAAGTTCCCGCACCGAAAGTAACGTAGAGTGAGCTTTTGCTCGTTAGGAGCCATTTACAAAAGATAGATTGAACTACAGAATAACTAACTTCACTCGCTGTTTTATCTTGATTTTTAATTTAATTTCGTAGTACTCTATAAGATCTTTTCGTCTTACTGGTGCGCCCTGTAGGACTTGAACCTACGACCTACGGCTTAGAAGGCCGTTACTCTATCCAGCTGAGCTAAGAGCGCATAACAAAAGCCATGATGATGAATGAGATTTAGATTATACGGAGGTAAGCATTTAAGTCAATCGCTTTCCCGTCTACTGTTCTGTTAGTAAAAATAGGATGCCACTCTGTGCCTGCAAGCAGTGCACATTTCTGCCACAATGGCGTATTCAGCCTCATGATAATTACAAAGTTTCGATTTAGATGGTAGCGAAAATAATTGACGGTAAGGCGGTTGCTCAGCAAGTCAGAAGTGAAGTGGCTGCGTGGGTGCAAGAACGTCTCAAGGCAGGCAAGCGCGCGCCGGGACTAGCGGTAGTGCTAGTCGGCGGCGATCCCGCTTCACAAATTTATGTTTTCAGCAAGCGTAAAGCCTGTGAAGACGTCGGTTTTATCTCTTTTTCCTATGTTCTACCAAGTACGGTCACGGAGGCTGAATTACTGGCGCTGATTGATCAACTGAACACCGACCGCCGCCTAGATGGCATTTTAGTGCAACTACCGCTTCCGCCGGGGTTTAATAATATCAACGTGCTAGAGCGCATTGCACCTGATAAAGATGTAGACGGCTTCCATCCCTATAATGTCGGCCGTCTCTGTCAACGGGCGCCGCTACTGCGACCCTGTACTCCGCGCGGTATTATGACGTTGCTTAAGCGCTATTGTATCGATACCTTTGGTCTCAACGCCGTCGTAGTCGGTGCGTCTAATATCGTTGGGCGGCCCATAAGTCTCGAACTGTTACTAGCGGGGTGTACCGTAACTGTAACTCACCGTTTCACACGCGATTTAAGGCGTCATACTGAAAATGCGGATCTGCTTGTGGTGGCTGTAGGTAAAGCAGGCTTTATTTCCGGCGAGTGGATTAAACCAGGCGCAGTCGTCATCGATGTCGGCATCAATCGTCTGAAGAGTGGCAAAGTGGTTGGGGATGTAGATTATGCCAGCGCTGCTGAGCGAGCAGCTTACATTACGCCGGTGCCCGGCGGCGTAGGGCCGATTACGGTGGCCATGCTTATTCAAAATACCTTGCAGGCCTGCGAGGATTATCACGATAGCTCAGCGCCGAAGGCTTAACGATCACGATATTTTGCCTGAAGGGAAACCCTATCTCACGTTATGCAATCTTTGAAGATTTCGGGCTGGTGCGATAGTGGGCTTGCGCCCAAGCTTGGCATTTATAAAGGTTGTGTCGTGGCAAAAGGTGATGTCAAGACCCGCCAGCGTTGTAAGATTGTCGCAGGACGGCGGGGTAGCCTACGTCGGTTAGCAGCTAACAAGAACGAAATGAGTCGCTGGCAGTGGTGTAATATAGCCAACCTCTGCCGAACTGTTTTGGGACCGACGTCTGCTTCTGCCGTCAACGGCGGCGCCAAGTCGTACTCTCGGGGTTATCTTTCAGCACAATGCCCAGCGCGGTAAGCTTATCTCGGATTTTATCTGCTAGTGCCCACTGCCCTGCCTTGCGTGCGTCGTTGCGCTTTTGAATTAACGCGATTATCGCGGTATCTTGATCCGCGTTACTACCACTGTCCTGCTGCAGAAAGGCGGCGGGATCCTGCTCAAGTAGCCCCAGCACGCCGGCCAGCTGGCGTAACGTTGCTGCCATGCCCGGCGCCGCTGCCGGCTGCTCGCTTTTCAGACGGTTCACCTCGCGGGCAATTTTAAAGAGGATAGAATAAGCTTTCGGGGTATTAAAGTCATCATCCATCGCCGCGGTAAACTGCGCGACAAAGTTTTCACTGTCGGTAGGAGAGGCTAAAGCATTAGTGCCGCGCAGAGCGGTATACAGGCGTTCAAGCGCGGCCTGCCCTTGTTTGAGATTTTCTTCACTGTAATTAAGTTGGCTGCGATAGTGGCTGGACATAAGAAAATAGCGCACCGTTTCAGCCTTGTAATAGCGCAGGACGTCGCGTACGGTAAAAAAATTGCCTAGCGATTTAGACATCTTCTCTCGATCGACCATCACCATTCCGGCGTGCATCCAAATATTGACATAAGGACCATCGTGGGCGCAGGTAGACTGCGCGATTTCATTTTCATGATGCGGAAAAATCAGGTCAGCACCGCCGCCGTGGATATCGAAATGATGACCAAGCTGCCGGTTGTTGATGGCCGAACACTCAATGTGCCAGCCTGGCCGGCCGTCGCCCCATGGTGATGGCCAACTCGGTTCGCCTCGCTTAGACATTTTCCATAGCACGAAGTCTAGGGGGTTACGTTTTACTTCGGCTGTTTCGATGCGAGTGCCGGCCTGCAGCTGGGTCAGATCCTGCTGTGATAACAGGCCATAATCGCTATCGCTATCTACGGCAAACATCACATCACCGTTATGAGCCACATAGGCAGCTTCTCTGAGGAGAAGCTGCCTCACCAGTTCAATAATCGCGTTCATATACTGCGTGGCGCGTGGTTCATGGTTGGGAGGCAAGATATTCAGCTTGGCAAAATCATGATGCATCTCTCTAATCATTCGATTAGTAAGCTTATGAAAGAGCTCGCCATTTTCATCTGCACGGCGGATAATTTTATCTTCAATGTCGGTTATATTCCGGACATAATTGACCTCATAGCCGCGATAGCGTAGATAGCGGGTAACGACGTCGAAAGCAACGAAAGTGCGTCCATGGCCGATGTGGCACAGGTCATACACGGTGATGCCGCACACATACATACCGACTTTACCAGCATGAATAGGTTTAAATTCTTCTTTTCGGCGTGTCAATGTGTTAAAAATCTTTAGCATTAAAATCATTCCATATGTCTGCGGATTACGCGTATAGAGTGCTAGTAGTAAAGGTGAATAAACCTTACAGGGATATTGAACCCTGAAGCCGCGGCTATTGCAAGGCTATGCCGTGGAATTCCCCACGCTGGGTACAGCGCTGTATTCAGGTGCAAGGACCGCTATTAAGTGTTTTGTCCCAGATTATTATATAGACCTTCGTCGCACAGTCTTATTCATGGGAAGATCGCTACTAAGAAATATAGTTGAGGGCAAAACACTATGATGATTAGGCTCCATATTCAGGAAACTATAATATCTAAAATCAGAGCTGCTTTTTAGACAGGCAAAGAGCCCGCATCTAATTTGGCTAAGCGTTATGGCATCTATAAACTAACCGTTTCTAAATGATCAAAACGAGATAGTGTTCAGGATCATAGTCATAATCCTTATCTTTTACAGATGACGCTATCTTTTACAGATGATGCTGTCGCCTGCTCAGAATACAGTGGCCGCTTCCCTGTAGAAGACGCTTTCTCCCGACTACATAACCTGTTAGCGTTTGTATGTGAATTATTGAAACCTGTTGTATCTCAATCTGGCCCGGCTGGCTGTTTACGTAGGCATTCATTAGGGGTCTTGCGCAAGAGGAAGAAAAAAGAACAAAAACCAAAGTACAAGGCGTTTAAAAACTATGATCCTGGTTGCCTGCATAGCCTAAGCAACTTGATAAGTTTTTATCCATCTCTACAAAGCCAAGGCTGCAGCTAGTGTATCTCCTTTCTTGCGTAATCTTAGTCGAGCCTATCCCATCGTTATGCATCGAGGCATTACAGACAATGGCAAAGAATTTACAGATCGTTTTTTAGCCTGAGACAACCCTTCACTACTAGGGAGTTGAATGCGACTGTTTATCTGCATAGCTTGATATGGAAGACCGTTTTTGGCCTGCCGATGCATCTAAAAAAGAATGGTGTGGTCGAGCGATTTAGTGGGCATATAGAAGATGTGCTGCAAAGCGATTGTTTGGATGCCGATAAAGAGCTTAAGATCATACTGTGCCGCTATGTCTGCTTCTATTATCAGGAATTTCCTCAATCAGCATTAGGCAGTAACACTCCGTTAATAAGTATTAGGTAGTGAAACTCTATTGCTGTATATAAAAGTTTAATAAAAATTAAACTTAAATTTCTTAAAAGATAACGATACCACCTTCTGAGATGTGAAAGCTAAGTCTATTTCAGAATTATACTGTAAAACTTTTCTACAGAGTGCAGTAGCTTCCTCGGTGCAGGAACGTCTTAAAGCAGGCAGGCGCGCCAGGACTGGCAGTGGTACTAGTTAGCGGCGATTCCGTCTCGCAAATTTATGTTTTCAGCAAGCGCAAAGCCTCTGAAGACGTAGGTTTTATCTCATGTCCAATGTTTTATCGAGCACGGATATGGAATCACTAGCGCTGATTGATCGGCTGAGCGCCGATCTTCGCCTGGATAGCATTTTAGTGCAACTACTGCTTACGGCGGGTTTGATAATATCACCGTGCTGGAGTGCATTGCACCTGATAAATCTGTATAGATACTATTTATCAAACTTTCAGGATATTAAATATAGTTACTTTGCATGCTAATCACAGCATGTCGCGATCCAAACTCTTGCCGAAAAAGCGTCGTTAACCGTTGAAGATTTTTTTAATTATTGCCGTAGCGAGTTTTATGAAAATACTATTTTCCATCGCCTGATTAATAGTTTTATGATTCAAGGCGGCCACTTTCTCCCCCGCACAGAAAAAAGGATAGCCAGGTGTCAGTCAAAAACAAAGCCAATAATAGTCTAAAAAACAAGCGCAGTAAGTTGGCGATAGCCTTTGCCAACGATCCGAATGCCGCCATCGCGCATTTTTTTAGCAACGTAGTGGATAATGAATTTCTGAATTTTTGCTTTGAGCATTCTGATGGCTGGGGATATTCTATATTTGAACAAGTGACAGATTGTCTGGATGTAGTAGATAAAATCAAAGACTGCGCTACCGATCGCAGGGGGATGCATTGCGGCGTACCGAAAGAACATGTAATCATTAGTCATGTGAGAGTCGCCGAGTAACTCTATCCGCATGTCAACATGGTTTGTCGCGGATATTCACCTTTGCGCACAGGAGCCGGCGATTACCGCCGGATTTCTCCATTTTTTACGTACCCGCGTTATTGCCGCTCAAGCATTGTATATTCTTGGCGACTTGTTTGAGGTATGGATAGGCGATGACGATCCCAATCCGCTGTATCACGAGATCGCCCTTGCGCTGCAGGCGCTATATCAGCGCGGTATTTCCTGCTATTTTATTCAGGGTAACCGTGATTTCCTGCTCGGTCAGCGCTATGCTAGAGCGTGCGGTATGACGCTGCTGCCCGTGCAGCAGGTTATGCAGCTTGATGGGCTTCGGATCGTGATATTGCATGGCGACACGCTGTGTACGAAGGATGGCGATTACCAGCGTTTTCGCCGCCTGGTGAATCAACGCTGGCTGCAGCGGCTGTTTTTATCCCAGCCGTTGCGGTTTCGCCTGGGCATCGCCGATAGGATGCGCGCGAATAGCCTACGCGCCAACGCAGAGAAAGTCGACGATATTATAGACGTCAACGCGCAGGCAGTCATGACGGTGCTGGCGCAGACCGGCGCGACGGTAATGATCCATGGGCACACCCACCGACTGGCGATTCATGTCCTGCCCGGGGATCGCTACCGCGCAGTGCTCGGTGCTTGGCACCAGCAGGGTTCGGCTATTGAGGTTACGGCTCAAGGCATCACGCTGCATGAGTTCCCTTTCGGCGGCCGAGATCAAGCGTAGACTGCGTTATTTTCTTAGGCGGCTGTGCGCGCCTATTCCCGCGGTGCAGCTACGAGTTGCCTTTATCGTAAGGGTTTGCTGCTTTACTGTGAGTCTATCTATGGCGCTAGAGCACTTTCTTTCTATTCCGGTTTATATCCCGCTGAGAAAAAATTCTAGAAATCTTTATGGGAAATTCACTCAATAGCTTAAGCGATTGCGTTCTATGGCGAATAAACGGTTTTTTCTATAGCTTTTTTATTAGTGACTCCAGGCTAGAAACGCAATTTCGATAAGATTTCAATCCGCTGAACAAGGTAGAAGATAAAGCAGAATTACATCTTTAGTATGCAAGAGCTTCTGACACAACATCAACTTTATCAGTAGACAAATTATCTATTTGTCTCAATCAATCTGATTATTCACGATCTGCAGTTCTCACTGTAAAAATGCGCCATTTAGATTGCAGAGAAAAATTAGCCATAGCATATAGATGAATAGCGATTTAATAAACTAAGATAGATAAAATGCGCTCTAGCCGATCTTCATCTGTGGTTTTTAGTCTTTGTCTTACTGTTTCACGCGAGATTGTTTTGATGCATTGCAGTGGCGTAGCGTTATCGGCAAGTAGTTTTAAACTCTACTTTCGCTGGTTCTCTCGTGTCTCGCTGTAGAGTAGTGCAATTAAATACGCTGCGGCATAATGATCGACAATGCAGCGGTCATGCATCAGTTTGCTCGCTTTATAGCTCAGGACCGCCTTAAGCTCTTCTTCAACACAACAAGGCTTGACCTAATCGATTTTGCCGGCACCTATTTGTCAAATCTTCGCTAACTCTTCGCCACTCGATGGCTTTACACGTTCTTTAACAAAATCAATGCATTCATAACTTTTTTCTGTGGCATAAAAGCTCTTGCTGACTAATGTTTCTCTCTTGGTTCTTTTCCCCGACGTGAGGGTAATAATCTATTTTCCCACTTCTCTATTTGAGCGATTTCTTCAGATATGGCTGCAGATACTGCAGCTTTACGTGTTAAGACACTAGAGCGCGCCTGTGCAGGTTGATAAGGTTTTCACCAGCACTATTTCTTCCAACAGTCTCCAGCATGTTTAAAAGCGCCTAGTGAGTTTAACGCCAGTAGGTAAAGCTGAGATAGCGCTCGCCTTTTTGGCTGCAAGTTTTGCCGTGACATCGTAAAACGCAGCAGTGCAAGACGGTGGTATCAATAATCGCTTGTGTTCTTGCAACTGCTTGCCGATAAAGCTATAGAACTCTAATGCGTCGCAATAATCTTGCGTAAAACAGTAAGCCCCATGCGAAAGCGTAGACGAAGATCGGCTGCGCCATCCGGCCAGAAATCGATGCCGAATGCATTGCGGCTATAGAGAACGCGCTGGATTGATATCATTGGCTCTATGACCCAATGCATCCGGTAGTTAGCGTGGATTAAACCGCTTCTCAATTGACCAGACACACACGCGTTAGGCTGCTGCTGAAGTCTCAAACCTTCTTAAGAGAATTATGAATATAAACAGTAGGGGTGTGTAATTTATTCATGGCTAGAGAGCTGTTGGTGAGTCGCCGGCTAACTAAAATAACTGAGTATAACAATAGGATTAATTAGGGTTATTTTTTTAAAAATATCTCAATAAAATATTCTTACATACACTAAAGCATGCGGGTCATGGAGAAGCTCGAAATTCATGGACCAGGTTCATTGTATTTCGGAAGATTAGGGCAAGGTTTTATGGAATCATTTTTAATTTGCTCATGCATCTAAAGATGATAGTTGGTTAAACATAGCGGAATTTAATGTGCTGATGCGCTAATACTTAAATTTTTAGAAGTGAAATCATTGCTTTAAAAAAACAACGCGACTAAATAAACGCCAAGATCGATTAGCATTGTACTATTGATAATATTCGTATCAAGATTTGGTATCTTTATCCGTTATTTAATACATCTGGCGATACTAGATAACGAAGTGTATTTTCGCCATAAATTGTATAGTAAGTTCCTATTATGGTGTTTTTGATATTCTTCAGTAAAGAATGTATCCACTTAAAATGTCTATTCCCAGTGTAGCTTAAGCTTGACTGGTCAGATGCCTAATCAAGTTGTATTTGAGTGTTTTTGCTATGTATTTCGTGCATTCCTCTTAGGAATGAGTCTTCTTTAATAAGTTAACAATCACCTCATCGGCCGGTATGCTCCATGGTCGCCAGGGGTTGGTGGAAAAACGAATATTTGTAGCGCAATGAAAATTGAAGTATACTATTTGCCCATCCTAGTTATTCCATTTCAATACCCAACCAACTTAAAAATGACTACAGCCGACACCCAATATGTGGCAAAGAAAGATAGTAGGCTGTTATCAAATAATGTCTCAGGTTTAGCATGATAACAAACTATATTTTTATAACCGGCGGGGTCGTCTCTTCCTTGGGTAAAGGCATTGCCGCAGCCTCGCTGGCCGCCATTCTCGAAGCCCGGTCTCTTAACGTTACTATCATGAAGCTGGATCCCTACATCAATGTGGATCCGGGTACCATGAGTCCCATCCAACACGGCGAGGTTTTTGTAACCGAAGATGGCGCTGAAACGGATTTGGATTTAGGTCACTATGAGCGCTTTATCCGTACCAAAATGTCGCGGCGCAATAACTTCACCACCGGCCAAATTTATTCTGACGTGCTTTGCAAAGAGCGCCGCGGCGACTATCTAGGCGCGACCATTCAAGTCATTCCACATATTACTAACGTCATTAAAGAACGCATTATTGAAGGGGGCGAAGGCCATGATGTGGTACTCGTAGAAATTGGCGGAACGGTAGGAGATATTGAATCTTTGCCATTTCTAGAGGCCATTCGCCAAATGGCGGTGGAAGTTAGACGCGAGCACACCCTTTACATACATTTGACCTTAGTGCCGTATATGGCTACCTCTGGGGAGGTAAAAACCAAGCCGACCCAGCATTCTGTGAAAGAGCTGCTGTCTATTGGTATTCAGCCTGACGTATTGATATGTCGTTCCGATCGCTCAGTGCCAAACAGCGAGCGGGCGAAAATTGCTTTATTCTGTAATGTATCGGAAAAGGCGGTAATTTCGCTTAAAAATGTTGATTCAATTTATAAAATCCCGTCGCTATTGAAATCGCAAGGGCTGGATGATTATATTTGTAAACGATTTAGCTTAAACTGTCCTGACGCGGATCTTTCAGAATGGGAGCGGGTAATTTACCAGCAGGCAAATCCGATCGGTGAGGTGACCATTGGTATGGTCGGTAAATATATCAAATTACCGGATGCCTATAAGTCAGTTATAGAAGCTCTGAAACACGCCGGACTTAAAAATCGTCTGATGGTGAATATCCGCTTGATTGATTCTCAAGATATTGAAACCCGCGGTGTTGAAATATTGAATGATTTAGACGCCATCCTTACCCCTGGTGGCTTCGGCTATCGAGGAGTGGAAGGTAAAATTCTAACAGCGCAATACGCCCGCGAGCAAAAGATCCCGTACCTAGGCATCTGCCTAGGCATGCAGGTAGCATTAATCGAATTCGCTCGCCATGTAGCTGGAATGCAAGATGCCAACTCCACCGAATTTGTGTCAAACTGTAAGTATCCGGTGGTAGCACTTATCATCGAATGGCGAGATGAGAAAGGCAATTTAGAAACGCGCAGCGAGAAAAGTGACTTGGGCAGCACGATGCGCCTCGGCAAACAGCCTTGCCATCTAGCTGAAGGTAGCCTAGCGCGCGCGTTGTACGGCGAGGCCACTATCATGGAACGCCATCGACATCGCTATGAAGTTAACAATATGCTGCTGAAGCCCCTTGAAGGTGCCGGGTTGCTCGTTGCCGGCTGGTCAGGAGATAATAAGCTGGTGGAAATTATTGAATATCCGGATCATCCGTGGTTTGTTGCCAGCCAGTTTCACCCAGAGTTTACCTCGACGCCCCGTGATGGTCATCCATTGTTCACGGGATTCGTCAAAGCCGCAGGCGATTACCAAAAACGGCTAAAGAAATAAAAAACATGTGGCGGCAGGGTGGCAGAATAGTGTCGGACAGCCCTTCAGAAATTCTATTGTAACTTATACTAAGGAAATACGAATGTCCAAAATTGTAAAAGTCATTGGCCGTGAAATCATTGACTCCCGCGGAAACCCAACTGTAGAAGCAGAAGTACACCTGGAGGGCGGTTTCGTTGGTCTAGCTGCCGCGCCTTCGGGCGCCTCTACCGGATCGCATGAAGCACTGGAGCTGCGTGACGGCGATAAAGCTCGTTTCCTAGGCAAGGGTGTCACGAAAGCAGTTAACGCAGTGAATGGCCCCATCGCGCAGGCTCTGACCGGTAAAGATGCCAAAGATCAAGCCGTACTGGATAACACCATGATCAAGCTGGATAGTACCGAAAACAAGTCTAAGCTTGGCGCTAATGCCATTCTGGCCGTTTCGCTCGCCGCTGCCAAAGCTGCCGCCGCCTCTAAAGGCATGCCTTTATATGAGCATATCGCGGAGATGAACGGTACCCCAGGCAAATTCTCTATGCCGCTGCCGATGATCAATATTATCAATGGCGGTAAACACGCTGATAACAAGCTCGACATCCAGGAATTCATGATCCAGCCGGTTGGTGCGAAAACCGTTAAAGAAGCGGTGCGTATGGGCTCTGAAGTGTTCCAGAATCTGGCTAAAGTTCTAAAAAGCAAAGAGATGAATACCGCCGTGGGTGACGAGGGTGGCTATGCGCCTGACCTGGAATCTAACGCCGCGGCGCTGTCCGCTATCAAGGAAGCGGTTGAGAAAGCTGGTTATGTGCTGGGTAAGGACATTACCCTGGCGATAGACTGTGCGGCCTCTGAATTTTTTGAGAAGTCTACTGGAAACTACAACCTGAAAGGCGAGAAAAAAACTTTTACTTCGCAAGAGTTCACTCATTACTTAGAAGCCCTAATCAAACAATATCCTATCGTTTCGATTGAAGATGGCCTGAGCGAATCCGACTGGGACGGTTTTGCTTACCAGACTAAAGTTCTGGGCGAAAAAATCCAGCTGGTAGGCGACGATCTGTTCGTTACCAATACCAAAATCCTGAAAGAAGGTATCGACAAGGGTATCGCTAATTCTATCCTTATTAAATTTAACCAGATTGGCTCGCTGACCGAAACGTTGGCGGCAATCAAGATGGCGAAGGGTGCCGGTTACACCACCATCATTTCTCACCGTTCCGGAGAAACTGAAGACGCAACTATTGCCGACTTAGCGGTGGGGACTGCGGCTGGCCAGATTAAAACGGGTTCAATGTGCCGTTCTGACCGCCTGGCTAAATATAACCAGCTGATTCGTATCGAAGAAACTCTGGGTGGCCGTGCGCCATTCA
The DNA here is from genome assembly GCA_052258065.1 of Sodalis sp. (in: enterobacteria). Lineage (GTDB taxonomy): Bacteria > Pseudomonadota > Gammaproteobacteria > Enterobacterales > Enterobacteriaceae > JBQQPY01. The sequence continues at coordinate 906,635 of JBQQPY010000002.1, read as the reverse complement.
ACGGTCTGTCTGAGGTGAAATGCTTATTTTCAAGCGAAATTCACGAAGCGTGCAATGTAAATTAATATTTTTTAGTTATCCTTTCGTGCTGGTTATGCCAGTCCAGAACTTCGCTTTTCTTATGTATCCGCGCGCAGAAGTTTCAAGGTGGCTGATAAGTACTTTTGCACCTCGCATACCTTTAGTATAACGAGGTGTCTTTAATTAATAATTTTAATAAAAATCGTTTTACATAGCAGTATGGGTTAATTTTTAATTGGTAGTGCAAGCTTTCTTTTTCATGTAACGTAAATGTCTGAATCTATGCCTGAGTAAACAGCAATCTAGCCTCAGATCAAGAGATGCCGCTAAAAGATCGTTTGGTAGAGGAAACGCGGTTTCCGAAAGGAAACCGCCACTGCTTGCTAAGTGAGCGATAGGGTTGTCTGAAAACGATGGAGAATATAATCAAGGTCATGAAGACCATCTTGTTTTTACGTTTTAGAAATGGTCAGTTTAGAGATACCATAACGCTTAGACAAAATAGATGCTGGCTTGTTGACTTCCTGAAGAGCGGCTCTGGTTTAGGTATTGTATTGGTCTGACTATAGGTTTTAATTATCATGATATTTCTCTCCTATATCCCTCAGTAGCCATCTTGCCATGAACAGGCCTGTACGGAAAGGTTCTATATAATGACCCGGAACTAAATAAGCAACTAGTCTTAATTAGTTATAACTTATTGATTTTATTTTTTTATTTTTACTAATTTTTGTATTTATTCCTAATTTAGGTAGGGAAAATTACTGTTAGTAACAGGCTATCATGCTGCATGATCATAGATGCTACTCGCCGTTGTGACAGTGTTCGGATAGCTAGGATTAGCGCTGACGCCAGGGACAAGGTGCAGCGACGAGCGGCAAAGTTCTGTTAGCGTATGGGAACCGGCATGGCGGTTTCGGTTTGCTAGACTTGCATTGTCCGTTATCAGCGATTAGCGCGCTTGCGCTCGTTTTCCGTTAGATAACGCTTACGCAAACGGATCGATTGCGGCGTCACTTCTACCAATTCATCATTATCGATAAAGTCTAGCGCCTGTTCCAGAGATATCTTGATCGCCGGCACTAGGGTGGTGGCTTCGTCTGTACCGGAAGCGCGCATGTTAGTCAGTTTCTTGCCAGTCAGACAGTTCACTGTCAGATCGTTAGAGCGGCTGTGAATGCCGATAATCTGGCCTTCATAGACTTCCGAGCCGTGGTTCAGAAACAGACGTCCTCGATCCTGCAGGCTGTATAGGGCGTAAGCTACTGCCTTGCCCTGAGCGTTGGAGATCAGCACGCCTTTCTGTCGTTGGCCAATGTCTCCAGGACGCACGTTATCGTAGTGGCTAAAGGTAGAATATAACAGACCCGTACCGGAGGTCATGGTTAAGAAATCGGTACGGAAACCAATCAGCCCTCGGCTTGGAGTCACATAATCCAGACGGATGCGGCCTTTACCGTCCGGTAGCATGTTGCGGATCTCGCCTTTACGGATACCCATTGCTTCCATGACAAGCCCCTGATGCTGCGCTTCAATATCTAGCGTAACCGACTCAAAAGGTTCCTGCTTGGTGCCATTGACGATACGGAAAATAACTTGCGGACGGGAAACAGCGATCTCAAACCCTTCGCGGCGCATGTTCTCGATAAGCACTGACAAATGTAGCTCGCCGCGACCGGAAACACGGAAAGTATCCGGATCTTCGGTTTCTTCCACGCGCAGCGCCACGTTGTGCACTAGTTCTTTATTCAGACGTTCTAGAAGCTGGCGGGAAGTAACATATTTTCCTTCTTTACCACAAAATGGTGAGGTATTCACGCCGAATGACATGGAGATAGTTGGTTCATCAACTGTCAGCGGCGGTAGCGCTTCTACTTGAGTAGGATCGCAAATGGTATCGGAAATATTTAGCTCGTCTAACCCGGTGATTGCAATAATATCACCGGCTTCAGCCAGTTTGGATTCGATACGCTGCAGGCCCATATGCCCCAGCACTTGACACACTTTACCGTTGCGACGCTTCCCTTCTCTGTCAATCACGATCACGTTCTGGTTGGGTTTCACCGAGCCGCGCTTGATGCGGCCGACGCTAATAACGCCCACATAGCTATTGTAGTCAAGCTGCGAAACCTGCATCTGGAATGGTCCATCGATGTCGACCTTCGGCGCCTCTACGTTTTTCACGATGGATTCAAACAGCGGGGTCATATCGTCGGCCATGTCTTCATGTTCTAGACCGGCGATACCGTTCAGTGCAGATGCGTAGACAATCGGAAAATCGAGCTGCTCGTCGGTGGCATCCAGGTTGACGAAAAGATCGAAGACCTGATCGACGACACAGTCGGGTCGCGCACCGGGGCGGTCAACTTTGTTGATGACTACGATAGGCTTCAGCCCATACGCGAACGCTTTCTGTGTTACGAAACGGGTCTGAGGCATTGGGCCATCTATGGCATCGACCAGTAGTAATACCGAGTCAACCATCGACATCACACGCTCAACTTCGCCGCCAAAATCAACGTGTCCTGGGGTGTCGACGATGTTGATGCGGTAGTCGCGCCAGTTGATAGCGGTATTTTTAGCCAGTATGGTAATCCCTCTCTCTTTCTCCAAATCGTTGGAGTCCATTACGCGTTCTGTTACACCTGTGCGGTCACCGAGCGTGCCGGATTGTTGCAACAATCTGTCAACCAGAGTAGTTTTACCATGGTCTACGTGCGCGATAATGGCGATGTTACGCAGATTTTCAATCACAGCTTTGCCTCAAGAATTAGAAATTTAGAAATAGGGCATTATTATGCACGTATTAGGAAAGGGATTAAATAAGATCCGTCATTTTTAGCGATAGCGTCTGGCGCGCTACCGCATCACTGTTTTGGTGGAACACTCTGCCTCGTTACACTTATTGAAACCTAAATAGTGCCTACTTTCATCAAAAGCACCAATATAGTTTAATTCGAATAATCTAATTCAGTTTCCCTTATAAAAACACGGGTGAAGCGTTTCGTGCCGGCTTGGCGATATTGGCACAGTCTTAGTTTTAGCGTTAGACTATGTGAATCAGAAAATCTAATCTATAGACGTTTGTTAGACAACAAAATAAGTCACATCTTGTAGAATACGAATTCTATTCGTTGAACAAGTTATGTCGATGCTTAAAGAATATAAAGTAAAATTTATTGACTGACATTTTACTGACACTACAGATAAATAGAAGCATGTTCCCTTTCCTGCGTCAGTCGGTAAAGAAGACATGAACGACTTTTTGAAAAAGCAAGAGCTTTGACGGCTCCTCAGTCGGAGTCTGGAAAGGCATTAACAAATCCGACATGGTGTTGATGCCTGAAGCATGGTTTGCCGTGATGGATCTGTTCCATAAAGAATCGACGCTCATTACTTGCTGTGGCATCCTTGAGCCCGAAACAATGCGGGGCTACGAAGGATCATAGAAGTGGCATAATAAGCAGGATTGATTAGGCTTATTCTCTTAAGAATACCTCAGAATAATATTCTAACACACACTGAGTTTTACTGATCATGGGCAATCTTAACATCCATTGCCCAGGTTTGTGATGCTCAATCTTTCCGCTTGATTAGATTAAGGATTGATAGAATCATTTTTAATTTATTCATACATCTAAGCATAGCAGTTGGTTAAACATGGCAAAAATCGAATTCAATGTACTGATTGGCTAATGACTGAATTGTTATATTGACAAGATTCAGACATTGTGAAGTAAAATAACTGTCTAGCAGACACAATGCGACAAGATCAATGCCAAGATCGATTGGCATCTTAGCGTTTATAACGCTTGTATCAAGATAAAAGGTATTGATCATTAATTTAACATGTAATGTAAGATTTATGAAATAGCAAGTGATGGCTATAAAATTAGTGTCAGATCGTAATATATTAAATAACGGATAAAGACACTTAAGCTTGATGCAAGCGTTATCAGTATTAAACGACTCTAGACTGCCTCAAGCTCTTAAGCACTTTTTAAAAAAAACAACCCTTAATCTAATTGATTTTACGAACATCTATTTGTGAAATCTGGCTAACGCCTGCTAACGCCTGGCTATTCTGTTGCTTTACGCGTCTAATTGATTTACCATATTTAAATAGAATCAATCCGCTTATAACTTTCTGTGCGACATGCTCGCCTTTGATAGCTAACGCTTTCAGTTGCGTGCCTTCTTCTGACGTTAGTGTAATAATATATTTCCTTTCCCCTTCCTCCATTCTGGAGGAACCCCTCAGCTTTGGCTAGAAATACTGCAACCGCCACTTTTTATGTCTTAAGACGCTAGGGGATACTTGAATCGCGGATTAAAAATTAATGACTATTAAGATTTTATCCTGACGCTTGTTGATGAGTCTTGTGATTTAAACTCTATCTAAAATAGAGGCCTCTCTGAAAAGTGCTTTCAGCATGTAAGCGAGATTTCTTTTCTATCGCGCTTTTTATCATCATACAATAAAGCTTAAAAAGACCGAATATGCCATTGAATAAAAGCGTGACGATATAGTTTATTCGCGAAAATTATTTTCCAAATAAATATCACATTTTTCTTAAAAAACCATAATAATAAAAACATGAGTAGGTTAAAGCGCTGTATAAGCAATAAACAGACATACTGTCTTTACCTATTTCGGCATAGACACTTGTTCCTGAACGATAATTTTTTTGTTGGAGCGGGATATAAACTCGAACAGATAAAAAAGTGTTCTAGATATGACCTACGCTCTCTCACGCTTAACTGCTGTTTTAAATTTTACGCCTCCGCCGCACGCAGGGGCTTTTCATTTATCGAGCGATAATCTTAAGCCACATGATTACTGTCTGACGACGGGGACAGTAGCGGTGAGGATTTTTCCTCGACGCGCGTGACGAGCAGTTGATCGATTTTATGGTTGTCAATATCTACTACTTCAAATTTATAGGCACCATAGCGTATGGAATCGGTCCGTTTGGGGATCTTGCGCAGCATAAACATCATAAAGCCGCCGATGGTTTCATAGTTGCTGGACTGCGGAAACTCATTGATATGCAGCGCCCGCATAACATCATCAATCGGCGTGCCGCCCTCAATTAACCAGGATTTCTCGTCGCGGGCGACGATCTGTTCTTCGAGCCCTTGGCCCACTAAATCTCCCATCAGGGTCGTCATCACATCGTTGAGGGTTATTATACCGACTACTAGCGCATACTCATTTAAGATAACCGCGAAATCCTCACCGGAAGTTTTGAAGCTTTCGAGTGCCTCAGACAAGGTAAGCGTATCTGGCACGATCAGCGCCGCGCGGATCTGCAAGCCGCTATTCAACGCCAGGCTTTGATTGCCCAGGACGCGGTTAAGTAGATCTTTTGAATCAACATAGCCTGCAATCTGGTCGATAGTAGCGTCACAGACCAGGAATTTAGAATGGGGATGGGTGGCGATTTTTTCTTTAATGCGATCCTCGGTTTCGCGCAAATCAAAATAAATAATATTTTCACGCGAAGTCATGGAGGAGGGTACCGTGCGCGATTCTAGCTCAAAGACGTTTTCGATCAGTTCATGTTCTTGCTTGCGCAGAACGCCGGCTAGCGCACCCGCTTCAACCACCGCGTAAATATCGTCGGAAGTTATATCGTCTTTGCGCACCATGGGTAGTTTCAGCATTCTAAAAATCAGGTTGGCTAGACCATTAAATAGCCACACTAGAGGACGAAATAGCAGCAGACAGAAGCGCATTGGGTTGATAATCTTGATGGCATAATTTTCGGGGTAGATCAGCGCGATGCGTTTCGGAGTCAAATCAGCAAACAGAATAAACATGCCGGTCACCAGCGAAAATGAGCAAATGAAGCTCAGTTGTTCCGCTAGCTCCTGGGATATAAAGTGCGTAAATACTGAGGTAAACCAGGGAGAGAAAGTTGTATCACCGACGATGCCTCCCAGAATGGCTACGGCGTTAAAGCCAATCTGAATAACGGTAAAAAAAACGCCCGGCGTCTCTTGTAATTTGAGTACACGCTGCGCGTTAATATCCCCTTCATCGGCCAGAAATTTCAATTTTATTTTGCGCGAAGCGGCCAGCGATATTTCTGATATCGAGAAAAATGCGCTTACTGTAATTAGCAGAAGAATAAGCAAAAAACTATTTAGCATAAGTATAAAATTCCGGAAAGTAGTATGGTTGTTTTTTGAATAATTTAGGTTCTATTTTGTACTAATTTTTCATAAACCGCAATCAAGTTTTACTACCCAATACTTATTGAGAGAATTTATGATGTTAAGGTCAGACATATAAATGCAGTGTGATTTCAAGTGTTTTGCTGGGATGAAAATGCTAAATTTCTAGGGCATCTACTATACGCCGATTAAATTTCTCGACAATACCATGCGTGTGTGGATACATGGGTTGGCTAGGGGAGCCTTCTCTGTCAAGACCTGCACATAAGCTGTCGAATTCAGCTTTCTCGATAGCTGACTGTTTTCGCAGGCCAAAAAGACGACTTGTAAATTTTTACTATTATCTGTTAGTGCGCGATGAATAGCCGTAGAAAATGTTTTACTAAGATTACGCAAGAAATGTATGAATTAGCTACTGTCTTGGTTTTGTAGGATCAATAAAAATCTATTGGGCTGCTAGATCGATACTCATGCAAAGATAACGTTGTGAGGTTTCTGCGCATTTGTGGAGGGTTTTCGCCATCAATATGCAGGTAACCAGGCGTATAGCTTTTAAAGCGTAATTCCGCACCTAAATTAGAAATAAATATAAAATCAGTGCAAAATTAAAAAAATAAAATCAGTTAGTTATAAAAATCTAAGGTTGTTTGCTCATAATTAAACCTAATTCTGTATCTTACACAGCCAACTTTAAGGCACGCTGTGCTGAAAATATTAAAAGTGCCATAATGGGAACTTATCATGCAATTTGTGGCTATCATGCGCCTGGTTGTTTAGCCAAATTTGAGTATCGATTTAACTGACGTTGTGACTTGGGGTCACTGATTCTGCGCTGCTTAATAGCGGTATTAAAAGTACCTACAATGCCATATATTCTGTTAAGAATAGCTAATTACAATGAATAATCAGGAAAACATGATATAATACATAAGATTTAAAATCTTACGTTCTGAGTGTATAAAATAGTCTAATTATGTATACTTTAAAAAAGTAAATAATTTATTTCTTGTTTCTAATAAAATAGGAAAGAAAAATTTGAGGCTGAATGACGGTGTAAACGCTTTGTGTTTTGGTTTTATTGCTTTCTACTTCATGTTACCGAAAACGCTCCCATCCATGCCTGTGTAAACAGTACTCTAGGCCAGATCGAGATGCTGCACGTTTCAAGACTCTGCTTATGATCTCTAGTTAATCGTCTATTAGAGCGTCTTCTGAAGAGAAGCGGAGACTGATTCCTATACAAACGATTTGCAATATAGCTAGTGTTTTCAGAACTATTTTTTAATACTATATTGTTTCCCCTATTTAGAAAAAATCAGTTTAGAGATGCTATAAAACACTGAGCCAAAGTCAAAGTAGATGCCGGCTCGTTGCTTTCCTGAAGAGCCTCTCTAATTTTAGGAGTTGATACTGGCTTGACTATGGAGCCTAATCATCATAATATTTTAGCCTCCGCTATATACCTCATTAGTCATCTTGCGATCAAGCATGCCATATGACCTGCTGGTTAAAAACAACTTTACTGCCTTGGCATCGTGGCTCTGTCGCCAGAAAAGCCGTTTCACATCGCTAAAATATCCTATGACGAAAATAGTCACCGCCATGCGGTCTGGGACGTCATGACGCATCGAATAATGCAGCACCGGATAGTTTGGGTAACGGGTGTGGGCGTAGTAATCTGCTTCTGCAGCGTTTTACTTTGTGTAATGCGCGAAGTTTTATTGAAATTTTGCGCCACTCTTCCCTCTTTCCTTTAAAAAGCCGGTGAATATTTTAGTGGGGGTTGTTTAAGCGGCATGCTTTATGCTTTACCGACAATCATTACATGATACTGTGAAGATAAATTGATTTTACTTTAAAAGTATTTCTCTACTAAAAATAGAGGGTCAATACGTCTGAGTATCAGGTGACTAAGTGCCATTTCGCACCTAACAGCGTGATGGCCTCGGCCGCAAGGCCCGCACTGCTATTTCCTTAACAGAGTATTGAGTTTAATAATAATATTATCAACACTGAGTCTTCGTAGATCGAGAGACTTTGCTAGAAAAGAAACAATCAGAGGTCATCGGGATGAAAGCATTATACGGCCGAAAATCCCTATTTTTTTGCGTGCTGTTGCTGATGCCGCAGGCCCATAGCGCTAACGTTTCCCTGCAAGTAGAGGGGCTCAGTGGCGACTTGCGGCGCAATGTACTTGCGCGCCTGTCCACCATTGGTAGCGATGAGGTGACCACTGATGCACGGTTCCAAAACCGGGTGGATAACGCCGTGCGTGAAGGACTGCAAAAACTCGGTTATTATTCGCACACCATCGATTTCGTATTTAAGCGGGCAGTGAAGGGCGGCCGTGATGTGCTTCTCGCCCGTATCACGCTAGGGAAGCCGGTGAAAATCGCCGGCGTCAATATTATTTTGCGCGGTGCGGCTCGCGAGGATGACGATTATCGGCAGTGGATCTCAGACGGCAAGCGCGCGCTTGGCGCCGTATTGAAGCACGACGCTTACGACAGATTAAAAAATGGTTTTTCCAGCTTGGCGCTGCGCAAGGGCTATTTCGATGCTGAGTTTCGAAATAGCCACTTGGCGGTAGCACCATCGCGCTATCAAGCTTATTGGGATATCGACTTTGATAGCGGCCAGCGCTATCGCTTCGGTAAAGTGCGCTTTCACGGCACGCAGATTCGCGAAGATTACTTGCAAAACCTTGCCAAGGTATGCGAGGGTAAACCTTATAGCTCTGAATTGCTAGCAGAGCTAAACCACCGGCTGGTTTCCACCCAGTGGTTCAAGTCGGTAGTGATCTCTCCTGACTTTTCCACAGGCAAACAGAGTAAAACGCTGCCGCTGGATGCGATCGTGATACCGCGCAGTCGCAATAATTTAGAGGCCGGCGTTGGCTACACCACCGATATTGGCCTGCGGCTCAAAACCAGCTGGAACAAACCGTGGCTTAACTCGCGTGGCCATAGTTTACAGACTAGTCTTAGCCTGTCGGCACCAAAGCAATCGGCCCATGTTAGTTATAAAGTTCAACTGCTTCAGGATTCTCCGGAGCAATATTCTTTGCTGCAAGGCGGTTTCAAGCGCGAGGATATAAACGATACTCAGGCAGATTCTGCCACGCTGAATCTAGCGCGCTATTGGGAGCTATCTAGCGGCTGGAAGCGTTTTATCAATTTACGCTGGAGTCTAGAACGCTTTACTCGGGCTAACCTTATCGATACTACGATGCTTATTTATCCCGGCGTCAGCATAAACCGTACCCGCCAGCATAGGAGCTTGCTGCTTAGCTGGGGTGACAGACAGCGCTATTCGCTAGATGTCTCGAATACCGTCTGGGGCTCAGATATCGATTTTGTTATTTTACAGGCGCAGAATGTTTGGATCCGGACGCTTGTGGAAAAACACCGCTTTGTGGCTCGTTGCAACCTGGGCTGGATTAAGACCAACGATTTTCAACGCGTCTCGCCTTCGCTACGTTTTTTTGCCGGCGGCGATCGCAGTGTCCGTGGTTATAAATACAAGTCTCTGTCGCCGCGAGACGATAGCGGAAAACTAACCGGCGCTTCCAAGCTCGCTACCGGATCGTTGGAGTATCAATATAACGTTGTCGGCAAATGGTGGGGCACGGTATTTGTAGATAGCGGTGCAGCAGTTAACGATATCAAGCAGAGTAACTTTAAAATTGGCGTTGGTGTCGGCGTGCGCTGGCAGTCGCCGGTCGGCTCCGTCAAGCTAGATGTCGCCGCCCCGGTTGCGGATGAAAATGAGCGTGGTGTGCAATTCTATATCGGATTGGGGCCAGAATTGTGAGCCTTGTTAAGAAAATCTGCCTGGGTATCCTGCTGCTGCTCGTGAGCACGCTGATTTTTCTGGTTGGCACCACTAGCGGGCTGCGCCTGTTGCTGACCGGCGCGGTTCGCTGGGTGCCGGGACTGGAAATGGCTGTCGTTAGTGGTAGATGGCATGATTTAACGGTTAAGCAGTTGCGTTACCAGATGCCAGGCGTGACGGTTAGCATAGGCGAATTCCATCTTGCGCTGGATTTTGACTGTCTGCGAGAGCGTCAGCTGTGCCTTAGCAATGTTTCCTTGCGCAATGTGACTGTCGGCGTGAATACGTCCGACTTCGAGCCAGCAGCGCTGGCAATGCGGGAGAGATCGGAGACCCGTCCTCTTGCAATTCCTTTTCCGTTTAAACTGCGCCGTCTGTCGCTGAATAATATGCAGATTAAAGTGGATAACACCCGCATCGCCCTTGACGAATTCAGTACCGGCCTTCATTTTCAAGACAATCATCTAACGGTAACGCCGACGCGTATCGCCGGTTTGCTGGTGGCAGTGCCTCCGGCGGCACAGGTGATAGCGGATAAGGCAGTCGCTGCCGCCTTAGTCATTAAACCTGACATCCCTATGCTGGAGCAAAAACGCGCCGACGCAGAGGCGGCGCAAGAGGAAATGCGCGCGTCGCCGCTGGCTGAAACGTTGCGCGCGATGTTCGCTAAGCCGCTCTTGCCGAAACTGGCCTCATTTACCTTGCCCTTGAATCTGGAGGTTGAAGACATTAAAGCGGAGAATTTGCGCCTGACGGGCGCCGCTAATTTTTTTATCACCCGTTTACGTTTGCAGGCGAAGATCCGTGATCAGCATGCCGAAGTAACGCTGCTGAATATTGACTCGCCCCAGGGCTTGCTCAACGCTTCTGGCAACGCCGAGCTAAGCGGGCACTGGCCGATAGCGATAACGTTCAGCACCACGATGAATAGCGAGCCCCTAAAAGGCGAGAAGATCACACTCTCGGTAGACGGATGCCTAAATGATGAGTTACGTGCTGCGCTCAATCTCTCCGGTCCGCTCACCGCGAAGTTGGCGCTGAAAACACGCCTGGCGCAGACGGGCTTGCCGTTGACACTGACGCTCAATAGCGAGTCCGTGCAATGGCCGTTAATCGGCATATCACAATATCAGGCGCGAGGCCTGGCCTTGTGCCTAGATGGCGAAGCGCGGGATTATAGGTTGACGTTAAAGGCGACGCTGAGCGGTAAGCGTCTACCGCCGGCAGATATGACCCTGGAGGCTAAGGGCAGCACTGACGGGTTTACGTTGTCGCGCCTGCGGCTGGCGGCCCTACAGGGCAACACCGATCTGAGTGCGGTCGTAGACTGGCAGCGTGCCATCAGCTGGCGCAGCGAACTGTGGTTAAGCGGAATTAATACCGCTCGCCAATGGCCGGATTGGCCCGCGCGGCTGGATGGAAGACTTATCAGTTGCGGTAGCCTGTATCGCGGCAACTGGCAACTACAGGTGCCCGAACTGGATTTCCATGGCCATATACGGCAAAACGAGATAACCGTTAAGGGATCGCTCAGCGGTAACGATGCTGGTCAATGGCAGGTGCCCCAACTGCTGTTGTCGCTAGGTCGTAATCAGCTGACAGTAAAAGGAGAATTGAATGATGCGTTCGCTCTAGACGCTGTGCTTAAAGCCCCGGAGTTAAGCGGCGCACTACCTGGGTTGGGTGGTCGTGCGGCAGGCGATATTAAACTGCGTGGCAAGCTGCATGCGCCACAGCTACTAATGAATCTTAACGCATACGCGCTACGCTGGGGAGAGTTAACTATCGGGCGTATTGCGTTACTGGGTGATATCCGTTCTAGGGATGTCGTGTTCGGCAATTTACAGATGTGCCTGCATAGGTTGCTACGGGGATCGCTATCGATCCCACAACTGACTCTGGACGCAACTGGCAATGAAAAGCAGCATCAGCTTAAGCTAGCGATGCAGGGTGCGCCAGTTGCTAGTCAGTTCAAGTTAAACGGTAGTTTCGATCGGCAACAGCAACGTTGGCGGGGCACTCTCAGCCAGACCCGTATCGATACACCGGTGGGGGCGTGGAGGCTGATGCGCGTGATGACGCTGGGTTACCAGGCTGGTGAGAAACATCTCGTTATTGGTCCGCATTGCTGGCGAAATCCGAATTCGCAGATTTGTGCGCTGAAAAATAGTGAAATAGGGGTATCTGGACAGGCAAATTTTCTCCTAAACCGATTTGATTTAGCGATGCTAAAACCTATCCTAGCGGTGCAGACGCAGGTCAGTGGCGTCTTTATCGGCCGAGCCGATGTGCGCTGGACCGCGGGTAGCCGCCTGCCGCAGGCTAAAATAGCGCTAGTGGGCAGCGGCGTGAAAGTTAGTCAAGCCGTGCGGGGCAAGATCCTGCCGGTGGTATTTGAAACAATGAGGCTCAATGCTGCACTGGATAAAGGACTAGTCTGCCTCGACTGGTTAATAAAAATCGCCGGCAACGGCCAGTTTAGCGGTCAGGTACAGGTGAGGGATCTCCAAAATCAACGGGTGCTATCCGGCCACGTCAACATCAATCATCTCTCGTTAATGCTCTTAAAACCTTTGATGTTGCAGGGGCAAAGCATCGATGGACTGGTCAATGCCACGTTGCGTCTTGGAGGCCAAGTGCAGCGGCCGCAGCTGTACGGTCAACTAAGGTTAGAGCGTCTAGTCATCACAGGCAACTGCATGCCTTTTGCTATGACCGAGAGTCGCTTAGCACTTTCTTTCACTGGAACCCGCTCGACGCTGCAAGGGTTTATCGGGACCAGTCATGGCCAGATTAATCTCAGTGGTAACGCCGACTGGCACCGGATAGCAGCCTATCGCGCGCGTATTAAAGTGCAGGGCAATCAAGTGCGCATCACCGTGCCGCCCATGGTACGGCTAAATATGTCGCCGGATATTGTATTTGAAGCCTCGCCGTCACTATTCGTTCTCAATGGTAGGGTCGATATTCCCTGGGCGCGCATTGAGATGAAGAATATGCCGCAGAGCTCGCTTGGCGTTTCTAGTGATGAAGTGCTTCTGGATGACAATTTACGGCCGATAGCAGATGAATACAGCGGAGGGGCAATCCCCATTATCTCAAACCTGCTGGTTCATGTCGGTGATGACGTGTCCCTTGACGCTTTTGGTCTAAAAGCCGGGCTAAAAGGAAATTTAAAAGTGTCGCGGGATAAGCAGAGTCTGAAGCTAAATGGGCAAATCAATATCCTCTCCGGTCGCTTCCACGCCTACGGACAGGATTTGATTGTCAACAAAGGGCAGCTGCTATTCCCCGGCGCGGTTAATCAGCCTTACTTGAACATCGAAGCTATCCGCAATCCAGATGCCACCGAAGATAGCGTTAGGGTGGGGGTGCGCGTTACTGGATTAGCCGCCTTGCCGAAAGTGGAAGTCTTTTCAGATCCAGTCAAATCGCAACAAGAGGCGCTGTCATACTTGCTGCGTGGACAGGGCCTAAATACCTCCAGCGCCGACAGCAATATGATGACGTTCATGTTAATCCAGATGGGAGTTGCACAAAGCGGGCAAGTTGTGGGTAAAATAGGACAAGTATTCGGGGTTAGCGATTTAGCGCTGGATATGAAGGGGTTTGGCGACAGTTCTCAGATTGTGGTCAGAGGTTATATTGTACCTGGTCTGCAGGTCAGATACGGTCTTGGTATTTTTGACTCACTCGCAACGTTAACGCTGCATTATCGTTTAATGCCAAAACTTTATCTGGAAGCCGTGTCTGGTCTTAGTCAGACGATAGACTTGCTCTATCGGTTTGAGTTTTAATTATGCGAATTATTATGTATAGTAGTCTAGGATGAAAACAGAAAAATTATCACTTGATGATTAACGCCTAATTATTAAGAGATTATGCTATTTCAAACCATGAGCGCTGCGATCTCTGCTATTATTCGGCAATAATCTCAGGCAACAGCGTGGTTTATAGTGAGGAGTGCCGCATTGATTCTAGCACCCTAAGGGAATTGGATGCACTGCGCGCAAAAAAGCGGCGAATACAGTTACATCCTGAGCGGCACACCTTACAGCGGCGACTGTATGTATCTTTCTAAGCGGCGAGTCACCGGGTCTTACGCTCTTGCCCGGAAGAGATTGGTGGCCGGCATAAGGCACCTTCCGATGAGATCGCTTAAGGTCTGCAAAAACCGCTCAGTGAGCGGTTTTTTCGGCTTTATTTCTTTTTAGCGCGCTCAAAAGAGTCGAGGATTTCGGCTTTGGCTGCTTCAGCATTATCCCAGCCGTCGATCTTCACCCATTTGCCAGCTTCAAGATCTTTGTAATGCTCAAAAAAATGGGTGATTTGTGCCCGTAGTAGCTGCGGCAAATCGTTGACGTCTTTAATGTAATCATATTCTTTAAATAGCTTGCTGTGTGGAACCGCTACCAGTTTAGCGTCTTTGCCAGATTCATCAGTCATCTTCAATACGCCGACAGGACGGCAGCGTACCACGGAGCTAGACTGCAATGGATGCGGCGTCGGCACGAGCACGTCTACCGGATCGCCATCCAGGGAGAGGGTGTGGTTAATATAGCCATAGTTACAGGGATAAAACATCGCGGCGGACATAAAACGATCGACAAATAGAACGCCGCTTTTCTTGTCAACTTCGTATTTGATCGGGGAAGAGCTGGCCGATATTTCAATAATCACATAAATATCTTCCGGGAGATCTTTTCCTGCCGGCACCTGATTCAAACTCATTTTGTTTGCCTTGAATGTTCCAAAAGTAGCGAGACGGACAGTGTAACAGGTTTTCCCCGCCGTATATGCAGGCTGTTGACCGATAGGCTTACGCCGTTGCGCTAGGCTGTCCATTCTCTGGCGCGGACACGAAGTATGGCGGCGCGACATTGCGCGATGTCCTGACAAAACGGTCTAAGGCTCAAACGTTATCTAGGTAATCGCGGATAAAGCGCTTAACATTATTAAGCACAGACTCGGTCTCGGTAAAGAATAAGGAACCTTGGTGCAGCTCATTCGGCTTGATATCTAGTGTTCGGTTTTTGCCATTACTGGGTCTTGCCTGGCTTACTCGGCCAGAAACACGATTAGATTACACTTATAGACTAATTACAGCTTTCTGCTGGGGCGCCCTGATGGGCTAGAATATTTTTATCTATTCTGGTCGTATCCCGCTGCGACAAAAAATTAGAGCAATATTTACTGGAAATTAACTCAACAGCTTAAGCGATCGTATTTCATAACGAATCAACAGTTCTTGCTGTAGCTTTCTTGGAATTAATTTCAATCTCGGAAACGCCGGTCGTGATGCAGATATGTTGATGCTTGTGTCTATTCACATAAATAAGCGCGATTTTTTGTTACTGAAATTGTCTCTAAAGATAAAAATTCACCGTATTAATCCGCAGAAGAAATATTCTATATTCGTTTATTGTCAACACATCTGAGTCACGACTGAAAACGCCATCTCTCTAGGATATAATCGGGTGAATTAAGCGGAAGATAAAGAAGACGTGCATCTTTAACCTTAATGCCTTTTATCTGTTATCACGAGGTGAAAGTTTAGGAAGAAGTGCCTATTCTACATGAAACAGGAACGTGTGCAGGAAAATATGTTCGTTTATTGCTTGATTGAGTAGCATAGTTGCACTTAATTCAGATAGATTCATGCTAGCAGTGATTGTCATCGTTATTATATAGCGGTGAAAAAACGCGATAGAGTAGCAAGGCACGCTTGAATGATGAAAGAATTTTCAGGGATGTCTGTATTGCGGATAAGGTTAAACCACAAGACTCATCAGTAAGCGTCAGGATAAAATCAGAATGCATATTGACTTTTAATCCGTAATGCGGGTTTCTTCTAGGTTTAGCGCTATAACCTCCGGTCTCACGGAATTGCTTATTCTAACAAGGTGCAGTAGAAGAGGATATTTAATCCCTATCCTCCTGCATATGCAGAGCTATCTGTCTTAATCAATTCCCTTATGCGCGATCTTAACTACTTGCTATAATAATATGTTATTTAAACCTAAGAGAAAAAATTAGCGATAGCGTCCTAATTCCTATAATGCATGACGTTTCTTGCGTGATCTTAATCGCGTATGTCTCATCGCTATTCATCGGGTAATGGCAGTTAATAAAGTGTAGAGAGGATCTTTGGCCCGAGAAAGGGATGGTTATCGGGAAACATTAATTTGACTGTTTATATATAGAGCTTGATATAGAGTACTGTCTTAGCCCGCCGATGCATCCGGAAAGTAATGGTATTAGTTAAATGATTTAATAGGCGCATAGAAGATGTGTCGCAAAGTTACCATCTCTTTTTTGGTGAAGTGTGCGATATTACACTGCATCCATATATCTAACTTTACAACCAGTAATTGCCTTAATCAGTATTCTGTGTTATGATTTATTTTATAAAAAATAAAATCTAAATTGTTTAAAAACCATGCTACCTATCCTAGATACAAAAGTGCTCCTGAGTCAGGATGTCGGTTTATTTAATAATTAAATTCAGCTTGGTTAGAAATTGAATAAAAGGTCTCTGTTATGGCGTTTTGAAAGTCTCCAGTAGAGAATTCATCCACTCGAAAAAGTGTCTATAACTTAAGCTTGGTGAATAAGGTATATAATCAGATAATGAAATGATGACTATCACTTTCTTTAAAACTAGAATCATTAAAGTTTGAGGTAGAAACTCTCAAGCCAACTAAAACTAACCAAAAAAAGCAAAAACCAACCGAAATACCTGATGAGATCTCTGGCCCAGCTAACCTTGAGTTTTAAGTAGATAAATGCTCTGGTCGAAAATATCAAAAGCACTATAGCCGGCACTTGCCATGCAAGTCGTCACCAACATATTCCTCATTATCTGGCTGAATTTGAGTATCTATTTAAGCGACGTTACAATGCCATATAGCCGGCTGACGCTAGCTGAATAAAATAAATAATCAGGGAAAATTTATAGAGCCTCTTGTAGATCCCCTAAGAATTTTCTGCAAGTCTTTCAGAAAAGGAACAAGGTCAATATCCAGCATAACGATTGGCGGATCATTATCCTATTAGCTAACGGACAATAAAAAGCAGTCGATAAAGGGGGAATAACCGGCGCTTTTAGTCTGCTGCTGCGATTAGGAATAGAAAGCCGGCCTCTCTGGACGGCCTATACAGCGGCACGCAGGACTGCCGTGCTCTCTAGGTTGTCGGGTTATTGGGTATAGCGCAACGTTAACCGCTTACTCTGTGCTAGAAACTAAAAATAACGGTGCGGAGGGAGGAATTATATCCTGATTTTTTCGGAAAAGGCATTGCGCAGTCCTACGGTGCGATTAAATACCGGGTAAGAGGAGCGAAAGTAGTGACTGTCGGCGTAAAAGTAGCCTTCGCGCTCAAACTGGAAGGATGTAGTCGTATTGACTATTGGTAAACCGGCTTCTACAAAGCCTTGACGGATGACAAGCGAATCAGGGTTCAGCGTAGAGAAGAAATCTTCCACCGCCGCTGGATTGGCCCTACTAAACAACCGAGCATAAAGGCGAAACTCCGCGGCGATGCCGCGGGTGGCCGATACCCAGTGGATTACGCCTTTCACTTCTCGTCCATCGGCAGGATTTTTACTTAGCGTGTTGGGGTCATGACGGCAGAAGATCGTGGTTATATGCCACTGGGCGTCCTTTTCCACACGTTCAGCCTTAATTACATAGGCATTGCGCAGGCGCACTTCCTTTCCCAGTACCAGGCGCTTATATTGCTTGTTGGCTTCTTCACGAAAATCGGCGCGATCAATAAAGATTTCGCGGCTGAACGCGACTTGGCGGGTGCCCATCTCCGGCTTATTGGGATGATTTGGCATCGCAATGTACTGTTCATGTCCTGCCGGAAGGCTTTCTATGACTACCCGTACGGGATTGAGCACTGCCATGGCGCGCGTCGCGTGCTCGTTCAGATCTTTGCGAATACAGGCTTCTAGCGCAGCCATTTCCACAGTGTTGTCTTGCTTGGTTACGCCGATGCGACGGCAGAATTCGCGAATCGAGGCGGCCGTATAGCCGCGCCGCCGCAAGCCAGAAATGGTCGGCATACGCGGATCGTCCCAGCCCTCAACAATTTTTTCCGTCACTAGCCGATTTAGCTTCCGCTTAGACATTATAGCGTATTCAAGATTCAGCCGGGAAAATTCATACTGCCGGGGATGCGCATCAATGGTGATATTATCTAGTACCCAATCATATAAGCGACGATTATCCTGAAACTCCATTGTGCACAAGGAATGGGTAATGCCTTCTAGCGAATCGGAGATGCAGTGTGCAAAATCATATATTGGATAAATACACCAGGTATTGCCGGTCTGATGGTGAGCGGCAAATTTAATTCGATACAAAACCGGGTCGCGCATTACCATAAACGGCGACGCCATATCGATTTTGGCTCGAAGGCAGGCACTGCCCTCAGCAAATTTGCCGTTGCGCATTTTGGCGAATAGTGCACGGTTTTCTTCCGCGCTCTGATTACGATAGGGGCTATCTTTACCCGGCTGAGTCAGCGTTCCTCTATATTCACATATTTCGTTCGGCGACAATTGGTCGACGTAGGCCAGTCCTTTGTCAATAAGCTCCAACGCATAGTCATGCAGCTGATCAAAATAATCGGAAGAGTAATGAATGTCACCGCTCCAGTTGAAACCCAGCCACTGCAGGTCGTGCTTGATAGAATCGACATATTCTATATTTTCTGTAATAGGATTGGTGTCATCGAAACGCAAGTTGCATTGGCCTTGATAATCCTGGGCAATGCCGAAATTGAGGCAAATAGATTTTGCATGGCCAATATGCAAATAGCCATTAGGCTCCGGTGGGAACCGGGTGTGTACCGATGTGTGCTTGCCCGAAGCTAGATCTTCGTCGATAATTTGACGAATAAAATTAGTTGGGCAGGGTTCCTTACTCATTTTAATATTCCTTTTACACGGCAGGGTCCCGTTTATTGCTTTTATTCTCCAACATGCTGCGTTAGGAGGCAACCTTTTGTTAGTACATTCTTTATTATTTAATTTTTCTTTTTATCTTACCAAAAATCAGAAAATCATCAATAAATTCTTTATATATTAAAAATATAAATAGTTATACTTAGTCGTGAATCAGGTTTATTGATGGTTTTGTCTATTAAAATAAGTAAGAGCAATTTTTATTGCTGCAATTGTCTGTAAAAATAAAAATTTTACAGTATCAATCCACAGAATAAATATCGAGCTTATTTTTTATTAAGAAGTTTTAGTTAGGACGGTTATGCTGTTTTGTGAAGCCAGGGCGTAATGTCGTAATTATTATGTGTTGCATAATATTTTTTCTTTTTGCTTGATTTCAGAGTGTCTATATCAATCTGTAATTGATTCTCGTTTTGAGAAAAAAGTAACGGTGATCACTTAATTATAAGTAATCAGTCATGTTTTTATAACCAATTGATTTTATTTATTTTTAATTTTACTGACTGTTATATTGATGGCTACTTTAGGTGCGGAATGACGGATGTGAGGATAGTTTTAGTTTAAAAACGATTAGATAAAGAAAAGAGACATTTAACCGCTTATATGCGAGCATAATATAGAACACCGTTCGGAATGAACATCTGTGTTTGTAAGAGCATCAAAGGCGCGAAAATACTTACATAGACGGGAATGACAGGGTTAGGTGCGCCGCTTCGTAAAGAAGTAAACATCTAATCTATTAGATTTTATGAAACCGCACCTGCACGCGGCGCAAAAGCGTTTTTCTTTAAAAAAGCAATTTACATTATGTGCTTAGTGCATTCCCGTCGGGAATGAGTTATGTCATTCGGAAAATGCATGCTAAGTAAAGTAGATATCTCTTCCTCAGCAGCCAGAAGCCGAGAACATCGGATTTCGCCCAGATAGAGATGGATTGTATCCAAAATATGTTGGGTTGCCCTATAAGACAGTAGTTTTTCTTGAGCTAAATTATTATCAGCGGGCTTATCGAGCTACTGCTTTCTCGTCAAATGATTTAGTCTTATTTTTATCAAATTCGGCCTCTTCATGTAACTCATTAACTTATAGCGTATTTTAGTTTATAGTGGCTTTGGCTGTAGCAGGTTCTACTCGTTATTCCCCTACCGCCCAAGATAGAGCGTTCAGAGATTTCGTCAATTTATCGTTGCGGAAGATAACGCAGCGGGTTTACTGATTTCCCCTTGTAACGAATTTCAAAATGCAATCTGGTTGTGCTGGTTCCGCTGCTACCCATGGTAGCTATTTTTTGTCCGGCTCTGACTTTTTGTTGCTCTGGAACCAGCATCGTATCGTTGTGGGCGTAGGCACTCAAGTAATTATCATTGTGTTTAATAATAATGAGATTACCGTATCCCTGTAAAGCATTGCCGGCATAAACCACTCTGCCGTTGGCGGTTGCCAAAATCGGTTGTCCTAGAGAACCGGAGATATCAACTCCTTTGTTACCGCCTTCGGTATCAGAAAAGTTATCAATGATCTTCCCATCTGTTGGCCAACACCAACCGGTGATTGCCTTGCTGAATGCTGAAACCGGTGAGGCTCTGGTAACAACAGTGCTAGTGATAGGTGACATATTGTTATTGATCGATGTGAACATGTTGCCCACACTCTGTTTACTCACTCTGTCAGAATAACTACTTTTTTTATTAGAAAAAGCACTTGATTCTCTTAATTGTGCATTCAAAGCGGGAACGGAAGCTGCCACAACGCCAGTATTGGCCTTATTAGAGTTGGACTCCAAGATGATTCTGGCTTGCGCATTGCCGGCAATCGGTCTCGTTCCGTTACCAACCTGCAAAGTCTGACCTACGTTTAGGTTGTAAGGTTTCCGAATATTGTTTCTTTGCGCTAAATCCCGGTAGTCGTTTCCAGTAATCCAGGCGATATGGAAGAGCGTATCGCCACGTTTTACCTGATAGAGCGCGCTAGAATAGGAACCTTTATGAATGCTATCATAGCTCCTATTATAAAGAATATTTCCTTTTCGGGCAAGGTTGACCTTGCCCTGCGGCTTACTGCTGACTGCAGCCACTACCAGCGGCCGCGCTGGCCGATGCGTGCTCGCGCTGGTCAAAGCATTATCGCTGTAGCCGCGGCTGCTCTTACTGCCGCTTACGCTGCTTATCGCTGCGCTGGTTTCATTATTTGCGCATCCTGCTAGCCACATACTGGCCATGGCACAGATTGCAACTCGTCGCCATGCGCACTTTGGGCTTCCCATGCTCAATTCTTCCCTATGGCAGCAACGCCATTTATCATTCTACATAAGCCAGACATTATGAGTTATACATCCTTTTAATGCTTATTGTCCCAGTAAAAGGAGTATTTATAGCTATTTTCGAGATAAAAATTACACCGCCGTTAATGCTAGCAACAACAAGTTGTGCACACCATTAAACACTTGTATAGAAATTTAAACATTAGGCATCGGGCCAGTTCGGCTTTGACCAGCGGAACGAATCGGACTGCCTCAAGGGTGTCTATGAAAATGTCTTCCCCTTATGCTGCACGCGCGTCAAATTCTTCTGCTCTTAGCCGATCGGCAGCGCTATCACGTCCCCTCATATAGCTGCGTCATCAGCACATTGAGAATTTCCGGTAGCGCCGTCGTCACGATAATTGCATCAAACGGCTCGCGCACTAACCGGCCATGCTAGCCGTAATGACGGGTAGAAATATTATGCAGATCAAGCAGTTTCAGTCAGCGCTTGGCCTGCGATTGCAGTGTTTTAATCCACTTCACCGAACAGACGTGCTTGGCTAAATTAGCCAGAATCGCGGTCTGATAGCCGATATCGGTGCCGATTTCTAGCGCCTGCGATTCTGGCCTTAGCGCCAGTAGTTCTGTCATACGCGCCACGATATAAGGTTAAAAAACAGTTTGACCGAGTCTGATAGGCAGCGCGGTGTTGGCAGTAAGATCTACCTGTGGCGGTATTAGTGAGACATAATTCTGATTAACGGCCTCGAAATCGGTTTCTGGCCTTCATCAAATAAGACGGTTGGCAATCTGAGCCATATCATTTCACGACCGCGCGGTTCCGTTTAGCGGATGACTGCGCTGGCGGGATAGCGTCTGCCGCAGTCGGTCACTTTGCACCCCTTGCTTGACGATAGTGGCAGATCGGGAACATTGACATTGAGAATTTTGCTGATGTGCAGCGTCGCGTGGGACAGCACACGCAGCAGGGGACAGTTGATGGCGGTAGCGGTGATTACGTTTAGCGAAACCGCTAGTGCTGGATAGCCTAGATGATGCCACTTTATCGAGGCGGCGACAGTGCCGGAATAAATCACGTCATTACCTAGATTTGGCCTGGCAGCAAGGCTTGACACGACCATATCTGAGCCGGGAGGTGTCAAGACATTGACGCCGAGATAGACGCAGTCTGTAGGAGTTTGGGAGAGGATGCCTATATCGTTGTTGGGCTGAGTTTGCGTACGCGGTGGCGTATCTAGCGTTAGCGAATTGGCCGCGCTGCTGCGGTTACTCTCTGGCGCTACAATCTGCACGGTGGCAAGCTGGCGTAAGGCAAACGCCAGCTCCTGAATGTCTGGTATATGAAGTCTATCGTCATTGCATAAAAGTATGCGCATAGTGTATTTTGACTGTATAATCGTTATTCCACACTTAAATTAGGAATAAATATAACAAGCAGTCAAATTAAAAATAAATAAAATCAATTAGTTATAACCAAATAAGGTTGATTGCTCATAATTAAACCTGATTGCGCATTTTGCTCAGTGGGCCTCAGCAAGTTATATAGCATTCTAGGTGTTTTAATGCTCTTACTAAGAATCGCGGTATCAGTATACCCAAGTTATAATGTCGGTTAAATCAATACTTAAATTTAGCTAGGTAACAATGTTGGTTATGAATTGAATGGTAAGTCCTCCTTATAGTCTTTTTATGAGCATTACTTTAGTTAAAAATTGTTTATTTTCAGTGCAGTTCAAGCTTGGCTGATTAACATACTTAGTCAGACAACTAAATAATTACTATCACTTTTTCTAAAAACTAGAATCACCATAACTTGATACAGAAACCCTCAGGCTAAGCAAAAACGAATCAAAAAAATACGATATAACACGTTAGATTTAAGATCTGATATTCGGAGTTCACAAAACAGTATAACTATCTACTTTTTTAAAAGTAAAGGATTGGTTTATGGTTTCTTGCTTTTTAGTAAGATAAAAAGAAAAATCAGGTCTAAAATGACGGTTATGAAAATTGCCCACCCTCTCCGGCCCTGTATCTGTATTGAAAGGTAAAAATAGTCTTGTCTATCGCCGGTCAGTGACACTACTGAAAGATCAGGGCAGAAATATAGAGTAATAATGGCATGAAATGTCACTGTGGTGAAGCCGATAATGCCCTGATTGCAGAAAATCTTACGTTAGGAAAAAGAACGAAATTATAAGGGTTTATCAGAAATTGCAAGCATACCGAACAGAAAATTGTGAATGTATTAATTTTGTTGAATTTTGATATATTAATTAAAGGTATAAAGCAACCGGGCGGCAAGGCGTTAACCGAAATTTTACAAATAGGTGCCGGAAAGATCGATAGGGTCACACGTACCAAGCAAACAGGCCTAATGACTGCAGGGTTGATGAGGATGCCAAAATGCACTTAATTGTGTTGAACTGCAGCGATTTCCCATAAGGGAGAAGAGAGTCTTTGCAACTGTTTGTCGGTAAAGCAGTAAAACTGCAATACGTTAAAACAATCTCGCGTGAAACAGTAATAACTGCAATAAAAATGCACTGAAGCCTCGGACAAAGAACGTCTGTGCTATACCAAAGAAGCTAATGCTGAACTCCTGGCGGTGATGGAAAATGCGCTGGACGTATATCGTTAGCGTTATGATCCGATACATACGGTAGTTTGTATAGATGTTATCCCTTCATCAATTTATTAGACACAAATGAGTAGTCTTTTTGTGAAGGTCTGAAAATCTGCTCGGGAAGAATATAAATAAAAAGGGCTTAGAGTGCGAAATGTCTTTATAGCCAGTAAATCGTTATCTTGTCGTAGGCTAACCAAGGTGACTTAGCATAGAATCAGCATAGAATCAGGATAAATTGTTCTTATTTTTGTCAGGATATCTCAATAGCATATCCTTACGTATACCGAATTATGCTGGTCATGGAGAGTCTTAGCATCCATAGACAAAGTTTTTATGCTCTTCCCTCCCTTGGATCAAGCTAAAGTTTTATAGAATCGTTTTGAATTTACTTGTACATCTAAACATGGCGGTTGTCTAAAGATGGCAAACTCAATATGCTGATTGGCCAATACCTGAAGCGTTATGTTGATAAGATTGAGATATTGCAAAGTGAAGTCACCGCTTAGTAGACAAAGCGCGATCAGATAAACCTCAAGATCGATTAGCTTTTCAGTACTGATAATGCTCGTATCAGGCTAAAGAGTATCTATTTATATATTTAATATAGAATATGATTCTAGCTAATCACAATGCGTAATCGAGTTTAATTATGAATAACAGGCATTTATTGATTATAAACAATTGATTTTATTTATTTTTAATTTTTTTTCTGATTTTTATATTTATTTCTGATACTGGTAACAAATACCTTTTTAGCAGATGAGTGCTCTTCTAGAAAATATCAAAAACGCTATAACAGACACTTATCATACAGTGCATAGTCAAGACACGTCTCGTTACCTAGTGTCACATTACATATTAAATAACAAATAAAACGTTTGCGATTGATACGAGCGTCATCAGTAGTGAGATACCAATCTATTTTGATATTTATTTATTCGCGTTGCGTCTGCCAAGCGATAAGTGAACTTTGCAATGTCTCGATCTTATTAAGATGACGATGTAGGCATTGGCCAACTAGCACATTGAGTTCGATTTTCTCTATGTTTAGTTCACTGCTATATTTCGGTATGTGAACTAATGAAAGACGATCCCATACAGCATTAGCCTTATACGGTGGAAATGCTTAATACAATAAACCTGGGCTATAGATCTTGATATGACTCATGATAAGGGAACTTTCATATATTTAGTTTATTAAATAGCTATTAATCTGTATTCTGTAGCTTTTCTCCGAGGTCTCAGTAGCATATTTTGCAGTGAAGCCTTAATAACGTAAATAGTCGGATTGATTGAAGCGGGTAACTATGTAGATGCAGCGGCGGCTAGTTATTAAATAAGTTCTTCTTCTGTGGCTCGTTAGAGTAAGAAATTTTCTCTTTCGTCTTATTGGCACAGTTTAAATCTTATCGAGAAGAATTTTCCTAAACTGAAATTACTGCTCAGAAAATCTGCAGAAAGAAATGTTGATTTGTTGTGGAATATGATCGCTTAAGCTATTGAGTTAATTCCCTATAAAAATTGAAATATTTTTTATTGTGGGATAATAAACCGGGATGGATGAACAGTGATATAACTCTAGAATTAGAAATTGCCTCAATCAGTATTGAGTAGCAACACTCCATTGAAGTCTATGAAATGTTGATTCATAATAAAATATGAATTATTCAAAAAGTAACCATGATACCTTACGGGATCTATACCATATTAGTTCCGGTTAGCGGGGTAGAATTATACTGGAGTTCTATAATTCAGATCAGTTGCCGCTGGCGTTGCGCCCCGTCGCGCGGATAAGTGCCTTTAGCTTTGAACCTCCGAGCTATTCTGCTGCCTGACCCTATAATAGGCATAAAAATGCTAAATGCCGAAATTAGCAAGGCGTCGTTACCAGTCGGATTGATAAGGACTGAATCGTCAGGGGGCATGCCGCATCGGGTAATAAAGAAAGAGGACCGCATGAGCAGATTACTGACGACGCTGTTTATTTTGCTGGTGGTGGTTGTAGCAGGACTGATGACTATGGTGGTGTTAATTGATCCTAATGATTTTCGCAGCTATATGATGAGTCAGGTGGAACAGCGCAGCAGGTATCATTTATCTTTAGAGGGAGATTTGCGGTGGCATGCTTGGCCGCAATTGAGCATTCTTGCGGGACGTATAAAGCTCACCGCCACGGGTGCGGCGGTTCCCATAATCAGCGCAGAGAATATTCGCCTAGACGTAGCGCTTTGGCCGCTGTTGTCGCATCAGTTGTCGGTAAAACAGGTCATGCTTAAAGGCGCTGTTATTACGTTGACACCAGACAGCGCGATCCGCCGTTTTGAGAATTCCCCCATCGCGCCAGCGGATACGCTGGAGCCAGAAAAGGACAACAACTGGTCCTGGAATATTGGCAGCTTACAGGTAGCCGACAGCTTACTTATCTGGCAGCGTGATGCTAATGAACAACTTAATTTGCGCGATTTGAATTTGCAAATGAAGCAGGTGCCGCACGCAAAGCGCGTATTGAATTTTCTGGTCGTCTCAATCGCAATCAACGCGATCTGACGGTCTCTGTCAACGGTAGCCTGAATTTGAACCAATACCCAGGTCAAATTAGCACCAGCATCGATAAATTTAGTTATCAGCTGGGCACCCATGGCCTGCCGCAGCAAGGCATTGAAGGTAAGGGCGCTTTCAATGCTGATTATTCTGCCGTCAAGCAGTTGTTAACGATCAGTAAATTGACCTTCAGTGCTAACGACAGTGATTTAAGTGGACAGATAAGTGTCCGCTTGGATGATAAACCGCTGTATCAACTGGATTTAGCGGCGAAGACCCTAAATTTGGATAGGTTGCTGGAGCGGCAGCCGCCTACAGACAGTAATAATGCTCAAGCGAAAAGTCGAGGCGCTTCTACGGGTCAAGCCGTAATCGCTAGCAGCGCCCTGGCAGATAACGTGCTCTCTAATCTGAAAGATTTTAGTGGTAAGCTTAGCCTGAGAGCCCAAAACGTTGTTTATCACGGTCTGACAATGACTGATTTAAACGTGCAAGCAGATAACCATCATGGACAGCTGCGCGTGAACACATTTACCGGCAAACTTGGAGAAGGGGGTTTAATGTGCCCTGCATGTTTTATGCTACAGGGACACGGCTTCTTTTCCATCTTCATCCGCAATTTTCCCGTATTGCGCTAGGCTCATTGTTGAAAGCGTTTGCATTACCCCAGACGTTCACCGGCCAGCTTTCTCTTCAAGGAGAAGTGTGGGGGCATAATTTTACTGCGATGGATTTTCCCCGCGGTTGGCAGGGTTCAGTCTTCATGACATTGGATAACGCTAAACTAGAAGGGCTCAATATTTTGAACTTAATTAAGAGAGCGGTAACGCGCACTAATGGCAGTTTGGTAGCCGAAGAACGTAATGAGCGTTATTCAGAAGTGAGGAAGCTGACTGCCAAAGTTACGCTTAAACAGGGTAACCTTCAGTTAAATGATTTAGCGGGGGATTCCGAACTGCTGGTGCTGACCGGCAATGGCACTCTGAATTTACCAGAGCATCAATGCGATGCGAATTTACAGATACGGGTCTTGAAGGGTTGGAGGGGGGATCGGCAGCTTGTGAATATCCTTACCTCTACCGCGATTCCGTTACGGGTTTATGGTCACTGGGAGGGGCTGCATTATCAACTTAATGTGGATAAACTTCTGCATAAGCATATAGAGGATCGCGTTAAAAAATCTTAAGAAATGGGAGACTAAAATCGCCTATTCCCGAGCGAAATGCACAAAATGCACAGAATAAACTAATTGATATTATAATTACTATTGGTTGTTCGAGTCTATATAACTAGAAATTTGCATGCCCGCCAATAGACTTTTGCGTTGCTTGAAACGCCTAAAGGTTAAGGCAGTCTAGTGTTTTAGTGCGTAAAAGTAGTGGTTGTAATATTTGTCGATAGATCTAAAAAAATCCTCCATTTCTAATGCGCGTTAAGGAGATCAGTTTGATATTGTTGACCTCGTTTACTACGGCTCTTTGACCCACTTATATTTATTATTGTTGCCGTTTTATTAATAAGCTTCTCTGGTAAAAAGTGTGATATTTTCAGACAAAAATTTGCGCGTAATGAGCTACATTGTTGCTCTTTTTTAATGGCATGTTCTGTCTTTTTAAATCGTTATCATATGACGATAAAATAGCATAGAGTAGAAAGTCTTTTTTAAATGATAAAAATACTTTTCAGGGAAGTATGTATTTCAGACAAGGTTAGATCACAAGACTAATCAATAAGCGTTAGGATAAAATAAGAATATGAATCAATTTTTGATCCGTGATTCGTATTTCTTATGGATTGGGGGTTATAGCTTGCAGTATCACGGAATTGCTTCTGCCAACGAGTCGCAGTAGAAGAGCCTATTTGATATCTGTGTTATTCTGCACGTGTAGATTTACTCTTCTCAATTAATCCAACTATTTACGATTTTAGGTCTTCACTGTAATGCTGCGCTATTTTAGGCTTAAGAAAAAATTTACATATAGATAAATAGGTATTTAAAAAACTAAAATGGATCAAAAGCACTCTAAATATGGCGAAAATAAAACTGAATATACTGATTGGCTAATGCCTGAATTTTCATATTGACAAGATTAAGAGATTGCAAATCTAAGTTACTGCTTGGTAGAAATAAAGCAACCAGATAAGCGCTAAGATCAATTCAAATTTCACTGATCATAACGCTATTATCAAGCTTAAGCGTCTTTATCCGGCATTTAATATGTGATGTGACACTAGATAACGAGGCCTATGTTGTGTGCGAATTGTATGATGAGTGTCCGTTGTAGTGTTTCTGAAATTTTTTTAGCAAAATATTCATCCACGTTAAAATTATTTATTTCCAGTTTAGTCTAAAAGTTGCTGAGTAAGATGCGTCATAAAAAAACTAAGATACAATAGCAGAACTCCGATTGCATAGTTTTCTATATCTATCTATTGCGGGTCTCATGCGCGCAAATAAGTATCATAATCGCCACTAAGCCTTAAGGTTACAATCGCTTTAGTGCGGCTTGACGATTAAAAATTTTACGCGTCCGGGTTATGAATATTGCAACATAGTGCATGTTGAGCCTCTATTGTTTATTTTATTTAGGAGTAAGTTTTTCACATCTGAATATCAAGAAATGAACCGAGAGGTTCTGGGTCAGTGCTTTACTGCATCAATGTAATTTTACACGTTATCTTAAAGTGCGTAAGGCTCTATGAGAGTATAGTCTATTTTATGTAGTGTGCCGCACACAATGAAACAACGCGTTTTGTCTGACGGCTATGCTTGCCGTAAGCAGGCTTTTAGCCAAAACTTATTATTTCATTATGAATAGAGAACTCTCTGCCATCTCTGTTACTGTTCGTATTAACTCATTTGCGGTACCGTAGTATCAGCGTTCGTTTTTTCATTTTTTCAGAGCTGCTTGATACGTTGTCTATATTGTTACAATCGCGATACCTGCGGATAGCACTGGCGGCTAGGAAATTCCTATTCAGGAGAATATGCGCGAAGTAATCACATATCGCCATTTTATGAATGCATATCGCAGCGGCGTTACCGCGTCCGCGGTAACGCCATTCTGCAGGTGGAGTTGTGTATGACTGTTTCCGCACTTGCCATGCTGAGAGCATAAACACCGGTCTAGATACTAACAGTTTTGTCCATAGCTATAATTCTGTGAGTGATGAATAGTTGGGGGTTACCGATTTACTGATGCTGGATATAAAGGAGATGAATGACGATATTCATAAGAATCTGATCGGATTATTTAATCGCTGCATCTTGGATTTTGCCCGCTATCTAGCCAAGATTAATAGGCGTACTTGGCTGCGTTATGTAGTGGTGCCCAGCTGTGGCGCAACGATAAATCGGCAAATATGCTCAGCGCATTTACTCAGCATATTAGCAATATGGAGAAAATCTATCTACTACCTTATTAAGAATGGTGTAAGCATAAATAGATCGCTGTCGGTGAGGAATGTCAGTAAGATGGCTTCAAACCACCGACCACCGAAACCATAAATCGCGTGCGCAATATTTGGCAGGCTACGGGCATAAGGTGATGCACAAAGACCGTCATGCCGAGCGATAACCTGTCGTAGACAGGGCGGCTATCACATTTTGGAAGGCAGCATGCTTTTTCTTTTAAGAATTTAGGTTTAAATATTTCAAGATTGATTTTTACTACTCAATACTGATTGAGCAAATTGCTAATTGTAGAGCTAAATATATCTGTGCAGTGTGATCTCAAGCCATTCACTAGAATTGAAATGGGGTCTTTGCGGCAGATCTTCTATACGTTCATTAAATTTCTCACCATACTATTTATTTGTGTGTATAGGTGAGCTGAGACGGTCTTCTATATCAATCTCTTCGCTTAAGCGGTTGAAGTCATGTTTCCTCGTGGGTAAGCGTTTTTTACAGGCTAAAAAGACGGTCTCTTAATTCTTTACCATTGTCTATGAGCGCCTGATTAGTGGTCTCATAGAACATGCTCGACCAAGATTACGCCAGCATCGCTCGATCTATGCCTATAAAAAAGTAACGTCGTAAATTTTAATTTTACATTTGTGGAAAATATTTAATATACGGATAACTAGTATTACATCATATATTAAATAACAGATGAGAACGCTTTAGCTTGATGCAAGCGTTATCAGTAGTGAAATACTAATTAATCTGAGAATTTATCTTCTTACGTTGTTTCTGATTAGCAGTGATTACACAGTTCGATTTCTATTATGTTTAGTCAACTGCCGTATTTAGGTGTATAAACAAATTTAAAAAATTGCATAAAGCTTTACGCTAAACCAGCCGGAAGGATAAATATAACGAACCTTCGCTATGAATTCTCTATGAACATCATAAGTCTTTATGTGTAAGACTATTCTGTTAAAATATACTTTAAGAAAGTGAGTGCAATAAATCCTGATTCTATTCTCAGTTACTTTAGTTGGCAGACAATCCCGCCAACGGCTCATTGATCCTGAATGTCACTACTAATTGAAAATTGATCTATCTAGCTAAATGAAATGGTTTTGATTAAAATCAATAGCTATAAATAAGCTATTATGCCGGAGGCATGTAAGGCAAAAAAGTGTTTATAAACTCGCCCTGAAGCTTTCTGTGCGCCGATACATGGATCAGGCGAGCGTCTAACAGTTATAGCCACAGAAACCGCGTCATTACCGCGCTTGGTGCTTTTGTAATATAGAGAGCCTGCATATAGATACGCTTATGGTTACTTGTCAAGGTGTCTTATAGTTTTTAAATATTCAAGATTATTTGGCTCATTTCCTCGTAAAAGAATAGTGATGTAATTAGCAAAGTAGATGAACTTTAAACTATTGCTAAAACATCAAGATATTCTATTACCCTAAGCCATTTGTATTCATGGTTTTGCCGAGTGGATTTTCCAGGTCTTAATAGCAGCGTTACACGTGTGTCCAATCAATTGAAGGAGACCTCGTTTATGAAAAAAATCGGATGTATCCAATTATAGAGCCGAAGATGCACCTTCAGGGCGTTTTTCATAGCAGTAACGAATTCAGCATTTATTTCTAGCGGTATAAGCTAGCCGATTTTCATTCACGGTTTCAGTGAGTTTTTAGTATGCGCTTTATTGTTTTATGCAGGATTTTTGACGTATTACACTTCAAGAGCTTTATCGGCAAGCAGTTGTAAGGGTCTCTCTTTCCGACCCTCTGGCAGCTTGCTGCGGCTTAGCGGAATTAAATGTACTTCGGAATAACTGCTTATAATACGGCCATCCACCCGTTTGCTCGATTTGCCATGTAGGACTGCTTTAAGCCTTTATTCGAAAAAATAACGCTTGACCCTAGCGATATTTCCAGTTGTGTTCCTTATTCTGAAGTTAATAATGTATTTTATTCCTCTGTTTTTAAAGGATTGATTCAGATCTGGCTGTAGATCCTTCAACCGCTATTTTTACTTGTTAATACACTAGTGTGTCCAATCTTGAGGAACAATATGGTTAATTTTTAAATGATTTTATTGTTATTTTTTATCAATATTTAATATATTGCAGTGAAGTCTTACTGCCAGATAAATAGCTATACGACATGCTTGATTAAGATTAGGCAAGGAAGGTTGTGCATTAGACCAGCTTTGTCTGGATAGAGATGGATGAAGGCTTATCGAGTTACTCTATCTGTACCAAACATCGTAAGGTTTTATTTGGAATTTATAGAAAATATTTAATATTAATATGCAGCTAAGCTTGTTCATAGTGTTTAAGGGCTTTATTCTTCTGATTTAGTTTTATGCTTTTTCCCTTATATCACGCAAGCGCCACAATTTATGCTTGTGTAAACAGCGATTTAGGGTAGATTAAGATATGGTCTCGTTCAAGCATTCGCGTATGATCTCCAAGAAATCTTCCAGTGCAAGAAAAAGCGTCTTCCGAAGGGAAATAGCCACTGCTTCGTAGGCGAGCGAAAGAGTCGTCTGAAAGTGATGGAAAATATGACTACAATCCTCAACACCATCTCGTTTTTGCCATTTAGAGATAGAAAGGTTCAGTTAAGAGATGCATAAGGCTTAGTTAACGTAGATGCTAGCTTGTTACTTACCTTGAAGAGCAGCTCTGATTTTAAGTATTGTAGTTGCCTGACTGTAGAGTCTAATCATCACAATATTGCCCTCAACTATATCCTTCAATAGCTCTTTCCTCCATAAACAGGGCTGTGCCGGCGAGGAGCTATACAATTGTGAATATCTTTCATAAATGCAAAATAAAACCTCGCGAGGTTATGTTTTAGTGGGTATAGGTTAGGCGCTCGGTTGGTTCTTATCTGTCTTTACAAAAATAAGACTCGCAGCTTAATGCGCAATATTGCTTGCGTAATCTTAGTCGAGTATCGCCTAAGCTATTTATTGGATATTTACAGACAATAGCAAAAAATTTACAGATTGTCTTTTTAGCCTGCAAATGTTCAGCCATCAGGAGGTATGAATTCAGTGGATTGTGTGACCAGCTTTCGCGAAGCGACACGAGCCACGACCATGTGTATCACTTTAAAAGTGTCTCTCAGGAGACTATTACATTAGGACAAGCTGGCAAAAAGCGTATTTTCGGTAGCAAATTTTATCTCTTTGGGCAGATGCTCTTGCTACCAAAATCAATAATATAGGAGAATTTAATGCGTTGGATTCCATTGTTAATCATTTTTATCACTACCTATATTGAGATTTCCCTTTTCATCCGGGTTGCCCATGTGCTTGGCATACTAGCAGCGTTGCTGCTGGTGATCGCGACGTCATTTATCGGTGTATTGCTGATACGAGACAAGGGGCTGCGTATTCTGGGACAAATGCAGATAAAGCTGGCGCGCGGTGAGAGCCTGGCCGGCGAAATGCTTAAAAGCGTCTCGCTGTTGCTTGCGGGATTTCTGCTGATGCTGCCCGGCTTTTTCACTGATATCCTCGGCCTGCTGCTGTTATTGCCGCTGATACAAAACCTGTTGACGCAGCGTCTGCTGCCTTATCTACCTTTGCAGCGCGGCCACGGCGCCGACAGTATGACCTTTGAAGGCGAGTATCGTCGTCGTGATTTTTTTGATAAAAGATTAAACGACCGGCGAGATGATAAAAATAGGTAAAAAGAGTATGGAATAACAAAGTATAACTTATTGATTAATATAATCTTATTTTTTTTTTGGCTAAAATTTTGTCGTTTAAGTAAAAATTTTTTTTATCCCCTTGAAGCTTCTCTGAACGCCCCCATCTTATTCATCACGAGGCTGAGCGTGACACTATGCCCGGCGATCGTCCTAAGAAAAACTGATACGGACTCTCTCAAGAGGAGCTATTAATGAAAATTCGTCCACTACATGATCGTGTTATAGTCAAGCGTAAAGAAG
The DNA here is from genome assembly GCA_052258065.1 of Sodalis sp. (in: enterobacteria). Taxonomy (GTDB): domain Bacteria; phylum Pseudomonadota; class Gammaproteobacteria; order Enterobacterales; family Enterobacteriaceae; genus JBQQPY01. The sequence continues at coordinate 872,825 of JBQQPY010000002.1, read as the reverse complement.
TTGAAGCTAAGTCTGCGGGCGGAATCGTGCTGACAGGTTCTGCAGCGGGAAAGTCTACTCGGGGTGAAGTACTGGCTGTAGGTCACGGTCGTATTCTGGAAAACGGTGTAGTGAAAGCACTGGATGTGAAAATTGGCGATATCGTGATTTTCAATGACGGATACGGCGTAAAGACTGAGAAAATTGACAACGATGAGATCCTTATTATGTCTGAAAGTGACATTCTGGCGATTGTCGAGCAGTAATCCTCGCTTAATCATCTGAACTCAACAAATATAAGGAAAACTATAAATGGCAACTAAAGACGTAAAATTCGGCAACGACGCTCGCGCAAAAATGCTTCGTGGCGTTAATGTTTTAGCAGATGCGGTAAAAGTAACCCTGGGTCCTAAAGGTCGTAATGTAGTCCTGGACAAATCTTTCGGTGCCCCGATTATCACTAAAGACGGCGTTACAGTCGCACGTGAAATTGAACTGGAAGATAAATTTGAAAACATGGGCGCACAGATGGTGAAAGAGGTTGCTTCTAAAGCCAATGACGCTGCAGGCGACGGCACCACCACTGCGACCGTGCTGGCACAGTCAATCGTTAATGAAGGCCTAAAAGCCGTAGCCGCCGGTATGAACCCGATGGATCTTAAGCGCGGTATCGATAAAGCTGTTATCGCCGTAGTAGAAGAGCTGAGAAAACTATCTGTGCCTTGCTCCGACTCTAAAGCGATTGCGCAAGTAGGCACTATATCTGCTAACTCCGATGATACCGTGGGCACTTTAATCGCTGAAGCCATGGCAAAAGTAGGCAAAGAAGGTGTCATTACCGTAGAAGATGGCTCTGGTTTGCAGGACGAGTTAGACGTGGTTGAAGGAATGCAGTTCGACCGTGGTTATCTCTCTCCGTATTTTATCAACAAGCCAGAAAGCGGCGCCGTTGAGCTGGAAAGCCCATCTATTCTGCTGGTCGACAAGAAAATTTCCAATATTCGAGAAATGCTGCCGGTGCTGGAAGCCGTTGCAAAAGCAGGAAAACCTCTGTTGATTATCGCTGAAGATGTTGAAGGCGAAGCGCTGGCTACGCTTGTGGTAAACACTATGCGCGGTATCGTTAAAGTGGCTGCTGTGAAGGCCCCGGGCTTCGGCGATCGCCGTAAGGCCATGCTGCAGGATATCGCTATCCTGACTGCTGGTACTGTGATTTCTGAAGAAATCGGCCTTGAGTTAGAAAAAGCTACCCTGCAGGATATGGGGCACGCTAAACGTGTCGTTATTACTAAAGATACGACTACTATCATCGACGGCATGGGCGACAAGATTCTTATCAATAGCCGCGTTGCGCAAATCAACCAGCAGCGCGAGGAAGCTAATTCTGATTACGATCGTGAAAAACTGCAAGAGCGCGTGGCTAAACTCGCTGGCGGTGTTGCCGTTATCAAAGTAGGTGCTGCGACTGAAGTAGAAATGAAAGAGAAGAAAGGCCGCGTTGAAGACGCCCTGCACGCAACCCGCGCCGCAGTAGAAGAAGGCGTAGTCGCCGGTGGCGGCGTGGCGCTGATTCGCGTAGCTAACAGCATTGCTGAACTGCGTGGTGACAATGAAGATCAGAACGTTGGCATCAAAGTTGCGCGGCGCGCGATGGAGGCCCCGCTGCGTCAGATCGTTGCGAATGCCGGTGAAGAGCCCTCAGTTATCGCTAATAAAGTGAAAGCGGTTGAAGGTAATACTGGTTATAACGTGACGACTGAAGAGTACGGCAATATGATCGATATGGGTATTCTGGATCCAACCAAGGTGACACGTTCCGCTCTGCAATATGCGGCTTCCATCGCTGGTTTAATGATCACCACCGAATGTATGGTGACTGATCTGCGGAAAGAAGAGAAACCTGACTTAGGTAGCGCGAATGGCATGGGTGGCATGAACGGCATGATGTAAACCCATTGGTAGTATTTGTGGCATTAAAAACCCCGGCTTGCCGGGGTTTTTTTGATAAAAATTACCTCATTATGCATTTTGATCAGCTAGAGTGCTTTCATATGTTCCAGTTTATTAAAAAGTTATTCATTTACATGCTGTAGTTAATTTTCTGTGGGGTCTAAACAGTACATTTTTACAGTAAAGACTGGAGATCGCGAATAATCGGATTGATTAAGTTGGATAAATCTGTACGTGCAGCAGTGGATAGAAATTAAATATGATTTTCTACTGCGATTTGTTGCGGTAAATAATTTTGTGAGACAGCAAGTTATGGCTCTAAACCTAGCGTCTTAACACGGAAAAATAGCGGTTGCAGTATCTATAGTTAGAGCTAAAAAAGTTTCTAAAATGAATCAGTGGAAAATACATTATGATTCTTATATCAGAAGAAAGAACGTAATTGGGGGCTTTAATTAGTAATGGCAAGCATGCCGAATAGAAAGTTATGAATGCATTGATTTTGTTGAATTGCGATACGTCCAGTAGATGCCTAAAGGACGGGAGGCAAGGCGTTAGTCGAGATTTTACAAATAAGTGTCAGGCTTCCTGCCGAATCAGATTAAGGCTTTACGGAATCGTTTTGAATTCGCTTATACATTCATACATAGCAGTTGGCTAAACGTAGCGGAAATCAAACTCAATGTACTGATTGACGAATATCTGAAGCGTCATACTGACAATATTGAGACATTGCAAAGTGAAATCATCGCTTAGCGGGACGCTGCACTACTAGATAAACGCTAAGCTTGATTTTTATCAAACTACTAATAACGCTCGTATCGAGCGTAAGCCTCTTGATCTGTTATTTAAGATGTAATATGACATTAGCAAGAGGATTATAGGCTATTCACGAATAGTCGGTGGCTTAATAAAAATTACCGGTAGATGCGTCTAGCAGATGCGGACATGGCAGCAACGCTTTGACGTTGTGTAGACGTTTTAGATAAGGCGGCGGCAACGCGCTATTGAAGCGTGTTCCGTGACCGCTACGCTCTCTGACGTTAGATGCTTTAATTTTAATATTGATAATACCCATATGTATGGCTTGCTGTAGTAAAGAACCGTTATGGACGGCGGCATGATGTCTATCCTTAAAGCGTCATTCAGCATGTTGTTGCAACATCGAGCTTAGCTTCGACCGCGGCAACTATTAGTTGCTTGGCACTATTCTTAATATGTCGATGCAATTGAGCAAATATAATACCTTGATGCATGATTTTCTCCGCATTCTTGTATACCAGAAATAAGCATAACTCCCTTCGAGTAGTCGGTATAACGTTGTACCCACTATTTAAAATAAAAATAACCGAGTAGCGATTGAGTTAATCAAAAGCACTAAAATAGGAGCGCGATAAGAAAAATTATGATATAATATCATTTTTCATTGTATTTTGGACCGGCATAATTGTCAAATCGTGACCATTGTCCGTTAAAAGTTAGCCGCACGGTCCCGATTGGGCCGTTACGCTGCTTGCCAAGAATAATTTCAGCGATCCCCTTCATATCGCTCTTCTCGTGATAAACCTCATCACGGTAGATAAACATAATTAAGTCGGCGTCTTGCTCGATTGAGCCAGATTCGCGCAAATCGGAGTTGATAGGGTGCTTGTCAGCGCGTTGCTCCAGGCTACGATTCAGCTGCGATAGTGCCATCACTGGCACATGCAGCTCTTTAGCCATCGCCTTTAACGACCGAGAGATTTCAGCGATTTCTAGGGTACGGTTGTCGGACAGCGCCGGTACCCGCATTAGTTGGAGATAGTCAATCATAATCAGACTCAAGCCATCATGTTCGCGGAATACGCGTCGCGCGCGTGATCGCACTTCTGTCGGGGTTAACCCTGACGAGTCATCGATATACATGTTGCGTTTTTCCAGCAAGATTCCCATAGTGCTGGAAATGCGCGCCCAGTCCTCATCGTCCAGCTGGCCAGTACGAATCCGGGTTTGATTGACGCGCGATAGCGATGCTAGCATACGCATCATAATCTGCTCACCGGGCATCTCAAGGCTAAAGATCAACACTGGCTTGTCCTCGGTCATAGCGGCATTTTCGCACAGATTCATGGCAAAAGTGGTTTTCCCCATAGACGGGCGAGCAGCAACAATAATCAAATCCGACTTTTGCAGGCCGGCGGTCTTTTTATCCAGATCTAAATAGCCGCTGGAAACGCCGGTAACGCCGTCGTGCGGCTTCTGGTAAAGCTGCTCAATACGCGTCACCGTATCTTCAAGAATACGGTCGATACTCTTCGGGCCTTCATCTTTACTGGCGCGGTTCTCCGCTATCTGGAATACGCGCGATTCTGCCAGATCCAGAAGATCCTCGCTGCTGCGTCCTTGGGGATCGTAACCGGCATCGGCGATCTCATGAGCGACCGCGATCATTTCCCGAACTACGGCCCGTTCGCGCACAATATCAGCATAAGCGGAAATATTTGCAGCACTGGGGGTATTTTTCGATAGCTCCGCCAAATAAGCGAACCCGCCAACGGCATCCAGTTTGCCTTTTTGTTCTAGAGATTCCGAAAGCGTGATCAGATCGATAGGCTTGCCCAACTCTAACAGACACTGCATCTCGTTAAAAATCAGACGGTGCGGGCGGTTAAAGAAATCCTTGCCGGTTACCCGTTCTGCGATATTATCCCAGCGTTCGTTATCTAACATTAAACCGCCCAGCACAGACTGCTCCGCTTCTAGTGAATGAGGAGGCATCTTCAGACCTTCAACCTGACGGTCGCGGGAGCAATTTTCTTTATTAGAGGTTTTTTTTTCTGACATGAAAGGGTGCTTACCTATTAAGAAGTCCTTAGATAATGGCGCATTGTATCCTCTCTCGGATCGAGATCCTATGCGTTTTGCAAACCAAGCCGAAAAGCTTATAGTTACTTATTATGTAATTTTTAATATTATTAATAATAATATGTATTTACTTAAAAGTGTTATTTCTAGAGCCACTCAAACTTAGCCGTGTAAGGTCTATGATCAGGTCATTAAATGCTCACTATCATTTTTGCAAAACTAGAATCATTACATCTTGATCCAGAAAGCCTTAAGCTAAGAAAAAAGGAACTAAAAATATCTAATTACGCCTCTTGCTGTTTCTACCGATGTAAAAGTGACTCACTTGCCGATATAAATCTGACCTACTTAGGATAAAAATGGTAGTCTTAAGGTATTGCTAATAATGAGATTTAAAACCAGAGTGGAGGTTTGCGTTTTGCAATGTCAGTGCATGTCGATTCGCGCTATCGTGCGTTAGATTTTATGCTCTAACGAGACCGTTTGCGGCTATATCCGTAGCCCACTGCTCATAGCTGATGTGCGTTATAAGCCTCGATACCTGGGGACTTGCAAGCTTAACCGTTCAGGTCTTATATCCTTGGCCGTGTAGCGGCTATGCGACTAGACTGATACCGGCCATCACGCTGCTGCGTGAAAGCTTTTAGCGCAGTTATGCTTGAAATAGATAGCATGCTTATTGATAAGATTTAAGTATTAGGAAGTGCAGTCACAGCTTGGCAGATACAACGTGATTAGATAAACGCCAAGATTGATTGGTATTTCACTACTGATCACGTTCGTATTAAGCTTAAGTATCTTTATCTGTCATTTAATATGTGAGACGCCACTAAGCTCATGAGCAGACTCGGCCATTATTCTAGAACTTCCCTTGCAGGTAAGGCAGAGCACATAAGATTCGGGCAGAGCGATAAGAATCTGCCACTGATATTTGCCAAATGGCATCGCGGTATTGACAATAGCTACTTTTTCATTTTTGTCCTCCCGTGCACGTGTCGTGTGATTGCTCTAAAAAACGCATGATTTCTGCCTCATCCATGATCGGAATATTTAACTGCTGAGCCTTCGATAGTTTAGACCCGGCCGCCTCCCCCGCGATTAGCAAATCGGTTTTGGAGGAAATGCTGCGGCTGACGCGAGCGCCAAGCGCCACTAAGCGATCTTTAGTCTCGTCCCGCGATAGGGTGCTGAGCGATCCTGTTAGAACAATAATCTTGCCGGCGAACGGATTATTCTCAACCGAGGCGGATGTGGTTATAGGCGCAGGCCAATGGATGCCTATCGGCGGACTCAATAATTCTCTAATAACCTCAAGATTATGCTTTTCCTCGAAAAAGTTGCGCAAGTGAGTTGCTACAATCTTGCCGATATCCTTCACCCCAGTCAGCGAGTTGATATCGGCAGCAATCAGGGCATCAAGTGTGTCATAAGCTACGGCTAGATTAGCGGCTATCACTTCGCCTACCTGGCAGATCCCTAGCGCGTAGAGAAAACGCGCGAAAGTGGTTTGTTTAGCTTTCTCGAGCGCATCCAGTAAATTTTGCGCCGATTTCGCTCCGATTCGCTCAAGCCGGGTTAGGGTTTCTTGCGTTAGACCTAACAGATCAGCCGGCGTTTTTATTAACTCACGTTCTACCAGTTGATCGATTATCTTATCCCCCATGCCGTTAATGTTCATCGCGCGCCGCGAAACAAAATGCTTCAGAGCTTTCTTTCGTTGCGCAGCACAGACGAGGCCCGCGGTACAGCGCAACACCACCTGGTCCTCTACGCGCTCCACGTTTGAGCCACAGACCGGGCACTGGGAAGGAAATACTATCGGCTGTGCATCCTTTGGCCGTTCGGAGGGAACGACACTAACGATCTGCGGGATGACATCGCCGGCGCGGCGGATAATCACCGTATCACCAATCATCAGCCTCAGCCGCTCGACTTCATCGGCGTTATGCAGGGTGGCATTGCTGATCATCGCACCAGAGATCAGGACCGGCTTAAGTCGCGCTACCGGGGTAATGGCTCCACTGCGCCCCACCTGGAACGCTACGTCCAGCACCCTTGTTAATTGCTCCTGGGCCGGAAACTTATAGGCAATAGCCCAGCGCGGCGCGCGGGCGATAAAACCTAAGCGACGCTGTAGCGCTAGCGAGTCTACTTTAATTACCACGCCGTCGATATTAAATCCGAGCGTCGAGCGCGCCTGATGTATGTCTTGATAGAAATCTAGCACCGCAGTGCTGCCGGTGCAGCGGCGGACGCGATCGCTTACCGGTATGCCCCAAGCTTTACACTGCTGCAGCCGTTCCCAATGACTTTCTGGCAACGTGCCGTCTTGCAGTAGGCCGATGCCGTAGCAATAAAACGTGAGCGGCCGCTTGGCGGTAATGGCGGGATTTAGCTGGCGCAAGGAGCCAGCGGCGGCGTTGCGCGGATTGGCGAAAACTTTTCTCCCTTCCTGTTTGGCCGTTTCATTCAGTCGCTGAAAACTCGCTTCGAACATGAACACTTCCCCGCGTATCTCCAGCAGGCGCGGCAGGTTCCTACTATCTTTCAAACGCAGCGGAATAGTGCGTATTGTGCGCACATTGGCGGTGATGTTCTCGCCGGTAGTTCCGTCGCCGCGAGTAGCAGCGCGCACCAGCTCGCCGTTTTCATACAGCAGGCTGACTGCTAGACCGTCCAGTTTAAGTTCGCCGCAGTAGGTGATGTCGTTATCTTGCTTAAGCTTATTCCGAACCCGCTGGTCAAATGTCAGAAAGCCAGGCTCTTCAAAAACGTTATCTAGCGAGAGCATTGCCACTTCATGACGCACTTGGCCGAAGCTATTCTCCGCTTGTCCCCCGACTCGCTGGCTAGGCGAATCGGCGGTCAGCAGGTCTGGTCGTTTAGCTTCCAGCTCGCGCAGTTCCGCCATGACCCGATCATATTCGTTATCGGGTACTTCGGGGGTTGATTCTACGTAATAAAGATATTCCCAATGTCGCAACTGATCACGCAGCCGCAGGATATGTTGTTTTATCTGTCCCATGATGCACCATCAGCAGCAAAATCACCACCGCCCGTCAAGCGGAGGCTGAAGAATAACGCTATTTTAGCAGAAAACGGTTGGATAGGCGTAAGCAGTAGAATGCTAGCTTTAGCACTAGTTACTGACCGATCAGCGTTGGCTGATCGCACCGGTTTAATTGCGTTTTCAGGAGCGAGCGTTGGTGTTTAATACCTGGCGAATGCGCGCTTTATACTCGTCCAGTTTCTGCGGGGTCATCATTCTCTGCTCTTCGTCAAGCACAATGCCGCTGCAATCATCAGCGATACGCTGGGCGGATTGGAGCATCAGCTTAAAGTTTTGATAGGCATCGCCATAGGATGGCACCATCATGAATATAGAGATGCCGGGAGTGGTAAATTCAGCCATCTCATGAAGATTAAAAGAACCGGGCTTGACTGTATTAGCCAGGCTTAACAGCACTGGCCCACTGCCGGCAGGGTTGAAATGGCGGTGGAAAATATTCATTTCACCGAACTGAAAACCGGCCTGCAGTACGCTTTGAAGCAATTCCTTTCCGCCTAATACCGCCCCGTTATGAGCGGCGACATGTACTACCAGAACCGTCTCTTTTTTACTCACTTGCAACGGTTTTGTTTCGTCTACTTCTACGGACGAAAGTATGGCGGATGTCAACAAGGAGCGAGACTCGTTCTGTGGCGTAGCCGCGTAGATTTGCGGCGGTTTGAGGTTGGGTCTAGCTCTGCCAGATATGGGCTGCTCGAAGCTTTTCTCTAGCAGGAGAGTGAGATCATCATCGCGTTTATCTTTAGTCGCGTGGGTGGGATATACGGCAGAGCGCGAGAAAGGCGCATCGTCGTGGTGGCGCCCGCGCGTGATCCGGACTTTAGCTACTTCCTCGTCCCGCTTGGATAGCGGCGAATTGTCTTGATTCTGACTTTCTTGTTTGGATTGTTTAACCGAGCGTGTGCGAAAAATCGCGGAACGCTCTTTACGGCTGGTCCAAAGACCATGTAAAAGTAACGATATAATCGCGACTGCACCGAGGACGATTAATATCAGACGCAAATTCTGGATCATTGCCATCTCAGCTATTCTAATCTATTGTACATTGCCTATAGCAGCAAACATTTATTTTCTTAACTCTATTTCCCCTCGTAGATAAGTGCAAGTCTAGATGGTAGTTTTTGATAAAAAGAGTTTGGCGAGTCATCTTTTGCTGTTTTTTTATACAAAATAGATTAAGCTGCAGTCATAAACGCTAAAAAGCAGCATTATAGTGCTATATATTAGGATAAAAATGGTGCAAAACGACACGTAAATAAAAAAATTCCTGCAGCAGTGTTTATTATTTTTTCCGGCTAGCATTTAATCATGCTGCCCAGCATTAAACCCTTCGTCTTTTACCGCAAATATCGTGCTATTAAACGGTGCTTTTAGTGGCTGTATTGTTATTTTAGTGCATAGATGCTCGCGATTAATGAGTTACGTGCTGGACGAACTACATTGACTTAATTATTTTCTTTGGCCATTGTGCGCGCTTGCGATACTTACTAGTATTCCGTTATTTCTTCAGTGCCGCGGATAATGTGATAGCGGCGCCGTTTAGTGCTCTGTTAGCCGAACAGCTGGAATCGCGCTTGACGGATTATATAGCCCACGATAACGTTTCAGTCAATTTGTGTACGCGATACGCTATCCGTGTTGTGCCGCGAATGAGTAAAGTGCTACTATCATACTCCCCCGAACGCTGATATTACTGGCCCTGAATTTTATTACGGCAATTAGGTAAACGCTAGTGCAGGTGCTGTAGTTCCTCTGCAATGGCTGGAATCTGGCGATTAAACACTGCGATGATCTGTGTAATAATCATCAGGTTTTATTTCCCACTATGCATGCCGCGGCTTTGCCGTCACACGCTAGCGAATATAAAGTTTAGGGTACTAGTAATAAGCCTATTAACCGCTATATTCAAGGTAAATCTAGTAATTTTTCTGATAGGAGTGTGTGGGTGATGCGGTGCTCCGGCGATTTAGGTAGATAAATATAACTCCAACCATACCTTCTACGGTTCTTAAAAACTTACTGTATTACGAATTAATACGAATTCTACTCAGTTAGTGTCTTAGTAAATAAAAAGTAGTGGTTGTGTATTTGTAGTTAAGGTTGAAGAAATTTATTCAAAATAGAGCAATGGAAAAATACCTTATCACTCTCAGGTCAGAAGAAAGAACGGAAAAAGAAGCGTTAGCCAGGAAGGGCAAGTATGTTGCATAAAGTTTATGAATGAATAAATTTATTGAATTTTAATATATTAATTATATATGCAAAGCGGTCGAACAGTAAGACGTTAAATTAATTTTTATCTATTTAGGTTTATTAAATATCTATTAATCTATATGATCTGGCTAATTTTTTCTCTAAGGCCTAAATGGCACAATTGCGCATTCTTGCAGTGATTACTAAAGCTTGCGAATAATTAGATTGATTGAGTCAGGTGGCTCCGAATGTGCAGCAGCAGATAGATATCAAATCAGTTTTTTTTACTTCGCCTGATTAAAGTAAGCCATTCCGTAAAACGAGAATTTGCACAGTCAAACTTAGAAGAAACCCGAATTATGGATTATAATTGATGCACATTCTTATTTTATCCTGGCGCTTATTGATGATTATCATTGTCTAAACTTATTTAAAATACAAGCCTCTCTGAAAAGCACTCTCAGCATTCAAACGAGCTGCACCACTTTATTTTGCTTTATCAGCGTCATATAATAACGGTAAAAAAGACTCTAGATGCCACTGAACAAAAGTGCGACGCTCTAGTACATGCGTGTAAATTACGGTTTAAAGAAATTTTACATTTTCATGAGAAAATCTTATTTTCTTGGTAAAACGGTAACACAGACAAGTATTAGTATATCAAGGGATCGCAGAAGACGAGATTAACAATCCTGGAGTGATTTCCCATGCGCCTACTGGAGAACGAGAACGCGTACTGTTGGCATGCGTTTGTCTGGATTACGTGCAACTATGCTACTAGATAGAGCAATGAACGGACATGCTTTTCTTGCTTATGTAGAACAGTGACTTGTTTCTGAACTTATGCCAGAGATTATTCTGATAATCGATAACTCATCTACCCATAAAATTGATTATATACGAAAAGATTTTGAGGATAAAGATGCGATGTTTCTTTATCTGCCGCTTTAATTCATCGGATTTAAATCCCATCAAAATGGGGTTTCCTAGGCTGAAATTACTGCTCAGAAAATTTGCAGAAAGAACCGTTAATTCGCTGTGGAATGTAATCGCTTAAGCTATTAAGTTAATTGCTCATAAAGATAAAGATTCCGACAATTTTGCGGGATATAAACCGAAAGAGATAAAGGGTGATTTGATCAAAAATGGGTGATCCAGAGGTCGATCTCGTAAAGCATAGTAAGCTGAAATAAGCCCCAAGATAGGCAAAAACAGTAGACCTTTCAACTGCTTGCGGATAAGATAGTGAAACTGCAGTGCGTTAAAACAATCTAGCGTAAAACAGTAAGGCGTACACTAAAAAATAAACTAAATTGTGGACGAAGATCGGCTGGATTAGCCTGCCAGAGGCTAATGCCGAATTCGTTGCGGCTATAGAGAATATGCTAGACGTCTGTCATTAACTCGATAACCTGATCTATTCGGCGGTTTGCATAGAGGAGAATCATCGTGAATTTATTAGACATACGCGCATGCCGCTATCGTTAATATATAAAAATCTACTCGGAAAGACAATCAATACAAACGACTACAAGTCTTTAATGTCTTCATCGCCAGTGAGCTGTTGGCGGCTTATCGGCTGACTAAAATGACTGAGCATAGAACGGGCATAGAATGAATATAGAACCAAGATTGATTAAGCTTACTCTCTTAAAAGTATCTTAATACAATATACTCGCGCACACTGAGTTACGCTGATTATGAACAATCTTAAAATTTATAGCCTAGATTCGTTGTACTTACCCTTTCCGTCGGATCAGTTTAAGGCTTTATTAGATCGTCTTGAATTCGTTCATGCATTCAAACATAGCGGCGGAAATAGCACTCAATGTACTAATCGGTTGAATTGTCTCATATTGACAATATTGAGGCATCGTGAAGTGAGGTCGGTGCTTGGCAGGCACAATCCGACCAGGTAAACGTCAAGATCAATTAGCATTTTGCTACTGACAACACTTGTATCAAGCTGAGGTCTCTTTACTCGTCTAATAGTGATATAACACTAGTCTTAACAGGGCTGTATGGAATTGTGGGTTCTTTGTCACTACCAAAAAGCGCGATACGAGTACTCTCAAGTTATAATGTCAGTTAAATGACACTTAAATTCGGCCAGGTAACAAAGCGTATATTAGTCAGGAATTAGATGGTCACTAACCGTTATGGGTTTTTGATATTTTCAGTAGAGTATTCATTTACTTGCAACGTGTTTATTTCCAAAATTGTTCAAGTTTAGCTAGATAAAGCACATAGTCAGGTTTAATTATTGAGTAATTAGCCTTGCTTGATTGCAACTGATTGATTTTATTTTTTTAATTTTTACTGATTTTTTATTTATTCTTACTTTAGGTATGGAATTACGGTTTAATCAGTGAAAGAAATAGTTAGCGAAAGAATGACGACAAGCGTGGCGTCTGCACACACAAAAGGGATAAAAGTGCTGTCGTGCAGACAGAAAAATTCTCAGATCCACCCCTAGCGCTTCTTGATGCTGCAGTAGTTTAGTAATCCAGCTACTCAGGTCCCTCTGTAGGAAGATCGCTGCCTAGGCAGTCTGTCAACAGACAATCTAGCTCTGAAGCTTATCGACCGGATTGAGAAAATTATTCATCATCAAGTGGTCAGAACGACGTGCTGTCTGATAGCAGATTCAGGCATTTTAGCCGGCATTTCCCTCTGGCGCCGCTGTGAAAATAGCGCTGAAATTGCAGGAAGAGGGAGATATTGCTAAAAAATTGCAGTAATGCGGCCCTCTTTCGGCAATCGCTATCTCAGAACCGCGCTGCTTAATCTGTTTATTTTCCTCAATTAGAATAACGCCCACTATAGCTAATTTATTGAAAAAAGCACCCGTTAGGGTACTTTTTGTGGACTGGATCATGTTTTTAATCTATCACGAATTGATTTTGTTGGTCCTGTCTTGTATTTAAGAAGACAATTATTTCTAAATATGAAATTAATCAGGCTATTTATTATGCAGTAAACAGAAGTGATCAGCGGCCTATCGATTTATGAAAAAAGCGGCATAATAATTAATATTAAAGATATTCGTGCTTTAAAAAGCGTGATTAAGCAATTAATGACGTGACGCTCCTTCAGTGCAAGTATGGCCTACTATTAGGCTACAGACTCCGCGAAAACTATGTAGGCTAAAGTAAAACCTTTAGACTAAACTTTAGCCATGTAATACTGATATCATCTATTAAGTTAGGGAAATAAAATGTACCAGCAAGAAGTTATGATTACCGCTCCTAATGGTTTACATACCCGTCCCGCCGCCCAATTTGTGAAGGAAGCTAAAAGATTTAGTTCCGAAATTACTGTGATCTACAATAGTAAAAGAGCCAGCGCGAAAAGCCTGTTTAAACTGCAAACTCTTGGTCTGACAAAGAGTGTCGTAGTTACTATCGCCGCAGAAGGTAAGGATGAACAAAAAGCGGTAGAACACTTAGTTAAACTGATGGCAGAACTTGAGTAACATGCGGCTCGGTTTTTTTAATTAATGTGTATCATGAGTAAGGTAAGGTTATGATTTCAGGGATTTTAGCATCACCCGGCATCGCCTTTGGTAAAGCGCTGCTACTGAAAGAAGACGAAATTGTCATTAACCGGGGGAAAATTAGCCCAGACAAAGTCGAGTCGGAAATTGAACGTTTTCTTGCCGGACGTGCCAAAGCCTCAGCGCAGCTAGACGCAATCAAAACTAAAGCCTATGAAACCTTCGGTAAAGAAAAAGAAGCTATTTTTGAAAGCCATATCATGTTATTGGAAGACGAAGAGCTTGAGCGGGACATCATGGCCTTTATCGAAGCAGACCTCGCCAGTGCGGATGCTGCCGTCTATGCCGTGATTGAAAAACAGGCTAGGGCGCTGGAAAAACTCGATGATGAATATCTCAAAGAGCGCGCCACCGACGTACGCGATATCGGTAAACGTTTATTGCGTAATATTCTTGCGATGCCGATTATTGACCTGAGTGCTATCAGCGAGGAAGTTGTGCTGGTGGCGCTAGATTTAACCCCGTCGGAAACCGCGCAACTGAATCTAGATAAAGTGTTGGGCTTTGTCACCGATATTGGCGGCCGGACCTCCCATACCTCTATTATGGCGCGTTCGTTAGAGCTGCCGGCTATCGTTGGAACGGGTAACATTACCAAGCGGGTCGCTAACGGCGATTATTTGATTCTAGACGCTATAAACAACCAGATTTATATTAATCCTGAAGCTAAGGTAATTGAAGCGCTGAAAGCGCTGCAAAGCCAATACGCGGCTGAAAAGAGTGAACTAGCTAAGCTTAGGGATCTGCCCGCCATAACGCTTGACGGCCATCGGGTCGAGGTCTGCGCCAATATTGGCACTGTGCGCGATATGGCGGGCGCTGAACGCAACGGCGCAGAGGGGGTGGGTTTGTATCGCACTGAGTTCCTTTTTATGGACCGTGATTCATTGCCTAATGAAGAAGAGCAGTTTCGGGCCTATAAGGCGGTAACGGAATTCATGCCGACCCGTTCAATTATCGTGCGTACTATGGATATCGGCGGCGATAAAGATTTGCCTTATATGAAACTGCCGAAAGAAGACAATCCGTTCCTCGGCTGGCGCGCTATCCGCATCGGGCTGGATCGTAAAGAGATGTTGCATACGCAGCTGCGCGCCATTCTTCGCGCTTCCGCATTCGGAAAGCTGCGCATCATGTATCCGATGATTATTTCCGTTGAAGAAGTGCGCACCCTGAAGCATGAACTCTCGCTATTGAAAGCGCAGTTGCGCGAAGAGAGTAAGACCTTTGACGAGGGTATCGAAGTCGGCGTGATGATAGAAACGCCCGCTGCCGCGGTGATTGCGCGTCATCTTATGCAGGAAGTCGATTTCTTTAGTATTGGGACAAACGACCTAACCCAGTATACTCTTGCCGTGGATCGCGGTAATGAGCTTATATCTAATCTGTATAATCCAATGTCTCCGGCAGTACTGATGTTAATTAAACAAGTCATTGACGCGTCTCACGCTGCGGGGAAATGGACCGGTATGTGCGGCGAGCTTGCCGGAGATGAACGCGCCACACTACTTTTATTGGGGATGGGATTGGATGAATTCAGCATGAGTGCCATTTCTATTCCTCGCATTAAAAAAATTATTCGTAACATTAATTATAGCGATGCAAAGACATTAGCAGAGAAAGCATTATCTGAGCCGACAGCAGAAGAGTTGATGAGTCTAATCAATAAATTTATTGAAGAAAAAATGCTCTGCTGATTTTACGACGCTGACCCGATATTAAATGTTTAGGAGAAGATAATGGATTTTTTTGATAAGCTGAAATCTTTAGTTTCTGATAACAAAAAAGACACGAGAAGCATTGAAATAGTTGCTCCCCTTTCTGGGAAGATTGTAAACATTGAAGATGTTCCTGACGTTGTTTTTCTGAAAAAATCGTGGGCGATGGGATCGCTATCAAGCCCCGCGGTAATAAAATAGTCGCCCCGCTAGACGGTACGATCAGTAAAATTTTTGAGACTAATCACGCTTTTTCCATCGAATCTGATAGCGGTATTGAAATGTTTATCCATTTCGGTATCGATACCGTTCAGCTGAAGGGTGAAGGATTCCAGCGTATAATTGAAGAAGGTCAGCGTGTAAAAAAAGGTGACGTTGTGATCGAGTTCAATCTATCGTTGCTGGAAGAAAAAGCAAAATCAACTTTAACGCCGGTAGTAATTTCTAATATGGATGAAATTAAAGAGCTGGTGAAATTTTCAGGCAACGTTGTGATCGGTGAAACACCAATCATCCGTATTCGTAAGTAGGTCTCGCACTCCCTTTTATTAACTCTGCTACTGTGGCTAGATATCATATCCCTGAAAGTAATATGATTGCTTTTGGCGAGTTTTATTTTGTACCGATATTTTATAGATAGGCTAAAGATCTATTAGTGCATTGCTAAGCTAAGATGTTGTTCTATATCAGGCTCTTGCATAAGTAGTTGAATTTATATTTCTCGGTAGCTGAGCATTTTCATAGCACAAAAACGACTTGTAAATTCTTTGCCATTGTCTATAAGTGTTCGAGAGTTTATATTCGGCTGCGAAAAAATTTTAGCAATTTTATAGGAAATTAACTGAGCAGCCTGAGCGATCTTATTACAAAGTGAATTAACGGTTCTTGATGCAGATTTTCTGATCAGTGATTCCAGGTTGCGAAATACGATCTCGATAGAATGTAAACTTACTGCATTGGGCTAAAGGTAAAGAAGAATTGCATTTTTAGACTTAATAGTCTCTCATACGCCATCAACTTTATGAGTGGCCAAATTATGCATTGTTACGATATTGCCTGGCATAAATTCAAGAAATAAGTGCCTGTTCTACATAAAAGCATTTCCGTTCATTTCACTATCGAGTAGAATAATTAGACTTAATTCAGATAGATGGGTGCAAACAGTGCGTATTATAGTTTCCCGGCAAGCCTGTCGAATATAAGGCCGGCATCGTTAATTTGATCTGCTGCAGCTTTTTGAACTACTCATATTTGTTATGATTGCCGTTTCATCAATAAGAATAAGTTTTTCTGGTGAAAAATATGACATTTCTTCAGGTTATAATTTGCGCTCATGAACTGCATCGTCGCGCTCTTGTTTAGTGGCGTGTAAGGTTTTTTGATCGTTATTATATGGCGATGAAAAGCTCGATAGGGTAAGCAGGGCTCGTTTAAGTGCTGAAAGTACTTTTTAGCCTTGTATTTTGGATAATGTTAGATCACAAGACGCATCAATAAGAGTCTGAATAAAATCAGAATATGCATCAAATTTTGATTTGCAATTTGGATTTCTTCTATATTTTAGAGCTGTAACTTCTTGTTTTACCCAGTTACTTGTTTCAAGAAGCTTCAGTAGAATAGTCTATTTAATATCTATTCGTAGCTGTACGTGCAGAGCTACTTGCTTCAATCAATCTGATTATTCACTCTAGGAATTTGCTATTTAGATCTTAGAGAAAAAATTAGCCATAGCATGTAGAAGAGTTGGCATTTAATAAACTAGAATAGATAAAAGTGCTCTTAATGCGCTATTGGCTTTGTAAAGACAAATAAAAATACAGCGAGTCGCTGGATCTGTGCTCACTCCATAAGATGACAGCTTTTAAACGCTTTTGCTTTAGTTTTGGTGCTTTCTTCTTTATGTGACGCAAACGACTCAATCCATGCCTGCGAAAGGAGCGCCGGCTAGCTTGAGATACGGAGGGCTAAATAATTCGTGTACGATCTAACAGATCGTCCGGTGGAGAAAGGCATATTTTTTAGGAAAACAGTCACTTCTTCCTCGATGGCGATAGCGTTTTTTGAAAAAGAAGCATTGCTATGCTCTTTAACACCAGCTTTTCATTTAGAAACGGTCAGTTCAGAGACGTTATAACGCTTACATAAATTAGATGCTGGCTTACTGGTTGCCTAAAGAATAGCTCTGATCTTAGGTGTTATAGTTGTCTCACTATAGAGCTGAATCATCATGATGTTTCCTACTCAACTACACCCACATAGTATCTATCTTACCATGCACAGGGCTATTTACAGAAGATCTATATCATGATTCGGGACTAAACACCAAATTTAGATGCAGAATAAAAAATAACGAAAAATGAAGAAGATGTGCTACAAAGTTAGGATTTCTATCCTGGGTGAAGAGCTTTAGATTACAATGCACCGATATTGTCTGCCTTTACTATCAAGAATTAACCTAATTAGTATTGAGTTAGAATATAAGCAAAAACTAAATTATTCAAAAAAATTATGATCAATTTTAGGATGTGATAGGCCTTTCCGTCCTACTGTGTATTTTTATATTGCGACTTACGCGGAGCATGATGCTTACTGCCGCAGCGTTTATCGCTTTGCATAGCCAGCACTTGCTTTCTATGCAGATTTGCATATAATAAAAAGAATTGTGTTATAAATTTTATAGTAGCAAGCTAACTTGCTCTTCAGATTCGCGCTTAACCGTTCAGGCGGTAACGCAGATAACAACATTCCCAATAAGGGGATAACACTAAACGATTACACTTCTCCATTAATCAAGATGCGTGAGAAGCGTAATTATTTAAGTTTATAAATAATTGGAGCTCTGGTCTCATGCAGAACCAAAGAATCCGTATCCGTTTAAAAGCGTTCGATCATCGTCTCATCGATCAATCAACAGCAGAAATCGTCGAGACCGCCAAGCGTACTGGCGCCCAGGTACGTGGTCCGATTCCGTTGCCGACCCGCAAAGAGCGCTTTACCATTTTGATTTCTCCGCACGTAAACAAAGATGCGCGTGATCAGTATGAAATCCGCACTCATAAGCGTCTGGTTGACATCGTTGAGCCAACCGAAAAAACCGTTGATGCGCTGATGCGTCTAGACTTGGCTGCCGGTGTAGACGTGCAGATCAGCCTGGGTTAATCAGGTTATTGAATGATTGAGGGGTTGAAACAATGAAGGGTTTAATCGGACGTAAGGTAGGTATGACTCGTATCTTCACCGAAGATGGGGCATCTGTCCCCGTCACCGTTATTGAGATCGAAGCAAACCGCGTAACCCAGGTTAAAGGTCTGGAAAATGATGGATACCGTGCAATCCAGGTTACCGCCGGCACTAAAAAAACCAACCGTGTAACCAAGCCGGAAGCCGGTCATTTTGCGAAAGCAGGCGTTGAAGCTGGCCGTGGTCTATGGGAATTCCGCGTCGAAGACGGCGAAGAAGCAACAGTTGGCCAGAGGATCTCCGTAGAACTGTTTGCTGATGTTAAAAAAGTCGACGTTACTAGCACCTCTAAAGGTAAAGGATTTGCGGGCACTGTAAAGCGCTGGAACTTTCGTACCCAGGATGCCACTCACGGTAATTCACTATCCCACCGCGTTTTGGGTTCTATCGGTCAGAACCAGACTCCGGGGAAAGTATTTAAAGGCAAGAAAATGGCAGGCCAGCTAGGTAACGAACGCGTAACCGTGCAGAACTTAGACGTAGTACGTGTTGATGTAGAGCGCAACCTGCTGCTGGTTAAAGGCGCTGTTCCAGGGGCAACCGGTAGTGACTTGATCGTTAAACTGGCTGTCAAGGCGTAGTAACGTCGAGGAGATAGAAATGGAATTAGTATTGAAAGACGCGCAAAGCGCGCTGACTGTTTCCGAAACTACCTTCGGGCGTGATTTCAACGAAGCGCTGATCCACCAGGTTGTTGTGGCTTACTTAGCAGGTGCCCGTCAGGGAACCCGCAGTCAGAAGAACCGTGCCGAAGTTACCGGCTCCGGTAAAAAACCATGGCGTCAGAAGGGCACCGGCCGTGCGCGTTCTGGTAGCGTTAAAAGCCCGATCTGGCGTTCTGGTGGTGTTACCTTTGCGGCGAAGCCGCAGGATCACGGTCAGAAAGTAAATAAAAAGATGTACCGCGGGGCGCTAAAAAGCATCCTGTCTGAACTGGTGCGTCAGGATCGTTTAATCGTTGTTGAAAAATTCTCTGTTGAAGTGCCGAAAACTAAGGTGCTGGCACAGAAACTGAGAGACATGGCGTTGGAAGACGTGCTGATCATTACCGGCCAACTAGATGAAAACCTGTTTCTAGCCGCGCGTAACCTCTACAAAGTAGACGTCCGTGATGCTCAAGGTATTGACCCGATTAGCTTGATCGCCTTCGACAAAGTTGTTATGACGGCTGCCGCTGTTAAGAAAGTTGAGGAGATGCTGACATGACTCATCAAGAACGTCTGCTAAAAGTATTGCGCGTGCCGCATGTTTCTGAAAAAGCATCTATCGCGATGGAAAAAAACAACACTATCGTTCTCAAGGTCGCTAAAGATGCCACCAAAGCAGAAATTAAAGACGCTGTGCATAAACTGTTTGCAGTCGAAGTCAACGACGTGCGTACCCTTGTCGTTAAAGGGCAAACCAAACGTCACGGACAGCGTATCGGTCGTCGTAGCAACTGGAAAAAAGCTTATGTCACACTGAAAGAAGGCCAGAACCTGGACTTCATCAGCCGGCCTGAGTAAGTCGAAGGAGTAGCAACAATGGCAATTGTTAAATGTAAACCGACATCTCCGGGTCGTCGCCACGTTGTTAAAGTCGTCAATCCTGAGCTGCATAAAGGCAAGCCTTATGCACCGTTACTGGAAGCCCTTAGTAAATCCGGTGGCCGTAACAACAATGGTCGTATCACTACGCGTCATATCGGCGGTGGCCACAAGCAACACTATCGCCTAATCGACTTAAAACGCAATAAAGACGGCATTCCAGCAGTGATAGAACGTCTAGAGTATGATCCTAAGCGTTCCGCCAATATCGCGCTGGTATTGTATAAAGATGGCGAACGTCGTTACGTGCTGGCAGCGAAAGGCCTGAAGGCCGGTGATCAGATTCAATCTGGCGTCAATGCGGCAATCAAAGCCGGCAACGCTCTGCCGATGCGCAATATTCCGGTTGGTTCTACCGTGCATAACGTGGAAATGAAACCGGGTAAAGGCGGCCAGCTAGCGCGCGCTGCCGGTGCTTATGTTCAGATCGTGGCTCGTGATGGCGCTTATGTCACACTTCGTCTGCGTTCTGGTGAAATGCGCAAAATTCAGTCTGAATGCCGTGCAACCCTAGGCGAAGTAGGTAATGCTGAACATATGCTTCGCGTGCTAGGTAAAGCCGGCGCCAGCCGTTGGCGCGGCATCCGTCCGACTGTTCGCGGTACGGCAATGAACCCGGTAGACCATCCGCACGGTGGTGGTGAAGGTCGTAATTTTGGTAAGCACCCAGTATCGCCGTGGGGCATTCAGACTAAAGGTAAGAAGACCCGTAGCAATAAGCGTACTGATAAGTTCATCGTGCGTCACCGTAGCAAATAATATTAGAGGATAAATCATGCCACGTTCTCTCAAGAAAGGTCCGTTTATTGACCTGCACTTGCTAAAGAAGGTAGAGAAAGCGGTGGAGAGCGGTGACAAGAGACCTATTCGCACTTGGTCCCGTCGTTCAACGATCTTTCCAAGAATGATCGGCTTGACCATAGCTGTCCATAATGGTCGTCAGCACGTACCCGTTTTTGTCGCCGATGAAATGGTCGGTCACAAACTGGGTGAATTCGCGCTGACGCGTACTTATCGCGGCCATGTGGCCGACAAAAGGGCTAAAAAGCGCTAAGGTAGTAAGATAGAGATGGAAACTATCGCTCAACATCGCCACGCTCGTTCTTCTGCTCAAAAGGTTCGCCTGGTGGCAGATCTTATTCGCGGCAAGAAAGTATCGCAAGCTCTTGAAATTCTCACCTACACCAACAAGAAAGCCGCTGGTCTAGTGAAGAAAATACTAGAGTCTGCCATTGCTAACGCTGAACACAACGATGGCGCAGATATCGATGATTTGAAAGTCGCGAAGATTTTTGTCGACTCCGGTCCGAGCATGAAGCGGATTATGCCGCGTGCTAAGGGTCGTGCAGATCGTATCCTGAAGCGCACCAGCCATATCACTGTGGTCGTGTCCAATCGCTGAGACTCTGGAGACTAGCAATGGGTCAGAAAGTACATCCGAATGGTATTCGCCTCGGTATCGTCAAAACCTGGAACTCTACTTGGTATGCGAATACCAAAGAATTCGCTGACAACCTAGACCATGATTTTAAAGTGCGTCAGTTCCTAACCAAGGAGTTGTCAAAAGCTTCGGTTTCTCGCGTAGTGATTGAACGTCCGGCTAAGAGCATTCGTGTGACCATTCACACCGCTCGGCCAGGTATCGTGATCGGCAAGAAAGGCGAAGACGTCGAAAAGTTGCGTAAGATCGTAGCAGATATTGCTGGCGTCCCGGCTCAAATTAATATTGCTGAAGTCCACAAGCCGGAACTGGATGCTAAACTGGTTGCCGAAAACATCTCTTCGCAGCTGGAACGCCGTATTATGTTTCGTCGAGCGATGAAACGTGCTGTGCAGAACGCTATGCGTCTTGGTGCTAAGGGCATTAAAGTTGAAGTCAGTGGCCGTCTGGGCGGTGCCGAAATCGCGCGTACCGAATGGTACCGTGAAGGTCGTGTGCCGTTGCATACCCTGCGTGCTGATGTCGACTACAACACCTCAGAAGCACACACTACATATGGTGTCATTGGTGTAAAAGTATGGATCTTCAAAGGTGAGATTTTAGGTGGTATGCCTGCAATTGAACAACCGGAACCCGTTGCTCAACCTAAAAAGCAGCAGCGTAAAGGCCGCAAGTAAGGAGAGTCGCTGATGTTACAACCAAAGCGTACAAAATTCCGTAAGATGCATAAAGGCCGTAACCGCGGCTTAGCAGCGGGTACGGATGTTAGCTTCGGTACTTTCGGTCTAAAAGCTGTGAGCCGTGGTCGTTTGACCGCTCGTCAAATCGAAGCAGCACGTCGCGCCATGACACGTGCGGTTAAGCGTCAAGGTAAAATCTGGATCCGGACCTTTCCGGATAAGCCGATTACCGAAAAGCCGCTCGAAGTGCGCATGGGTAAAGGAAAAGGTAACGTAGAATACTGGGTTGCCTTGATTCAACCGGGTAAAGTTCTATACGAAATGGACGGCGTTCCGGAAGAGATTGCCCGTGATGCCTTTAAGCTGGCAGCAGCAAAACTACCGATTAAAACCACCTTTGTAACTAAGACGGTGATACAATGAAAGCAAGCGTGCTGCGTGAAAAAAGTACTGAAGAGCTGAAGACCGAACTGCTGAACCTGCTGCGTGAGCAATTCAATCTGCGTATGCAGGCTGTCAGCGGCCAGCTGCAGAAGACTCACCTGTTAAAGCAGGTGCGCCGCAATGTTGCGCGCGTGAAGATGTTATTAATTGAGAAGGTGGGTGCGCAATGAATGACCACATCCGTACACTGCAAGGTCGTGTAGTTAGCGACAAAATGGAAAAATCTATCGTTGTGGCCATTGAGCGTTTTGTGAAACATCCAATCTACGGCAAGTTCATTAAGCGTACGACAAAACTTCACGTACATGACGAGAATAATGACAGCAATATCGGCGACATCGTTGAAATCAGCGAATGCCGTCCGATTTCTAAGACCAAGTCCTGGATGCTGATTCGCGTTGTAGAGAAAGCAATCCTATAAAACGGTAAAAACGGTAAGTGAGCTCTAATCAGATAAACAATTCATCGTTTAAGTCGTTTATTTTTTCTCTCACACATTAAGAGCAGTGTTACAGTATTTCGTCCTGTATTATAGTTTTACGATAGATTCAGGTCATTATATGAGTAATAATATTAGCGGGGCACTAAGATGATCCAAGAACAGACTACGATGACCGTAGCCGACAACTCTGGTGCGCGTCGCGTAATGTGTATCAAGGTTCTAGGTGGATCGCGCCGTCGCTACGCAGGCGTCGGCGACATTATCAAAATTACTGTTAAGGAAGCGATTCCTCGTGGAAAAGTAAAAAAGGGTGATGTCCTGAAGGCGGTAGTGGTGCGCACGAAGAAAGGTGTTCGTCGCCCTGACGGCTCTATTGTTCGCTTCGATGGTAATGCTTGTGTTTTGTTGAACAACAACAGTGAGCAACCTATCGGTACGCGTATTTTTGGACCGGTAACTCGTGAGCTTCGTACCGAAAAGTTCATGAAGATTGTCTCACTGGCCCCTGAAGTACTATAAGGAGCGAATTATGGCAGCGAAAATCCGTCGAAATGATGAAGTTATCGTGTTAACTGGTAAAGATAAAGGTAAGCGTGGTAGAGTAAAAAATGTTTTGTCTAGCGGCAAGGCCATTGTTGAAGGTGTCAATCTGGTTAAGAAGCATCAAAAAAATCAGCATCAACCATGAATCAGCCGAGCGGTATCTTTGAAAAAGAAGCGGCAATCGATCTTTCCAATCTTGCAATCTTCAATGCAGTCACCAGCAAGGCGGACCGTGTAGGCTTTAAAATTGAAGACGGCAAGAAAGTGCGCATCTTCAAATCTAACGGCGAAATTATTAAGTAATTTGGAGTAGTACGATGGCGAAACTGCATGATTACTACAGAGACAAAGTAGTCCCTCAACTAATGAAACCGTTTAATTACTATTCTGTCATGCAAGTCCCTCGGGTTGAAAAGATCACCCTGAATATGGGTGTAGGTGAAGCAATCGCTGATAAAAAGCTGCTGGATAATGCCGTAGCCGATTTGACTGCGATTTCAGGCCAAAAGCCAATAATCACTAAAGCACGAAAATCTATTGCTGGCTTTAAAATCCGTCAGGGCTATCCAATTGGTTGTAAAGTAACTCTACGTGGTGAATACATGTGGGAGTTCTTTGAGCGACTGATTTACATTGCTGTACCGCGTATCCGTGACTTCCGTGGACTCTCTGCAAAGTCATTCGATGGCCGTGGAAACTACAGTATGGGCGTGCGTGAACAGATCATCTTTCCGGAAATCGACTATGATAAAGTCGATCGCGTTCGTGGCTTGGATATCACCATCACCACCACTGCAAAATCCGATGATGAAGGCCGTGCGCTGTTGAGCGCCTTTAGCTTTCCATTTCGCAAGTAAGGTAGGGTTACTGATGGCTAAACAATCCATGAAAGTACGCGAAGTAAAACGCGTTAAATTAGCTAATAAATTTTTCGTAAAACGCGCTAAACTAAAAACTATCGTCTCCGACGTGAATGCTTCCGATAAAGAGCGTTGGGAAGCGGTTCTCAAGCTGCAGACTCTGCCGCGTGATTCCAGTCCCTCTCGTCAGCGTAACCGCTGCCACCAAACTGGTCGTCCGCACGCTTTCCTGCGGAAATTCGGGTTGAGCCGCATTAAGGTTCGTGAAGCCGCTATGCGCGGTGAAATCCCAGGCCTGAGAAAGGCTAGCTGGTAAATTGTCACCAATTGAATGACGGGAGTAAAGATAGATGAGCATGCAAGATCCGATCGCGGATATGCTGACCCGTATACGTAACGGTCAACTCGCTAACAAAACTGCGGTCTCTATGCCTTCCTCTAAGCTTAAAGTAGCAATTGCCAACTTACTGAAAGAAGAGGGCTTTATTAAAAATTACAAAGTTGAAGGCGATAGAAAGCCGACGTTAGAGCTGGTACTTAAATACTTCCAGGGTAAGCCGGTAGTAGAAAGCATTCAGCGTATTAGCCGCCCCGGACTACGTATCTATAAGAAAAAAGATGCGCTGCCGAAAGTTATGGCAGGTATGGGTGTCGCGGTTGTTTCTACCTCTAAAGGTGTCATGACTGATCGTGCAGCTCGACAGGCTGGTCTTGGTGGCGAGATCATCTGCTACGTAGCGTAATTGGGAAGAAAGAATGTCTCGTGTTGCTAAAGCACCCGTCGTCATTCCTGCCGGCGTAGAGGTAAAGCTCAGCGGTCAGGATATTTCGATTAAGGGTAAAAATGGCGAGCTGACTCGCACTATCCACGAAGCTGTTGATGTTTATCATGCTAATAACCAGCTGACCTTTGCTCCACGCAAAGGCCATCTCAAAGGTTGGGCGCTGGCAGGTACTACGCGTGCACTGCTAAACAACATGGTGATTGGTGTGAACGACGGCTTCACGAAAAATCTACAGCTGATAGGCGTAGGTTACCGTGCTGCGGTGAAAGGTAATGTAGTGAGTCTATCCCTAGGCTTTTCTCATACCATCAACCATCAACTACCATCAGGTATTACCGCAGAATGCCCAAACCAAACTGAAATCGTGCTGAAAGGCGCTGATAAGCAAGTAATTGGCCAGGTTGCGGCAGATCTGCGCGCCTATCGTCGTCCTGAGCCTTATAAAGGTAAGGGTATTCGTTACGCTGACGAAGTCTTGCGTAACAAAGAAGCTAAGAAGAAATAAATAAGGTAACACTATGGATAAGAAAGCAGCTCGCATCCGTCGTGCGACCCGTGCACGACGCAAGCTTGAGGAATTGAGCGCAACTCGCTTAGTAGTACACCGTACTCCACGTCACATTTATGCACAGGTTATTGCACCAAACGGTTCTGAAGTCCTGGTAGCCGCTTCTACTGTAGAAAAAGCTATCGTAGAACAATTAAAGGGTACCGGTAACAAAGACGCCGCCGCAGTAGTAGGTAAAACTATCGCCGAGCGCGCGCTGGGAAAAGGCATTAAAGATGTCTCCTTTGACCGTTCCGGGTTTCAATATCATGGTCGAATCCAGGCACTTGCGGACGCTGCCCGTGAAGCTGGCCTTCAGTTCTAAAGTAGAGGTGTAAGATGGCATACATCGAAAAACAAGCTGGTGAACTGCAGGAAAAGCTGATTGCGGTAAACCGCGTATCTAAAACCGTAAAAGGCGGCCGTATTTTCAGCTTTACTGCACTAACGGTTGTTGGTAACGGTAACGGTCGCGTCGGTTTTGGCTACGGCAAAGCACGTGAAGTGCCGGCAGCAATCCAGAAAGCGATGGAAAAAGCTCGCCGCAACATGATGACTGTGCCGCTAAACAGCGGCACCCTGCAGCACCCAATTAAAGGCGCTCATACGGGTTCTCGCGTGTTTATGAAGCCCGCTTCCCAAGGTACAGGTATTATCGCGGGTGGTGCAATGCGTGCCGTCTTAGAAGTCACGGGAGTTCATAACGTACTGGCAAAAGCCTATGGTTCCACTAATCCGATCAACGTAGTGCGTGCAACTATCGACGCTCTTGGCAATATGAAGTCTCCTGAAACGGTCGCTGCAAAGCGTGATAAATCCGTTGAAGAAATTCTGGGGTAATTAACCATGTCACAGACTATTAAAATCACTCAAACTCGTAGTTCCATCGGACGTCTGCCCAAACACAAGGCAACTCTGGTTGGCCTGGGCCTGCGGCGCATTGGTCACACCGTAGAGCGTGAAGATACGCCTGCTGTACGCGGTATGGTCAATTTAGTTTCCTACATGGTCAAAATGGAGGAGTAAGAAATGCGTTTAAATACTCTATCTCCTGCTGAGGGCTCCAAACACGCCTCTAAACGTTCAGGCCGCGGTATTGCTTCTGGATTGGGAAAAACCGGTGGTCGCGGTCACAAGGGTCAAAAGTCCCGTTCTGGCGGTGGTGTGCGTCGCAGGTTTGAAGGCGGCCAGATGCCTTTGTACCGTCGTTTGCCAAAATTTGGATTTACGTCGCACAAATCTATGGTTACCGCAGAAATCCGCCTGTCTGAATTGACGCACGTAAAAGGCGAGGTTGTAGACCTGAATACGCTCAAAGCTGCTAATATCGTTAGCATCCAGACTGAATTCGTCAAAATCATGATGTCCGGCGAAGTTAAACGCGCAGTTACCGTGCGTGGCCTTCGTGTAAGCAAAGGCGCGCGTGCCGTAATCGAAGCTGCTGGCGGTAAAATTGAGGAATAAGTAGCAGATGGCTAAAAAATCAGGATTTGATTTTCAAAGCGTCAAAGGAGGAATGGGTGAACTAAAAAGCAGGCTTCTATTTGTTATTGAGGCGCTTATCGTCTTCCGCGTCGGCTCTTTTATTCCGATTCCTGGTATTGATGCTACAGTCCTTGCGAAATTACTCGAACAGCAGCGCGGTACTATCATTGAAATATTTAACATGTTCTCTGGTGGCGCGCTCAGCCGTGCCTCTATTTTCGCATTAGGGATTATGCCGTACATTTCCGCATCGATCGTTATGCAGCTGCTTACGGTGATTCACCCGGCACTAGCGGAGATTAAAAAAGAGGGTGAGTCTGGCAGACGTAAAATCAGTCGTTATACGCGTTACGGTACGTTGGTGTTGGCAATATTTCAGTCAATCGGTATTGCAACCAGTTTGCCGAATATGCTTGGAATGCAAGGTCTTGTAATTAATCCAGGCTTTGCGTTTTACTTTACTGCAGTAGTGAGCTTGGCCTGCGGCACAATGTTTCTGATGTGGCTGGGTGACCAGATTACTGAAAGAGGTATCGGCAACGGTATCTCCATAATTATCTTTGCGGGTATCGTAGCAGGCTTGCCGCCTGCCATCGGCCACACTATAGAGCAAGCTCGACAGGGTGATATACACTTCCTGATGTTACTGATCGTTGCACTTCTGGTATTCGCGGTGACGTTTTTTGTGGTGTTCTTTGAACGTGGTCAGCGTCGTATCGTTGTCAACTATGCGAAGCGTCAGCAAGGACGTCGCTTTTATGCGTCCCCAAGCACTCATTTACCGCTGAGAGTGAATATGGCCGGAGTCATTCCGGCAATTTTCGCCTCCAGTATCATTCTTTTCCCAGCTACGATTGCATCCTGGTTCGGAGGCAGTACAGGTTGGGCCTGGCTGTCTGCGATTTCGCTCTATTTACAGCCTGGTCAACCGCTTTATGTATTACTATATTCGGCTGCAATCATATTCTTCTGTTTTTTTTACACGGCGTTGGTGTTTAACCCGCGCGAGACAGCGGATAACTTAAAGAAGTCGGGTGCATTTATACTAAGCATTCGTCCGGGAGAACAAACGGCAAGATATATTGATAAGGTTATGACACGCCTAACACTAGTCGGCGCTCTGTATATTACCTTTATCTGCCTAATTCCAGAGTTTATGCGTGACGCAATGAAAGTTCCTTTCTATTTCGGGGGCACGTCTTTATTGATCGTCGTTGTGGTTATCATGGATTTTATGGCTCAAGTTCAGACTCTAATAATGTCAAGGCAATATGAGTCTGTATTGAAAAAAGCAAACCTGAAAGGCTATAAGCACTAATTAGGAAACTTTAGAAGTTACGGAGAGTAAAAATGAAAGTGCGTGCTTCTGTCAAAACATTATGTCGTAACTGCAAAATCGTTAAGCGTAACGGCGTCATTCGTGTGATTTGCAGCGCTGAGCCTAAGCATAAACAACGTCAAGGCTAATATTTCCCGTATTTTTCTTGCAAAATTGAGTTCAGCTGGCTAGATTGGCCAGCCAGTCCTTTGTATGTTGCTGCAACATTGTTTGAGTATCCTGAAAACGGGCTTTTCAGAATGTTGTTGCCGTTAAAATTTCTAGGAGTGCATAGTGGCCCGTATAGCAGGCATTAACATTCCTGATCATAAACATACCGTTATTGCGCTAACGTCAATCTACGGTATCGGCAAAACCCGCTCGCGGCACATCTGCGCTGCTGCGAGTATTGCTGAAAATGTTAAGATCAGTGAACTGTCTGAAGAGCAGATTGACACGCTGCGTGATGCAGTTGCCAAGTTTGTAGTCGAAGGCGATCTGCGCCGTGAAGTAACCCTTAGTATCAAGCGTCTGATAGACCTTGGTACTTATCGTGGTTTGCGTCATCGTCGTGGTCTTCCGGTTCGCGGTCAGCGTACCAAGACCAATGCTCGTACCCGCAAGGGGCCGCGCAAACCGATCAAGAAATAATCGGGTGAGTAAATAATGGTTAAGGCACCTATTCGTGCGCGTAAGCGTGTTAAAAAACAAGTTTCAGACGGTGTGGCTCATATTCATGCGTCTTTCAACAATACCATTGTAATTATTACGGATCGTCAGGGTAATACGTTAGGGTGGGCGACTGCCGGTGGTTCCGGCTTCCGTGGTTCTCGTAAGTCTACTCCTTTTGCCGCACAGGTCGCAGCAGAACGTTGCGCCGAAGCAGTAAAAGAATATGGCATCAAGAATCTGGAAGTTATGGTAAAAGGGCCAGGTCCGGGACGCGAGTCTACCGTTCGCGCGTTAAACGCAGCTGGTTTTCGCATCACGAACATTACTGATGTGACTCCAATCCCCCATAATGGTTGTCGTCCGCCTAAAAAGCGCCGCGTATAACGCCGCTTTTAGGTTAGTTGGAGAAAGAAAATGGCAAGACATTTGGGTCCTAAGCTAAAGCTAAGCCGTCGTGAGGGCACAGACTTATTCCTGAAGTCTGGTGTTCGCGCGATCGATTCAAAGTGTAAAATTGAACAACCGCCAGGTGAGCACGGTGCGCGTAAACCACGTCTGTCTGATTACGGAATACAGTTGCGCGAAAAACAAAAAGTTCGTCGTATCTACGGCGTACTAGAACGTCAATTCCGCAACTACTACAAGGAAGCAGCGCGTCTAAAAGGTAATACCGGTGAAAACCTTTTGCAGTTGCTCGAAGCTCGTCTCGACAACGTCGTTTACCGCATGGGCTTTGGTGCTACTCGCGCTGAATCACGTCAATTAGTCAGCCACAAGGCGATTATGGTTAACAGTCGCGTCGTTAACATTGCCTCTTACCAAGTGACTCCGAATGACGTTGTCAGCATCCGTGAAAAAGCGAAAAAACAATCCCGTGTTCGTGCTTCATTAGAGCTCGCTGAGCAGCATGAAAAGCCGACCTGGCTTGAAGTTAACACTGCTAAGATGGAAGGGGTGTTCAAGCGTATTCCAGAACGTACTGATCTGTCTGCAGACATTAATGAACACCTGATCGTCGAGCTTTACTCTAAGTAAGGGTTAGTGCCAAAGAGAGGACATAATGCAGGGTTCTGTGACAGAGTTTCTAAAACCACGCTTGGTAGACATCGAGCAAGTTAGCCCCAAGCACGTCAAGGTAACCCTTGAGCCTTTAGAGCGTGGCTTTGGCCATACTCTGGGTAATGCGCTGCGTCGTATTTTGCTTTCATCGATGCCGGGTTGCGCGGTGACTGAGGTTGAGATTGATGGTGTATTGCACGAGTACAGCACGAAAGAAGGCGTACAGGAAGACATTCTGGAGATTCTTCTCAACCTAAAAGGGCTGGCCGTAAGAGTTCAAAGTAAAGATAACGTTGTCTTGACGCTGAATAAATCTGGCATTGGCGCCGTGACTGCGGCCGACATTGCCCATGATGGGAGTGTCGAAATCGTCCAGCCGCAGCATGTCCTGTGCCACCTGACCGATAAAAACTCATCCATCAATATGCGTATTAGGGTTCAGCGCGGACGTGGCTATGTTCCGGCTTCTGCTCGAATTCATGCGGCAGACAATGAGCGCCCGATCGGTCGTCTGCTGCTAGACGCATGCTATAGCCCCGTAGAGCGTATCGCTTACAATGTAGAGGCAGCACGCGTTGAGCAGCGTACCGACCTGGATAAGCTTATTATTGAAATGGAGACAAACGGTACGATCGACCCTGAAGAGGCGATCCGCCGTGCGGCAACTATTCTGGCTGAACAACTAGAAGCATTCGTTGACTTACGTGATGTACGTCAGCCGGAAGTGAAGGAAGAGAAGCCAGAATTTGATCCGATCTTGCTGCGCCCCGTTGACAATCTGGAATTGACTGTCCGATCTGCTAACTGCCTCAAAGCAGAAGCTATCCACTACATCGGTGATCTAGTGCAGCGCACTGAAGTTGAGTTGTTGAAAACGCCTAACCTTGGTAAAAAATCTCTTACAGAGATCAAAGACGTGTTAGCTTTTCGTGGTTTATCTCTAGGCATGCGTCTGGAGAGCTGGCCTCCGGCAAGTATCACGGATGAATAACCCGATTACAGGTTAAGCTTTTACTGAGAAGGATAAGGTCATGCGTCATCGTAAGAGTGGTCGTCAACTAAACCGTAATAGTAGCCATCGTAAGGCCATGTTCCGTAACATGGCCAGCTCTTTGATTCGTAATGAAATCATTAAGACGACCCTGCCGAAAGCGAAAGAGCTTCGCCGCGTTGTTGAGCCGCTGATTACGCTTACTAAGACCGACAGCGTTGCAAATCGCCGTCTGGCATTCGCCCGCACTCGTGATAGCGAGATCGTAGCAAAACTCTTTAAGCATCTGGGCCCGCGCTTCGTGAATCGCGCCGGTGGTTACACTCGAATTTTGAAGTGTGGCTTCCGTTCAGGCGATAACGCGCCGATGGCATATATCGAACTCGTTGATCGCGCTGAAGAAAAATTTCCAGCAGAGGAATCGGTGAAAGAGTGATCTTTTACTGTGCAAGTTTATAAAAAACCGGGCAAAGCCCGGTTTTTTATACTCTAAGTTTTCCTGCCGATAGAATGGAATACGTCATTACACGCTTAATTTTATCTTACTAAAAAGCAGGAAATCATAAATAAATTATTTACTTTTCAAAAAGATGGACAGTTAGACTGTCTTGTAAATATAGAACCTAAATCTCATGGCTTAATAGCTCATTCTCAAGAAAATATATGAAATGCGCAGAGTAAACTACTTTATAGTATAAATTACTGTTGGCCGCTTGAGTCTATATAATGGGGAATTCTCGTATTTGACACTTGATTTCTGCGTCGTCTGCAATATTTCAAGGTTGAGCTGGTCTTATAATGCCAAGACTGCTCGCACAGCCCGCTGCGCCTATCTGTTAGCAGTTCTATGGTGTAGCTGATTTTCTATCTTGCATTTTATTTAGCAATCATCCTTTGCAGTCGTCATTTTTCACTTAAATTAGGAATAAATAAAATCAATTAGTTATAACTAATTGAGGCTGATTACTGCTGACTCACAATTAAACTTGATTAAGTACCTGACTTAGTCAAGCTTGAGCTAAAGTCAAAATAGACACTTTGCAAGCATATGGATGCTCTATTGAATAATGTTAAAAGGCTATAATAGGTGCTTGCCATGTATTTTGTGGCTAATATACGTATTGTTACCTAGTAACTTAAGGCGCAAAAAAGTGACAGTTGTAGTATTTGTAGCCAAAGCTGAAGCAATCCCTTAAAAAAAATAGGGAAATATATTATTATCCTCACGTTAGAAGAAAGAACGCAACTGAAATCATTAATCAGTAAGGATAAGCATAGCGCACAGAAAGTTGTGAATACATTAATTTTATTAAATTTCTATGTATCAATTAGATGTATAAAGTGATCGAGTAGCCAAGTGTTAGCCAAGATTTTATAAATAGGTACCGGCAAGATTAATTGGGTCAATTGTTATTTTATCAAATGGGGGGCTTGAGGCATTCCTAAGTCGTAAACCGAGCAATAGATGTATAACCACATTGTAAATAGCCTGCCGCAGTGTATTTGATTGCGGTATACTGTAGCTAGCCCCAAGAGGGAACGACAGTAGAGTTTACGACTAAGCAGCAGCACTACAATAAGTTAACATTATCTCGCGTAAAACAGTAAAACGCACATTAAAAAATAACTAAGAAGATTTCCTGCGTTATGTCGCTAGAAGCCAATGCCGAATTCGTTGCTTCTATAAAAACCTGCTAGATGTGTATCGTCAGCTCTATGAGCCGGTGCATCCGGTCATTTGCATGGGGCCGTGCTGAATTGATTAGATACATACGCGTGGCGC
The DNA here is from genome assembly GCA_052258065.1 of Sodalis sp. (in: enterobacteria). Lineage (GTDB taxonomy): Bacteria > Pseudomonadota > Gammaproteobacteria > Enterobacterales > Enterobacteriaceae > JBQQPY01. The sequence goes on along the minus strand of JBQQPY010000002.1, from coordinate 839,639 downwards.
TGCCGTTCATGCCTAGAAAACCTGCTCGAAAGGACTGTGAATAAAAATGGCTGAGGGTATATAGTGTCTTTATGGTCAGTGAGTCGTTACCGGATTCTCGTCCAACCAAAGTGACTGAGTATAAAAGGAGAATCGATTGGACTCACTGTCTTAAGGATATCTCAACATAATATCCTTGTTTAGTTCTGAATTACTATATAGCCGCTCTAGGCAGATGGCTATTGAGGAATATGCTTAAAGGCAAAACATCATGAACATTAAAATTAATAATCAGGCAGCTACAAGGCCTAAAATTAGAGCGATTCTTCAGGCAAGCAACCAGCCAGTATTTACTTTAGCTAAGCATTACATGGCATCTCTAAACTGAGCGTTTCTAGATAGAAAAAACGAAGTGGTATTAAGAGGCATAGTGACATGCTCTATTGTTCATAGTAGAAGATGCTGTCACCTACTTATAAAGAGGTGGTCATTATCCTGCAGAAGATGCTTCTGCTTCTGCTAGACGATCGGTTAGCGGTGGAATAGAGTTAAAGTATTTGCATAACATGAAAGAAAAAGCAACAAAATCAAAGCACAAACATTTAAAAGCTACTAGCTTGCTTGCATATATATTGACATGAAGTATCTTTCACAAATGCGAGATAAAACCTCATGTCGCCACCTTTTTATGCGTATAAATCTAGCGACTCGATGAGTTTTTATCAATTTCTATAAAGCGAAGACTGCGCGGCCAATGTAGGACGCTTCTTTCATGCTCTTTGTCGAGCATGTGCCATGGCTGTTTATCGGGTACTGAAGGGCAGTAACAAAGAATTTACAGGTTGTCTTTTGGTTTGAAAAAACGCTCAGCCACCGGGAAATACGAATTTAAGCGTTTATGTAAAGAGGTTGATATAGAAACCATCTTAGCTTAGCTATGCACGTACAAACGAATAGTATGGTTGAGCGACTTAATAGACTTATAGAAGATGTGCTGCAAAGCTATTATTTTTATTTTATTGAGTGAGCTTAAAGTCACGCTGACCGGTATGTCTAGCTCTATAATCAGCAAGTGCTTTAATCAGTATTGGGTAGTAAAACTTGATTGTTGTCTATGACATATTATCACATTCCGGGATGTGACATTCTTCCAGTATAGCCAGCACGTCGACTAGTTTTCTTACACCGAAAATCTGCATGTTTTCCGGTACTCTTTTAGGTACGTTAGCCAGCGGGACAATAGCACGGAGAAAACCATGCTTAGCGGCCTCAGTGATCCGCTCCTGGCCGCTTGAAACCGGGCGGATTTCCCCAGCCAAACCGACTTCGCCAAACACCACTAGATCTTTCGGCAACGGTCGATCGTGTAGACTCGATACTATTGCGAGTATCAATGCCAAATCTGCGCTGGTTTCACTGACCTTCACTCCGCCGACTACGTTGACAAAGACATCCTGATCTGCTATCTCTAGTCCGCCGTGGCGGTGTAGCACCGCTAGCAGAATCGCTAGCCGATTTTGCTCAAGCCCTACCGCTACCCGACGCGGATTAGTCATCATCGAATGATCCACTAGCGCCTGGATCTCTACCAGCAGCGGACGAGTGCCCTCCCAGAGCGCCATTACGCTGCTGCCGGGTGCGACCTCCTTGCTACGGTTTAGAAATATTGCGGAGGGGTTGCTGACTTCACGCAATCCTTGCTCGGTCATGGCAAACACGCCAAGCTCATTTACCGCTCCGAACCGGTTTTTATGGCTACGCAGTATACGGAAACGAGAATCGGAATCGCCGTCTAGTATAATTGAGCAGTCGATACAGTGCTCAAGCACCTTTGGACCGGCTAAGGCGCCGTCTTTGGTTACATGACCGACTATCATTATCGCTACGCCCTGGGTTTTGGCGAAGCGGGTCAGATAGGTGGCAGATTCCCGTACCTGGGAGACGCTGCCCGGAGATGATTTTACATCAACCATCTGCATGACCTGAATCGAGTCGATGACCATCAAGCGCGGTTTTTCTTGCAAGGCAATCAGGCAAATTTGTTCGATACTAGTTTCAGATAGCATATTAAGATCGCTGGTTTGCAGCCCGAGTCGGTGCGCACGCATCGCTACCTGTTGTAGAGACTCCTCACCGGTGACGTAGAGGGTTTTCTTTTTGTGGGCCAGTTTACAGAGCGTTTGCAGTAGCAGCGTGCTTTTCCCGGCGCCGGGGCTGCCGCCAATCAAAATAGTACTACCCGGCACCATTCCGCCACCTAGCACACGATCTAGCTCTTTGAAACCCGTAGAAAAGCGAGGCAGCAAGTCCAGGCTGATATCCGAAAGCTTTTTCATTTTGCTTGCGCGGCTATCGCTGGCGTCACTGCTGGTGAGAAGGTGCACTGCGGTGATGGTATTCCAGGCATGGCAAGCCGCACATAACCCTTGCCAGCGGAGATAATCTGCACCGCATTCGTTACATATAAAAGCGTATTTTACCGCTTTAGCCACAGATTAACCTCAGCAAAATAGATCGTTTTAGGACTGCCGATCAGGAATGCACAGCACTTGCAGCAGCTCGGCATGATTAATGGTTACCTTACCTTACTCTACTCATTGACTTTCGCCTTAATCTAGAACGCGATGCCTAGAATCGTTGATTCTATAGTCAACAATAAATCATTTTCATCATCGCTAATCTCTACCGTTTAACAGATAGGGAGCTCTAGGGAGCTCTTTATCTATTCCGATTTATATACTTCTACTACAAAAACTATCACAATCTTTATAAAAAATGAACTCAATAGCTTAATCGAGTGCATTCTACGGCGAATAAGCGGTGCTTGCTGCAGCTTTTCTGAGCAGTGATTCTAATTTAGAAAATACGATCTCGATATGATTTAAGTCCAGTAAATGAGGCAAAAGATAAAGAAGAGTTGCATCACTCATCGAGTGATGGATTTTTAATTAATCCAGATAGACGCATGTTAGTAGTGAGTCTCGTTATTTATCAGTGGGTGTATAGGACATCAGCTCGGCATTGTTAACTCCGTCTGCTTCAGTGCTTTGACCTGCTTATATTTTTTGTGATTTCCGTTTCATGAATGAGAATAAGCTGCTCTGGTGAAAAATATGACATCTTTTAGATCATAATGTGCACGCATGAAATAGATTGTCGTGTTCTTGTTCAGTGGTAGATAGCCAGGGAAGGCTAGTTTGAATGCTAAAAATACTTTTCAGAGAAGCCTATATTTAGACAAGGTTAGATCGCAAGACTCCTCAATGAGCGTCAGGATAAAATTAGAATATGTATGGAATTTTTGATCCGAAATTCGGATTTCCTGTGGGTTTTGAGCTGTAGCTTACGGTTTTACGTAATTTATTACTTTAACGAGCTTGAAGTAGTAGAAGCCTATTTAATATCCATCTGCGACTGCACGTGCAGATCTCTATCGGACTTAATCAATCCGCTTGTTTGCAATCTTAAGTTATCACTGTAAGAATCTGCTATTTAGAACACAAAAAAATTATTCATAGAATGTAAATGAATTGCTATCTAATAAACTGAAATAACTGAAATAGATGAAAAGCGCTCTAGCTTCTCTATCTGGCGCATTAATTCCCGCGTCTTGTAACCGGCATTCACCGTCTCGCCCAAAATTTCGCTGGTCAGCGCCTATCACGAATCTCAATCTTGTTGGCTGCGATGAAAACTAAACGCAGCTTATCGCGCCGCAGTTCGGCAAGCCCAGCACACTGAAATGGGCTTTTTTACTAAAGGAGACACGGCTAGCTCTTGATTATGGTACAGCGCGGCGTAACCCTGGCTCTCAGCGACTTCTAGCAGAACTATCGCCGCGCGTCTAGCGCGCCAATACCGCAACCGACTCTGTTTATCTAGATTTTTCCGTATAATAACCAATAAGTATATCCCCTACCCAATAATCTAGCAGCATGACCTTATTACCGCTTAATAAAAAAGACAATCGCAGCCATTCTCAAATTCTCTCAGGCAGATCACAGGAGAGCACGAAAATATTAGGCATTTTGATTCCTGTAAGATTATGTTCAGCTGACGTCAGCACCGTGCAATAAGCTATTCTATCACTGGCACTGTGCTGGCAATATAAAGCGTTCAAAACAGAAAGAAAACCTATGGTTGGCGCTGGATTCTCATTCTGTCTGTTTACACCGCGAGGTTATCGTGCTGGTTTTCGTCGTGCTGCTGGGTGTGTTAATGCAAGGTGCGACCTATTCAGTATAAGACAAAAGATAGCCTGCTCGGTGCGGATAGCAGAGATGTTGTATCCGCTGATTCGATAAGTCACCGGTGAGCCCAGCCCGAACACTTTTCTCACGTGCAATAGCCGCCTCTTAAGGGCCAGCGTGTATAAAATAAACGGCAGTCTGGTCACTCGGCTTAGGCAAAAATATCAGCGTACCTGACCGGCTGGCTGTAAGTAATTAGCTGGCGGGTGACTGCTTCAATCACTAGCTGGTACGGATAATCAAAGATAAAAAAGCTCGAGTAATTTTGTCTTTCTAACGCTGTATGCCGACTGCTAGAAATTGAAGCCAAACAGTTTGATAACACGACTAGCCTGCTGCGCTTGATCATGCTGCAGGCGCTTGCTATCGGCATTATTCTAGCGCGTAGGCTTCTAAAGAACCGACGCCATTGGTCGAAGTTGCCTGCTTTTTAGCGCCATTGCGCTACTGGCGGAACGGAGCTTTTAGATGGCGCCGTTCGCCAACGCGGCCTGGGCTTAGCGTATCACGTCTAATAACACTGATTCCAGCGCCACATGAATCATTTCGTTGAACGTGGTTTGGCGATCATCCGCGCTTAAGGTTTCTCCGCTGCGGATGTGATCAGACACGGTACAAATCGCAAGCGCGCGTACGCCAAATTCCGCCGCTACGCTATAGATCCCGGCCGCTTCCATTTCTATTCCTAGAATACCGTATTTTTCCAGTACGTCAAGCATCTGCGTATCGGGGTTATAAAATAGATCGGTAGAAAAAATATTACCAATTCGTACCGGAATGCCCGCGGCATGAGCCGCATCGACTGCATTGCGAACCAGATTAAAATCAGCAATCGCGGCGAAATCGTGATCCTTGAAACGCATACGGTTCACTTTAGAATCAGTGCTGGCGCCCATGCCGATAACGATATCCCTTACATTGACATTGTTTTTAATCGCTCCACAGGAGCCCACACGAATAATCTGTTTCACACCAAAATCGGTAATCAGCTCTTTAGTATAAATTGAGCAAGACGGCATACCCATGCCGTGCGCCATTACTGAGACAGCCCGCCCTTTATAGCTACCGGTATAGCCCAGCATGCCACGCACCTGGTTAACTTCTCGTGCATCAGAAAGGAAGGTATTGGCAATATGCTGTGCCCGAAGTGGATCGCCAGGCATGAGTACAACCTCAGCAAAATCGCCCATTTCAGCATTAATATGCGGCGTTACCATACTATTGTTCCTTGTTGTTTTGAGGATAAAAAGAGGCCGCTAACCCCTCCAGCAGGATAACGGCGAATAGCTACTTATTGGCTAGCCGTTTAGCGCTCCGTAATAGCGCAGTAAGGGCGCCAGCCGCATTAACGATAGCTGTCGTCCTGCAGGGTTTAAATTATCGCTTTACCGTAGTCCATAGGAGAAAGACTGAAATAACGTGCTACCGTCTGCCCAATATCGGCGAAAGTTCTGCGATGGCCATAAAAACCTGGATTCACTTTTGGACCGTAGATCAGCACCGGCACATGCTCGCGGGTATGATCTGTGCCGTGCCAAGTGGGATCACAGCCGTGATCGGCTGTGAGGATTAAGAGATCGTCCTCTTTCACCCGCGATATCAGCTCCGGCAAACGGCAATCAAACAGCTCTAGCGCTGCCGCATAACCAGCGACATTCCGCCGGTGGCCGTAGGCGGAATCAAAGTCAACAAAATTGGTGAACACAATGGTATTATCCTTGGCCGCGTCTATTTCTCGCATAGTCGCGTCGAATAGGGCATCAAGGCCCGTGGCCTTAACCTCTTTACTAATGCCAACCTGGGCATAAATGTCAGCAATCTTACCGATCGAGACAACTATTCCTCCCTTTTCTTCTACCAGCTTTTGCAAAATCGTGGCTGAGGGAGGTGGAACCGCCAAATCGTGTCGGTTACCGGTACGCTCAAATTGGCCAGCCTTCGCACCCACGAAGGGTCGGGCGATAACGCGGCCGATATTGTAACCGCCATCGGTAAGAATCTCGCGTGCTATTTCGCATAAAGTATACAGATGTTGCAGGCCGAAGGTTTCTTCATGGCAGGCTATCTGAAACACCGAATCCGCCGAAGTGTAAAAAATCGGCTTCCCGGTGCGCATATGCTCTTCCCCTAGCTGATCAAGGATTACCGTCCCCGAGGCATGGCAATTGCCGAGGAAACCCTGCAAGCCCGCGCGGGCGACTAGCGCTTCCAACAGCGCTAGCGGAAAGCTGTTTTCTGTTTCCGGGAAATGGCCCCAGTCAAACAGCACAGGCACCCCCGCTATTTCCCAGTGTCCTGATGGCGTGTCTTTGCCAGAGGAAATCTCGCTAGCATAGGCGTACGCGCCAATGATCTCCGCCTGTTTGTCTAGCCCCGGCGAAAAATGACCTGTGGATTGTTCGGCAGCTTTGGCCAGCCCGAGACGCGTCAGATGAGGCAGCTTTAGTGGTCCGTTTCGCCCGTGATTGGCTTCGCCGCGCTCACAGCGTTCAGCGATATGCCCTAGTGTATCCGATCCACAATCGCCAAATTTATCAGCATCGGCAGCGGCCCCGATACCAAATGAGTCTAGCACCATGATAAATACACGTTGCATTGTTCTTCTCCTTCTTGCGGCAGAATTCTGACCTATGGGTCGCTTATACGCCGCGTTCGAGCGGAGCAGCACGCTCCGCTCCCTCAATCAAAGCTAGTAGACTCACCTGGCTGGTAGCGTTGATCATGGTTAGCAGCGTCACGCCATTCAGATAGTCTCTTAGCCGCACTACATCCGCTAAACCGACGCTATAATTTATAGCATCGCCTGGCTGCCGCGCTCTTGCCGCCATTATGCATTCGCCAGAATAGAAGCGGTGATAAGCGGGCTAAAATATACTGTCACGGCAATATTGCGGTGGCATAAATGCGCTTATACGCGACTGCTAGTGAATTAGTTTGCTCTATAATCGCTAGGCTGACCCGTTTGATAAAAGCGCGCAAGGCGTCGTCTAGAAAAATTACCAGCCTTGGAATCGCCTCTAGTTTATTGAGCGTATCCTCGGTATGACCCGGCTTACGAAATGCCGTAGCACGCGGCGATTATCGGTTCAGTATCAGTGAAGTAACATCTCCAGCGTATGCGCGGAATTGCATATCGCTAGCGTTAGCACTACATACTCCTCTAGTCTGACATCACATATTAAATGACGGATGACCGATAATGATGGATAAAGATACTTCAGTTTGATACGAGCGTTATCAATAGTGAAATACTAATCGACCTTGGCGTCTTGTGTCTGACAAGCGGTGATTTTACTTCGTAATCTCTTAATCTTTTCAATATGATAATTCAGTCATTGATCTATCAGTACAGTGAGTTCAATTATGTTTAGATTAGTGCTATGTTTAGGTATATGTACGAATTAAAAACCATGCATATAACTAGCCTGGGCTTATAGATCTTAAAGGTGTCCATGATAAGCATAATTGCGTGTGCATAAAGATATTGTGTTAAGATATCTCTTAACAAGAGAAGCTTAATAGAGCCTGGCTCTATGCTGATTCTATTGCTCGCGCTACGCTCAGTCGCTTTGGTTAGGTAACGATCCAATCATGGCTTACTGGCTATTGAAGCGATTGCACACCCTAACCGGTTGTATTCATAGTTTTCCCGAGTAGATTTTTTAGGCTTAACGACAGCACACGGCGTGTGTATCGAACCAATTGACGAGGCATTTTATACATAAAAACTACCGAATACATTGGATTATAGAGACGAAAAGACGCGTTAACTACATTCTCTATAGCCGCAATGAATTCGATATTGGCTTCTTTGCAGCATGATCCAGCAGATTTGCGTTCACCGTTTCAGTTCGTTTTTAGCATGCGGCTTACTGTTTTACGCGAGATCGTTTTGACGTATTGCAGTTCTACAGCTTTATCGGCAAGAAGCTGAAAAGTTCACTGTTTCCTCTCCTCTGGCGTCTCTCTTAAGCGCAATTAAATGTGCTTCGCATCAGCATCCGCAATGCGGTTATACACCAATTTGCTTGCTTTATAGCTGAGGACTGCTTCAAAGCTCTTCTTTGATAAAAATGCTTGAATCAATTGATCTTGTGGGCAGCTATTTATAAAATCTGGGCTAATGCCTCGTTACTCGGCAGCTCTATATATTAAATTGATCTAGCGCAATTCAATAATATTAATGTATTCATAATTTTCTGTACTTCCTGTGAGGAAGGTGTGCTTCTCCTAACAACACCTAGAGTTGCTTTCTCTCTTCTGACGTTAGGCTAATAGTGTTTTTCATTCTTCTATTTTGGGAATTTATTCGGTTCTTGCTATAGATAGTGCCACCGCTACTTTTGCGTGTTAAAACACTAGGTTTATGTCACGAAAAGATGCTCATTGCCAGCATGGCGATTTGGCTGTCTGAGAAACTATTATCGCGCACACTTGACGAAAAAGAGAATTTTTTCCGCGCTTAGCAGCGTGCTATTCCCTGTTTACGGATAGTTTATTTTGGGAGAAACATGGTATGCTCCTGGTAAAGAAAAAGGCGGCTTAGCCCGAAAAACGCTCTAAGTCGCCGTGGGGCTAGGGATTAATATCTATTAATGGCAAGACTGCGCTTGCTTTCCTAGCACCGTCAATAGACTGCCTAACAAACTAGAGCTGCCAAAACGGAAATGACGGGGGTTTAGCCAGCCTTCACCCATGATGTTATCGGCCAGGCCTAAATAGGCCAGGGCTTCTTTGATTGTACGAACACCGCCAGCGGCTTTAAACCCTACGCGATCGGCAACGCCTTCTTCGGCGATGACGTTCAGCATAATGCTAGCGTTCTCAAGCGTGGCGTTAACCTGCACTTTTCCGGTAGAGGTTTTAATGAAATCAGCGCCGCCCGCAATCGCGATTTGCGATGCGCGCCGGATAAGATCTGCCAGACGCAACTCACCGCTCTCTATGATTACTTTTAGTAGGACCTGTGAGGAATGACACAGTTCGCTAGCCTGTTTCACCATTTCTAGACCTATTTGCTCATTGCCGGCGATAAGTGCGCGATAAGGGAAAACCATATCCACCTCATCTGCACCGTAGGTAATAGCCGCGCGTGTTTCGGCTATCGCGGTCTTGAGGCAGTCATTGCCATGGGGGAAATTAGTCACAGTAGCAATGCGCACTGCCGTGCTGCCCTGAAGATTTAACGTCTGTCGGGCAAGGGGGATGAAGCGCGGATAGAGACACACTGCCGCGGTTTCGCCCACGGGAGTTTGGGCTTGGTGGCACAAGGCGATTACCTTTTTTCGGTATCGTCATGATTTAAGATGGTTAGATCTATAAGACTTATTGCGTTCTGCGCCGCAAGGGTTAATTCATTCATTTTGCTTGTTAACTTACCGTTTTGGCTGTGGGCTGTATCAGAAAATAGAGCGCGGAACAGATGGCTATTCACACGTAAAAGCTTGGCAGGCAGACTTAATTTTCATGAAAAGTTACCCGCCGACAATGCAGACTGCTCGCTTCAGAGTTTCTTCTTGTTGTGCCATTATCCGGTGCAAGGGGTATGCTGCTTTTCCATATTGCGCTCCTGCTATTTTTTCATATTTAAGCAAAATAAGCTGCTGTGCATTATCACATTTTATGCGTAATAACACGAAAATCATGTTAACCCGGGTGCGTCGAGCTTTCTCCGAGCCGCTTATTCATAGCTGAACCTATTTACGATAGCTTGACACCCGCGTCTGTGAATTTCACAGCGTTTATAGCTCTTTCTTTTTACTGCACTATAGCGCTTGAGCGATGCCAAAGTCTTTCGGATCTGCTCCAGTCGGTTAGGATAGAGCACTTTTCATTTATTTAATTTTATTAAATAGCTATTCATCTATATAATGTGCTTAATTGATGACGGTTAAAAAAGACCGTATCTGTTACTAAATAAGAGCATAACGATCTAGTTCATGCGCGTAAATTACGGCCTGAAGAAATATCACAGTTCACCAGAAAAGTTTATTTTCATTAATGACGCCGCCAAAATAATAATTGGGTCAAGGAGTTGTAGCAGACGAGGTTAACGATGCTAGGCCCGATATCCTATACGATTAATGGGAGACGACGACACTCATTTCTGGCATCTGCTTATCTGGATTAAGTGTAACAACACTACGTAATAGAGCAATAAATGGACATGCTTTTTGCTTATCTAGAACGTATTCTTTCCTGAACTTGTACCAGAAAATATTGTGATAGGTGATTATGTACGAAAATCCATTAAGGCTAAAGATACAATTCTTCTCTATCTTTTATCTTATTCACTGGACTAAAATACTATAAAGACAGAAGTTCCTAAGCTAAAATTTCTGCGCAGAAAATCTACCGTAAGAACCGTTGATTCGCTGTGGAATGCGATCGCTTAATCTAGAAAATTAATTTCTAATAAAGATTAGGATAATTTTTGCTGCAGCATAATATAAACTGGAATACTGGAACATATGAACAGTGCTCTAATGCGCTAAGGTTCTTGCATCATCTTAGTTACGTGTGTTCTATAGGTATTCATTGGGTACTGACAGATAATGGCGAAGAATTTAAAGAGCATCTTTTGACCTGCGAAAACGCTCAAGTGCCGGGGAGTATGGATTCGACCGTTTATGTATAGAGTTTAATATAGAGTGCTGTCTTAGCCCACCGATGTATCCAAAAATGAATGTTATAGTTGAGTGATTTAGTGGGCATATAGAAGCAGATATGCTGTAAAGCCAGAACTTCCATTCTGTTGAAAAGCCTGAGACTGCACTGCACTAATATGTCTAGCTCTACATTTTAATCTATAAAATTTTGTCACAAAACTAAACCTGAATTATTTAAAAAATAAACTATTTTTCTACATATAATGGGTTCTCGGTCAGCTCAGTTTCTTCTTTGGCGGGGATCGCTTTTAGCAGCGCGGTCAGTAGTTGCCAGTACTGACCAACGCTGGTGATATTCACTTGTTCATCCGGTGAATGCGGACTAGTAATGGTCGGTCCGAAGGAGACTATATTCATTTCAGAATAGGTTTTTTTGAACAGTCCGCATTCCAGGCCTGCATGAATGACCTGAATATTAGGCGTTTTATTAAATAGCTGCCGATAAATATCGCATACCAAATGCATGACCGGAGAGTTGGCGTCCTGTTTCCATCCGGGATAGCTCCTCTTGACAAGAGTAGTCGCACCGGCCAGCCGTCCTAGCGCATGTAGCATCGCTTCCACTTTCAGCTTTTCGCTATCGATAAGCGAGCGGATTAGGCAGCAGATTTCGGCTTTATCCGCATCCATTGATACCACGCCGACGTTCAGCGATGTTTCCACGAGGCCTTTAACATCATTACTCATACAAATAACGCCGTTTGGTATCATATTGAGTAACGTGATTAGCCGGTCTCCGCAGGCTTTAGTCAGCGCCTGGGCATCGTGCTGGCGGTCGCTGACGTTAAGCAGCGGTTTTTCCTTGACCGTTGCCAGTTCGCTTTTGATGATCTCCAGATAAGCTCGCGCCTGGGCGCGCAGATTATCGACGTTCTCACGCGGTAGCGCTAGGATAGTAAATGCTTCACGTGGAATGGCATTGCGCAGCGTCCCGCCGTGCAAATCCAGCAGACGAATGTTTAGCGTGGCGCAGAAGTCTGCTAGGAAGCGAGCTAGAAGCTTATTAGCGTTACCGAGACCCAGATGGATATCGGCGCCAGAATGTCCGCCCTTTAATCCTGTTAGTGCCACTTGCAATGTGTGATAACCGTCTGGCGTTGTCTCGCGGCTAAGTGACAGCTGGGTTTTGAAGTCAACACTTCCAGCACAGCCTATATAGATTTTTCCTTCCTCTTCGGAGTCAGTATTGATGAGGATCTCGCTTCGCAGCCAACCGGGCTGTAGGCCGCAAGCGCCTTCCATACCGGTTTCTTCAGTCATGGTCAGCAGCACTTCTAGCGGACCGTGCTCTACGCTGTCGTCGGCCAGCACTGCCAGCGCCGACGCCATACCAATACCGTTATCGGCGCCGAGCGTCGTGCCGCGTGCTTTGACCCATTCGCCGTCTATCCAGGGCTGAATCGCATCTTGGGTAAAATCATGAGTGGTATTGCTATTTTTCTGAGGCACCATATCAAGGTGCGCTTGCATCGCCACCGGGCGGAGATTTTCATAACCCGTCGTCGCCGGCTTGCGAATAAGGATATTGCCTGCCTGGTCGCGTTCGGCGAATAAACCCCTTTCCTCTGCCCACTGCAAGATATACTTCGCGAGTGCTTCTTCATGATAAGACGGGTGTGGGATCGCGCAGATATTGGCAAATATATCCCACAGCAGTTGGGGCGTCAGTTGAGATAATTCAGACACGATAAAAACTCCTGTGATATCGTAAAAATTACGCTGGCGGTGGTAAGCGGCGAGCGGCGGAGCAATCTGAGAGTATCTAGAATACTACTTCACTTCACTAGAAGGTAAAACTGAGGTTAAAAAGGATGAGTCACTAGTATTTAGACGACTGCGTCTCTATAATCCCGCGCAACCTTTTCCATCTAAGACTTTTTAAGCCGACCCAAGCCGGCTGGGAATGAATGTATGAGCGAAAAATACGTCGTGACCTGGGATATGTTGCAAATTTATGCGCGTACAATGGCTAAGCGCCTGATGCCCACTGATCAATGGAAAGGGATTATCGCAGTCAGCCGCGGCGGTCTGGTGCCGTGTGCATTGCTAGCCCGCGAGCTGAGTATCCGCTATGTAGATACCGTATGTATCGCTAGCTATGATCACGATAATCAGCGCGATTTGAATGTGTTAAAACGCACGGAAGGAGATGGCGAGGGGTTTATCGTGGTTGATGATCTAGTAGACACTGGCGGTACCGCTAAAGCGATTCGCGAAATGTACCCCAATACGCATTTTGTTACCATTTTCGCCAAACCGGCCGGCCGACCGTTGGTGGATGATTACATCATCGATATTCCGCAGAACACATGGATTGAGCAGCCTTGGGATATGGGTGTGGTGTTTGTACCTCCGCTGGCGGGCAAATAGGCTTTCTGCCACTACAGGAGTGCACATAAACGTTTTAATTGATTGACTACAAATGGTAGCGGCTAAATATAGCTGTTTAATCCCAGATTATTATATGATTCCTTTCGCTCAGTCCTGTTCATAATAAGAGAGCTACTCATGATGAGATAGCTGCTCAGAGATGATAATAGTCAAGGGCAAAGTGTCGTTATAATCAGGCTTCATAGTTAGGCAACTACAATACCTAAAATTAGAACCGCTCTCTAGGTAGACAACGAGCCAGTATCTCATTTAGCTAAGCGTTATAGCATCTCTGAACTGACCGTTTTTCAATAAAAATGAGATCGTGTTGAGAAGCATAGCTATATGCACCAGGGTTTGCAGCCAACGCTCTCACGCGCTTAGAAAGCAGTAGTCGTTTCCCTGAAATTTTTGAACCAATGAAAAATAATTAATACTAGTAGGTAAAATAGTTTTTCACTATAAATGAGCAGTTATAAATACGCAATTATGTCGAAAGCATGCTAGCGCGAAAAGTATCTATAAGTGCACGCTGAACCTTAAGTATCTATAAGTGCATGCTGAACCTTCTGCGCACCGATATGTGAGCAAAGCGCACTTCTGAATAGCATAGATTCAGAAACTGCTTCAGCATCCTGCGTGGCATTTTGTTGTGTAGAGATCGCGCATATAGATGCGCTTATAGTCACTTATTAAAGTGTCTTATAGTTTTTCAATATCCAAAATTTTTTTATTAATTTCCTCGTAAAAGAATAGTAATTTAATTAGAAAAGTGAATCATCTTTAAACTGGTAGTAACAGGGAGTTTTCAGAAAATGAAAGAGAAGTCAATAAAAATAAAGCATAAAGATTTTAAAAGCTATGGGCCTGTTGACTACATTTTAGTGCGAAGCATCTTCTATAAATGAAAAATAAAACCTTGCGATGTTATCTTTTTATAGATATGAAGTATAAAACGAGCGACTCGATAAGTTTTTATCTGGCTCTACACAGCTAGCGTTGCAGCCAATAAACGATATCTTTGCGTGATTTTAGCTGAGTATATTCCATGGCTATTTATCGGGTATTTACAGACCATTGTATTTTGGGCCGAGAAAACGTTCAGTCACTGGGAAATATACAGTATTCCACTGATATGCTGATCTGGATATAAAGTCGTGTTTTAGTATTAATGTACCCATAAACGAATGCAATGATATGATTGAGCGATTCTATGGGCCTGATATGCTTTAAGGCGATTATATTCAGTCTAGTGAAGAACTTGATATCAGACTGTAGCTATATGTCTGGTTCTATAACAAGGAATGGCCTCACTTAGTATTAGGTGATAAAACTCCATTGTAATCTATAAAATATTAGTGCAAAATTTAATCTGAATTATTCAAAAAACTATACTACCTTCCGGGATATAAGATGAAATAATATCTTTATATAAGTGGATAAAAACAACCTAAACGAACATTTAAAAACAACTCCACTCATTCTCGCTCTTAATTTTTATTTAAGGAAATTCAGTTAAGATCCCTTCTTGTGGCACGGTCATCCATTACAGAGCTTTATCATTCAGCGGCAATACAGTGTGCGTTAATTATGTCACTTGCTATCGTTTAATCTTACTTGCCCTTTTTAAGGGGGACCGAATAATGTCTGAATTTTTGCCGTTCTCCCGGCCAGCGCTGGGCGAGGCCGAACTTGCCGCCGTTAGTGATGTGCTTCGGTCGGGCTGGATTACCACGGGGCTGAAATGCGCGCAGCTAGAACGAGCGTTCTGTCAATTGACCGGAAATCGCCATGCCATAGCCGTTAGCTCGGCGACCGGCGGTATGCACGTTACGCTGATGGCTTTGGGGATAGAGCCCGGCGATGAGGTGATTACGCCTTCGCAGACGTGGGTTTCTACCCTTAATATGATCTGCTTGCTCGGCGCTGCACCGGTCATGATTGATGTCGATCGCGATACGCTGATGGTGACCCCTGCGCTTATCAAAACTGCAATCACCCCGCGCACCCGTGCCATTGTGCCTGTCCATTATGCCGGCGCGCCGGTGGATATCGACGCCATTCGCGCGCTGGGCGCACGCTATGGCATCCCGGTGATTGAAGATGCGGCACATGCGGCGGGAACTGGCTATAAAGGTCGCCACGTGGGCGCAGCCGGCACTGCTATTTTCTCGTTTCACGCTATCAAGAATATGACCTGCGCAGAGGGCGGTATGGTTGTCACCGACAACGATGAGCTAGCGCGCCGTATCCGCAGTCTGAAGTTTCACGGTCTAGTCGTAGATGCGTTCGATCGAAACATGCAGGGACGGACTTCACAGGCCGAGGTGATGACGCCAGGTTATAAATATAACTTGGCCGATATCAATGCCGCTATTGCACTAGTACAGCTCGATAAACTTCCGCAGCATAACGCGCGTCGCGCGTTCTTAGCCGGGCGCTATTTGCGTGGGCTGGTCGATACGCCGTTTTCTCCGCTAGCGCTGCCCCCATGGGAACATCGCCACGCCTGGCACTTATTCATCATCCGCGTTGACGAGCAGCGGTGCGGCATTGATCGCGACGGGCTGAGGCAGGCGCTGAAAGATCGCGGCATCGGTACCGGCCTGCATTTTAGCGCAGCCCATACGCAGCGTTATTATCGCGAGCGTTTTCCCGATCTGGTCCTTCCAGACACTGAGTGGAACTCCGCGCGCATGTGTTCGCTGCCGCTTTTCCCCTCGATGAATGATGACGATGTCAAGCGCGTTATTACCGCGCTGCGCACTATTGCAAAGGTTTGATATGACAACACTCATGAAAATTAACAAAGTTTCGATCGTAATCCCGGTCTATAACGAGCAAGAAAGCCTGCCTGAACTGATTCGGCGCACAGTGGCAGCCTGTAAGCGGCTTAATGCCGCCTATGAAATTTTGCTAATAGATGACGGCAGCAGCGACAATTCTGCCGCCGTTCTGACCGCCGCCGCTGAGGAGTGTGGCAGCTATATCGTCGCGGTATTACTGAACCGCAATTACGGTCAGCACTCGGCCATTATGGCCGGGTTTAGCCATGTGACTGGCGATCTTGTGGTAACGCTCGATGCGGATTTACAAAATCCGCCGGAAGAGATCCCGAGGCTAGTCCAGGTCGCATCCCAAGGTTACGACGTGGTAGGCACCGTGCGCCAGAATCGCCAAGACAGCTGGTTCCGCAAGGGAGCATCGCGTATGATTAATGCCCTGATCCAGGGCGTGACTGGCAAAGCGATGGGCGATTACGGTTGCATGCTGCGCGTCTATCGCCGCCATATTATCTCAGCCATGCTGCACTGCCAGGAACGCAGTACTTTCATTCCGATTTTGGCCAATACATTTGCCCGAAAAACTATTGAAATACCGGTGATGCATTCGGAACGAGAATTCGGCGATTCTAAATATAGTCTGATGAAGCTTGTCAATTTAATGTATGACCTCATTACCTGCCTAACAACCACGCCATTGCGTATGCTGAGCGTTATCGGCAGTATTATCGCGCTGCTAGGTTTCACTTTTTCACTACTACTTATTACGCTGCGCCTGTTTCTTGGCCCCCATTGGGCGGCTGAAGGTGTTTTTATGCTGTTCGCGGTACTGTTTATTTTTATCGGCGCGCAATTCATCGGCATGGGGCTACTTGGAGAATACATCGGACGTATCTATAACGATGTGCGCGCCCGTCCCCGTTATTTCGTCCAGCGTGTGGTTACTCAAAATCCAGTTTCGTCTCAACAGGAAACATAATGAAAGCTGTTGTTTTTGCTTATCATGATATGGGCTGTGTGGGTATCACTGCCCTCATTAAAGCAGGTTTTACTATCGAGGTTATCATAACCCATCCTGATATTCCCTCGGAAAAACCCTTTTTTAGTTCGGTGGCGCGCATCGCCGCGGAACACGGTATTCTAGTATTTGCGCCGGCTGACGTTAACCATCCTCTTTGGATAGCGCGCATTAAAGCGCTAGCGCCTGAGGTAATTTTTTCATTTTACTATCGCCAGCTGCTTTGCCAAGAGATTCTGAGCCTACCTATGGTAGGTGCATTCAATTTGCACGGTTCGCTGCTGCCGCACTATCGCGGCCGCTCGCCACTCAATTGGGTGCTAGTCAACGGCGAAAAAGAAACCGGCGTGACCCTGCATCGAATGACCGTGCGGGCCGACGAAGGCAATATCCTTGTGCAGCGTAGTGTCGCGATTACGCCGCAGGATGATGCGCTGTCGCTGCATCGAAAACTATGTAAGGCAGCTGCAGCGCTGCTGAAGAGCGTTTTGCCAGTTATTCGTGAGCAACGGTTTAGCGAAACGCCACAGGATGATAGCATAGCCAGCTATATGAAGCGTCGTACACCGGAAGACGGTCACTTGGACTGGTTTCAGCCTGCCTCGACTCTCGCTAACATGGTCCGTGCCGTGACCGAACCCTGGCCTGGCGCCTTCAGCTATGCCAGCGGAGAGAAATTTATCGTCTGGAAGGCGGTTGTCCGTCCGAATAGCAACGCCGCACAGCCTAGCACTGTTTTATCTGTCGACCCGCTGATCATAGCCTGCGGTAGCGATGCCCTAGAGATTCAAACCGGCCAGAGTCATCAGGGAGTCTATATGCAAGGCAGCCAGTTAGCTCAGGTATTAGGACTAGTCAATGGCACTTTACTGAATCCGCGCCCGCTGCTCAGTCATAAACACCGCACCCGCGTTCTTATTTTGGGTGTAAACGGCTTCATCGGAAACCATCTAACCGAACGTCTGCTATGTGATGGCAACTATGAAATTTACGGTTTAGATATCGGTACAGATGCGATAAGCCGCTTTATGTTGAACCCGCTGTTTCATTTTATCGAGGGCGACATCAGCATCCATGCGGAATGGATTGAATATCACATTAAAAAATGCGATGTCATTCTGCCGCTGGTGGCGATAGCCACGCCTATCGAATATACGCGTAATCCTCTGCGGGTATTCGAGCTCGACTTCGAGGAAAATCTGAAAATAATTCGTCATTGCGTCAAATACCAAAAACGTATCATTTTCCCTTCGACGTCCGAAGTTTACGGGATGTGTACCGACCCGGTATTCGACGAAGATGATTCAAGCTTGATTGTCGGACCTATCAATAAGCAACGCTGGATTTATTCGGTATCGAAACAGCTTCTGGATCGCGTCCTGTGGGCCTATGGTGAAACAGAAGGGCGGCGTTTCACGCTATTCCGTCCCTTTAACTGGATAGGGCCGCGGTTGGATAATTTGAATGCAGCGCGTATCGGCAGCTCGCGCGCTATTACTCAACTTATCCTTAATCTAGTAGAGGGGTCGCCGATGAAATTAGTAGACGGCGGCATGCAGAAACGGTGCTTTACCGATATCAGCGACGGTATCGAGGCGCTGTTCCGTATCATTGAAAACAAGGGGCATAATTGTGATAGGAAAATAATAAATATTGGTAATCCAGAAAACGAAGCCAGTATCCGGCAGTTGGCGGAATTGCTATTAGCAAGTTTCGAACGTCATCCGCTGCGCCAGCATTTCCCGCCGTTCGCAGGTTTCCGATATGTAGAAAGCAGCAGCTATTACGGAAAAGGTTATCAGGATGTGGAGCACCGTAAGCCTAGCATTCGTAACGCCAAACGTTTACTCGATTGGACGCCGTCCGTACCCATAACGCAGACGATCGACAAAACGCTAGACTTTTTCCTAAAAACCGTCGATTTGCTGGACACGATGCAATGAAAAACGTCGGCCTGCGTATTGATGTCGATACCTGGCGCGGCACTCGTGACGGCGTGCCATGCCTGTTAGAGATGCTAGCGGAGCAGCAGATCCAGGCAACATTCTTTTTTAGTGTTGGGCCAGACAATATGGGGCGTCATTTATGGCGCCTAACAAAACCGAAATTTTTGCTAAAGATGCTGCGCTCACGCGCGATTTCGCTCTACGGCTGGGATATCCTGCTGGCTGGCACCGCTTGGCCAGGCAGAAAAATTGGCCGGGGGCTAGCCGCGCCGATCCGCGCTGCGGCGGCTGACCATGAAGTCGGGCTTCACGCTTGGGATCATTTTGCTTGGCAGACCTGGGCCGGGGTCTGGAGTCAAGGTAAGCTGACCGATCAGGTTTGCCTAGCGCGAGATATGCTCACCGCGATTATCGACCGGCCGATCACTTGTTCTGCGGTAGCTGGCTGGCGCGCAGACGATCGCGTGGTGCAGGCGAAACAGCCTTTTGGATTTCGTTACAATAGCGACTGTCGCGGCACTGGCCCATTTCGGCCACTGCTGCCGAACTGCGCTTTCGGCGCGGTACAAATTCCAGTGACGCAGCCCACGTTTGACGAGGCTATCGGTAAGAGCACAACCCGCGCAGGCTATAACCGTTTCATTCTCGATAGTATTAAAGCGGATTGTGGTACGCCTGTTTACACCATTCACGCCGAAGCAGAAGGCATTGCGCTTAGCGGTATGTTTCGGAAATTATTGTCGATGGCGTCAGCGGAAGGGATTCACTTTTGTCCGTTGCGGGAGCTAATTCCTCAGGACGTCAATGCCCTTCCGGTCGGTCGGGTAGTGCGCGGCGTTCTGCCAGGACGGGAGAGTTGGGTCGGATGTCAGCGCTTATTAAGCTAAAGTGAGTCGAGAATGAAAGCCACAAAAACTTGTATCGGGCTCTTGCTCGTGATTGCTCTTTATTATCTGCTGCCGATAGCGTTTCGTAGCTTGTGGCAGCCGGATGAAACGCGCTACGCCGAAATAAGCCGTGAGATGCTGGCGAGCGGCGATTGGATTGTTCCTCATTTTCTGGGGCTGCGTTATTTTGAGAAGCCGGCCGTCGGTTATTGGATCAATAATTTTAGCCAGTGGGCATTTGGCCACACTAATTTCGCCGTGCATTTCGGTTCTACATTCTCAATTGCTTTGATCGCATTCATTGTGTACTGGCTGGCGAGACGATTATGGCAGGATCATCGTCTTGGACTGACAGCGGCAGCGATTTTTAGCTCTTGCCTGCTGGTCTATAGCATCGGGACCTATGCAGTGCTCGATCCGATGATCGCATTATGGCTAGCGGCTGCCATGTACGCTTTCTGGCAGGCGGCAAAGGCGCCCCGCGGTTGGCGTAAAGGCCTAGGCTATCTGGCTGTGGGTATTGCCTGTGGGCTAGGGTTCATGACCAAAGGATTCCTAGCGCTAGTGGTGCCGGTTATCGGCGTACTGCCGTGGGTTATTGCGCAAAAACGCTGGAAAGAGATGTTATCTTATGCGCCGGTCGCATTACTCGGCGCTGTGGCGATAAGTTTGCCCTGGGTTATTGCTATTGCACGTCGCGAGTCGGATTTTTGGCATTATTTCATCTGGGTAGAGCATATACAGCGTTTCGCAGAAGATAATGCCCAACATAAAGCTCCTTTCTGGTATTACTTTCCGGTTCTGCTAGCGGGAACGTTGCCCTGGTTAGCGCTGCTGCCCGGCGCGTTGCGCGGTGCTTGGCATGAACGTCACGCGCAGAACGGGGCGTTCTATCTTCTGGGCTGGGTCGTGATGCCGCTACTGTTTTTTAGCCTATCAAAAGGCAAACTGTCTACTTATATCCTGCCTTGCTTCGCGCCGCTGTCTCTGCTGATGGCGCGTTATGCGATAGCGTGGGGCGGGCAGGCTCTAAAGATCAACGGTGCGATTAATTTGCTGCTAGGTCTGCTGTGTGTCGTCGCGTTAGGCGGCGTGTTAGCCCCCTGGGGACTGGCGCCGTATCTGCTTTTCGACGGTGATGAAGGCGGCAAAGTGCTGCTGGGGATGCTTGGCTTTTTAATCTGGGCAACCCTGGGTGGGCTGATTCTGCGCGCGCCGGCGGTACGCTGGCGCTGGGCGGCACTTTGTCCGCTAGGAATTGCACTGTTGGTTGGGCACGTGATACCGCGGAAGGTAATCAACTCCAAGCAGCCCCAGTTATTCATCCAAACAGTGCGTCCCCAGCTGGAGAATAGTCGCTTTATTCTTGCCGATAGCGTTGGCGTGGCGGCGGGTCTCGCCTGGGAGCTGCAGCGCAGCGATATTTCGTTATTTGAACGCCAGGGAGAGCTTGCTTATGGCTTGAGCTATCCTGACGCCGCCATCCGTTGTATTCCTGAGGAAGGGTTTTCTGACTGGCTTCATGACCGCTGTAAAGAAGGCTCGGTTGCGTTGGTGTTGCTACTTCCAAACGGTGAATCGCAGATTGATCATCTGCCGCACGCCAGTGAAATTTTTCGACACGGACGCCTGGCGCTGTTGGTGTACCATCAACGTCAGACATGATGTATCTGCTAATTTTCATAGTTAGCCTGCTTAGCTGCGCCAGTCAGCTGTGCCAGAAATACGCCGCTAGCGCGCCGCGCAGCGCCAGCTGTTTTCGGTATCGAGTGACTTGGCTGGCGATAAGTCTGCTGCCGCTAGGTTTAGCTATGTTGATGTGGCTATGGATATTGCAGCAGGTGCCGGTAGGTATTGCTTACCCGATGTTCAGCCTAAATTTTGTGCTGGTGACTCTGGCCGCCCGTTGGATTTGGAGAGAGCCCGTATCATTACGCCACAGCGTCGGTCTGCTATTAATAGTAGTAGGAGTGATAATTATGGGGGTCAATCTGTGATGGGCTATGTTTGGGCATTGTTCAGCGTGGCGTTGGTCAGCGCCGCGCAGCTGCTAATAAAATGGGCAATGATGCATTTGCCAACGCTTAGCGCTCCCCGACTGTGGCTGAATCCAGGCAATACAGAGGCCATGACATTGCTGGCATGTGGCATGTCAGCTTATGCCTGTTCCGTTGGATGCTGGTTTATGGCGCTGCGCTACTTACCGCTAAATAAAGCTTATCCTCTGCTTAGCCTTAGTTATATCCCGGTAACCGCTTGTGCACTAATGATTCCCGAATTTCATGAGCGGTTTACGCTATCGCGCCTGATAGGTGTGGCGTTGATTAGTGGCGGCCTTCTGCTGATTTGTCTCCCCGTTAACAAAAAGGATAGCGAGCCGCGCCGCTGATGGCGCGCGCCTGTAAGGACGAGCGCCGTGCCCGCGTGATTCTCAGCCCGTGTCTAATGTTATCTTAACGTCAAGAGGGAACAAGAAAGCGACTGTAATGCGCGGCGCATCAAATCTAGAAAAGCAGTATCGTTTATTTTTTAAAAATTTAGATTTAATTTTTTAGCAATATTCCATAGATTGTAATTAGATCCTACTATCTAATACTCATTGAGACAATTCCTGATTGTAGGGACAGATATATAAATGCATTTTAATCTTGCGTTTTTATCATAATAGAAATGATGTCTTTGCAGTACGCCTATTAAATTTTTCTACTATAGCATTGATTTCTAGTTATGTAAGTAGACTAATGCAGTATTCTATAGACTAAGGCAGTGTTCTTTATTAAATTCTGCACATAAGCGCTGAAATTTATATTTTCCCGTTGCTGATCTTTTTTATAAATCACCAAGATTATCTATAAATTTTTTGCGATTCTCTGTGAGTGTTCGATGAATGGATATAGAGAATGCTTGACTAAGATCATGTAATAAATATCATATATTAGCCACGATTGAGCAGGCTCATAGTTTTTAAATCGTTATTCCGTACTTTCTTATGAATAATCAGGAAGGCATGAATAAATTATTTACTTCTTTAAGTATAGATAGTTAGACTGTTTTTTTAATGCAGAACGTAAATCTTAAATTTTATATGTTTTATTATATTTTGGGTTAATTTTTCTTAGATTGAGGATTTTTCGTTAAGCTTTATTAATTATTCTAATTTTAAGAAAAAGTGATAGTGATTAATTAATTAAAAGTAATCAGCCTCGGTTGAATATAAATTATTGATTCTTAATCTAGGTGCGAAATTACGGCTATGATCCTCAATACTATTTCATTTTTTCCACTTAGAAACAATCAGTGAAAAGATGCCGTAATGCTTAGCCAAAGCAGATTCTGGCTCGTTGCTTTCTTAAAAAGAGATTCTCATTTTAAGTGTTGTAGATGCCTAGCTATTGGGTATAATTATCATTATTATCCCTTATGTAATTTATCCAGTAAAGTTTAAGCTACATTGAAGATAGATGCTTTTAAGTGGAATTCTCTCCAGAATGCTATTCTGGAGAATATCAAAACATGATGATCAGTACTTGCCATGTGATTCCTAGCTATCATACGCCGCATTATCTAGAAGACTTTTATGTATTCTGCCTTATATCCTGCTGTGAAAAATTTCGCAATCTTTATAGAAAAGTAATTCAATGTATTGAGTTTTCGTATTTTACAGTGAATCAACGGTTTTTGCTATATTAGCTATTTTGAATAGTCACTTCAGTGTTATTACTTGGGAGTGCTGATACTGCGCTTCTTGGTAGCTCTATTGCATCATTCCCTATACAGACCGTTAAAATAGGTGAACAAAATATGTAATCATTTAATATTTTTCTTTAACTATATCTCTTATATCTCTTGGTAATTATCTTGCTATCAACATGTCTGTACGACTAAGATCTACATAATGGTACGGAATCAAGCAGCTATGCATTAGCGCTTATACAGAGTAATTTGCACATGCTTCTATACTCTCCTTTTGTTGAGTCTATGCCAGTGTGGTTGATCCTCTCGTTGCCATTTCTTTTTCAATGAGCAGTATTAGAATATGAATGGCCTTAATATGGATTTCCTGGATGCGGTCCGCATAGCCGAAATGGGGAACACGGATTTCTACATCTGCGCTACCGGCTATTTTCCCGCCCTCTTTTCCGGTAAGGACGATAATCTGCATCCTTTTAGCGCGCGCGGCGTCAATGGCGCGGATGATATTCGACGAGTTGCCGGAGCTTGAGATGCCGAGGAGAACATCACCCTGATTACCCACCGCTTCAACATAACGAGAAAAGACCTGCTCATAGCCGAAATCGTTGCCCACGCAGGAGAGATAGCTTATATCGGAAATGGCAATAGCGGCATAGCCTGGGCGATTTTCGCGATAGCGGCCGGTTAATTCTTCGGCAAAATGCATCGCGTCGCAGTGGGAACCTCCGTTGCCGCAAGAAAGCACTTTTCCGCCGGCTTTAAAGGTATTGGCGATCAGTTTAGCCGCGTCTTCAATGGACTGGATATGGCGCTCATCGCTAAGGAAATTTTGCAGCGTTTGGAGGGCTTCGTTAAGTTCGTTGCGGATTAAATCCTGATACATGGAGTCGTCCCTAAATCAAGGCTGGCGAGTGGATGAAATTTCCCTTCTGCAGTTTACCGGAATATCCCTGTCGCTAGAAATGCCTTTTTAATCGTCATTTTTCGCTATATTATAATATATATAATGAGTCCATGAACATTTAAAAAATAATTATGCGGAGAGGAATTAGCCCTATCGAATAAGGCCACAGTACAAGTAAATGATAGATTCTTACAGTGAAGACTTAAGAGAGCGAATAATCGGATTGATTTGGCGGGTAGCTCTGCATGGCAGGGGAAGAGAGATGATCAAATAGGCTTTCTACTCTTCTTTATCTTATGCTTTATTCTCCGGGTTTAAATCCTATCGAGACGGCGTTTAACAGGCTGAAATTACTGTTTAGAAAAGCTACAGAAAGAATCGTTGATTCGCTATTCAATGCAATCGCTGAAGCTATTGAGTTGATTTCTCGTAAAGATTGTCATAATTTTGGTCGTAGTCATATATAAACTGGAATAGATGAAAAGTGTTCTAGCTTATCTTCTATTGTGTCTCCTGGTTATTAGTGCTTCATATGCCACTACTTGAAGTTACGAGGAACAACTTCAAAAGACATTTCGCTACCGTCTGACAATTTGTAGAGCTTCGCTTTGTGTTGAGTCGTTTCTGCTTGCAAAGCATGTAGCTTCATAGAGCGCTTTTTGTATTGCAGCGAAAGAGAGGTGTTCAATAGAGCTTCGCCTTACTCTGTACATTGAATGTTATTTTTAGATAAGTTGCTGTGGGGGTAGACTGTAGGATACTGAATAAGCGTATTTTTGGTGCCCGGAGGCGGAATTGAACCACCGACACGAGGATTTTCAGTCCACTGCTCTACCGACTGAGCTATCCGGGCGAGGGGCTTGCATTAAACCGTATTGGCTTAATTTCGTCAACGGATTTATCTGAGAATTATATGAAAGCGCCCTCAATTGTTAAATTTTCAGAGAAACGCAGTAAATTTAACTTAAGTCGCCGTTTCCCGGAGCAGAGAGAAACATAAAATGTCTTCTACCAGACAGTGCGGTGCCGCCATATCTTGGGCGTTTTGTTTAACCAAAAGTTTACTAAGGCATGCCTCTAATGCTAGCTCTATCTATTGATCGGCAATAGTCAGATTGTCACTCCCAAGCTTTATCAATAGTGGTTGGGTATGGCAGTGTGCGCTTGTCAAGGTGTGAGTAAATAAGGGAAAGCATGCCGCATAGAAAGGTGTTAATACATTGATTTTTTTAATTAAAATGCATTAACGAGACGTATAAAGCGACCGAGTAACGCGGCGTTAGCCGAGATTTTACAAAATTCTTGATGAAGATGCCGAAGCGCATTTAATTGCGCTCAGTTGCAGAAAATTGCTAGAGAGGTAGTGACAGCAGATTTTGCGGCTTCTTGCCGATAAAGGAGTAGAACTGTAATGCGTCAAAACGATCTCGCGTGAAACAATAAAGCTTACATTAAAAAACAAACTGAAACCGAGAATGCAGATCTGTTGGGTTATACCGCTAGAAGCTAATGTCGAATTCGTTGCGGCTATGAAGCATGTGCTGTATGTTTTCGTCGGTCCTATTATACAGTCTATTCGGTGGTTTTCATGGATAAGACCTCTCCTTGATTTATTGAACACATACGCGTGGTGTTCTCTTTGCAGCTAAACGGGTAGGTGCTGTGTAATGTTTCCATTGCCATTGAGCCATTAGCGAGGTGTCAGCCAACCAAAGTGGCTGAGTATAGAATAAGCATCGATTGATGCTCATTTCTTAAGAATATCTCAATACAATATCTTTATGCATGCCAAGTTGTGCGGTCATGGAAAATCTCAACATTCATAGCCCAGATTCCTTAGACTCAGCTTTCCTGCTAGAGTAGGCTAAGGCTTTATAGAATCTTTTCAATTCGTTCACATACCCAAACATCACAGTTGGCTAAATATAGTGAATTTAATGTACTGACCGGCCAGTTATATTAATAAGATTAAAATATTGCGAAATGCAGTCACCAAACATAACGCGACTAGATAAGCGCCAAGATTGATTAGAATTTTGCTACTGATAAGCTTATAGCAAAGAGTGATAGTAGACAAGGTTAGAGATGCCGGACTGATATCTTCCCTGTCGACTGGAAAACGACAAGACTCACTACTGGCATGCGTCTATCTAGATTAAGTTCAACTATTTTACTCAGTAGATTAATGAACGGGCATACTTTTCTTGCTTATATAGAGCAGGGACTTGTTTCTAAACTTGTATTAGGAAATATCGTAATAATAAAAAATTTAGTTACTCATAAATTTGATTGTTTACCACAAACTATTAAGGATAAAGATGTAATTCTTTTTATCTGCTGACTTATTTACAAAATTTATATTCTATCAAGATGGCGTTTTCTAAGCTGAAATCATTTTTCGGGAAGCTATAGCAAGAAATTTTGATTCGCTTTCGAATCTGATCGCTTAACCTATTGAACTCATTGCTTATAAATATTGCGATACTTTTTCTCGGCGGGATATAAACCAGAATACATAAAAAGCGCTCAAGTCTAACATAATATATTGCATGATGGATAAAGACGCTTCGGATTGATATGAACGTTATCAGTAGTAAAATGCTAATTGATATTGGAGTTTATCTAATTGCGTTATGTCTGACAGGAGCTTACTTTACTTATTAATTTCTTAATCTTATTAATATAACGATTCAGACATTATCCGATCAGAATATTGAGTTTGATTTCTGCCATGTTTATCCAACTTCCATGTTTTGGTGTATGAATAAATTAAAAAAGATCTTCTTGGCTAAGAGTGTGGTTTATGAAAACTTCCGGATAAATCGAGTCATAGAGCAAACGATACGCGTAGAGCATATGCTCTATAGCTTCAATGAATTTGGTATTGTATTGTACTAGTATAAACCAGCCAATATTCATTTACGGTTTCAGTTGGTTTTTTAGTTTGCACTGTTACGGTTTTCCAGAGATTCTTTTACGTATTGTGGTTCAATAGCTTTATTGGAAAGAAATTGTAAGGTTCGCTATCCCTTCCTCTCTGGCGCCTCGCCGTAGCTTGGCGCAATTAAATACACTTCAGCATCACTATCTACAATAAGGTTATAAACCCGTTTATTTAGTTTATATCTCAAGACTACCTTAAGGCTGTCTTCGAAAAAATAACGCTTAACTCGATCGATCTTACGGAAGCCTATTTATAAAATCTTGGCTAACGTATCGCTACTCGGTTGCAATTAATATATCGAAATTCAATAAAATGAATGCATTTATAATTTTCTGTATGGCCTGTTTCCTCTTTCTGACTAACAATTTCAGTTGCGTTCTTTCTTTCTACGTGAGAGTAAGCATCTATTTTCTTATTCCTTCATCTTGGGAAATTTAAGATCTGGCTATAGATACTACAACCGCTACTTTTGCTTATTAAGTAAGTAGAGAATTTTTCATTTTTATTTATATCCAGCTTCTGAAAAAAATTTAGAAATCCTTATTGTTCTACAGCTTTTCTAAGTGGTTATTCAGCTTGGGAAAAGTTATATAGATAGGATTTAAATCTTGTGAATAAGATGAAAGATAAATAAGAATTGCATCTTTAGTCTTAATAGCTTCTCCTATACTATCAACCTTATGAGTATAAAAATTATTTATTATTAGGATATTCTCTTGTACAAGTTTAGGAAAATACCTGCTTTACATAAGCAAGAAAAGCATCTCTGTTCACTGCTCTATCGAGTAGCGTTGTTGTACTTAATCTAGAGAGACTTATGCCAGCGGTCAGTGTTGTCATTTCCAAGTGAGTCTGTTAGACATTGGTGCGGCATGCTTGATTTCGACGTCGGCTTTTTGACTTATTCTTATTTGTGATTGTTGCCGTTTCATTAATGAAAATAATCTGCTCTAGTGAAAATCTGATATTTAAGAACATAATTTACGCGTATGTGCGGTCTTTGTTTGACTATTATTATATGGAGATGAAAGCGAGATAGAGTGGAAAGGCTTGTGTTAATTCTGAAAGTGCTTTTCATAGAGTCTTATATTTCATACAGGATTATATTGCAAGGATGATCAATAAGAATAAAGATAAAATTAGAATACGCATTAATGCTTGATTTGTTATTCGATACTTCTCTGTATTTTGAGCTGTAACTTTTAGTCTCACGGAATTACGTATTCTAATACGTTGCAGTAGAAGAGAATATTTAATATTTATCCGACTCTGTGTGTGTAGAGTTAATTACCTCAATTACTTCTATTATTTGTAATCTTGAGTCATTACTATCAGGATATATCATCCTCGCTGTAAGAATGTATCATTTAAATATTAAATAAAAATTAGCTATAGCATATAGATAAATGGCTATCTAATAAACTAGAATAGATAAAAAGTGCGCTAGGTAGCGAGGTGTATGTTATCTAAGAATGGAATAGCTTAGGAATAAATCTATATTACCTGTAAGAAAAAAATAAGATAACAATCTTCAGCGGAAGTTTTTGAGTTCTGTTGGACTTTGTTTCTTGAGAGACGATAATAGCTTAACGCAGGATTTTCTTTTCCTAAGTAGATTAATGGGGTGGGAATGGGTCAGAAAAAGTTCTATATAGAGAAAGAATTAAGCTGGTTATCTTTCAACGAGCGAGTTTTGCAAGAAGTTTCTGATAAAAGCAATCCGTTGATAGAGCGCATGCGATTTCTTGGTATTTATTCCAATAATCTGGATGAGTTTTATAAAATCCGTTTCGCAGAGCTGAAACGGCGCATTCTGATAAGCGAAGAACAGGGCACCCGAGGTGATTCACGCCATTTGCTTAATTGTATCCAGACTAAGGTGCTTAAAGCAGAACAGAAATTTGATAACCTTTATAATGATCTTCTGTTAGAGATGGCGCGAAATCAGATCTTCCTTATCAACGAACGCCAACTTTCCCTTCGCCAGCAAGCCTGGTTACGGCAATATTTTAAACAAGAACTGCGTCAGCATATAACGCCTATTCTAATCCAGAATGAGACTAATTTAGTGCGGTTTCTGAAAGATGATTATACCTATTTAGCAGTAGAGATTATTCAAGGGAAGACGCTGCGCTACGCCCTGCTTGAAATCCCGTCTGATAAGGTGCAGCGCTTTATTAATCTGCCGGCCGAATCTCCCCGCCGTCGCCGGACGATGATCTTGTTAGACAATATTCTGCGTTATTGCCTGGATGATATTTTCAACGGTTTCTTTGATTACGACATGCTTAACACCTATTCCATGAAAATGACGCGCGATGCTGAATATGATTTGGTCACCGAGATGGAATCAAGCCTGCTTGAACTGATGTCTTCCAGCCTGAAACAGCGGCTAACCGCGGAACCGGTCCGTTTTGTTTATCAGCGAGATATGCCAAACGCGATGGTAGAGTTACTTAAAGCTAAGCTTGGCATCTCTTCCTATGACTCGGTTATCCCGGGCGGCCGTTATCATAATTTTAAGGACTTTATCAGGTTTCCCAACGTCGGCAAAAGCAATCTGGTCAACCGGCAGCTGCCGCGTTTGCGTCACGTTTGGTTTGATAGATTTCGCAACGCGTTCGACGCCATTCGCCACCATGATGTCCTGCTCTATTTCCCCTACCATACCTTCAGCCATGTTCTAGAACTGTTGCGTCAGACGTCGTTTGATCCCAATGTTCTATCGGTTAAAATCAATATTTATCGGGTCGCCAAGGATTCGCATATTATCGACGCGATGATTCACGCGGCCCATAACGGTAAAAAAGTGACCGTAGTTGTAGAACTGCAGGCCCGCTTCGACGAAGAGGCAAATATTCATTGGGCTAAAAGACTTACTGAAGCCGGAGTGCATGTCATTTTTTCAGCGCCGGGGCTGAAAATCCACGCCAAGCTGTTTCTTATCTCCCGCCGAGAGGGTAAGGATATCGTACGCTATGCCCACATCGGCACAGGCAATTTTAACGAAAAAACCGCGCGTTTATATACCGACTATTCATTGCTGACGTCTGATTCGCGCATTACTAATGAAGTACGGAAAGTCTTTAATTTTATCGAGAACCCTTATCGCCCGGTTAAATTCGACTATTTGATGGTGTCGCCGCAAAATTCTCGCTATATGCTGTATCAAATGATCGATCAGGAGATCGCCAATGCTCAGGCAGGCGAAGCAGCGAAAATAACTCTTAAGGTGAACAATCTGGTAGATCCAGGCTTGATCGATCGTCTCTATGCCGCCTCCGGCATGGGAGTAAACATCCGCATCTTGGTGCGAGGAATGTGTTCGCTTATCCCGAATTTACCCGGTATCAGCAATAATATCCAGGTGACCAGCATTGTGGACCGTTTCCTGGAGCACGATCGAGTCTATGTGTTCGAGAACGAGGGTGATAAAAAAGTATTTCTCTCCTCCGCTGACTGGATGACACGTAATATTGATTACCGAATTGAAGTGGGCGTGGCGTTGCTGGAGCCGAGATTGAAACAGCAGGTTTTGGATATCCTGGCGCTTCTTTTTAGCGATACTGTTAAAGCCCGATATATTGACGCCGACCTGAATAACTATTATGTGCCACGTGGCAACCGCCGCAAAGTGCGCGCGCAAATGGCTATTTATGACTATATCAAGAAATTGGAAAATGCTGGTAAGCAGGGCTAATTATATTTTTCATATCGATCACTATCCCAGGCCGGAAGAATTAGCCGCCAGCAATCTTTATTGTATTCTGAAAGATAGCAGAGTGTTTTTGAAAATTTAGGTTTTATTTTTACTAATGTTTCATGGACTCAAATGGAGTTTTATTGCTCAATGCTGATTGAGTACATGCTTTATTATAGAGTCAAGAATATCTAAGCAGCTTGATCGCAAGCTCTTTACCAGAATAGAAATGGTGATTTTAAATCATATCTTTTATATGCCGATTAAGTCTATTAAATGGCTAAATTAAACTATTCGTTTTGGTGGGTCAGTGTGTTAAGACGACATTCTATAGCAAGCTCTATACATAAGTGGTCGAATTCATATTACCCAGTGGATGAGAATTTGCTCAGTCTAAAAAGACGATCTGTAAATTCTTTGCTATTGTCTCTAAGTATCCGATAAACAAGCATCAGATATGTTTAAAGAAGATTACAAAAAACGTCGTGCATTAGTCGAAGTCTTAACTTTATAGAGATTGATAAAATCTATCGAGTCGTTCAATCTATACCTACGAAAAGATAACAGCATGAGGTTTTTATTTGGTGTTTGTAGAAGATATTTTACATCAACATGGAGGTAACCAGGCTGATGGCTTTTTAAGTCATCATTTCGCACCTGATTTTTTCTTTATTCCTATAATTTAGGTTAAAATAACGGTTTAATATTTTATTGGCGATATTTGCAGCGAAATATCTTGCAGTGATGAAAAAACTAGAGAAAAATAGAGAAGAACTGCTAGTGATTTTATCACTTCCCGTCAGAGAACTTGACATTAATAAGAATGAAAAATCTGATTAAATCGGATTTTGCAATTGTGAGAAGAGGAGGCTGACGCACAAAAACTGTGGCTCTATGATCTCCTAAGATAAGCCTATTAACACGATTATCCTTATGTCTGAAGAAAGAACGCAACTCAAATCGTTGGTCTAGAAAGGGAAGGCATGCCGAACAGAAAGTTGTGAATGCATTGATTTTTTAAATTTTGCTACTTTAATTAGACATGTCAGTAATCGAGCGGCGAGGCGTTAGCCGAGATTGTGCAAATAGCTGCCCACAAAATCAAGTTAAGCGTTGTTTTATCGAAGAAGAGCTTAAGGCAATCCTGAGCCGTAAATTAAGCAAACGGGTATATAGCCGAATTGTGGATGGTGATGTCGCAGAGCATTGAATTGGGTTAAGCGGCAAGAGCAGCCAGAATTTCAGGAAAAGTTAGCCTTGCAATTACTTTGGGATAAAGCTATAGAACTGCAATGCGTTCAAGCAATCTCGCATAAAAAGTAGAGCTTACACTAAAAACGAAACGAAACCATAGACGAAGTTTGACTGGGTTATGTCATAAGAAACTAATGTTGAATTCGTTTCCGCTATTGAGAATATCCTAGACGTGGCTGATTAGCCCTATGAATCTAATACATCCGGTATTTTGCATAGATGAAAGCCCTCCTCAATTGACTTGATATACACGCGTAGCGCTACCGTTGCGGCAAGGAAAGCCTGTTCGAGAGAATGATGAACACAAAGACCTCGGGATCTCTGATTGACTTAATAGTCAGTGAGCTGTTGTCGGATCGTCGGCTAACAAAAGTGAATGAGCAGTGACTAGGCATAGAATAAGCATAGAACCCGACGTGATTGTTCTCACTTTCTTAGAGATATCTAAGCACAATATCCTGCCGCATACCACAGTCGGGGCATAGACAATCTAAACATCCACAGCCTAAGTTTGTTGTACTCAGCTTTCTCGCCAAATCAAGACAAGGCGTTATGGGTTTGCTTTACTGATAACGCCTCTATCAAGCTCAAGCGTCTTTATTAAAGCTTGAATATGTAATCTGACACCAGTCGTAAAAACTTCTAATTTAAGAATTGAGAACGGATTCGCGAAGAATTAGAGTAGAATGCAGCCTAGTCTTCATAGACTAAATTTGCCAATAATTCAGAGAAAAGTTGCGATACAGAGGTTTTATTCTCAGTCCACATGGTGTAATCAAAATTAAGTAATTTGCCTATATGAGAGCAAGAAAGTGGACGTTTATAAGCCTAAATTTACTTGCCGATACAGAATCTGGAGAAAATTTTGCAGAGTAAGTCATCGGACCTGAATTCACCAGTGATTTCACACAATGCCTGTTGCGCCAGCCGCAACTCTTCCGCTAGCAACTCTCCTGAGTTAGCGCTCATTAACTGTTCTTTCCCCTGCTGTAAATGGATGGCGGCGCTTGCTAGTGCGTCCAGATGGCGTCGACGAGCTAAAAAGCTTCCCTCGGTACTGCCGATAAAGCCAATGCTCTGTTTCAAATGGGTACGCAGCAGGTCCACGCCGACCCCGGACTTAGCAGATAGGGTAATGAGTGAGTAACCGCTTATCTCGCTAATAGCAATGCTTTCGCCGGTGAGGTCGGCTTTATTGCGCACGATCGTAACCCGCATGCCAGGCGGTAAACGAGCGATGAACGCGGGCCAAAGTATATCTGGGTTGCTAATGGGGATAGTGGAGCCGTCTACCATCAGCAGCACATGATCCGCCTGTTCAATTTCACGCCAGGCACGCTCAATACCGATCCGCTCCACTTCGTTGCTGGGATCACGCAGGCCGGCGGTATCAATAATATGCAGCGGCATACCATCCAGATGGATATTTTCACGTAACACGTCGCGTGTCGTGCCCGCGATAGCAGTAACGATGGCGACCTCACGTCTGGCAAGCGCGTTTAACAGACTGGATTTGCCGGCGTTTGGCTTGCCAGCAATCACGACTTTCATTCCTTCGCGCAGGAGGCTGCCCTGACGTGCTTCGATGCATGCCCTATCAAGGCTGGTAATAACGTGATTCATGTTGACTTCAATTTTACCGTCTAAGAAGAAATCAATTTCTTCATCGGGAAAGTCAATAGCTGCCTCAACATAGATGCGCAGGTTAGTTAGCGCTTTTACTAATGCATGGATGCGCTCCGAAAACGCGCCCTGCAGAGAATTGATCGCCGAGCGGGCGGCTTGCACCGAGCTGGCATCAATAAGGTCCGCAATAGCCTCTGCCTGCGCGAGATCCAGTTTGTTATTGAGAAAGGCCCGCTCGGAAAATTCGCCGGGGCGGGCAATGCGCACGTCGGGAAGCGATACAATATGTTGGAGCAACAGATCTAAGATGACTGGGCCGCCGTGCCCTTGAAGCTCCAGGACGTCTTCGCCGGTAAAAGAATGGGGGCCCGGAAAGAACAGGGCGATGCCCTGATCGAGCGTAGTGTCGTTGTTATCGCGAAAGGGCAGGTATTCTGCTTGACGAGGCTGCGGCAGCTTGCCGAGTACTACACGAGCTACCATAGTGACCAAGGGGCCCGAGACGCGCAGTATGCCGACACCGCCGCGTCCGGGCGGAGTGGCAAGGGCTATGATGGTGTCAGTCTGGCTCATTTAAGCGCTCACTTATCGCCGCGTAGCGCGGTTAGAAAATTAAGGCAGTTTGTCGGTTATGACTGTCTTGCTAGTGTGGCTTGGGCGGGCACGCGCCTTTATTTGGCTTTTTTATCCCTGCTGTGCAGGCCATTCTTTTCTAGACCACGATAGATAAGCTGTTGCTGGATAATAGTCACCAAGTTGCTGACTATATAGTATAAGACCAGACCCGACGGGAACCACAGGAAGAATACGGTAAAAATTGCCGGCATAAAGGTCATGATCTTTTGCTGTATCGGGTCAGTGACGGCGGGGACGACATCTTTTGAATAAAGAACATGGTAATGCCCATCAGTACCGGCAGGATATAGCAGGGATCTTGGGCGGAGAGGTCATGAAGCCATAGAGCGAACGGCGCATGACGCAATTCAATAGATCCTGACAGCATGTAATAGAGCGCCAGAAAGATCGGCATCTGGATGACCAGCGGTAGGCAGCCGCCCAGTGGATTAACCTGTTCTGACTTATATAGCTCCATCATTTTCTGGCTTTGGCGCTGTTTATCATTACCAAGACGCTCACACATCGCAGCTAGTTTCGGCTGCAGCATGCGCATCTTGGCCATCGAGGTATACTGCGCCTTAGTCAGCGGATACATAATGCCGCGCACGATAAAGGTAATTATAATAATGGAGAAGCCCCAGTTACCGATATAGTTGTAGATAAATCTTAGAAGCTTGAACAGCGGTTGGGAGATGAACCATAGCCAACCGTAATCGACCGTCAGATCAAGATATGGGGAGATAGCCGCCATCTTGTCCTGGATTTCCGGACCGAGCCACAACGTGGCTTTCAATTCTCTTTGGCCGCCGGCTGCGACGGTGACAGAGTCAGATTTAAAACCAATCACCGCTTGACCATTGCCCAAGTTCTTGGTATAGAAAGTGTTTTTACCCTGGGTGAAAGGAACCCAGGCGGCGGCAAAATACTGCTGCAGCATGGCGACCCAGCCACCCTCAGTGCTGACAGAGAGATTCTCGCTCTTGATATCTTGAAAGCTGTACTTCTGATATTTGTCTTCGTCAGTCGAATAAGCCGCGCCACGGTAAGTGTGCAACGCAAAGTTACTGCTGCCTATATTGCGCTTCTTAGGCAAATCAATAGATTGTTTTAGTTGACCGAATAATGTTAGCTGAAGTGGTTGCTTGCTGGCATTATTAATATGATAATTGATATTTAACGCGAAATCGCTGCGTTTTAAGATAAAGGTCTTCGTGTATACCGCGCCGTTGAGCGCGGTATAGGTTAACGGTAAGCGCAATTCGGTCTCGTTATTCTCGAGAACATAGGTGTCCTGCTTGGTGGTATACAGCGGGCGTTCGTCGTTGACAGCATTATCTGGACCGTTTTTTCCGGTTAAGCCGCTTTGCGCTTGATAGACAAATTCTGCATCAGTTTCCAGCAAATGAAAAGGCTGCGGAGAATCTAGTTTATCGGGATAAGATAGCAGGAAAGCCTGCTCGATGTCACCCCCCCGAGTGTTGATTTTCAGTAACAGCACGTCAGTTTTCATCGTGACGAGCTGACCTTGTTTGCTGGTCGACACGCCCTGTTTTTCTAAGTCTGCCGCTATAGTGTTCGCTGTCTGTTGCATGCTCTGCGCAGTAGGCTTGGGAGAATGCTCTATCTGCCAGGCCTGCCAGATCATGAACGATACGAACAGCAGAGCAATGATAAGAAGATTGCGTTGCGGATCCATTGTTAATATTCTCTGTTGTCGAAGGTTTTTGGTGGCACGGGATCTTCGCCACCTGGGCTCAAAAAGTGGCATTTTAATACGCGTTTTAATGTCAACCAACTGCCTTTTAACATACTAAACCTGTGTATCGCCTCAATTCCATACTGCGAACAAGTGGGTCGGAACCGGCAATGAGATCCTAGCAACGGGCTGATCACGAGTTGATAACCACGTATCAACCCGATCAGCAGCTTTGAGAGTCGCGACAATGGCGGCGCCATAATTTTTCTAACGCTTGTGTCAGGGCATAGTTATCCAGATTAGCCAGGCCTTTTTTAGCAATGACTACAAAATCCATGGCGGGCAGAGAGTGCTGATGTAGGCGGAAACTTTCGCGCGAGAGGCGCTTGATCCGGTTTCGTTCATGAGCCCGTTTTACATGTTTTTTGGAGACTGTAAGACCGATGCGGGGATGCCCCAGAGTGTTCAGGCGGGCGAGAATGGTGACATGCGGCGTTCCGGCCCGTTTAGCCTTCTGGAAGACGAAAATAAAATGATTGGGAGTTAACAATCGTAACTTCCGGGGAAATTCAAGCTTAACCACCTAGTGGGTAAGATTTTTTACTTGGAAGAGACGGTCAGGCGTTTACGGCCTTTCGCGCGTCGCCGTGCCAAAACCTGACGACCGTTCTTCGTTGCCATACGAGCACGGAAACCGTGGGTGCGGTTGCGTTTTAATATAGACGGTTGGAAAGTGCGTTTCATAGCGATTTCTACCTAAACTTTTATAACTACTAATTAGTAAACACGTTTGGCTTCTCAGCGTAAAAACGATTGATGCCTTAATCGCATGACCAGAATAACGGATAAGGAAGCGGGATTGTAATAATTGTATAGTCTCGAGTCAATTCACATCGTGAATATTCGTCTGAATATCCGTGTTTATAGCGCTCTTACATCCCGAAAGGTTATATGATTCATTTTTGAGTAATTTAGTTTTTATTTTTTATCAATATTTTATAGACTGCAATACAGTTTTACTACCGAATAGTGATTGAGGTAATTCCTGATTGTAGAGCCAGATATATCAGTGCAGTGTGATTTCAAGCTCTTTACTAGAATGAAAATGGTGGTTATGCAGCAGCTATTCTATACGCCTATTAAATTTCTTGATTATACTATTCGTTTCTGAGTGCATCGGTCGGCTAAGACAAACTTCTTTATGAAGCTCTGCAGATAAGTGGTCGAATGCATATTTCTCGGTAGATGAGCGTTTCGAAAGTCAAAAATACGATCTGTAAATTCTTTATTGTCGGAAAGTGCCCGATGAATGGCCATAGAACATCCTTAACTTAAGATTACGAAAGAAACGTCGTCTATTAACCGCGTTCTTGCTTAGATTTGTAGAGACTGACAAAAACCCATCGAGTTTTTCTAATTTATACTTATGAAAAGATAGCGTCGTGAGGTTTTATATAGAATTTTGAAAGATATTTCCCATCAACATCTAGGTCACGAGGATCATGGCTTTTCCTGACTTTTCATATTGCTCGGTTATCTTCAATAGGCTTTATGGCACTACAGGTGCTTTCAATTACTTACCGATAAAGCAGTCGAACTTCAATGGGTCAAAACGATCTCGCGTGAAAAAGCGAGGCGCACACTGAGAGGAAAATCAGCTGGGTTATGCCGTTAGAAGTCGGTGCCGAATTGGTTCTGGCTATGGAAAGTATGCTAGATCTGTATTGTCGCCTCTATGATTTGACATGTCTGGTAGTTTGCATGGACGATACCCCTCGTCAATGGATTAAATACAGAGGCGTGGCGTTAACGTTCAGGCCTGGACAACCTGCTCGGAAGGACTATAAATATAAACGGCTGGGGGTATACAGTCTCTTCATGACCGGTGAGCCGTTGACGATTCGTCCGATAAACAAAGCAACTAAGCATAGCACTAAGATCGATCGGGCTTGCTTTATTAAGGATATATTAACACTATGTCTTTACGGAAACTAAATTATGCTGGCTATGTTAAGATTCATGACTCATGTGTTTTATGCTCAGCCTTCTTCCCGCAGAATCAGGTCAAGGCTTTATGGAATTGTTTTGAATTCGTTCATAATATATGGTGCGCAGCTAGGCTGCAACGATAGCTTACTAGATCTTCAATGGTGAGTACTGGCATGCTATAATGCCGGGCGAAGACCACAATTTCGGGCGCACGTGCCATAGTACCATCGTCATTTGTTACTTCGCACAGCACGCCAGCCGATTTTAGGCCGGCAAGGGTGGTTAAATCCACCGCCGCTTCGGTGTGTCCTCCACGTACGAGTACGCCGCCAGTCTGCGCCAGTAGCGGGAATATATGCCCGGGGCGGTTAAGATCGCTGGGTTTGGCGCTATCTTTGATAGCGGCCCGAATTGTCGTCAGGCGATCAGCGGCAGATACCCCGGTGCTAACACCTTCGGCGGCTTCGACAGTTACGGTAAACGCAGTCTGATAATGACTATTGTTATGTTTAACCATCATCGGTAGCGCTAATTGCTGGCGGCGTTTTTCAGTTAGGCAGAGGCATACGATACCGCTGCCGTGGCGAATGGTTAACGCCATTTGCTCCACGGTCATGTTTTCCGCGGCGAATATCATATCGCCTTCATTTTCACGATCTTCATGGTCGAGTACCAGTACCCCGCGGGCATTGCGTAGCGCCTCTAGCGCGTTTTCAACGCGTTGGAGCGGAGAACCGAATTCGGAAAGAAGCGTCTGATTCATGGTAAATAAAACCTCATAATTAATATGTATTACCAGAATCAGGGCAGATTCAGGAGAGGCTGTAGATGAGCTACGGAATAACAATAGCGAGCGGTAGGCCCGTTTTAGGCGTCGTTACTCTTTTCTTCCTAGACTTTGCCGTCTACTGTCTGCCCCGAAATTATACCGGATTTGCTGCCTCAGATCGCACATAATCTGAGCGCTCACGGTTTTTCTGTGCAATACTTTATCTAGGTTTATCGCCGATAGTAAATTGCACACCAATTTACTATAGCGCCAACCTGCTGTCTAGGCAATTAGCAAACGCATAATTTCAATAAATGCTTTTGTTTCCATTCAGTGGAAACAGGTATGACACTTAATTCATTTTGACCACTTAGGGAATCGACGATGCTTGAACCAAAGAAACTTAAACAGCTTGCCCGTCAGGTAGAGGAATCGCTGCCGAAAGGTATCCGCGATTTAGGACACAACATGGAAAAAAAGATCCGTCAGGGGTTGCAAAACCAGTTGAGTCGAATGGATTTGGTAAGCCGTGAGGAATTTGACGTGCAGGCCCAGGTGCTGTTGCGCATGCGTGAGAAACTGGGTCAATTAGAAGTGCGTCTTAACTCGCTGGAAACTATGCCGAAAAGTGATCCGCCGGTTAGCCCGTCAGCGCCAGTAGCGGAACGGAAACCCGAGGACATAGAATGAGGTTACCAGTGTTTAGCTGAAGGAAAACGGCCGTAGATTATTCCAATATCATCGGCAGGTATGGCCCGCTGACGTGCGTCTTGGCTCAATCACGAGCGTCTTAGACGGACGGCTGAATCTATAGCATGTACCTTAACCCCGCTCACCACGCTTAATAGTGTTGATGATATTAGTGGTAGAGCAGCTATCTTCAAAATTCAACACCAACACGTCACCCCCATTGTTCCATACCTCCTTGCTGCCGGCGATCTGATGAAGCTGATAGTCACCGCCCTTGACCAGAACATCCGGCAGCACGTTGGCAATCAGCCGCTGCGGCGTATCCTCGCTGAAAGGCACTACCCAATCTACCGCCTTAAGCGCCGCTAGACGCTCATGCGCTGCGCGAGAGAATTGACCGGACGCCCTTCTCCTTTAAGACGCTTGGTGGAATCATCGCTGTTCACAGCCACGATAAGCCGGTTGCCTAGACTGCGGGCATTGGCTAGATAGCTGACGTGACCCGCATGCAAGATATCAAATATACCATTGGTCGCAACCACTTTCTCGCCGCGCCGCCGCGCCAATGCCACTGCCCTCCTTAGTTCGCTTTCGGTCATTATGCCAAAGCCCGTTTCGGAGCGTCCACAGATGGCTTTCCCCAGCTCGATAGGACTGACAGTCGACGTACCCAATTTCCCGATCGCTACACCCGCGGCGGCATTAGCCAGAAAGCAGGACTGTTCCAGACTGTTGCCGGCCGCCAGCGCGGCCGCCAACACGCCAATGACCGTATCCCCTGCGCCAGTCACGTCGTAGACCTCCTGCGCCTGCGTCGGTAAATTCAATGGTTCTTTACCCGCCTGCAGTAGGGTCATCCCTTGCTCCGAACGGGTAATCAATAGCGCCGAAAGCTGATAATCCGAGATAATTTTCATGCCGCGGTCCACTAGCGTTTTTTCATTTCTGCATGCCCTTGCTACCGCCTCAAACTCGGCAAGGTTTGGCGTCAGCAGCGTCGCACCCTGATAGCGGCTGAAGTCGGTGCCTTTCGGGTCGACAAGTACTGGCATGCCGGCTGCTCGCGCGAGCGTAATCATCTCGCGCACGCGCGAAAGTGCGCCTTTCGCATAATCAGACAGCACTAGCGCGCCGGTTTTCGGCAGTGCTAATTGAATACGCTCCAGCATGGGAGCCGAGTCGACATCGTCGAAGCCCTGCTCAAAATCAAGGCGGATAAGCTGCTGATTACGAGATAACACACGTAGCTTGATTATTGTGGGATGGCTTGCGACAGCGACAAAATCGCAGGTTACATTCACTTCGCTAAGCCGCGCGCTCAGAGCGCGAGCAGCATCATCAATGCCAGTCAGGCCGACCAGATACGAATGACAGCCCAGCGCTGCGATATTCATAGCGACGTTGGCAGCCCCCCCGGGGTGCTCTTTAATAGAGTCTACTTTTACGATAGGCACGGGCGCTTCCGGTGAAATCCGGCTAGTTGGACCGTACCAGTATCGGTCTAACATCACATCGCCTACGACCAGCACGCCCGACCGGCTGAAATCAGGCAATGTCACTTTCATTCACTTGCTCCAAAGAGATCCTATTCAAGGGTCAGAATAATATCACAGGTGAGGGAAATGTGTCGCTTGCCACGCTGCAGACAAAGTGATCCGCCAAAAAGTGGAGCGCTTTGTCTGCAATTTTTCATAAAAGAAAACCACCAAATCTTATTTGCCGCCTGGCGTAACGGCGTTGCGCGCTATTTCGTGATACGCTCATCTATAAGATTATAGAACCGCGAGTAATGGCTACTGACATATTTTATATACTATAGTGACACACTGCGTCATAATTTCCACAGCGCTCATCTACAAAGGATTTTAGCCAATACACCTGAGGATAAAGGCAAACTGATAGTTTTCAGTGCGCAGCTGCTTGTTTGTGACTCTGCATTTTTAGGCCTATAATCATGCGGCCGCAGGTGATTTATCCCTATCCTTACAGGATTACGTTAACCAGCGCCCGATCTAAGAAAGAACCCCAAGATGCAGCGAGGAATTATTAATAAATTGTAG
This sequence comes from Sodalis sp. (in: enterobacteria), assembly GCA_052258065.1. Classification (GTDB taxonomy): domain Bacteria; phylum Pseudomonadota; class Gammaproteobacteria; order Enterobacterales; family Enterobacteriaceae; genus JBQQPY01. The sequence goes on along the minus strand of JBQQPY010000002.1, from coordinate 797,795 downwards.
GCTATTCGTCGGCTAAATGTCGACTTGTTACAATGACGCAGGTCAGGCAGCAGATAATGGAGATGCGGCGCGCGATATTTGAATCCAAAATGTTTTATAAATTACAGACTAACTTTTATTCCATCAGCGCAACTAAATTACACTGTCGTTTTTCATCTGAGACACTTTATTCCGTTTGAAAGCTACGCGATTAGCTGGACAATATTTGTAGATGCTAGTCAATAAAATACATACAATAATGGTAGCTGTTTTCCGCCATGGTTAGACTTAAGTAATTCTTGGAATGCATTTTCTGTGTAGAAGATAGTGTCTACTTTTAATACAGCCGCTGATTCTCGTTGTCGCTAAACCCGCCTGAGTGTGTTTAACAATCAGCTCCCGCTTCAATTTCGCCAACGTACTCATCACATGAAAGAAAAAATGATCTGCTGACGAAGAGCTGTCGATAGAATTCGTGAATTTTCCAGTTAAGTGAAACGCCTCAACAATTCAAAGTAGCTCTGATCAAAAAATAACAGTGTAATTCTTGTTTCACTGATAGAAAAAAGTAATTGATAATTTATCGCACTGTTAGATTAATATGAGATTTAAGAGATCATGTTCTGAGTTCACGGTTTATATATACTTGAAAAATAAATGATTTATTTATTCTTTCCTGCTTTTCGGTAAGATTACAAAATAAAAGCAGGTGTTAAGTAGCGGATAAATAAGAGCTCTCATCAATTGATTAGACGCGTGTAGCGCTGCCGTTGAGACCCGAAAAATCTGCTCGGGAGGACTATGAATGCAGATAACCGGCGGTGTAGAATATCTTCATGGCCCGTGAGTCGTCGGAAGATCACCGGGCAAATAAAGTGATTGAGCATAGAACGAACATAAAACGAGCATAGAAACAATATTAATTGTGTTCACTTTCTTAAAAACATCTCAATATCCTCTTCTTAAAAACATTTTAATATCCTCATGTATAGCAAATTACGCTGATTATGGTTAATCTCAAAATCTATAGCCCAGGTTCGTTGTACTTTGTCTTCTTGCTGACGCATGTCAAGAATTTTATGGAAGTCTTTTTAATATAAAGTTACAGATTGTCGGATACAGGTGACTAGATAAACGACAAGATAAAGCGTCTTTATCGGTCATCATCGGTTATTGGTGTAATCTGGGGGTAGACTGTCTTAAGTGCCACTGTCTCGCTGTCGTAGATAGCTTAATCTGGTGTTTCCTGGCCTCCGATAAGGGGACAAGCCTTTGTGTGGGTACAAGACCCGTGCTTATTTAGAGGCTAGAGGTCTTTGCGGTGGCTTGCGCAGCCTATATCTCCATCTCGCCTGCACAATAATAGCAGGCAAAAAACAGGCAGAATCGGGTCGCTCTATGCGGGTGCATTTCGCCAGACCATTACAGTACGTCAATAGCGTTTAGTTCTTTAAAAGCTAGCTCCAAGCGCGTTGCCATAGATTCTTGACCCGCGCGGATCCATACGCGCGGGTCGTAGAATTTCTTATTGGGTTGATCGACGCTCTCGGGATTGCCCAATTGGGCCTGAAGGCAACCTTCGTTTTTCTGATAATATTTCAGAACACCTTCCCACGTTGCCCACTGAGTATCAGTATCAATGTTCATTTTTACTACGCCGTAGCTAATGGCTTCCTTGATTTCTTCCGGCGTAGAGCCCGAGCCACCGTGGAATACTAGGTTTAAAGATTTAGCCGGTAAACCAAATCTTTTTGAAACGTATTTCTGCGAGTTATCAAGGATTTTCGGCGTAAGCTGCACGTTTCCTGGCTTGTATACACCGTGAACATTCCCGAAAGCGGCCGCAATCGTGAAGCGCGGGCTGATCGCATAGAGTTTTTCATAAGCATAAGCGACATCTTCAGGCTGGGTGTATAGGGCCGAGTTAGCCAGATAGCTATTGTCTACACCGTCTTCTTCGCCGCCGGTACAGCCCAGCTCGATTTCAAGCGTCATGTTAAGCTTCGCCATACGCGCTAGATATTTCGCGCTGATTTCAATATTTTCTTCTAGCGACTCTTTAGAAAGGTCAATCATGTGGGAGGAGAAGAGCGTCTTGCCGGTGGCGTTATAATACTTCTCACCCGCGTCCAGCAATCCATCAAGCCAGGGCAGCAACTTTTTAGCGCAATGATCGGTATGCAGAATAACGGGGATGCCGTAATGCTTAGCCATATGGTGCACATGCAGCGCGCCGGACACGGCGCCCAAAACTGCAGCAGTATGGCCTTTGACCTTCAAACCTTTGCCGGCTATAAAGACAGCGCCGCCATGAGAGAATTGCACGATAATTGGCGCTCGTACTTTAGCGGCCGCTTCTAGCGAGGCGTTAATTGAGTCTGTGCCTACACAGTTAACGGCGGGCAGAGCAAAGTTATGTTCTTTCGCGACAGAGAATACTTTTTGAACGTCATTACCGGTGATGATATCTGGTTTCACAAAATCGAAAATTTTAGACATATTTCCCCCTGATTACGAGCCAAGTTTATCGCTGCGACCCGAGCTTGTTTACCAGCTGCCGTGCCGACGAGAGCGGAAGGCGCTAGCCTGCTTAGGATTTATTGTTTTGCGCGTTCTTCTAGCATGACGACCGCAGGAAGTTTTTTGCCTTCGACAAATTCAAGGAAAGCGCCGCCACCAGTGGAAATATAGGAGATTTGATCGGCAATGCCAAACAGATCTATGGCCGTAAGCGTATCACCGCCGCCGGCGATAGAGAACGCCTTGCTGTCGGCAATAGCGAGCGCTACTACTTTGGTGCCTTTACGGAAATTAGCAAGCTCAAACACTCCAAGCGGGCCATTCCAGAGAATAGTTTTCGATTTTTCTAGGATTTCCGACAAACGGGCCATAGAAACGTCACCTAGATCGAGGATCTGTTCATTATCTTGAATATCGCTGGTGGATTTCAGTGTCGCGGTTGCAGTGTCGGAAAACTGGGTGGCAACGCGAACATCGGTCGGCACGAGAATGCTGCTGTTTTCTAGTAGTCGTTTAGCTTCCGGAATCAGATCCGATTCGTAGAGTGATTTGCCGATATTGTGTCCCTGGGCTGCCACGAAGGTATTAGCAATGCCGCCGCCGACGATCAGCTGATCGGTGATTTTCGACAGTGAATCTAGCACGGTCAGCTTGCTAGAGACTTTTGAGCCGCCAACGATAGCCACCATCGGTCGAGCTGGGTTTTCTAGCGCTTTTCTTAGCGCCTGCAGTTCATTAAAGAGCAGCGGACCGGCACAGGCGATGGGAGCTAATTTTCCTACGCCGTGAGTGGAAGCATGGGCACGATGTGCGGTACCGAAAGCATCCATGACGAACACGTCGCATAGCGCTGCGTATTTTTTCGCCAGCGTTTCGTCATCTTTCTTTTCGCCTTTGTTAAAACGCACGTTTTCCAGCACCAGGAGTTCACCTTTGGTTATATCTACGCCATCGAGGTAATCTTTGACTAAGCGAACCGGCGAAGATAATTTGTCTTTTAAATATTCTACTACAGGCTGCAGTGAAAACTCGGCGTTATATTGCCCTTCGATCGGGCGGCCGAGATGGGAGGTGACCATGACACGCGCACCCTGTTTCAGTGCGACTTTGATGGTGGGCAGAGAGGCGCGGATTCGGGCATCGGAAGTTACCTTCCCGTTTTTAATCGGTACGTTTAGATCGGAACGGATAAAAACACATTTATCAGCCAAATCCAGATCGGTCATTTTAATTACAGCCATAGTAAGCTCTCTTGTTTGATGCTTTATAACTTGTCTGAACGAATTGGAAAGATTTTCTCACATCGGACGAGTAATTAATTGCGGACTCTGTTCATCCAACATTAATAGATTCAGGCTGAATCTTTGACAAATTAGATAATAGAACATTGCTTCACCTCTGAAATAACGCTGATGCCGATTTTACTATGCGCTTGAGACATCAGACTGTACGAAAAATGACTTTCTGGGGTCAACGTCCACCGCGACTGAATCTCTTTATCTAGAATAATCAAATCTGCCTGCAGCAGGAATAATTTTGCTAATTTTGTGACGCAGCCATCATTCCTAGCCTGATTTTTTATTTTATTAAAAAAGTAGTAAGCTAGATAGTTATAATATTTATTAACTCAGAAGATGAGGTCTTAAATCTTATATGTTTCATTGTATTTTTACAATTACGTATATTTCAGCCAGTCTTAATAACCTGTATGGCATTGACGATATTTTTAATTCCAGTATCAAAAATTGCGGCATCATTTTGCAATAAACGCCTATTATTTGAAATGTCCAATTAGGATATTCACAGACATAAATCTAGAATTTTTGCCACTAGAGTGCTTTTAATCTATTTTGATTTATATGCTGCTGTGACAAAAATGGTAGCAATGTTTATGGGACATGCACTCTGAGTGTTCATATTCTATAGCGAATAAACGGTTCTTTCTGCAGATTTTTTAATAAGTAATTTCAGCTTAGGAAATTCAATTTTGATAGGATTTAAATCCCCTGAATACGCTAGAAAATAAATAAGAAGTAAAGTTTTAGCTTTAATAGCTTCTAGTGCATTATCAACTGCCGCCTTTTTACCTGCTCATATTTTTGTTGCCTTTCATCGAAAAGAATAAGCTTATCTGGTAAAAAATATGAATATTTATTCAGACCACACTTTGTATGCATGAACTACATCGTTGCAATTTTTTTTCAGTGGCATGTATAGTTGTCTAACCGTTGCCATATAGCGGTGAAAAAAGCGATAGAGCAACAAGGCTTGTTTGAATGCTAAAAGTACTTTTTAAGGATGCCTGTGTTAAGATTTATTAATAAGCATAAAAATAAAATCAGAATATGCATCATATTTTTAATATGCAATTCGGTTTTCCTTTGATGTCATCTCACATATTCAATGTCATATCAGATATTCAATGGTAGATAAAGACGCTTAGGCTTGATGTGATCCTCATCAGTAGTGAGATGTTAAACGATCTGGCTGCTTATCTGGTCGTGTTGTGTGTGCTAAGAGATGACTGCACTTCGCAATGTTTCAAGTAGTGAATTCGAAATTGGCTTCTGAAGTAGAGCTAAATTGATCTTCCTGCAGGGTTGCATTTCGTTTTTTAGTGTACGCCTGACTGTTTTACGTAAGATTGTTTTAACGTATTGCAGTTTTATGGCTTGCAAGAGATTGCAGGGTCTACTGTCTCGGCTCCTTTAGGGGTTGGCTGTGGATTAGCTTAATTAAATATGCTTCGGCATAGCCATCCACTAATTAGTTATACGCCCGTGTGGGCCCTTTACGCCTCAGAACCATCTCAAGCCCTTCTTTGACAAAATAACGCTTGCTGTGCGGTATGCTTTATCTTTCTGCCCAACCCTTCCGGTTAAATTCTTTCTTTTAACGTGAGGGTGGTGTTGTATTAAGGTGTGAAAATCCTGCGCAGGCTGCAGTTCGCGTTGGTAACCCGATAGCTTAAGTGCGCTTCCCTTTGTGGATGATTAGGCGCACATGTCTGGTCTGAGTCTTTTCCTATTAGGGCTTCTCTGCCACAATAATCGCCCGTAGCGGTGCGGGATGGCCCTCGATGGTCAGCCGGGAATCTTCGGGATGAAGGAAATCCGACAGAGATGCTCTGGTCATCCATGCTGTGCGACGCTGTTCATCGGTGCTGGTCACTGACATATCGACCTGACGTGCGTTAACAAACCCGCATTTCTCCAGCCAGAGGAGCAAGGCGGCCGAAGAGGGAATAAAGTAAACATTGCGCATCTGGGCATAACGCTCTCCGGGAAAAAGTATCCGGTTCTGGTCGCCTTCAATGACCAGGGTTTCCAAAACCAGTTCACCACCGCTGAGCAATTGATTTTTTAACTGCAGTAAATGATCAAGCGGCGAGCGGCGATGACACAGTACTCCCATGGAACATACAGTATCAAAGGCAGCCAATTTTGGTAATTGCTCGATGCCCAACGGGAGAAGGTGTGCCCGAAGATCAAAACCGAGCAGCTTGCGCACCGCGGAAAATTGGCAATAAAACAGCTTCATTGGCTCAATTCCGATTGCCAGCTGCGCGCCTGCGCCGACCATCCGCCATAAGTGATAACCGCTGCCGCAGCCGACATCTAAGATAAGCCGGCCTGCTAGCGGCGCGATATGCGGAACCACGCGTTCCCATTTCCAGTCCGAGCGCCATTCGCTATCGATAGTAACACTATAAAGTGAAAAGGGGCCTTTACGCCAGGGCATCAGCTGGCGTAGCAAGAATTCAATCCTTGCCCGCTGGCTGGCAGGCAAGCGCGGATTGCTCTCTGCGCTTACGCTATACCGAAGATCCAGCCTCGAAGGGGTTAGGGTCGGCAGTGCTTCTACCGCATTAAGCCACTGAGTACACTTGCCGTGCAACGAGGTGTGTTCCCATTTGCAGAGTTGAGTGGGTAGGGTATTGAGCCAGTGATTTAACGAACTCTTGGCGATAAGCTGGTAAAAATAGGAAAACTGACTCACTGTCTGCTCTCCGGCTTGATAACAATCAGTGAGCCAAAATTGAAGCACTGGAACCAGATCTCGGCATGACCAAAGCCTGCCTCGGCCAGGCGCTGTTTATGCACTTCTAATGTGTCGGTAAGCATCACATTTTCTAGCATACTGCGTTTCTGCCTGATTTCTAATTCGCTATAGCCGTTAGCCCGTTTAAAATCGTGATGCATATCAAACAATAGCAAGCCAATGCGTGGATCCTGAAAACTGAATTTTTCCGAAAGCACCAAGGCGCCCCCCGGATTAAGCCCCTGATAAATGCGATTCAGTAATGTTTGGCGTTGCTCAGTTGCGAGAAACTGCAAGGTAAAATTTAGCACTACCAGTGAGGCGTTTTCAATTTGGACGGTGCGTATATCGCCTTGAATAATCTCTATGGGCGTCTTTGCATGAAACGCGTTGATATGACGCCGACAGCGCGCTATCATCGCCGGCGAGTTATCTACCGCGATAATGAGGCAGTCTGCCCGGTCAATATTGCGTTGCATCGCGAGCGTTGCAGCGCCGAGGGCGCAACCAAGATCATAAATCTGCGTTCCGGCGCGTGCAAAGCGGCCAGCTAGCATCCCGATCATCGAGATGATATTAGAATAGCCGGGAATAGAGCGCTGAATCATATCAGGAAAAACTTCGGCGACGCGATCGTCAAAAGTCCAATCTCCCAGGCTATCTATGGGTACCGAGAATAGGTCATCACTATAAGTCATGGTAAAATAGATGCTATTGCGCATAATTTATTATATCAAGAAAGAGACGATATAGCAAAAATGATTAATAATCACAGTCTATTTCCTTATATGTAAAAAATATAGCAAACCATTATCAAAATAATGTCGTCTAGCTATAAGGCATCGGTTCCGCGCGAAACGGCGCCATTACTGCCAGCTGAGTATTACATCCCAGGGCATAAGCCAGAAATTAAGCAGCACCATTAACATTACCGCACAGTAAGTGGCGCTCATGCCGGCGCGTCGCCAGCAGTATTCCCTCGTGCGCAGGCCGTAATAATGCATTAACCGCCCGGCTATCAGGAGCAATCCACAGATGTGTAAGGTCCAGTTAGGGGTCCCGTTCATTTCCAGCAGTACCATTAAAATCAGGCTGATCGGGATATATTCCACCGCGTTGCCATGCGCCCGGATAGCGGTTTGTAATTCATAAAAACCGCCGTCACCCATGGCCACGTGGTATTGATTTCTGAGCCTGACGACATCAAGCGATAACTTTATCAGCAATAATGCGCCCACTACGACATAAAGCGCGCTTACCATCCGAACGTTACTCCCTCGTTCACTTAAATTTTGCGAGTAAATAATAGCTTGTGTCACTGCCAGTGTGGCAGAAAAAGTAGGTAGTTCTCGCGGTATAGCGATTTAAAAAGCGTTTCCTATTCTGCTGCTGGGCCAGCGGCGTTGAAAAGCGATATTCGGTGTGTGGATGAAAAGGCGTTTCTAATTTTGCTATTGGGAGAAACGGGCCAGCTATGGCTGGAATAGGGCGACGTTGTAAGTTAGATCGTCGTTCACCACAGCAGACATTGGCGGCGTGTCGTGCTGTGGACGTGGGCAAAGCCGCGTAGACCAAGCGGCTGTTGATGGTCAGCCGGTTAATCCCCGCTTTTGCAAGCTGCGGTTTAGTGCACGCTTCTAGTCTTGTTTTGTAAAAACTCTAGATAGCGCATTTCTATGCCGCGGTGGAAAGATACCAGCAGCGCGTTCAAGAAAGGCCTAAAGTTGGCCTAAGTTCACCGAGCCAAAACGCCGTCGGCAGTTAAAGCTAATATTACTCGATACCGTTCGTTAGCGGCGCAAGAGTGATGAAGAGGCCGCCAGAGGCCTCCCGAAGTGTCGCAAGCGCGCCCTTGTAAAAAATGAAACGTCTCTGGCGTCATGCCGCGTTATTCGCGCACTCGCTCGGAATCGGTCAGCGCGTACTTCGTCGTGTTAACCCCAGGAAGTGAAATTAGAAGTCATAATCTGACAGCTTGCGCAGACTGCAGCGGACATAACCCGCTGTGCTTTTACTCGGATAAGCTGATATAGAGCAGAGCATAGGGTCTTCCAGGGTGAGCGGGTCAGTCGCGTAACTCCTATTCCGGCCTGTGACGGATTTCTCTTCCACCGCTGGTGTTGGCGTGAACTGACTAGTATATCAAATATTTCTTTACTGTGATTAGGGTGGCTCAGGCGCGGGAAGATATGCAAGTTGGAAGCTGACGTTATGCTGGGGCTCACTTCCAGCAGTATCGGCTTGAAACCCAGCTTTATGCATTACAGGCGGTGGATTTCCGTTAATATTAGAAGAAATCGCATCCAAGACAATAAGTTAAATATCAGGTCGGAACAGCTGCATTTTTAATTCGGTGACTAGAGAGTGTCCTACTTTAGCTGTTATTCCGTAACTGATTTTTCTTTCTAAGAAAATAGAAAATAATAAATAAATTCTGTATTTTTAAAAAGTTTGACTGTTTTATAATCTTAGAGCGCAAAATCTTAAATTTCATGTTTTTCATTATATCTTTGGTTCGTTTTGTTTGATTTCAAGGTTTTTCGTTACATTATAATGATTCTAGTTTTAAGAAAAATTAAAAGTAATTACTTGATTTATTAATTATCATTTACACATTTAGTTTGGATGCTCTCAGCAGGCTGTATAGCATTGCGGCTTATTTTAGTATCGCGACCCCTCGTGCGGTATTAGTGCTCCTACGTGCTTTTACCGTCAGATAATAACGGTAAGAAGACCCTGTATGCCACTGAATAAGAGCGCGAAGATGTAGTTTATTCGCGCAAATTACTGTCTAAAGAAATATGTTGTTTTCAACAGAGATGCTTATTTTCATTAATGAAACGGCAATAACAAAAAATATAAATAGTTCAAAAGACTACGGTAGGAAAGGGCAATGCTGCCGGGCTAATGCCTTACAGCTTAACTGGGAAATTACGAGATTTACTGTTACTATACGTCTATCTAGATAAACACAACTATGCTACTCGATATAGCAATGAATGCACATGCCCTGCTTTATTATGCAGAACAAGTACTCGCTCCTGAAATTGTATGGGGAATTTCGTATAATAAATAATTTATCTATAATTTCTAAAATTTTTGTCGAATTTGGATATAAACCGGAATAGATAAAAGTGTTTTAGCCACGGTCTTGGTTTTTTAGAAACGAATAAAAACTTATCTAGTTGCTTAATCCATACCCATGAAAAGGTAACATTATGAGGTTTAGTTTGATATTTATAGAAGATATTTCTTACGATTATCCAGGTAACCAGGCTTATAGTTTTAAGCGCTTTATGCTTTGATTTTTATCAAGCAAACGCCCCAATCCATGCTTGCGCAAACAGCGATCTAGGTCAGGTCGGATTGAGATGCGGCAGGGTTCAAGAATTCGTGTGCAATTGACAAGAGATCCTTAATAGGAAGCCAGGCGTCTTTCAAAAAGAAACGTCTACGGTTTCCTGAGAAGGGAGAAAGCCTCGTCTGAAGGGAGGGGAATATAGCTATAATCCTCTATCTCGTTTCTTCAAGGAATGATAATGAAATTAACTAAATATAAAGCTTTGCTATTTGATATGGATGGAACATTAGTACACTCAACGGATCAAGTTGAATTTATTTGGCGTCACTGGTGTAGTATCAATCATATCGCGCCCCAGAAGGTGCTGAGTATTTGTCATGGGATGCGTTCGCGTGACGTCATTCATCGGGTTGCCCCTCATTTACCGTTGGAAGAGCAAGCTGCGGTGCTTGACGGTCTGGAGATTGAATTAGCGGGAAAAGCGCAAGAAATCCCCGGTGCCGGTCGCTTTCTTAGTTCGCTCGTAGACGTCCCCTGGGCTCTAGTAACTTCCGCCAGCCAGCTGGTCGCTCGGCACAGGATGATATGCTGCCACCTGCCGTTACCCAGACTGATAGTCAGCGCCAATGAGGTAATTCGCGGAAAGCCCGATGCGGAACCCTATCGACTCGGTGCAAAATTACTTGGCATCGCGGCCAGCGACTGCCTGGTATTTGAGGATGCACCCGCCGGCATTGTCAGTGCGCTTGCGGCAGGCTGCAGCGTCATCCAAGTTGGCGTCGTGTCGCAGCCGGCTTCCCGCATTTGCGGTAGCATTTGCGATTGGCAGCAAATTCGCTACCTCGCGCTCGAAGGCGATAAGATTTCGTTAGAGCTAAATTTTTCGCCATGAGCATCGCGTATTAGTCCTCTAGTGTCAGATCATATATCAAAAGAAGCTTAAGCGTGATGCTGATCGTGATTAGCAGTAAGTAGTAAAATGCTAATCCATACGTCAAAACGATCTCACATAAAAAAAAGTAAAGCGCACACTAAAAAACAAACTGAAATCATGAAAGAAGATCGGCTCGGTTATGTCGTCAGAAGCCAATACCGAATTTGTTGCTACTATAAAGAATGCTTTTGAACGTGTATCGTAGGCTCTATGACCTGATGCATTCGGTTGTTTTCATAGATGCAATGCCTCCTTAATTGATTAAAGACACGAACGCTCTGCTGCCATGGAGATCTGGAAAATCTGTCCCGGAGAACTATGAATATAAAAAGCTGGGTGCCCATATCTTCACCGGTGAGCATTGGTGGGTTATCGAATAATTAAAGTAGCTGCGCATAGAAACAGGATCAATTTGACTCAATTTATTAGATATATTAATAACATATCCTTATAAAATATCTTTATGCACACCGAATTACGTGGGTCATTTAAAATCTCAATATCTATAGCTCAGGTTTGTTCTACTAAGGTTTCTGTGCAAATAAGATCAAAATCTTATCAGAGTCTTGTAAATTTGCTTATACACTTAAATATGGTAGTTGGCTAAACATGGCAGAAATCGAACTTAATTTACTAGTCGGCGAATCAAAGGGGTGTGACTTGTCACTCGTTGATAACGTACGGAAGAGGCCGTAGGGTCAACACACCGGCATCGTCGCCGCGCACTCGTAACACGCTGTCAGGCGCTAAATTGTTATTTAGCACCGCCTGTATCCAGACGCTGCCGCCTTCTAACTGACAAGCTGCTAGCACCCTACCCGTTCGTCGCCAATTGCTGCCTATCCTAAGTTCCAAATCGTCTCCGGCGACGGGAAGATGGCTTGATTTTCCTGACAGCCAGTAAAGAGTACGTTTATTAGCGCCGCGATATTTGGCGCGCGCCACCATTTCCTGACCTGTATAGCAGCCTTTGTTAAAGCTGATACCGTCCAATGCATGGACATTGACCGCTTGCGGGATAAACTGCGCTTCGTTAGCGCTGTCAATAACCGGGTACCCCGCTTCAATATCCAGCGCCAGCCATTGACGACTGTCGTTAAACTGAGCTTGGCCTTCCAGCTTACTTTGCAGCGCGTCGTGTACGGCCGGTGTAGTGATAAGCAAAAAGCGCGGCATAGGCAAATTAAAAAAGAGCAGCGTCGTGTTCTTGTAATGTACAACCGGATGCGCCGCATCGGGGATGCTAGCGAAGAGTGTGCCGAGCGCGGTCTCGGCGTGAAAACCCGCCACGCCCAGCAATACTAGCTTGTCATCGGCCGAAATAGTGGTTTTAGAGAAAACGGCATATTTTTTCAATTCCGCGAGCTGGCTATCGCGTACACTGCGCCGTTCGATGAATGCCATGCCTTCTTGGTGATGAAAGACGCACAAGTAGCTGAGCATTTTGCCCTTGGCATCGCAATGAGCGGAAAAGCTGAAATGATCAGACTCTAACGAGGCTACATCGCAGGTCAGCTGGCACTGTAAATACTTAACGCTGTCTGGGCCATCAAGGGTGATTAACGCCCAATCTTCTAGTGAAATGAGTGTCAGCAGCAAATGGCTCGCGGGCGACGGTAAACGTGAAGAGAAAAGACCTTGAGATGACATAGAATAATCCTATCAGTAGTCTGACAATGGCATAATGGTAAAAGAGTGGCGCGGGTTTGCAAGAAGGATCTTGCCTGCAGTTTTCGCAAACGTGCTAGATGCGGAATGAATCGCGCAGAACGTATCGCAATCTATCTTTTTATCTTATATTATCTGATAAGATAAAATGAGATAAACTAATTTTATATCGTATACTGAATTACGGATAAAGAGGCTTAATTTTATGAATCTTAGCCTTTATCTGACAGCCTTGCGTCTGTCAAGCGCTGACTGCACTGCGTAATCTATCTCTCTTGTCAATATGACGATTCAAGCGTTGTTTGATCAGCATAGTCATTCACAATGCGGTCATCCCCCATTTAAAATAAAAAATGGGAAAATACATTATTACCCTCATATCGGAAGAAACATGCAACTGGAAGCATTAACTAGTACGGGCAAGTGTTCCGAACAGAAGGTTGTGAATGCATTAATTTTATTAAATTGGAATACATCAATTAGATGTGTAAGGTTACAAGGTGTCAAGGCGTTAGCCGTGTAGAACTGCATCGTAAATAGCAATGCCAAAGCGCATTTAATTTAGCTAAAGCTGCAGGCGGCCGCTAGAAGTGTCGATAACAAATCTTTCAACTGCTTACAGTAACTACGCATAGAACGAGCATAAAACCAGGATCAATTTGGCCACTTTCTTAAGGATATCTCAACACGATATTTTTATGCATACCTAATTATGCTTATTATGTACAATAATAACATCTATAGGCCCAGTTCGTTGTACTCAGTCTTGCGGGGAGCATCCCCGGCTAAAGATTTATGAAATCTTTTTGAATTCCTTCATATGTCTCAACATCGCAGTTAGCTAAATATGGCGGAAATCGAACTCCATGTACCGATCAGTTAATGTCTGAATTGTCATGTTGATTAGATTAAGACATTGCAAAGTAAAGTCACTGCTTAGTAGACATAACGTGATTAAATAAACGCTAAGATTAATTGTTGTGTCACTACTGATAACGCTCGTCTCAAGTTGAAGCATCTTTAGCCATGATTTAATATGTGATGTGATACTAGCTTTACTAGGCCGTTGAGTGGTACACGCCGTTTTTTAGTTTTTCAGTAGCCTCCGGGAAAAGCTGCCTAGAGAAGACTCCAAAATTGCTGCAGTAAAGTCGCTGCCTAAAGATATCAGCGCGGCGTAGGGCGGCGATTTACTAGCAGCACCGACCTATTACCGAGCCCGTCAAGCTTCGCCATAAGGTCAGGCTGGAGGTGGCCAACAGATTATGTATATCAGAGCTGGTTAGGCTGGATCTGTGAAACGTGACTCGGAGTCAAGGTGTGGTGCAGGTAATTTGCAAATTAAGAAGCAGCTGGTGCCCATTGGGAGAATCAGTAGTAATTACTTAAAACATAGCCGCTCGGCGTTAACCAATGCTAAAAGCCTGTATATTTTGTTCCTTAGTAAAAGAACCTGCAAGAGGAGACCCGCTAGACGTTCTGGTATCGCATCAAACATTATGCCATCCTGGCAGGCATTGACAGCGACCCACCTCTCTGCTCGATGTTTTGCGAAACGTCTTTGCAGCCTATCTACTGAATTACCCGGAGGATTTTCGCGTGGTGCAGTTGCTGCTAGGATACAGTAATCTTTCGAAGAGGCAGATTTACAACCACGTCGCTACCGAGCAGCTGACGCTTACGCATCAGCTAGACAATCCCCGCATATGGGCAATGGAATGCAAATGAATCTCAGGAGTATGAATACACCGGTCTCAAACAGGGCGCTTAGATAAGGATGAAACTGTGAAGAAATGCCTTGTACTCTTATAGTCTAGACCTGTGCGCCTATGGGCCACGCTAAGGATAAGGCTATTAAGCATTCGCTCTCACACCTTGGCATTTACAGCGTGGATATTTAGCTGTCGCCAGTAGCCAGACTGAAAACCGTATTGACCAAAGCGGCGTGTTGCATGTCCTGGATGACGTTCGCTATGTCATCCAGGACGCGCTGTATTATGTCCGTAGCGATTACCACGTTAATATCACGAATTTGCTCCTTAGGAAGCGACTGCATCCTCTCAAAAAGAAGAGATGATCATCTTTAAAACGCCGGAAGAAGAGCATCTTGTAGGCATCTTTACCGAAATCAGCTCTGCTTATTGCGACACGCTGGATAAAGCGCAAGAACAAATCAAAGATTATAATGCGCTGGCGTTTCCGCGCCAGGGCCTGAATTCTCAGTTGAAGAGGATATAGTGTTGTATCGTGCAGGCTAAAAGAACGCTTTTAGCGATGCTATGAACGGCGGTGATGCTCAGATTACAACCTGCAATATCGACATTGGCAAACATTATATGCTTGGCGTCCAGTGCGGTATTTAAGGCAAACTAGAGAGGTTGCTCGATCATGGTACCCTGATTCTGGGCTGTGAAAGTCCGAAAAAGCTGCCGCCACATTATGGCATCAAAGAGCTGGTTAGGCAACGTATGGTGAATGCAGAAGTAATTATGACAATAGAAATACGGCGGCGGCCGCTAGGCGATATTGCTTTGTAGCGGAGGCGGATATCCCGCCGCTGCTGAAACGCATGTATGTACAACGCGGCGTTTGCGCGGTTAGTGAGCTGGAACGTGGCACCCGCGGATTGTTATCCTACCATTTACTAGCCGGCATCGAACAGGGGGTAGCTCTGCTAGTCAGCGCCCTGGCAGATCAGCGCAGATTTATGGTGATCGGAGACTTTGATGCGGACGGCGCGACCAGCACCGCGCTAACAGTGCTGGCGTTGCGGAAACTGGGCGCGCAGACGATAGATTTTTTAGTACCGAATCGCTTTAAGGATGGTTATGGCCTTAGCCCCGAACTTGTAGAGCAGGCTGCTGCGCGCGGCGCGCAGATTATCCTGACGGTAGATAACGGTATCTCTTCTCATGCTGGTGTCGCTCGTGCGCGAGAGAAAGGCATCTCGGTGCTTATTACCGATCATCATCTCCCTGGCGATACTTTGCCAGACGCCGACGCTATCGTTAATCCTAATTTACGCAGCTGCGCCTTCGCTTCTAAATCTCTAGCAGGCGTCGGTGTAGCGTTTTATCTGATGCTAGCGCTGCGTGCGCGGCTCAATAACAGTGGCTGGTTTACGCAACAGGGAATCGCGCCTCCTAAACTGGCCGAGCTGCTGGATTTAGTGGCGCTAGGCACGGTGGCGGATCTGGTTCCGCTGGACGCTAATAACCGTATTCTGGTATATCAGGGGTTAAGCCGTATCCGCGCCGGTCTTTGCCGTCCCGGAATTCGCAAGTTGGCCGAGGTCTCCAACCGCGATCTCGCGCGGCTCTGCGCTAGCGACCTCGGCTTCGCATTGGGACCGCGGCTGAACGCCGCCGGTCGTTTAGATGACATGTCAGTCGGGGTTGCGCTGCTGCTGACTGATAATCTGTCAGATGCGCGCATGCTGGCGGAGAAGCTGGATGCCCTCAATCAAACCCGGCGCGAAATCGAAAAGGGTATGGAATCTGAAGCATTGGCGCTGTGCCAGGCGATCGCGCATACCGAGAAGACGATGCCTTTTGGTTTGGCTATATACCATCCACACTGGCATCAGGGTGTTGTGGGCATATTAGCTGCGCGGATTAAAGAGCGTTTTCACAGGCCGGTTATCGCCTTTGCGCCTGCAGGGGATGGCATACTGAAAGGCTCCGGGCGATCGGTAGCTGGCTTGCACATGCGCGATCTGCTTGAGCGGCTAGATACATTATATCCGGGTTTAATGCTGAAATTCGGAGGACATGCCATGGCAGCCGGCCTAACACTGAAGCAGACAAGATTTGATAGATTCCGCCAGCGTTTCGCTGAACTGGTAGATGAATGGCTCGATCCCGCAATGCTCGAAAACGTGATTTGGTCGGACGGTGAGCTGGCCGGTCCAGAACTATCGCTGATTACCGCCGAGCTGCTACGCGCCGGTGGCCCGTGGGGACAGGCATTTCCCGAGCCGCTGTTTGACGGACGGTTTCGCGTGTTAAATAAACGTCTCGTGGGGAAGAAACACCTGAAACTGTTGCTGGAACCGCTAGCTGGCGGCCTGATTCTAGATGGCATCGCTTTTAATATCGAACCGCTCTTGTGGCCGGATGATAGCATGGATACCATCGAGTTGGCCTATAAGATCGAAGTTAACGAGTTTCGCGGGAATCGCCGTTTACAGCTATTAATACAGCATATTTGGCCGCTGTAATGAACCACATAAGGCGCGCATTCGTTATCATTATAATAACCTTTTAACACGTATTTTTCTAGTCAATGAGCATATTAATCTATGTTTGAAATAAATCCGGTAAAAAATCGTATTCAGGATCTGTCGGAAAGAACAGAGATTCTGAGGGGGTATCTTTGACTACAATCTAAAAAAAGAGCGCCTTGAAGAAATAAATACTGAGCTCGAACAGCCACACTTCTGGAATGAGTTGGAGCGCGCGCAGGCACTAAACAAAGAGCGCTCATCGTTGGAAGCTATCGTTGAAACCATTGATAAGCTTACTCAGGGTGTCAAGGACACCTGGGGCTTGTTGGAGCTAGCGGTAGAAGAGGGCGACGAAGAGACTTTCCTCGAAACGCAAGGCGAACTGGACGGTCTAGAGTCAAAACTGAGACAACTAGAATTCCGTCGCATGTTTTCGGGAAAGTACGATAGTGCCGATTGCTACGTGGATATCCAGGCCGGCTCCGGTGGCACCGAAGCCCAGGATTGGGCCAGCATGCTACTCAGAATATATTTGCGCTGGGCAGAATCCCGCAGTTTTAAAACCGAAATTATCGAAGAGTTGGAAGGAGAGGTAGCCGGTATCAAGTCGGTGACAATCAAAGTCATCGGTGAGTATGCTTATGGCTGGTTCCGTACCGAAACTGGCGTGCACCGCCTAGTGCGAAAAAGCCCGTTCGATTCTGGCAGACGACGTCACACCTCATTTAGTTCCGCTTTTGTTTATCCGGAAGTAGATGATGATATTGATATTGAGATTAACCCGGCGGATCTGCGTATCGATGTTTACCGCGCCTCCGGCGCCGGCGGGCAGCACGTTAACCGGACCGAGTCTGCGGTGCGTATCACCCATTTTCCGACCAATCTGGTAACCCAGTGCCAGAATGATCGCTCGCAGCATAAAAACAAGGATCAGGCGATGAAACAGCTGAAAGCTAAGCTGTATGAATTAGAGCTGCAGAAAAAAACGCCGAAAAGCAGGCGCTGGAAGATACGAAGTCTGATATCCGTTGGGGCAGTCAGATCCGCTCTTATGTTCTAGACGATTCTCGCATTAAAGATCTGCGTACCGGTGTAGAAATTCGTAATATCCAGTCAGTGCTGGATGGCGATCTAGACAAATTTATCGAAGCTAGTCTTAAAGCAGGGCTATGAGGAATCTATATGTCTGAATCACATTCACAGGACGGTGCCTTTCAGGCGCTAGATTTAAATAAAGAACTATGTTCTCGACGAGAAAAACTTACCAAATTGCGCCAGCAAGGCGTTGCCTTTCCTAATGATTTTCGTCGTGACGCGGTTTCGGACCAGCTACACGCCCGTTACGGCGAGAAAGGCAACGAAGAACTGAAATCGCTGAATATTGAAGTCAGTATCACCGGACGCATGATGACCCGCCGCATCATGGGACAAGCCTCATTTGCTACCCTGCAGGACGTGGGAGGGGAGATTCAGCTATACGTCGCCCGCAACGATCTGCTCGAAGATCAGTACAACGAGCAGTTTAAAAAATGGGATCTCGGAGACATTCTCGGCGCGCGCGGCAAATTATTTAAAACCTGCACCGGCGAGCTCTCGCTACACTGTAGCGAGATTCGCTTGCTGACTAAGGCGATGCGTCCGCTGCCGGATAAGTTTCACGGTCTGGCCGATAAGGAAACCTGTTATCGCCAGCGTTATCTCGATCTGATTACCAGCAAAAAATCGCGTGAAACCTTCAAAGTTCGCTCGCGTATAATAGCAGAAATTCGCCGTTTTATGATGGATCGCGATTTTATGGAGGTGGAAACGCCGATGATGCAAGCCATCCCCGGAGGCGCCGCGGCGCGTCCGTTTATTACCCACCATAATGCACTAGATATCGATATGTATCTGCGCATTGCACCCGAGCTTTATCTTAAGCGGCTGGTGGTAGGCGGTTTCGAGCGGGTATTTGAAATGAATCGCAACTTCCGAAACGAAGGTCTCTCGTCGCGCCATAATCCTGAGTTTACCATGATGGAGCTCTATATGGCCTACGGAGATTACCGCGATCTGATTATGTTAGTGGAGGATTTATTCCGCACCTTGAGCCAGCGGATATTGGGTTGCAGCGCAGTGCATTATGGCAATCAGATTTTTGATTTCGGAAAGCAGTTTACCCAGATGACAATGAAAGAAGCTATTTGCCATTATCGTCCGGAAATTCGGCCAGAAGCGCTGGAGGATATGGCCTCCGCACTCGCCATTGCCGAGTCGGTGGGCATTAAGGTAGACAAAGGTTGGGGATTAGGTAGGGTGCAAACCGAAATTTTTGAAGAGACGGCGGAAAGCCATTTGATTCAGCCGACGTTTATCACCGCCTACCCCGCGGAGGTCTCGCCGCTAGCGCGCCGCAATGATAAAAATCCGTTTTTCACCGATCGCTTTGAATTTTTTATCGGCGGGCGTGAAATTGGAAACGGTTTTTCGGAGCTTAACGACGCCGAAGATCAGGCAGCGCGCTTTGCTGAACAGGCTAAAGCAAAAAATGCCGGCGATGATGAAGCAATGTTTTATGATGAAGACTATGTCACCGCGTTGGAACACGGCCTGCCGCCAACAGCTGGCCTGGGAATCGGAATCGATCGCCTAGTGATGATGCTGACCAATAGCCAGACTATTCGCGATGTAATTTTATTTCCGGCGCTACGTCCGCAAAAATAGCCCGGAGGATTAATTGGATAAATTTTGCCCGTCTTCCTAGCCAGCTTGCTGCGCCACTGCAGGCCATTACGGCAGATGGTAGCGTTTGCGGCGTGCCGTAGCAGATAGGCTTCAGTCGGATTCTGGTATTATAAGTTCCAAAATATATTATGTTGTATAACATAGTTACCTCTAATCTGATTTTTCTTTTTTATCTTATCGGAAATCAGCAAACGATAAATAAATACCGCGCTTCTTTGTAGCGGCATTGAAAGAAACTATAATGCTGTATAGCTTGTTAAGTCCAAACTGTTTATGGCAAGATAGTTGCTAAAAGATATAATTCAGGGAAATTATAACCGTTATTATATCACATAGTTAGGAAACTGTAATACCTAAAATCAGAGCCGTTTTTCAGCAAAGCAACGAGCCAGAATCTACTTTTTTAGCTAAGCGTTATTGTTTCTCTGAACTGGCCGTTTCTAACTAACAAAATGAGACGGTATTCAAGATCATAGTCATATTTACGATCGTGTGCAGGCGATGATATCGCCCGTTTAGAAAGCGGTAGCCATTTCCTTGCAGATCTGGATCTAGCATGAATCGCTGTTTACGCAGGCATGGATTCAGGTGTGTGCCTAAAATTAAGTAAGAAGCAAAACTAAAGCACAAAGCATTTAAGGCTATAAGCCCGATTATCTGCATGTTTATCTGAAATCTCTTCCATAAATACCAAATAAAATCTGACGAAGTTATCTTTTTCTGGGTATAGATCAAGCGACTCGATAAGCTTCATCTATCTCTAAAAAGCCAAGGCCGCTGCTAATGCACGACGTTTCTTACATGATTTTATTCGAGCATGCCACATAGTTATTTATCAGGTGTTTACAGACAATGTGGAAAATTTAAACATTACCCCCACTAAAAGGCTGCGCAATTGGAAAATGTGAGTGCAACCGCTTGTTTCAAGAATTTTAAATAACTTCCGTTTTAGCCTATAGATCTAGCCACAACCGAATCACAAATGCATGGCATGGTATGGCCTAATAGGCACATAGAATATTGGCTGCAAAGCTACCTTCAGCATTCTGGCGAAGAGCTTGAGATCATACTGCACTCATATCTGGCTCTACAATAAGGAATTGACTCAATTACTATTGGGTAGTAAAACTCTATTGCAGTCTATAAAATATTAGTACAAAATTAAACCTATATTTATAAAATATAACTATACTACTTTGCAGGATATAATCTGTATTCTCCTGCCGAATTGCAACGCTCAATGCAAATAGTCCTTTCTGAGTTATTTAGTGGCTTAATAATGTTTTGAGACGATTCGTACACTCTTTTGCATAGGAATGTGTAGGGTAAAGTAGTGATTAACGTTTTTAACGAGTAAATAGATCTATGTTTTATAGCGTAATCTTAGTTAGCTTTTACAGAAAAACCGGCACGCAGTGCCTGCCAGTCATCAAGAAAACCTTAATAAAGAATGGGCAGATTTAATGGGGTACACCATCAATCTCTAGCAGCCATGTCTGTTACTTTACTCCCTACCGATTTGGGAAATCATTGAATACAAGCTACTGCAGTTGTCGAGCATAAATCCCGCAAAACGCCGTCTGCAGTGATTGTTGCTGGGCATGCTGGCGAGTATTAGATAGATAGCGCAGGCAGAATACCTCTCGCGCTTCGGCTTAGACAGCATGTTAGACTATTAAAAAAGTGATACTAGAAGTTCGAGTTGTGAGGCGAATAGACCTAATATAAACCAGTCAAAGATGACATCGATGCTAAGCTGTCAGCGGAGCTATTTCTTAATAAAAATGTCAAAGAATTATTTACATACTACCGTATTGCTAGATGAAGCAGTAAAGGGGTTAAAACTTCGGCCAGATGGTATCTATTTAGACGGAACTTTTGGGCGAGGCGGGCATTTACGTCTTATTTTATCAAAGCTGAACTGGCAAGGGCGCCTGTTCGCTATCGATCGCGATCCAGCGGCTATCGAGGCGGCGGAGGCTATCGATGATGCGCGTTTTACCATTATCCATGGGCTATTTTCCGCCATGGCAGATTACATGGCAGAAAGAAGTCTTCTGGGCCGCGTTAATGGTATATTGCTCGATCTTGGCATCTCGTCGCCGCAGCTCGATGATCCAGAGCGCGGCTTTTCATTTATGCGCGACGGGCCTTTAGATATGCGCATGGACACCACGTGTGGTCAGTCTGCCGCGCAGTGGCTAGCACAAGCGACGGCAGAGGATATAGCCTATGTGTTAAAAACCTTCGGCGAAGAGCGCTTTGCCAAGCGCATCGCTAAGGCTGTCGTAGCACGAAATCACCAGCAGCCGATGACCCGTACCCGTGAATTAGCTGCGTTAATTGCTGAGGCCAGTCCGTTTCGCGATAAGCATAAGCACCCAGCGACGCGTAGTTTCCAAGCGATCCGCATCTATATTAATAGCGAGCTCGAAGAAATCGAACGTGCGTTAGAGAGCACACTTACAGTGTTGGCCCCCGGAGGAAGGTTGTCCGTTATCAGCTTCCATTCTCTCGAGGATCGGCTAGTAAAACATTTTATTCGTCGGCACAGTCGCAGACCACAAGTGCCGCCGGGATTACCGATTAGCGAGGCGCAGATCGCCACGCAGTACCAAGAGCAGCGGCAACTGAAAGCCGACGGGAAAATGCAGCCGTCAGCGCGGGAGATTAAGGATAATCCACGCGCGCGCAGTGCAATTCTGCGCTTTGCTGAGAAGTTGTCTCCATGATTGGCAACGAACGGCAGAGCCTGATTAAAAGCATCGGCAGCGATCTGTTGCGCCAGGGTAAGCTGCCTTTGCTGTTGTTGATTCCCGTTCTCGTTTCGGCTGTCTTAGTGGTAACGACCACCTACCAAACCCGGCGGCTCACTGCTGAACGTGAAAAGATAGTCATGGAAAAAGATGCGCTAGATATCGAGTGGCGCAACCTAATCCTGGAAGAAAACGCGCTGGGCGATCACAGCCGTGTTGAGCGTATCGCTACCGAGAAGCTTCAGATGCAGCATGTGAAGCCATCACAAGAGAATATTGTTGTTCAACCGTAATCTACAAAAAGAGCACTAACAATACATGAAAGCTGCAGTTCGCATGATGAAACTGAAACGCCAGGAGAATCAGGCTAGCTTTGTCAGCTGGCGTTTCGCCTTGCTGTGCGGTTGCATCCTGCTAGGGCTGTTGGGGCTGATGGTGCGGATGGCCTATCTGCAGGTCATCAACCCCGACAAACTAGTGCGTGAAGGGGATATGCGCTCGCTGCGCGTGCAGCAAGTCCCCGCAACACGCGGTATAATAAGCGACCGCGGCGGTCGTCCCTTAGCGGTAAGCGTGCCGGTCAACGCCATCTGGGTTGATCCGAAAGATCTTAACGACCATGGTGGTATTAGCGCGGACGGCCGCTGGAAAGCCCTGTCCGATGCGCTTTGCATTCCCCTTGATCAGCTTTCCTTGCGCATCAATGCCAATCCTAAAGGGCGTTTTATCTATTTAGCGCGCCAGGTTAATCCAGCTATCGGCGATTACATCTATAAACTTAAACTTCCCGGTATTTATTTGCGTCAGGAGTCACGCCGCTATTATCCTGCCGGTCAAGTAACCGCGCATCTCATTGGCGTGACCAATATCGATAGCCAAGGTATTGAGGGCATTGAAAAAAGTTTTGATCGCTGGCTGACCGGCCAGGCCGGCGAGCGCACGGTGCGTAAAGACAGGTTTGGCCGGGTCATTGAGGATATCTCGTCAGTAGACAGCCAGGCGGCGCACAATCTAGCGCTGAGTATTGACGAACGGCTGCAGGCGCTAGTGTATCGTGAGCTGAACAATGCGGTAGCGCTTAATAAAGCGGAATCGGGCACGGCAGTATTGGTGGATGTGAATACCGGCGAAGTGCTGGCAATGGCGAATATCCCCTCTTACAACCCCAACAATTTGACCGGCACTAATATGGATCTGATGCGCAACCGCGCTATCACCGATATGTTCGAGCCGGGTTCGACGGTCAAGCCGATAGTTGTGATGACCGCGCTTCAGCGCGGCGTGGTGCGGGAGAACAGTGTACTCAATACGCTGCCTTATGTGATTGGCGGCCACGAAATCAAAGATATAGCGCGATATGCTGAATTGACTGTGACAGGCATTTTGCAAAAATCAAGTAATGTCGGTGTATCTAAACTGGCATTGGCAATGCCGTCCTCGGCGCTGGTAGAAGCTTACTCGCGCTTTGGATTGGGTAAGGCGAGTGACTTGGGGTTGGTCGGAGAGAGCGGTGGTTTATATCCACATAAACAACGGTGGTCCGATATGGAGAGAGCAGCCTTCTCTTACGGCTACGGACTAATGGTAACGCCGTTAAAATTAGCGCGCGTTTACGCCACGATTGGTGGTATGGGCGTTTTACGCCCGCTTTCTATTACCCGGGTTGAGTCTCCCGTTGCGGGAGAGCAGGTTTTCCCTGAATCACTGGTGCGTACTGTGATACACATGATGGAAAGCGTAGCGCTGCCGGGTGGCGGCGGCACCAAAGCCGCGATTAAGGGCTATCGCATCGCTATCAAGACAGGTACCGCTAAAAAGGTTGGGCCGGACGGTAATTACATTAATAAATATCTTGCCTATACGGCTGGGGTTGCGCCCGCTAGTAATCCTCGCTTTTCGCTAGTCGTGCTAATAAACGATCCGCAGGGCGGCACATACTACGGCGGAGCGGTCTCCGCGCCGGTATTTGGGACCATTATGGGCGGCGTCTTGCGTACAATGAACATAGAGCCGGATATGCGGCCACAGCCAGGCAAAAAATCTGATATGGTCGTCAATAATCGATAATCCACAAGAGGCAACAGGTGACCGATCGTAATTTGCGTGATCTACTCGCGCCCTGGGTGCCTGACACGCCTGGCCTCAGACTCAGGGAAATGACGCTAGACAGCCGTACCGCGGCTGCGGGCGATTTGTTTATCGCCGTCGCCGGCGATCAGACTGACGGGCGTCGCTATATCCCCCAAGCGATTGCGCAGGGTGTTGCAGCCGTCGTAGCACAAGCGGAAGGCGAAGCCGAAGAAGGTGAAATCCGTGAGCTGCAGGGCGTGCCGGTTATTTATCTTTTCCGGCTGCAAGAGCGGTTGTCAGCGCTTGCGGGGCGTTTTTATCAGCAGCCGTCTCGAGCGCTACGCCTAATTGGTGTCACTGGCACCAACGGAAAAACTACCACGACGCATCTTTTAGCACAATGGGCGCAGTTATTAGGCGAGATTAGTGCTGTGATGGGCACAGTAGGCAACGGTGTAATGGGCCGTATCCATCCGACCGACAAGACAACCGGCTCACCGATTAAAGTCCAGCAGTTGCTGTTGCAGTTGCAGCGCCAGGGCGCAACCTTCGCGGCGATAGAGGCTTCCTCCCACGGCTTAATGCAGCATCGAGTCAGCGGTCTGTATTTTGCTGCCGCGGTATTTACTAACTTGAGTCGCGACCATTTGGATTATCACGGCGACATGACGCGGTACGAAGCAGCCAAATGGCGACTGTTTAGCGAGTTGAATGTCGGTCAGCGGATTGTCAATGCTGATGATGCTACCGGCTGGCGCTGGTTGCAGAAATTACCGCAGACGATCGCTGTAGCGTTCAGATGCACCCTGCCGCGAGAATGGCAGAGTGAATGGCTATGCGCGGGCAAGGTGCGCTATCATCCACGCGGTGCGGATATTCTTTTTCGTTCTAGCTGGGGAGAAGGAATACTTCAGAGTCAATTGATCGGAGAATTCAACGTCAGTAACCTGTTATTGGCGCTGGCCACGCTACTGGCGCTTGGCTACCCGCTACCGGCGCTGCTTGATAACGCCAGCCGTCTGAAATCAGTTTGCGGCCGCATGGAAGTTTTTCACTCTCAAGGCGGCCCTACGGTGCTGGTGGATTATGCCCATACCCCTGACGCGCTGGAGAAGGCGCTAATGGCGGCTAGATTGCATTGCTGCGGTAAACTCTGGTGTGTATTCGGCTGCGGAGGCAATCGTGATAAAGGCAAACGGCCACTGATGGGTGCTATCGCTGAACAGTACGCGGACCGGGTGATTATTACTGACGATACCCTCGCAGGGAAGCGCCAAAAGACATTATAAATGATATTAAGAGCGGATTGTTAGACGCGAGCCGTGCTCAGGCGATATCAGGCCGCACGGAAGCGGTGACCAGCGCTATTATGCAGGCTGCACCGGCGGATTTGGTGCTGGTGGCCGGTAAGGGCCATGAAGATTATCAGATTATCGGTCAGCACCGGCTAAACTACTCAGACCGTACAACAGTCGCTCGGCTGCTGGGGGTGATGGCATGATCCCCTTTACTCTTAGCGCTATCGCACCGGTGCTTAACGCCGAACGCGTGGGTAACGATTGTGCTATCTTGGCTGTTGTCACCGACTCGAGGGTCACTAGTGCTGCTAAAAGCAGCTTGTTTGTCATGTTGAAGGGCGAGCAGTTCGACGCGCATGATTTCGCCGAGCAGGCAGTCTCGGCCGGCGCCGTAGCGCTGCTTGTTAAGCGCCGGCTGCCGCTGGATGTGCCGCAGCTAATTGTCGCTGATACCCGCCGCGCGCTAGGGCAATTGGGCGCCTGGGTGCGCCAGCAGCTTTCGGTGCGGGTTGTAGCCCTGACGGGGTCCTCCGGCAAAACTTCGGTGAAGGAGATGACCGCCGCAATCCTACGCCAGTGCGGGCAAGTGCTGGCGACCGAGGGAAATTTCAATAACGATATCGGCGTCCCCCTGACGCTGCTGCGTCTGACGCCGGAGCATGATTTCGCGGTTATCGAGCTTGGCGCTAATCATCTCGGCGAGATTGCCTGGACA
The DNA here is from genome assembly GCA_052258065.1 of Sodalis sp. (in: enterobacteria). Classification (GTDB taxonomy): domain Bacteria; phylum Pseudomonadota; class Gammaproteobacteria; order Enterobacterales; family Enterobacteriaceae; genus JBQQPY01. Next base: position 771,564 of record JBQQPY010000002.1, on the reverse strand, counting down.
ACCGAGTTGGTGCAGCCGGAAACCGCGCTGGTAAACAACCTTTCCGCGGCGCATCTGGCTGGGTTCGGTTCACTGTCGGGGGTCGCGCAGGCCAAGGGCGAAATCTTCTCTGGATTGCAGGATAAGGGCCGAGGCATCCTTAATTTTGATAGCCACGATTGGCTTCACTGGCAACAGGTGTTAGGCCAAAAAGCGGTCTGGCGTTTCGCCGTACACTCATCCGAGGGCGTAGATTTTTTTGCCAGGGACATCGTAAGCGATCAGCAAGGGGAGCGCTTTATCCTGAACAGCCCGCAAGGGGAATGCGCGGTTCGGCTGCCGCTTCCTGGACAGCACAATATCGCCAATGCCTTGGCCGCTAGTGCGTTGGCGCTGTCGGTTGGGGCAGGACTACCCGCACTTGCCGCCGGTTTAGCGCAGCTCAAGGCGATGCCGGGACGACTGTTCCCCATCACGCTAGGCGCCAGGCAGTTGCTGCTGGACGATAGTTATAATGCTAACGTTGGCTCTATAAGCGCCGCCGCGCAGGTACTGGCAGATATGCCGGGATACCGGGTGATGGTAGTGGGCGATATGGCAGAGTTGGGCAATGAGGCTGCCGAGTGCCATCGTCAGGCAGGCAAAGTCGTTGCCCTGGCCGGTATCGACAAAGTATTAAGCATCGGTACTCTCAGTCACCTTATCGGTGAAACCGGCGGCCGGGGCGAGCATTTTCAGAACAAACCAGCGCTTATCGCCCGTCTTGTGCAGTTGTTGTCAGAGCAGCCGGTAATGACTGTATTAGTTAAGGGTTCACATAGTGCTTCAATGGCGCAAGTGGTGCGTGCGTTGCAGGAGAAAGCACCATGTTAGTTTGGCTGGCTGAATATTTAGTTAAATTTCATTCGGGGTTTAATGTTTTTTCTTATCTGACGTTCCGCGCTATCGTCAGTCTGCTGACCGCCTTATTCCTATCGCTGTGGATGGGGCGTCGTCTTATTGCCTGGTTGCAAAAACTGCAAATTAGGCAAGTTGTGCGCAGTGACGGCCCAGAGTCGCATTTCAGTAAGCGCGGTACGCCGACCATGGGCGGGTTGATGATTCTCGCGTCAATCACGATTTCAGTGATGATGTGGGCCTATCCGTCCAATCTCTATGTTTGGTGCGTGCTGTTTGTTTTGCTTGGTTACGGTATTGTGGGCTTTATCGATGACTATTGCAAAGTAGTGCGCAAAGACACCAAAGGGCTTATTGCTCGATGGAAATATTTCTGGCAGTCGATGATAGCGCTCGCGGTGGCATTCACCATCTTCGCCCTGGAGAAAGATACGTCGGCGACCCAGCTAGTTGTTCCGTTTTTTAAAGACATTATGCCCCAGCTAGGGTTGTGGTATGTGTTTTTAGCCTACTTCGTTATCGTCGGCACTAGCAACGCGGTCAATCTAACAGACGGTCTAGATGGATTAGCGATTATGCCGACGGTGTTCGTTGCTGCCGGCCTAGCTCTGGTAGCGTGGGCGACCGGTAACATAAATTTTGCGGGCTACCTGCATATTCCCTATGTGCGCTTCGTCGGGGAGCTGATGGTGGTGTGTACGGCAATTGTTGGCGCTGGTCTAGGATTTTTGTGGTTCAATACCTATCCAGCACAGGTATTTATGGGTGACGTCGGCTCGTTAGCGCTAGGCGGCGCGCTCGGGACTATCGCCATACTACTACGCCAAGAATTTTTACTTCTGATTATGGGAGGAGTGTTCGTACTTGAAACCCTGTCGGTAATTTTACAAGTAGGATCGTTCAAATTGCGCGGTCAGCGCATTTTCCGTATGGCGCCCATTCATCACCATTATGAATTAAAAGGCTGGCCAGAGCCGCGTGTTATCGTTCGTTTCTGGATAATTTCGCTGATACTGGTCCTCATCGGACTGGCGACGCTTAAGGTACGCTAATCATGAATGACTATCAAGGTGAACAGGTGGTCATTGTCGGGCTGGGGCTGACCGGACTTTCCTGCGTTGACTTCTTTCGTAGCCGCGGTGTGATGCCGCGGGTTATAGATACACGATTCACACCGCCAGGCTTGGAAAAGTTGCCAGTCGATGTACCGCGCCACCTGGGATCGCTGAACGAAGCGTGGCTACTCGACGCTACGCTGATCGTTGTCAGCCCTGGCATTCCCCTTGCGCATCCCGCGTTTGCCGCGGCGGCGGAATCCAGCATCGCTATTGTCAGCGATATTGAGCTGTTCGCCCGCGCGGCGAAGGCGCCAGTAGTGGCGATAACCGGCTCTAACGGTAAAAGCACTGTCACTAGCATGGTAGGCGAAATGGCCGCCGGCGCTGGCTGGAAAGTGGGCATTGGCGGTAATATAGGCCTGCCAGCGCTGATGTTGCTCAAAGTGCCCTATCAGTTGTATGTTCTGGAGCTGTCTAGTTTCCAACTGGAAACCACCCATAGCCTCAAAGCGGCGGCTGCGACCGTGCTCAATATTAGCGAAGACCATATGAACCGTTATCCGCTTGGCCTACAACAGTACCAGACTGCCAAATTAAAAATTTATTACGATGCGGCGGTGTGTGTGGTCAACACGGACGATGCGCTCACTCTGCCGGTAAGCGGACATAACGAGCGCTGTATCAGCTTCGGCGTCGAGCGCGGCGACTATTATTTTAACCAACGCATGGGAAAAACCTGGTTAATGGCGCGCGGTGAACCGCTGTTAGACTGCGGTGAAATGACTGTTGGCGGAAGACATAATTACATTAATGCTCTGGCTGCGCTTGCGCTGGCGGACGCTATAGGTATTCCGCGCCTGGCTAGCTTGGCGGCCCTGCGGCGGTTTCGCGGTCTGGCACATCGCTTTTCGCTAGTGCATCACCGCTACGGCGTGCGTTGGATTAACGATTCTAAAGCGACCAATGTGGCTAGCACAGAAGCTGCGTTGAAGGGGCTAGCAGTTGCGGGTACGTTGCATCTTCTGCTGGGTGGTGATGGAAAATCCGCTGATTTCACGCCGCTGGCCTCTTTTGTGCAGGGTAGCCGGGTGCAGCTGTATTGTTTCGGTCAGGACAGCGCCTCGCTAGCTTCCCTGCGTACCGACGCCACGACGCTCACTCAAACGCTAGAGCAGGCGATGCGTATCATCGGGACGCGAGTAAGAGCGGGGGATCTGGTGCTGCTGTCTCCGGCTTGTGCTAGCGTAGACCAGTTTAGAAATTTTGAAGTACGCGGAGAAGTCTTCACGCGCTTGGCGAGGGAGGTGGGCTGATGCGCATTTTCGGTCTAGGATTAATTCTACGCTTGAAGGCACTCCAGTCGGAGTCGCCGACCCATATTCTGTATGACCGCCCGCTGCTGTGGCTGACACTGGGGCTGACTTTTATGGGTTTTGTAATGGTTACATCGGCATCGATGTCAATCGGTGAGCGCCTGTTGAGCGATCCGTTTTATTTCGCCAAGCGTGATGCTTTTTACCTCAGTTTGGCGTTTTTTCTGTCGCTGATAACGCTTAGGATCCCTATAGCAGTCTGGCAGCGCTACAGCTCGGTGATGTTGCTTGTCACACTGTCAATGTTGCTCGTAGTGCTGGTGGTTGGCAGTTCAGTCAACGGCGCATCGCGCTGGATTGCGCTCGGCCCGCTGCGGATCCAGCCGGCAGAATTATCTAAGCTGGCGTTGTTTTGCTATCTGGCTGATTATCTGGTTCGCAAAGTAGAGGAAGTGCGTACTAATTTCTGGGGATTTTGTAAACCTATGAGCGTGATTATGCTGCTAGCGGTATTGCTGCTGGCGCAGCCTGACCTGGGAACCGTAGTAGTACTGTTTGTCACTACCCTGGCGATGCTGTTCCTGGCCGGGGCGAAGCTGTGGCAATTTTTATCCATTATTGGTTCTGGCATTTTTGCGGTCGTGTTGCTTATTATCGCTGAGCCTTACCGTATACGGCGCGTAACCTCATTCTGGAACCCATGGGATGATCCCTTCGGCAGCGGCTATCAGCTGACCCAATCGCTGATGGCGTTTGGCCGCGGCAAGTTTTGGGGGCAGGGTCTCGGCAATTCAATACAAAAACTGGAGTATTTGCCGGAAGCCCATACCGACTTTATTTTCGCTATTTTAGGCGAAGAGCTGGGTTATTTTGGCGTAGTGCTGACGCTGCTAATGATCTTTTTAGTCGCGTTCCGCGCGATGTCCATCGGCCGCAAAGCGCTGGCAATCGAGCAGCGCTTTTCCGGTTTCCTGGCTTGTGCCATTGGTATCTGGTTCAGCTTCCAAGCACTAATTAACGTGGGCGCTACCGCGGGAATGCTGCCTACGAAAGGTTTAACGCTACCATTAATCAGCTATGGTGGATCTAGCCTGCTGATTATGTCAACGGCAGTTGTACTGCTGCTGAGAGTAGATTTTGAGACGCGTTTAGCTCAGGCACAGGCTTTCGCGAAAGGACCGCGATGACTGAAAAGACCAAGCGGCTGATGGTAATGGCAGGCGGTAGCGGTGGACATGTATTCCCGGGATTGGCGGTTGCGCATTACCTGATAGCACAGGGCTGGCAGGTTCGCTGGCTCGGTACCTCCGATCGCATTGAAGCCAGTTTGGTGCCGCAGTACGGCATCGATATTGATTTTATCTGCATCAGCGGCCTGCGTGGCAAGGGCATTAAAGCGCAATTAATGGCGCCGGTACGAATCTGGCGCGCCTGGCATCAAGCGCGACGAATGATGCGTGCTTGGCGGCCGGATGTAGTGCTGGGGATGGGTGGCTATGTTTCAGGTCCGGGCGGTTTAGCTGCCTGGAGCTGTGGCATCCCGGTTGTGCTACATGAGCAGAACGGCATCGCCGGTCTAACCAATCGCTGCTTGGCGAGAATTGCCTGTAAAGTACTTCAGGCGTTTCCCGGCGCGTTTCCCCATGCGGATGTGGTGGGTAATCCAGTACGTTATACGGTACTGGCGCTGCCGCCGCCCGAAGCGCGATTTTTTAAACGCACCGGCCCCATTCGGGTCTTGGTAATTGGCGGCAGTCAAGGCGCGCAGGTGCTGAATCAGACTATGCCTGCGGTTGCCGCCCGCTTGACGGGCGCCTTGAACCTGTGGCATCAGGTAGGCAAGGGGGCGATAGAGGAGGTCAATCGTGCCTATACAGCGGCCGGTCAGACGCAGTATAAGGTGGTGGAGTTTATCGACGACATGGTCGCCGCTTATGCCTGGGCCGATGTAGCGGTGTGTCGTGCCGGCGCGCTGACGGTGAGCGAAATTGCCGCTGCCGGTCTGCCGGCACTGTTTGTCCCGTTTATGCACAAAGATCGTCAGCAGTATTGGAACGCGCGGCCGCTAGAGGAGGCTGGCGCGGCAAAAATCATAGAGCAGCCAGCCTTTACCGCCGAGCGGGTCAGCGACGTACTAGCAGGGTGGGATCGGCCTGCGCTGCTAACCATGGCGAAACGTGCCAGGGTGGCGGCAATTCCCGACGCGACAGAGCGGGTAGCGCTAGAAGTAGCGGCAGCGGTAGATATCTAAGCCGCGCGCAGACAAGACCGGACGAGCTGGGCATGCCGTCTAGAGCGTTTTTTGATTTAAGCGATCATAATGTGAATACACAAAAACTAGCTAAACTGCGAACTTTTGTCCCCGAGATGCGCCGCGTCAGGCAAATCCATTTTATTGGCATCGGCGGGGCTGGCATGGGAGGCATTGCAGCAGTGCTAGCAAACGAGGGCTACCAAATCAGCGGATCCGATCTGGCACCAAATGCCGTGACGCAACAGCTGATCGACCTGGGCGCGCAGATATATTTTAATCACTGCCCGCAGAATATCTGTAACGCCAGCGTAGTAGTGGTGTCGAGCGCTATCGCTCCCGATAACCCAGAAATTCTGGCAGCTAAAGAAGCGCGCATTCCAGTGATTCAGCGCGCCGAAATGTTGGCAGAGATGATGCGTTTTCGTTACGGTATCGCGATCGCTGGCACCCACGGTAAAACTACCACAACCGCGCTGGTGGCTAGTATTTACGCTGAAGCAGGACTGGACCCGACCTTCGTTAACGGCGGCCTAGTTAAAGCTGCCGGCGTGCATGCCCGCCTGGGCTGCAGTCGCTACCTGATTGCTGAAGCTGACGAAAGCGACGCTTCTTTTCTGCATTTGCAACCAATGGTAGCTATTATCACCAATATCGAAGCAGACCATATGGATACTTACCAAGGAAATTTTGAGAATTTAAGGCAGACGTTTATTGACTTTCTACACAATTTGCCGTTTTACGGTCGCGCAGTGATGTGTATCGACGATCCGATAATCCGCGAATTATTGCCCAGCGTTGAACGACAGATTACCACCTACGGCTTTAACGACGATGCCGATTTGCGTATTACCGATTACCGCCAGGACGGCGCGCGCGGGAGCTTTACTGTCACGCAGCAGGATAAGCTAAATTTGCGCGTAAAGCTCAATGCGCCAGGCCGGCACAACGCGCTGAATTCGGTGGCGGCGATTGCGGTGGCAATTGAAGATGGCATCAATGACGAGAGTATTTTACAGGCGATGCTGAAATTTCAAGGGACAGGCCGCCGATTTGACGATTTGGGCCGCTATGATTTGACGCACGTCAACGGCAAAAAGGGCAAGGTTATGCTGGTTGACGATTACGGCCACCACCCAACCGAGGTAGACGCCACAATCAAAGCAGCGCGGGCGGGCTGGCCAGACAAGCGGCTAGTCATGGTATTTCAGCCGCATCGTTATACGCGCACGCGGGATTTATACGACGACTTTGCCAACGTATTGTCTGGTGTAGATGTCCTGTTGATGCTGGACGTTTATCCTGCCGGCGAAGCGCCGATACCCGGCGCCGATAGCTGCTCGCTGTGCCGCACCATAAGCGGGCGCGGCAAGATGGAGCCGATTTTAGTACCCGATATAGATGCGCTATTGACGACGTTGGCGAAAGCCTTAGAGGATAACGATTTGGTGCTAATGCAGGGTGCTGGCACGGTAGGTAAAATCGCCCGTAAACTGGCTAATAGCAGGCTGCAGCCTCAGCCCAGCGATGGATATCATGGTTAAGCAGGCCGAACTATGCCGAGATGTGTCGAAGGTTGTCGCGACGGGAGCTGCCTAACGTGTCGCAGGCGGCGATAAACGTACGCAACAGTGAGATCGAGAGAGAAGCTGCAAGACGTAGCAACGGCAGCCAGCTTTCAGGTCTGATCTTCCTAGTTGTGGTCCTTTTCACTATCCTCTGGGGCGCCTGGATGGTTGTCAGCTGGATGAAAGACTCCCATCGTCTGCCTCTGTCCCGGCTAGTAGTGACCGGAGAGCGTCATTACACTACTAATGACGATATTCATAAAGCGATTCTGGCGCTGGGAGCCCTAGGCACCTTTATGACGCAGGATGTCAACGTCATTCAGCAGCAGATTGAATGCATGCCGTGGATGAAGCAGGTTAGTGTGCGTAAACAGTGGCCAAACGAGTTGAAAATCCACGTGGTGGAATATGTACCGGTCGCGCGCTGGAATGATTTACATTTGCTGGACGACAGCGGCACGGTATTTAGCGCGCCTTCCGAGCGCATCGACAATAAGCCCCTGCCGATGCTCTATGGACCGGAAGGCAGCGAGCAAGACGTCTTTGCCGGCTACCGCATCATGAATGAGATGCTCATGGCCGCCAAGTTTCATCTCAAGGCGGTCCGCATGAGTGCCCGCCATTCGTGGCAGTTGAGGCTAAGAGACGATACCCCGCTGGAGCTGGGTCAGGGCGACCAAGCTAGGCGCCTACAGCGTTTTATCAGGATTTATCCGGTTCTTCTCCAGCAAGCTCTGAACGATAATAAGCGCATAAGCTACGTAGATCTGCGCTATGATTCTGGCCTCGCCGTCGGATGGGCGGCGGCCTATATAGAGCTAGAAAACAGAAATCAGCAACAGGCACAGGCACAGGTACAGGCACAGGCAGAATAACAATGATTAAAGCGCCGGACAGAAAACTGGTAGTAGGGCTAGAAATCGGCACGGCTAAGGTGGTCGCGCTGGTAGGAGAGGTGCTGCCGGATGGTATGATAAATATCATCGGTGTCGGCAGTTGCCCGTCGCGCGGTATGGATAAAGGTGGCGTTAATGATTTGGAGTCGGTGGTAAAATGCGTGCAGCTCGCGATCGATCAGGCAGAGTTGATGGCGGACTGCCAGATCTCGTCAGTATATCTTGCCCTGTCTGGCAAACATATCAGCTGTCAGAATGAAATCGGCATGGTGCCGATTGCCGAAGAAGAAGTAACGCAGGAAGACGTGGAGAATGTGGTGCATACTGCAAAATCAGTGCGGGTGCGTGATGAGCATCGCATCTTGCACGTTATTCCGCAGGCTTATACGATTGACTATCAGGAAGGAATAAAAAATCCGGTTGGCCTGTCCGGCGTACGGATGCAGGCTAAAGTCCACCTGATTACCTGCCATAATGACATGGCGAAAAATATTGTTAAAGCGGTTCAGCGTTGCGAGCTGCAGGTTGATCAACTGATTTTTGCTGGTCTTGCATCAAGCTATGCGGTGTTGACGGAAGATGAGCGCGAACTTGGCGCGTGTGTTGTGGATATCGGCGGCGGCACGATGGATATGGCGGTCTATACCGCCGGCGCGCTACGCCACATCCAGGTGATTCCCTATGCCGGCAATCTGGTCACGAGTGATATTGCCTATGCCTTCAGCACTCCGCCTACCGACGCTGAGGCAATCAAGATTCGCCACGGCTGCGCGCTGGGATCGGTAGTTAGCAAAGATGAGAGCGTTGAAGTCCCGAGCGTAGGCGGGCGGCCACCGCGAAGCCTACAGCGCCAAGCCCTGGCTGAAGTGATTGAGCCGCGTTATACCGAACTCCTGAATCTTGTTAACGATGAAATTTTACAGTTGCAGGAACAGCTGCAGGCGCAGGGAATAAAGCACCATCTGGCTGCGGGCATTGTGCTGACCGGCGGCGCGGCGCAAATCGACGGTTTGGCGGCCTGCGCGCAGCGAGTATTCCATAACCAGGTGCGCATCGGTAAGCCCCTGAATATCAGCGGTCTAACCGATTATACGCAGGAGCCCTATTATTCAACCGTCGTTGGGCTGCTGCATTACGGCAAAGAGTCACATTTAAGTGGCGAAGTGGATGTGGAAAGACGAACTTTAGTCAGCACATGGTTTAAGCGATTTAGTAACTGGCTGCGCAAAGAATTTTAATGATTTTCAAGACGGAGCCCGCTGTACAAGCAGCCGCCTCCTAAGCGACAGGCATAAAACGGAGAGAAATTATGTTCGAACCTATAGAATTAACCAACGATGCGGTGATTAAAGTCATCGGCGTCGGCGGCGGCGGCGGTAACGCCGTTGAGCATATGGTGCGCGAACGCATCGAAGGCGTAGATTTCTTTGCAGTGAATACCGATGCGCAGGCATTGCGTAAGACGGCGGTGGGCCAGACTATCCAGATCGGCAGCGGTATTACCAAAGGGCTAGGAGCCGGAGCCAATCCTGAAGTGGGCCGCAACGCCGCCGAGGAAGACCGCGAAGCACTGCGGGCCGCGCTTGAGGGCGCTGACATGGTCTTTATCGCCGCTGGCATGGGCGGTGGGACCGGCACGGGTGCCGCGCCGGTTGTCGCGGAAGTCGCCAAGGAGCTAGGCATTCTGACTGTCGCCGTGGTCACTAAGCCGTTTAACTTTGAAGGGAAAAAACGCATGGCGTTCGCCGAACAAGGCATTACTGAACTCTCAAAGTATGTTGACTCGCTTATCACTATTCCCAATGATAAGCTTCTGAAAGTTCTAGGCCGCGGCATTTCGCTGCTGGACGCTTTCGGCGCTGCTAACAACGTGCTGAAAGGGGCAGTGCAGGGTATCGCCGAGCTTATCACCCGTCCGGGATTGATGAACGTCGACTTCGCTGACGTGCGCACCGTAATGTCGGAGATGGGGTACGCTATGATGGGTTCCGGTGTCGCCTGCAGCGAGGATCGCGCGGAAGAAGCGGCGGAAATGGCGATTTCCAGCCCGCTGCTGGAAGATATCGATTTATCCGGCGCTCGTGGGGTGCTGGTCAACATCACTGCCGGCTTCGATCTGCGTCTGGACGAATTTGAAACCGTGGGTAACACTATCCGCGCTTTCGCCTCCGACAATGCCACCGTAGTTATCGGCACTTCGCTAGATCCTGATATGAATGACGAATTGCGCGTTACCGTCGTGGCAACGGGCATCGGCATGGACAAGCGCCCGGAAATTACGTTAGTAACTAACAAGCAGAGTAGTCAGCGGGTTATGGATAATCGCTACCGCGATTACGCTGCGAGCTCGTCTTCGATTGCTCAAGAGCAGAAAAAAGTTGCCAAGGGGATCAATGAACAAAGTGCTAATGGAAGTAAGGAACCTGACTACTTAGATATTCCAGCTTTTCTTCGCAAACAGGCGGATTAAATCCGTGTCATTTTGGGAAAATCTGCTCTTTATGCTAAAATGATTTGCCGACTTTCTTTTACTCTTAGTAGAGTAGGCAGCATGGTTAAACATTGCGAGAGAAACAGATGATCAAACAGCGGACATTACAACGTATCGTGCAGACCATGGGTGTAGGATTACATACCGGTAAAAAGGTCAGGCTGACACTACGCCCTGCACCGGCAAACACCGGAATCATCTATCGTCGAATTGATTTGAATCCCCCTGTAGATTTCCCTGCAGATGCCCGGTCGGTGCGAGACACCGTGCTGTGCACCTGTTTAGTAAATGAGCATGACGTGCGAATTTCTACCGTTGAGCATCTGAATGCGGCTCTGGGAGGGGTAGGAATCGATAACATTATAGTTGAAGTAGATGCGCCTGAAATCCCGATCATGGACGGCAGCGCGAGTCCCTTCGTTTACCTGCTGCTAGATGCCGGCATTGAGGAGCTTAACAGCGCCAAAAAATTCTTGCGTCTTAAACAGAGCGTGCGTGTCGAGGATGGGGATAAGTGGGCTGAGTTGGTGCCGTATAATGGCTTTACGCTCGATTTTACCATCGATTTTAAGCATCCTGCAATTGATGCTGGCTCGCAACGTTATTTCCTGAACTTCTCGGCAGAATCGTTCGGTCGCCAGATAAGCCGCGCGCGCACCTTTGGCTTTATGCGCGATATCGAGTACTTGCAATCGCGAGGTCTGGTCCTAGGCGGTACCTTCGAATGTGCTATTGTGGTTGATGACTACCGAGTTCTGAATGAAGATGGGCTGCGTTTTGAAGATGAGTTCGTTCGTCACAAAATGCTTGATGCAATCGGTGACCTGTTTATGTGCGGCCATAACATTATCGGCGCTTTTACCGCCTTTAAATCCGGGCACGCCATGAACAACAAGCTATTGCAGACGGTGCTAACACGTCAGGAAGCCTGGGAGTTGGTGACTTTCGAGGATGATGCGGAACTGCCTCTGGCCTTTAAGTCGCCTTCCTTCGTTATCGTATGAACTTTATTGGCGAACGGTCACGCAGCGCCTTGCGGCGGCGTTCCCGAATTATGCCGGCAGGGATTAGCAATTAGGCGTCTATTCCCCAAGATTGGTGGGGTTAGCGCTCTCTCTGGCCCTCTCTGCCAGTCGTTCCAGCGCGTTCTTTAATTTCCCTTCGCTGCGCGCCGCTACATGTCGAATAGACATCGCACTCTGTACGCTTAAATGCCGCGGTTTTCCCCCGATCAGCCAGTAATGTTTCTGGCTACCGTAATTATTTTTCGCGTTAAATTCCTGTTTTTTCGCCAGGCCAGGGTTAATCCTGATGTCGATAGACGACAATGATGGTAGAATTTGCGCTCTTAGTGCGGATAACAATTGGGGTTGTTCGTAGCGTAACCGCATGTGCCAGCTGGCAGTAGCAGTTTCCAGTACCATTACGCCCTGACGAACGTTGGCAACGCGGCACCAGGGGCGCAGCGGTGCCGGCAGCAGCGCGTTGACTGCGCGGTTAAGCTTCAGCAGCATGATGGCCTGCTGCTGAAGCTTTAAGAGGGATATACGATCCGTCTCGGTGGCGTCGCTAAATAGGCTGTCGATAGGATGTGGATGACTATTACGCATAACAACACTCCAGCGGAAAATATTATAAAATAATGGGTGTCTTAAATCGTTGGCGAAAATTTGGCGGACGTGCCCAGGGAATACTGCGCCAACCTTGGCCGGCAAATCGCTTTCTAAGCCCGCTTCCGCTAAATAGCGCAGATAAGCGATATTCCGCTGCGTCCCATCTGCGATGTTGATTATTAGCATCAGCATGCCATACACAGCGTCATCCGTCATCTTTTCTCTCCATTTGCTTTAGTAAGCGTGTCTGTGCGGGAGATCGTCGCGCCGCTGCGCCTACAGCATCAAGTGTTGCTTGCTATCTCTAGCATGTTCTTCAATCGCAAAGCGAAGCGGCTGGTTTCCGGTGCGCTTCCTGCGTCAAACGCGCCATGTCGCCTTGATCGACCAATGTGCCGGTATCTGTCCGGTGCAACTGTAGGGAAGACGAGTCAGCCCGCTCGCGGACACCTGACCCTAAATGACCGTAACTTTTTCGCAAACGACTTTGGCCGCCGCTGGACGGGGCCTTGATGAGATGTGAATGACTATGCTAGAAAAATTACTTACCAAAATTTTGGGCAGTCGCAACGATAGTATCCGGCGCCGCATGAGCAAGGTAGTGGACGCTATTAACAAGATGGAACCGGCAATGGAGTTGTTGCGCGACGAACAACTCGCGGCTAAAACCGTTGAATTTCGCGAGCGTATCGCCAAAGGGGCGAGCATCTACAGCCTACTTCCGGAAGTCTTTGCTGTGGTGCGGGAAGCCAGTAAGCGCGTATTTCGCATGCGCCATTTTGATGTGCAATTGATGGGCGGTATGGTACTTAATGATCGCTGCATCGCCGAAATGCGCACCGGTGAAGGAAAAACTCTAACTGCTACGTTGCCGGTGTACCTGAACGCCCTTAGCGGGAAAGGTGTGCATTTAGTAACAGTAAATGATTATTTGGCACAGCGCGATGCGGAAAACAACCGTCCGCTTTTTGAGTTTCTGGGACTGAGCGTCGGCATCAACCGAGCTGGGCTGCCGGCGCAGGCTAAGCGTGCCGCTTACGCTGCAGATATCACCTACGGTACCAATAACGAGTACGGTTTTGACTACCTACGCGACAATATGGTATTCAGCCCAGAAGAGCGTGTGCAACGTACATTACATTACGCGCTGGTGGATGAGGTAGATTCCATCCTGATTGATGAAGCCCGCACTCCACTCATTATCTCCGGCACGGCGGAAAACGGTTCTGATATGTATCGCCGTATCGACAAACTGATCCCACATTTAATTCGCCAGGATAAAGAAGACTCGGAGAACTTCCAGGGCGAAGGCCACTTTTCTGTGGATGAGAAATCCCGCCAGGTTAACCTGACTGAGCGTGGGCTGGTGCTAATTGAAGAGCTATTAGTGAAAGCCGATATCCTAGAAAAGGGAAAATCACTTTACTCTCCCGACAACATTATACTAATGCATCATATGATCGCGGCTTTGCGCGCCCACGCGCTGTTCGCCCGCGATGTGGACTATATAGTGAAAAGTGGTGAAGTCATTATCGTCGACGAACATACGGGGCGCAACATGCCGGGCCGCCGCTGGTCAGAAGGGGTTCACCAAGCCATAGAAGCTAAAGAAAATGTAGCGATCCAGAATGAAAACCAGACGCTGGCGTCCATAACTTTCCAGAACTACTTCCGTCTCTATGAGAAGCTAGCTGGCATGACTGGCACGGCCGATACCGAAGCGTTTGAGTTCCGCTCTATCTATAAACTCGATACCATCGTCATACCGACCAACCGTCCGATGATCCGCAAGGATTTGGCGGATCTGGTCTATATGACAGAAAAGGAAAAAATTGACGCTATTATTGAAGATATCAAATCCTGCACCGCACGTGGCCAGCCGGTCTTGGTGGGGACTATTTCCATTGAAAAATCGGAGCTGGTTTCCGGCAAGCTGGAAAAAGCCGGCATTGTGCATAAAGTGCTAAACGCAAAATTCCACGCCATGGAGGCAGAGATCGTCGCCCAGGCAGGCCAGCCGGGGGCAGTGACCATCGCCACCAACATGGCCGGTCGCGGTACCGATATCGTGCTAGGCGGCAGCTGGCAGGCGGAAATCGCGGCTCTGGAAGCGCCGGACAAGCAGCAGGGCGCCGCTATAAAGAATGCCTGGCAATCGCGCCATGAAGCGGTGAAGGCCGCTGGCGGCCTGCATATCATCGGTACTGAGCGTCATGAATCGCGTCGTATCGACAATCAGCTTCGAGGCCGCTCCGGTCGTCAGGGCGATCCCGGGTCATCTCGTTTTCACTTGTCGACGGAAGATGCCCTAATGCGTATTTTTGCGGCGGATCGCGTCTCCGGCATGATGCGAAAACTGGGAATAAAACCGGGTGAAGCTATCGAGCACCCGTGGGTTACTAAGGCTATTGCCAGTGCCCAGCGTAAGGTAGAAAACCGCAACTTCGATATCCGCAAGCAACTATTAGAGTATGATGATGTCGCTAATGATCAGCGCCGTGCTATCTACACCCAACGTAACGAACTGCTTGATGTCACGGATATTAGCGAAACCATCAAGAGCATCCGTGAGGATGTTCTGAACATTATCTTTGATAGCTATATCCCGCCGAAATCATTGGAAGAAATGTGGGATGTGCAGGGGCTAAAGCAGCGTTTAAAAAATGACTTTTATCTAGATATGCCTATCGATCAATGGATGAAAGACGAACCAGGCCTGCAGGAAGATGCCCTGCGCAAGCGCGTGCTTGAGCAGATGCTCGTGCAGTATCAGCGTAAGGAAGAAATCGTCGGCAGCAATATCCTACGTAAGTTCGAGAAAAGCATCATGTTGAAGACGCTTGATTCTCTCTGGAAAGAGCATTTGGCGGCAATAGATTATTTGCGTCAAAGCATCCATCTGCGCAGCTATGCGCAAAAAGATCCGAAGCAAGAGTACAAGCGCGAATCCTTTGCGATGTTCTCTGCCATGCTGAAATTGCTAAAATATGAAGTGATCAGCACCCTGAGCAAGGTGTATGTACGCATGCCGGAAGAGTCAGAAGCAATCGAGCAGGACTGGCGCAAAAAGGCCGAACGTCTGGTCAGACAGGGGAGGCTGAGTCATGAAGGGCCGGCAGCGGAACTAGTGACAGATAGTCCTTTCTCAGCGCAAGAAAGCCACACAGTCAGGCGCAACGATCCTTGCGCTTGCGGCTCCGGAAAGAAATTTAAACACTGCCACGGTAAATTATATTAAACCAATGCGAACGGGCAGCAAGTCGTTCGTCACGCCCGGTTTGCCGGGCCGTTTTATTCGGGTGAGCGAGCATGGAGCATAGCTGTTTTGACAGGCACTGTCCCTGACTCTGGTAGTCTAGAAGGTGCAAGTTCTCTGCAAACCCGGTAAGGGGGGGGGGAGGGAAGTGCTAGCTAAACAACAAAAATGTTTACCGCGATAGCCTTTGAAGGCAGCCGAAAACAAAATTCTAACCTGACAAACAAAAAGTGGTTTAGACAGCGCAGCGGGGTAAGGTGCCACTATTGTTACAAGCATAATCCTCAAGCAGAGCGCTGTAACGTATAATCGACAAGGTATAAGTAGGAAGGTCACGTGCATTAACCCGGGAAGTCTCTTGTTCTGTCACAAGGCTACTGATATTGTGAGGTGTCAACATGGGACAGTAGAAATTAGCCGTAGCTGCAATAGTGCTGGTGGTTAACCGAAATTTAAAAGACTAGGCTTAATATAACTGTTAGAGCAGCAACAGCAGTTCCAGTGTTAACATGAAGCCCGCCGTATGCGAAACCGCACGTATGGTGCCGTGAGAAGACGGGGCGTCATCCTGTCTCCTAGTTGATAAAAGAGATTTACATTTTTTTAAGACGCACAGCTTGGCTATACGGGATGACCTTAAGAGGCGCTGACAGCTATAACAATACTAACCATTGCAGTTGGTATCGTCCGTAACGCCTGACAGGAAATATTTATCTCTTGCCATCCGCAGGAGGTCTGCATTAGGGATTTTAGAAATTGCCCGGCGGCAAGGTCGCATCGGGAGGGCGGCCCCGAGCGGACGATGTATTGCAAACTGTGCGAAGAGGCCTGCATTGAGGCCTAGCATGCTTACTTGCTGGCGAAGACCCGGCATCACCTTTCCAATAAGAAGCCGCCACTCTATTGCTTTCCGTAAATACTGTTCGCGCTTTGCATGCTTTTGGCATAATAGCGTATTTATAGCAAAACTATTTTGCTTAGTAGTAAAAATTACCTTTCAATTGGCAGTGGTACAATGGGAAACGCCATACTTCAAGTGGATATATACCTTACTGGGAAATGTCAAAAATGCTATAACCGGCACTTACAATGCGATACGTAGAAAACAGACACCCTGTTACTTTGCCGAATTGGAATATCGATTCAACCGGCATGATGACTTTGGGCAATAATACTGCGCTTCTTGGTGAAAGAATTGCAAGCACCCTCTTATATCATAGAGGGTGCTGATCCTGTATTAATAATATGCCTAATTAGAAGCAGATTAGTTCGGTCTTAAGCGGATCTGCCGTTTTCTGCGTTTCTAGCCAGCCATCTATTTGTGCGATCACGCTGCTGATGTGCAAATGCAGCGAGATATATAGCGTCAGCTATAGATAAGCTCTGGCGCAGGGTCCGTCTAGGCGATCTTCAAGCAGTTCTTTCCTCTGGGCGCGGGACAGTCATCAGCATGGTGATGCAACGTTTAGAATCAATGCGAAGGGCGTTAATGCTTTCGCTATCAACGCTACGCTTTCTTGTAGCAGTAATTTAGCAGAAATTTTTCCTGCTGATGCTCCAGTTTTTTAATTATTTTGCTGCGCATGTTGCCGTACTCGAGAGCGTCCAGCAGACTGGCTAAGATACAGAAAACGTTATCTATTAACTCTAGCTGTAGCCAGATCCGCTTTCAATGCGTTTTCAAATAGCATCGTTATCGAGTAAACGATACTCATAGTGATTTATTCTGTCGGATTTCTTATACCGCAAGCGTAAAATAGCCGTTATATCTAGTGTATTTTATTGCTGTCTTTATATAATTTATATTTGTTATGATGTTTCATAGACTAAGTTTACTACCTAACCCTGATTAAAGTAATGCCTGATTTTAAAGCCAGATATATTAGTGCGGTGTAAGCTCAAGCTTGTGCACCAGAATAGAAATGGTGGATTTTCAGTACATCTTCTATAGATCTATTAAATCGCTTGACTATACCATTCGTTTGTAAATGCATCCGTAGATTAAGGTAGTGTTCTATATTAATCTGTAAATATAAGCGGTTAAATTTATACTTCCTGGTGGCTAAGCGTTTTCGCAGTCAAAAAAGACGATCTATAAATTCTTTGCCGTTACGTGTAAGTATGAGATAAGTGCTTATCAGACATGTTCGAGTGAGATCTCGCAAGAAACATCGTGAATTAGCCGCGGTCTTGTCTTTGTAGAGACGGATAAGAAGCTATCGAATTGCTCAATTTATATCCACGAGAAGATAACGTTATAAGGTTTTATTTCGCATTTAAGGTTTTCTTTAGCATTCGTGGAAGATATTTATAACAAAATGCAGGTAACCTGGGCACATAGTTTTTAAATGCTTTGTGCTTTGTTTTTGATACTTTCTCTTTCATGAAAACTCTCTAATATATGTCTAAGTAAGGAGCAATTCGGGGTAGATTGAGATGCATCGGGATTCAAGAATTCACGTACACACCTAACTGATAATCTACTGGGAGAAAAGCTGTTTCCCGCAATGCTGGATTGTTGCTTGCCTGACGAGCGGTTTAGGTATTGTGGTAGCTTTGCTATGTAGCTTGATCATTATATTTTTTCTCAACTATATTATTAGCAAGGCCATGCCGACAAGGATTTATATAATTATCCGGGATTAAACAGATAGCGTCGATGTAAACTAGCAACACGAACCCTTATCTCCTTGCGGAGTCCACTATTATCAATAATATCGTCCGTACAGGCCAGACGCCGCTGACGCGATACTTGCGCCGCTAAAATATTTTCTACCTGCTCGCGGCTAACGTCGTCCCGGCTGAGAGTGCGCGCGATCTGGACCTCACGGTCTACATCTACCACCAGTACTCGATTAGCGCGCTGCTGCAGATTATTTTCAATAAGCAGTGGCACCACCCACAACACGTAAGGTGCACGAGCGGAGCGTAACTGCTTTTCAGTTTGCCGTTTAATAAGCGGATGAAGCACACCATTAAGCCAGGCTTTCTCTTTCGGAACGCTAAAAATACGCGCTCTGAGCGCGGCACGGTCCAGCGACCCGTCTTTTTTCAGCATCATCGAACCAAAATGTTGAGCGATGATACGCAAGGCTGGACTATCTGGCTCGACTACCTTCCGTGCGATTGCGTCGGCATCTATCAGGGGCACGCCGAGCGCCGCAAAGGCGTTGGCTACCGTGCTTTTGCCGCTGCCGATACCGCCGGTCAGAGCAACAATATATTGCGTCACGTTAACTGCCTTACCTTTAAAAATTCCTTCAACCTAAGATTAATCATTACGATTATAGCGTAAAATAGATAGAATTCGTAGTCTTGCTCCAACTTTAATCACGCGTATGATAATGCTACTGGAATAGGCAAATTATATCCGATATTGATTAGCGACTCGTCGCCTTTTACCAGGAAAAACCCATGCGTATAGAAGAAGATGTCAAGTTAGGTTTTAAAGATGTGCTTATCCGGCCGAAACGTTCCATGCTGAAAAGCCGCTCCGATGTAAAATTACAGCGCGACTTTACCTTCAAGCATCCCGGTCTTCGATGGTCCGGCGTGCCGGTTATTGCCTCGAACATGGACACTATCGGTACTTTTCATATGGCGGAGGCGCTGGCCGCTTTCGAAGTGTTAACTGCAGTACATAAACATTATACTATGGAACAGTGGCGTGAGTTTGTAACGCGAGTGCCGGAATCGGTACTACGTCATGTGATGGTTTCCACCGGTACTTCCGGAGCGGATTTCGAAAAAATAAAGCAAATTCTTGCGCTATCGCCGCAGCTAAATTTTATCTGTATTGATGTCGCTAATGGTTATTCAGAGCATTTTCTGAAATTTGTAGAAAAAGCGCGTGAAACCTGTCCGGATAAAGTGATTTGTGCCGGAAATGTGGTCACGGGGGAGATGGTGGAGGAGCTCATTCTTTCCGGTGCTGATATTGTTAAAGTAGGCATTGGTCCGGGATCGGTGTGCACCACGCGAGTCAAAACCGGCGTCGGATACCCTCAACTTTCGGCGGTAATCGAGTGTACCGATGCCGCGCACGGTCTAAGTGGTCAAATCGTGAGTGACGGCGGTTGCGCGTCCCCTGGCGATGTTGCTAAGGCTTTCGGCGGCGGTGCAGATTTCGTGATGCTTGGCGGTATGCTGGCTGGCCATGACGAGTGCAAAGGTACGATCGTGGAAGAAAGCGGGGAGCGATTTATGCTATTCTATGGCATGAGCTCCGAATCGGCAATGAAGCGACATATCGGCGGGATCGTGGATTACCGTGCCGTTGAGGGCAAAACCGTCAGGCTGCCTCTGCGTGGGCCGGTAGAATATGCCATTCGCGATATTCTCGGTGGCTTGCGCTCCGCCTGCACTTATGTTGGAGCGTCGTGCTTGAAGGAATTGACTAAACGCACCACTTTTATCCGTGTTGCTGAACAAGAAAACAGGATCTTCACACAGCTGTAACCCGCGCGGGTGCTGGCGCATTAGCGTGCGCCGGGTGCTTCAAGTTTGTTGTTGGAAAATACAACCAACCCCATGACTCTTGCGCACCTAGACGTGATAATTACACTGACAAACTGCATTGCTACTGTCTTTTATCTCAGTCATGCTAGTTCTGCATCTCGTCATGCAGACGAATATAACAAGAGCGAGCTTGGCATGCGTCTCTCAAACCAAAATCCTGCCGGTAGTACTGCGCTTAAAATTGACTAAAACTTTTCCTAACTGCAGTAGCGGTATATAAAGTATCACTCACCAGTCTGAGGACTATACTGTCTGTCAGTAGTGAAAGACAAAGCAAGGCCGGTTTCGTTGTTGGCGCAGTTTTTTATCGTGCCTGCTTAGCGTAGAGTTATCAGGTGAGGCGCGCTAGAACCTTATACAGCGTGCTTGTAAGCATCACCGATGCGAATGAGCTAGCAGCAGTATACCGGAAATGGCAAGCTGGGCTCGAGGGCCAGATGCCGCGCCTTGCTGCAATGCATCACGTCGACAGCGTAGAATTGCCTGACATTAGAACACTTTTAACTATTCTTGTTTATATCTCACTGAAAAATTGTCGTCATCTTTATGAAAATTAATCCAATAGCTTGAGCGCTAGCATTCTTCAGTGAATGCGCCGCGCTTGCTGTGGCTTTTCTGAGTAGCGATTTTAGATTGGGAAGGGCCATTTTATAGGATTTAAATCCGCTAAATCAGCGGAAAGATAAAGAAGATTAGAAGAGCGTATTTGATATCTATCCTCCGCTGAACATGCAGATCTACCCGCCTCAATCAATCAGATTATTCGCGATATTAAGTCTTTGCTGTAAGAATGTTTTATTTAGATTTCAGAAAAACTAGCCACAGCATAATGGCTATTTAATAAACTAGAATAGATAAACGTGCTCTAGACCCGGTATTAGCTTTTGGATATGCATAAACCTATTAATTTTATATCTATATACAAAAAGATGATATCGTGATGTTTGATTGGGAATTTTTAGAATATTTTTCATATTAAAATGGAGATAACCAGCTTCATAGCTTGTAAGCGCTTTGTGCTTTTTCGTGCTTTCTGCTTCATGTAACGAAAACGCCTCAATTTATGCCTGAGGAAAATTATCTTTTCCTGGGTATAGGGCCAGCATGATCTCACCTAAATTAGGCATAAATATAAAAGTAAGTAAAAATTAAAAATAAATAAAATCAATTCGTTATAAGAAAAATTCTGGTTTCTCATACTTAAGCCTGATCACGTATTTTCTCTTTTATCCTCAACAGGCTGTATGGTATTGTGACTGATTTTAATGCTGCTATCAAAAATCGTGATATTAATGCTTTCAAGTGATAAGATCAGTTGAATCAATACTTAAATTTGGCGAAGTAACGCAGTGTATCTTGACTAGAAATTGCATAGTAAGTCAGCGTTATGGTGTTTTTAACATGCTCTAGCAGAGTATTCATTTACTTAAAAAGTATCTATTTTCAGTATAGCTCCAGCTTGGCTAGGCATAATTTTCACTGATTTTTATATTTATTCCTAATTGAGATGCGGAATAACGGATGAATAGTCTCCCGTCTTAGTCCAGTTATGTGCCGATAAAAGAATGCCATGTAATTAGAATATAGAAGATACGCTGCAAAACCACTATATCATTCTGGTAAAAAATTTGAGATTAGACTATTCCGATATATCTAGCTCTATAATCAGGAATTTCCTCAATCAATATTGAATAGTAAAACCTCATTGCAGTCTATAAAATATTGGTATAATGCCATCTAATTAAATACTTAGTGGCGCAAAGTTTGAGCTACACTGTAAATCGAAAATTTGTTAGTAGATGCCATCATTAATCGCAATCTTATTCAATTTCAGCTCAGCTTGTCTTTGCTGGCGTTTCTCGAACTGTATAAGAGTGAAATGCGGTGCCGTGGTATTGCTTAAGTTTCGTTGGCTGATGGTTTGCTGTTCTGCTTGTGACAAAGCCATTAGGTGCCCGCTTTCTTCGTAATCTACTGGTGTCATCTTTGCCATCATCACTCTTGACTCATCGATAATGCCATATTTCATGCTACGCATCTGTCGTTAACTGGGTGAGTCCTGGCAATCTACTTTTTAAAATCAACGTAACATGGCTTCTTATCGTTACAGTTATCGTGCGAGTTAAGCTTCAGTTCCAATACTATCTAGAAGCTTAAGAATAAAATTCCTAAAGTGATGCTCAAACACAATCAAGGTGAATCCGTTCGTATCGAAATCAATAATATTTACCTGAATGGTAAAAACTCAGGAAAGCGAGCGCGAGACGCAATTCACACGTTTCCTTTTGTAGCCGTCATTGCTGCGAATAAATGAAGAAATTTTTTACAAGTCCATCTGCATAGAATAGAAACTTTTTCTGGGCGAAATGACATGATTTTCAATATCATCTCTTGTGAATACTGGTGACGTTGTCAGCGATGTTTTGACGTGTTTAAAATTGTTGAGAATGATAATAATCAGCGCAAAGAACACCTTATCTCTAGCAGTCATATTAGGCGAAAACATTTTTCCTATAAGTTAGTGCATGTCCAGTGAATATGAAAACACCATAACGGGAATCTACCAGGAAATTTTTGGTAAATACAGGCTTCGTTACCTTGCCGAATTTGAGTATTAATTTAACTAGTTTTATGAGTTGTAAATCATGATACCGCGCTTCTTGGTGGCGGAATTGCAATAATCTCCAGTGATAGACAGGGTGTGGAGACTAGCTGAATTATATTTATCATCAAGTAAAGCTAAATCTAAATTCTTAAAAAAGCAACGATGCTAAATTTCGAAGCATGAAACATGATGCGCGTAACAACACAAGACCATTATTATGATAGATACACTCAGTTTCTTGCATTAATTCACTATCGTAGTCGTCGGATGCCGGCGATATTACAGCCATCAATCTCTCTCAGCCTTAACAGGCGACTACCAACTAATCACTAATTCTTAACGATGTCTAAATCCCAAAATATCGTGGCTATATTGACAACGCTATCTATTTTGCATACTGCCAGAAAAGCGATCGGGCCGCCCAGATAAAATATTCCGCCGATCGGTTAGCGGTTAATATTGGTATCGAATTACTAAAATCGGTACCCAGACGCGTTTCTGTCGAAGTAGACGCCTGGCTTTCCTGAAAAACTCAGGTCATCGTTGTCAAGGCCAAGAGACTAGTGAAATTTTACAACATTGCCGGCATCGGCAAAGAACAAATTTTAATCAAGCTGGCCTCGGCTTGGCCGGGTATCCGTGCCAACGAACAGTTAGAATAGACGGGGATGAATTGTAATATGACGCTGCTTTTCATTTATCCAGGTACGGGCTTACGCCGAGGCGGCATCTATCTAGTTTCACCGTTCAGATGACAATCCCGGCGTGGTATCGGTTATCGCTATCTATCGCTGTTATAAAAACACCGTTATGACACTGTTGTTGTGGGCGCTAGTTTCGTAATAGCGGTAAAATCTTAGCGATCGCCGGCTGCGACCATCTCACGATTTTATAGGCGTTGCTTAAAGAACTTCCGGGTAGCGAAGGTCGGCTGGAGCGTAAATTTTCTTATACAAGAGCTGCATCAGCATACCGATGGCGGTGGATCAGCCGGTGCAAGGCATCTGTAAATTCGCTATTGACCAAGAAAAACTGTGAAAATTCTAGATAAACTGCTATAAGCAGACCGCAGTCTCTCCCTCCAGCAAAATCGAAAAAGAAAATTTATAATGCCTAGCTGACCATTTTATAGCACTATAGATGATTTTTTTGATAATTTTATATAAATATTTTATAGACATCAATAAATTTTATTGAATCAATACTGATCTGATTCAGGCAAGTTTTAACTGTAGAGCTAGAAATGTGGATTTAATTCAATCTAAAGTCATTTACTAATTTGAAATAGTGGTTTAGTAGCACATCTTCTATAGCGTCAATTAAATTGCTAGACTATACGACTTATTTGTGAATGGAAAATTAGGTTGAAATATTTTTTATCTTTTCTGATTTATATCCAGATGCAATAAAAAATTATTGCAATCTTTATGGAAAACTAATTCAACAGTTTAATAAATTGCGATCTACAAAGAATTAACGATTCTTAATTCAGATTTTTTTTGAGTAGTGATTTTATCTAGGGAATATTATCTCAATATGATTTTAATAACGAGGTGTATGTTATCTATAAGTTTTATAGTAACTGTAAACTTAAATTAATAATAAATCAAAAATCGGTGAAAATTAAAAAATAAAATTAATTATTTATAACTAACCAAGAGTAATTAATTATAATGAAGTAATCACTATCACTGTTTCTCAAAACTGGAATCACTATGGCTTGATGAAAAAGCCTTAAGAGAGGCAGAAAAGAATAAAAACATGATATTTAAGAGCTTACGTTCTAATTTCACAAAGCAGTCTAACCATCTCTATCTTTAAAAAGTAAATAATTTATTTATGATTTTCTGATTTTCGGTAAGATAAAAAAAGAAAGAAAAGATAAATCGTGTGTGGTGTGAAATGACGGCGCTAAGTGTTTGTTGTGGCGTTTTTTACATTCTTGAGCAGAGTGTTCATATACTTAAAAACTGTTTATTCAAGTGTAGTTTTGGTGTAGCTCAAGCTTGGCTGAGTAAAGAACATAATTAAGAAGCATTAAGAAATATTATGATACTTAGACTTGATCGTCTGGCGACTAGAATATATAAAATCATGGCCGCTTTTCAGGTAAGCAACGAGCCAAAATCTACTTTAGCTAAGCGTTATGGAATCTCTAAACTGACCGTTTCAAAATGAGAGAGAAGGTTTTGAAGATTATAGACATATTCGTTATGGTTTGCAGACGACGCTGCCGCGCGCTTAGGAAGCTGTAGCCGTTTCAAAAACGATTATTCCCTCACGGGACGATCTGTTGAGAGTCGTACGCGAATTATTGATATTGTATACGTGAAGATAATAGAAAAAAATTTACAGATTGTCTTTTGGCCTGTGAAAACCCTTAGCCAGGGGGAAGCATGAATTCCACTGGTTATGTTTAGAGCTTGATCGTGATATAGAATTCCGCCTTAAATTGTATGGTTGAGTGATTTAATAAGAGCATAAAAATGTGCTGTCAAGCGAGAATTTCTATTCTGGTGAAGAGCGTAAGACTACACTGTATCGACATATCTAAGTCCATAATTGCCTGAATCAGTATTGGGCATTAAGGCCCCTTTGCGGTCGTAGTCTATAAATATTTTTATAAAATAAAATATTAATTATTTAAAAATAAATAATGCTATCTAAAGAAATAAAAAGTAGCGATTGTAGTATCTATCGCCAAAGCTAAAAATATTCTAAAATAAAAGAATATAAAAAATATATTATTGGCTTCACGTCGGAAGAAAGAACGCAACCAAAAGCGTTGGCTAGAAAGGGCAAACATGCCGAACAGAAAATTGTGAATACATTCCTTTTTTTGAACTGCGATACATTAATGAGATATGTAAAACAACCGAGTGGCAAAGCGTTAGCTGAGATTTTACAAATTGGCGCCTGAAAGATCAATTGCATTAAGGATTGTTTCGTTAAAGAAGGCCTTAAGGCAGTTCTGATCCGTAAGCCGAGTAAACAAGTTTATGACCATATTTCAGATAGTGATGCCGAAGCACATTTAATGGCGCTAGGCTGTAGCGAGCGGGCAGGGGAGCGAAAATGATCAATTTTGCAAGTGGATGCCGATAAACTATGGACTGCAATAAGCCAAAACAATCTCGCGTGAAATGGTAAACGCACACTAAAAAACGAATTGAAACCGTAGACGCACAGCAGCTAGGGTATACCGGTAAAAACCAATGACGAATTCGTTGCAGCTATGGAAAATGTGCTGGACGTATATCGCAATAGATTAGATACACATGCATCGTGCTGCCTTTGAGGCCTGAAAAACCTATGAAGAATTCTTGATTAGATCAATCTTGCCAGAATTTATTTATGAAATCTAGGTTAACGCCTTACCACTCGGTCCCTTTAAACGTACAATTGATGTATCGCCATTCAATAAAATCAATGGATTAAAAAATTTTTTGCGGCTTGCTCTCCCTTGCTGACCAATGCTTCTAGTTGTGTTCTTTCTTTCTGACGTGAGGATAATAATATATTTTCTATTCCTTAATCGCTACTTTTTATGTGTTACGGTAATATCGTCGAATTTTTTGTCGTTACCCCTTGATACAGGGCTGTGTGACCCCACCTTATTTTGAATCTAACGTTGTTAAATCTTGAAAATAATCAGTCGGTAAAAACTTGAAAAGTTTATTTTCGGCCGCACATCAGGTTTACGACCACAACGAAATTAAACTTTTAGTGGAGATGTTTAGATGGGAAAAATTATTGGTATCGACTTGGGTACGACCAACTCCTGCATCGCAATTATCGAAGGCAGCAAACCTCGCGTACTTGAAAACAGCGAAGGCGATCGTACAACTCCTTCCATTATTGCCTATACGCAAGACGGTGAAATTCTCGTTGGCCAACCGGCTAAACGTCAGTCTGTCACTAACCCGCGGAATACATTATTCGCTATCAAGCGTCTGATTGGCCGTCGTTTTAAGGATGAAGAAGTACAGCGAGATGTCAGCATCATGCCATACAAAATCATCGCTGCAGACAACGGCGACACCTGGCTAGAAGTCAAAGGTCAGAAAATGGCGCCGCCGCAGATTTCCGCGGAAATCTTGAAGAAGATGAAAAAGACCGCGGAAGAATATCTGGGCGAATCGGTCACCGAAGTAGTTATTACCGTGCCGGCTTATTTTAACGATACTCAGCGCCAGGCGACCAAAGACGCAGGCCGTATCGCTGGTTTGGATGTTAAGCGTATCATCAACGAACCAACCGCAGCCGCGCTGGCCTATGGCCTCGACAAAGAAACCGGCAACCGCACCATTGCGGTCTATGATCTTGGTGGTGGAACGTTCGATATTTCGATTATCGAGATCGACGATGTCGACGGCGAAAAAACCTTTGAAGTACTGGCCACCAACGGCGACACCCATTTGGGTGGTGAAGACTTTGACAGCCGTTTGATCAACTATCTGGTGGATGAATTCAAGAAAGCTCAGGGTATCGATCTGCGCAACGATCCTCTGGCAATGCAGCGTCTGAAAGAAGCAGCCGAAAAAGCCAAGATCGAACTGTCCTCCGCGCAGCAGACTGACGTCAACCTGCCGTACATCACAGCCGACGGTTCTGGTCCTAAACATATGAACCTAAAAGTAACTCGCGCCAAGCTAGAGTCGCTGGTAGAAAATCTGGTTAATCGCACGCTTGAGCCGCTGAAACTAGCGTTAAAAGATGCGGACCTGTCAGTTTCGGATATCAAAGATGTTATCCTAGTTGGAGGGCAGACGCGTATGCCGCTAGTGCAGAAGAAGGTCACAGACTTCTTCGGCAAAGAACCGCGTAAAGATGTTAACCCGGATGAAGCGGTAGCGATCGGCGCTGCGGTTCAAGGCGGTGTGCTGGCCGGCGACGTGAAGGACGTGCTGCTTCTTGACGTGACCCCGCTGTCGCTGGGTATCGAAACCATGGGCGGTGTGATGACTCCGCTGATTGTCAAGAACACCACTATCCCGACCAAGCACAGCAGGGTTTTTTCTACCGCCGAAGATAATCAATCCGCTGTGACCATCCATGTTCTACAGGGCGAACGTAAGCGCGCCGGTGATAACAAATCTCTGGGTCAGTTTAACCTAGACGGCATTGCCGCAGCCATGCGCGGAACACCTCAGATTGAAGTAACGTTCGATATCGACGCTGACGGTATTCTGCATGTCTCTGCCAAAGACAAGAATAGTGGCCGCGAACAGAAAATTACTATCAAGGCTTCTTCGGGTCTGAACGAAGAGGAAATCCGGAAGATGGTGCGAGAAGCGGAAGCGAATGCCGAATCCGACCGCAAGTTTGAAGAGATAGTGCAGATCCGTAACCAGGCCGATCATCTGCTGCACAGCACTCGTAAGCAGCTAGAAGATGCTAGAGACAAGCTGCCAGCGGACGATAAAATCGCTATAGAGAAAGCTCTGAAAAATCTAGACACCGCCCTGAAAGGCGAAGATAAAACGGATATCGAAGCGAAAATGCAATCGCTAATTCAAGAGTCCGGTAAACTGCTTGAAATAGCTCAGCAGCAGGCTCAGGCGGCTAGAGAAGGTGGCACAGACGGCAGTGCTAAAGTAGACGATGATGTGGTTGACGCGGAGTTTGAAGAAGTCAAAGATAAAAAATAATTTCGCTAAATGGGCGCGGAGCGGCGCACACCGCCGCTGCTGGCAGCAGGCACCGGCCTCAGGATAACTTTGCGCCCGCGCAAGCATGTTAAGAAGGGCAGGAAGAGATAACGATGGCGAAATCAGACTACTACGAGATTTTGGGCGTTCCCCGAGATGCGGAAGAGCGTGAAATCAAAAAGGCCTATAAACGCCTGGCGATGAAATTCCACCCAGATCGTAACCCAGGGAACGCCGAAGCTGAAGCAAAATTCAAAGAGATTAAAGAAGCTTATGAAGTACTGACCGACGTGCAAAAGCGCGCTGCCTACGATCAATATGGTCATGCAGCCTTTGAACAAGGCGGCAGTAGCTTCGGGGGCAGCGCCGGCAACGCAGATTTCAGCGATATTTTTGGGGATGTTTTTGGCGATATCTTTGGCGGTAACCGGCGTCAGCGCGGCAGCCGGGGCGCGGATTTACGCTATAATATGGATCTGTCCCTTCAGGAAGCCGTGCGCGGCGTCACCCGAGAAATCCGTATTCCCGTTCTGGAAGAGTGCGATGTCTGCCATGGCAGCGGAGCTAAGCCGGGCACCTCGGCGGTGACCTGTCAGACCTGTCACGGCCAAGGCCAGATGCAGATACGCCAGGGTTTCTTTGCCGTACAGCAGACATGCCCTATCTGTCAGGGACAGGGTAGGATTATCAAAGACTCCTGCGCCAAGTGTCACGGTCATGGAAAGATTAAAAAATCTAAGATGCTGTCAGTTAAGATCCCGGCCGGCGTGGATACCGGCGATCGAATCCGCTTAACAGGCGAAGGCGAGGCAGACGAGCATGGAGCGGTCGCCGGAGACCTGTACGTACAAGTCCAGGTGCGTAAACATCCTATTTTTGAGCGTGAAGAAAACAATCTTTACTGTGAAGTGCCAATTAACTTTCCTATGGCGGCACTAGGCGGCGAGATTGAAGTGCCGACACTTGACGGCCGGGTTAAGCTAAAAGTGCCCGCAGAGACGCAGACCGGTAAATTATTCCGTATGCGTAGCAAAGGCGTGAAATCCTTGCGCGGAGGATCGCAAGGTGATTTGCTATGTCGGGTCGTAGTAGAAACACCTGTGAAACTTAACGAGCGCCAGAAACAGTTGCTGCAAGAGTTAGCAGAGAGCTTTGGAGGACCGAGAGGCGATCAGAACAGTCCGCGATCTAAAAGCTTTTTCGATGGCGTCAAAAAGTTTTTTGACGATCTGACGCGCTCATAGGCCCCGTGACGCCGCGAGCGGTTTTTATGCGGCACGAAGGGAGTCTTATTCTCCATTATTTCGCACTAAAATTAGGAAGAAATACAAAAATTAGTAAAAATTAAAAAATAAAATCAGTTAGTTATTTTTATATGTATGGCATATAGCCAAGCTTGGCTGACGCTAAAAATAAATACTTGAAAGTAGAAACTTTGCTATAAAATATTAGTTTTGATTTTTATCAATATTTTATAGACTGCAATGGGTTTTACTGCTTAATACTGATTAAGGTAGTTCTTGATTGTAGAGCCAGATATCTCGATGCAATACGATTCCAAGCGCCGCACTAGAATAACAATAGTGGCTTTTCAGCACATCTTCTATGCGCTCATTAAATCGCTCAACAATAGCATTCGTTCGTTTATGGATGAAGCGGTGAGCTAAAGCGGTGTTCGGTATTTTATATTAAGCTCTGAGCATCAGCAACTGAATTCATTTTTCCCTGTGCTATGCATTTTCGCAGCCTAAAAAGGCTATCAGTAAATTTTTGCCAGTTTCTCTAAGTATTTAATGAATAGCCATCGAATATGCCTGACTAACATTACGCAAGAAACGTTCTGCATTGGCCCGCGGTCTTGACTTTGTAGAGGAGAATAAAAATCTATTGAGTCGCTCGATCTTTACCCACACAAAGATAGCGTCATGAGCTTTCATTTAGCATTTTTAGAATATATTTTCCATCAACATGCAGATAACCGAGCGCATAGCATTTTAAATGCCTTGTGCTTTAATTTTAGTGCTTTCCCCTTTATTTCACGTAAACACCCGAATCCATGCCTGCGTAAGTAGCAATCTAAGCCAGATCGAGAAATGATCTGGGATCAAATAGTTAGGCAACTACAGTACCCAAAATCAGAGCGACTTTTCAGACAAGCATAATCTTGAATATTCAAAACCACAATATCGTCTGATAAGTAATAATAAACGCATTGATATGCATAATTCTCTACATTATAAAAATTCCAAGCAGGATGCGACGCATTTTCAGAGTTATGCTAGTGACAGCAAGTTCGCTTTGCTTATGTATTCTTGCGCAGAATTTTTAGAGCATGTTTATAAATACTTTTCGCGTCCTCACATACTTTCAGTATAATTTCGTATTTATAACCCGTAATTTCGTACTTAATTTTTTATTTTGCTAAAAAGCAAAAAAAACTATAAAGACATTCTTTTCTTTTCAAAAGTATAGGTGGTTAACTATTTTATAAAGTCAGAACGTGAGATTTTAAATTTCATGTGTTTCATCATATTTTCTCCTGATTATGCATTTTGCTTAGTTGGCCCAAGCAGGCTGTATGGTATTATGATTGCTTTTAATTCCGCTACCAAGAAGCACGGCACTAGTGTTTCTAAGTCATCATGTCGTTTAAATGGATACTTAAATTCGGCGAGATAACTAGGTGTATATGAGTGCAAATGAGGTAGTAAATGCTCATTATAACGTTTTTGATATTTTCTGGCATAGTGTTAATTGACTTAAAAAGCATTTATTACTAGTGTATCTCAAGATTTTCTAGGTAATATGTGTAATCAGGTATTTTTTGGTTTATTTTGCTTATCTTGAGAGTGTCTACATTAAGCTCTAGTGATTCTAGTTTTAAGAAAAAAGTAATAATAGTTGATTAGTTATAATCAATAAAACTTTATTTATTGCAACTAATTAGTTTTATTTGTTTTTAATTTAGGTAATAGATAACTATTAATTTTAAAAACTATTCTTGCTTAGCAACATCGGTTAATTTTAATTGGTAGTAACAGTTAGCTGCATATTAAATATTTTCTAAAATCGCGAAACTTCATGACGTTACTTTTTTAGGTATAGTTTAAGAAACTCGATAGATTTTTATCTGTTTCTATAAAGATAAGACTCCGGCTAGAATACTTCTTATTTATTCTAGTTTATTAAATAGCAATTGATCTATATGATGTGATTAATTTTTCTCTGAGATCTAAGTGGCATATTCTTACTGTGAGAACTTAAGGTCGAAAATAATCGGATTGATTCAGTTAGGTGGCTCTGCGCATGCAGACGCTAATAGATATTAAATAAGCCTTCTGCTCTTCTTTATCTTCCGCCTCATTTACCGGATTTAAATCCTATCAAGATAGCGTTTACGATCTGAAAGCGCTGCTTAGAAACTCTATAGCAAGAACCGTTGATGCGCTGTAGGATGTAATCTCTCAAGCTATTGAATTAATTTCCTATAAAGATTACGACAATTTTTTCATAGCGAGATATAAATCGGAACAGATAAAAAGTGTTTTAGTGTTACATCACATATTATATGGCGAATAAAGATGCTTAAGTTTGATGCGAGCGTTATCAATAATAAAACACCAATGGATTTTCGCATTTATCTTTTTGCGTTGTATCCACCAGAACATGATTTCATTTATCAATTTTTCAACCTTGTTAATATTATGATGATTCAGGCATTGGTCAAATAGCATATTGAGTGTAATTATTACCATTTTAGCCCACTGCTATGTTTAGGTCTATGAAAAAATTCAAAACGATTTCATAAAGCCTTAGCCTGATTTGGCGAGAAGACGGAGCACAAAAAACTAGTCGATGGATGTACAGATCATTGATAAGCACCATAATTCGGTGTGCGCAATGGTATTGCGTTCAGATATTCTTAAGAAAGTCAGCCCAATCTCCTCTGCTTCTATGCTCAGTCGCGTTAATTAGCCGAGGATTAGCCAGTGGCTTACTGACTATAAAGATATTATGCATCTACAGCTATTTGTATTTATAGTCTTCCCGAGTAAATTTTCAAAAGTTGAAGAAGGGCTCTCTTCCATGAAAAACACTGAATGCATCGGATTATAGAGCTGAGGCGATACACGTCCAGAGCAGGATCGCCATAGCCCGAACGAATTCGGCATTGGCTTCTAGCGGCACTAACTAAGTTGATTTTGTCCACTGTTTCAGTTCGTTTTTTAGTGGGTCGTGCGAGATTATTTCGATATATTGCAGTTCTACAGCTTTATCAGAAAGCAGTTAGACAATTCACTTTCTCCTCCCCTCCGGCGGTGTGCTGCGGGTTAGCGAAATTAAATGCGCTTCACGTAAAAAAGTAGCTGCTGCGTTATAACTAGAGCTGAAGAAATATCCTAAAATAGAGGAATATAAAAATACATTATTACTTTTACGTTGGAAGAAAAAAATGCAACTGAAAGTGCTAGACAGCAAGGGAAATGATGCTTTGCAGAAAGTTATGAATAGATTATTAGACGTATAAGCAACCGAGTAGCGAGGCGTTAGCCGAGATTTTACAAAAAGTGCTCGCACGATCGATCGAGCCAAGCATTTTGTCGAAGAAGAGCTTGAAGCGCTTCTGGGCCGTAAACGGAGAAAATAAGTGTATGAGTCACGGTCCAGATGGTATGATACCGAATCGTATTTAATTGCTCTAAGCTGAAGCGCGTCGCTAGAGTGGCGGAGACAATAGATCTTGCAACTGCTTCCCGATAAAAGCTCTATAGCTGCAATAAGTCAAAACGATCTAGCGTAAAATAGTAAGGCGTGCACTAAACAAACGAACTGAAAGGGTGTGTGAAAATTGATTGGGTTATACCGCTAGAAGACAATTCCGAATTAATTGGGTTATAGAGAATAAGCTGGACGTGTATCGTCTGCGCTGTGATCCGATAGACCCAGTGGTTTACATAGACTGGCCCAATCTCGTCAATTGATTAGACATGTATGCGTAGCGGTGCCTTTCGGGGCTGGAAAGGCTGCCTGGGAAGCATTATGAATATGAACAGTTAGGAGTCTGCAATGTCTTTATAGCCTGTGAGTTGTTGGCGGTTCGTTGCCTAACTAAAGTGACGATCATAGAACCAGAGCCAAAAACGATTGGGTTACTTTTTTAAAGATGTCTCAACATAACATCTTTATTCACGCCAAATTATGTTGTTAATAGACAATCTCAATATCCGTGATCCAGATTGGTTATGCTCAGCCTTTTCTTCGAATGAAGCTAAGGCCTTATAGAGTCGTGTTGAATTCGTTTATACATCGAAATATAGTAGTGAGCTAAAGATAGTAAAATCAAATGCAATGTACTGATTTATTAATATCTGAATTATCATACTGATAAGACAAATAAACGGCCAGATCCATTGGTACTGCACTAATAATAATGCTCGTATCAAGTTCAAGCGTCTTTATCTTTCATTTAATATTTAATATAAAACTAGAGGAGAGTCAAACTGCGGTTTAAAAATTAATACGCCTTCTGA
This sequence comes from Sodalis sp. (in: enterobacteria), assembly GCA_052258065.1. Taxonomy (GTDB): domain Bacteria; phylum Pseudomonadota; class Gammaproteobacteria; order Enterobacterales; family Enterobacteriaceae; genus JBQQPY01. The sequence continues at coordinate 737,937 of JBQQPY010000002.1, read as the reverse complement.
TTTTATCCTGACGCTTATTTGTGAGTTTTATGACTAGACCTTGTCTTAAAATACAGGCATTCAGGAAAGATTCTTTTAGAATGCAAACGATCCTTGAAACTCTATCACTCTTTCATCGCTATATGATGCCGGTTAAAAACAAGATATGCCACTCAACAAAAGTGCAACGATGCGGTTCATGTCCGAAAATTATGGTCTGAAAAAATGTTATGTTTTCGCTAGAGCGGCTGACTTCACTGATGAAAAAGCAATAACGAAAAATATGAGTGGCTCAAAGAGCTACAGTAGACGAGGTCAACGATACCGGCGTGATATCATGAACGTTTGCTATAGGGAAACAACTAAACCTATTGACGGCATGCGTTTATCTAGATTAAGTTTAATAAAACTGTGCGATAGAGGAATAAACAGACATTCTCGTCTTGCTTATATAGAAAAAATATTTATTCCTAAACTTATAAAAGAAAATGTCGTGGTAATGGATAATTTAGCGGATTATGAAGTTGATTGTGTACGAGAACCTATTAAGGCTAGAGAATTTTAATCTATTCTAATTTATATCTTTCTGCGAAAAGAATTTCTAAATTTTTATAGAAAATTAACTCAATAGATTCAGAGATTGTATTCGACAGTGAATTAACGGTTTTTCTATAGATTTTATAATCAGTTATTGCATCTAAAACGGGTGAATTAAGAGGAGGATTAAAGAAGAGTAGAGGCGACTACCTGATCTCTATCCGCCGCTGAACGTGCAGAGATATTTGTCTCAATAAATCCGATTGTTCGCGACATGAAGTCCTCACTGTAAGAGTGGGCTATTTAGACATCAGAAAGAATTAACTCCAGTATATCGATGAATAGATATTTAAAAAAACTGGAATAAAGGAGAGGTTTTTAAAATATAAAATTTTTTTATCTTCTGTCTTATTCGTCGGATTTGGATCCTATTGGAATAGCTTTTCCAACTTGAAATCACTTCTAAGAAAATATTTAGTAAGAACTATTTACTCGCAATATAATAGATCAAGCTGTTAAGTTAATTTCCGATAAAGATTACTATAATTTTATCGCAACGGGATATAAACTAGAATAATAAAAATTGCTCTAATGAGAAACCTTTATTTCTTGATTTTAATAGACAAGAATCTATAGCTATGCATCGTGCACTTACAGATAATGGCAAAGAATTTATAGATCTCCCTTTAGTGCTGCGAAAATACCAAGCTCTGAGAAATATGCATTCGACTGATTATACTCAAAGCGTAACATAGAATACCGTCTTAGCGCACCGATAAATTCACAAACTAATGGCATAGTTGAATAATTTAATATTCGTATAGAAGATGACTCTAAATAGCTTGATAGAGAAACTCTCAATCTAAGCGAAAATGAACCAAAAAATATCATAAACATGAGATTTAATATTTTTTATTCTGAGTTTACAGAACAATTTAACTATCTATACTTTTGAAAAGTAAAGAATGTATTTATGGTTGCCTACTTTCAGTAAGATGAAAAAATGAGTTGTGGAATGACAGTTAATTATGAGTAACCTGCCTTAATTCGTTATAGCTCATTAATTTTATTTATTTTTAATTTTTACTGATTTTGTATTTATTCCTCATTTAGGAAAGGAATCATAGATAGAAGATTGTCTTAGCTATTTAGTCCCGGATAATTATATAGATCCTTGGCGCACAGCCCTGTTTATGGAAAAAAACCTACTGAGAGATATACTTAAAGGTAAAATATCATGATAATTAGGATCTATATTCAGGCCACTACAACACCAAAATTAGAGCTGCTTTCAGGCAAGCAAAGAGGCGGCATCTACTTTGACGAAGCCTGATGGCGTCTCTAAACTGAGCGTTTCTGAATGGGAAAACAATATAGTGATGAAAATCATAGCTATATTCTTTATCGTTTATAGATGACGCTTTCGCCTTCCGCAGGAAGCCGTAGCCGCTTCCCTGCGGAAGGCGCTTTTCTCCTAATAGACGATCTGTTGGCGATTGTACGTGAATTCTTGAATCCTGCAGGTATCTTGATCTAATCTGGATTTCTGTTTTCACGAACGTAGATGTGGGGTTGTGTAATGTGCAGAAGAGAGCCTCAAAACAAAAGCGAAAATCGTTTAAGAGCTTTGAGCATGGTAACTTGCATGTTGATGGAAAATATCTTTTAAAAATATCAAATGAAACCTCACAATATTATCTTTTCATGGGGACAGGTCAAGCAAATCGATATTTTTCTCTGCCAAGCCAGGACCGCGGGCTAATGCACGACGCTTCTTTCGTGATCTTGATCGAGCATGTCTAATGGCTATTCATCGAGAATTTATAGACAATGGCAAGGAATTGACAGATCGTCTTTTGCTCTGAAAAACGCTCAGACACGAGGAAACATGAATCTAGCCGCTTATTTGCGGAGCGTTATTATAGAATGCCCTCTTAGTCTATTGATGCGCCCACAAACGAATGGTATGGTCAAGCGATTTAATTAGCGTATAGAAGCTGTGCTGTCAAGCCACCATTTTCCATTCTAGTCAAACGCTAAAGATTCATTATAAATTTTTTAAAAAACAATAATATGACATTATGTAATATAACATTCTGGGATATAACGTGTGACTTGATCTGGGGGTAGCCGAGGGCTGAAACTCGATTGTAATGGGCCTGGCGGAATATTGCTTTGATAACAAAATTCTAGATTAGGCAAAAAGCGCATCTTTCTGAATTTAAAAGTTTATAAAGAATCATACATGCGTCTCGGTGGCAAGTTTATTAAAAAAAAGATTATATTTTCTTTTTACCTTGCCTCTCTTGTCGCAGATAACGTGGCTCGTTCATGTCCAAAAATGGCGTAACTTTCTATGCTACATCTATTTACCGGCCTGGAATTGCATACTAGTCTAGTGCTGATGCTCGCATTGATATTTGTTTTAGTTTATGAGGCTATTAATGGCTTTCATGATACGGCAAATGCTGTAGCCACTGTCATCTACACCCGCGCGTTACGCTCTCAGCTGGCAGTTGCCATGTCTGGTGTGTTTAATTTTCTTGGGGTCCTGATGGGCGGGTTGAGCGTGGCCTATGCTATTGTTCATCTCTTGCCGACAGATCTCTTGCTCAACGTCAGTTCTGTTCACGGTCTGGCGATGATATTCTCCATGCTTCTGGCGGCTATTGTGTGGAATCTCGGAACCTGGTATTTCGGACTGCCAGCCTCCAGCTCGCACACCCTTATCGGCGCGATTATCGGCATTGGTCTAACTAATGCTTTAGTGAGCGATAGCTCCATGGTGTCGACCGTGAATATCCCTAAACTACTTGAAATTTTTCTCTCGCTGATTGTCTCTCCTGTTGTGGGATTAGTATTGGCCGGCGCGATTGTTTTCCTTCTGCGCCGCTACTGGAGCGGCACAAAAAAACGTCGCCGAATTCATTTAACGCCGGTGGAGCGCGAGAAAAAAGACGGCAAGCGTAAACCGCCCTTCTGGACCCGTATCGCCTTGATTTTCTCTGCTGCCGGCGTGAGTTTTTCCCACGGTGCTAATGACGGACAGAAAGGCATCGGCCTTATCATGCTGGTACTGATAGGCATTGCGCCAGCGAGCTTTGTAGTTAATATCAATGCTAGTAGCTACGAGATCAGTCGAACCCGCGATGCAATTAATCATTTGCAGCAGTACTATACACAGCACTCCAGCGCGCTGACTAACTTGGTCCGGTTGGACGAGATGGCGGTATCGGTTGTAGAAAATCTCGCTCCTGTTACGCCTTTAGCTAGCGGTGCGTTTTCTGTCAGGCCCCGAGTTTCGCTTGCCGCTAGTAGCGCGTCGATGGCGAATGGAAAGATGGTGGATGAAGAAACCCCTTCCAAAACGCAGGCTTTTCATTGCGACCCATCGCAGGCATTGTTTGCAATGAATCGTGCTTTGCTACTGCTAAACAATCTGGATAGTTATGACACGCTTAATGCGGATCAGCGCTCTCACGTACGACGCTTGCTGATGTGCATTGCGGATACCGCCGATAAAGTCGTGAAGCTGCCGGAACTCTCCGCCGCGGATAAACGCTTCTTGTTGAACCTGCGCCAGGATCTGCTGCATAACATAGAATATGCTCCGATGTGGATGATTGTCGCGGTAGCACTAGCATTATCGTTGGGCACTATAGTTGGCTGGCGCCGAGTTGCTACGACCATTGGCGAGAAGATCGGTAAAAAAGGCATGACTTATGCGCAGGGGCTATCGGCGCAAATGACTGCGGCGGTGTCTATCGGAGTCGCCAGCTATACCGGTATGCCGGTATCGACTACCCATGTGCTGTCTTCTGCGGTGACTGGGGCTATGGTAGTAAGCGGTGGCGGCTTGCAAGGTAAGACTGTGAAAAACATCCTCTTGGCCTGGGTACTGACGTTACCGGTGACGATCATTCTGGCTGCCAGTCTTTACTGGCTGGCGTTAAAGCTAATTTAAGCAGACTGCATACAGTTTTATGTTTGCGATTCAGTGCCAGATAGGCAGAGCGATAAAGCTGATCACTATTGAGACCGCACAACGCGTTACTCAACATAAACTGCTTTCGCCCATACTCACAGCGGCGAGTGAATGCTAAATTATAGTAATCCAGTCGTTATTATGCACTTAAATTAAATATAAAATCAGTATTAAAAAACAAATAAAACAAATAGTTTATAACTAATTTAAGCTATTTTTCATTAAACTCAATATTAATTTTACTAAAAAAATTAATTTTTAACAGTATTTATAGACTGCAATAGAGTCTTTACTATCTAATGCTGATTGAAGTAATTGTTGATTGCAAAGCTAGACATATCGGTACGGCTTGATATCAAGCTATTGATCAGAATTAAAATAATAGCTTTACATTACATTTTCTATACTCCGGTGGATAGGTATTAAATAAGTTCTTTTGCTGTGGCTTGTTAGAGTAAGTGATTCTGTGAAACTAGAGGTGACAGCTTTAACCCTAGAAGAAACCCAAATCACGGATTAAAAATTAATGCGTATTCTGATTTTATCCTGAGACCTATTAATGAGTCTTGTGATCTAACCTTGTCTAAAATACAAGCCTCGCTGAAAAGTACTTTTAGTATTGAACTAATGCCTTGCTATTCTATCGCGCTTTTACCATTATATAATAACGATTAAAAATATTGTAGATGCGACTGAAAAATAGTACGACGATGCAGTTCATATACGCAAATTATAGTCTAAAAAATGTTACATTCTCATTAGAGAAGCTTATTTTTATTGATGAAATGGCAATAACGACCAATATAAGCAGACAAAGGGTTGAAGTAGACGAGATCAACGATGCCGGCCTGTTGTCTAACACGCCTAGGGTAAGGCCGCGAGATCTACTGCTAGGATGAGTCGATCTGGATTGGGTTGAACTACATAACTCGATGGAGTACTAAAAAGACATGCTTTCTTTGCTTATGTAGAACAGGTGCTTTTTCTTGAACTTGTAGCAGAGAAGATTGTGATAATAGATAATTTTATTACTCAGACTAAAACTCAATAAAATTCCGAGTTATGAGCGTATCTTCTGGTGTCTTCAAATGTAAAAGTGGCGGTTGCAGTATCTATGGCTTGAGGTTAAGGAATGACCAGAGGAATAAAAATAACTTATTACCTAAACGTTGGGAGAAATAAGGCAACTAAAGCGTTAGTCAGAAATAGCAAGAATACCGCACAGAAAGTTGTGAATAAATTAGTAAAGCATTCAATAAAAAATTGAAACACTGGATTAAGATCGGTTAGCTTACGCTGCCAGAAGCCAATGCCGAATTCTTGGCGACTATGGAGAATGCGGTCGAGGTGTGTCGTCACCCCATGACCGCAGGCATCGGGTTGTTTGCATGGGAACGAAAGCCCTTATCAATTGATTAGAGATACACGCGTGGCGATGCTGTTGAAGCTTGCAAGGCTCTTGTTCAGGAAGTATAAATACGAGCCCCACGGGGTGTGTGCGATGTCTTCATGGCTATTGCGCAGGATCATGGCTAATCTCAACATCAATAGCCTAGGTTTGTTGTATTCAGCGCTCTCGCCGAATTGGACTAAGGCTTTATGAATCGCTTCGAATTCGTTTATCGCCTAAACATGAAAGTTAGCTAAATGTAGAAGAAAACGAATTCAACCTACTGATTGACCAATGCCTGCATCATCATATTGACAAGATTTAGACATTGCGAAGTGAGGGCATTGCTTGTAGACACAACTGACATAAATGCTAAGATCTCATATGTGATGTGAGATTAGAAATAGATCATTGACATAGCTTCGGTGCTTATTGAATGTGCAAGGCAAACGTTAGGGATGGCGACCGACCGCGGTATCTTCAGGTGACTTCATGAAGCGGAAGAAATCGCTTTCCGGGCTGAGCACTATCACATCATTGTTGCTGTTAAAGCTATTTTCATACGCGCGCAGGCTACGGATAAAAGCGTAGAACGCTGGATCCCGGCCAAATGCGTTAGCATAAAGCTTGGCGGTTTCCGAATCCGCTTCACCGCGGGTAATCAGCGCCTGACGCTCGGCCTCGGCCAACGTGCGGGTCACTTCATAATCCGCAGCGGCGCGTAGCTTCTCCGCCTCTTCCTGACCCTGAGACCGGTGGCGACGGGCAACGGCTTCACGCTCAGCGCGCATGCGCTGATAAATCGCGTCGGACACTTCAGTCGGCAGATTAATCTGCTTAATACGCACGTCTACGACTTCAATGCCCAGAGCCGCCATACTGTTTAGATTGACAGCCGGCTGCAGGCCATTGGTTTCACGCTCGACCCGCGCGGCAGCGGAGACGATCGCGTTATCGGCCGCTGTAGTCTGTGTCTCTTCATCGTCGCCGGAGGTCTCATTACCATTATTAAGCGCTTCGCGCACATCGGTCATCAGGCGGTTCCGGGAATCAGTAACAATTCCCTTAACATCCAGTCGGCCGAGCTCCGAGCGTAGACGGTCAGAAAACTTCCGTTTTAGCAACACTTCCGCCTGCGATACATCGCCCCCGCCTGTCGCTAGGTAATAACGGCTAAAATCGCTGATGCGCCATTTGATATACGAATCAACGATTAAATCTTTCTTCTCCAGGGTCACAAAGCGATCAGCCTGGTTTTCCATGGTCTGAATACGTGCATCGAGATTCTTGAGTGTTTCGATAACCGGTATCTTCATATGCAGGCCGGGATTGTAAATTAATGGTTTGTTATCGCCGTCACGCAATACTTTACCAAAGCGTAGGACGATGCCGCGCTGACCTTCCTGCACCACAAACAGTGACGCATACAGCACAACCAGTACTATCACGACAATAAGCATTAAAGGCTTACGCATCCGTTACTCCCTCCCTTCGCGCGTGGTATTATTGCGCTGTGCATTGGCGTGTCGTTGATCCATGACTGTTACACCGGTCGTTCTGCCCGTGGCAGGTGCCGTCGTGGGCCCGTTAGTGCTTCCATAAGGAAGCCGCAATAGATTGAGCACCTCGTTGCTCGAGAGCGTTTTGCTATTACCAGACGGCGGGTTTCGCAGCATCTGATCTAGCGGCAGTACCATCAAATTATTGCTGCCCTTGTCATTGATTAAGATTTTTCGTGTGCTGCTCAGCACGCGCTCCATTGCGTCGATATATAGACGTTCTCGGGTAATTTCCGGTGCTGCTTTATACTCCGGCAATACCTTAACGAAACGCTGCACTTCTCCCTGGGCTTCCAGTACAGTGCGAGCTTTATAGGCACGACCCTCTTCCAGAATGCGCTGTGCCTGACCGTTAGCACGAGGCTGTACTTCATTGGAATACGCTTCCGCTTCGCGGATATATTGCTGTTCGTTTTCCCGCGCAGCTATAGCGTCGTCAAAAGCCGCTTTCACTTCTTCCGGTGGCCGGGCGGCCTGGAAGTTGACGTCCAATAGGGTGATACCCATATTATAAGGCTGAATAGTTTCTTCAAGCACTCGCTGGGTGTCGCTGCGCACGACGGTGCGGCCTTCAGTCAGGATGCGATCCATCGTGTATTTACCGATAACGCCACGCAGGGCGCTGTCAGTCGCTTGGCGCAAGCTGTCATCGGCGTTGGTAACGCTAAACAAATAGAGTTCGGGATCGATCACGCGATACTGCACGTTCATTTCGACACGCACTACGTTCTCATCGGAGGTGAGCATTATGCCGGACGCCGCTAGTTCTCGTACCGACTCCACGTTCACCGCGGTTACGGTATCAATAAAGATCGGCTTCCAGTTCAGACCAGGCTGGACTAAATGATCAAATTTTCCAAAATGTAGCACCACGCCGCGCTCCGCTTCTTTAATCGTATATAAGCCGTTGCCTGCCCAGATGAACATCAAGGCGGCTACTGCCAGTCCGATATAATGGCTGCTTCTATTTGGCATTCTGGTGCTAGTGCCGCCACCGCCTTTGTTGCTGAATCTGCTCAGATTTCGGATGAGTTTGCGGAAAATATCATCCAGATTAGGCGGCATTTGTTCTCTTCCGTCTTTATTGTTATTTCCGTCATAGTTGCCGCTATTATTATTGCTTCTCTCCCAGGGATCGCGGTCATGTCCGTTATTGCCGGGCTGGTTCCACGCCATGTTTTAGCTCCATTTTTACTTTAATTAGTATTCTTCAGGTTTGAGTTCCCAACGGGCTCCTTGCCCCAAGCAAAATGCACGAAGAGTGCAATATAAACTAGTATTTCTTGTTGGTTATCATGTTCAACTTCTGCCTCTTTTAACGTATTATATCTTGAAGGGTGGCATAGTTACTTCTTGAATAATTTATATTATATTTTGTCTCAATATTTATAGACTGCAATAGAGTTTTTCTACTTAATGCTGATTGAGGTAGTTTTAGTTTTAGAACTAGAGATATTAATGCAGTGTGGTCTCAAGCTCTGAAAAAGAATGGAAAAGAGTTGCAGATTATACTGCATTAATATCTCTAGTTCTAAAACTAAAACTACCTCAATCAGCATTAAGTAGAAAAACTCTATTGCAGTCTATAAATATTGAGACAAAATATAATATAAATTATTCAAGAAGTAACCTAATGACAAATTTTTCTCAGCTAATCTTGACGAGCTATGTGGCATTATCAGTGCCTTTAATCCGGTTATGAAGAAGCGCAGTGTCAGTGATTCCAAATCATAACATCGGTTAAATTGATGCTTAAATTCAGTCAGTTAGCAATGAATATGCTAGTCATAATTGATTGGTCAGTGCCCATTATGGCGTTTCAAAATTCTCTAATAGAATATTCATGAACTTAAAAAGTGTCTATGTATAGCTTAGAACTGGCTGTTTAAAGTAAGTAATTAGAAAATTATTATACTATCTTCTGGAATTTGTAGCCAACATACGTATCGTTATCTGGGCGAATTTAAGTATCGATTTATATGATATAGCATTGATGCCATGCTTCTTAGTCTCGGAATCAAAAGCACGCGTAATGCCATGCGAGCTTATCGTTGTAGCTATATATAATACGTAATTAGGATAGCTTATCCTACTGTTTATCGCTCAGTAGCGAGAACATTAAGCGCCGGTGCAGTGCCATGGGTGTATCTACAGAAAGCTATCTGACACGCAGAAGTATGTATCATCGAGCGCCGTTAGTGGCGCTTATACTTTTACATAACGCGATATTTCAAGAAGCATTCTGTCCGAGCAACTAGACATGTGTATTTAATAGTTGCTGTATCAATCAGAGTTTCAGTTCCGATATCGCGAAATTCAGGCAGTTCAACCCCAGAATAATGATCGCGATACCAGTTCCAATCTCATTTTCAGTTCTCTCTGGCTGATGTCTCCGTCGAGCAGGGCTTGAATAATGCCGCTACGCGCTGCTAATTACACTGCGTTAGTCTGGTATAAGTGTCAAAACTGCAACAGCGACACGTGAATCTTGGCGGGGGGTTCTTGGCGCAGTGCAGGCAAAAGCGAGCTAGTCTTTCTCTAGCCTATCGGTACCGGTTTAGAAGATGTCGCGTTTATAAGCTACGACTATAGCATGTAACTAGTACAACAAGCCTATCATACTTTTCGCGGCTCAGTAGCGGCGCTGCCATTCGTCGTCTGTCAGCAGCTTGGCCGGCTGCCGCAGGAAATGGCGGTAAAATACGTCATAGGCCAGTACGTTTTTTACATAGCTGCGCGTTTCGGAAAATGGAATGCTCTCAATAAACGCAATAGCGTCGGCTCGTCCGGCGCTAGTATTAAGCCAGCTGTTTACTTTACTGGGACCCGCGTTGTAAGCGATGCTGGCAAGAATACGGTTATGTCCGAACATCTTATAGACATATTCTAAATAAGCTGTACCAAGAGCGATATTGATTTTTGGCTCTAATAGCTGGCTAGGCTGGGTGTAGTTTGCCAGATTAAACATCTGCGCTGTGCTTGGCATTAATTGCATCAAGCCAGCGGCACCTACGGGTGAACGCACCTTCGGATTCCAAGCACTCTCCTGACGAGCGATAGCCATGGCGTAACTCTGGTTGATTTCTTTATCTTTAGTGGCCTGACGGAACGTTTGCTGCCAGGCTAGTGGGAAGCGCTCTTCTAGATGGTCCCACATCTTGCCAGTGATCGTAGCCTGTACGCTTAAATCCGGCCATTGTTGTAAAAATGCATAACGCGCTAGCTGCTCCTGTTCCGGTCGGCTTCGGCTAGCTACGAGGGAGCTCCATTCGCTACGCGCCAGATTATCCATATTCCAATATATCAGCTCGCGTATCCGTGCGACATCCGGCTCCCGCTCCAAAGTCGGGTCCGGCGTTACGGCGCGCGCTACATTGATGACATAGTGTTCTCTCAACGCTTCCGCTGCCGCCATAGCATAAAATCCGCGTGCTTGTATAAGCGAACGCAATAACATTTCCCCCTGCGCACGTTGGCCGGAATCTATTAACAGCCTAGCGTACCAATAGCGCCATTCATTTTTCTGCCGATCTTCTTCCGGCAATCTTTCTAACCAGGCTCGGACCTCCTGCATATTGCCCTGTCTCATCGACATGCGGATGCGTCGTTCTAGTAATTTCGTGGAATGACTGCGCAGAATAACCCCGTCGCGCCAGCGCGCCTGTTCGGAATTGATATCGGTACCGATTAGCTGCCAGGCGACACTCTCTTCAAGCTCTAGACGTTCGGTTTCGCGCATTTTCTGCGCGCGGGCCACAATCGGAATGAGAGACCGGGCTTTCTCCGCATCGGTCTGGGCTAGCCGGGAAAAGGCTATCTGCGTCGCCTGGCGGGTTAAATCGGTAGGGAAAACTTTTCGAGCGAAATCTAGTAATGTTGCTGGGTTATCTTGCAGTATCGCTACTGCATTCCACATAGTTTGATATTCGACGGGCAGTTGCTTTGACAGGTAGTTGACTAGATCGATATTGTTCTCTTTTATCGCCAATTGTATCCGTTTAAGAGTGTCTAGTGGGCTTCGCTTCCCGGCCTGGTCCCAAGCGCCGAACAGTTTGTTGCAGCTGTCTGGTAGAGAGTGTCCGTTCAGCCAAATATCGCTGGCGCCGTCCCAGGCCTCCTGCATCTTGCCGGTAATCCATTTTGCATAATAGAAATTGCAGCGCGCCGCAACCGGTTTTGGCGGGTGCGGGCTAAAGATTAGAAGTCTATACCAATCCTGTCGGTTCGCTAGTTCGTTAACATAGCACGCGGGCAAGGAGCGAGCTAGCGGCAGTGTCGGATTGGCTTGGATAAAATCATTGATTTGATCGGAACTGACCTTCGAGAGATTCTGTAATAGCTGCCGGTAGGCCAGATAGGGATAGAGCGGATAGTCACGCAAGGTAGGCATCAGTTGCGCTACCACATCCATTTTCTGTGCATCCCATGCTAACTTGACCTGCTGATAGCGCTGCCGTTGGGCATCGAGGGAATCCGTCTGCACTAGCGCCAGCAGCGTTATTATCCCGATTGCTGCTATCCAAAACCGCAATCTGTCTACCTTTATCATCTTTACTTATCCTCAGCTCATTACACATTCCGCCACAGGGATTTCGTTGCGCGTTTAATAGACCGGTTCCGTACACATGCCAGCCAATCCAGTCGGCTCGTAATAGACTCATATGACAATAAGCATTATTAATTAATGTTATTAGTACGCATTAATATAGCAAACTATCGCCGCTCGATGAGCGATTTATCCTCTTTTACAGTCTGTGCTCACCAGTGAGAAGCTCTTGTGCGCCCTCTTTTCGCCATCGGTGGGCGCCGGAAAAGAGGCGTTTTTCCATGGCACTAATATCACACGATATATTAAATGATGGATATAAAAGATTAAGCTTGATACGAGCATTATCAGTAGTGAAATGGCAATAAATCTTAGCGTTATAGATAATTTCAAAACAGTGTGTGAAGAGATTGCTGGCGGTTAGAATATTATAATTGCCGCAACTACCTATCTATCTACCTACCTACTGACGTGGGCTGTTTTAATTTTAAAGGTGTTGCTCGAGCGAAGCGCGTTGGTGAGTTATCCGGTAGCGAATGAGGCCGCGTCTACTTATCTAAACTGCTACTGGTGAGCGGCAATATGCTGCTACTGGATGAATAGACTAATGCTCTCTAGATCTTGAAAGGCTGTGATCACTAGGGATCGCTTTCCTGGAATGCTTCGGCTGCGCTATGGTTATCTCTCATGACCGCTGGTTTTTAGAGCGCATTTCGATCCATATTATCGACTACCAGAACGAAGGAAATATAGCATTCTTTGAGGGAAGCTTTACTGAATACGAAGAATACAAGAAAAGAATTCTGGACGCGGGGAGCGTTACGGTCGCACCGCGTCAAGTAGAAAATATGGCCTAATACCTGGCAATGTGTTGCGGTGTGGCACCGTTTTACGCCTAAGTCCTTCTGAGCGTTTGTTTCTGCTCTAGAAAATTTGGCGCAGTGGAGTTTTCAGGCCAGGTCATTAGCATTGGCTTAATGGCTTTTTCACCATGGAGATACACGGTAACTGTTATTTCACACCTGATTTTTTTATCTCACCACAATAAACACATTACTGTTAAAAACATAGACAGTTGGACTTTTTGTAAACTTAAAACATGAAATCTTAGATCTTATGAGTTTCATCATATTTTGGTTCGTTTTTTCTTGGCTTGAGGGCTTCTACATCAAGCTGTAATGATTCTAATTTTAAGGGAAAAGTGATAATGATTACTATTGAGATAAAGAATAACGGTTTATCTCTCTATTTTTAAAATCTTCTACGAAATTAGTCAGCAACATAAGCTACCCTTTCGGAATTCTCGTATACGAGAAATAAGCATGATTTCTAGTTGATTATAATGAATTGATTTTGTTTATTTTTAATAACAATTTTTACTAACTATATAGTTAAAAACTAAACAATTTATTTATATTTTACTGCTTATTCGGTAAGATAAGGTACAGAATAATAGCTGTGATAACTGTACTGATAGCGCGAAATAAAATAGAATCGCAGAAACAGCAGCTAGAATTTAATCGCACAAGGTCTGGGAAGCTTCGGTGCGCAGAGCCTGTCCTGCTTGCTGCAGCTGATACATCTGATAATAGCGACCTCTAGCCTGCAGCAGCGAGGCATGAGTTCCTTGCTCCACTGTCTCACCCCGATGCAGTACCAGGATTTGATCCGCCTCGACCACTGTCGATAGCCGGTGAGCAATGACTACCAGCGTGGTATGCTGCCGCACCGCCCGTAGCGCGCGGGCAACAGCCTGTTCAGTCCCAGAGTCGATATTAGCAGTGGCCTCATCAAGAATCAATATGGCAGGCCTGAAGACCAGCACCCGCGCCAGAGCCAGCAGTTGCTTTTGCCCGACCGATAAGGTATTCCCTTGTTCAGCCAGTTCGGAGAAAACCCCGCCTGGTAGTGAATGTACCAGTGCTGCCAGTTGCACCTGCTCAAGCGCTTGCCATACCTGTTGCTCGCTTATTTCCCGTCCTAGGGTAACGTTGCCATAGACCGTATCAGCCATTACGACAGGATCTTGCTGGACCATAGCAACCCCTTGACGAAGAACGCTATGGCTAAGCGTTTCGATGGGACGACCGTCCAAGAAAAGCATCCCCTCACTTACTGGGTAGTAGCACATAATCAGGCTAGCCAGAGTGCTTTTGCCGCTGCCGGTATGTCCCACCAGCGCGATAAAACTTTTCGCTGGCGCCGTTAACGAGATATGCCGCAACACCGGCAATCCGCGATGATATGCAAAGTGGAGGTTACGCAATTGGATGGCTCCACCACGGAGAGGAAGATTATCTGTGCCGTACCGTTGCGCTAGACTATCCATCAGTTCGAAAATACGTTCACCCGCTACCGCCGCCTGTTGCATGATGGACTGCTGGGATGTCAGCTCAATAAGCGGCTCATTGAGCCGGCCGAGGTAATTTATGAAAGCGTAAAGCACCCCTACGCCAATCGTCTCGCGCGGACTCAAACCGAATAGTAGCAACATACCGCACAATATCAGCGCAAATAGCAGGCTGAGCAGTGGGCGTAATAGATAGCCCTCTAGCTTGAGTGTTGCCATACGGGTTTTGAAGTGAGCCTGGCTTGCTCGCTGCAGCTTATCGCCAAAACGCCGCTGTTGGCGGAATTGCTGAATCACTTCCATACCATTGATCGCTTCGTTAAAACCATCATTAATGTCAGCGACATAGGCTCGCATCCGCCGCACGATCGGCGTGCTGTAATGCTGATATAGCCCCATCACTACAATGCTAATTGGGAACAGCACTAGCGAGATACACGCCAGCTGCCAGTCTAGCAAAAACATTGCCACCAGCATGGCACTGATTAACGCTGCGCTACGCAGTATGGAGGCAACCACTGTGATGTACAGATCCTTTACCACTTCGGTATCGTTGGTTATCCTAGAAATTAGTTGTCCTACTGGCTGAGTATCGAATATTCTTAAAGGCTGATGCAGTGCAGCGTCCATCACTTCGGTTCTTAACTTCTGCACGACGTTTAATGCAGTGCGGTTAAACAGCAGCGCCTGATAATAGCGCAGCGCTGCCGACAGCACCTGCAGCGCGAGAAAAACAGCCACTAGACCAGCCAAGGTCGAGGGCGGCAGAATTTTCTTAGGCAGAATATGGTCGATAAAATAGCTAATTAAGATCGGCCCAGTGACTTCCGCCGCTGCCGCTAGCCATAACACCAGCGTGGCCAGCGTCAGCGGCCTGCGGTAGGGCAGGCCATAGGCAAGTAGACGTTTAAGGCTAGGCCAAAGACTAGTCCAGTTTCGCATCGCCCGCTTCCTTAGGGTTTGGTTCCTGTTTAAGAGCGGCTTCTAACCGCTGGTAACGGTACATGTCCCGGTACCAGCCAGGCTGTTTCAGCAATGAGACGTGATCACCGCGCTGACTGATTTCTCCGTGTTTTAGCACAAGGATCTCGCTAGCGCTCTGAAGCGCCGACAACCTATGCGAGGTGATAATCACTGTTCGCTGGACACCACAGTGAAAAAAGTTATGCAATATGCTATGTTCAGTGCGTCCGTCAACCGCCGATAAAGCATCATCCAGGATGAGGATTTCCGCTTCCAGCAATAGCGCTCGTGCAATCGCTAGACGCTGTTTCTGCCCGCCGGAAAGCATAACGCCGCGTTCCCCAACCTCTGTCTGGTATCCCTGAGGAAGACACAGTATCTCCTCGTGTATGCAGGCTAATCGTGCTGCCTCCTCAATCTTCTCCGCCGTAGCATCTGGTCGGCCAAAAGCGATGTTGCTAGCAACGCTATCGGAAAATAAAAAAGGTGTCTGGCTTACTACGGCCAGCCGACTGCGCCATTGATCGAGCACCAGCGCGGTTAGAGGTAGGTTGTGGAAGCGTATTTCCCCTTCGCTTACGTCAAACTGCCGTAAGATTAGCGCTAGAAGCGTGCTTTTGCCAGCGCCGGTAGGACCGCACAGGCCGAGCGTTTGCTTGGGAGCCAGCGTCAGATGAATATCGCGCAGCGCATACTTTGGACAGTGAGGATAACGAAATGCACTAATCGCAATCTTCAGAGTGCCGCGCGATGCGGGAAGGGGTAATACGCCGTCCTTAACCTCCGGAGCCTCTTCAAGCATCTGGCAGATTCGACTGTAGGCCGCGCTGCCGCGTTCGACAATATTGAACATCCAGGCAAGGGCAAGCATCGGCCAGATCATTAGCCCCAGATACATAATAAAGCTAGTTAATTGACCGAGCGTCATGGCACCTTGCAGTACCAGCCGACTACCGCCGCCTACCGCTAGCAAATTTGCTATTCCTACAGCCAGATAAATGGTCGGATCGAAGCGCGCATCCACCCGGGCTACGCGCATGTTTTTATCGCCTGCCTCGATAGCAACGGCGGCGAAACGCGCAGACTGATGCTGCTCTAGACCGAAAGCCTTGATCATGCGGATGCTAGTCAGATTTTCTTGTGCCTGGTTATTCAGCGAGGAAAAAGCCGCCTGCGCCACGCGAAAATGCTGATGCAGGCGCCGCCCGTCGCGTTTGATCAGCACAGCCATTACTGGCATTGGTAACAGTGCTAACAGAGTCAATTGCCAGCTGATTTGCAAACTCATCACCAATAGTACTGAGCAGCCCATCACCAGTGAATCCACTAGCGTCAGCACTCCTTCGCCGGCAGCGAAAACCACGCGGTCTACATCGTTGGTAGCGCGCGCCATCAAATCGCCAGTGCGATTGTGCAGATAAAAGCCCGGCAATTGCCGGCTGAGTAAATGGTAAAGCCGGTCGCGCAGTTCTACCGCCAGCCGGTATGCGGCGCCAAACAACAATATACGCCAGACACAGCGCAGGCCATAGACTATCAGCGCGGTGAGGACCATTGTCCCCAGCCAAAGCGCTAAACGCTGCCTGGTAGCGTTACCGGCTACTACGCTATCGATAATTACCCCTACTAGTTGTGGCGGCACTAGTTGTAATAGCGAAATAATGATCAGTAATGTCACAGCACCCAGGTATTGCCGCCACTCGCGGCGAAAAAACCATTCTAATTGTGCAAATAATCTCACGAGACGTTATTCCAAAAATAAAAAAGGCCAAACAGTCGCGCTGGGCGCGAGGCACTATTGTGATTATATTATACCCTGATTAAGGATTTTATCTTTCATTCTGTAGCTCAATTAGGAATAAATATAAAAATCAGTGAAAATTAAAAATAAATAAAATCAATAAATTATAAAAATAAAGACTTCTTAATTATAATTAAAATACTGATTGATTATAATCAAATAATTAATACAAAAATAGAATCATGAAAACTTAAGATTAAACCTTTAAAGCCAAGCAAAAACGAACTAAAAAATATGATGAAATACATGATATTTAAGATCTTAGATTCTGAACTCATAAAACAGTCTAATTATCTATATTTTTGATTTCTCATTTTTTTTACAGGCGGCGCTGTTTACTCACTTAGGTAGAAGTAGACGTTTCTCTGCTGAGAGCACTTTCCTGCTATTAGACGATCTTTATGTAGCGGTCGTACATAAATTCTTAAACTCGGTCGTATCTTGATCTTGTCTAGATCGCTGTTGACGCACGCATGCATGAGAGCGTTTGCGTAACTGAAAGAGAAAGGTACCAAAACCAAAGCATAAAGCTTTTAAAAGCTATGAACGTTGTTAACCTGAAAATTGATCTGAAATATCTTCTACAAATGCTAAATGACATATCAGAACGTATCTTTTGTGTGTATGGGTTGAGCGACTCGATTGGTTTTTTCTCTATACACTAAAGCGAGTGCCTAATACACAATTTTTCTTGCGTGATTTTGGTCGAGCATGTTCCATCGCTATTCATCGGATACTTAAAGACAATGGCAAAGAATTTACAGATCGTCTTTTTAGACTGCGAAAACGCTTAGCTACCTACCGATATAACTAGAAAAGAATGATAAAAGAATGGTGTGCTCGATCGATTTAATAGGCGTATAGAAGATCTGCTGTAAGGCTACCCAATTCTAGTGAAAAGCTTTAGATTACACTGCATCGATATGTTTGACCGTTATTCCTCACCTGATTTTTAAAATAATTTTGTGAATTCACAATGTTAGATCTTAAATCTCATCGCTGAGTTAAAGAATAGGCCGCGCTAACTGCACGAGTGTGATGAGTGGCTGCGGATACAGCCCGAGCAGCAGCACCAGCAGTGAAGAAATCAGGATCAAGATGCCACCGGCACTTAGTGCCCAGTTTGAAGGCGTATCGCGACGCAGTTTCTCGGGCGGCGACAGGTAGAGGCTGACGATAATACGCAAATAGTAAAACAGCCCGATGGCGCTACTAGCCACCACTGCACCGGTTAGCCAACCCAGATGGCTATCCACGCTGAGTGCGATGACGTAGAACTTTCCGATAAAACCGAGGGTCATGGGGATACCCGCCAGAGACAATATCATGACCGTCAGTACCGACGACAATAGCGGCTTACACCAAAAAAGACCACGGTAGAAATATAGCGAATCCGCATCCTCGCCGGTGTAGGGACTGGACATCAAGCTAACGACACCAAACGCCCCTAGGCTTGCGAACACATACCCTGCCAGATAGACGCCAACGGTTTCCAGCGCTAGTGTGTGGCTCTGTACCGCAATCAACCCCACCAATAAATAACCTAGATGGGAAATAGACGAATAGCCTAGCACCCGCTTGATATTGCTCTGACTAAGAGCCATGAGGTTGCCAAACAGCATCGAGGCGAAGGCAATAATGGTCAACACCAGCCGCACCACTTGGTTCGGGGTTACGGGCGCGTACAAGAACAAGCGCATCACCACGGCAAAAATCGCGATTTTACTGGCGGTTGCCAGGAAGGTGGATGCGGGTGCGGGCGCGCCCTGATAGACATCCGGCGTCCACAGGTGGAACGGAACCAGCGATAGCTTAAAGCCGAGTCCGACGATCATCATGCCCAAACCCGCTAACAGTAACGGCTGCGTTAGCATGCCATCGTTAAGGGTGTGACTAATCCCGGCAAAAGACAGCTGTCCGGTGCCGCTATATACAAGCGCTATACCAAACAGGAGAAACGATGAAGCGGTGGCTGATAACAGAGTGTATTTAAGACTGGCTTCCAGTGAATGCTTTTGGCGGAAGGCATAACCGACCATGCCAAACAGAGGCAACGAAATCAGCTCAATGCCGAGAAACAGTGCCGCTAGATGATTGGCGCCGGCAAGCAGGATGCCCCCCATCGTCGCAATTAGCACCAATAGATAAAACTCATCGCGGTTGCCCGGATAGCCCGCCAGCCAGGCATAGGCCAGCGTGCTGGTCGTTAGGCTAGCCATCAGTACCAGCCCGGTATACAGCATGGAAAAGCCGTCGATGCGCATCAGCGGCGTCACGTCTATCGGGCCATTCTGCCCCACAAACCACAGCGACAGCAGTGCTAAGTTTAGCCCAAGGACCGTCAGCGTTGCGTTGATAAAGTGGTTGCGTCGCAACGCAATGTACAGCATTACAACCACTACTGTTAATCCGACGATTAAGAGTGGCAATAATGCGATCAGTTGTTGAGGGGTTATTATCATGGCGAATTACGGCCTTGTCATTGACATAGTGGAGCCGGCGTCAGCTTCAAACCAGTGCTGAATATTGCTCATAGCGGCCTCCGAGGTATCCATAATCGACTGCGGGAAGAATCCGAGTAGCACCAGCAGCAAGGCCAGCAATAAAATAATTAGCCGTTCGCGCAGTGTCATGCCGGGCAACGGCTTGGTAGACTTAGGTGGGCCATAATGCGCGCGCTGAATCATAATAAGCGAGTAGATCGATGAGAACACTAGACCAAACGTAGAAATAACCGTAATCACCGGCGCCACGGGGAAAGTACCAAACAAAATGATAATTTCGCCGACAAAATTGCCGGTGCCCGGCATGCCGAGAGTTGCGACAGCGAAGAGTAGCGACAGCGCCGGAATAAAGCTCAGACGGCCCCAGAGCCCCCCATTTCACGCATATCGCGGGTGTGCAGACGCTCATACAGCTGACCGCAAATGATAAACATGCCGGCGGCCGACAGACCGTGAGCGATCATCTGCACCACTGCACCCTGGTAGGCTAGCTGGCTACCGCTGTAGATAGCAATCAGAACAAAGCCCATGTGAGATACGCTGGTATAGGCGATGAGGCGCTTGATATCAGTTTGCGAGAACGCCATCCAGGCACCGTAGAAGATACCTCCCACCCCAAGCCACATGGCAATAGGCGCGAACTGGTGTGAAGCGTGAGGAAACAAGGGCAGGCTAAAGCGAAACATTCCGTAAGCCGCGGTTTTCAGCAAAATTCCAGCTAAGTCCACTGAGCCGGCGGTGGGTGCCTGGCTGTGAGCGTCCGGCAGCCAGCCATGCAGCGGCACTACCGGCATTTTGACCCCGAAGGCTAAAAAGAATCCCAGCATCAGCAGGTATTCTAAATGTTCCGACATCGGCGTGCGCAGAAGATCTTCATAATTGAACGTCCAGATGCCTGTCGCGTTATAGTGTGCCAACACTAGGCCGAGTATCGCTACCAGCATTACCAGACCGCTCGCTTGCGTATAAATAAAGAATTTGGTCGCGGCGGTAATGCGGGTCTTGCCATCAGAGGCTTTGTGGCCCCAAAGCGCGATAAGAAAATACATCGGCACCAACATCATCTCCCAGAAGAAAAAGAAGAGAAAGATGTCGATAGCCAGAAAAACACCAATAACGGCGCCTAGAATCCACAGCAAATTAAGGTGGAAGAACCCTTGGTGGCGCTGAATTTCCCGCCAGGAGCAGAAGATAGCTAGCACTCCGAGAAGTCCAGTTAACACCACCATCAGCAGAGACAGGCCGTCTAGCGCGAGATGGATGCTGATGCCGAAGCGCGGGATCCAGTGCAGCAGATACTCTTCCTGCCATTGCGGCAGTCCTTCGGCCATTATCGGTGTGTATCTTCCTTGATGCCATAACAGTAATGAAAGCACCAGCGTGAGCCCCATGGCAATCAGGGCTATACCGCGTGGCACTCGGGTGCCAAAACGCTCACATTGCCAAGAGAGCAGACCGCCTATAAAGGGGATAAGAATGAGCCAAGGTAGTAGCATGGCTTTTGCGTTCCTAATTGTAAAATCAATAAACTTATATATCAACGCAGCAGTACTTTACCTACCGATCTTCCCTAAGCCGGAAACGAAGTTCAGGGTATTGAAATAAACACCAACAGCGTCACTACGAAAAACGCCCCTAAACCTAACGACGTCGCATACCAGCGTAACTGCCCGTTTTCGCTCACCGTCAGACTGCGTTCGGCCCAACACGCCAGCAGCGCGGGAAGATTCATGACCGTGTTAAGGGGGTCACGCGCTAGAAGCCGCGCGATGGCTAGATAAGGTTTGACGAAGATCTTTTCGTAAAGCCAGTCGAATCCCCAAGCGTCGAACCACCAGGCTGATAAGAAACGTCCCGGCACGCTAGCTGAAACAGCGTTTACCAAACGGCGTTGGCCGAGCCACAGAGCCGCAGCCAGGAAAATGCCGATGATAGAGACCGCGCCCGAGGTGAGTTCCAGAGCCAGTTTACCGTCATGAGAAAACTCGCTAGCCGGCAGGATTCCTGCCAGCGGCGGCTTGATTAAGGCCCCAATAAAGGTGGATAAGACTAGCATTACCACAAGAGGTAGATGATGGCTGATGCCGCGGCAAGCGTGGGCTTTGATTTGCGCCTTACCGTAAAAAACAATAAAGATTATGCGGAAAGTATAAACCGAAGTGAGAAATGTACCCACCAGACCGGCCAGCAACAGTATGCTGTGGCCATTGGCTAGCGCCCCCCAGAGAATTTCTTCCTTAGAATAGAAGCCAGCGGTCACTATCGGTAGTGCGGACAGCGCAGCGCCTCCTATCAGAAAGCAAATATAGATTAGTGGAATCGACTTTTTCAAGCCGCCCATCTTGAAGATATTTTGCTCATGATGGCAGGCGAGAATCACTGAGCCGGAGGACAAGAACAGCAGTGCCTTGAAAAACGCGTGGGTCATTAGATGAAAAATAGCCGCGTCCCAAGCCTGAACGCCCAAGGCCAGAAACATATAGCCTATCTGGCTCATGGTGGAATAGGCAAGCGCCCGTTTGATATTGGTCTGCACCAGCGCAGCGAAACCCGCTAGTACGAGCGTGATCGCGCCGACGATCCCGACCAGATGCAAGACTTCTGGCGCCATTAGGAACAAGCCATGGGTGCGGGCGATAAGATATACGCCTGCGGTCACCATGGTAGCTGCGTGAATCAGCGCCGATACGGGGGTGGGGCTAGCCATGGCGTCCGCTAGCCAAGTTTGTAGCGGCAGCTGCGCCGATTTTCCTACCGCACCGCCTAACAGCATAAGGGTGGCCACAGTAATCGTCGGAGAGCCCTCCGCTAGTTTTTGCGGAGCTAGCATCATTAGATCGTAGAAATTCAACGTCCCGAGTTTATAATAAAGAAGAAACAGCGCGAATGCCAGCAGAACATCCCCTATGCGGGTGATGATAAACGCCTTTATCGCTGCGATGCCGTTTTTTGACTCACTATAATAGAAGCCGATCAGCAGATAGCTGCAAAGCCCGACACCTTCCCAGCCAAGATACATTAACAGAAGATTATCCGCTAGAACCAGCACCAGCATACTGACTATAAAAAGGTTAGTGTAAGCGAAAAAGCGCGAATAGTCTGCTGTTCCCTGCATGTACCAGGAGGCGTAGAGATGAATGAAAAAGCCGACGCCGGTGACGATCGAGAGCATCGTCAGTGACAGGCCGTCAAGAGTGAGTGTAATCGGAATTTGAAAATTACCTACTGCTATCCAGTGCCACAGGGTCTGGTTAAAAACCGTTGCGCTGTCGCCGTGTGCACCAAAGAAATTTAGACCGACCCAAACCGTAATCAGTGCCGATAGCCCAACGCTTCCAACGCCCACTTTCGCTGCGATGCTTTCGGACAAGCTACCGCCGGAGAACGCCAGCAGCAGGAAACCAGTAAGGGGGAAAAATAGGGCTAAATAGAGTAGATTCATCCATGCATCTCGCTGACTGTATCGATATCCAGGGTTCTGCGGCGGCGATGCAATTGCAGCAGCAACGCCAGGCCGATACTGGCATCGGCAGCAGCTAGGGTAACCGCTAGGATATACATAACCTGCCCATCCGGCTGATTCCAATAGCTGCCGGCTACAATGAACGCCAGTGCCGAGGCGTTAATCATAATCTCCAGCCCCAAGAGTATAAACAGTAGATTGCGGCGGATCATGATTCCCGTCAGACCCAGGATAAACAGGATAGCGGCAAGGATGAGACCGTGTGATAAAGGAATCATACTTTCTCCTTCCCTCTTCTCTTGATGGTATCGGTTATCTTCGCTACCTTGTAGAGCCTATCGATATTTTTCCGCTCGTCGCGGCCCAGATGGAACGCAATTACCAGCCCTGATAACAGCAGCATCGAGGCTAGCTCTACCGCCAACACATAAGGACCGAACAGCGCGATACCGACACTTTTAGCAGCGATAAGCTCCCCCGCGATACTGTGATTACCCGTGCTAGCTAGTGCACGCATCAGCACTACCAGCAGCATCAGCGATAAGAGTGACGGTCCAATCCAGACCTTCAAGCGCAACCAAGCGCGTTCTTGTTGATTGCGGTCGCTGCTTATATTGAGCATCATCACTACGAATACGAACAGAACCATGATAGCGCCGGCGTAAATGATAATCTCCAGCGCGCCGGCGAAGTAGGCCCCCAACGAAAAAAACACACAGGCAATAGCCAGTAGCGAAATAATTAGGTATAGCAGCGCATGTACCGGTTGGGTATGAGTTATTACGCGTAAAGTCGCCAGCACGGCCACCAAGCCGGAAAGATAAAAAGCCAGTTCCATGTCAATCTCCTTAGGGCAGTAAGCTTTTTACGTCGATAGGTTTGGCTTCATTTTCTGCCTCGCCTTTATCTTTGCCGGCGATCGCTATACCAGCCATGCGGTAGAAGTTATATTCCGGGTATTTACCCGGCCCCGAAATTAGTAAATCCTCTTTTTCATACACCAGATCCTGGCGCTTAAACTCGCCCATCTCGAAATCTGGGGTAAGCTGAATGGCTGTAGTAGGACACGCCTCTTCGCACAGGCCGCAGAAAATACAGCGCGAGAAATTGATGCGAAAGAATTCCGGGTACCAGCGACCGTCTTTAGTCTCCGCTTTTTGCAACGAGATGCATCCCACCGGACAGGCAACCGCACATAGATTACACGCTACACAGCGCTCATCACCGTCAGGGTCACGCGTCAGCACGATACGGCCGCGGAAACGGGGTGGCAGATTGACCGGCACGTCCGGGTACATGCGGGTTTCGCGCTCATTAAACGCCTGCATGCCTATGATCCAGATACTGCGCAGCGTGGTCCAGCAGCCAATCGCTAACTCTTTTAAGGTCATTATTCATCTATTATTTAATGTGCGTTATACAAGATAACCGCTGCGGTTCCCAACAGATTAAACAGCGTCAGCGGTAGGCAGATTTTCCAGCCTAGACCCATGATCTGGTCGTAGCGCGGACGGGGTAGCGCTGCGCGGATCAGAATGAACATCATCATAAAGAAAGTGGTTTTCACGGAAAACCAGATAAACGGCGGTAACCAAGGCCCCTGCCATCCGCCGAAGAACAGCGTCACTATCAACGCCGAAATGGTCAAGATGCCGACATATTCGCCAACAAAGAACAGACCAAACTTCATCCCTGAGTATTCGATATGGTAACCGTCGGCCAGCTCCTGCTCAGCTTCCGGTTGATCAAAGGGGTGGCGGTGACAGACCGCGATGCTCGCTAGGGAAAAAGTGATAAAGCCGAAGAATTGCGGTACAACATTCCACACGTTCGCCTGTGCCTCAACGATTGCGCTAAGATTGAACGAGCCGGCTTGCGCCACTACCCCCATCAACGATAGGCCTAGGAATACTTCATAGCTCAGCGTCTGCGCCGAGGCGCGCATGGCGCCCAGCAGGGAGTATTTATTGTTACTCGACCAGCCGGCAAACAGCACCGCATAGACTGACAGCCCGGCCATCATCAAAAAGAACAGGATACCGATATTAAAATCGGCTACCACCCAGGTCGGTTTCACCGGCACAATGGCAAAGGTAATCAGCAATGAAGTAAAGGCGATAACTGGCGCCAGGATGAAAATGCCCCTATCGGCAAATGGCGGGACCCAGTCCTCTTTAAACATCATCTTCAACACGTCAGCCAGCAGCTGCAGAGAGCCGCCCCAGCCTACACGGTTAGGTCCATAGCGGTTTTGAAACAGCCCCAGAAGGCGTCGTTCAGCAAAGCTCATATAGGCGCCGCAGGTGACCACGACCAAGAGGATAACCACAGCCTTGACTACACTCAGTAGAATATAGATGATCTCCGGTGTCAACCAACTCATAATGTGGCTTCCCGCAGATTAACAACGCTCTGTCCCGCAAGCATCGGGGGAATGCCCGGAAAACCTAGCGGCAGCCCAACCTGTCCTGAGCTTAGCCTATCGCTGAACCGCAGTGGGAGGCGAAGTTCCAGACCCGCGCAAGTAAAGGCCAGCAGCGTACCGCTGTTAACGCCTAGCCGGGCGGCATCTGCCTGGCTTAGAGTTGCATATAGCGCCGGTATCCGCTCCTGGATAACCGGAGAACGCTGCGAGGTCTCCTCACTGCCGAATAGGTGCCAGTAGGGAGCAATACGCCAGCTACCGTTCTCGGTCTGCGTGAAGGCTGCCGGAATAGCGCTGAAGTAGCCCAGCCGGTCTTCGCCCGCTTCCAGAAGCCTCACTCCGGGATCGCCGTGGCGTAAATGGCCGCCCACTTCATCCTGAAATTTATTCCAGGCCTGCGGAGAGTTCCAGCCTGGCGCCCAAGCGAACGCTATCTGCTGGCGAGGCGCCTGGGGATCATTGTTGCCCTCCATGGAGAAGGCGAACATGGTATCAGCATCCTGCGGAACGCGCGGTTCGTGCACATTAATGTTAGAGCGTATTGCGGTGCGTCCGCTGTAGCGGTGCGGCTCGCGCGCTAGTTTCTGGCCGTGAATACGAAATCTGGCATCCGGTGCAGCCTGCTTGATTCCTGCCAGTTGCGGCAGCGCCTCGGCCACAGCATCGATAATATGATCAAGCTGGGTCCAATCTACCTGGCGGTTTAAATAGGTTGAGTGCAGGGAATGCAGCCATCGCCAGCTTTCCAGCATAATAACCTGGTCATCGTAGTACGCCGGATCATAGACCTGGAAGAAACGCTGCGCGCGCCCCTCCTGGTTGACGAGCGTACCGTCACTTTCGGCGAAACTGGCTGCCGATAGGATAAGATTAGCCTTCTCCTGCAGGGCAGTTCGCTGGTGGTCTACTACGATAAGGTTATTGACATTGGCTAGCGCGGCGTTAATGCGCACGGCCGGTGCATGACGGTAAAGATCGTTTTCTAAGACAATCAAGCTGTCTGCGGCACCCTGCTCTAGCGCATCCAGCGCATCGTCTAGACTGCCGCCTCCGATCATTGCCAGACCCATACTGTTGGCGCCTGCCGCAATAAAGCTAATCCCGACATCGCTGCCATATCCCTTTAGGGCGCGGACGACGTTGGCGGCGGCGGCGATAACCGCCTCGCTGCCGGCATTGCTACCGGAGATGATAAGCGGCTTGCGGGCGCCGGCCAGCGCCTGCACGACCACGTCAATTTTACCTTTGAGCGACTCATCAAGGCCGATTACCTCGGGTGCCGACGCATCCAGCGCATGGGCGATAGCGAAGCCAAGCCGAGCCTGGTCATCTACCGGCGCGCGGTAACTCCAAGCAGCGATATCATCCAGGCGCGTACGGTCAACGTTGGTTACGAATAACGGGTGTTTAGCGTGCTGGCCGATGTTCATGATGGCAGCTATCTGCCAATCGGCCACTTTTTGCGCCTCAGCCATTTCGCGCGCCTTGCCTTTCACGGCCTGACGCACAGCTAGGGCCATGCGCGCACCGGTCTGGGTCAAATCCTCTCCTAGCACCAGTATAGCGTCATAACTTTCTATCTCACGCAGTGATGGAGTGCGGATGCCGCCGTCACGCAGGATATTGAGCATTAGCGCTAACCGACCTTGTTCGCCACCGGCAATCCCGGTGTAGAAATTCTCAGCCCCACTAGTTCGCGCAAGGCGAAATTGCTTTCGATGCTGGCGCGTGGTGAGCCGATTCCGATTATTTTACGCACAGGGCGCAGCGTTTCTGCAGCGTTCTGCATTGCTTGATCGGCGCTCAGCACGATCCAATCGTCGCCACGGCGCTGCAGCGGCTGGCGCGGACGGTCTTTCAAATTAACGTAGCCGTAGCCGAAGCGTCCGCGGTCGCACAAGAAGTAATGGTTGACGCTGCCGTTGTAGCGGTTTTCAATACGGCACAGCTCGCCATAGCGTTCGCCGGGGCTGGTGTTACAGCCAAGGCTGCACTGCTGGCAAACGCTAGGAGCGAACTGCATATCCCATTTACGGCTATAGCGCTTCGAATGCGTTTTGTCGGTGAATACGCCAGTTGGACAAATTTCCACCAGATTGCCGGAAAACTCGCTCTCCAGAGGCCCCTCCTGATAACGGCCGAAATAGACATTCTCATGAGTGCCATAAACGCCGAGATCGTCTCCGTCGGCATAATCTTTATAGTAGCGGACACAGCGATAGCACGCGATGCAGCGGTTCATCTCATGGGAAATAAACGGCCCCAGATATTGATTGGTGTGGGTGCGCTTAGTAAAACGGTAGCGGCGGAAATTCTGGCCGGTCATGACCGTCATATCCTGGAGGTGGCAGTTGCCGCCCTCTTCACAGACTGGGCAATCGTGCGGATGGTTGGTCATCAGGCACTCAACTACGCTCTGACGAAACTCTTTTGCTTCATCGTCAGCGATGGAGATAAAGTTCCCGTCGGCTGCGGGCGTCATACAGGACATTACCAGCCGACCGCGAATATCCTCAGCATTTTGGTATTGCTTGACCGCGCACTGTCGGCAAGATCCAACGCTGCCCAGCGCCGGATGCCAGCAAAAGTAAGGAATATCAAGGCCAAGGGACAGGCAGGCCTCCAGAAGGTTGTCAGACCCGTTAACCTTGTACTCTTTTCCGTCTACATGAATGGTAGCCACAGTCAGCATACTCAGGTGAGGCCCGCCAAAGACGAGCGTGAATAAAAATGTATTGAGGGCGCAAAGCGCGTCCGTCCGTCTGATCCGCTGTTGCAGTATGAATGATTACCAGCGTGCTTTTAATAGGTTAGGCTGCACACCGGCAATAGCGCGGGTATTGCACAGTAAGTCGGCACTGATACCTGCCTCAAACTCGGAGCGGAAATACTTAATCGCGCTTTGCAGCGGCTCTACTGCCCCCGGTGCATGAGCGCAGAATGTTTTACCAGGGCCAAGGAAGCGGCATAACTGTTCCAAGATTTTAATATCTTCCGGCTGGCCTTTGCCGCTTTCTAGGGCGCGCAATAGTTTTACGCTCCACGGCAGCCCATCGCGGCAGGGCGTACACCAGCCGCAGGATTCGCGGGCAAAAAATTCTTCTAGATTACGCGTTAACGATACCATATTGATCTCGTTATCCACCGCCATCGCTAATGCGGTGCCGAGTCTGCTACCTGCTTTGCCGATATTCTCGAAGTCCATGGGCAGATCCAGATGATCCTGAGTTAGGAAATCGGTGCTGGCGCCGCCGGGCTGCCAGGCTTTCAGAGTCAGACCATCGTGCATGCCGCCGGCGTAATCCTCTAGAATCTCGCGCGCTGTAATGCCGAATGGCAGCTCCCAGACCCCGGGGTTTTTTACGCGGCCCGAGAAACCCATGAGCTTAGTGCCAGCGTCGTTGCTCTTACCAGCGTTAATCGCTTGATACCAAGCGACTCCATGCTCAAGGATAGCTGGAACGTTGCATAAGGTCTCGACGTTATTAACACAGGTAGGTTTACCCCAGGCGCCAGCGCAGGCAGGAAACGGCGGTTTAGAGCGCGGATTAGCGCGGCGGCCTTCCAGCGAGTTGATAAGTGCTGTCTCTTCACCGCAGATATAGCGGCCAGCGCCGGTATGTATGATAAGCTCAAAATCAAATCCGCTACCTAGAATATTTTTTCCTAGCCAGCGGGCTTTAGAGGCCTCAGCTATCGCGCGGCGTAAGTGTGCTGCCGCCTCGATGTACTCGCCACGCAGGAAAATATAGCCGCGGTAGGCTTTCAGCGCGTAGGCGGCGATCAGCATCCCCTCGACCAGCAGATGAGGCAATTGCTCCATCAACAGACGGTCTTTATAGGTACCCGGTTCCATTTCATCGGCATTGCAGAGCAAATAGCGAATGTTCATAGTGGGATTTTTCGGCATCAGGCTCCACTTAAGCCCGGTAGAAAAGCCAGCGCCGCCGCGCCCTTTAAGGCCGGAATCTTTGACCAGCGTGACGATATTGTCCTGCGCCATGCCACTTAATGCCTTACGCGCACCGACATAGCCATTTTTTCTTTGATATTCTTCCAGCCACACGGGCTGGCGGTCATCGCGCAGCCGCCAGGTCAAGGGATGCATTTCCGTGGTGCGAATAAAGGTTTTAGTCATCGATATTGATCCAGCAGCGGACTTATGCCTTCCGGTGTCAGATGCACGTAGGTATCTTCATCTACCATCAGGATTGGGCCCTTATCACAATTGCCTAAACAGCATGTGGGCAGCAGGGTAAACTGGTCATCGAGCGTTGTCTGGCCAGGCTTGATATTCAGCGATTGCTCGAGAGCGGCTTGGATCCGCTGATAACCCATAATATAGCAGACTACGCTATCACAATAGCGGATAACGTGGCGCCCCACCGGCTGACGGAAAATCTGGCTGTAAAAAGTGGCGACCCCCTCGACATCCCTAGCAGGGATGTCGAGCACCTGAGCGATAGCCGCGATAGCGCCGTCTGGAACCCAGCGGCGATTCTCCTGCACGATTTTTAGCGCTTCAATTGAGACGGCGCGCGCATCCTCGTAATAATGCTTCTCATGCTCGATAGCTTCGCGCTCCTCGCGACTCAGCTCAA
This sequence comes from Sodalis sp. (in: enterobacteria), assembly GCA_052258065.1. Classification (GTDB taxonomy): domain Bacteria; phylum Pseudomonadota; class Gammaproteobacteria; order Enterobacterales; family Enterobacteriaceae; genus JBQQPY01. Next base: position 707,834 of record JBQQPY010000002.1, on the reverse strand, counting down.
ACGTTTCGCTGGTGGTATCCAGCATAGCCGCCACAGTATGTTTTAGGGTGTCTTGCTGTTGCTGCATAATTAGCGGTCCACATCTGACATAACGAAATCAATACTGCCTAGATATACGATTAAATCCGATACCAAGCTGCCGCGAATAACCGAAGGGATCTGCTGAAGATGAGCAAAACTGGGCGTGCGGATACGAGTCCGGTAACTCATCGTGCTGCCATCGCTGGTCAGATAATAGCTGTTAATGCCCTTGGTGGCCTCAATCATTTGAAATGATTCATTAGCCGGTATCACCGGCCCCCAGGAAACCTGCAAGAAGTGCGTGATAAGCGTCTCGATATGCTGCAACGTGCGTTCTTTCGGCGGCGGTGTCGTCAGAGGATGGTTTGTCTTAAACGGCCCTTCCGGCATATTATTCAGGCACTGCTTGAGGATGCGCAGGCTTTGGCGCATCTCTTCTACTTTCAGCATTACTCGGCTGTAGCAGTCGCTAATGCCGTTGCCCACCGGCACCTCGAAATCGAAGTTTTCATAACCAGAATAGGGCCGCCATTTACGCACATCAAAATCAATGCCGGTAGCGCGTAGCGCCGCGCCGGTCACGCCCCAGTCCAGCGCTTCTTTTGCTCCGTAGACGGCGACTCCCTCGGCGCGGGCTCGCAGAATACTATTTCTCAGTGCCGCTTTGACATAGCTGTCTAGGCGCTTCGGCATCCAGTCTAGGAATTCGCGCAGCAAACCTTCCCACCCCCGCGGCAGATCATGCGCCACACCTCCGATGCGGAACCAGGCAGGATGCATGCGAAAACCGGTAATTGCCTCGACGACATCATAAATTTTTTGACGGTCGGTAAACGCCAGGAAGACCGGTGTCATCCCTCCGATGTCCTGAATATAAGTACTAATATACAGCAAATGGCTGTTGATACGAAACAGCTCCGACAGCATTATCCGGATTACGTTGACGCGGTCGGACACCACGATGCCCGCAAGCTTTTCCACCGCCAAGACATAAGGCATTTCGTTGACGCAGCCGCCGAGATATTCGACGCGGTCGGTATAGGGGATATAGCTGTGCCAGGACTGGCGCTCGCCCATCTTTTCGGCGCCGCGATGATGATAACCAATATCGGGCACGCAATCGACGATCTCTTCACCGTCTAGCTGCAGTATGATGCGGAAGGCGCCGTGGACGGAGGGGTGATTCGGCCCGAGATTGAGGAACATGAAATCCTCGTTGTCTGTGCCGCGCTTCATGCCCCATTCTTCTGGCTTGAAGGTCAGCCCTTCCATCTCTAAATCTTCTTTTTGCTTGGTGAGGACGAAAGGATCGAATTCAGTAGCGCGCGCCGGATAATATTTACGTAGCGGATGCCCTTCCCAGCTTTTCGGCATCATAATGCGGGTTAGGTGCGGGTGGCCGTCGAAGGTTATGCCGAACATTTCCCAAGTTTCGCGCTCATACCAGTTGGCATTGGGGAAAATGCAGGTGCAGGTGGATAGGCGCAGGTCTTTTTCCTGCAATGCCACCTTTAGCATGATATCACGATTGCGATCGATAGAAATTAGATGATAGAAAACGGTAAAGTCCGCCGCTGGTAGGCCCAGCCGGTGGGTGCGCAGGCTTTCGTCTACTCCGTGCAAATCATAGAGCATTAAGTAAGGTTTCGGCAACTTTTTTAAAAAGGGAAGCACGTCGAGGATCTGCTCGCGATTAACCCACACGACTGGAATGCCGATACGGGTGGGTTGCACGCTAAATGCGTCCGGACCGAAATAGTTACGCAACTCGCCAATCACGGGATCATCAAGATGATCTTGTGTTTGCCAGGTCGACATGGCGGAATTTTGCGTTATCAACTCTTTCATGGTTGTCTTTACCACCTTGAACTGTGCCGGCGCATGCCGACTACCGTACTATTAAGACACAGCCAGTATTACCTATCCGCGCTTTAAACCTCGTCAGGCATGCGCAGGTGGGTGACCGCGATGCGCTCATCGTGCTTACGTTGACGTTCGGAGTTCATATTAGCGCGATAGACACCCTGATCGCCCATGACCCAGGAAAGAGGACGGCGTTCTTTTCCAATAGACTCTTGAAGCAGCAGCAGCGCTTGGATGTAGGCTTCAGGGCGCGGCGGACAGCCGGGAATGTAGACGTCTACCGGCAGAAATTTATCAACCCCCTGTACTACGGAGTAAATATCGTACATCCCGCCGGAATTGGCGCAGGCACCCATTGAGATAACCCATTTCGGCTCTAGCATTTGATCATACAGACGCTGGATAACGGGGGCCATCTTGGTGAAAGGAGTGCCTGCTATCACCATGAAATCCGCTTGTCGCGGTGAGGCGCGAATGACTTCTGACCCGAAGCGAGCTACGTCGTGCACAGCGGTAAACGAGGTGGTCATTTCAACATAGCAGCAGGAGAGGCCGAAATTATACGGCCAAAGAGAATTGCCGCGTCCCCAGTTCACTGCATTGTGCAGCGCACTCTCAAGCTTATTGAGATAAATACTGCGATGAAAATTCTGTTCTAGCGGATCCGCCACGATTTCCTGTTTTTGTAGGGGATACCGCTCTTTATCGCCGTCCGGCTCCAAACGGGTGAGGGTATAATCCATTGTTCTGCCTCGCTGTTACTCTTGATTACAGGGGAAAGTTGTCAATCGGGCCTGCTCGGTACAAGCGCCGGGAACGTTCCGGCGTCCAATCAAGCGCGCCAATACGGACTAAGTAAACTAAATCTGCTAACAGGATAAAAATGAAAATGGTTGCTTCGATAAAGCCTATCCAGCCTGCCTCGTGGATGGCGGTGGCCCAGGCATATAAATAAAGGGCTTCAACGTCGAAAATAACGAAAAACATTGCTACAAGATAGAATTTAGCTGAAAGACGCAATCTCGTGGTGCCGACCGGATTGATTCCGGATTCAAACGGCATGTTTTTCGATCGCGCGCGAGCGCGACCGCCTAGTAGATAGCCTCCGGTGAGCATGAGCGCGCATAGTCCTAGTGCACCTAGGAGAAATACGGCAAAAGCCCAATAATGAGCAGTAATCTCAGTGGTTATCGACATTCTTTATGTTACTCATTAAAAGTAGCGATTTACGGCCTGCTCTTTGGCATAGGCAGTCTTATGCATCACATCAATTTACGTGAAGGGAGTTAAGAAATCGTAAAAGACATAAAAGACATATAGTAATAAGATAATATACGCGCCTATTGCGTAGGACTTTCTACTCCTTTTTATAACCTTTTGTCAACTTAGACATAATAAACTCTATGTTTATTTACCTATTATTCCGCACCTAATTTTTTTATTTTACTGAAAATATAAATAAATTATTTACTTTTCAAAAATATAGATAGTCAGAGTGTTTATTAACTTAGAGCGTGAGATTTTAAATATCATGTATTTGATCATACTTTCCTGTCCCTTATCTACTCAAGCTTGAGCTACACTGGGAATAGAAAATTTTCAAGTAGATGAATACTTTTGCTGGAAAATCTAAAAATGCAAGACGGGACTTACCATACAATTCTTGGCTAATATACGACTTGTTATCTGGCCTAATTTGGGTGATTATAGTGGCGACTTTGAAAAAATCCATAATTCTATAGAGCCTATTGAGGTTAGCTGAGCAATATGCATAATCAAGTATTTTTAGTTCGTTTTTCCTTGTCTTGAGGATTTTGCATTAAACTGTAGTTATATTAACAACTTAACAAGTAAAAAGTTGCGGTGGCAGTATATGTGCTAGAGTTAAAGAAATTTCTCAAAACAGAGGAATTGGAGAATACATTATTACCCTTAAGTTAAAAAAGAGCGAAATTTAAGGCGGAAGTCAGCAAGAATAAGCATGCCGAATAGAAAGTTGTGGATGCATGAATTTTGTTGAATTGCAGTACGCCCATTAAACGTGTAAAGAGAGTAAGTAGTAAGGCATTAGCCAAGATTTCACAAATCGGTGTCGGCAAGAGCGATCTGGTAAACTATTGTTTTTTAGAATAAAAATTTCAGGCAGTCCTGAGCCATAAACCGAGTAAATGAGTGATATGACCGGATGTTGGATCGTGATTCCGATCCCTTAAGGCATGGGAAAGCTGTTCGAAAGAACCATTAATACAAACGGCTGAGAGAGATGTGATATTTTCAGGAGCAGTAGGATGCTAGCGAGTCGTCGGCCAACTAAAGTAACTTAGCATATAACGAGCATAGAACCAGGGTCGATTGGGGCACTGTCTTAAAGATATCTGAATACAATATCTTTAAGCATACGGAATTATATTGCTCATGAAAAATCTCAAAATCCATAGGCTCAGGCTTGTTGTATTCAGCTTTTCGCTGGATCAGACTAAAGGCCTGATAGAGTCGTTTTGCATGCATTCATACGCCGAAGCATGACAGTTGGCCAAATATAGCCGCAATTGAACTCAATCTGTTGATCGGCGAATTCTTGAATCGTCATCTTCATAAGATTGAGATATTTCGAAGTGAACGCATTTCTTGGCAGACATAACGCGACTAGATAAACGCTAAGAGTAATTGATTAGCATTTCACTATTTATAATATAAATTTAAAATATCTTTATCCGTTATTGATGCATAATGTGATATTGGTTTTCAGAGAAAGTGATAGTGATCATTTAATTGCCTGATTAGGTACTTATCCTAGCTAAACTTAAGGTGAATTCTCAGCCAAAATATGCCTAGTTTCTTGGCTAAACTTGAGTGTTGATTTAATCAAGTTTATGCCTTAGAGGCGCTGATATCGTGCTTTTTAATGTCGGTATGGAAGGCACTTACAATACGATATAATTTGCTGAGAGTGGCTGAATAAAACTAAAAATTAGATTTAATGATAAGAACTAGTTTTAAAACTTAGTGTGCCTTAATGTTTTATGGGAATGTTCAATATTAGAATCAATATATCTTGATATTGCGCAACTAATTTTTTATCTTACAGGAAAAGTAGAAAACTTTAAACACATCCTTTATTTTTTAGGTGTTGTAGTTTTCTGACTGTGAATCCTGATTATTATCATATTTCTCTTAACTATATCCATCAATGGTCACCTTGCCATGAACAGCGCTGTGCGACAAAATGCTATACAATAATCCGGAATTAAACAGATCTTAAGTCTGTCATTTCGCGACTGAATTAGAAATAAATATAAAGACTAAATAAAATCAATGAGTTATAAAAAATCAAGTCTGATTATTTATGATTAAATAATCACTATCACTTTTTTATTTAAACTAGAATCATAATAGATTGACGCAGAAACTCTGAAGCCAAAAAAACGAATCAAAAAATATGATGAAACATATCAGACTTAAGATCTCACGTTTTGAGTTCATGAAATGGTTTAAATATTTATACTTTTAAAAAGTAAAGAATTTATTTATGACTTCTTACTTTTTCGGTAAGATAAAAACAGATACGGAATCACGGTTAAATCTCATGTGTTTCATCATATTTTCTCTGATTATGCATGTTGCACGCTTCAGCCTTCAGCCTTCAGGCTGTATGGCATTGCGAATGCTTTTAATGCCGCCACCAATAGGCCCAGCATCACTGCTACTAAGTCATACTGTCGGTTAAGTCGATACCAACATTCAGTCAGGTAACGCAGTGTATGTTGGCCGCGAATTGCATGGTAAATTCCGATTATGGCGTTTTTAAAATTCTCTAGCAGAGTATTTACTTACTTAAAAAGTGTTTATTTACATTGTGACTCAAGATTAGCCGTATAAAGTACGTAATTAGGCATTTTGGTGCATTAAGCTTGGCTTAAGGCTTTCATGTCAAGTTCTAATGATTCTACTTTTATGGAATGACGATGAATCATAAGCAATAAAACTTTATTTATTATAAATAATTTATTTTATTTGTTTTTAATTTTTTTACCGATTTCTATATTTATTCTAATAGGCACCGAATGAGGGATTTATTTATGGTTTCCTGCTTTTTAGGTAAGATAAAAAAGAAAAATTAAATGCAAAATAACGGTTAAAAGAGAATAATAGTTAACTATTGCACTACAAAAGTGTATATAGTGAAATAGAATCAACCTGTTGTTGGTTATTACTGCAATGGCAGGGAACGATAATTCTGTGGAGTAAAAATGAGCAATAAAATTATTCATCTGACTGATGACAGCTTCCAAAAAAACGTATTACGGACCAAAGGGCTGTTTTTAATTGATTTCTGGGCCGAATGGTGTGGTCCTTGTAAAATGATTGCGCCCATTCTAGCAGAAGTTGCTGATGAATTTGAAGGAAAAGTGACTATCGCTAAATTGAATATTGACGAGAATCCGGCTACTGCACCTAAGTATGGTATCCGCAGCATTCCCACTCTGTTGTTGTTTCTCGATGGTCAAATCCTAGCTACCAAGGTTGGCATTCTGTCGAAAGGACAGTTGAAAGAGTTTCTTAACGCCAATCTGTAAGCGGTATTGCGCATCTTTCTCTTGGCGCCTGGCGTTCATAAGCATTTCTCATATTGACCGCTAGACGCCTATCAAGAACCATGCTAAGTTCATGCTTACTGCATTGTGAGCTTCCCTGTAGTTTGAATCTGAGCTTTATTCTTTGCCCGCAACCCATTGCAAGAAAGCACCAAAAGTGACCAACGAGAGCGGATAGGAAGGCGGGATTTAAATTAATCCGTTTTTAGGCACTCTTTAATCTCAGTTTTCTTGTTATTGATATTGCATGAATCGCTGTTCATCAGCTCAAATGGGATTTCCTGGGATCAAGTATCATAGATAGGCAAGGCCTTGCGCTGCCATGCCATCCATAAAATCAATTCAAGTTCGAGATATACCCCGATTTTAAGAACCTACCATTATGAACCTTACCGAATTAAAAAATAGGCCGGTTTCAGAGCTAGTGACCCTCGGCGAGAATATGGGGCTGGAAAACCTAGCCCGCATGCGTAAACAAGACATCATCTTTGCTATTCTCAAGCAGCATGCCAAGAGCGGCGAGGATATATTCGGCGATGGCGTGCTGGAAATTTTACAGGACGGATTCGGCTTTCTCCGTTCCAGTGACAGTTCCTACCTTGCCGGCCCCGATGATATTTACGTTTCTCCCAGCCAGATCCGCCGCTTTAACCTGCGAACCGGTGACACTATTTCTGGGAAGATCCGTCCGCCGAAAGAGGGCGAGCGCTACTTTGCGCTGCTGAAAATCAACGAAGTCAACTACGATAAGCCGGAAAACGCTTGTAACAAGATTCTGTTTGAAAACTTGACGCCGCTGCACGCGAATTCACGTTTGCGTATGGAGCGTGGCAACGGCTCTACCGAAGATTTGACTGCGCGAGTTCTGGATTTAGCCTCGCCTATTGGCCGCGGTCAGCGCGGCCTGATCGTAGCGCCGCCAAAAGCCGGCAAAACCATGTTGCTGCAAAATATAGCCCAAAGCATCGCTTATAATCATCCCGACTGCGTACTGATGGTGCTGCTGATTGACGAACGTCCGGAAGAAGTGACCGAGATGCAGCGTCTGGTAAAAGGCGAAGTTATCGCCTCGACCTTCGACGAGCCGGCGTCTCGCCACGTACAGGTCGCCGAGATGGTAATCGAAAAAGCCAAGCGTCTAGTGGAACATAAGAAAGACGTGATCATTTTGCTCGATTCTATTACTCGCTTGGCGCGCGCCTACAACACTGTCGTACCCGCTTCGGGCAAGGTATTGACCGGCGGTATCGACGCCAATGCTCTGCATCGTCCGAAGCGTTTCTTTGGTGCTGCGCGTAATATGGAAGAGGGCGGGAGCCTGACCATCATCGCCACCGCGCTTATCGATACCGGCTCAAAGATGGACGAAGTTATTTACGAAGAGTTCAAGGGCACGGGCAACATGGAATTGCACTTATCTCGTAAAATCGCCGAGAAACGCGTTTTCCCGGCAATCGATTACAATCGCTCAGGGACTCGTAAAGAAGAATTGCTTACCGCCCAGGAAGAGTTGCAGAAAATGTGGATCTTGCGCAAAATCATCCACCCAATGGGTGAAATTGATGCGATGGAATTCCTGATGAACAAGTTGGCGATGACAAAAACTAACGATGAATTTTTTGATATGATGAAACGTTCATAAGTCACAAGAGCTTGGATAGCGCCACGTGAGAACGTGGCGTTTTTCGTTTCTAATGCTAGGATAGTTACATTTTTAGTGTGCTCGGTCACATGCGCTTGTGTCTGTGCGAGCGATTTTAATTCTATTTTGCACGCCTGACGGAGATTTAGGTTAAGCATAAAGAAATAATAGAAAGCCTATTTCGTTGTCACAAAATTCAGTGAGGAGTAGGGCATCGAAGTTAAGGCGTAAGCTATGGTGACGCGTTGAATGACCTGATGGATGCAGAGAGCTTTCTATTGTGAACATAATCAATATCAGTACTGATTTTGTTTCTATTTTTCTGTTTTCTTTGCTCTTTTTATTTTTAGCCCGCAAGGTTGCTAAAAAAATAGGCCTAGTCGACAAGCCGAACTACCGCAAACGCCACCAGGGGCAAATCCCTCTGGTAGGTGGTATTTCTATTTATGCCAGCATCTGCTTCGCTCTTCTCTATATGGATCATTATATCCCCCATGTAGTGCTGTATCTGGTCTGCGCGGGCGTCCTGGTCGTGACAGGCGTATTAGATGATCGGTTCGATATCAGCGTCGTAACGCGCGCTATTATTCAGGCGTTGATTGCGGTAGCGATGATGGTGTTCAGTGGCCGCTATATTAATAGCTTGGGCTATATTTTCGGGCCATGGGAAATGATTCTGGGGCCATTTGGCTATCTGGTAACACTATTCGCCGTCTGGGCCGCGATCAATGCTTTTAATATGGTGGACGGTATCGACGGCCTGCTGGGCGGTCTTTCTTGCGTGTCTCTCAGCGCAATCGGCATCCTGCTAACACTAGGCAATAATCCAGGGCTAGCGCTGTGTTGTTTTGCAATGATCACCGCCATTTTACCTTATATTTTATTAAATCTTGGAATTTTCGGTCAACGCTATAAAGTCTTTATGGGCGATGCCGGCAGCACCCTGATCGGTTTTACGATTATCTGGCTGTTACTGCAAAGCACGCAGGGATGGGGGCATCCGATAAATCCCGTGACCGCGCTGTGGATTATTGCTGTGCCTTTAATGGATATGATAGCTATTATGTGCCGCCGGATGTGCAAAGGCATAAGCCCATTTTCACCCGACCGGGAGCATATTCACCACCTGATCATGCGTGCGGGTTTTAGCTCGCACCAGGCGTTTATTATTATTACGCTTACTGCCGCGTTATTGGCGTTTTTCGGCGTGACGGGAGAGCGATTACTGCGCTGGCCAGAGTCAGTCATGTTGTTGCTGTGGATTGAGGTATTTTTGCTTTATGGCTACGTACTGAAATACGCCTGGCGGGTCGCCCGCTTCGTTAAGCAGACCAAGCGACGTCTAAGGCACTATAAAAAAATATCACCTTGAATGCAATTCGGGGCGAAAATGACACCTGCTAGCTTACTATTCTCTGGCAGCCAGGAAGAGGTTACTATCAAACACGCTAAAAGAGCGCCGCTTATTCACGTACTGTGCTGCTGAATCAGTTGATAAACGCCATAGCGCAATGCTGATGGAAGAAATGGCACCAGACGCTAATAATCAGACGCCAATCAGCAGCTGTGCTGCTGTATACGTTTCGCCACCCCAGCCCGTGTAGGCTATGATTTCAATGAGGATGTTATGGGGCGGGTCTAGGCCGCACGCACCGTCTAGTTCAAAGCGTATGTGAAGCAACAAAGAGCGCTAGCTACTGCGGCGTAGCAGCGCGATCAGCAACAGCTCAATCAGGCATTGAAGCTAGCGATTAGACAGGATATTGACCGCAGCCGAACTAACGTTGCCGTCGAGTATTTGCTGTAGTCTGAAATGTTTCTGATCGGCCACCCGCTATTGCAGGCACCTTTAGGTGCTCTGCAGGAGGCCGAATCGGCTTATAATATTGATTATGACTAAAACGGCGCGATATTGATTATTCTCAATGTTTAATCAGTATTAAAAAGTGCTTTAATGCTAGTGTTTTATCTCGGATAGATAGCATGGGTATTTTTTATTAAATAATTTAGGTTTTATTTTTACTAATGTTGCATAAACTGCAATGGCTTTTTATTAACTAATTTTCTTAAAACTAGAATCATTAAACAGTCTAAATATCTATACTTTTGAAAAGTAAATGATTTATTTATAGTTTCCTGCTTTTCGGTAAGATGAAAATTAGGTGAGGAATTACAGCTATACAGTCAAGACCATGGCTAATACACGACGTTTCTTGAGTGCTCTTTATCGAGTGCCACTACTTTTTAAAAAAATCAATTCTGCTAACTAAAATATTTTTTATTAAAACAATTATTTGTAAATGCGCCATTATGCGGAAGGCATGCCAGGCACGAAAAAGACTTATAAAGTCGGCCTGAAACTTCTGTGCGCTGATACGTGAGCGAAGCGAGCTTCTGACTGCTGCCTTAACACGTAAAAAGTGGCGTTTGCTCGTGATGCCGAAGCGCATTTAATTGTGCCAAGCTGCAGCGATCCGCCAGAAAAGTAGGGGACAGTTGATCTTGCAACTGCTTGTGGATAAAGCTATAAAATTTTAATACGCTAGAGCGATCTTGTGTGAAACATTAAACGCACGATAAAAAACTGAAATTGTAGAAGAAAGTCAGCTGCGTTATGCTGCCAGAAGCTAATGCCCAATTCATTGTAGATATAGAGACGGTTTTGAATGTGTATCGTCGTCTCCATGACCCGATGCATCTGGTAGTTTGCGTAGACAACACTCCTATTGAGTAGACAAACACTCGCGACTCAGCCATTGAGGCCCGGGAGAAGGATCAATACAAAATGAGCTGTTGACGGGCGTGGACTAACTAAGGCGACTAAGGATGGAAATCTCTTCGATTAGGCTCACTTTATTAAAAGATATCTCAATATAATATCCTTATGCACACTGAATTATACTAGTCATAGATAATCTCAATATACATAGTTCATATTCGTCCTGCTCAGCCTTAAAACCTGATTAAGCTAAGGCTTTATGGGGATCATTTTTAATTCGTTTATACACCGAAACATGCCAATTATTTAGCGGAAATTGAACTGAATGTACTGATCGGCTAATAGCTAAATCATCATAATTACAAGATTAAGACATTTTTGCGTGACAGACAATGACATTAGATAAGTGCCAAGATTGATTGATATTTCACTACCGATGACGCTCGTATCAAGATCAGGGGTCTTTATACGTCATTTAATATGTGATGTGACACTAGTATAGACCTAGAAACCATATTAGCGTTTTGCTTGGCGTTTTTTTAATGCAGAGATCGCGTATATGGCTTATGATAATTTCTCGAACTGTTTTATATTTATTTTTCGTAAAAAATAGTGATTTAATTAGTAGAGTGACTCAGATTTAAACCGGTAGTGACAGTCAAGCATGTCCGATAGCTATTTCTCAGGTACTGACAGAAAGTGACAAAGCATTTACAGATAGTCTTTTACCTTGCGAAAATGCTTAGCCATTCGGAAACATGCATTTGACTGCTTTTATGCAGAGCTTAAGATATTACCTTAACCGACCGATGTATCTATAAATAAATAGTGCAGTCAAAACATTTAATAGGCGATTGAAGATGTGCTACAAATCCAGCATCACTATTCTATTGAAAAATTTGAAATTATACTTCACCGATATTTCTGAGTCTACAAATCAGGAATTGCCTCAGTCAGTATTTGGTAGTAAAACTATATTGAAGTTTATGAAATATTAATACAAATTAAATCTAAATTTTTTAAAAAAATACTCTTTCCTGCATGTGACAGCGCCTATATTTCACTATCTCAATAGACTCGGTTTTGTTACAGTAGAGATAATTTTTTACTTTAGTTGGTTCGTCGGCCACCGTTTCGCGCACGGTTTTTCTCTTGCTTAAAGTATAGAGAAGAGCTTTACTCCCGTGGTTAAAGAGTTGTTTGCCTTAACGTTTCGGGTAGAAAAAGGTGTAAGCGCACTCGTATCAAAACGCCAACAACACCTGGTTCGCTTACTCTCTTCCGATTCGGCTGCGGACAGTGGATGATATAACGTCAATGGTTGATAATGCATAATGAATATCTTTAAGGAACTGTTGAATGCCCTCTGGCAACAAGATTTTGAAACACTTTCCGATCCTAACTTAGTTTGGGTCATTTATTTTCTTATGTTTGTCATACTTTTTTTAGAGAACAGTCTACTGCCCGCCGCCTTTTTACCCGGAGACAGTTTATTGATATTGGTCGGTGTGCTGATTGCAAAAGGAACGCTGCATTTTCCTCTCGTGCTGTTGCTTCTAACCGTGGCCGCTAGTTTGGGCAGTTGGATTAGCTACATGCAGGGGAGATGGCTGGAAAATAACCGGATAGTTCAGAGTTGGCTAGCGCATCTACCGGCGCACTATCATGAGCGAGCGTACCGGATGTTTCATCGTCATGGGCTTTCGGCTTTGCTTATGAGCCGCTTTGTCGCGTTTGTGCGCACTCTGTTGCCGACTATCGCCGGTTTGTCAGGCTTGGGAAGTTCGCGTTTTCATTTTTTTAATTGGCTCAGCGCTTTTCTGTGGGTGTTTATCTTGACACTGGTCGGGTTTATCCTCGGGAAAACGCAAGTTTTTCAGCGTTATGAAGAGGAGTTGATGCTGTGTCTAATGCTGCTCCCACTAGCACTTTTGACTATCGGGCTAGTAAGTTCGCTGGTAGTAATCTGGCGGCGTAAACGGTTTACTGATTCAGGGGAGGACTTATAAAAGTTTCAGGTTGTCTTAGGCGTATGAGGCGCGCTACCGCTATTTTCTGGCGGTGTTGATGCTCGTGTCTCTGAAGCTATTATTGCCTTCGCTATGCCAGGCCGAAATACAGTTGGCTGCTAGACAGTTTTCCCCTTTATTGGTTTCTTGAAAATCGGAATCAAAGCAGTATGATTATTCCTCTAGAGACTCAAGAATAAGCGTAGGCCAAGTAATTACTGTTGTAAAGTAACTTGTTCAAGTGCTACGCGATACTGAAAGCCGCCGCTAAAGCGACTGTCAGTAGCTATAACAACTAAACGATCTTTCGATTTCGTACGAAAATTCTTGAACCCGATAGTATCTTAATCTGTCCTGGATTGCTATTTACACAGGCATTAATTGGAGAGTTTGCACGATATTAAGCAGAAAGCGCTAAAACTAAAGCACAAGGTGTTCAAATAAACCCGATTACCGGCATATTGATGTGAAATATTTTTCACAAGTGCTGAATAAAACTTTACAACGTAATCTTTTTCATAGGCATAGATAGATTAATTCAATGAATTTTATTCGTATCTATAAAGTTAATACTGCGGGCTAATTCAAGACATTTCTTGCTTGTTCTTGGTCGAGTCTGTGCCATGGCTATAAATAAGGCCTTATAGGCAAGGATAAAGAATTTACAGATCGTTTTTGGCTTGTGAAAACGTTCAGTCATCGAGAAGTATGAATTTGACCCCTTATGTGTAGAGCTTTATATAGAACACAGTCTTGGCCTAGCTATGTATCCAAAAAAGAATAATATGGTCGAGCGATTTAAGCGATATATAGAAGATATGGTAAAAGCCGCCATTACTATTCTAATAAAGAGCGTAATCAGTATTCGGTAATGAAACTCTATTAGAGTATATGAAATATAAATTTCAAAAAATTAACCGTTCTGCCTGATAGGATATAGTATCGCTATCGTTATCGTTACTAAGTTCAGTATCTTAAGACAGAAAAGGTAGCGATTGCAATATGTATCGCAAGAGCTGAAGAAAATTTATAAATCGAGAAATAAAAAATAGATTATTATCCTCATGTCGTTTAGTGAGGTGAATTATGCTATGCAGAAAGTTGCAAATGCATTGATTTTTTTGTTGAGTTGCAATATATCCATTCGACATGTAAGCGATCGAGTAGTGAGGTGTTAGCCGAGATTTTATAAATAAGTGCCGCAATATCGATCGGGTTAAGCGTTCTTTTGTAGGAGAAGAGCTTGATGCAGTCATCAGATGTAAACTAAGCAAAATGTCCGCATGATCCCATCGTGGATGGTGTAGATAGTGATGCCGTAGCGAATTTAGTTGTGCTAAGCTGAAGCGAGTTATCAGAGAGGCGGTAAACCTTGCAACTGCTTGCGGATAAGCTCCTAGAGCTGCAATAGGTGATTTCGCGTGAAAAAGTGCAGCACACACTGAAAACGCACTGAAACCGTAGACGAAAATAAGCCCCCTCATGCCGCAAGAAGCCAATTCTGAATGCTTTCTGGCTATGAAGAATATGCTAAACGTGTATTCTCAGCCCGATGATCCGATACATCCGGTAGTTTATATAGAAGCCTAGTAAACCTACTCGGGAAGGCTATCAATAAAAACGGTTGGGGCTGTGCAATGGCTTTACAGCCAGTGAGCTGCGGGCGAGTGGTCGGCTAACTAAAGCGCCTGAGCATAGCACAAGCATAGAGCTAGCATAGAACCAAGATCGATTAGGCTCGCTTTCTTAAAGATATCTCAACACAATATCCTTACGCATATTGCATTGCATTGATTATAGATAATCTCAACATTCATAGCCCAGGTTCGTTGTGCTTAGACTTCCTAGCGAATCAGGGTGAGCCGTTAGTTTTAAATTTCTTTATACACCACAAAATGATAGTTAGTTAGACGCCCTGCAAATCAAACTTAATGCACTGATCAGCCAATACTTGAGTCATCGTATTAACAAGATTCAGATATTGGGACATTGCATTATCACCAGGGAGACACGGCGTGACCAGAGAAACGCTAAGATTTAGTGGCATTTCACTACTGATAGCACTCGTATCAAGCTCAAGCGTCTTGTCTATTATTTAATATGTGATACAATGCCAGTTATGATGCAGCACGCCGATGAAGTAGTCATTGTCGCTACTGTAATGCCTTGTTTAAGAGCACAAGGTTAGGCTTCCGCTTTCCATCCTCCGGCAAGATAGCAATATTATAAAGTGGGCACCCTGACGAAGATGTCATTCACGCTTGCACAATGAGCTACAACAATAAATTGCGACAGCATCCATGAAATTTCTTCGTTTAACGCTGCTGCTACGCCTTTGTTTATCGTGGATCGATCGCTTTATGCCGCTAACAAGCGCTCCGTGGCGGCTATCTGCGCGGCGCGCTAGCGTCTATGGCCTGTTGACCGTATATCTGCTGGTAGGAACCTTTGGCCGCTATCCCTGGAAAGCGGATGAACCCTATTCCTTTGCTATAACCTGGAACGCTGTCAGCCACGATCGCTGGCTTATTCCCCACATCGGCGACGATCCTTTTATAGAAAAACCTCCGCTGTTCTTCTGGTTGGGGGCGCTATGCGTGCGACTATTCCCCTGGCTAGCGCCCCATGAAGCGGCGCGCTTAGCGGTACTTGCTTGCCTCATGCTCACGCTCTGGGGGTTTTGCTGCGGTCTGAAGACATTGTACAGCGAAATTTGTCAGCCGACATTCTCGGCTCCGGTCTGGCGTTTTTACGGTATAGCCATGTTGGTAACCAATCTGGGCCTTGCCGAGCACATTCATAAATTTACCGCCGATCTTGGACAATTAGCCGGTGCGATGGTGGCGCTAGCAGCATTGATTGCTGCCGTCTCATACAGGAACGCGCCGTCCTATAAACGAGCATTAGTGTGTGGTGCCATCTTTGGCGCGGGCAGCGGCATTGCGCTGTTGTCGAAAGGGCTGCTAGTGCCGGGTGTCCTGTTCACGGTTTGGGTCTGCTGCCTGCCGTGGTTGCCGCCGCTACGCGGACGGCGCGGTGCCGCATTTATCCTGTGCGCAGGCCTAGCGTTACTGCCCTTTGCGGTGCCCTGGCCGCTAGCGCTGTATTGCGCGTCGCCAGACTTATTTTATGAATGGTTCTGGTTCAATAATGTCGGCCGTTTTGCTGGCTTTAGCTCGCTGGGCGGCCACGATAATCCACTTTTGGACAGGCTATATGCCGTTGTCCTAGCCGGCGCGCCCGCCTCTCTGCTGTTAGTAAAAAGTGGGACGGCCGGTCTTCTCGTGCTAGCGCGCCGCGCGCGCTCGTTGCGCTTTAGAAAGGGCGCGCTGGCGGTGCTCTTCCGCCGTTACCCGCGCGGAGCGTGGCGGCTATTTATCTAGCGGTCGGCCTGGCGACTCTGTTATCATCAGGATCCATGCGCGATATCTACCTGATGCCCTTTTTGCCTCCCATGACGATGCTTGCGCTTGGATTGCTACCGGCAGGCCAGCCGTGGCAACGGCTGGTAGCTCGCGCGTTGGACGGATTGTTTCTTTTTCTACTGTTGATCATAATTGTCACCGCGCTGCAGTTATACCAGCTCGGTAAGCCGCGACTCCTAGAGAGCCTTTGGCCCAAAATCGACAGCCAGTTGCCCGTTCCCTTCTGGCTTATCCCAGATAAGCTCAGTCTCGGGTTTGCCTGCCTGGCACTGCTGTTGTGGGCAGGCGTAATCTGCCGCCATAAAGCAGATATACTCTGCTCCTGGGCTTCTGGTATGACGACCGTCTGGAGCGTCGCGCTGCTGTTATTCCTACCCTGGCTGGACGCTGCGCGCAGTTATCATCAGCCCTTCGTGCAGTTGCGACCGTTATTGATGTCACCTCGCTGCATAGCGACCGACGGCCTAGGCGAGTCGGAGCTCGGTATGTTGCATTATTTGACCGGCGTGGCGGGCCGGCGTATTTATGCTGGCCACTCAGGCCAGGGGGAACGAGGGCGCTTTAATGAGGCCGCGCTTAACTGCAATTATCTGCTGGTGCAGCAGTCGCGGGAAGCTCCTATTTCTCCAGCGGCGCCGGATTGGCGGCGGATTTGGTCTGGCCAGCGCCCGGCAGACGATCGTCTGTTTGTTCTTTATCAGATACGGCGAGGGCAATAGGCAAGGCTCCCTATGCTATCGCGCCGCTGGCGCTGCGGAATTTTGCTTGGCCTATTCCGAAGTAAATTGTACGAAATAATTAGGCTCTATAGTTAAGCAACTAAAATAGCTCAAATCATAGGTGCTCTTCAGGCAAGCAACTAGTCCATATCTATTTGCGCTAAGTTTTAGCTGTCTCTGAACTAACCGTTTCTAAATGGCAAAAACAATATGATTTTGAGGATTATAGTCACATTTCACATCGCTTGCAGGCAGGGCTATTGCCGGATCAAATAGCCGTTCCCTGCGTAAGACGCTGTTTCTCTTACTGGATAAGCTGTTAGTGTTCTTATGCGAATTCTTGAACTCCGCCGTATCTCGATCTGGCCTGGACTGCCTTTATGTAAGCATGGTTTAAGAGCGTCTGCGCGAAATAAAGAAGAAAACACAAAACCAAAACACAAAGCGCTTAAACTCTATGAGACTGCATATTCATTTCTTCCACAAATGCTAAATAAAACTTGACGACGTTATCTTTGCGTGAGCATAGATTTACCGCATCGGTGGATTTTTATTCCTTTCTACAAAAATCAAGATAGCAAAAATGCGCGATGTTTCTCGGGGATCATGGTCACGCATTTGGCATAGCTATTCATCAGGTACTTGCAAAAAATAGCAAAGAATTTAGAGATCGGCTTTTTAGTTAGAGAAAACACTTAGGTACCGAGAAACATGAATGCAAACGCTTATGTGCAGAGCTTAATATCATATAGAGCGATGTCTTAGACCACTGATGCGCTTATAAATAAATGATATAGTTGAGCAGCTTGATGACCGAAGGATGTGCTGCAAAGCCACTATTCCATTCTGTTTAAGAAATTGCAGTCAAGCTGCATCTATATATCTTAATTTGCAATTAGAAATTGCTTTAATGAGTGTTGGGTAATAAAACTTCATTGCAGTCTATGATATCTTGATATTCGGAGCCTTCTTCATGCGCAACGGACTCTCTTTTATATTAGATCTGACGTTAATGCGCTGAGGTCAATTTCGCGCAGGTCTTAATATTTGCCTTATTGCCGCAGCGCGATTGAAAAACCCGCGTCATCAGCTGTCGAGAGGATCTACATCTAACGACCATTTGACCTTGCGCGCTTGGGACAGGCTACCTATCAGCAGGAAACTGTCGGCGACTAGGCGTTGCAGTTGTGCACGCGACGGGTGTGATAAGAGCAACTGCCAGCGAAAACGTCCGCTGCGCTTGGGTGTCAGCGCAGAGCTCGGTCCTGTAAGCCATAGAGCCTTATCACGCAGCGGGCTAGCGTCCAGCAGTTGGCGTAATTGATCAAGAAATAGCCGCGCTTGACGATTGTCGTAATCATCCGCGCGAAACAAGATATGATTAGTAAAAGGAGGCAGACCTGCCTGGCGGCGTTCCTCCAGCGTTTCATTAGCGAAGTTCATATAATCGTGATGCAGTAACGTTTGCAACAAGGGATGCTCGGGATGGTGGGTTTGCAACAAGACCTCCCCTTGTTTACTGGCGCGGCCGGCGCGGCCGGCAACCTGAGTATAAAGCTGGGCGAAACGTTCAGTGGCGCGGAAATCGCTAGAGAATAGCGCGCCGTCCACGTCTAGCAGCGATACGAGTGTAACATCCGGAAAATGGTGCCCTTTCGCTAACATTTGGGTACCGATTAAAATTCGCGCGCCGCCGCGCTGCACTTGGATCAGATAGTCTTCAAGCGCGCCTTTGTGCGCCGTGGTATCGCGGTCAATACGTGTCACCGGCACGGATGGAAAGAGCGGCGTCAGTGCTGCTTCCAGCCTTTCGGTTCCTAACCCGACCGCGAGCAATTGGGTTGAGCCGCACTGTGAGCATTGATGCAGAATTGGGCGCTGGCTGTCGCAGTGGTGACAGCGCAATTGGCACTGATGCTGATGTAGCGTATAGTAGTGATCGCAACGTTGGCATTCGGCGATCCAGCCGCACTCATGGCAAAGCAGTGCCGGCGCGAATCCGCGTCGATTAAGAAACAGCATCACCTGATTGCCGGCCCGCAAATGCTCGCGCATTTTATCCAGCAGCGGCGTTGAAAGACCATGTATCAGAGGCTGCCCTTTCATGTCCAGCAACTGCTGGCGCGCTGGCTGAGCTCTGCCGGCGCGCTTCGTTAAGGTAAGCTGGCGGTATTTTTTCTGTTGCACATTATAAAGGGTTTCGAGAGACGGCGTAGCGGTCCCGAGAACTATCGGTATATTTTCTTCTCGCGCACGAAAAACTGCCAGGTCGCGGGCGTGATAGCGCCATCCTTCCTGTTGCTTATAAGAACTATCGTGCTCCTCGTCGATGACGATGAGTCCCAGCTGTGCAAAGGGGGTAAATAGCGCCGACCGAGTGCCGATAACGATAGCGCATTCGCCGTGTCGCGCTTTAAGCCAGACTGACAGCCGTTCGCTATCGCTCAGCCCCGAATGCAGGACTTCTACCGACACATCGAAGCGCTTGCGAAAGCGAGCGATAGTTTGTGGTGTCAGGCCGATTTCCGGCACTAGCACCAGCGCCTGCTGCCTTTTAGCCAGAATATTTTCCAGCACTGTTAGATAAACCTGGGTCTTACCGGAGCCCGTAACGCCAGCCAGCAGCCAGACAGCAAATCGATCGTCTTCGCTGCGAATAGCGCTGACAGCAGTAGTCTGTTCGGTATTCAGCTGCAGCCGTTCGCCGTTAACGCTGAACCTATGCCGCCAGTGGCCTGCATCTACCGCCTGGGGCCGAAGATCGCATAGTCCTTTAGCACGCAGCGCTTGCAGCGCGGGTTCGGTAAGCAGCAACTCTCCAATCTGGTGACGATAGACCGGTCCGCGCAGCAGCGCTGACAGTGCCTGTTGCTGTTTGGGAGCCCGCCTCAGGCTATCGGGCAGCGTGCTGTGTCCCTGTTCTGTAGCGAACCACTGCCATAGCGGCGTTATCTTAGCTGGCTTGCCCTGACGCAGGAGGATCGGCAAGGCATGGAATAGCACTTCACCCGCGGGATAATGGTAGTAGCCGATAGCCCAGTTTAGTATACGCCAGAGACTGTCGGGAAAGAGCGACTCTCTGTCGAGCACCTCGCTGATGGGCTTCAATTTGTCTAGGGCAACGCGACTGTGCTCAAGGATGACGGTGACGATACCAATGGCTTGGCGTTTACCGAACGGAACCCGAACCCGTCCCCCAACTGCTGGCGCGGCGTTAGCAGGTAAAAGATAATCAAAAGTCCGAGCCAGTGGCACCGGTAACGCGACGTTTACAACAGGCATGGATCTATCCTGAGTGTCAAAAACGCTGATAGTGTACACTGTATTACCTTTGAGGTAGGGATTATGTTTGCAAAGATTGGCAGCATTCTTTATAATTTCAGACTTTGATATGATCCCACGTTACAGCGATAAACTCCATTCGTGTAGAGTCTGGCTAAAGTAGATTAGATAGCGCTTCAGCCTTACGAAGAGGTTTCCCATGCAAAAAGATATCCACCCGAAATACGTAGAGATTACTGCAACTTGTTCGTGCGGTAATGTCATGAAGACTCACTCTACGTTGGGCTACAACCTGAACCTAGACGTATGCGGCGCTTGCCATCCGTTTTATACTGGCGAACAACGTATTGTTGATACCGGCGGTCGTGTTGAACGATTTAATAAGCGCTTCAGCATTCCGCTTGTCAAAAAATAACCCGATAACCCATATAGCTCAGCTAGAACACCTTTCATCTATTCCGGTTCACATCCTGCTGCGAAAAAAATTATCGCAAGCTTTATGGAAAATTACCTTATATAGTATATAGCTAGAGCGATTGCATGCGACAGCGAATCAACAGTTTTACTACAGACTTTCTGAGTGGCGATTTCAGCTTGAGAAATGCTATATTGATAAGATTTAAATCAGGTAAATAAGGCTGAAGATAAAAAACAATTGCATTTTTAGCCTAGAAGGAAAGTATGTCTGCTCATTAACAGTGTTTGGTATTGAGAATGATCTCGGATTGATTGACATTTATTCGAGCCCTTCTCTCTCTATCTTTTGGACAGAAAAGGTCTAAAGCACCCGTGAAGAGCGTAATAGGAGCCATCTTCTCTAAAAATTTTTGCACTCCCACAAAGTTATCACGTAAAGCTATATCCTGTATAATGTGTTAGCTGATTTCGTCACGCAAGTTATCACTCTGCTGACATAAAGATAGCATAATCAGTTTTAAAAAAATTAAAAATCCTCTTCCTTCCGCATTCGCTTATAAGCCTTTCTCAAGTTGAGTTTTCTGTGAATCTCTGCCTTGTTTTTTAGCACTGATTTTATGTATCATGCCAAATAATTTTCCTATCGGCCCAAGGCCCAAGGCCCAAGGCCCAGATATGGCACTGGCTGACGGAGTAATGTGTTAACCTAAAAACTGAAAAAATTTCACGATGGAAATCGTGCAAGCGGGGCGGTCTAGCGCCGTTTCATTTGCTATGCGTTTATTTCATTGTGGTAAAAGACATAAACGAGACCTCCTTGAGCAAGGTAGTCTAAAATAAGACTGCAAGTGAAAAGCGTAGGAATGCCATGACGGTGGAGATGGACGCCAGGTAATACTGTTCCAAGTAGGCAGACCCGTGCTACTAGCGCATATTTATGTCAGACGTCCGAAAGGAAGCGCGAAATTCTGACTGCTTCCCTTTTTTAACTTTGCTGGTAATGAGACATTTAACACGGGCGATTTTAAAGATCTAATTCTTTATAGAACTAAACAGTAACATTTTTATGGAAACTTAGAATGAGTATTCTTAGCTAAGGCAGTTAGGTTTGGTCAATACAATATATGCGTAAAGCTTAGTGATGTGCAAAAACTAGGTGCTACTCTGGCTTGGTCTCTAGCTCATGTATGCTAGCCGAGAGTTACTTTAAGGTTTTAAGCTAATTACGCGGTATATTCACTGGAACGAGCGGAACGAAGATATTTCCGTGGATGCGCTGATTGCCACTCATAGTGATTTAACTCATCGGCTACATTCTGCTACCTGAGTAGCAGTTTCAATCGGATCGCCGAGTACAACAACAGCTTAAAAACATAAGGTTAGTGCTATTTTATCTTGACATCCTCTCTGTCCTAAAAGCATAGACATCTATAAAAGTTAGGGATCCTTGTAAAATAGGCAGTTCTGTCGAAGATTATTGCTATAAAATTTTGATTTATAATCTATTTTTAGACTTCTGTCGATATCTGTAGCCTAAAGGACGAAGATTTTTACTACGTGTAGCTCTGAGTCTGAAGTATTTCGGCCGACTCCCCTTTCAATGGGAAGCCGTATTTTACTTATCAAGATAAATTATTGCAATTGAAAATGACTCCTAAAAGGAACTTAGCCAAGAATCTGTGCGTACCGGCGGCATTTAGAAGCGCAGCAGCATGCAGGGCGCTGCTGTAAAAAGCCATTTCTGCCAATCGAATGGTTTACTAAAATACACAAGCACTTTCTTTCAAGGAAGAAACATTCAGGTCAGCTAATCCAGGCGCAGATAGCGCGCGAAACTGGGCAGTGAGGGATTATCATATCTAGATTTATCAAAGCGAGTTATATCAGCAATAAGTGACGGGTCAGTAAACTGTTAACCCGATAGCTGACTAATTATCAGAAAAAAGACCTTGCATAGACCTTGCCTGCGCCACCACAGTTTGTGGAGACAGTCACGGTTAAAAAAGCTAAAAAGCGGATTTATCGGCGATTGCTGCCGCCATAGGTATTTCCGGTGAGAGTGAGCTCTGGTGGCAAAGTCATTACCTCACCTAACGTGTTTAACTGCCGCTATCAGGTGCGTGCCTTATCAGATCAAAACGCTCTCTGGATAAGTGAAGTCTGCGCGTCAGGGAAGAAGACGCGTGGCTACACACCCATGATGTACATGAGATAGAGGCTTGCGTAGAATTCCGGCATGACGGCGTTCGGTCTTGATCATAAAGTAATCAGCAAACGCCTTAAAGATGCGGTTATGCTTAAAGCAGTGCTGGGGGCAAATAATATTCCAGCACATCAATTGAGTTTTTTGCTATGAGTCATGTATATTATGCACGCCGGCGCGCCGGAAAGGGCATTTACACGCTAGGATTTTACCGTACGCTATCGCTCGTGCGGTACAGGCGAAGACTGGGCAAGCACCGGCTCGTCCGCTGGCGATAAGCAAAAAATCTGCTGCATGCTGACAGTAATAAGCACCATAACACCAGGTCTCACTAAACTCGGGATCGCATTGTTGCCTGAGGATGTGGCTGCACTTCCTAGCTTGTCGACAAAGCCGCAAGCTTCTACTGTGGGATAAGGCTTACTAAAATCTCAATAAAGTGAAATATAATTCGGCCACTGGCACCCTCCGCGAGGGTGATGTGTTCACTGGGTGAGGATCCGAGTGATGGCGTGACGTGTATCGAAACAATGTGCTGCAAGTAGCTATTCATCAGTGAAGCGGCAAACCTAGAATCTAGGATGCGTCTGAGGCCGTCTAACATCTAGAGCCGCCCGTTTATGCGATCGGCCTCCCAGCGAAGAATATCCACGACGTTCGGGCGCAACGTCTGTCTAAAATCCTGCACCAATAAACGCCTGTGCGCTCTGCTGCGCGATCATCACGGAGAAATCGTAAGAGAGCTGCATCAAAAAATATTTTTAACACGCCACTGGCGGTAATACGAAAACCTCTTGTTTCTAAGACAGTCTATGCGGCGCTTAACACCGCGCTGCTCTCGCGTTTTATCACGGCATCTTTGATGCCTGCCGGTTATGTCCGGAGGCGTGACGGTCGCCCTAGAGACGCCCGACGATTCCTGGCTGATCAACGATGCTGCCTTTAACCGTCTGGTAGAGAAAAGTAGATTCACTCATTATATTTAGACGACATTATGTTAATAGCAGCCTGCCATGTTTCTTTGCTATATATCAAGGCATTGACTGTAATCATTTTTAAGTCGGTTAGCTATATCACCACCAGAAGCTGTTTAAAAAGAAAGCGGTTCCCGTGCCTGGCTTTATCTCTACAACACAGGCCTATTTCGCTAGAACGATAATTGGGGATTTGTGTGAAGACAGACCAGAATCCAGCGGCGCTTGAGCGCTTGAGCGCTTGAAAATCGGTGAGTTTCCGTATTTTGCCGGTGATGGGCCATAACGCGCGCGCCGGTAAACACCTTGAGCTAAGAATTTTAGCCATTACCAGCTAGACCGGTCTGACGGGCATGTACCTGATGGCCGCGCTGAGAGACAAAGATTTATACCAGGCGTTAAGTATTAAATATCCTAATTAATTATCAAAAGCGCTGCTGGGCGCGCCGGGTCTTACGCTGCCGGAGAGTGGCTAGGTAACGAATGAAGTCGCTACTGCCACACTGTCTGCTCTGGCCACGATAAAAAGCTAGGCGGATAAGGTCGCCGCGCTGGAAACCAATAGGAGGGCTAATTAAAAATTTCAAGCTTTCCGCGATAGCCTGATTGTCGAGCGCAATAAATGCAACCGCAACCGGCTAGATTTTCTGTGTAAGATGCATGCATTCAACCAATTTCGTCTTTTCGCACAGCAGATCCGGTATATTTTATCACGAGTATCACGGTATTTGGCACACTGCAACACTAGGGCACGGCTATTTTTTTTGGGTTAACGCCTCGGAATACTAAATGATAACGGAAAGCTATTCCCCCTCCTCCTCCAAGGAAAATCGCTAGAAAGTGATTTTTCAGGGAGTTGATGACTACAAATCGACGCTCTGTGCCGCTACGCTGGAATGCAAATTCCGGCACAGAGTTAACATGAGCATAGAAGTTATCAACAGCTAGAATGATGTTACGCTGGAGTATAAAGTTGATTCTAGAGAAAGGCATATGATAAGCAATGCCTGGAGCATCGTGAAAGAGTCTCTGACCGACGCTGGAGACCTTTCCGCTAAATTCGCCGCTATTCGTAGACAGCGCTTGGAGTAAGGAGCGCGAGCATTACCTACAGCAAGAAAACCTTAGCAGCAGTCTACGAAGTTAAAGTTATGTCGCCGGATATTGCCAGGGTAGCTAGCGAATTGATGTATGGCAAACTGATTCTGGCCGCCAGCCTGGTTACCGGCAGCGATGACGATGAACGGCGGGATACAGACGTCATCCTGCAGCTATTAACTGTTAAAGAGATTCCGAATTGGCTACAGAGAAAGCAGTGCAGATGGCTAAGGACTCAGAGTTAGTATATGCACTAGTAATAGTGGAGTTTAAATTGCTACGCTGCCAGGCTCTGAATGCTTGGGCAACTTCAACAAACCGTTTTCGCTACTGTAATTGAAAAGCCTGTCGGCGCTTGATTTACAACATGAATAACCGATGGCAGAAAACAGTCAACGCCTCCGTAATTATTGACCTGCTGGGCAGATTGCCCCCGGCAGGCGCGGTCGTTTGGTCACAGCCTGTTCGGTATAGGATGGACGGTCGGCGCCTTTATGCACGGTCTTGGTCTTCAGGTAAATACCTTAGAAAATCAGCTTGACCGTCTAGGCTAGCAGACTTTTTGAGCGATCTGAGCTTTAGGGCTTGGTGTTAGTGTGATCCTTCTTTAGCGTTGTGCCTGGGCCTGCTGGATAGGGCAAGAGCGAGGCTATCCGGTTCGACCGGTTGGCTGAATTGCTCAGTTAAGCGATGGGAGCGCAACCGGCACGAGAGCAGACCGACTCGTCATGCAATAGCCAGCCAGATTAGTGCTCTGGCTGGCGCAATGCTTAGATTCTTAGCGGCCTTGCTCGGCAAAACGGCGTTTGGCTAGGTTATCTCTGCGCCCGGTAGGAGAGAAAAAACGAGAAAAGCCAGCACCGCAAGCAGTAAAAGCCCGGGCAGATATACATATTGTATTAGCACTTGGACTTTTTTGAAAACAGCCCTATCATCGATAGCAACGCATTTGGGTTACAGCTCGATGCGTAGTCTACGAAAATACTTGGCTGCTGGGAGACGTGAAGTCGACCGCTTATGTGTAGAGTTTAATATAGAATACTGCCCTTAGCCTACGGATGCATCTATAAAAGAATGGTATAGTTTTAGGGATTTAATAAGCTATAGAAGATATTCGGCAAAGCCAGGATTCATTCTGGTGAATGAGCTTGCAATTACACTGGATTTATAATCAAGCATTTCCTCAATAAGTATTGGGCAGTAAAACGTCATTGACATATATAAATATTGTATTATATCAAATATAAATTGGTTCATAATAACTGTATTTCGGAGCATGACATATATAGATGTAACTAATATCAATATATTTAAAATCAGTTGAATAGCTCATATTAGATAATTTAATTAAAATTAAGTCGTGGATATAACGGTGCCTCCGTCGGCGATGCCTGCGAAAGCCAGCGGCGCGTGTGTCTTATTTCCTTTTAGTGCAACGGGCTAAGATTAGTGCGACGAGCTAAGCAGCCGGCGAACGCAACCGGTAGCAGGGTAGCCGACAGTGTTCGCTACGGGGGCAGGCGCGGCAGGCGTCGGCAGCCATGCCGTCACGCACTCGTTCTGCCTGGCCCATTAGCTCTAACCGTTCCAGCATCGCCGTGGTCATTGCCTGGGTCAGCTTCAGCCGTAGGCTTAAGGCGCGCGCGTCTGCTTGGCCCATTAATTGAAGCGCATCGCGTAGCTGCATCAGTCCAGACATTGCGTTCCTTAAAGGAAGTTTTTGCCGCCCGTGGGCTGACAACAGGGTGCTAACTCTGCCGTGGACAGCCCTAGCTGGAAACGATTCCGACAGCGGTAAAGGAAGGCAATCAAAAGACCGTTTGTCACGATCACCGCTGCCATCGCCGTCACACTGTACAGTGGATGATGCAAGAAGGTGACCGCCTGATAAAATAGCGTTGCCAACGAATAGGCTACGTTGATTCCCCATAGCGCGGACAGTAACATCCAGCTGCGGCTGCTTTCTCGGGTAATAGCGCCGAGGACTGAAATGCAGGGTACATACAACAGAACAAAGATAAGATAACTATAAGCTGCGGTGGCGCTGCCGAATTTTCTACTCATCGTTCCCATTGCGCTATCGCTCATCTCGCCATCGTCTTTGCTGGCTTCGATAGGGTTGGCAAGGACGCTAAAGCTAAAGATATCTTTCAGGCCCTGGCAGGTTTCCGTTATAGCGCTGGATAGTTTTTCTAACAGATTGAATGTTTCGGGCTTAAACGGAGTGCGGGTAATCTGTTCGGCGGTATACAGCGTGTTGAGTGTCCCCACTACAACCTCTTTTGCCATGGCGCCGCTAATCAGCCCAACCGTCGCCTGCCAATTATCTTCTTGGATACCCATCGGCTTGAGCAGGGGGTTAGGCTTTGGCTTACTGCCGCCAGCGCAGAGTGATTAACACTATCTGCAGCTTTGCCGTCCAGGGTGAAGCTGTTGAGGGCGCCAATCAGCATGCTGGCCAGGACGATGACTTTGCCGGCTCGAAGCACGAAGCCTTTCAGGCGCTGCCAAGTTTGCAGCAGGAGGCTTTTGATATTCGGCATATGATACACCGGTAATTCCATGATGAAAGGAATTGCTTCGCCCCGCATTAGCGTACATTTCAGCATTAAGCCAGTAAGGATAGCAACCACAATGCCTAGCAGATATAGCGAAAAAACTAAAGTTGCGCCGTGCTGGCCGAAAAAAGTAGCGGCAAAAACGGCAAAAATTGCTAGCCGCGCGCCGCAGGACATGAAGGGCGCCATCATGATGGTTATCAGCCGCTCGCGTGGCGCGTTTAGCGTGCGTGCACCCATCACCGACGGCACATTGCAGCCGAAACCGACAATCAGCGGTACAAACGACTTGCCCGGCAAGCCGAGGGACTGCATCAGCCGATCAATGATGAATGCAGCGCGCGACATATAGCCTGAATCTTCTAAAAAAGACAGGCACAAATACATTGTGCCGATTTGCGGAATAAGCGGCAGCACGGTATTGATGCCGGTGCCTACGCCCTGGGCCAGCATTAGCGTTAACCACTGCGGTGCATGTACTCGATAACCCAGCCACTGGGTGCCGTCGATGAATAACGCGGCGGATGCGCCATCAAAAAGCGGCTGCAGGGCGCCGCCGAGGTTTATGGCGAGGATAAACATAAGATACATCACTATAAAAAATAGCGGTGCGCCAAGCCAGCGGTTGAGTAACACGGCATCAAGACGCGCGGTCAGGCGGTTGGTCTGGGTTAGATGACTGTTACTGACGGCCTGACAAAGGGCGATAATCGTGGCGTAGCGGGTATCGGCGATTACCAGTGCGGAATCCTGTGACAGATTCACATACACGCTATCCAGATGTTGAGGCAATGTTAACAGGTCACGACTGTAAATGTCACCTTCCAGCATATTCAGTGCCAGCCAGCGCCGCTGACGTGGTGTGTGCTCGTGAGGCATAAATGGTAATACCAGCTCCACCGTCTGGCGGACGGCGGGTGGATAGTCCAGAATGAGAGGCGGTGCTGTCGGTATCGGGCCGTCAAGTCGCACTTTTAAGGGTCCAATGCCTTCGCCGCGACTAGATACTAGCGGAATCACCGGGCAGCCGAGTCGCCGCTCTAGCGCTGGGATATTAATACTGATGCCTTGGCCGAAGGCAATATCCAGCATGTTCAGTGCCAGAATGCAGGGAGTATCCAGTTCCAGCAACTGCAGCGTCAGATAAAGATTGCGTTCCAGATTGGCGGCATCGACCACGTTGATAAGCACATCGGCCTGCCGTTCGAGGATATAACGACAGGCGATTTGCTCGTCCAGCGAGGTTTGCTGAGACAGCGTGGTTAGAGAGTAAGCGCCAGGTAGGTCAACGAGCGCAATACGCTGCGCGGGCGTGGTGAAAAAGCCTTCTTTGCATTCCACAGTGACGCCGGCCCAGTTACCGACCCGCTGGCAGGCGCCGGTCAACTGGTTGAACAGCGTAGTTTTGCCGGCGTTAGGATTACCGATCAAGGCCGCCGTGCGTGTAATGATCATTAATAGAACCTGTAAGCAGTGACAAATACAAACGGATTATTCCGGGTGCGCGCCGCGTTCGAAGCAGGGCAAGTCAATAGTCGGTACGGCTCAACAGCAGTAATGACAGGTCTTTTTTTCGCAATACCAGCTGTACCCGCCGGACTTCAATTTGGACAGGATCGCCAAGCGGTGCAACGCGTACTACCTGGAACAAACTGCCGGGCAACATGCCTAGGGATAGCATTTTTTGCCGGAAAGCGGGAGGGATCTCTTTAACATAGCCGGTAATTTTGTAATGGTGCTGCAATTGCAATTGCATAGTGACCTTCTTATTGGTGACTGAAAGAGCGGCAGAAATCGTAATAACCTCAGCGTTTGGTGGTGTCGTTTGTTAGACCAGACAAACGCAATGTTAATTAATGCAAATGGTAAAAGTAATAGTTATCAATAACAATATCTTTTTTGGCGGTTTCTGCAATAATCTGCCTAATTACGTGTCTTACTCAACGAAGCTTGAGCTATATCGGAAATGAATATTTTTAAGTGAAAGAATACTTTGCTGGAGAATGTTAAAAACGTCATAACGGGCACTTACTATGTAACTCATGGTCTACATAGGCCTCGTTGCCTGGTCGAATTTTAGTATCGATTTAACTGACGTTATGACTAAGAAGCACTGATACTGTGCTTCTTAGTAGCAGCATTGCAAGAACTCATAACGCTATACGGCCTGTTGAGGCTAGAGCGCTTTTTATATATTTCAGTTTATTAAATAGCCATTAATCTATTATAGCCTGTGGCTAATTTGTTTTCTGAGGTTTAAGGGGTATGCTCTTGCGGTGAGGACTGAAGATTGCCAATAATCGGATAGATCGAAGCAATTTGCACTGCAGGTTTAGCGGTAGATGCCTATTAAGATATGTCCTTTACTGCGGCTTTTTGTAGAATAGGAGGTTACAACTCTTAAAATAGTATATTAACACGTAGCGGTTGCAGTATCTATAGCTATATTATTGCTCTTACGTAGAAAGAGGGCATGCAACTAGAGGTGTTAACCAGCAGGCGAAAGTATTCTGTATAGAAAGTTGTAAACAAATTAATTGTTTAAAGTAACATAAATTAATTTGACAGATAAAGCCACTAAGTTGAGAGACATTAGTTAAGATTTTACAAAAGGTATACGCAAGATCGATCAGGTCAAGCATTGTTTTGTTGAAGAAGGGCTTGAGGCAGTTTTAAGTCGTAAACCAAGCAAAGGACTGTATCTTACTCAGCCAAGCTTGAGTTGCTCTCTAAAAAGACATTTTTAAATTGGATGAATAGTCTGCTGGAGAATGTTAAAAATGCCATAATAGGTGATTATCATGTAATTTATTATTACCTAAGCTAATTTGGGTATTAACTTAACCGACGCTATAGTTTGATAGCACTGATACCTCGCTGCTGGATAGCGAGTTTGAAAGCACCTACAGTGCCATATAGCCCGTTGAAGCTGGCTAAAAATACATAATCAGAGGAAATATTGTGATGAAATACATGAGATTTCAGATTGCACGTTCTGATTTTATAAAAAGTTTAACTATCTATATTTAAAAATAAATAATTAATTTATGGTTTTTTATTTTTTCCTTAAGATGCAAAAAAGAAAAATTAAATTCCAGACGTATGCGTTGGCTGCCTAGAAGAGCTTATGCTGTGCCTGAAACTACTTTGTAATGAATCCTATTCAAACGTTGTCCTATGCCGCCGTGTACCGGTCGGCCGGTGATGCCGTTTAAAAACTTAACGCTGGCTCACCCACTCCGTGTAGAGCTACTAATGAATAACAGCTCGTTTTATTTCATTCCTGACCCGCTCACGGGCTGAATGTTAAGGATATTCTGATGCGTACTGTATATTGTGGACAGCTGAACCTATCACATGTTGGCCAGAAAGTGACGTTATGCGGTTGGGTAAACCGCCGTCGCGATCTTGGTGGTTTAATTTTTATCGATATGCGTGATAGGGAAGGCTTGGTGCAGGTATTTTTTAATCCAGACTGTCAGGATGTCTTCGCCCGTGCCGCTGCGCTACGCAATGAATTTTGTCTGCAACTGACTGGTATCGTGCGTGCTCGCCCGGATAGCCAGGTCAATAGCGATATGGCCACAGGCGCTGTAGAAGTTCTCGCTATCCAAATGACCATTATAAACCGCGCGGAGCCGCTACCGCTCGACGCCAATCAGAATAATACGGAAGAGCAGCGCCTGAAATTCCGCTACCTCGATTTGCGTCGTCCGATCATGGCGCTGCGCCTCAAAACGCGGGCACATATCTCCAGTTTTGTGCGTCATTTCATGGAAGCAGAGGGGTTTCTCGAAATTGAAACGCCGATGTTGACTAAGGCAACGCCGGAAGGCGCGCGCGATTACCTAGTTCCTAGCCGTGTGCATAAGGGCAAGTTTTACGCTTTGCCACAGTCACCTCAGCTATTCAAGCAGCTGCTAATGATATCGGGTTTTGACCGCTACTACCAGATCGTAAAATGTTTTCGTGATGAAGACTTGCGCGCCGATCGTCAGCCAGAGTTCACCCAGATCGACGTGGAAGCGTCATTTATGACTGCGGCTCAGGTTCGGGCAGTCATGGAGCGACTCGTGCGCGGTTTATGGCGCGAGATTGCCGGCGTCGATCTTGGCGTTTTCCCGCAGATGACCTATACCGACGCCATACGTCGTTTCGGTTCCGATAAACCGGATTTGCGCAATCCAATGGAGCTGGTGGACATTGCAGATTTGGTTAAAGGTGTGGCGTGTAAGGTATTCTCCGCGTCAGCCAACGATGCTAAGGGCCGTGTAGCGGCGTTGCGCGTGCCCGGCGGCGCGCAGTTAAGCCGTAAGCAGATTGACGAATACGGCAAATATATTGAAATCTATGGCGCTAAAGGGCTGGCATGGATGAAGGTCAACGAGCGCGCCGCCGTTGCGGAAGGCGTGCAAAGCCCGGTTGCAAAATTCCTGGAACCTAAAGTGATCGAGCAGATCCTCATGCGTACCCATGCCGCCGACGGTGATATCATTTTCTTTGGTGCAGATCGAGAAAGCGTCGTAACTGAGTCACTGGGGGCGCTGCGTCTCAAGCTTGGTCTGGATTTGCGGCTTACGGAAACCAAGTGCTGGGCGCCGCTGTGGGTGGTCGACTTTCCGATGTTTCAGGAAAACAAGGACGGCGTCCTGACCGCGATGCATCATCCCTTCACCGCGCCGAAGGATAGCGATGCCCAGATGCTTATTGCCTGCCTGCCGGCAGCGGTAGCCAATGCCTACGATATGGTGATTAACGGTTACGAGGTCGGCAGCGGCTCGGTGCGTATCCACCGTAGCGACATGCAGCAGACCGTGTTCGGAATTTTGGGCATCAATAAAGATGAACAGCAAGAGAAATTTGGTTTCTTGCTTGATGCATTGAAATACGGCACGCCACCTCATGCCGGCTTGGCTTTCGGCCTGGATCGCCTAGTAATGCTGCTAACTGGTACCGACAATATCCGGGATGTTATCGCGTTTCCAAAAACAACCGCGGCGGCTGATCTAATGACCGAAGCTCCCAGCTTCAGCAATGCTGAGGCGCTGTCCGATTTATCGATTGCAATCGTCGGTAAGAGTAAGGATGCGATGAGAAAAGATCCGGTATAATAAGTTATAAACGATAAATTGCGGTGCTGGCACTTATTCTCTGCCGCCGACAGCGGCCGGATTTTTATTTAGATGCTAGAATGACTCGGCATTTTAGCAGTCGGTTAGCGGCGGTATCGATGCCCGTAAAATTTCAGCGGCGGCGGAACGGCAGAAAGTGTGAGAAGAACATAAGTTGAATAATATAGATGCCAGCGGGTTGACGTTCATTGAATGCCAGCCCCGCATTGACTTCAAAGGAAAAATCACGCGTGTGTGTCTAATTAATTGACTGGGGGTCTCGTCTATCAAGGTTTTATTTTATTTTTAGTGTAGGTCTTACTCTATGACGGGAGATCGTTTGAAGGTATTAGAGTTTCAATGCTTTATCGGCTATCAATTACAAGGTGCTCTGGCCCTACTCTTCTGGCGGCTTGCTGCGGCTTAGCCCAATTAAATACGCTTTGGCATTACCATCCACAATGCGGTTATACACTTATTTGCTCTGTTTAAGGCTTAGGACTGCCCTCCAGCCCTTTTTGATAAAAACGCTTGACACGATCGATTTTTCGAGCGATTTTGATAAAATCTCTGCTAACGCTTTGCTACTTGGTCGCTTTGCGCGTTCAATTGCTCTATTGCAATTTAACAAAATCAATGCATTTACAACTTTCTGTACAGTATTCTTGCCCTTACTAACGAACCCTTTCAGTCGTGTTCTTTCTTCCTGTGTGAGGGTGATAAAGTATTTTTCCAGTCTGCTATTTTGCAAGATTTTCAGCTCTGGCTACAACACTGTAGCTGCCCTTATTACGCATGAAGACACTAGAAGTTACATAACTAAGCGACGGATATCAGACATCATATTATTGATAAAATTCATAAAACGCGCACCATCAGCGCCGTTAATGACTCGATGGTCATAGGATAGGGACAGCGGTAGCATCAAGCGTGGCGTAAACTCTGTACCGCTCCACACTGGCTTCATCGATGATTTAGATACGCCCAGTATCGCTACTTCTGGCGCATTGACGATAGGCGTAAACGCTGTACCGCCAAGGCGGCCTAGGCTGGAGATGGTAAAGCAGCCGCCCTGCATATCCGACGATATCAGCTTGCCAACGCGGGCTTTTTTCGAGATCTCCGTAAGCTCTTGTGACAGTTCAACTATGCCTTTCTTATTCACATTGCGGAAGACCGGCACCACTAGACCGTTCACTGTGTCTACCGCTACGCCGATATTGATATATTTCTTCAGTGTGAGTTTCTGGGTGTCTTCAGACAGTGAGCTGTTGAAACGCGGCAACTCCTCTAGCCCCTTAGCAACTGCCTTCATGATAAACACCAGAAGAGCGATTTTCACATTCAGCTTTTTCTTTTCTGCCTCTGCATTTTGCTGTTTACGGAAGGTTTCTACTTCGGTGATATCAGCTTCGTCGAAGTGGGTTACATGGGGAATCATCACCCAGTTGCGGTGCAAGTTCGCGCCGGAGATTTTCTGGATCCGGCCAAGATCCACCTCTTCGGTATCGCCGAACTTGATGAGGTCCACTTTCGGCCAGGCCGGCAAGCCCGCTAGCGTATTGCCGTCGGCAGCAGCATTGGTAGATTCGGCGCGTTTAACCGCTTCCTTGACGTACGCCTGGATATCTTCGCGTAAAATCCGGTTTTTACGCCCGGTACCTTTACCTTTGCCAGATTGACGCCGAATTCGCGCGCCTGCCGGCGGATAACGGGAGTGGCATGCACGTCATCGTCATTCTCGGCGAACTTGCTTTTGCTTTGGCTGGACCACGAAGCGGCACCGAGGCTTTTATCGGAGTTGGTTGCCGGTATCGGGGTTACCTCAGCGGCGGTTTCCCCACTGGCGGATGAGTCGGGCAGAGCAGCTTCTACTTCGAATATCATAATCAGCGATCCGGTAGTGACTTTGTCTCTGACGTTTATCTTGATCTCTTTGACGCTCCCCGCGAACGGCGCTGGGACTTCTATTGAAGCCTTATCGCCTTCAACGGTAATCAGAGACTGTTCGACCTCGACTCTATCGCCTACATTTACCAGTACTTCTGTGACTTCCACTTCATCTGTACCAATATCCGGCACGTTAATTTCAATAGCCATAATTTACTCTACCTCTTACGCTAGACGTGGGTTGACTTTATCAGCATCGATGCGGAATTTTCTGATGGCCTGCGCGACCACATCAGCACTGATATCGCCGCGTTTGGCTAATTCACTTAATGCTGCAACTACCACATAGCTGGAGTTCACCTCAAAGTGATGACGAAGGTTCTCACGGCTGTCGGAACGACCGAAACCATCAGTGCCGAGAACACGGAAATGGCTAGAGGGAACAAAGTTGCAGATCTGCTCGGCAAACAATTTTATATAGTCAGTGGATACTACCGCTGGCGTATCGTTTAGCACAGTAGCCACATACGACACGCGTGGTGTTTCAGTCGGATGCAGCATGTTCCAGCGTTCGCAATCCTGGCCATCGCGCGCCAGTTCAGTGAACGAGGTCACGCTGTAAACGTCAGAGCCCACATCGTATTCTTTCGACAGGATCTGCGCCGCTTCGCGCACGTGGCGCAGAATGGCGCCGGAACCCAGCAGCTGCAATTTCCCTTTGGTGCCTTGTAGGGTTTCTAGCTTGTAGATTCCTTTTCGAATGCCCTTTTCCGCGCCTTTTGGCATGGCGGGCATGGCATAGTTTTCGTTCAGCGTAGTTAGATAGTAGTAGATGTTTTCCGGCTTGTTGCCGTACATACGAGTCAAACCGTCGTGCATGATGACGGCGACTTCATAGGCATAAGCTGGATCGTAGGAAATGCAGTTCGGGATAGTCAGTGACTGAATATGGCTGTGGCCGTCTTCATGTTGCAACCCTTCACCATTTAAAGTCGTCCGCCCCGAAGTGCCGCCGATAAGGAAGCCGCGCGCCTGCTGATCGCCCGCTGCCCAGCACAGATCGCCAATACGCTGGAAACCGAACATTGAATAGTAGATGTAGAATGGAATCATCGGAAAATCATTAGTGCTGTAAGAGGTCGCCGCCGCTAGCCAGGAGGAGGCTGCACCTAACTCGTTGATTCCTTCTTGCAGGATCTGACCTTTTTCGTCTTCACGATAGTAAGCGACCTGCTCACGGTCCTGCGGCATATACTGCTGACCGTTAGGACTATAAATGCCTATCTGGCGGAATAGACCTTCCATCCCGAAGGTGCGAGCTTCGTCAGCGATGATTGGCACTATGCGATCCTTAATTGAGTTATTCTTCAGCATTATGTTCAGCACTCGTACAAAAGCTATAGTAGTGGAAATCTCTTTCTTCTGTGCTTCCATTAGCGGTGCAAAGTCCTCAAGCGTAGGCAGATCTAGCGGCTTGGTAAAGTCTTTCAGGCGGCTTGGTAAATAGCCGTTCAGTGCTTTGCGGCGTTCGTGCAGATAGATGTATTCTTCGGAATTTTCGTCAAAGGTGATATAGGGCAGCAATTTAATTTTGTCGTCGGTGACGACGCTCAAGTTGAAACGATCGCGAAAGTATCGTACCCCTTCCAGGGTCATTTTCTTTACCTGATGCGCAATATTCATACCTTCCGCGATCACACCCATACCGTACCCTTTAACGGTGTGAGTGAGGATGACCACGGGCTTTCCGGTGGTTTTCTTGGCTTTTTGCAAAGCGGCATAGATTTTCTTCGGATCGTGGCCGCCGCGATTCAGCGCCCATATCTCGTCGTCGCTCATGTCTTTCACTAGCGCGGCGGTTTCTGAATATTTACCGAAGAAGCGTTTGCGCACGTAGGCGCCATTCTTAGATTTAAAAGTCTGGTAATCGCCGTCGACGGTTTCGTTCATCAATTGAATCAGTTTTCCGGAGGTGTCTTTGCTCAGCAGCGCGTCCCAGCGGCTGCCCCAGATTACCTTAATTACTTTCCAGCCGGCGCCGCTAAAGATACTTTCTAGTTCGTTGATGATTTTACCGTTACCGGTGACCGGTCCGTCTAGACGCTGCAGGTTACAGTTAATAATGAATACTAGGTTGTCTAGCTTTTCGCGCGTCGCAATAGTAATAGCGCCCTTAGATTCCGGCTCGTCCATCTCGCCGTCGCCCAGGAAGGCATAAATGGTCTGATTTCTAGTGTCCTTTAGCCTGCGATGCTCTAGATATTTGAGGAATTTTGCTTGGTAGATAGCGCTAATGGGACCTAAGCCCATCGATACAGTCGGGAACTGCCAAAATTCCGGCATCAGCTTGGGATGCGGATAAGAGGAGAGTCCCTTTCCGTGCACTTCTTGGCGGAAGTTATTCATCTGATCTTCGGTCAAGCGACCTTCCAGAAAAGCGCGGGCATAGACGCCCGGCGCAATGTGGCCTTGGAAATAAACCAGGTCACCGCCGTCTTTGTCGTTGCGCGCGCGGAAGAGGTGATTAAAGCACACTTCATAAATCGTGGCTGAGGACTGGAATGATGCAATATGCCCGCCCAGTTCTAAATCTTTCTTTGAAGCGTGCAATACGGTCATGACTGCATTCCAGCGTATAGCGGAACGAATGCGGCGTTCCAACTCCAAATTTCCCGGATACTCAGGCTCCTCCTCGACCGGGATAGTGTTGATGTAATTGCATCCAGCGGCACCTGGCGCGATGCTTGCCCCACCTTTCTGCGCTTTCTCCAATACCTGAGTAATTAGAAATTGCGCGCGTTCAATACCTTCTTTACGGATAACCGATTCGATTGCCTGTAACCAGTCGCGTGTTTCGATCGGATCCACGTCACTGTACAAACGTTCTGACATGGTGGTGTTCCTTATCTATCTTTAATATTTGTTTAGTTGGAGCCTGTCTTCCTATGCTCTAGCCATCAGATTATAGATATTATATCCTGAAATGTATTATTGTTTTCTAATAATTTAGATATTATATTTTACAAATATTTTATAGACTGCAATAGAGTTTTATTGCCTCATATTGATTCAGGCAATGCCTGATTATAGCGCTAGAAATATCGGTGAAGTGTGATTTTCAGCTTTTTACTAGAATAGAAATTATGACTTTACGGAACATCTTCTATGCGTCCATTAGTTGGCTCAATTGTATCATTCTTTTGTGAGTGCGTCGGTGATTTAAAAGGGTGTTTTATATCAAGCTCTGTCCATAAGCGGTTGAATTCATGTTACCCGATAATTGAGTGTTTTCGCAGGTCAAAAAGACGATCTGTAAATTTTTTGCGATTGTCTGTAATTACCTCATCAATAGACATTGGATACACTCGACTAAGAGTGCAAGAAACGTCGCGAATTAGCTGCGGCTTTGGCTTTGTAGAGACAGATAAAAATCCATCTATTCGTTCGAACTATGCTCATAAAAAGATAGCGTCATCAGGTTTCATTTTGAATTTGTGAAAGATATTTAGCATCAACATGCAGGTAACCAAACGTATATTTTTTAAATGCTTTGTGCTTTAGTTTTAGTGCTGTCTCCTTGGTATTACGAAAACGTTCTAATCTATTCCTGCTTAAACAGCGATCCGGGCAGATCGAGATACGTCTGGATTTAAGAATGCAGGTATGACCGCCAACAGATCGTCCAGTCCGAGAAAAATCGTCTTCCGCAGGGAAACGACTACTGATTCCTTAGCACGCGATAGCGTCGTCTGCAAACGATAGAAAAACATAGGCATGATTCTCAACGCCATCTTTTCCCCATTTAGGGAAAGTCAGTTCAGAGATGCCATAACGCTTAGCTAGAGTATATGCTAGCTCGTTGCTTGCCTGAAGAGCAGCTCTGATTTTAGGTGTTATGGTTGCCTGACTATAGAGTCTGATCATCATGATATTTTTCTCTTAACTATATTTCGCAGTAGCCATCTTGCTATGCACAGGGCTATCCACTGAGGATTTATACAATAATCCGGGATTAAGCAAGTAACTAGCCTTAGTTAGTCATAATTGATTAATTTTATTTGTTTTTAATTTTCACTGATTTTTTATTTATTTCTAATTTAGGTGTGGAATTATGGTTTTACAGATTCCTCTACCAATTAGCCGCTCGACCGGCTTGTTATCAAGGTTACGGATGCTAGTGTGGGGAGTAATTATGCTGATTTATCTGCAAAAGCAGTAATAAATTTAGAGCCTTGGAATGCCGTCAAGTTCTGAAAAGAAAAATAAAGTGTAGAATAATGGTTCTATAGCATTTGATCACTTAGGTTAGCGGATATTACTACAATTTATTTCTTGTTTTCTGAGTAGATGAGTGGAATCAATTAACAATATCATATTTACACGGTATTAAAAATAACAAAATATTCACCTTCTGTCCATCGTGGCTTTGACCTAAATCATTAAACAATCGCTTATATTCTTACAAAAGCTTTACATCTGTGCTGCATCAGGCCAGAAGCACAGTAACATCTTGTTTTCCAGCGCAAAAGGTTAGATGATTTATCTCTTTTCTGGTCAAAATTCAATACTTTTCGGAGCATACATCGTTTTGCTCTTTTTTAGTGCTGCGTAAAATATTTCCTAACGGTTATCATATGGCGCTGAAACAGCAAGACAGAGCAGCAAGACTCGTTTAAATGCTGAAGGAACTTTTAAGAAGGTTTCTATTTCAGATAAGGTTAGATTATAAGACTTATTAATAAGCGTCAGCATAAAATCAGAATACGCATCAATTTTTGATCCGCAATTCAGGTTTCTTCTAAGTTTAGAGATGGAACGTCTGGTCTCACAAAATTGCTTACTCTAACCGGGTTTAATTACGAGTAAGAAGCCTTTTTTGATTATAACTAATTGATTTTATTTTTTAATCTTTCACTCTCTTTTATTCCTAAATTAGGTGCTGCATGACGGCTATCTGCCTTACGGCCGGCGCCGATGAGGGCCACCACGTTCGCCGGTGTTTGAGTATGTTGCTGTATATTTCTGAATATGTTGCTGTATATTGTCGTGGCTTAATCTGTCAGACGCAGTAAGGTAAAATTCTTCTCCAGACGTCAGCGTAAATCTGCCGGAGCGGATTTATATAAATGACTATTAATCAACACATCACTTTGATCCGGATAAATCTGCTGTGCTGATAAAATAAGCAGGCTTTACGCTTGACTTGGCAAACTTGCAGCGTCAGCTTTGGAAGCCTGCTGCGCGTGGCTCTGCGCTGCCGGGCTAATGCGAAAACGCTACGAACAGTGCTTTTGCCTTGTCACGCAACACGCTGATAAAGCCGGTAAGGGTAGTTTCTCGCCCCATCACCCAGGTACTAGCAGTATGTAGATATTTATTGCGCACTGACGGCAGACTCTCCTGGCAAGTAGGAAGCTGGAATAAAAGATGCACGCGGGTGGTGCTTTCAAGCTACAGCATAACTATGCCGCCGGCAGCAGTTGAAATAGGAAATACCCCTCTGTGAATCCGATTGCATAGACCCTTCTACGGTTTGATGAATCATCGCGCCGCTGACTCTTCACGTTAAATCTGCAACGCGTATTCGTAATTGTTACCGGATGTTGGCTGTATATCTGAACGTTAGAGGGTATAATGCTGTCTCCCCATTAAATTCACATGCAATATGTGCGAATTCAACATGCAAAAGTTTGCTCCTAAGACCTTTCAGGGATTAATCTTGACGCTCCAGGATTACTGGGCGCGTCAGGGCTGCACCATGATCCAGCCGCTAGATATGGAAGTCGGCGCGGGGACTTCCCATCCTATGACCTGCCTACGAGCGCTTGGTCCAGAGCCCATCGCCCTCGCCTACGTACAGCCTTCGCGTCGTCCTACTGATGGCCGCTACGGTGAGAACCCGAACCGGTTGCAACATTATTACCAGTTTCAGGTTATCATCAAACCTTCGCCGGAGCATATTCAAGAATTATATCTCAGTTCGCTGAGAGAAGTTGGCTTAGATTCTACTATTCACGATATTCGGTTCGTAGAGGATAACTGGGAAAACCCGACATTGGGGGCCTGGGGGCTGGGCTGGGAAGTCTGGCTAAACGGCATGGAAGTCACGCAATTTACCTATTTTCAGCAAGTAGGCGGGCTGGAATGCCGGCCGGTCACGGGGGAAATCACCTACGGGCTTGAGCGTTTGGCAATGTGTCTACAGACTGTCGACAGCGTATATGATCTAGTCTGGAGCGATGGCCCTCTGGGTAGCACTACCTATGGCGACGTGTTTCATCAAAATGAAGTCGAGCAATCTATCTACAATTTTGAATATGCTAACGTGGATTTTCTGTTTACCTGTTTTGAGCAGTACGAAAAAGAGGCACAAGCTCTGCTGGCCTTAGAAAAAACGCTGCCGCTGCCAGCCTATGAGCTCATCCTCAAGGCGGCGCACAGCTTCAATTTGCTGAATGCCCGTAAGGCGATTTCAGTTACGGAGCGCCAGCGTTATATCCTGCGAATCCGTACCTTGATTAAAGCCGTGGCGGAAGCCTATTACGCCTCACGCGAAGCGCTGGGTTTCCCGATGTGCAAAAAGAATGAGCAATAAGAGGAAGCGATGACGCAACACACTTTTCTGGTTGAAATCGGCACAGAAGAGTTGCCGCCAAAGACGCTGCGTAATTTGACTGAAGCTTTCGCCGCTCAAATTAGCGGTGAACTAGATGCGGTCAGCATTCGCCACGGTAAAGTGAGCTGGTTTGCCTCACCACGCCGGCTGGCAGTCAAGGTCGCCGAGCTCGACGGTTACCAGGCCGATAGTGACGTTGAAAAGCGCGGCCCGGCCGTAGCCCAGGCATTTGACGATGACGGTAACCCTACTAAAGCGGCCCAGGGCTGGGCGCGCCGCTGCGGCATTACAGTGACCCAAGCCGAACGTATTAAAACTGAAAAAGGCGAATGGATGGTCTACCGCGCTCGGCTAAAGGGCCAGCGAGTGCAGGCCCTGCTGTGCAATATAGTTCGCTGTGCGTTAGGTAGGCTGCCGATCCCGACAATGATGCGCTGGGGCGAGAGCGATACTCAATTCATTCGGCCCGTGCACACCGTGACGATACTTCTAGACGACAGCGTCATACCGGGCACAGTGCTTGGCATTGAGGCTGATCGTCTTCTGCGCGGGCACCGCTTTATGGGTGAGCAGGAAATCGGTCTCGAGCATGCGAACCAGTATCCGCAGGTTTTGCTGGCGCGTGGCCGGGTAATGGCTGACTATTTTCAGCGCAAAGAAACGATCCGCCGAGGCGTAGCGGCGGCGGCAAAAAAATTAGGCGGCATGCCCGATCTGAGCGATAGCTTGCTTGAAGAAGTCACGTCGCTAGTGGAATGGCCGGTGGTTCTTACCGCTCGTTTTGAAGAAAATTTCTTGGCAGTGCCGTCCGAAGCGCTAGTCTACACCATGAAGAATGACCAAAAATACTTCCCGGTGTATAACGCAGCGGGCAACCTACTGCCATACTTCATCTTTGTAGCCAATATCGAGTCGAAGGATCCCCAGCAGATTATTGCTGGCAATGAAAAGATTGTGCGCTCGCGATTAGCGGATGCGGAGTTCTTCTTTAATACCGACCGCAAACAGCGGTTGGAAGAGCGTTTGTCACGCCTGGATACGGTGCTGTTCCAAAAGCAGCTTGGCACCCTGCGCGAGAAGAGCGATCGTATGGCAGCCTTAGCGGACTCGATAGCCTCCCAAATTGGCGCGGACGCATCACAAGCAGCACGTGCCGCGCTGTTATCTAAATGCGACCTGATAACCGATATGGTGTTTGAATTTGCCGACACCCAGGGCGTGATAGGCATGCATTATGCCCGACATGACGGCGAGCCGGAAGCGGTGGCGCTGGCGCAAAAAGAGCAATATCAGCCGAGATTCGCCGGCGATGAGCTTCCCACAACGCTCGTGTCCTGCGCGGTTGCTATCGTCGATAAGATGGACACGCTGACCGGTATTTTCGGTATCGGCCAGTATCCTAAAGGTGATAAAGATCCTTTCGGCCTGCGCCGCGCCGCTCTCGGCGTACTGCGTATCATCGTGGAAAAACAGCTACCCCTCGACTTGCAGACGTTGACGGAAGGGGCGGTGCGCCTGTATGGTGAAAAGCTTACTAACGACGCGGTGGTGGAGGAAGTTATCAACTTCATGCTCAGCCGTTTCCGCGCCTGGTATCAAGAGAAAGGACACAGCCTCGACACCATTCAGGCGGTGCTGGCACGTCGCCCTACACGCCCAGTGGATTTCGACAATCGGGTACGGGCAGTCAGCTATTTTCGCACTCTAGAGGAAGCCGCTGCGCTGGCAGAAGCCAACAAGCGGGTATCAAATATTTTGCGTAAATCTGACAATTTAAACCACGCGCGTTTTCAGGCTTCGTTACTTAAAGAGCCGGCAGAAATTACCTTGGCGACCCATTTAGTGATATTACATAAAAAACTGCAGCCGATGTTTAAGGCCGGTCGTTATCAAGATGCACTGCTGGAGCTTGCAGCATTACGTGAGCCCGTAGATGCTTTCTTTGCTGGCGTTATAGTAATGGCAGAGGATAGCAGGGTGCGAGTGAATCGCCTTAGGTTGCTGGCGCAGTTGCGCGAGCTGTTCTTGCAGGTTGCGGATATTTCGCTGCTGCATTAATCAGTTAGTAAAGGCGAAGTCAGTACCTAAATTGGGAAAATGATCTGCCTTTTACAAGGCATAAAGGTTATGACTTTAAGGGAGCGCGTAGGCCTAGCCTCTATCGGACGCTGCCGGAGATCCTTTTTACGTTGCTTATCGTCTGTCAGTTGACAGGCTGCGGCGATAAAGAGCCACAACAGCAGCAAGTTTTTATACAATTCTTGCAAAATACGATTTTGCCAAGCGGTGAACGCATCCCCACTCTGAGCGCTGCGCAAAAGAAGTAATTTGGCGCTTACGCTGATGACTATTAGATTTTGCAAACCTTTAGCGATAAATTTCTCAGCTCGGTTAATTATTCGCTTGTACCGGTCTGCAATAAGATAAACAGAATTAGCGTCCGGCAAGATTTCGTGTCCTATCAGCAGACGCTTGCGTAGGCCGGCGGCGCTTTGAAGATGCTTATTCCCAATTTGCTCGTGCTAAAAACAGTCAGACGATACCTGGCGCCGCGCCTTAAGCAGCCTGAAGATTTGCAAAAAAAGCTTGCATACAACCCTACGCTAAGTTAGTGATAGAGCCGATACAGAAAGTTATGCCCGTCATCGGATCTGCTT
The DNA here is from genome assembly GCA_052258065.1 of Sodalis sp. (in: enterobacteria). GTDB lineage: Bacteria > Pseudomonadota > Gammaproteobacteria > Enterobacterales > Enterobacteriaceae > JBQQPY01. Next base: position 664,035 of record JBQQPY010000002.1, on the reverse strand, counting down.
CCTCTTTGGCGGAGAAGCTGACCAAAGTGGAAGATTTTCTCGCTATACAGGAGAGTCTAGCTATAAAAGAAGATCTGTAAGCTTTCCGGCCCAGAGGTGGGTTACCCAATATAACGAGCTCATGATTAGCCTTTAAAACCAGCATCAGAAGCTGCTAAAGGCGAAAAATAGTGCAGGCACGCTGCTACGCTAACCATGTTATCTGTTGTGCACCATTTCCTCATGCGATGTAGCTCTGGGCCAGCCCAAGTTTAGCTTGATGGCGATTGCGCCTGATCACTTTCTCGTCCATCACTATCTTCTCTCAGGTTATGGGTCTGAGATCCCGGAACGGAGTATGATTACTTTTTAAGACCTTATACCAATATTCATAAACTGCAATGGAGTTTTACTGCCCAAGACTGATTGAGCTCTCATTCAATAGTAGAGGAATAGAAAAGACATTATGACTCTTATGTCGGGAAGAAGAATGCAACTGTAGGGTTAGTTAGTAAGAGAAAGCATGCCAGATAGAAGGTTGAATTGATTTTATTAAATGATGATGCATCAATTAGAAGTTCAAAGCTACTAAATGGCGACGCATTAGCTTGGATTGTATAAATAGGTTCCCGCAAGATCGATCAGATTTAGCTTTTTGTTGAAGAAGTGCTTGAGGTAGTCATGAGTCATAAACTGACTAAATGTGTGTATGGCTGCATTGTAATGTGGATGATGATATCGAAACGCATTTAATTGAGCTAAGTTGCAGCAAGCTACCAGAAAAGCGGGAATAGTCGATTTTGTAACTGCTTGCCGATAAGGCAGTCGAACTGCAATACGTCTAAGCAATTTCACATAAAACAGTAAGGCGCACACTAAAAAATAAACTGAAACCGTCGACAAGGCGAAGCTGGATTATAGCGCCAGAAGCCAATGCCGAATTCGTTGCGGCTATAGAGAAGTGTGCTCAACGTATATCGTCGGCTCTATGATCCGATGCATCCGGTGCTTTGCATCGATGAGAGCCTTCTTGTTAATTGATTGGGCGAACACGCGTGACGCTAAGACGTTGAGGCCTGTAAAACCTGCTCAAGACGATTATGAACATAAACGGATGGTAGTGTAAAATGTCTTTATGGCCAGTGAGCCCGTTAGTAGATCGTTACCAATCAAAGTGATTAAGAATAGAACCAGAATCGATTGGACCAACTTTCTTAAAGATATCTCAATACAATATCCTTACGCACATTGGATTACGCTAGTCATAGACAATCTAGATATCTATAGCCAGGTTTGTTCTATTCAGCCTTTCCGCTGAATAAGACTAAGATTTCATCAGATTATTTTGAATTCTTTTATACATCTAAACATGGCTTTTGGCTAAACATAGCAGAAATTGAAATCAATGTATTGATTGGAGACTGCCTGAATCGTTATATTGACAAGATTGAGGCAGTGCAAAGTGAAATCACTGCTTGGCATGCGCAACGCAACAAGATAAACGCTAAGATTAATTGGCGTATCACTACTGATAACGCTTGCATCAAGCTCAAGCGTCCTTATCCGTCATTATTCGTCATTTAATATATAGTGTAAAATCGGGCCAGCCCGCTCGCTGATCTGACTGTTTCTGTGTCTCCGTCAGAGGTGAAAGGCTATGATCGGCGATACTGACTAAACATGCGCTATCGTCACATGTTTTGTAGTCTATTAACATTTTTCTAAACTATGCGAGATGGAAGCATCTCGGTGGATGCCGCACGTTATGCAAACATACACGATAAATAGACGCCTGACCCGTCGGATAATCAACTAAGAGGTTAATGATGAGTACTAAAATAAAAACTCAGGTCGTAGTGCTTGGAGCGGGACCAGGCGGGTATTCCGCTGCATTCCGTTGTGCGGATTTAGGTCTAGAGACCGTCTTAGTAGAGCGCTATTCCACACTCGGCGGGGTTTGCCTAAATGTAGGCTGTATTCCCTCCAAGGCGTTATTGCACATTGCTAAAGTCATTAAAGAAGCCAAGGCGCTAAGCAATAACGGTATTGTTTTTGGTGCGCCGAAAACCGATATTGACAAAGTACGCAGTTGGAAAGAAAAAGTAGTCAATCAGATGACCGCCGGCTTGAGCTGTATGGCTAAAGCGCGTAAGGTCAAGGTAGTAAATGGTTACGGTAAATTTACTGATCCTAATACCCTGAAGGTGGAAGACGAAAACGGCACGACAATCGTCACCTTCGACAATGCCATCATTGCTGCTGGCTCCAGCCCGATCCAGCTGCCATTTCTTCCTCATGATGATCCCCGGGTATGGGATTCCACTGATGCGCTCGCTCTAACCAGCGTGCCGAAGCGCCTGCTGGTGATAGGCGGTGGAGTCATCGGTCTGGAAATAGCTACTATTTACCGCGCGCTTGGATCGGAAATTGATATCGTGGAAATGTTCGATCAGGTAATTCCGGCTGCCGATAAAGACGTGGTTAGAGTCTTTACTAAATGCATCAGTGCCGATTTCAACCTAATGCTGGAAACAAAAATTACTGCGGTGAAAGCTAAAGAGGACGGCGTGTATGTCTGCATGAAAGGGAGGACAGTGTCGTTAGAAGCGCAGCGCTATGACGCCGTCTTGGTCGCTATCGGCCGCATGCCGAATGGTAAATTACTAGATGCCAGCCAGGCTGGGATAGAGGTGGACGAGCGTAATTTTATCTGTGTCGACAAACAAATGCGTACCAATGTGCCGCATATCTACGCTATTGGTGATATCGTCGGCCAGCCGATGCTCGCGCATAAGGGCACTTCCGAGGGACGCGTAGCAGCGGAAGTTATCGCTGGCAAGAAGCACTATTTTGATCCGAAAGTAATTCCATCTATCGCCTATACGGAGCCGGAAGTGGCCTGGGTCGGTCTGACGGAAAAAGAAGCGAAAGAAAAATGTATTATCTATGAAATCGCCACTTTCCCGTGGACTGCATCCGGCCGCGCTATCGCTTCCGACTGCCAGGATGGTATGACTAAGCTGATTTTTGAGAAAAAAGCCATCGGGTGATCGGTGGAGCGGTAGTCGGCATCAACGGCGGTGAGCTATTAGGCGAAATTAGCCTGGCAATCGAAATGGGTTGCGATGTGGAAGATATTGCGCTGACTATCCATGCACACCCCACGCTGTATGAATCGGTGGGTCTGGCGGCGGAAGTTTATGAAGGCACCATTACTGATCTGCTTAATACGAAAGGGGAAAAAAGAAATAGTTTTCCTTTATCCTGCGGTAAAAACGATGCTAGGTGGCTATTTTAATAGCCATAACACTAAAGGATATGAATATATTCAATGACTTAATATGATCTAGAGTCAGCTACAGCACAATAGAAACTATTCATGTTTTGACACCCCATCAATATTAAATATAGTTCTTTTTTCTTGGTGTTAAATCAAATATGAAATGATGGATAAAAACGCTTGAGCTTGATACAAGCGATATCAGTATCGATAATGCCAAACGATTTTGCTATTTATCTAATCCCGATGTCTTTGCTAAGCGGAGGCATTACTTCGAAATATCTCAATCTTATCAATATGATGATTCAGAAATTGTCCGATTAGTACATTGAGTGCGATTTTCGCATGTTTAGCTAACTATCATACTTGGATGTATGAATGAATTAAAAACAATTCCATAAAGCCTTGGTCTGACCCGGCTAAAAAGATAAGTATAATGAACCTGAGGTATAGATGTTAAGATTATCCATGACCAGTGTAATTCGGTGTGCATAAGGATACTGTGTTGAGATATTTTTAAGAAATTGAAATTAATCGACCTTGTTTCTAGGCTCAGTTATTTGATTTGATTAGCCGAGGCCCATCAACGGCTTGCTAGCCATAAAGAAATTAAATACGCCTAGATGTTTGTGTTTATAGTCCTATTGATCAGGGTTTCAAGGCCTTAACAGCAGTGATATGCATGTATCTCTAATTAATTGACGAGGGGCTTGCTCATCTAAAACAATGGATGCGTCAGATTATAGGGCCGCCGATACACGTCCAGAATATTCTTCATAGCCGAAATAAATGCAGAATTCGCTTATGTCGGTATCACAAGGCTGATTTTGCTCACGGTTTCAGGTTATTTTTTAGCATGCGCTTTACTGTTTCAGGTCAGATCGTTTTGACGTATTGTAGTTTCATAGCTTTATTAGGAAGCAGTTTGCAAGATCTAGTGCTCTTGCCCATCTGGTAGCTCGCTGCAAGTTAGCGCAATTAAACGTGCTCTAGCATCATCATCTAGAATACGGTAATACGCTCGTCTGCGCAGTTTACGGCTCGGGACTGTCTGAAGCCCTTCTTCGAAAAAAACGCTTGACCCGATGGGTCCTGAAGGCATTTTTGTAAAATGTCAGCTTATGCTTCACTACTAATTAATCTTTCATAATGAAATAAAATCAATGCATTCACAACTTTCTGTTCGGCATACTTTTCCTTGCTGACTAACATTTACAGTTGCTTTTTTCTTTCCTAGATAAAAGTAATAATGTATTGTTTATTATTCCATTTTAGAAAATTTATTTCAGCTTTGACGACAGATACTGTGCAAGCGTTATTTTTACGCCTTAAGACACTAGCGGTATAGTCAAAAACGGGATTTTAATTTTCTTAAACTGTTATGCCGCACCTGAGTTTTTATCTTATTCTCGAAAGAGCAGAAAAAATAAATAAATTCTTTATTTTTCAAAAGTATATATAGTTAAACTGTTTTTAAACTCAGAACGTAATATCTGAAATATTATTTTTTCATCATATTTTTTATTTCGTTTTTGCTTGGTTTGAGAATTTTTCCCTTCAAGCTGTAATGATTCTTTTTTAAGAAAAAGTGATAGTGATTACGTCATTATCAGTCATCAGTTTTAGTTGGTTATAACTAATTAACTTTTAATTTTTCACCAATCTTTCTATGTATTCTTAATTTAAGTGCGGAATGACCGTTAGATGCCACGGTCGTGACTTACATTTTTGATATTTGATCTATTCACATAAATAAGGGCGATCTTCTTTTGTTAAAATTGTCTGAAAAAATAAAAATTCAGACTATCACTCAGCAGAATAAACATGTGTTATTCTTTTCTTATTAACAAATATAAGTCACGACTAGATTCTGCGGTATAGCGCAACACGCCTTCAGCTAAGTACGTTTTTATATCATCTTTTATCATTTTAATTGTTGTCAGATAAGATTTTAATTGTTGTCAGGCAGTCAAGAGGGGTTTCTGTTTTCTTAAAAGTCCTGATTTCTTGACTCAATGACTGTATCTAAAAATTCGGAGCGTATTGAAAAACTGCTCATGGTAATGACCTGAAACTTGATACTCTATGCCGTTCTCAAATATCGTATACGTAATTCTTTGGTAATTTAAGGACGCAGTATGCCAGATATGAAGAAAAGCTGACTTAAAAACCGATAGCAAGTTGGGTTTTTCTCTATTTTATGGGATTTGTAAGGTCAGAGTTGTTGAGGGACTGCAGTAAGTATCTAACCTCAATTCTGTTTACAACAGCATCATTAATGTTTCGGTGAGCAATGCCCTCGCATGTATTCCTAAACTAGCTGTTGAATAAAGGTTTAATTCTGCTATCAAGAGGCGAGGCATCAGTGCTCCTAAGTAATACCGTTAGTTAAATCGATGCTCAAATTCAGCCGGGTAATGAGGCGCATGTTGACTACGAATTGTATGGTAAATGCTCGTTATGGCCTTTTTAACATTTTCTATAAGAGTATTAATTAATATTAAAATTATCTATTCCAAGTGCAACTGAAGCTTAGCTGGCTTAAGTATGTAATCAGATTTAATTATGAGTAACCAGACTGCTCTAATTATAACTAGTTTATTTAAAAAGTAATCATGCTACCTTACGGAATCTGATAATGAAAGAAGCGCGAGCCCGTCCTAAACTTCCGTAACTTTCCTTTTAAACGTTTACATATTTATCTGAAAGAATGCATTAATAAAAAACCAGCTTTGAGTATTAAAATCGCGATAAATCGTTTATTGGCTAGTAGACCGGGATAGTTGTTAAATCCGTTAATCTAGTCGCAATTGCAACTGTCCGGATCTTTTGCTGCTGATGTCAATGCTGATATAACATTATAAGCAGTGCTATTTGCTGAGCTTCAAGTACACTGCAGACTTCGCTGAACTTCTCTAGCTGAATATCAGATAATAGAGAAAAGATGCGATCCAGAATAACTTAGTGGGTCTGTTCAGCCATACGCAATTACTAAGAAGTGCGGTATCAGTGATTTTAAGTCATAACATTAGTTAAACCGATACCCAAGTTTAATCAGGTAACGAGGCGTATCTTGGCTATGAATTGCATATTAAGTACTTATTATCCTGTTTTGATGTTTTCTAGCAGAATAGTTATCCACGTAAAAATTGTCTATTTACACTGTATCTTAATATTAATTTCGTAAAGAATACAGTTAGGTGTAATTAATTACTATTACCCTTTCTAAAAATTAGAATTGTTATGGCTTAACGCAGAAAACTCTCAAGCCAAGTAAAAGGATCAAAAATATGACAAAACTCATTAGATTTAAGGTCTCAAGTTCTAAGTTCACCAACATAGTCTAACTATCTATATATTTAAAATAGTTATTTATCTATATTTATGGTTAATTTTTTTCTGAAACCTCAATAGCATATTCTTAGCGTGATCACTTAGGCTTGTGAATAATCTGATTGATTGAGGTGGTTAGTTCTGTACGTGCAGCGGCGGATAGATGTAGAATAGGCTATTCTACTGAAGCTCGTTGGAGTAAACAATTCCGTGAGACCGGAAGTAATAGCTCTTTTAATTTTATCCTGAAGCTTATTGATGAGTCTTGCGATCAGGCTTTGTCTGAAATATATGCTTCTTTAAAAATACTTTGTATATTCAAAGAAGAATTATCATTCTCTTGCTTTCTTTCAAGGTCATGCAATAAGGATTAAAAAAGACTTTAGATGCTACTGAATAGGGCGCGTGACGACAATAGAATTTACGCGTGAAATTATGCTTAATATCAGCTTTTGCAAGAGAAGCTTATCATCATTGATGAAACGGTAACAATGAAAAGATGAGTCGGTCAAAGAGCCGCGGAAGACGAGGTTATCCGTGCCAGGCTGATTAATGTCCAATACACTGACTAAGAAACAAAGATACTCACGGCTACCATATATCTGTCTGGATTAAGTGTAATTATGCTACTTGATGAATTAATAAACAAGCATGCTTTTCTTGCTCATGTAAAAGAAGTGCTTGTTCCTAAGCTTGTAGCAGGGAGCCTTATGATAATAGATAATTCGACTATTCGTAAAGTTGATGGTGTACGAAAAGCTATTGAAAGATATAATTTTTTTCTTATTCACCAGATTTTGATTCTATCAAAATGAAGTTTTCTAAGCGGAAATCAGTGCTCAGAAAAGCTGCAACAAGATCTGTTGATTCGCTATAGAATCTGATCGCTCAAGCTATTTAATTGATGTTCAATAAAGATTTCTGCAATTTTTGCAGTAGGATGTTAAGCGGAATAGATAACAGTGTTCTAGGATAAGCGCGCTGGCTCTTGTTTCTTGCTCTTAGGTGCCGGCGTATCAGAGGATGGGGATGTTAATCGCGGTCACGGTTAACATGATTGTCACGGCTGACACTCTTATTCACATTCATAAGCTTCTCTTCAGGCGCGGCATGCGCGATTGTCACCCGAATCCAGCGCCCTCAAGCGTCCGACGGCTCGGCAACGCGCTGCAGCCCCATCACGTGTTCATCTTTTGCGGTACGGATAAGCGTTACGCCCTGGGTGTTGCGCCCAACGATGCTCACTTCGGAAACACGCGTGCGCACTAGCGTGCCGGCGTCTGTGATTATCATAATCTGGTCGTATTCATCAACCTGCACAGCCCCCACCACTTTGCCGTTGCGTTCGCTAACCTTAATGGAGATAACCCCTTGGGTTGTGCGAGACTTAGTCGGATATTCCGTCTGGGCAGTACGTTTGCCATAGCCGTGCTGCGTAACCGTTAATATTGCCTTATCGCCGCGCGGCACGATGAGAGACACTACCCGGTCGTCTTTCGCCAGATTGATTCCTCGGACGCCGATCGCGGTTCGCCCCATGCTGCGTACTTGATTTTCAGGGAAACGCACTACTTTCCCATGGGCGGAAAACAGCATAACTTCGTTACTGCCGTCGGTCAAATCCACGCCTATCAGCTCATCGCGATCCTTAAGATTAACGGCGATCATCCCGGCGCTGCGCGGCCGGCTAAATTCAATGAGAGATGTTTTCTTCACGGTGCCGCTGGCGGTTGCCATAAAGATGTGACGTCCTTCTTCATATTCACGCACTGGCAAAATAGCGGTGATACGTTCATTGAATTCCAGCGGCAAGAGGTTGATTATCGGTCGGCCGCGTGCTCCACGGCTGGCTTCCGGCAACTGATAGACCTTTTTCCAATATATTCGTCCCCGGCTAGAAAAAAGTAAAATAGTGTCGTGGCTATTTGCTACAAGAAGGCGGTCGATAAAGTCCTCTTCCTTAATGTTGGCCACTGACTTGCCTTTACCACCGCGTCGCTGTGCTTCATAGTCCGTCAGGGGCCGGTACTTGACATAGCCCTGATAGGAAAGGGTCACAACTACATCTTCCTGATTAATCAGATCTTCGATATTGATATCCGAAGTGTTGATGGTGATCTCGGTACGGCGTAGATCGATATACTGCTCTTTGATGGCGACAAGCTCTTTACGAATCACCTCTGTCAGGCTGTCTGGATTCTGAAGGATGCGGATAAGTTCAGTTATCTGAGTCAACAGCGCCTTGTATTCATCTAGCAGCGTTTGATGTTCTAGACTAGTTAATTTTTGCAGCCGTAGATCTAAAATCGCTTGGGCCTGCTGCTCGGTCAGAGAATATTGATCGTTGTGAATGTTATACGGTAGCTCCAGTGACTCGGACCGCGCGGTATCATCGCCGGTGCGCTCTAGCATGGCAGAGACGGTGCCTAGCGTCCATGAGCGCGCCATCAGGGCAACCTTCGCATTCAGCGGGCTTGGCGCCTGGCGAATTAGCGCGATAATAGGGTCGATGTTCACCAGTGCCAGCGCCAGCGCTTCGAGAATATGAGCCCGCTCTCGGGCTTTACGCAACTCAAAAATAGTGCGGCGGGTTACCACTTCTCGTCGATGATGCACAAAAGCAGATAAAATATCCTTCAACGGCAAGATCTTCGGCTGCCCCTGATGCAGCGCCACCATATTGATACCGAACGACACCTGCATCTGGGTCAGGGAATACAGATTGTTAAGAACCACTCCGCCTACCGCGTCGCGTTTAATTTCAATGGCGATGCGCATGCCGTCTTTGTCGGATTCATCCCGCAGGCTGCTGATGCCCTCGACGCGTTTTTCTTTTACTAACTCAGCGATTTTCTCAATCAGGCGCGCTTTATTTACCTGATAGGGAATTTCATGCACGATGATAGTTTCGCGGCCGGTCTTCCTGTCCGTTTTCACCTCGGCGCGCGCGCGGATATAGATTTTGCCCCGTCCGCTGCGGTAAGCCTCTTCAATGCCGCGCCGGCCATTGATAATAGCGGCGGTAGGAAAATCAGGGCCGGGGATATGCTTCATCAGGCCTTTAACACTGATATTGTTATCTTCGATGTAAGCCAGGCAGCCATCGATAACTTCCGCGAGATTATGCGGCGGAATGTTGGTGGCCATTCCCACTGCGATGCCGGAAGAGCCGTTGACCAGAAGGTTGGGGAGCCTAGTTGGCATGACATCGGGAATTTGCTCTGTACCGTCATAGTTTGATACGTAATCAACGGTTTCTTTTTCCAGATCCGCTAATAATTCGTGGGCGATTTTTGCCATGCGCACTTCGGTATAACGCATCGCTGCAGCGGAGTCTCCGTCAACGGAGCCGAAGTTACCTTGGCCATCAACCAGCATGTAACGCAGTGAGAAAGGCTGTGCCATACGTACGATAGTGTCGTAGACAGCGGTATCCCCATGGGGGTGATATTTACCGATGACATCACCGACGACGCGCGCCGATTTTTTATAAGGTTTATTCCAGTCATTACTGAGCACGCTCATCGCGAACAGCACGCGACGGTGTACGGGTTTGAGTCCGTCCCGTACATCTGGCAACGCACGTCCGACGATGACAGACATGGCATAATCCAGATAAGAACGTTTCATTTCTTCTTCGATATTGACCGGTGTAATTTCTCTAGCAAGGTCGATCATAAAGCCGCTATCCATCTAATAAATTAAGCTGATGCCCGGATTTAAAGGTGTCAAAGTGTACCATCTTTTTTGTGTGAAAGGGCACAGTTACCGCTTGAAAAGCGTACCGGAATCATCTGATATCCCTACTAGTGCCCGACAACTATCTCCATGCGCCGCTAACGAAGACTTTTCGGGTAACGGGCTGCCGGAAGGCCCGATTTCGCGTACACTTAGTCGATAGAATGTATAAGGAGCTTTTATATGATCCCTGAAGTAAGTAATAAATCAAACTCTAGCGCTCCGTCCTGTCAGAAAAACGTCGATCTGCGCGAAATCGCTAAATTCAATGGCGTCGCTGCCCACTGGTGGGATCTTGAAGGTGAATTTAAACTGCTGCACTGCATCAATCCGCTGCGATTGGATTATATTCTCGAACGTGCTAACGGGCTGTTTGGAAAAGATGTGCTGGACGTAGGCTGCGGGGGTGGTATCCTGGCGGAAAGCATGGCGCGCGAAGGAGCGAAAGTGACTGGGCTAGATATGGGTGCAGAATCGCTGGAAATCGCCCGTCTACACGCGCTAGAAAGCCGCCTGGCTTTGGATTATCGCCAGGAGACCGTTGAGGCGCACGCCGAATCAAATCCCGGCGCTTACGATGTGGTAACTTGTATGGAAATGCTAGAGCATGTGCCGAATCCGGCGTCTATTGTCCGGGCCTGCGCTCGGTTGGCGAAACCGGAGAGCGAAGTGTTTTTTTCTACGCTAAATCGTAATTTAAAGGCATGGCTAATGGCGATCGTCGGTGCTGAATACGTACTGTGCATGGTGCCGCGGGGCACACATAATGTCAATAAATTCATAAAACCCGCTGAGCTACTAAGTTGGGTAGACGAAACCCGGCTGCGTGAGCAGCATATTATCGGTTTGCATTATAATCCGCTGCGTGATCGTTTCTATTTAGGCAGTAACGTAGATGTAAATTATATGCTGCATACTCGCCGGGAAGCGTGAAGCACCATCCGCTGCGCCCGGGCTGTCAACTGCCTTAAAGAGTCTCCTGTCACGCTAGAGGCTTTATCTTCTAGCGAGGAGGCCGGCCACCTCTTTGGGAACGGCTGTTAGTATCATATGCCGCACGCTAATATAATTTCTTTTTAAAAAAATATAGTAGAGCGATTTAATGGACGCTATAGAAGATGTGCTGTAAATCCACTATTCACTTTTAGTGAAGAGCTTTAGATCACACTGAATTAATATTCTGCCTCTATAATCAGGAATTGCCTGAAGCGGCATGCAATTCACTGTAGTATATTAAATAATTATATAAAATTAAAGCTAAATTTTCAAAAAGAGACAATAATACTTTCCAAAATATAATACAGATAACACTTGTTAAGTCGCTGGATCTGTATCCATCAAAAGATAACATGGTGAGATTTCATTTAGCATTTGTGCAGAATATTTAGATCAGCATTCTTCCGGTAACCAAACTCATAGATTTTAAACGCTTTCGGCTTTAGTTTTAATGCTTTCTCCTTCCTATCACGCAAATGCCCCAACCCGTACTTGAGAAAATAGCGATTTAGGATAGATCGAGATAAGGCAAGGTTCAAGAATTCGGGTGCGACTGCCAACAGATTGTCCAGTGGAAGAAAAAGCCTTCCGCAGAGAAAAGCACAGTGCTTTCTGACCGGATAACAGTGTCGTCTTTAAGAGATAGCGAATCTGGCTATGATCCTAAATGCAATCACGTTTTTGCTATTTAGAAGCGGCTAGTTCAGAGATGCTATGTTGCTTACCTGAAGATCGGCTCTCATTTTAGGTGTAGAATTACAGTTAAAAATGAAAACGCATCAAAATCGATGAAAGTTTTAGGCCCAGTGTCGGATGACTCAAGCATCAATAAACTTTACCGGTATGACCATATCAGATTATCTAACTACGCACTTTAAATAGCTCAACATTGAGCTACGCTAGCAATAGAAAATTTGTTGGGAGATACTCTTATGGCTTGAAATTTACCTACTATTAATGATGCGGATTCCCTGTAATTTATCTTTTAACTCAGCGTGAAATGGCTTCATAGCGTTACAGCTGTTGCGAGATTTAGGCGTTAGCTAAAGCACGGCCTGGAAATTTAAGAATAAAATTCTTACAGGGCATGCTCGAATGCAGCTAGGGTAAGAGGTACCCTGGGCGTATCAAAATCGATGAGACTTACCCGCACATGAATACTACGGAAAGCGCGCACGGCGAAACTCATAAGTTCCTTTTTATAACTGCCGTCGTTACTAATAAATAAGCGCGCACTTTGCAGCTTTATTTTCGGCGAGTCAGAAACTTCACCCGCGTTGAGTTCTCACGATTTGTAACATCATCCGTTGTGGATTAGGGCTATCTTATCAGTGGTCGATTAGGGTGTGCCAAAGTATTCTGCAATGCTCATTATTGTATGCAAGATACATTATAGCTGATGATAATGCCAGTATTACATTACGTGTTAAATAATGGATAAAGACGCTTTAGCTTGATGCCAGCGTTATCAGTAATGAAATATCAATTACGAGCATTATCAGTAGTCAAACACCAATCGATCTTGGTCTTTACCTTGTCGAGTTGTTTCTGCCAAACGGCGACTGAATTGCGCGATATCTTTCCTAGCATGCTTAGGTAACTGACAGGTTTGGGTGCATGAACTAATTTACCATAAAGTCTTAACCTGATCCGAGCGGGCAAGCTGAATAAAATGTTTATTGGCACCGCACACCACCGCTAGACTGTCGCCGCTCACCGGCACAAAATGCACTCTAGATGGATATTCTGCTGCAGCAACTTGATTACTAGCGTTCTTCTACTAATTGCAAGCTATGCACCGGCTGACCGTCTTCACGTTTCATCAGCATGGTATTGCCGAGACGTTCCGACACTTTATTCATCACTTGTAGCGAGATGACTGGATCCTCTTTATACACCGGCACGCAGGTATTCCTCAGGGCAAGGCACAGCGGGAAACCTTCAAGCGTCAGCTATGGCGCCTTATTCTCTTCATGTCAGATCATATATTAAATGACGGATCTTAATACAAGGATTAGAGCTTGACGTTTATCTTTTCGTGTTGCGCCTCTCGAGCGGAGACTCTACTTCGCAATACTTAAATCTTGTCAATATGACGATTTAGGCACTGGCTGATTAGCATATTGAGTGCGATTTCTGTCATGTTTACCTAAATGCCATGTTTGGCTTTATGCATGCATTTAAAACGATTTTATAAGGTCTTGTCTGAGTAGCCAAGAAAGCTGAGTACGGTGAAGCTGGGTTTTAAATATTGAGATCGTCTATGATCAGCATCAGTCGGTGTGCTTAAAGATATTGTGTTGAGATATCTTTAAGAAAGTAAGAGAATCGATCCTGTTTCTGTACTCAGTCACTCTAGTTAGCCGACGACCTGCCAATGCCTCAGTGGCCATGAAGACATTCCCATACCCTGGCCCTTTGTATTCATAGTCTTCCCGAGCAGGCTTTCTAGCCTTGTATGACAGCAATACGCGTGTATATTTAATCAATTGACGAGGTATCTGTTGCATGTAAATCACTAGATATATCGGGTTATAGTGCCGAGGATACACATTTAACACATTCTCTATAGCCGCTACAAATTCGCTATTGACTACTTGCGATAAAAACCGGCTGTGATTCATTCACAGTTTTGTTAGTTTCTTTAGTGTGCGTCTTCACGATTTTTCCCACTAGCACTACCACCGTCGATGACGTGTCTTCTTAAGGATAATTAATAAGCGTCGTTGAGCACCTTGAAATACGCTAATATATTGATAACAAGATGACTAAAATTTATAAGCGATAATGTTGCAAACCGTGTTAGTTCAAATCGGGTTAAACTTCTCATTCGGCGTCACTGGGTCAGTAAAGGCTTTTCCCGTTTATTAGTAATGAGAGGGTGGGAAGCGGAACTTATGAGCTGTGCCGTGCCTGTGTTTTCCGAGCATTTACTATCCAGGTAAGCATTATCGATTTTGATACGCCTAGAAAGCCTTTTACTTTATTTATATTCGAGCATGACTTATAGAATCTTATGCTGAAGCGTCTGGGCTGTATTGTGGCTGACATCCAGTTCGTGCCACAACTGTAAAGCTGAAAGATAATTTTACATTGAGTTATAAAGATAGATTGCAAGGAACCGCATCGTTAACGGAAAGTATGTACCATAAATATGGTATTAGTGCTCAATGGGCTTTTATTATAGCAACGATAGCACTGCGATAGACGGACTGTGGGAGCTAAAACCCGTAGTAAATAAGGCAGATACAACTCGTTGGCTAGCGTAGCTTAAGCAATGTATTACGGCTCTGTATTTCATTCCTATACAGTTTGAAAAATGCTAGCAAAGACAAACTGGGTTAAACTGCAATAAAATTGTGAGCCATGCGGGCGTCTCCTAGTAAATTTTGATTTCTAGTGTAGCTCAATCTTTAGCGATTTAAAATATGAATAGCTCTATGTCTGTAAGAGTACGCAAGGCGTGCGCAATGCTTAGATGAGCAAGCGGTAGGGTTAGGCGCGCTTGCTGCATGAGCATAGTAAACATTAAATCTAGTATGTTTTACGAAACTGGGCGTGCGGGCGTGGCAAAGCTGTTTTTCTTTAAAAAGGCAGAGGTTAAACATGATAACCAAAAATATTAATTTACATTGCAGGATTCTTGCATTTTGCTTGGAATAGGCAGAATCTTAAAGATTCAAGGTGGATTTAACGAACGGTATAGTCAGTTTCCGTTGCGCGCGAATAGACGCATAATCTAGCTGATCCAGTGTCGCCGACAGCGCGCGCATATCCCTTTCTAATCGTTTCAATAAAAAGCGGCTGACGTCTTCCGGCAATTCAAATCCACGCAGCTTCGCTTTCAGCTGCAGGGCCGCGCCTTTCTCTTCGTCGGAGAGCGGCTGCAAACGATAAATCTGCCCCCAATCTAAACGAGAAGCCAGGTCAGCCAGGCCGATATTCAATTGGCGCGGCGGGCAATTGCCGCTAATAATAAGGCGCGCGCGCCCAGTTTCCTGAATGCGATTGTAGAGATTAAAAATCGCCATTTCCCAGGGCGGATCGCCGACGATACACTCGATATTATCGATGGTCACCAGCGCTAATTGCTCCATTCCTTCCAGCACTTCCGGGACAAACCAGGTGCGTTTATCCAATGGCACATAGCCTACAGCTTGGGTGTGCGCTGACAGCGCCGCGCAGGCAGCATGCAACAAATGGCTACGACCGCTCCCTATGTGTGACCAAAAATAGAGGTAGCTGCCGTGTTCGCCGGACAGCATATTTTGAAGGGCCGCCAGAAGCCCGCTATTTTCGCCAGGATAAAAGCTGGTAAAGGTCTCGCCATCGGGTAAGTAGAGGGGTAAAGAAAGCTGCACTGGTTTGTTCAGATAT
This sequence comes from Sodalis sp. (in: enterobacteria), assembly GCA_052258065.1. Lineage (GTDB taxonomy): Bacteria > Pseudomonadota > Gammaproteobacteria > Enterobacterales > Enterobacteriaceae > JBQQPY01. The sequence continues at coordinate 648,332 of JBQQPY010000002.1, read as the reverse complement.
ACCTCTGGCGTTCTGGTAGAAATTTTTTCTATACTACCATAACTTTACTGCACCGTCAGGTGGATATACTGAGACTAGCGGGGTAAATGCATGCTTTAATCTAATTTAAATCAAAGATGATCTTTTTTAAACTGATTACTGCATTTTCTTTGCTTTGCCTTACTGTCGATACTTGTATGCTTTTAATTACGGGCTGGTCAGCACTTTTCGTTATCCATGCTTTAACTCAGTGTAAAATCTAACTGTCATTCCAAAACTAAACTAGGAATAAATATAAAACGACATAATGTTGAAGATTATAGCTATATCCCCATCGTTTCTAGACGACACTGTAGCCTAATTAAGAAGTAGTGGCGTTTCCCTTTAGAAGATGCTTTTCTCTACTGGACGATTTCTTAGCAGTCTTGCGCGAATTCTTGAGTCGCGCCGCACCTCGAGCTAGCTGGCCTCGATGGCTCTTTACCTAGGAATAGATTGAGGTGTTTGAGTTACATGCAAGAGAAAGCACTACAACCAAAGCACAAAGCATTTAAAAGCCATGATTCTGGTGACTTGCATGTTCATGGAAGATATCTTTCACAAATGCTAAACAAAACCTCATGACGTTATCTTTTTTAAGTATAGATTAAGATATTCGATAGATTTATTCGCCTACTACAAAGCCAAGAGCGTGGCTAATGCACGATTTTTCTTGCGTGATCTGAGTCGAGCATGTCCTATAGCTATTTATCAAATACTTACAGATCATGAAAGAGAGTTTACAGATTGTTTTTAATCGCGACTCAGATTTTTTGATAAAAAAGAAGATCACATATTTATTCTGTTGACTGATAATATATAATTTCTATTATACAGATAATTTCAGCAAAAAAGACCGCCCTTATTTATCTAATAAAGCGAACAGTATCAACAAATCTGAGTCACGACCGTTTTTAGGGCTTGTAAAAGCGCTGAGCTATCAGGAAAAATCAATTCACCCGCTTATGTACAGAGCTTGATATAGAACACTGTATTGGGCCACCTGTTACGCTAACAAACAAACGTTATAATCGAGCGATTGAAGAGGCGTTATAGAGGATATACCGCAAAGTTACGATTTTATATTCTAGTGAAGCGTTTCAGATTATATTGAACCGATATGCCTATTCATATAATCAATGATTTTTTAATCAGTATTGAATAGTAAAACTCTCTTATAACCTGTTAAAATTAAATATAAATTATTATATTTATTAAAAATATAACAATAATTTTGTCACTAAATTATATTTTTCAGTAGTTATTTTGCGATGAACAGGGTGGTGCAATGAGAATCTATATTATTATCTGGGACCAAAACTTAGCTGGATAAGGAATTAGGTTTAATTATAAATAGCTAGCTTTTTGCAAAAAATGATTTTATTTGTTTTTAATTATCAATAATTTTCATATTTATTAGCAACTTAACTTCGGAATGATGGATTTATATATTAAAAATATAATTTCTTTTTAATTTCTTGATTTTTCGGTAAGATAAAAAATAAAAATCAGGTGCGGATAACAGATCTAGTAAAAACTACAATCTGCTTTCGGTAAACTAAATGAGTTGCGCGGCTTTAACAGGCAATTACTTCCCTAAAGCATACGCTAAACTTTTGTTTCTTTAGTGCAGCTGTGGTAAAATCCTAAAAAATTTAAGGTGAGGGGAAGGAAGCCTTTTCGTAAGCGAAATACCATGCCCAAATCGGATTATTTGATAACAACTTATTATGTTTCTTTACCAAATATTATAAATAGGCTATAATTATTTTTAATTCGGTTGGCTACATATATCTATTATTCCGCAGCTAAATTAAGCATAAATGAAAAAATTAGTGAAAAATTAAAAATAAATAAAATCAATAAGTTATAGCCAAGAAAGGCTGGCCACTCATGATTAAACTTGACCATATGCCTTATCCAGTCAAACCTGAGCTACATTGAAGGATCTACTTTCAAGTAGATCAGTATTTTACTGAAAAATGTTTAAAACGCCATTATAGGCGCTTAGCATGTAATTCGTAGCTAACATATACCTTGTTACTCTTCTAAATTTGAGTATCGATTTAATCGACGTTATAACTCGGGGCGCTGATGCCGCACTTCTTGATAACGGTATCGAAAGACGAATAATGCTATACAGCTTATTGAGATTAACTGAGCGATATCTGTAATCAGGCAATTAAAGAATTAATTTTATTTTTTATAAAAATATAATAATTATATCTTGATAAGAAAAATCCTGAAGCCAAGAAAAAAACAAAAACATATAAAGAGGCACATGCGATTCAAGATCTCAAGTTCTGAATTTATAAAGCGGCCAATATTTTTGAAAATTAAATAATTCATTTATTATTCTCAGATTCTCCCGTAAGATAAAAATAAAAATCAGAGGCGTAATTATGGATATATGCTAAGGGGTTTAAGGTAAATCGGTGCCATGGCGCGGCAGCATGCTCATCCTGCTCTTCGTACAGCTAGGAGCCAGGTCTGTACGCCACCTCGTGCTATCTAATTGCGGCGATTAGTTTTTAATCGCCATTATTTATTGAAATATAGAGAATAAATCTCTTACTTAAAGGTTTTATTTTTCTATTAGAGGTCGCTATAACCGGCTGGTCAGAAAAATGATAAAGAGATGCATGTGTGATCTGGGTTGATTACGTGATTATCTGCATCATTGTTTTTTCCGCTCTGGCGAGTCTGATTTATGGATTCGTGCGCGAAGGATTATCTTTAGTGACCTGGGGCTGCGCATTTTTTATCGCTAACCGTTATTATATTTGCCTTGCGATGTGCTTTACCCGTTTTGAAGAGAAGATGGTACGCAATGGTATCGCGATTATTCTTCTTTTTATAGTGACCTTAATTGTTGGAGCAGTCGTTAATTATGTTGTTAGCACTCTAGTAGAGCGGGCTGGTTTATCCGGCACCGATCGAGTGCTTGGCGTCTTTTTCGGCGCGCTTCGTGGCATTTTAATTGTGTCGGCGGCACTGTTTTTTCTTGAGACCTTTACTAGTTTTTCACATAGCTGGTACTGGAGGCAGTCCCAGCTGATACCGCAATTTAATATTATTATCAGATTGTTTCTTGATTATCTGCAAAGCACGTTGAGTTTCTTGCCGAAGCAGTAGTTGTCTAGGTAACGCTTTCATCGTCATATTATGACAGCTAAAGAGACCGTAGATGCTACTGAACAAGAGCGCGGCGACATAGTTTATGTGCGCAAAGTATAGTCTGAAGAAGTGTCATATTTTCACTAGATAAGCATCTTTGATGAATAAAACCGTAACAACGATAAATATAAGTGGGGATAAGGCACAGAAGAAGACGCAGTTAATGATGCTAGATCGACTTTCACGCACCTCCGGGAGAGCTATCACGCTCACGGCCGGCATAAGTCCATTTTAAGTGAATGCAACTACATCACTCGATAGAGTAATGTACAGTAATACCTTCCTTTCTTATGTAGAGCGGGTGCTTTTCTGCACTGGTATCAGGAAATATCCTGATAATGGATAATTTATCTACTAATAAAGTTGATGTTGTACGAAAAAATGTTGAGGCAAGAATGCGATTTCTCAAGCTATTGAGTTAATTTCAGATAAAAATCGTAACAATTTTTTATTTTAGCGGGATATAAATCAAAGTAGATAAAGGCGATATAGCTGGGTAAAATGCCTAATTAGATGATAAAATTTACTATCGTTTTTTCTTAAAACTAGAATCATTACAGCTTGATGCAGAAACTCTCAACTCAAACAAGAGTAAATAAAAATATAATAAAATACATGAAATTTAAGATCTCACATTCTGAATTCATGAAAGAGTCTTACTATCTATATATGTCCGACTTTTCGGTAAGATGAAAAAGAAAAATCAGGTATGGAATTGGCACTCTATAACTATAATACCTTAGGCAAGCAATAAGCCAGCTTCTACTGTGGGATGCGTCTTATTGTATCTCTAAGCTGACCGTGCTAGATAGCAAAAGCGAGATAATCAGCCATATTCCATGACGCGACACGCACCGAAACTTTTATCGTCTTTTCTGCGAGATTTGAGATATGAAACGTCTCATTGTCGGTATCAGCGGCGCTAGCGGCGCTGTATATGGCGTTCGAATTCTGCAGGTGTTGAGCACGCTTCCGAAGATTGAAACTCATCTGGTCATGAGCGCGGCCGCGCGGCAAACCCTAGCACTGGAGACGGCGTATAGCCTGCGTGAAGTACAGGCGCTGGCGGATGTGGTGTATGATTCTCGCGACATTGCCGCTAGTATCAGCTCTGGTTCATTCCAAACCCTCGGCATGGTCATCTTACCCTGTTCGATGAAAACCCTCTCCGGTATCGTTAATAGCTATAGCGATGGGCTACTGACGCGCGCGGCAGATGTCGTACTAAAGGAGCGCCGCCGATTAGTGCTCGGAGTCCGTGAAACGCCACTGCATCTGGGACACCTGAAGCTGATGACTCTAGCGGTCAAGCTCGGGGCAGTCATTATGCCTCCAGTTCCGGCCTTCTATCACCAACCAATCCAGGTTAAAGACATTATAGACCAAACGGTCAACCGCACGCTGGATCAATTCGATCTGGTGCTACCTCAAGATCTATTTCACCGTTGGCAGGGTGTCTAACGCCTCTGCCTAGCTATGAATCTTATTTATCTGTCATTCCGAACCTGATTTCTTTTTTATCTCACTAAAAATAGGGGCTATAAATGAATTTTTTGCTTTCAAAAAGATAGATATTTAGACTGTTTTATAAATTCATGCCATGAGATCTTAAATTTCATGTGTTTCATTATATTTTTCCTGATTAGGCAGTTTGATCAGCTGCCTCAACAGGCTGCATTATCGATACTTTTAACGACGCCACTAAGAAATCTGGTACAGTGGTCTCAAGTCATGACGTCGCTTAAATAGATAGTCAAATTTAGCTAGATAACGAGGTGTGTTTTGGCTACGAACTTTATGGTAAGTGTTAATTTTAGTGTTTTTGATATTCTTTAGCAGACTGTTTATCCACTGAAAAGTGTTTATTTCGAGCCCGTCCCCCAGTCTGACTAAGTAAGGATGCGTAGTTAGGTGTTTTTGGTTGGTTTTTTCTTGGCTTCAAGTTTTTTTATCAAGATATAATGATTATAGTTTTTAAAAAATGATAGTGATTAATTGATTATAAGTAATTCTTTAGTCCCGGATTATTATATAGACTCTCATTGTCTAGACCTGTTCGTGCGAAAGATAGCTACTAAGGCATATAGTTGATAGCAAAATATCATTAGAATTAGGCTCTATAGTTAAGCGATTAAAACGCCTAAAATCAGAGCCGCTCTTCAGAAAAGCAACGAGCCAGAATCTACTTTGGCTAAGCGTTATAGCATCTCTGAACTAAATATTTCTAAGTGCTAAAATGAGATAGCAGTTAAATGCAGTATAATCTCAAGCGCTTTACAAGAATAGAAATGGTGGCTGACGGTAGATCTTCTGTAGGCCAATTAAATCGCTCCACCACAGCATTCGTTTGTGGGTGCATAGGTGGAACAACATGTTGTTATATATTAGGTTCTGCGCATCATGAGGTTTAGGATGATAAAGCGATGAGCGGCCGTGTTATTTTTTAATGAATCGATTTTATTTCTGGAACCGAATCTGGCTAGCAACTTGATGATTATAATGTAAAAGCTGACCGAGAAGAGCAAGATAATGGTAGTTGTGAGGTGCGAAATAAAGTTTGCCCGTCGATTATGTTATCTTTCTGCATCAAGAGGTTAGAGCGGTGCTGCCTTTAGAGACGTTCGGTGGTCTAAAGCGCCCGCGACTGCAGTAGTTCCTCTCTGTAGTCTTTAAGTAACAGAGTTGATTGTTTTTGTCAGCCCTGTTTGTAAAATTTCGGCGAGCGCCTTGCTACTCGTTAGTTTTAAATTGATGTATCGTAACTCAATAGAATGAATGCATTCACGACTTTCTGCGCGGCAGGCTTGATTTTGCTAATCAGCCTCTCTAGTTGCGTTCTTTTCCCCGACGTGAAGGTAACAATGTATTTTTAGATTTCGTTATGTTGAGAGATTTCTTTAGCGATGACGATAGATGCCGTAACCGCCACTTTTGCGTGTGACGACAAGCTGCACCAAGACGATTTTAACTTTGAGGATTAGTAGCGATGCTAATGCTTGTTTTTATGCATGAAAACTTTGAATAGATACTCGTAGCGAGCAGTGTGAGAAAGTCATGCGATTATATTTCCTCATTATGTGTTTTTATCAGTCAGCGCTATAGGCTGTATAAAATCATGATTTTTTGCAATGCTGCTATCAAGAAGCGCGGTACAAGTGCTCTAAAGTCATAGCGTTGGTTTAATAGATACTTAAAATTCAGCCAAGCAACCAGGCTTCTAAAAGTTGCATAGTAAACGTTTATTGTGGCATTTCTAACATTCTGTAGCAGAGTATTCATTCATTTAAAAGTTATTTATTTTCAGTATAGCTTAAACTTGGCTGGGTCAGGTTGTATTGTACTTCCTGTCCTTGCTAGGAAGACTTTAACCTTCGGATATTTTAGGTTAAGCAGAATCCTATTGGCTGGAAGAAGGATTCGAGGTGATATAGATTGGAGCGGCTAACAGTGATTTATAATATTAATTAGTTTGCTATTCTAGTGTATTGGGTTTGAGAATGGGTTTTCTGCCTGTTTAGCCTGAATGGCGGTCAGTGCGACCGTATAAACGATATCCTCTACCAGTGCGCCGCGAGAGAGATCGTTGACCGGCTTATGCATGCCCTGCAGCATCGGCCCGATAGAGATTAAGTCCGCCGAACGCTGTACCGCTTTATAGGTGGTATTACCGGTATTCAAATCTGGGAAGATAAAGACCGTCGCCTTGCCTGCTACCGGCGAGTTTGGTGCTTTTGATGCTGCAACATCAGCCATAATGGCCGCGTCATACTGCAGCGGACCATCAATGACTAGATCCGGACGCTTTTCCTGCGCTAGGCGCGTGGCTTCACGCACTTTCTCAACATCGCTGCCGGCAGCGGAATTGCCTGTTGAGTAAGAGATCATGGCTACGCGAGGCTCAATGCCGAAAGCGACTGCAGAGTCGGCTGACTGAATGGCGATTTCTGCTAGTTGCTCCGAGTTCGGATCCGGGTTGATGGCACAGTCGCCGTAAAGCAGAACTTGCTCAGGTAGCAGCATAAAGAACACTGAGGACACTAGCGAACTTCCCGCCGCGGTCTTGATAAGCTGCAGAGACGGGCGGATCGTATTGGCTGTGGTATGCACGGCTCCTGACACTAAGCCGTCTACTTTTCCCTGCTCTAGCATCAACGTGCCCAACACGACGTTATCTTGCAACTGTTCGCGGGCGACCACTTCGGTCATCCCTTTGCTCTTGCGTAGCTCGACCAATCGGGCGACATATTGTTCGCGCGTCACTTCCGGAGCGATAATTTCGATGCCGTCGCCAAGCGTAAGGCCCTGTACAGCGGCCACGTGCTGAATTTCATCAGGGTTTCCCAACAGCACGCAGTGAGCGATGCCACGCTCAGCGCAAATAGACGCCGCTTTTACTGTGCGCGGCTCGTTGCCTTCCGGCAGTACGATGCGTTTGCCCGCCTGGCGTGCCAGTTCGGTCAGGTGATAGCGGAACGCTGCCGGAGACAGACGACGTGGCCGATCAGAGTTGGAACACAGGGAATCAATCCAGGCAGGATCAATATGGCCCGCGACATAGTTTTGCAGTTTTTCCAGCTGGCTATGATCGTCAGCCGGCACCTCCGGGCTAAAGCTCTGCAGGCTAAGCGACGTCTGCCAGGTGTTGGTCTGTACGGTGAACATCGGTAAGCCGGTCTGAAAGGCGTGCTGGCATAAGTCCTGAATACGCGGATCGATGTCATAGCCGCCAGTCAGCAGCAACGCGCCAATTTCCACGCCGTTCATCGCTGCGAGGCAAACGGCGACCAGCACATCTGGACGGTCGCCGGAAGTAACTAGTAGCGAGCCAGGGCGAAAATTCTCTAACATGTTTGGCAGGCTGCGTGCGCAGAAGCTGACGGATTTTACTCGGCGGGTCTGAATTTCCCCTTCATGGATAATCGTAGCGCCTAAATGGCGGGCCATGTCGATAGCGCGTATGGCGATAAGATCCAAATTCCACGGGATACACCCCAGAATAGGCAGCGGGCTATTTTCAAATAATAGTCTCGAATCGACGTTTGCAATACCGCCCTTACTGAAATCGTCGAGAATTTCTAACAGGTCGGGACGAATGCGGTCTTGGACATTCACTGGAGCGTTAAACTTATTAACGATGACTCCGGTTATGTTTTTATTTTTACTCCCGCCGAAGCTTGAGCGTACAAGCTCAATACGTTCTTTCAATTGGTCTGGAGAATCGTTGCCTACAGAGAGTACGAAAACAATTTCAGCGTTGAGCGTTCGGGCGATTTCATAGTTTAACGCTGTGGAAAACTGATGTTTGCGTGCGGGAACCAGACCTTCTACCAGAATCACGTCCGATTTTTTAGTATTTGCATGGTAGCGGGCGATGATTTCTTCCATTAGCATGTCTTGCTGATTGGAGCCGAGCAGCGATTCCACATAGCTCATGGACAACGGTTCGACGGAGGGAATAGTGGAATTCGCGCGGATAAGACGAGTAGTGAAATCGAGGTTATCCTCACCGGATCGGGGCTGCGCAATGGGTTTAAACAGGCTGAGGCTGAGGCCTTTTTGCTCTATTGCTCGGATGACGCCGAGGCCGACGCTAGTCAGGCCGACGCTAGTGCCGGTAGGGATCAACATGATTGTACGGGACACGGCTAAACCTCTTTTAACAGTTGCGCTTTAGTTAAAAACAACCCCGCTGGACAAAGCGAGCGGGGAGATTGGGGTTACATGGTCAGACGCGCGGCGTCTTGAGCGATAACAAGCTCCTCGTTGGTCGGGATGACGATAGCAGGGCGGCTGGAGGCGGTTGTGATCACGCCGGCGCGGCCAAAACGCGCAGCCAGATTACGTTCGTGATCTATTTCAAAGCCCAGCAGTGCCAGTTTTTTCAGCGAAAGCTTACGTACTATCGCGGCATTCTCACCGATGCCGCCGGTGAAAATCACTGCATCCAGCCGTCCCTCCATTAGTGCGCTATAAGACCCGATATATTTTGCTAAACGATGGCAGTAAACATCCATGGCGCGCCGGCTTTCAGCATTATCACGATAGTTGTGCTCGACATAGCGGCAGTCGCTGGTCACGCCGGTTAGACCCAGCAGACCAGACTCTTTGGTTAACAGGGTGTTAATGCGGGCGATAGACAATCCTAATATATCGTGTAAATAGAAGATAATAGCCGGGTCGATATCGCCGCTACGGGTGCCCATTACTAGGCCTTCTAAAGGAGTCAGCCCCATAGACGTATCTACGCACTGGCCGTTTCGGATGGCGGAAACGGAGCCGCCGTTGCCTAAATGACAAGTAATTACATTAAGTTGCTCAACTGGCTTATTAAGCATCTTGGCTGCTTCGCGGCTGACGTAAAAGTGGCTGGTGCCGTGGGCGCCGTAGCGGCGGATGGCATGTTCTTGATATAAAAAGTAGGGAAGAGCATAAAGATAAGACTCTTCCGGCATTGTCTGATGGAAGGCAGTATCAAAAACCGCCACGTTCTTTTTTGCTAGCTGGGGGAACTCTTTTAGGGCTTTCCGGATACCGATAAGATGCGCCGGATTATGCAGCGGTGCGAACGGAATGGAGTCTTCGATGCCTTTTAATACTTTTTCGTTGATGATGACGGACTGTGTGAACCATTTGCCGCCGTGTACGATGCGATGCCCTATGGCTGTTAATTGTGCTGACACTTCCGGTTTTTGTGCTAAAATAATATTAATGATAAAGTGCAGCGCTTCACGATGCGCACTGCCAGCACCCAACGCTGCTTCTTGCTTGGCGCCGTCCATCTTCCATTTGATGCATGCTTCCGGCAGATTGAAGCACTCAGCAAGACCGGAGATGTGTTCTTCACCGTTAATAGCATCGATAATGACGAATTTTAATGACGAACTGCCAGAGTTAAGAACTAGCACTAGCTGACTCGACATGAAAGCCCCCACTTATTATGCATAGTTAATAATTTATTAAACAGGCTTTAATCATAACGACTCCGCTGCTGACATTTATTGTTCAGATCATAGATGCGGTGATTTTGCGGTTATGATGTTGTCAATGAGCTTGTACGGCTCTAATCCGTTAGCTCTAGACGTAGGCTGCCGTGCTACTGGCTCTCAACGGTCAGCCTCGCAAGGGCGGCGTCGCTAAGTACCGCAAGACGGAATAGAATAACGAGAGACCGCGATACAGATAGAATATATCTTAATTACGTATCTTACCCAGCCAAGCCTAAGCTACACTGGAAATAGACACTTTTCAAGTGGATGGAATGCTCTACTGCAGAATATAAAAACGCTATAACGGGCATTTACTATGCAATTTGTCGCGAAATACATTTCGTCACCTAGAGCATTCTATCTATTTTCGTTTATATCTTGCTGTAATAAAATAGGATTTAAATCCGGCGAATCAGGAGGAAGATAAAGAAGAATTGCATCTTTATCTTAAATAGCTTCTAATCCTGTGCCTGTTCTGTATAAGCAAGGAAAGTGTCTCCGTTCACCGCTCTGTTCATCGCTCTATCGAGTAGCGTAGTTGCACTAAATCTAAATAGACGCATATCAGCGGTGGGTGTTATTGTTTTCCAATGGGTGTGTGAAATAGTAAGATTAGAATTGTTAAATTCATCTTTTTCGGCTCTTTAACCTATTAATATTTGTTTTTGCAGTTTCATCGATGCAGCAATCGCTGCTTTGAGGTGTGAAGACGCTAGCTGAATTTAAATATCGATTTAATCGACATCCGAATTTAGGAGCACTAATACCCCCTTCTTAATCAGGGCATTGAAAAGCACAGATAATGCGGTTGTTACTCACAGACTGCATCCCCCGCGCTTCTTGGGGTGTATAAGATGCGTTGTACGCGACACACGCCGTAGGAGCTGCTGTGCTCAGTCTCTCTTATCGTGATTTCATGCCTTGCTACAAAGCGTAGACGCTGCTGCATGACTGTGAGTTTCGTTTTATTGGGCAAGAAACCTAGCGCTTTGGCTAGGAAGTAAGTAAGCGTGCTATCCGGTGCTTCTTTCCAAGGTCATATAGTCTATACTAAAGATTGCTTAACGTGTCTCCGTAGTTAAACGGATATAATAAGCCCCTCCTAAGAGCTAGTTACAGGTTCGATTCCTGTCGGAGACGCCATCAGTTTATGACCGTAGAAGTGTGCTAACATGTTGTTTTATATGAAATTTTTAATATAAGCAAATGGAATTTATGTTCCCCTATATCTAAGCATTTTTATAGGTTAAAAACGATCTGTAAATTTTGCTATTGTCTCTAAGTGCTCAATAAATAGGCGTGGGGCGTGCTTGAATAAGAAACATGGTGTATTAGCCGCTCTATTGGATTGATAGAGTCGGATAAAAATCTATCAAGTTGCTTGATCTATAACTAAGAAAAGATAACGTCATGAGATTTTATCTAAAATTTATAGGAGATATTTAATCTTAACATGCGCAACCATCCTCATGCTTTCTTAATTGTCTGCTTTATCCAAAGAAGTGTTTAGTCCCAGAAATCTTCGGAGTGTAAATCCTGTTCATGGCAAGATGGCTACTAAGGAGTATAGTTAAGGGTAAAATATCATGATAATCAGGCTTCGTAGTGAGGTAACTACAACACCTAAAATCAGAGTCGGCATTGCAGGCAAGCAGCGAGCCTGAATCTACTTTGGCGAAGCGTTATATCATCTTTAAACCGACCGTCTCTAAATAACAAAACCCAGATAGTGTTAAGGACTACAAGGCATATTCCTCATTATTTCAGGCAATGCAGTCGCTCGCTCGTGAAGCAGTGGTAGGCTTCCCAAAGAAGCCCTCTTTCTTCTGAACGATCTGTTGGCGGTCGTACGCGAATCTCTGAGTCCAGCCGTATCTCGATCTAGCCCAGATCGCTGTTTACGTAAGAATGGATCGTTTGCGTAACATGAAGGAGAAAATATCAAACGAAAGCACAAAGAGTTTAAAAGCTATGAGATTGGTTGCCTACATGCTGATGGGAAATGCCTGCAAAAAATTCTAAATAAAACGTCACGACCTTATCTTTTAAGGGGGTATAGATCAGGAGACTGATGTGTTATTATCCCTCTCTATAAAGCCAAAACCGCGGCTAATGCACGACGTTTTTAGCGTGATCTTAGTCGAGAATGTCCCATGACGATTCATCGGGTACTGGCAGACAATGGTAAAAAATTTACAGATTATTTTCTAGCCTGCCAAAATGCCTAGTCGCTAAGAAAAATGAATTCGACCGCTTATGTGCAAAGCTTTTATAGAACACCGTTTTAGCCCACCGATGCACACACAAACGAATGTTATGGTTAAGCGATTTTATAATTATATAGTAGAAAGTATAGTGGAAAACCACTCTGCTACTTCTATTCCTATGAAGAGCTTAGAAGCATACTCTACTGATATGTCTAGTTATACAATTAGCAATTGCTTCAAGCAGTGTTAGCAGCAAAATTGGATTATAGTTTATGAAACATTAGTACAAAATTAAACCTAAATTTATAAAAAGTAACCCTGCTACTTTTCGGGATTTGGCAAGGTCCGGGCGTCCGAAGACGGGTGCGCCCGCAGTCAGATCGCTAACGGTATCGGCCAGTCACGTAGCGCACGCAGCAAGTAGAATAAACCATGTTTTCTATGTTAACCTGTAGCAGGGAGTCATGGCCCCGCATTGTTATGCATAATGAATAAGTCTACTAAGACTGCCTTAAGCCCCTGCTTAGCGAGCATGCAGGAAAGGTGGTGTAATAAAAGCGAATTTGCGCTGTTTTTGCTTCTGTTTGCGCAAATAAAAATAGTGATAATGCTATAGAATATCTGTATTGCGGGCACGCTTACTGTCACTTAAGGAGTACACTTTGTTTTAAGCCAGACTTTATGTTAATAGAAGCTTTACTGGAGGGGTGTAGTATTTATTGCACAAAACATTTCGGTATTTAATTAGACCTGTACTGTGCGGTGATGCGTTAATAAAGCATGAAGGCCGTACTCTTCAGCGTTGTGTATTAATTCGCTGCGTCGGCGTCTAACTGTAGAGAAAGCCTTCTTGCTTTGTGGTAGCGGTGCTCCTCATCCCAATAGATCAGACCGTTACGCGGTACCTGACGTAGTAGCTCAGCCAGCATGCTTCCATCAGGAAGCAGCAGGTTCGGTTTCAGCTCGGCAAGGGGGTAAAGCATGAATTCGCGGTTGTGCATGTCGTAATGCGGCACCGTTAAGTTGCGGGTAGCGATCATACGATCCCCGAAAAGCAAAATATCCAGATCCAGCGTGCGGGGTCCGAAGCGATGCCCCTTGCGGGTTCTTCCTTGGCGTAATTCAATAGACTGAGTATGACTCAGCAGCGTTTCCGGCGCGAGGGTAGTGTCCAGCGCCACCACAGCATTAAGGAAATCAGGCTGCTCCTGCGGGCCGAGCGGGCGGCTACGGTAGTAGGAGGAACAGGCGACAAGGCGGGTGTGCGGCATGCGCGTTAGCGCCTTAAGAGCGGCGCTTACCTGCTGCCGCGGTTCGAGCAGATTGCTGCCCAGGGCTAGCCAGACGCGTTCCACTAAGCGCTATCGCGGTTGGGCGCCCAACGGTGCGGATGAGTGCGAGCAAGTGCGTCATCGCCGAGCGTAATTAGCATGTTCTTTTGCCGCGGCGGTGCGGCTACTTGGAACTCTATCCACCAGTGACTGAGCCGCTGCAGTTCGGCGTTGTTTTCCATTTCAGCGCGCAGTGTCAATAAATCATAGGCGGCACGGAATTTAGGATGTTCTATAAGCTTATGGGCGCGCTTACCCTGGCGCCGAGACAGCCGCAGCTGGAGCTGCCACATATCGCGCATCAGGGCGGTTAAGCGTTTAGGTATCGCCAGCGTGCGGCATTGTTCATCGAGAATATGGTTTGTCGCTAGAGAAAAGGCATCAAAATAGGACAGGCCGCTTTCCTTAGTCAGTTTCTGCGCATGCCCTAACAGGGGATACCACAGCATGGCGGCGAATAAGAAAGCCGGATTGACTCGCATATGATTGCGTAAGCGCTGATCGGTATTAGATAGTACACGGATCAGCATCTGTTCCATATAACTGTCGCCGTGCTCGGTAAAATTACAGCTTATCAGCGGAAACAGCGGTTGGAACAGCTGGTATTGGCACAGTAGACGATAGGTAGCTTCACCATGGCCAGCCTGTAGAAGCTTGAGCGCTTCTTCAAAAAGCCGCGCCGGGGAAATATCGTGCAAAAGCGCCGCCAGCCGGGGGATTGGTTCAGCGGTTTCTCGACTGATGGTCATGTCCAGTTTAGCGGCAAATCGCAAAGCGCGGAGCATCCGGACCGGATCTTCCCGGTAGCGGGTTTCTGGATCGCCAATGAGGCGAATAGTGCCATCCCGCAAATCTTTTAATCCGCCGGTATAGTCGCGCAGAGTAAAATCGGCCACGCTGTAATATAGGCTGTTTACCGAGAAGTCGCGACGCTGCGCGTCTTCTTCGATGGATCCGAAAATATTATCTCGCAGCAACATGCCGTTGTGGCCGGTAAGGGCGCTCGCCGTCACGCTTTCCTCAAGCTCTAGCACCTGATGATGCCCGCGGAATGTGGCAACTTCGATAATTTCAGGCCCGAACATGACGTGGGCGAGGCGAAAACGGCGGCCAACTAGTCGGCAGTTGCGAAACAGTTTACGCATCTGTTCTGGCGTGGCGCTGGTCGTGATGTCAAAGTCCTTAGGTTTTTTACCCAGCAGCAGATCGCGAACACCGCCGCCGACTAAATAGGCTTCGTATCCCGCTTTGTTTAAGCGGTAAAGCACCTTTAAAGCATTTTCACTAATCTCTTTGCGAGAAATCGAGTGCTGAGTGCGTGGAATAATCGTTAAAGGGCGTCTATCCTCTGGTGCCGTTTCCACGCTTTCATGATTGAGCACCTTGCGGCAAAATTTGGCTACTCGGGTAAAAATAGTACACCTCAATAGTAACAAATAAACAGGAACAACGTAAAACAGCGGCTTAATGATAGCTTACCCTACCAAGTTTGAGAATGGGCAGGTGTCTTGTCCCTTACGGCACCAGCCTAGTCAGCACGGCTCAAGCCGCGAGCGCTTGACCACTTAGTTTAATAGATTCTCAAAGGGCATAACGCGCCATTGCAGCGGTAACGGCTGATTTAGCGGCCGTAGCGCATGTGCTAGCAGAGGCTAGAGATCGCTCATCAGTAGCACCGGCACGTGATTTTATTTTGAAAGCTTCAGAACTACTCGAGCAGACGCCAATGGCAGATAGATATAGTCGGATTCTTTATAATCTAATTAACGATAGAGCGCCAATTAGCGTACTGTTGGCGCGATGAGATCCTGGCTGCGCACTACCTTTGTCGCGCCTATCGCCGCATGGTCTACCGCCATCGCTAGATGATATTTCAATAGCATATCACGGCAGCGGGCAATAAAAGCCTCTCGCGTTAGCGTTTGGTGGGCCTATCGCTCTCTGGAGCTAGTTCTGGAAATGGAGCAGCTGTGAGATTTCATGCGTCCGGATGGTAGTGCCAGCTGCGGAAACCCGCCGTTCTCGGCAGTGATCGTCGTCATCACCGCCGAAATTTTGGATACGGCTACGCGTGCAGTCGCAGTGGTAGCAGAAGCCGCGCTAACGCAGCGTTGCTAGTACCATTAAATAGGTCTCTTAGGTCTCATGCCGCTGCGACTAATGCATGACCGTCTCATCCCAATGTTGGTTGTGTAATGCTTGAGTTGGCGCAAAAGAGCATCTTGACCACCACAGGCGCAGGCTAAAAATAGCGCAGGAGACTGGCGATAAGAGAACTAAAATGAAGAGTGCGGGACGGCGAAGGCGCACTGCGCCTGATGTAGGCCGGCAGAGATTAATATGATGGTGAAAAAGAGTAACCGTGTAGCTACCGCGATGTCATGATTTTCCCTAAACGATATCGCAGTAAACTAGCTTTATACTTACCCTGTCATCTGTTTTTCGCGAATTTCTGCCAGAGTCTTGCAGTCGATGCATAAATCTGCGGTCGGACGCGCTTCCAGACGACGAATGCCAATTTCTACCCCGCAGGATTCACAGAAGCCGAAATCATTATCTTCTGCTTTCTTAAGGGTTTTCTCAATTTTTTTGATGAGGTTACGTTCCCGATCACGGTTGCGCATCTCAAGGTTGAACTCTTCTTCCTGCGTAGCACGATCTACCGGATCAGGAAAATTAGTCGCTTCATCTTGCATATGTGAGACGGTACGCCACACTTCATCTCTAAGCTGATTACGCCACGCTTCAAGAATTCGCTTGAAATGCAGAAGCTGTACTGCATTCATGTACTCTTCAGTAGGCTTTTTTTGGTATGGTTCCACCCCAGCGATAGCAAGAATGCTCAAGGAAGATGTCTTACGGTTTTGCCCTTTTTGCATGTTGCTCCTTTTTCTAACACGTACTCGCAATCCCCAATGTGAGGGAAGCAGGCCGCCATAGATAGCAGATGACGTTAAGGTTAGCAATTATTGTCAAATCTCAGAATGTCGTATTATTTTTAATAATTTAGTTTTGATTTTTACCAATATCTTATAGCTTCAATGGAGTTTACTGCCTCTATACAGATTGAGATAATTTATTATTGTAGAGCTAAGCATATCGATACAGTGTATTATAAAGTTCTTTACCAGAATAAAATAGTGGCTTTTAGCATGTCTTTTATGCGTTCATTAAATCGCTAAACCATGCCATTCGTTTGTCGATGCATCGATGAACTAAGACGGTATTTTATGTCAAGCTCTCTACATAAAGGGTCGAATTCATGTTTCTGGGTGGCTGAGTGTTTTCGCAGGATAAAAGCCGGTCTGTAAATGCTTTGCCATTGTCTATAAATGTCAGATAAATAGCCAAGTAACGTGCTCGACTAAGATCAAGCAAGAAAGGTCGTATATTAGCAGGGATCATAGCTTTATAGAGACGGACAAAACTTATTGAGTCGCTCAAACTATATTTACGAAATGATAATTTCGTGAGGTTTTATGTGGAATTCATAGAAGATATTTTACATCAACTGTGGAAGATGTTTCACATCAACATGCAGACAATCAGCCTCATAGCTTTTAAATGCGTTGCGCTCTGGCTTTGGTGCCTTGCTTCTTTGTGTCATGCAAACGCCTCAATTAATGCCTGCGTAAATAGCAAGCCAGGCCAGATTCAGATGCGGTGGGGTTTAAGAATTCGTGCGCAACCGCCAACAGATCATCCAGAGCGAGAAAGCATTTTCCAAAGGGAAATGGATCAGGCTTCCTAAGCGGGCGACAGCGTCGTCTACAAGAGATGCGGAATATGCCTATAATTATAAATTAATAATTGTAATTAAATAAGTAACTAGCATGAATTGATCATAACTTATTTATTTTATTTATTTTTAATTTTCATTAATTCTTCTGTTTATTTCTGATTTAGATGCGGAATAACGGTAGTAAAAACTCTATTTCAATCCATTAGATAATAGAGGAATAGGAAAATACATTATTATCCTTATATTGGAAGAAAGAACGCAACTGCATGCATTGATCAGAGAGAGTAGGCATGCTGAATAGAAGGTTGTGAATGCATTGATTTTTTGAATTTCAATATATTAGTTAAAAATGTAAAGCAACGGAATAGTAAGGCATTAGTCGATATTTTACAAATAGGTTATGGCAAGATTAATCGGGTAAAGCGTTATTTTATCTAAGAAAGTTTTAAGAAAATCCTGCACTGTAAACCGAGCAAGCGAGTGTATAAGTGTATTGTGGATTGTGATTCAGAGACGCATTTAATTTCGCTAAGCCGCAGCGAGCTGCTAGAGGGCCGTGACAGTAAAACTTGCAACTGTTTCCCGATAAAGCAGTAGAACTGCAATACATTAAAACGATCTTGCCTGAAACAGTGAGGCGCACACTAGAAAACGAAATGAAACCCTAGACGAAGATCGGCTGGGTTATGCCGCCAGAAGGCGATGCTGAGTTCGTTACAGTAATGGAGAATGTACTGAACATCTATTGTTGGCGCTATGACCCGATATATCCAGTATTTTTCATAGACAAGACTTCTTATTAATTGACTAGACATACGCGCGTGGTGTTACCGTTTAGGCCTGGAAAGCCTGCTCGGAAGAGCGATAAACATAAGCTACTAGGGTGTCTAATGTCTTCATGGGCAGTGAATCGTTAGCTGGTCGTCGGTTAACTAAGGTGACTCAACATGGAACGAGCATAGTGCCAAGATCGATAAGGCTTACTTTCTTAAAAATATTTTAATGCAATATCTTTACGCACACCGAATTATGTTGGTTATAAACAAGCTTAACATCCATAGCCCAGGTTAGTTTTGCTCGGCCTTCCTGCCAGATTAGGCTAATGCTTTATCGAATCGTTTTGAACTTGGCTACACATAGCAGAAATCGAACTAAATTTACTCATCAGCTAATTCCTGAATCGTTATATTCACAAGATTAAAATATTGCGGAGTGAAGTAACCGTTTAGAAGACGCAACGTGACCAGATAAACGCGAAGATCGATAGCATTTCTTCACCACTGATAACGCTCGTATTAAGCTCAAGCATCTGCATTCATCATTATTTAATATATAATATGACTCTAGATATTAAAAAATAATCAGTTCAATTTTTAATTGATAGGGCAACGCGCTCTGCTTAGACTTGAGGAGAAGACATGATGATTCGCGAGAAAATAGAAATAAAAATCAGGGTAGAGTTTATTCCTTTATATTTAGAAGTAGTCAATGAAAGTTACCGGCATAATGTTCCAGCGGGCTCTGAGAGTCATTTTAAGGTGGTATTGGTCAGTGATTACTTTAACGGCGAGCCTATCCTGAGACGCCATCGCGCGATATACAGTGTTCTGGCGGATGAGCTGGCGGGTCATGTGCATGCGCTGGCGTTGCACACCTACACTGTAAAAGAGTGGGAAGGACTGCAGTATTCAGTGCCAGTCTCCCCGCTTGCCAGACTGACAGGCTGCTCCGTATCAGTAAAGGGTCAGTCGGCTAGAAGAGTGAGGCATCGACCTTCCGGCTTTGTTAGCCTGCTCTACTCGCGCACAGTGCAATAGACGCGCCGTTCTCGACTCATAAACCTTATCTCGCTATAATCAGATACTAAGAATAGTCCTGATAACGGGCAACAGATTTTAATTCTTCAGACTACCCCGATTTTAAGAAGCAATTTTACGTCAGTAGACTCTGGATAGGTGTCTCTTTAAAAACTGCTTCTAGCGTTGATAAAACATTGTGATTTTTTGAGGTAACGAGATGCAAGTTTCTGTTGAGAACACCGAAGGCCTAGAGCGCCGTATAAATATTACCGTTGCCGCCGATACGATTGAGCAAGCAGTGAAAAGCGAGTTGGTAAACGTCGCCAAAAAAGTCCGCGTAGCCGGCTTTCGCAAAGGGAAAGTCCCTATGAACATTCTTGCGCAGCGCTATGGTGCCAGTGTCCGTCAGGAGGTGCTGAGCAAATTGGTACAGCGGCACTTTATCGACGCTATTATCCAGGAAAAAATAAATCCGGTGGGCGTGCCGAATTATATCCTAGACGAATACAAGACCGGCAAAGATTTCAGCTATGCGGTAGAATTTGAAGTTTATCCTGAAGTTAAATTAACGGGACTAGACATTATTGAAGTTGAAAAACCACAGGTGAAAGTGAAGGAAACTGATGTTGATAGCATGTTAGAAACGCTGTACAAACAACAGGCCGAAT
The DNA here is from genome assembly GCA_052258065.1 of Sodalis sp. (in: enterobacteria). Taxonomy (GTDB): domain Bacteria; phylum Pseudomonadota; class Gammaproteobacteria; order Enterobacterales; family Enterobacteriaceae; genus JBQQPY01. Next base: position 628,404 of record JBQQPY010000002.1, on the reverse strand, counting down.
GGAAAGAAACAGCCGATGTCGCCGGCGCGGAAGACCGCGTTACGGTCGACTTCGGTAGCACTATTGACGGCAAAGCGCTTGAGGCCGGAAAAGTCACCAACTTTGTGTTGGCTATAGGCCAGAACCAAATAATTCCCGGTTTTGAAGACGGTATCATTGGTCATAAAGCGGGCGAAAGTTTTGACATCAGCATCCGTTTCCCGGAAGACGACTACCCAGAAAATTTAAAAGGCAAAGCCGCGCTGTTCGCCGTAGAGCTCAAAAAAGTTGAGCGCCGTGAAATGCCGAAGCTGAATGAGGCCTTGATTAAACGTTTCGGTATCGCCGACGGTACTTTGGCGAGCTTGCGCGCCGCAGTGCGTAAAAACATGGAGCGTGAGCTAAAAAGCGCCGTGCGCAGCTGTATAAGAAATCAAGTGATTGACGGTCTGCTTAGCCTGAACGATATTCACGTTCCAGCGGCGCTGGTCGACGGTAAAATCGACGTCTTGAAACGCCAGGCAGCACAGCGCTTCAGTTGCAAAGAAAGACAGGCGCTGCCATTGCCGCGCGAGCTCTTTAAAGAACAGGCTAAGCGCCACGTCAAGATCGACCTCCTGCTAGGCGAAGTTGTCCGCAAACATGCACTGAAAGCGGACGAGACCCTCGTCAGCGCGCTAATTGAAGAAATAGCGTCAGCTTACGAAGATCCGAAAGAAGTTGCCAAGCTCTACGGCAAGAATAAACGGCTGATGGACGACATGTATAACATGGCACTGGAAGTGCGGGGGTTGAAGCGCTACTAGTCAACGCGCGCGTAACGGAAAAAGAAATGAGCTTCAGCGAGTTTATGTTGATGAAAAAGCCGAGCGCGGTATAACCGCTGTTCTTGCCAGGCCGCGCGCCGTCTAGAAGCTCATCCGTCATACGTATAGCATTGCATCTCGCAGTCGTAGGCCTATTGATTTATGTAGGCTCTTCTGATTACGTATCTTACCTAACTAAACTTAAGCTATAGGAATGCTCTTCTGGAGAATACCTAAATGCCATAACAAGCACTAACCATGCAATTCTTGGCCAACATACACCTCGTCACCTCGTCGAATTTGAGTATGGATTCAACTGAATTTATGACTGGAGAGCGCTAATATTGCGCCTTTGGTAGCGACATTCAAGAACCCATAATGCCATGCAGTATGTTGAGGCCGGCCGAGTACAATGCATGATTTAGTAAGCTTTTTATACTGATTGATAGTGATAGGCAGTACTATATTTAACGAGCAAGCAGTGTTAAAAGTAAGTAAGTGCCTCGGAAATATCCGGCAATCTCTAGCGCTAAAAGAATGTCGCTGCTGCCTTTAGGGAAAAACAAGGGAAATTGCAGGGTAGAGAAAGAAAGGTTGAGGCCTTTCCAGTAAACCGACAAAATCTTGCAACATGGCAATGCAGGTGCATCTCACGTAAAATCTAAAACCTAGGCGCTGGAGGGTTTTCTAGGAGACGATAATGTTATACAGCAGTAAACAAGATAACTTTCCCCCATATGGCCTTGGTGCCGATGGTAGTAGAACAGACTTCACGCGGAGAGCGTTCATACGATATCTTTTCGCGCCTATTGAAAGAACGCATTATCTTCATGACTGGTCAAGTTGAAGAGTATATGGCAAATTTGATCGTTGCGCAGATGATATTTTTAGAAGCGGAAAATCCGGAAAAAGATATCTGCCTGTACATTAACTCGCCGGGGGCGTCATTAGCGCTGGGATGTCAATATATGACACTATGCAGTTCATTAAACCGGATGTCAGCACGTTCTGCATGGGTCAAGCCGCCTCTATGGGTGCTTTCTTGCTGGCCACCGGCACGATGGGTAAACGTTTCTGCCTGCCCAACTCGCGGGTCATGATCCATCAGCCGCTAGGCGGCTTCCAGGGTCAGGCTACCGACATTGAAATTCACGCTCGGGAAATCCTGAAGGTTAAAGCGAGGATGAATGAATTAATGGCGAAACATACGGGCCAGGCTCTTGAAATAATAGAGCGGGATACCGAACGTGATCGTTTCCTCTCTCCAGCTGAGGCGGTAGACTATGGATTAGTAGATTCCGTATTAAGCCAGCGCGCGTAATTAATTAATAGCGGCAACCGATAGACTATAGTTAACGTAGTGTTCATGAGCGTCAGCGTTTCCGGCGCCGCGTTTTGAGTTCGGGAGTTACGTTTTTGCCCTGATTAGTCTGCAAGACAAAGACGAAAGAAAGAGGTTTACTAATGACAGATAAGCGGAAAGACGGTTCAGGAAAGCTGTTGTATTGCTCTTTCTGCGGTAAAAGCCAGCATGAAGTGCGGAAATTGATCGCTGGGCCATCGGTGTATGTCTGTAATGAATGCGTTGACTTATGCAACGATATTATCCGCGAAGATATAAAGGAAGTTGCGGCAAGCAGTGAGCCTAGCGCGTTGTCGACTCCTCATGAAATCCGTCGCCACCTAGATGATTATGTCATTGGTCAAGAAAAAGCGAAAAAAGTGCTCGCGGTGGCGGTGTATAATCACTACAAGCGGTTACGCAATAGCGATACTAATAACGGCATTGAACTGGGTAAAAGCAACATTTTACTAATTGGGCCCACCGGAAGCGGCAAAACCTTGCTAGCGGAAACGTTAGCACGCTTCCTTGATGTGCCGTTCGCTATGGCCGACGCTACGACTCTGACCGAAGCCGGGTACGTGGGTGAGGATGTTGAAAATATCATCCAGAAACTGTTGCAAAAATGTGATTATGATGTGCAAAAAGTCCAGCGCGGTATTGTATACATTGATGAGATCGATAAAATCTCCCGTAAATCAGATAACCCCTCTATTACTCGGGACGTCTCCGGTGAAGGGGTTCAGCAAGCGCTACTGAAATTAATAGAAGGTACTGTAGCCGCGGTGCCGCCCCAGGGCGGACGTAAGCATCCGCAGCAGGAATTCCTGCAGGTGGATACATCAAAAATCTTGTTTATCTGCGGCGGAGCTTTTGCAGGTCTGGATAAAGTGATCGAGCAGCGTACCGAAACTAACCGCGGTATCGGATTTAGTGCCACCGTTAAAGGCAGTTCAGAAAAAGTCACCGAAGGCGAACTGCTCGCGCAAGTCGAACCAGAGGACCTGATTAAGTTCGGCCTTATTCCGGAATTTATCGGTCGTTTGCCAGTCGTAGCGGCGCTGAATGAATTAAGCGAAAAAGCGCTAATTCAGATTTTGCGCGAGCCGAAAAATGCGTTGACTAAACAGTATCAGACGTTATTTAACTTAGAAGGTGTTGAGCTGGAATTCCGAGACGAAGCGCTGACCGCCATTGCCAAAAAAGCCATGGCACGCAAAACCGGTGCACGCGGTTTGCGCTCTATCGTGGAAGGCGTGCTGCTAGAGATCATGTACGACTTGCCTTCCCAGGATAGCGTAGAAAAAGTGGTGATTGACGAAGCGGTCATTGCCGGCCAATCGGAGCCGTTGCTTATCTGCGGGTAAGCACCAAGCGCAACAGGCTCTTTAGGAGATATTGTACGACAATTGAGAGCGTTCAAGCATAGGATTTTGTCCCCCGTTTTTTCATTACCGGCTGCCGTTGAATGTAAGTGATTCAACCCCCACATATTCAAGCACCTAATTGTTGAAACTAGCAAAAGCTGAGTTTTTGCGCACTTCATAAACCTGGCGGAAACTAAACTAAGAGAGAGCTCTATGAATGTTGAGCATTCCGAACGCATAGAAATTCCCATATTGCCTCTGCGCGATGTGGTGGTCTATCCGCACATGGTTATCCCGCTGTTTGTTGGCCGGGAAAAATCGATTCGGTGTCTTGAAGCAGCCATGGAAAATGATAAAAAAATCATGTTGGTAGCTCAAAAAGAAGCGTCAACTGACGAGCCGGATATTAATGATCTTTTTTCAGTCGGGACAGTATCGTCTATTCTGCAGATGCTTAAACTGCCTGACGGCACGGTCAAAGTGCTAGTAGAAGGCCTAACCCGCGCTCGTATCAAGGAGCTTGTAGACAGCGGCGATCACTTCACCGCTGAGGCGGACTATTTTAACGAGCCGGCAGTTGATGAGCGCGAGCAGGAAGTATTGGTCCGCACCGCCATTAATCAGTTTGAAGGCTATATCAAACTGAACAAGAAAATTCCTCCCGAAGTATTGACCTCGTTAAACAGCATTGATGATGCCGCCCGTCTGGCTGACACCATTGCTGCCCATATGACGCTGAAGTTGGCCGATAAGCAGTCGGTGCTGGAAATAGTTAATGTGACCGAGCGGCTAGAGTACCTAATGGCAATGATGGAATCCGAAATTGACTTGCTGCAGGTGGAGAAACGTATCCGCAATCGCGTTAAAAAGCAGATGGAAAAGAGCCAACGCGAGTACTATCTGAACGAGCAGATGAAGGCGATTCAGAAAGAGCTAGGCGAGATGGACGACGCGCCGGATGAAAATGAAGCGCTGAAGCGCAAGATAGAGGCTGCAAAAATGCCGCAGGAAGCCCGGGAAAAGACCGAGGCAGAACTGCAGAAATTAAAGATGATGTCGCCGATGTCCGCTGAGGCGACCGTCGTGCGCGGTTACATCGACTGGATGCTTTCAGTGCCTTGGCATGCGCGCAGCAAAGTCAAAAAAGACTTGGTCAAGGCGCAGGAAACTCTCGATAAAGATCATTATGGGCTTGAACGCGTCAAAGACCGCATTCTAGAATATCTCGCGGTACAGAGCCGGGTCAGTAAAATAAAGGGGCCCATTCTATGCTTGGTAGGCCCGCCCGGAGTGGGGAAAACCTCGCTCGGCCAATCCATCGCCAAGGCTACCGGCCGGAAGTATGTACGTATAGCGCTAGGTGGCGTGCGTGATGAAGCCGAAATTCGCGGGCACCGTCGTACTTATATCGGATCAATGCCAGGTAAGCTTATCCAAAAGATATCAAAGGTCGGCGTGAAGAACCCGCTATTCTTACTTGATGAAATCGACAAGATGTCTTCAGATATGCGCGGAGATCCCGCGTCGGCGCTGCTGGAGGTGCTAGATCCCGAGCAGAACGTAGCGTTCAACGATCATTACCTGGAAGTAGATTATGATCTTTCTGATGTGATGTTTGTTGCTACCTCTAACTCGATAAATATCCCGGCGCCGCTGCTCGACCGTATGGAAGTAATCCGCCTATCGGGTTACACAGAAGAGGAGAAACTCAACATTGCTCGGCAGCATCTGTTGCCTAAGCAGCTCGAACGCAATGCCCTGAAGAAAGGAGAGTTGACGGTAAAAGATAGCGCGCTCGTGGGGATCATACGCTATTACACCCGCGAAGCCGGGGTGCGCAGCCTGGAACGAGAGATTTCTAAACTATGCCGTAAGTCGGTGAAAACCTTGCTGATGAATAAGAGCGCTAAACATATCACCATCAGCGATGACAATCTGAAGAACTTCCTGGGTGTGCAGCGCTTCGATTATGGGCGTGCGGAAGGAGAAAACCGTATTGGCCAGGTAACTGGTTTAGCATGGACGGAGGTAGGCGGCGATCTGCTGACCATCGAAACCGCCTGCGTGCCCGGCAAGGGCAAGCTGATCTATACCGGTTCACTGGGAGAGGTAATGCAGGAGTCCATTCAGGCGGCGCTGACTGTAGTGCGCGCACGCGCGGACAAGCTTGAGATCAATACTGACTTCTATGAAAAACGCGATATTCATGTGCATGTGCCGGAAGGCGCGACTCCGAAGGACGGGCCGAGCGCCGGGATCGCGATGTGTACGGCGCTGGTATCCTGCCTGACCAGTAATGCTGTTAAGGCCAACGTAGCGATGACCGGCGAAATTACTCTGCGCGGTCAGGTGTTGCCTATCGGCGGTTTGAAGGAAAAATTACTGGCAGCGCACCGCGGCGGCATAAAAACCGTGCTGATTCCCTTTGAGAATAAGAAGGATCTGGAAGATATGCCGGCTAATGTGATAAATGACCTAGATATTCATCCGGTTCAGCGAATTGACGAGGTGTTAAATTTAGCGCTGCAGAATTCTCCTTTTAGTATAGAAGAGAAGCCAAAAGCATTAAAATAAGCGGTTTATGTAAAATAAATCACTAAAGAGCCGTTAGTGGTCTGCTGCTATCCCATTATCTTAATCATATGGGTAGCGTAGAGTACTTAGTAATATTTCTCGCTAGAGATGTGGTTAAGATTTCCCCCATATAAGCAAGAATGCATGAAAGAAGCTGGCTAGTATAATAGTAAATCTTATATAAACACGTAGTGATAACAGGAATTGAGTTCCCTATAAGACTTCCTCTCAAAATGCCTTAGATTGAGTAGAGACATATGTAGACCAAACGATTTTTGGCAGAACAACGATAGATAGTAATGAAGATTATCGCTGACTTAGCTTCTTGCTTAATAGCCGCCTTCTGTCAGTACAGGCAGATCATTGTCGGCAGCCTTGCTTAAGCTTCACTGAAAGATAATCATACTATTATGATAGTCTTTGTACGCTTTGGAAAGCCAGGCTTTGCAGCTGTTTTCAACAGTGAAGAGAAGAGCAGTAGATAATATCGCCATAAAGGATTACCTTTCCTTTCTAGAAGAGTTAAATTATGCTTTACTAAGAATTTAAAAGCACTTCTCTTGACTGAGCCATTCTTTAATCTGCTGGGTCACCTAAATAAATCACTGCCTCCTGGTATCATAGCCGGCGCTGGCTCCTTTGTCTAAAAAATCAATTTGACTCTTTATCGCGACGAAGGCAAATTATCGGTGAGCGATATAGCCAGCCTAGGAATGATAGTTATGGGTGCTAATCTATATTAGTAGCGATGCTCTCACTAATATCGGCTATATTTATGAGAAGGATTACAAAAAGGCATAGTTTACTGCAATAGACGCGTAGCCTGCCTAAAAACAACGCTTGATTGCGGCTTGCGTTGGAGCATCCAGAACATATGCTTTAATTTTAAATCCCGAAGTCTAGGTCTGCAGTATGCTCGGCTATAGAAATCTGAGCCCTGGTTCTTGCGCTTACTTCGGCTATTGCAAACAGATATATTGATCAAAAAAAGAAAACCTTCTGGCAGTATCATCCAGATTGTTCGTTCCGCTTTCCTTCATATAACTACGATGTCTCATTCAATATGCTAAATGCAGGCTAAAACTAGCATCTCTAAAAATCGTGAGATGATAAAATTACTAACAGATAAGTTAAATATGGAGTAATATGTTAGAGTCACTCGTTCTTTTCCCAGCGGTCTAGAGGTATAGCAGTTATGGTAAAGCCTAGATATCATCTTATTTCACAAGAGAAAATTATTGACACCTATCATAATCGACTCTGAGGCCCTACTCACTGCCTTTGTTGCAACTAAAATCGATGAGTAAATAAAAAACGTATTGCTGAATACCTCGTTAAGATCTTCTAAAAAATCTTATGTATTCTATGTCTGCTTGCGATAGACGTTTGCAGCGTCCATCAATGGCAATAGGAAAATTTAATCTGCCCGGAGAAGAGCGCTCTATGTCTTATAGCACCTGGTCTGCATTCCTGATAATGTCTTGTCTTGCCGCCATTTCACCGGGTCCTGGCTCAATACAAGCAATGCGTTTTGGGCTTAGCCAAGGTTGGCGTAAAACTATTTTAATCATCGCCGGCCAGGAACAGCGCTAGCGCTTATCATGATTATGGTTGGTACAGGGGCCGGCATCATTCTGGCATCACCGAAGATATTGATGGTCATAAGGAGCCTAGGAGCAGCTTGGTTAATTTATACCGGCTACTCAACATGGTGTGCCCCAATCCCTACAGAGGCATTGTGCGCATCTAACTCCACTACGGCACCCTTACCTAAGTTAAAGCGCTTTATCACTGGCTTTGTGACAACGGCAACTAATGCAAGGATTATCGTATTTATGATTAGCTTGATGCCGCAATTCATTGAGCCTATACAGCCGCTATGGATGCAGCTCGCCATCATGACAATAACGATGCTTACCGTCGATGCGATCATGATGAATATCTATGCTTTCAGTGCCAGTCGTATACAAAATTTAGTGCGGGAGCCACGGATGATAAGAATACAGAATCGTTGCTTTGGCGGTGCCCTGATAGTCAGTGGGATAAGTTTATTTTTTCCATTTTAAAATAAAGAAGTTAGAGATAATAAATTTATTACTGCATTATGAGACTCCATAGTCAGGCAACTGAAATATCTAAAATCAAGATCGCTCTTTAGGCAAGCAACGAGCAGGCATCTACTTTGGCTAAGTCCTCTAGGACCTTTGAACTAAGCATATCTAAATAGCAAAAACGAGATAGTACTTAGGGCCATAGCCGTATTCCCAATCGTTTATAGATATGATGTTGCCTAGCAGGGAAGCAGTGGCCGTTTTCCTTCAGAAGGCGCGTTTCTCCCACTAGATGATCTGTTATATTTTGATCTTCTCTAGTTCACTGTTTATGTAGAGATAGAAGAGGTTTGTATAACACCAAGGAGAGAGCGCTAACACTAAAGCACAAAGCGTTTAAGTCGTCATTCCATATCTGATTTTTCTTTTTTTTATTTCTCTGAAAAAAATGATAAATAAATTGCTTGCTATTTCAAAAATAAATAGATCGTTAGACTGTTTTATAACAAATAAGAACGAGAAACATTAAATATAATGTACTTTATCATATTTTTCTCATTACATGTCTGGATCAGTGTAAATTTATCTACAATCAAGAGTTGCACAAATCAGTATTAGGTAATAAAACTTAATTTCAGTCTATGCAATATCGGTCGTGATTCAGATTTCTTGATAAAAACGAAGATCACATATCTATTCTACTGAATAATACTTAAAATTTTTATTTTAATAGAAAATTGAAGCAATAAAAGATCGCTCTTATTTATGAAAATAGAAAAATATCAACAAATCTGAGTTACGATTGAAATATAATCATAAAAATAAAACCTAAATTTTTAAAAAAATCATACCCCATCCAGGAAAAGACTTAAGATCGCAAATCATCGGATTGATTGAAGCGTAGAGCTCTGTACATGCAGAGAAGGATACATATCAATAGGCTCTTCTGCTGCAGCTCGTTGGAGTAATCGATTTCGTGAAATCGGAAATTACAGCTCTAAACTTAGAGGAAACCTGAATCGCGGTTCAAAAATTGATGCGTATTCTGATTTTTTTGAGGCTTCTTGATGAATATTCTGATCTAGCTTTTTCTGAAATACAGGCCTTCCTGAAAAGCACTTTCAGTATTTAAACTAGCTTTGCTATTCTATCGGGCTCTTTCAAAATCACATGATAACGGTTAAAAAGATCGTAGATGCCACTGAACAAGGGTGCAACGATGTAGTGCATTGCTGTAAATTATGGCCTAAAAATATCATATTTTTATCAGAGAAGCGTTTTATCTTTGATAAAACGGCAATAACGATAAAGATCAGCGGATCAAAGACCCGTAGTAGACGAGATTAACGATGTAGGGCTGATTGCTATACACTCACTGAAAAACAACGATGCTCTCTGCTGGAATAGATCTATCTAGATTAAGTGCAACTATGCTATTTGATAGAGCAATGAATGCACACAGTTGCCTTGTTTATGTAGAGCAAGCACTTGTCCCTTAAACTGCACTAAGGAATGTGGTAATAATATAGAATTTTTCTACTCATAAAGTTAATTTTTCATGAGAAGCCTATTGAGGCTAAAGATATAATACTTTTTTATTTTTCGCCTTATTCACCGGATTTAAATCCTATCGAGACCGAATTTTCCAAAATGCAATCAGTGCTTAGAAAAGCTGCAGCAAGAACCGTTGATTTTCTGTAGAATGCGATCGCTTAATCTATTGAATTAATTTACAAGAAATATTCTTACAATTTTTTATTTCGGTCAGATTTTTGGAGTGAATCAGATACACTAGTGCAATATCGGATTGCGTATCTTTACCGATAAGCTTAGCGTTGAATGTACGTCCATCGTTGAGCTGTACCTGTATTTAGATGCGTAATTCACCACATGATTGCTAATCGCTATATAGCCATTATCAGTATCCCTAATGAGCCAGGCTTCCAGCATCTCGAATTTTCTCTGGGTCGGCGTCTCGCCTTTTTAGACTGAAGTTCATTGATAAGTCTTGTAATCTAGCCTTGTTTGAAATACAGGCCTCTCTGAAAAGTACTTGTAACAGTTAAAAAGCCTTGCCAGTTTACCGCGTTTTTGCCATATACTAACGGTCAAAAAAGACCTTATATGATGCTGAACAAGAACCTGATGATGCAATTCATAGGCGCAAATCATGGTCTTAAGAAATGTTCTATTTTCACTAGAAAAGTTTGTTTCATTAATAAAACGACAATCACGACAAATATGAGTAAGAAAGGGTTGCGGCAGGCGAGGTCAACAATGCGGGACGGATGTTCTAGGCGCTCACTAAAAACAATGATACTTACTGCGTGCATACTTCTCTCCGGATTAAGTGCAACGATGCTACTTGATATAGAAATGAAACGAAATATTTTTCTTATTTATTTAGAGCAGTTACTTGTTTCTGAACTTATATCAGGAAATGTCGTGATAATAGATAATTTGGCTACTTATAAAGTCTATAATGTACAAGAAGCTATTAGGTTAGAGATGCATTTATTCTTTATCGTCCGACTTGTTCAGCGTATTTAAATCCTATCAATATGGCGTTTCCCAAGAACACATGACTGCTCAGAAAGCTTCAGAAAGAACCGTTGAATGATTGTAGAATGAGATTATTCAAGCTGTTGAGTTAATTTTCTATAAAATTGTGATAATTTTTTGTCGCAGCGTAATATAAGCGAGAATGGATGAAAGTAATATGGCTGAGCAAAATGTATAATTGGGTAATCTTAAGCATGTTTACAGTGCTGTAACCTTTCCGTAAAATGCCTCGATACAAGAAACGACATTAAAGAAAATTTAATTGAGGTCGTTAGATGAAATTTAGGAAATATAATAAAAGTTTAGGGACTCTTTCACTGTTTAACGTTGTCGCGTTGGTTAGTGGCTGCAGAGATATGGTCTTAATGAATCCAAAGGGACAGATAGGACTAGAGCAACGTTCATTAATACTGACTGCTCTCGGGCTGATGTTAATTGTCGTTATACCCGCTATCATCATGGCATTCGTCTTCGCTATCAAATATCGCGCGTCAAATACTAAGGCGACGTATAACCCCAACTGGTCTCATTCTAGAAAGGTAGAACTGGTAGTTTGGACGATTCCTATCCTTATCATCCTCTTCCTGGCAACCCTGACGTGGAAGTCGACCCAGGCGCTGGATCCGAGCAAGCCGATTGCGTCTGACATTAAACCTCTGATGATTCAAGTTATTGCGATGGACTGGAAATGGCTATTCATTTATCCAGAGCAAGGTATCGCCACAGTGAACGAAATCGCTTTCCCGGCCAACGTTCCGGTCGAGTTTAAGATTACCTCCAATTCGGTGATGAATTCCTTATTTATTCCCCAGTTAGGCGGCCAGGTTTACGCAATGGCCGGAATGAATGCCACTTTGCATCTCATCGCCAACGAGCCGGGAAGTTATAAAGGAATTTCATCGAACTTCAGTGGGCAGGGTTTTTCCGGTATGAAATTCACCGCCGTTGCCACGCCGGATGAAGCAAGCTTCGAGGGGTGGGTTCAGAAAGTTAAGGCATCATCTAATATACTTAGCACCATGGATGCTTACGAGCAGCTGGCAGTGCCGAGCGAGAATCATCCGGTCAAGTATTTCTCTAGAGTTAAATCTAATCTGTACCAAGATGTGATCGGAAAATTTATGGGAAAGGGCAAGAGAATTGCCACCTCCAAGGACGAAAGGAGAGACATGGATATGGATATAGATAAACACTTTTACGAGGGTGCCGAGGAATAATAGCGATGTTTGGAAAATTAACGTTTGATTCAGTGCCGTACCATGAACCGATTATTATGATAACTGTTGCCGCTATCATTGTAATTAGTCTAGCGCTAGTAGCCGCAATTAGCTACTTTGCTAAATGGCAATATCTTTGGCAAGAATGGCTCACCTCGGTAGATCATAAGAAAATCGGTATTATGTACATAATCATGGCGTTTGTGATGTTGCTGCGCGGCTTCACCGATGCCATAATGATGCGCTTGCAGCAGGCGCTGGCCTCGGCGAGCGAAGCAGGCTTTCTGCCGCCTCATCATTATGATCAGGTGGTGACCGTCCACGGCGTCATCATGATAATCTTTATGGCGATGCCCTTTGTGGTTGGCCTGATGAACCTAGCGGTACCGCTGCAAATCGGCGCGCGTGACGTTGCCTTTCCTTTCCTGAACTCCCTGAGTTTCTGGCTCTTCGTCGTCGGCGCAATCCTTATCAACCTGTCCCTCTGCGTGGGTGAATTTGCCCAAACCGGCTGGGTAGCTTATCCTCCGCTAGCAGGAAAAGAGTACAGCCCTGGCGTTGGAGTGGATTACTGGATCTGGAGTATTCAAATAGCCGGTATCGGTACCACCCTGACCGGAATTAATTTCTTGACCACCATTCTTCGCATGCGCGCCCCTGGCATGCCGATGATGAAAATGCCTGTCTTCACCTGGACTGCGCTGTGTACTAACGTGCTGATCATTGCAGCGTTTCCGATTTTAACCGTGACTATCGCGCTCTTGACCCTGGATCGCTATTTGGGTACCCATTTCTTTACGAATGATATGGGTGGCAATGTGATGATGTACGTGAACCTGTTCTGGGCTTGGGGTCACCCGGAAGTGTATATCCTAGTATTGCCGGTGTTTGGTGTTTTTTCGGAAGTGGTGGCAGCTTTTTCGAAAAAACGCTTGTTCGGCTACACCTCTCTGGTATGGGCGACCATTGTCATTACCGTGCTGTCGTTCTGCGTTTGGCTGCATCACTTCTTCACTATGGGGTCCGGCGCCAACGTTAACGCTTTCTTCGGCATAATGACCATGATTATCGCTATCCCGACCGGAGTAAAGATTTTCAACTGGCTGTTCACTCTTTATCAGGGGCGCGTAGTGTTTAACTCGGCGATGCTGTGGACCGTAGGCTTCATCATCACCTTCTCTATCGGCGGGATGACCGGCGTGCTGCTGGCGGTGCCGGGCGCCGACTTCGTGCTGCACAACAGCCTATTTTTAATTGCCCATTTCCATAACGTCATTATCGGTGGCGTGGTATTTGGCTGCTTTGCGGCAATGAACTACTGGTTTCCGAAAGCCTTCGGCTATACCCTGAACGAAACCTGGGGGAGGCGCGCTTTCTGGTTCTGGATTATCGGATTCTATATCGCGTTTATACCTCTGTATGTACTAGGCTTTATGGGGATGACCCGCCGTTTGAGCCAGCAGATCGATCCCGTTTTCCACCCGCTGCTGATGGTGGCCGCCGCTGGTGCTGCGCTTATCGCGCTGGGTATCCTGTGCCAAGTTATCCAGATTCTGGTCAGCGTGCGCGATCGCGAAAAAAACCGCGACATGACGGGTGATCCGTGGGGCGGCCGTACTCTAGAATGGGCGACTTCCTCCCCCCGCCATTCTATAACTTCGCCGTCTTACCGGAAGTAAACAATCAGCTTGATGCATTCTGGCAGATGAAAGAGGAAGGCACCGCTTATAAAAAGCCACTGGCCTATGAGTCTATCCATATGCCGAAAAACACCTGCGCCGGCGTGATTATCGCTGCCTTCAGCTTGGTATTTGGGTTTTCCTTAATCTGGCATATCTGGTGGCTGGCGATCGTCGGGTTTGTCGGCATGATCGCGACCTGGATAATCCAGAGCTTCAATGAAAACGTGGATTATTACGTGCCGGTAGAAGAAATCGAACGTATTGAGAATCGGTATTTTGATCAAATCAGTGAATCAGGCGTGAAGAATGTCAACTAAGATTCTATTTAATTATGATACAGACCATGCCGAGCATGGATACCACGATGCAGGAGCTAACAAAATATTTGGCTTCTGGCTCTACCTGATGAGCGACTGTATTCTATTCGCAACCCTATTTGCCACCTATGCCGTTCTGAGAAATAGCGTGGCGGGCGGACCCACGGGTAAAGAGATTTTCGAGCTGCCGTGTGTTCTGATTGAAACCTTCTTCCTGCTGTTTAGCAGTATCACCTACGGTATGGCGATTTTAGCCATGTACCGCGGCGATAAGAGCCGGGTCAACGTCTGGCTAGGTCTAACCTTTCTGTTCGGTTTTGGTTTTATCTGCATGGAGCTGTACGAATTTCATTACTTGATTGCGGAATGCTATGGCCCGGATCACAGCGCTTTCCTTTCCGGATTTTTTACGCTAGTGGGCACCCACGGTCTGCATATCATCTCCGGCCTTATCTGGATTCTGGTAATGATGGTTCAGGTCTCCTGCCGTGGTCTGACTCCAGTCAACCAAATCCGTTTGCAGTGCTTGAGCCTATTCTGGCACTTTCTAGACCTGGTTTGGATTTGCGTCTTTACCGTGGTGTATTTAATGGGGGCACTTTGATGAGTCATGCATCCGCAGGGCATACCAGTACCAGCCACGGTAGCCATAAGTCCTATTTGATTGGTTTTATTCTTTCTATTATCCTAACGGTAATTCCGTTCGGCATCGTGATGCAGGGCTCTGCCACCGAAACTACACTGATAGCGGTGCTGGTCATTTGCGCCGTGGTGCAGATTATCCTGCATCTAGTATATTTCCTGCACCTCAATACGTCGTCTGAGCAGCAGTGGAGCCTGATAGCCTTTATATTTACGATGATGATCATCGCAATCTTGGTAGTCGGCTCCTTGTGGATTATATGGCACCTCAACTACAATTTGATGGGCTACTAATAGAGCGCACAGGTAATGATTAAACAATATCTACAAGTAACAAAACAAGGAATTATTGGTGGTAATCTCATTTTTGTCATTAGGGGATTTTTATTAGCTGCAAAGGGTCAGATCGACTATTCCCTGTTTCTCGCTATGCTGATCGGTGTATCCCTAGTAGTTGCCTCGGGTTGCGTTTTTAATAACTATATTGATCGTGACATTGATTGGAAAATGGAAAGGACCAAAAACAGGGTCTTGGTGAAAGGATTAATTTCTGTAAAAGTTAGTCTGGTTTACGCTACAGTGCTGGGTATTGCTGGTTTTGCGATACTGGATCTGGCGCCCAATCCGCTAGCCATGTGGCTGGCCATAATAGGATTTATTATCTACGTTGGCCTATACAGCCTGTATATGAAGCGAAAATCTGTTTACGGTGCGCTTATTGGCAGTCTATCCAGAGCCGCGCCGCCGGTGATTGGATACTGTGCCGTTAGCGACTGATTCGATACTGGTGCGTTAATTTTGCTGCTGATTTTTAGCCTATGGCAAATGCCACATTCTTATGCGATCGCCATCTTTCGTTTCTAGGATTATCAGGCAGCATCAATTCCGGTCTTGCCGATAAAACGCGGCATTTTAATCACTAAACACCATATTACTTTGTATATTATCGCGTTTATGGTGGCGACGCTGATGTTAACGCTGGGCGGTTATGCTGGCTGCAGATACCTAATTGTTGCCATCTCGGTCAGCGCTTGGTGGTTAGGCATGGCGTTACAGGGTTACAGGTCTGCCAATAATGATAAGATCTGGGTGCGTAAGCTGTTTATCTTTTCGATCGTCGCTATTGCCTCGCTGAGTGTCATGATATCGGTCGACGTTATGGTGCCTTATGCTATGGCTAATTTTTCTAAGGTCTAAATAGAATTTTATTAAAGTGAGGAATGAAGATAGTAAATAATCAAATTGATTGAGTCAGGTAAATCTAAAGACGAAGCGGCACATAGATATAAAATAAACTCTTCTGTTTCGGTGTGTTAGAGTAAGCAATTCCGTCAGACCAGAAGTTACATCCTAGACCTAGAGAAAACCCGAATCGTGGATTAAAAATTGATACGTATTCTAATTTTATCTTGGCGCTTATTGATGAATCTTGTGCTTAAGCCTTATTTAAAATACAGATCTCCCTGAAAAGTACTTTTAGAATTCAAGCGAGTCTTACAATTCTATCGCGATTTTCGCCGCCACATGATAACGGTTAAAAATACGGTAAATGCCAATCAGTAAGAGCGCAACGATGTAATTCATTTACGAAAATTATAGTCTAAAGAAATGTCTTGTTTTTACAAGAGAGGGGCATTTTCATTGACGAAACAGCAACAACGAAAAATATTAGTAAGTTAAAGAGCTTTAGAAGACAAAGTCAATAATGCCGGATTGATATCCGACGAGCCGACGAGGAAATGATAAAACTTACCATTAGTCTACATCCATCTAGATTAAGTGCAACTATGTTGCTCGATAGAGCAATGACCGGATAATATGCCTTCCTTGATTATGTAGAAAAGATGCTGACTCCTTAACTCCTGGCATGGAATATCCTGATAGTGGATAATTTATTTACTGATACAGTTGATGGTATAAGCAGTTATTAACGCTAAAGATGCAATTCTTATTTATCTTTGCTTTACCCCCTCCGATACAGCCCGTATAGCTGAGCAAGGTTTGTGGTCAGGTAATAAAGTAAGTCTAATCAATCCTGTTTCTGTGCTCTTTCTATGCTTTTTGTGCTCAGTCACTTGAGTTGAGTGACGGACCCGACAATGGCGCACTAGATCTTAAGACATTACATACTATAGCCTTTTGTTATTTATAGTCCTCCCAAGCAGGTTTTCCGGGCCTCAATGGTAGCGCTATGCGTATATGTCCAATCAATGAATTAAAGGTTTCGTCCATAGAAATGACGGATGCATCGCTGGATGCATAGCCAGGCGAATCCGAGAATGGGGTCGACATTTATAAAATTTCGGTTAACGTCTTGCCGCTAGGCACTTTAGACATATGATTAATTTATTAAAATTCAATAAGATTAATGTATCTACAACTTTCTGTGCGCATGCTTGCTCTTACTAACTAACGATTGATTTCTTTCTTCCAATGATAATATGTTCCTTTATTCTTTGATAAAGTAAGCATAATCGATCTGCGTTCTATGACTTGCTCAGACGAGCACGCACTAACAGCTTACTGGCCATGAAGACATTGCAGGCACCCAGCGTTTGTATTTATAGTCCTATAAAGTAGGTTTTCCAGGCTTCAACGACAATGTCGCGCGTGTGTATCTAATCAATTAATGAGCGATAGTATACTGTAAAATAACCGGATAGATCGGGCCATAAAACCGACGATAGATATCCAGCGCATTCAGCATGGCTGTAACGAATTCGTTATTAGGTTTTAGCAGTTATAACCCCGCTGCTTTTCGTCCACGGCTTCAGTTCGTTTTTTTAGTGTGTGCCTACCTGTTGTACGCGAGATCATTTTAACTTATTGCAGTTCTAGAGCTTTATCGATAGGCAGCTGCAAGGTTCACCATCCGTATTTCTCTGGCATCTCGCTGCAGCCTAGCCGCAATTAAATGCGCTACGGTATTGCTATTCACAATGTAGTTATTATATTAGTTTGCGCGGTTACGACTTATGACCATCTTAAATTCTTCTTTGACAAAACAATAATTAACCCGATTGATATTGCAGGCGCCTATTTGTAAAATCTCAGCTAACCTTCTATCGGTCGATCGCTTTACGTATCAAATTAATATATTGTAATTTATAAATTAATATATTAATAAAGTTCTTTACAATATGCTTACACTTTCTGACTAACGCTTTCATCTGCGTTCTTTCTTTCGATGTAAGGGTAATAATATAACGTGTTAAGGCGCTAGACTCATAGATTTAAATGCTTTGTGTTTTAGTGTTGGGGCTCTCTCCTTAACACCATGCAAACGCATTCAATCTATGCCTGCATAAACAGCGATTCGGGCCAGATCAAGATACAGGGGTTCAAGAATTCATGTACAACCATCAGCTAAGCGTCTATTGGGAAAAGGAGTTTTCCGCAAGGAAACGGTTACTGTCTACTGAGCGAGTGACAGCGTTATCTGAAGAAATAAAGAATATGTTTATGATCTTCAATACTATTTTGCTATTTGGAAACGTTAAGTATAGAGATATTATAACGCTTAGCTAAAGTAGATACTGGCTCGTTGTTTGCCTGAAAAGCCCCTCTGATTTGATGTGTTGCAGTTGCCTGATGATAAAGCATAATCATTATAGTATTTTACTATTAATCATATCGTTAATAAGCAGACATCTTTCTATAGGTAAGCCTGTGTGTGCAAGGAGGGTCTGTATAATAATCCGGGATAAAATAGAAATAAAGCTCGATTGCAGTTTATTAAACATTAATAAACAATAAAACCTCAATTAGTTAAAAACTACCATACTACCGTCCGGGCTGTAACAAGTGGCCAGTATCAAGTTCTGGAAAGGATTTTACCAGCTCATCAATTGCTTTAATCTGGCGCAAGAACGGCTCAAGCTTAGCCAGCGGTAAGGCTGAGGGGCCATCACATTTCGCATTCTTCGGATCCGGATGTGCTTCAATGAACAGGCCGGCGATACCAACCGCTATACCAGCGCGTGCGAGTTCGCTAACCTGCGCGCGCCGTCCGCCGGAAACTGCGCTGAACGGATCGCGGTTCTGCAGAGCGTGAGTAACGTCTAAAATCACCGGGCAACCGCCAGAGACCTTCTTCATAACGTTAAAGCCCAGAATGTCTACCACTAGATTATCATAGCCGAAATTGCTGCCGCGATCGCATAAGATGACCCGATCGTTACCGGCTTTACGAAACTTGTCGACGATATTACCGACCTGTCCTGGGCTGATAAACTGCGGTTTTTTCACGTTGATCACCGCACCGGTGCGTGCCATGGCTTCGACTAGATCAGTCTGGCGACCCAAAAATGCCGGTAGCTGGATAATATCAACTACTTCCGATACGCTTTGTACTTGGCTGGCTTCGTGCACATCTGTTACTATTTTCACGCTAAACTGCGATTTCAGTTCGGTGAAGATCTTCATGCCCTCTTCCAAGCCTGGTCCCCGATAAGAATGAATTGATGACCGATTAGCTTTATCAAATGACGCCTTAAAGACGTAGGGAATGCCTAGTT
Source organism: Sodalis sp. (in: enterobacteria) (assembly GCA_052258065.1). Taxonomy (GTDB): domain Bacteria; phylum Pseudomonadota; class Gammaproteobacteria; order Enterobacterales; family Enterobacteriaceae; genus JBQQPY01. Next base: position 609,348 of record JBQQPY010000002.1, on the reverse strand, counting down.
TTTCTGTTACTCTGACGTAGTGTTCGCAGATATGCATCGCCAGATCACGCGACTCTAACACATTCATGCCCCCGAACAGCACGAAAGAAAGATCATTGGCCATCTGAATCTGGCCAATATTGACTACTAACTTTTTCATTCTCTTACACCCCGGAAGGTAGTATAGTTGTTTTTGAGAAATTTAGGTTTAAGATTTTATTTTTTATAAACCGTGGAGAGCTTTACTACCTAATACTGTTCAAGGCAATGCCTGGTTGTAGATCTAGATACGTCGGCACAATAGAATCTGAAGTTCTCTGCGAGAACGAAAATTCTCGCTTTGCAAAACATCTTCTATATGCCCACTATATCGCTTGACTATACTGTTTCTTTATTGGCTTAGCAATGAGCTAAGACGGCGTTTTATTACCATACCCTGCAGATAAGCTGTTTAATTCATGTTTCCTGGCGCCTGAGCCTTTTCGGGCCAAAAAGAGGATCTGTAAATTCTTTGCTGTTGTCTCTCAGTGCCCGATAAATGGCCACGGGCTATTCTCGACTAGGGATAATACACAAGAAACGTTATATATTAATTGCGATCCTGTCTTTGTAAAGATAGATAAGATCATTGAGTCGCTCGATCTATATATACTTATTAAAAGATAACGTTATAAGGTTTTATTTATCATTTATAGAAGAGATTGCGTATCAATATGCAGGCAATTAGGCTCATAGCTTTTAAACGTTTTATGCTTTAGTGGTAGTGCTGTATGCTTCATTCATGTCTTGCATAAAAGCGAGTCGGGCTAGATCGATGTATCGGCGGGTTCAAGAATTTGCGTATGCCCGTCATCAGATCGGCCATTAGCAGCGTCTTCCGTAGTGAAACAGTGACGGCTTCGTGGGCGATAGCCTGGTCTGTAACGATCGGGAATATGGCTATAATCCTTAAGACTATTGCGTTTTGTCATTTAGAAACGGTGAATTTAGAGATGCGATAAAAATTAGCCAAAGTAAATTTGGGCTTCTTTCTTGTTTGAAAGTGACTGTAATGGTGCCTAAGCGCCTGCGCAGGCTAAAAATACAACCTGCAAATCTTTTGCTATTGTCTATAAGTATCCGATAAAGCGTCACGGGATATGCTTGATCAAGATCACGCAAAAATGTCGGCTATTATCCTCAATCTTGGCTTTTAGAGGCGGATAAAAATCATTGAGTCGCTCTTGCTATACCCAAAAAGATAATATTGTTGGGTCTTTTTGACATTTCTGGAAGCAATTTTCCATCAACATGCAGATGACTGGGCTCATAGCTCTAAATACTTTGCACTCTGAAGCGCTGCTCTAGATTTTATAGTTGTTTGACTATAGAGCCTAATCATCATGAGTATTTTACTCAGCTTAAGCGATTTTTATCTATTTAGCTCTACACCCAGCTGTAATAAAAAATTGTAGTAATTTTTATGGTAAATTAATGCAATAGTTTGAGTGATGGCGTTTTTAGTACAAAATAAACTCTAAAACTATGCTAGTTTTTTATGACAGTTAAGTTTAATTGAATGGTGCTCGCTTCTGGTTTAGGAGCAGAGAGGGCAGCATAGTCTGCTGATTAATTTCATAGATGATTGAAACAATACACCATGAAAAAGTTTACCTTACGAGCATTGCTGTAACTAGATATAATTTTTTATTATTTTCATAAATGCATTCGTAATAATGATGCCAAGCAGCTGATATACGCTTGAAATCAGGCTGCAACAATATGCTGAACGCCTCCTTGATTACGAGCGTTATTCCGTCATCCGTAATGGTCATTTGCCAAAGAAAACTATACAGATGGATATTGGCGATGTTATATTAAAGCACCTAAGGATAGAAATCGTAGCGGCAACAGAATAAGATTCAATAGCGCGGTTCCTACTACATTATTTGAACTGTACAATTGTAATATAATTTAAGCTACTCTTTTCTATTTAGAAAAGCTATAACCTATTAAGAAGATTTAATCTGCTATACTGTTTAGTAAACAACGTCCCATTTAAGAATAATAAAGAACAGATTCAGAAAACATCAGAACTGAAGTTAGCCTCATCGGCATACAAAAACTTGCTAATAACTCTTTTTATTTTGTTATTTAGGAGCTGATCAATGAATCATTCCGCAAGTTTGTACGTCGAGGCGCGGCGGCTTATCCCTGGCGGGGTAAACTCACCGGTGCGCGCATTCAATGGCGTTGGCGGCACGCCACTCTTTATCGCCAGCGCAGACGGCGCTCGCATGACCGACGCCGACGGTAATAGCTATATTGACTATCTTGGCTCTTGGGGCGCCATTGTGCTGGGTCACAACCATCCGGCCGTCTGCCGGGCCGCACTGGATGCTGTACAGCGTGGCCTGAGCTTTGGTGCACCTACTGAAATCGAAGTAAAAATGGCGCGCTTACTGAGCGAGCTCATGCCGTCCATTGAGAGCGTGCGCATGGTCAACTCGGGCACTGAAGCTGCTATGAGTGCCATCCGGCTCGCGCGTGGCCATACCGGCCGCGATAGAGTGATTAAATTTGAGGGTTGCTATCACGGTCACGCGGATGGGCTGCTGGTCAAGGCCGGATCTGGCGTGCTCACTCTGAGGCAGTCCAGCTCTCCCGGTATCCCGGTCGATTACACAAAATATACTCTCAGCTGCAGTTATAACGATTTGCAATCGGTACGGAAAGCGTTCACGCTTTATCCTCGCGATATCGCTTGCATTATCGTCGAACCGGTGGCGGGGAATATGAACTGTGTTCCGCCGCTGCCTGGATTTTTATCCGGTCTGCGGGCGCTCTGCGATGAGTTTGGTGCGCTGTTAATTATGGATGAGGTCATAACCGGCTTCCGGGTGGCTCTTGGCGGGGCGCAGGCTTATTACGATGTGAAACCGGATTTAACATGTCTAGGCAAAATCATCGGCGGCGGCATGCCTGTTGGCGCTTTTGGCGGTTGCAGAAAGGTGATGGCAGCGCTAGCGCCGACGGGGCCCATCTATCAGGCAGGCACCCTATCGGGCAATCCAGTTGCCATGGCGGCCGGCTACGCTTGCCTGCGCGAACTCGTCCGGCCTAGCGTATATCAGCAGTTAACGCAGAAGACAGAGCGTCTGGCACAGGGGCTGCTGTCAGCGGCGAAGTCAGCAGGCGTGCCGCTAGTGGTTAACCGAGTCGGCGGCATGTTCGGCCTGTTTCTCACCGATTTGCCGAGCGTCACCTGCTTCCGAGACGTACAGAAGTGCGATGTGGAGCGCTTCAAGCGGTTCTTCCATGCTATGCTGGCGGCAGGGATCTATCTTGCACCGTCGGCGTATGAAGCTGGCTTTATGTCTCTAGCGCACGGAGACGCTGAGATTAGCTACACGCTGCAGGCCGCCGCACAGAGTTTTGCCAAACTGTAACGGCCTGCCGCGCAGGCTAGGCTGACGCGATTTTCCTCTGCTCATATTTTATGTCTTGGAAGGAAATCAGGCTTATTTATTTTTAAATAAGCCTGATTCAAGATTATTATATAGACTCTCTTGCACGGTCCTATTCATAGAAAAATAGCTCCTTAAAGCTAAGGTTGAGGATAAAATATAATAATAATTAAACTCCGTACCCATAAAAGCAGAGCGGCTCCTTAAGCAAGAAACGCTCTAATATCTACTTTGGCTAAGCGTTTATCGCATCTCTAAATAGACCGTTTCTAAATGGCAAAACGAGATAATGTTCAGGATTACTGATATTACTTAACGCTTTCAGACAACGCTGCGCCCGATCAGGAACCAGTGGCTATTTCCCTGTGGAAGACGCTCTTCTTGCATTGGACGAGCTGTTATAACCCCACCGTATCTTGATCTGTCCTCACTCGTTGTTTGCATATACGAGGTTTACCTGATATGAAGCAGCAAACTCTAAAAAAGACAGGGTGCTTAAAAGCCATAAGCCTGGTTGCCTGCATATTGATGTGAAATATCTTCTAAAAATATTAAATGAAACCTCACGAGATAGCCTTTTATAGGTATTTTTATCTAAAAAGCGAAGACGGAGACTAGTGCATGACGTTTCTTGCATGATCTTAGTCGAACGTGTTCTATCACTTTTATCGGGCACTTAGAAACAATTCTGAAGAATTTACAGATCTTTTTTATATCTGTAAAATACTCAGATATCTAAGAAAATTGATTTGACTGCTTATGTGCAGAGCTTTGATATGATATAGATTGCCATCTTAGCCTCCCCGATAATGTAGACACAAGCAAACGGTATTGATCGAACAATTGAATCAGCGTATAGAAAATGTATTTCAAAGCCGCCACTTCTATTCCGGTAAAGCGCTTTAGATCAATCTGTACCGATATGTCTGGCCTTACAAGCAGGCATTGCCTCTATCAGTATTGGGTAGTAACACTCTATTGCGATCTATTAAATATTGGTACAAAATAAAACCCAAGTTTTTTAAAAATAGTGCTAATTTTTTGTATTTAACAAATAATCAGCCTTGTTTACTTATAACTCATTAATTTTATTTTTTTAGTTTTTTACTAATTTTATGTCTTTCTCTCATGTCTTAACACGTAGCAGTTACAGTATCTGTTGCCAGAGCTGAAGAAATATTAAAAAATAGAGAAATGAAAACACATTATTTAGGAAAAAATTCAATTGAAAGCGTTAATCAGAAAGGATAAGAATATCGCACAGAACGTAGTGAATATATTGATGTTATTGAATTGCGATACATAAATTGAATGTGTAAAGTGACTGAATGGCGAGCCGTTAGCTAAGATTTTAAAAATAGATGCTTGCAAGATCGAGCGAGTTAAGCATTCATTTTAAAGAATGGCTTGAGGCAGTCCTGAGCCGTAAACTGAGCAAACAGATGCATGACCGCAGTGTAGATCGTGATGTAGAAGCAGATTTAATTACGTTAATCTGCAGGAGCTGACAGAGGAACGAGGGAAGTAAACCTTGTAACTCCTTGTTAATAAAGCTGTAGAAATTTAATACTTCAAAACAATCTTACGTAATAAAGAAGAAGCCAAAAAAGAACTAAAATCGTCAACGTAGATCGGCTGGGTTATATCTCCAGAAGCCAATACTGAATTCATTCCAGATATGGGTGATGTGCTAGACGTGTATCGTCAGTCTTATGACCCGATATATGTGCTGGTTTGCATGGACAAGGCCCCTCGTCAATTGATTGGACAGGCACGCGTAGCACTGCTGTTGAGGTTTGGAAAACATGCTTGCAAGGACTGCAAACACAAACCGCTTGAGAGTGTGAAATGTCTTCATAGGCAGCAAACCGTTAACGGGCATCGGTTAACCAAAGTAACTGAGCATAAAACCAGGAGCGATTAGGCTTACTTTCTTAAGGAAATCTCAACGTAATATCTTTACGTGCACCAAATTGTGCTTATCATGAGTAATCTCAACATCCATAATACAGGTTTGTTATGCCGAGGTTTCTTGCTGGATCAGAACAAGACTGTGTTAGGGCATTTTCAATTTGTTCATGCAGCTAAACATAGGAGTTCGCTAAACATGATAAAAATTGAGTTTCATATAATAATCGGCCAATGCCTGAATTATTGCCTTGACAAGATGAATACATTAAAAAGTAAAGTTATCGCTTGGCGAACATGACGCGACCAGATAAACGCTAAGATTGATTAGTATTTTAGTGCCGAAAATGCTCGTATCAAGCTTAAGTATCTTTAATTTAATATGTGATTAAAGGCTAATTTAGATGCAGAATGATGTAGATGGTTAGACTATTTTGTGAAATGAGAAAGTAGGATCTTAATATTTATGTATTTCATCATATTTTAGTTAATTTTTTAATTAACTGCAAGGTCCTGAGTTAAGCTATAATAATTCTAATTTTGAGTAAAAAGTGAAGTCATCATTTAATTATAATTAAATAGCTTTAGTTTAGTATAACTAATTGATTTTATTTGTTTTTAATTTTCACTGATTTTATGTTTTTTCTTAATTTGGGTTCAGAATGACGGCTTAATCAGTACTGCCTACTGAGGCTTCATAGTGGTTTATGAAATATTAATACAAAATATAATTTAAATTATTTAAAACCATTTTATTTTTATAGTAAACAAAGTTTTATTATCAATAAAGAATCGCTATTAACAGTCAATATAATTTATTTTACTTCTCTTTTGCATTAGTGAATAACTTTTAATTAAGCGCTTTTCTTGGCCTGTCTTAGCAAGCTGTATGGTATTGTAAGTGCTTCCCCTACTGCCATCAAGAAGCACAGTATTAGTGCTCTTGAGTCATAATTTTAGTTAAATCCATACTGAAATTCTGCTAGAGAACAAGGAGTATGTTAGCCATGAATTGTATGGTAAGTTCCAGGTATTATATTTTGACACTCTTTAGAGGAGTATTCATCTACTTGAAAATTGTTTATTTTCACTGCAGATCAAGCTTTACTGCACAAGATGCGATGCATATTCAAGTAATATTTTAACTTATGCAAATTACTTTCTTTTTTGCATGAACGATAAAACAAATTTTTAACAAAAAGGAAACATTATGAACAGAATAGAATCAAGACATAACTTATTGTCTTTTTTATCCTCTGCTGATTTATTCTTTTTCTTGAAAGCCTATTCTTTCAAGAGAATATATATAGCTCTAGACTTTATATATAATAAGGAAATTAAAGTAACCTCTGATTTTTTATCTAAAGTGTCTTTAGTTAAAAATAGTAAAAAATATAAAAATTCTTAACACTAAAACACGAATAAACAGCATAGATAAAATTAACAGAAATAGTGTATTATTAAATGGTTCAAAAAATAGCATATATTTAGATGAGAATGTTTTTTCAAGGAAAATTAGTAAATATAAAAATATTCTGAATAAAGTTGCTTTTCCCTCTAAAAAAATAGGATTATTATATTCTATAATTATCACGTTAATCATCTTGCCTCACGCAGCAATTGCGAAAGATATTGTGGAACATGGCCTAGCGAAATCTTCCTATACATTAGGTAATGCTGCAATTGCTTCTAGAAGAGATACTACTGCATTAGGTTATGCTGCTAATGCGAGTGTAGTGAATTCAACAGCGTTAGGCAGTTATGCAATGTCAGATAGAAAATATAGTCGTGAATATATAGAAAAAACTATAAATGCATTACCAAAAAGTTTTCAGATTTTTAAGCTAGCTAGATATAAAATTATCGAGCTCTCTGTTGGTGGTCTCTATCCAGATGAGCTTTTGGATAAGCATCATGTAATGAAAGTGTCTCAAATGACTAATGTTGCTCCTGCTACCGAAGACACTGACGCTGTGAACCTTTTCCAGGCAAAGAGTATCATTAAAAATCAAGCCGAAAAATTACAATCAGAGAGCATAGAGGCCTATAAAAAAGAAATAAATGAGTTAAAAGATGAAGCTAGTAATACACTAAAAGAAATAAATTCCAACAAAAAAGGATTAATAGAGTCAGCAGATTACGCCGAAAATTATCAAAAAGAATCTCGATTAATGTTTGAAAAAATCCAAAATAATACAGCTCATGTGCTTACAGATATCTATCAAGACGATGATGGTGCGATACATATCGGTAAGACCCTTCAAGGAACTACTCTTTCAGTTGCAGGTAATCAAGGCAACAGAGTAATAAGCGGCGTGTCTGAGGGTCTCGGCGATAATGATATCGCTAATATAGCTCAGCTAAATCGAGTGCATAACACAGTTAAGTCCCTAGATTCTTTCCTGCAGAAAGAAAGGTTGCGTCTTAACAGCGTTCAGTATCAATTATTTAAAATAAATACTAAAGTTGAGCGTGGCCTAGCAGCTTCAGCTGCATTAACCGGTCTTTTCCAGCCCTACTCTATCCGTAAAGTTAACATTACAGCAGGCATCGGTGGCTATGAATCATCTCAAGCTATTGCGCTTGGTTCAGGTTATCGTATTACTGATAAAGCAACTGTTAAAGTCGGTCTAGCCTATTCCGGTGGCAACAATCTCATATACAACGTATCCTGTAACCTTGCATGGTAGGGTATTGTTGGGTGGTTTTATCCTAGATTATTATACAGACTCTTGACGCACAGTCTTATTCATGCCAAGCAACGAGTGCGTATTTGCCTAAGCGTTATGGTGTTTTTGAATTAACATTTTCTAAATAGCAAAAGAGGTAGTTTTGAAAACCATAGCTATATTCGCTATCGTTTGCAGATGACGCTGTTGCCCGCTGCAAAAGCAGTGATCGTTTCCTGCGGAAATCGCTTCTTATCTAAGTGGACAAGTTTTTAGCAACCATACGCGCATGCTTGAAAGCTGCCATATCTAAATCTAAGCTGAATCGCTGTTTATAGCAGGCATGGACTAGGGCGATTGCGTTGACATAAAGGAGAAATCACCAAAATCAAAGCACAAAGCGTTTAAAAGCTATGGAGCCCAGTTATCTGCATGTTGATGTAACATATCTTCCAAAAAATGCCAAATGAAACCTTACGACATTATTTTTCGTGGGTATAGATAGAGCGAATTAATGGGTTTTTATTCGTCTGAATCAAGTCTCGACTGAGGCTAAGACACGATGTTTCTGGCGCAATCTTATTTAAGCATCTCCCGTTGCGATGTATTAGGTGCTTATGCACTACATCCCAGATGGCAATATGGAATAATTTAAGATTAATTTTTTACTTTATTTCATAAAACGCAATAGAGCCTTACTACCTAATACTTATTAGGGCAATTTCTAGCTGTAGAGTCATGCATATCAATGCAGTATGTTCTTAGGCTCTTGACCAGATTGCTCGACCATGCTATTAATTTATTGGTGAATCAGTAGTCTAAGACGTTGTTCTATATTCATTTTTTTTAGATAAACGGTCGAATTCATGTTTTCCGATAGCTGAGTATGTTCGCAGATCAAAAAAACGATTTATAAATTACTTGCCCTTGTCTATAAGTTTTCAATGAATAACAATGGGATATGCTCAACTAAGATTACGCTAGAAACTTCGTACCTCAGCTATGCTCCTTGCTTTCTAAAGACGAATAAGATCCATCAATTTACTCAATCTATACTGACGCAAGATAACGTCGTTAGGTTGCATTTAGCATTTATGGAAAATAGTTTTCATCAACATGCAGGTAACTAAGCTTATAGCTTTTAAACGATTTGTGCTTTAGTGTTAGAGTTTTCTCCTTTAGTTGCGCACGGCTCCTTAATCCATGCTTGGGCAAACAGCAAACTAGAATAAATCAAGATATAGCGGGGTTTAAGAATTCATATACGACAGTTAACAGATTGCTCGGTAGAAGAAAGGCGTCTTCTGCAGAGAACCGGCAACTGCTTTCTGAGCGGGCAATAGCATCATCTTCAAAAGATAGCGAATATGGGCTATGCTCTTAAACAGCATCTCGTCTTTTCCATTTAAAGACAGTCATTTCAGAGATTCTATAACGCTTTACTTGCCTGAAGAGCGAATATAATGCAACGCTTATTCCGCTAGTTCTTGGGGCAGCTATTTGTAATATCTCAGCTAACGCCTCGATACTCGGTCATTTTATATCTCAAATTAATGCATCATCCAAGAAATTAATTCATTCATCACTTTCCGTGCGGCACGTAAGCCCTTGCTGACCAATACTTTCAGTGGCATTTCCCCCTTCTGACCTAAGGGTAATAATATACTTTCCATTCCTCTATTTTGTATATTTCTTAATCTCTAGTCACAGATGCTATGACCTCTATTTTTAAGACGCGAGAGCGTCTTTATCTATTTTTATTAAGTAGCCATTCATCTATATACTGTGACTAATTTTTTCTTAGGTCTTAATCGTAGATTCTCACAATGAGCACTTAAGGTTGTCAATAATCGGATTAATTAAAGCGGGTGGCTCTGCACATGCAGCAGTGGGTAGATATTAAATAAGCTCTGCTACTGTGACTTGTTAAAGTAAATAATTCTGCAAGATCGAAAGTTACAGCTCCAAGCGTAGAGGAAACTCAAATCTCGGCTTAAAAATTTTTGTATATTTTGATTTTATCCTTACGCTTATTAATGACTCCTCTTATCTAACCTTGTCTAGAATACAAGTATTTCTGAAAAGTACTTTCAGTATTGAAACAATCCTTGCTTAGCACTAAAAAAGACCGCGAAGATATAGTTTATACGCGAAAATCATGGCATGAAGAAATATCATATTTTTGCCAGAGAGCTTATTTCATCGATGAAACAGCAATAACAATAAAGATCAGCAGGTTGAAAGACCGCAGAAAAGGACTATAAAAAATGAAGTCAATAACTCCAGGCAGGCATCCTGCATACTGACTGGGAAAGGACTAGACGCACTGCTGGCATATGTTTATCTGAATTAAGTCTCGCTATATTACTAGATGGAGCAATGAACGGGCACATTTTCGTTGCTTATGTAGAACAGGTACTTCTTCCTCAACTCGTACTAGAAAATATCGTGGTAATAGATAATTTAGTTGCTGATAAGGTTAATGGTTTACAAGAAACAATTGAGGCTAAAGATGCAATTATTCTTTATCTTTCTATCTATTTAACGGATTTAAATCTTATCAAGATAGTGTTTCAGGCTGCAATTTCTGCTTAGAAAAGCTTTAGCAAGAACTGTTGATTCGTTGTGGAATGTAAAGGCTCAAGCGATGGAGTTGATTCCTATATAGATTACGATAATTTTGATCGCAGCAGAATACGGACCGGATATAGACGAAAGGTGCTTGACGCGGATTAGCGCGCAGCTAGAGCCGGCATAAGCTATTTCGGGCATAAAACGCGGCAAGCGCAGCGTTTTGCTGTCGATGCGTAGCTAGCTTAACGCGCGATTCACTAGATGCTGAACGAAGACCCACAACTACAGGTGGTTTTCGTGTTAGGGTTAGTGACGATAAAACGCGATCCTTCCAGCCCTTCACTATAATCCACCGATCCCCCCGCTAAGTATTGCAGGCTCATAGGATCAACCACCAGCGCTACCCCTTGTTTCTCGATAGTGAAGTCATCTTCTTTTACTGTTTCATCAAAGGTGAAACAATACTGGAAGCCACTGCAGCCGCCCCCGGTAATATAGACACGCAATTTCAGATTCGAATTATCTTCGTCTGCAATGAGGTTTTTGACCTTACTTGCCGCTAAATCAGTAAACTGTAATGGAAATTCTGTCGTCTTGCTCATTATTCTATTCCCGGAGCGTCGTTGTCCTGAAGGCATGTTTACCCAATTATTAAAGCTATTATCCGTTAGGCATCGCTTACGTTCAAGTATTGCGAATCGGGAAAATCGCATTTGGGTCCATTCCCAAGCGAAAATACGAATAATGTAATGTAAATTAATATTTTTATTAGTTATTATTTATCTTTTCTAATTTTAAAGAAAAACGGTTTTCTGCGCGTGCAGGCATCATTTCATACTTAAATTAGGGTAAAGAATAAACTAAATAAATTTGTTACATATAAATAAGGCTGATTACTTATTGCAGCCAGAAAGGCAGTATAGTTTTTTCAAAAATTTATATTTGATTTTGTATCAGCTTTTTATAGACTGCAAGGGAGTTTTACTACTCAATACTGATTGAGGTAATTCCTGATTGTAGAGCTAAACGTATCAGTATATTGTAATCTTAAGCTCTTTACCAGAATTGTGATAATGAATTTATAGTATATTTTCTATAAGCCTTTTAAATTACTTGACTACACGATTTGTTTGTCATTCGTTTGTCGATGTATCTGTAGGCTAAGACAATTTTCTATATGAAGCTTTTTACATAAGTAGTCAAATTCATTTTTCCTGATAGCTCAGCATTTTTACAGTCTAAAAGACGAGCTATAAATTTTTTGCTGCTGTCTGTACGTAGCTAATAAATAGCTATAAGACATGCTTGACTAAGATTATATAAGCAAGGTCGTGCATTAGCCTGCAGTCTTTGCTTTGTAAAAACGCATAAAATCTATCCAGTCGTTCGAAATATAACGTCGTGAATTTTTATTTAGCATTTGTAAAATATGTTTTGTATCAACAGACAGGCAAGCAAGCGCATGATTTTTAAACGCTTTGTGTTTTGATTTTGTATTTTCTCCTTTATGTTACACCACACCCCCGCGCATGCCTGCGTAAACAGCGATTTAAGTCAGAGCTAAGGATTCACGTACGACCGTCAACAGATCGTACAGTCGAAGGAAGAGCGTCTTGCTGAAGAAAACAGCCGCTGCTTTCTGAATAGGCTACAGTGTCATCTAAAAATGATGGGGATATAGCTATAATGCTTAACACTATCTCGTTTTTGCCATTGAGAAACGTTCAATTCAGAGATGCCATAACGCTGAAGAAAAGCAGATGCTGGTTCGTTTTTTGCTTGGGAAAAAGCTCTGATTTTAGATGTTGTAGTTTTCTGACTATGAATCCTGATCATTATGACACTTCCTGATTACATGCCTACCTAGTCAAAATTGAACTATATTTTTTCAAGCAAAGAAACACTCTCTTGCAGAATTTCAAAAACGCTATATTGGGCAATTACGATGCAATTCGTAACGAAAATGCATTTCGTCAGCTGACTGAATTTGAGTATCACTTTAACCAACATTATGACTTTCGAGCATTAATATAGACGTGCTTAGTGGCAGTCTGTATAGTTACAGCACTATATAGCTTATTGAGACTAAAATACTTTTATTGCAGTTTATTAAATAATCATTTATCTATATGCTGTAGCTAATTTTTTTCTTAGGTCTAAATAGCCCATTCTTGCAGTGAAAACTTCAGATAGCGAATAATCGGATTGATAAAGGCGGGTAGTTTTGCATTTGAAGGAGGAGATAGATATCACATAGACTTTTATGCTGCGACTGGTTAAAGTAGGCAATTCCATGAGAGTAAAAATTACAGCTTAAAACTTAGTGTTACATTAAGTATAAAATGACGATGGCAAGCGGTAACTTTACTTCACAATGACTTAATTTTTAGTATGATAATTCTGGTATTTATCAATAAGCACATTGAGCTTGATGTTTTTCATGTTGAGCCAGTTGCTATCTTTAGGTATACGAATGAATCCAAAGCGATCCTATAAACTCTTGGCTTGACCCTCCGTAAGAGCTTAGTGTAATAAACCTGCATGATAGATATTTCCATGAGCAGCAGAATTCAGTGTACGTAAAGATATTTTTTAGATGCTCTTAAGAGAGCGGGTCTAATTAAACCTGCTTCTATGCTCAGTCACTTTAGTTGGTGGACGATTCACTAACAAGCTTGCTGGCCATGAAGAGATTGCTCCTTCAGCCGTTTCATGGTCTTCCGGACTGAGTTCCCTAGGCTTCAAGTGCAGCACCACAAGTCTGTATATAAGCAATTGACGAGGGATATCGTCTATGAAAACCATAGGATGTGTCGGGCCATAAAGCAGACGATACAAATTCAGCACAGTCCTTATAGCCGAAATAAATTCGGCATTAGCGTTGAGCAATATAACCCAGCTACCCAGCCGCTCTTCATGAATAGTTTCAGTTTTTTAGTATTCACCTTATTATTTTATACGATGACGAATTGAAATTCAATATCTTTATCGGCAATCTGTTGTAAGGTCTGCTGTCCTAGCGCTTCTAGCGCCCTGCTGCAGATTAGCACAATTCAATTCCCTTCGGCATAACCATACACAATGCGGTTATGCATCCATTTTCTCATTTTACGGCTCAAGACTGCCTCAAACTTGTCTTCGACAAAAACCGGCTTAATTTTGCGTGTACCTCCTTAAAAAATTAAAAATAAACCTAACCGCGAACCTTAGACGGATAAACTGGAACTATACTGGAAACATATACTTTTAAGTGAATAAATACTCTGCTAAAACCTTTAAAAACACCACAGTAGGCACTTAGCATCTTATGCATGGTTAACATACACCTCCTTATTTAGCTAAATTTTAGTATTCATTTAGCCAACTTTATAACTTAGATCGCTGATACTAAGCTTTTTAGTAGCAGCATTGAGAGTATCCACAATACCATCCAGTCTGTTGAGACTAGCCGAGCAAAATCCGCAATCAAGTATCATGAAGTAGTCACTATTACTTTTTTAGTAAAACTAAAATCATTAGAGCATGAAATAGAAACCCTCCAGTCAAGCAAAAAAACAAATCAAAAAATATAATAAAAAACATTAGATTTAAGATCTAACGTTATGTTTTTACAAAAAAGCTTAACTATTTATATTTTTATAAAAATAATTTATCAGTTACTCTGCAACTGATTTGGGAATAAATTTGACGGCATTACTCACTGAGAACATCAATAATGGTCTGTTAAATAGAATTAAGGTTAGACTACTTGCTATAGTCAGTCGCCAACGATGAGCTCATGCATTTCACAAAAATAGAGGAAAACCTAACGTACTGTCGATTTTAAAATCTGGTTTTCTGCATATCTAGTACGCTGAGTCCTTAAATCGCCAAAGAATGACGTATGCAATATTCAAGAGCGGAATAGATCATAAGGCTACAGGTCATTACCATGAGTAGTGCTTCGATGTGTTCAGGTTTTTTCAGATAGAATCAGGACGTCAAGAAATTAGGGCTTTTAAAGAAACGCAAGCCCCTTTCGATCTTCTATAGCGTCTTGTAAGTGGCCAGAAATTCGTCTATGGTCCGTTAGTAAAAAGAAGAAATGTGCCAGTTTAAGCAAAAACCTTCTCCACCTTGTCCAGGCGAGTTACATTATATCCTTGGATGCGAAATCGGTGGCCATCAGGGTTCTGACCTGTTTTCGGATGCCCTTGATTGTCATAGACAGGGTCACTGTGCGACACTGATCCACGGTCAATGGGCAGCGTCTTGAAGGCAATGAACAGTGCCATAAGGATTGTTAGCGCGCATCTGACAAGCAAAGTGCTGAGTGCATAGTTTAGAGAAAAGTTTAAGTATGTGTTTTCTTTCAACAGCTCTTCTGAAGAGAGCCTCCTGCTCGCGCTGACTTGCCTGCTCGCTAGGCATAAAAATCTAGTGTTGTGGATACATCAATCATTGTTTAGTCTCTGACCATTATATAGATCCTCAGTGCACAGTCCTGTTTATAGCAAGATGACTACTAAGGAATATAGTTGAGACTATTATATTATAATATTCAGACACCACAGTTAGGCAACTATAACAGTTAAAATTAGAGCTGCTCTTCAGGTAAGCAACGAGCCAGTATCTACTGTAGCTAAGCGTTATAGTATCTCTGAACTGACCGTTTCTAACATGACAAAAAAGAGATGATGTTAGGCGTCTTAGCCACATTCCCTATCTTTTCCAGACAATGCTTTCGCCTGTTCAGGAAGTCGTGGCCTTTCCTTGCGGAAGGCCCTTTCTCTGACTGGACAAGCTGTTAGCGGTAGTACCTAAATTCTTGAACGCTGCCGTATTTCAATCTAGTGTCTTAATACGTAAAAGTGACAGTTACAGCATCTCTTGCCAGAGCTGAAGAAATCCTCCCAAATAGAAAAATAAAAATACATTATTACTCTTACGGCAGAAGAAAGAACGCAACTGGAAGCATTGCGCAGCCAAGGCAAGTGTGCCGGACATAAAATTTTGAATTCATTGATTTTATTGAATTGCAATACATCAATTAGAATTGTAAAGCAACCGAGTAGGAAGTCGTTAGCCGAGATTTTACAAAATAGATGCCCGAAAGATCAATTTGGGTCAAGTGTTGTTCTTTCGAAGAAAGAATTAAGATAATCCTCAGCAGTAAACCGAGAAAATAGGTATATTACCGCATTGTGGATTGCGATGCCGAAGCGTATTTAATTACATTAAGCTGAAGCGAGCAGACAGGGGCAGGAAAAGTAATTTCCTCACTACTTTCCGATAAGGTTATGGAACTGCAATGCGTCAAAACGATATCGCGTAAAACAGCAAAAAGCGCATTAAAAAACGAACCGAAACCGTGGCAGAAGATCAGCCATATTAGTCCCACTAAGAAGACAATGTCGTATTGGTTGCGGCTATGGAGCGCGTGCTGGACGTGTATGGTTAGACCTATGACTCGATACATCCGCTGGTTTTATAGAAGAAAGTCTTCGTCAATTGATTAGATCTATAATGCGTTGCACTGTCGTAGAGATCTGGGAAACCTGCTCGGGAGAAATATGCATACAAAAGGCTGGATCTGTTTAATTGCTTCTTAGCCACTAAGCCGTTGGCGGATTGTCGGCTGATTAAAGTGATTGAACAATAGAAGCAAGAACGATTTAGTTCATTTTTTATGATATTTCAATATAACATAGGCTAAATAGCCGGGTTGTGGACAATCTCAACATCCATAGCCCAAGTTCGTTGTTCTTAGCTTACCCGATAAATCAAGATAAGTGTTTATAGAGTCTTTTGAATTCGTTAATACACTAAAAAATGGAAATTGACTAAAATAGCTGAAATCTAATGTACTAATCGGCTCTGGTCTCAGAGAAGAGGGAAATAGAGGATGCATTGTATCATCGGCGCTTTGCGTGCGTCTGCGCTATGTTAGCTGCAGATTTACTGCCGGCACTGTACCGATTTGGTAATCCAGAGCTTACTCTATAGAAATGAGAAATGGAAAAACGTGTAATGTTCCTGCCAGATGAAAGAGCAACCGTTGCATTTGGTGCGGCATTGGCTGCTGGCTGCCGGGAAGCCTGTGTAATTTATCTTTATGGCGATCTCGGCACCGGCAAAACGACACTGTGCCGGGGTTTTTTGCGCATGCTAGGGCACTCGGGCAATGTGAAAAGCCCTACCTACACCCTGGTTGAGCCCTACGCGTTATCGCGCTGGATGGTTTATCATTTTGACCTTTATCGCCTGGCCGATCCTGAGGAGCTTGAGTTTATAGGCGTGCGGGACTATTTCGATAATACCGCCCTGTGTTTGGTAGAATGGCCACAGCGCGGAGATCGTATCTTGCCGGCGGCGGATATTGCCTTAACGCTAGTGTATCGAGGGGGCGGCCGGCAGGCGCAGACGCACGCTCTCAGCGCTACGGGCGAGCGTATTCTGGCGCAGCTAACGCCGCGGCAGGGAACAGGTTCATCATGCTCAAGTTTAGGATAATACTGGTGTTGGTGGTGTGTTTAATTGCAGAACGGACAATGGCAGCGACGTTCAGCGACATTAAAGTTGCGAACAGTGCTAATCAATCCACGGTCACCTTCGTGTTTAATCAACAGCCGATTTATGCTTTTTTCTCGTTGCATAATCCTGAACGGGTCTTGATGGATATCTGCCAGAGTGGTCCGATACAGGGGCTGCCGCGCGATTTCAGCGGCGAGAATTTGATTAAACGCATTCGGACCAGTACACCGGTAGATAAGCAGAGTATACGTCTGGTATTCGATCTGATGCATAAATCTCGTCTTCAGTTAACGACACGGCAGCTTGATGGGCGCTACAATATCGTGTTGACCGTGACGAGGCTGCCGCCGGCTGCTGTTGCCTTTTTACCAAGGAGTAGTGTCGCCCTGGCTGCCCCGAACGCGACGCTGTCGTTAAGAGCGGTAAAAAATCCATTGACTAACCATGCGAGGGTGTTCGAGAGCCCCGCCATGGTGGCGCCGCTTCGCCGCTGGCCGCAGGCGGTGCCGAGCCAGTGGTGGTGGCTATCGACGCCGGACATGGTGGTCAGGATCCCGGGGCTACCGGTCCCCTTGGCCTACATGAGAAAAATGTAACCATATCTATCGCTCGCAAGTTAAAAACGCTGCTCGATGGAGACAAGATGTTCAAGCCTGTATTGACCCGCGACGGCGATTATTTCATCTCCGTCATAGGCCGTTCCGACGTGGCGCGCAAAAAAGGCGCAAGCGTGTTGGTATCTATTCATGCGGACGCTGCGCCCAACCGCAGTGCTACTGGTGCATCGATTTGGGTGCTATCCAACCGCCGCGCCAACAGCGAAATGGCGAACTGGCTGGAACAGCACGAGAAACAGTCAGAACTGCTAGGGGGCGCGGGCGATTTGCTAGCTAATAGTCAGTCAGATCCCTATCTCAGCCAGGCTGTGCTGGATTTGCAGTTCGGATATTCGCAGCGGGTAGGATACGAAATCGCAGTAAAAGTGCTGGGCCGGCTGCAGCACGTAAGCGCGCTGCATAAACGCCGGCCGGAATATGCTAGTCTTGGCGTGCTGCGCTCGCCGGATATTCCGTCGCTACTGGTAGAAACCGGTTTCATTAGTAATGCCCGGGAAGAACAGCTACTGGGTGGCAGCACGTACCAGGTTAAGATTGCCAAAGCCCTGTATCTGGGACTGCGCGCTTATTTCCTGGCGCATCCGCTGCAAACCGGCCAAAAATTTAAAAATCGGTCGCAGGGCATTACCTCTGTGGCTAACACCGGAAGACGCTATATCGTGAAGCGGGGTGAGTCGCTCTCCTTTATTGCACGTCAATATGGGGTAAGCACGGGAGCGATCCGTATGCTGAATAAGCTGAAAAAAGAGAGCGTCTGGGTCGGGCAGCGATTGCGCATTCCTGAGAGGGAAAGTGTTCAGGCCACCACGGTCCCTGGTCCACGTCGGCACTAAGTAGCACGTGGCGACACATTGAACGCAATCGCTGCTTGTTATCGGGTATTCGCCAGTGCTATCAAGCGCGTCAATAATATAACGTCTAATAACCTGATGCTGGGACAGCCATCGACTATTCCGCCCGCTTAAGGCAAGAGGACTCTTTTAATATGCCAATTCATGTGCTGCCGCCACAGATTTCCAATCAAATTGCCGCCGGTGAAATCGTGGAACGTCCTGCCTCGGTGGTAAAGGAACTGCTGGAGAACAGTCTTGACGCCGGTGCGACCCGCATTGAAATCGATATCAATCGCGGCGGTACTAAACGTATCCGTGTCCGTGATAACGGCAGCGGCATCGCCAAAGAGGAACTAGTGCTGGCACTGGGTCGCCATGCGACCAGCAAAATCGCGAGTCTGGACGATCTCGAAAGGATCACCAGTATGGGTTTTCGCGGCGAGGCGTTAGCTAGCGTAAGCTCCGTGTCGCGTTTGACCTTGACCTCGCGCACCGCCGCACAGAAAGAAGCATGGCAAGCCTACAGCGAAGGGCGAGAACTGGCAGTAGCGCTTAAACCCGCTGCCCATCTGGTCGGAACGACAGTGGATGTACTGGATCTATTTTACAATACACCGGCCCGACGCAAATTTATGCGCACTGAAAAGACCGAATTTACCCATATCGATGAAGTAATCCGCCGTATTGCGCTGGTACGATTTGACGTGACGTTTATCTTGCAACACAATGGCAAAGCGATGCGCCAGTACCGTGCGGTCAGTCAGAAAAGCCAGCAGCTGCGTAGGATGGATAAACTTTGTGGTCCGGCATTTCTCGAACGTGCCTTGCGCTTATCCTGGCAGAACGGTAATTTAGCCATACATGGCTGGGTAGCGGATCCGGCGGGGAGAGCTGCCCGAGATACAGTATAGTTATGTTAATCGACGCATGATTCGCGACAAATTAATCAATCACGCTATGCGGCAGGCTAATCAGGAGCAGTTAGCGGGAATCCAGAAGCCGGCCTTTGTACTGTTTCTTGACGTGGATCCGCGTCAAGTAGATGTAAATATCCACCCCTCTAAACATGAGGTTCGGTTTCACCAAGCACGACTGGTGCATGATTTTATTTATCAGGCCGTGGTCACGGTCCTAAAGCAAAGCGCAGCACCTCGCCAGCTAATCGAAGAAAAGAGCGCAATGCCGAATGCCGCGGGGAAGCGGCAGGTATCCGTTCACCATCATTTTTCTTTGCCCGCCGGCGATCGATTTCCTCTACCAGGGGATATCGCCGTATCCGGGCAGGCGACTGCGCATCTCGCGATTGTTGCGGGCGGTGAGGGGCATAGTTCGGCGAGTGAGAGGCGCGGGAATAGGGATTATGATAGCCGATTGGCGGCGGCCGGCGATGAGAATGCTTTGCCGCATCAATATTCCGTCGCTGAGGGTTGCGGAGGCCAAGCGCGGGAGTTGGGGAGAAACTACGCCAGCAATGCCGGCTATCAGCGAAAAGAAAGTGCGCTTTACCACAGGCAGTTAGTGGAGACCGCGCCGCTACCGCAGGAGATGCAAACGGCACAGCTCGATGTTTTAGCGCGGCAACTGTCGGCGGATAGCGATTCGCTTTCCGGCGATAAACACGCGCTGTCCTCCTGCGCCGTCAAGGGTGAGGCACACGTCATCGCAGGTAATGCCCATAGTTTCGGCAGAGTGTTAACTCTAATCGCGCCCTGCTATACCCTGCTGGAGTCAGAGAGCAGTATCGCGCTACTCTCTCTATCCGTTGCTGAACGCGTCTTAACCGAACATCAACTGACGCCAGGCACTGAACAGCTACGCGCTCAGCCGCTGTTAATTCCGCTGCATATGACACTACGAGATGAGGAATCTGCAGCGCTGAAACGCTATCAGACACTGCTGCAGGACATGGGTATTGTTCTGCAGGCGCATCTTCATCAAACAATACTGAATGCGGTACCTTTACCATTACGTCAACAAAATCTACAAAACTTGATTCCAGACTTGTTGGGCTACCTGCATGCTGAAATGTTGGTAACCCATCAACAGGTTGCGGTCTGGCTTTCCCATCGACTGCAGCGCGAATCGGTCATCTGGAGCCATTCTCAGGCGATACAATTGCTTGCTCAGATGGAACGGCTTTGTCCGCAGTGGGTAAAGCGCCACCCTTCGGGCTTCTGGTAACATTGAATTTTAAAGCCGCTATTAAAGCCCTAAACCATGACTGAGCAGACAATCCCGAGACAGCCACAGGCTATTTTCCTGATGGGCCCCACCGCCTCCGGTAAAACCGCGCTCGCGATGGCTTTAGGTCAGCATTTGGCAGTAGAGATCATCAGCGTCGATTCTGCGCTGATTTATCGCGGCATGGATATCGGAACGGCTAAGCCTAGCGCCGATGAGCTGGCGTGGGCGCCGCATCGACTAATAGATATTTGCGATCCGGCGGAGACTTATTCAGCGGCGGATTTCTGCCGTGATGCGCTTAAGGAAATGACAGAGATCACCGAGGCTGGCCATATACCGTTACTAGTGGGCGGGACCATGCTTTATTTTAAGGCGCTGCTGGAGGGATTATCCCCCTTGCCCCCAGCAGATTCTGAAGTACGTTTGCGCATTGAACGCGAGGCAAAGATGGTGGGTTGGCAGGCGCTGCACCAGAAATTGCAACAGATTGATTTGATTTCGGCAAATCGTATCAATCCTAATGATCCGCAGAGACTGTCACGGGCACTAGAAGTTTTTTTCGTTTCAGGTAACACTCTAACAGAACTGACAAAAATATCCGGTAAAGCGCTACCGTATCGGGTACATCAATTCGCTATCGTGCCGCTTGATCGTGCATTGTTACATCAGCATATTGCGCAGCGCTTTCATCAGATGTTGTCCGCCGGTTTTGAGCATGAGGTTGGTACGCTTTTTTCCCGAAGTGATCTTCATCGTGAGATGCAATCTCTTCGTTGCGTGGGCTACCGCCAGATGTGGTCATATCTGAAGGGTGAAATCAATTATGATGAGATGATATTTCGCGGAATTTGCGCGACACGACAGCTTGCCAAGCGCCAAATAACTTGGCTGCGGGGATGGCGAGATATTCATTGTCTAGATAGCGATGAGCCTGCTGCCGCCCTCAACAGGATCTTACAGGTTGTGAGTGTATAGGTTTAGTAATTGTGTACAATGAATGCTGCTGAACGCGCTTTTTACAACTATTATTTTATTTAGAGTCATATGGTTATTATTATAAATAATAAGCAAATAACATAAGGAAAAGAAAAAATGGCTAAGGGGCAATCTTTGCAAGATCCGTTCTTGAACGCATTGCGCCGGGAACGTATTCCGGTTTCTATTTATTTAGTGAATGGTATTAAACTACAGGGTCAGATTGAATCTTTCGATCAATTTGTCATTTTATTAAAGAACACGATTAGCCAAATGGTTTATAAACATGCTATCTCTACCGTTGTGCCGTCGCGCTCCGTATCGCATTACAATAATAATCTGAGCGGTGGTGCCAGTAATTATCATCATGGCGGAAACCCCTCTTCTCAAACGTTCCAGCCGGAAAGCGATAACGCCGAATAAGGCGCACTTCTGTTTACTATTTCGCAATGCTTTAGCTTGCTGTTAACGCTAAGATCACATTATAGATACGGTATATCTGCATCAGGGGTTTTTCATTTATTACAGAGGCGGTATTTTCCTGGCGCAGCTGTGCTGCTCCTTGATCAATGGGCTGTTGCTGCCAACACGCCAGCGATATTGGTCGTCACACTATTAATCAGCGTTTGTTGCATGCTGTGCTGCACGCCCTGGCTGATGCGATGACTTATTTAACTAATCCTCGAACACGATGACACAACTTTTAATGCAAGAACCTCTTCAGCCCGTTGACGGCAAAGCACTGCCGCCGCTGACTATAAGATCGCGCAGTAGACCACGGAATACGCTGACTCTCGGTAGTTTTCTGGTATGCGTGCTTGTCTTAGTAGCGACGCTAGCCTTCTGGTTAGTGCCATTTGATCCTGATTTAAGAATATTATAAGATCTGCCTGATGCCCCGCTGCACGACTGGCTAGATATAAACAGATTAAGCCGAGACTTGCTGTCCCGTCTGCGGTATGCGACCGACATTGATTTTGATTGTGCTACTTTTAATGCTGACGGTGTTTACCTGACTGATTCTGGGCATCTGCGCGGGCTGCCTGATTGGCTGGGCTGAGCGGGTATTAATGCGCATTACAAATATTATCATGTCATTGTCCAGTCTGGTTCTCGCGCGAGCGTTGGTTGCCGTGATGATCTCTAGCCTGATGAACGTCGCGCTGGTCCTAGCCCTCATCAGTTGACCGACGTTCGTACGCCAGTTGCAAACTGAGACCATAGCGCTGCGGCGCAGCGACGATCTGGCCGCAGCGCAAATGCAAGGCATTAGCAGTCAGCCCCTCGTGCTCGTCTACATTCTGCCGCTATGCCTGCCGAGCAGCTTATGCGCGAGATGCTCAGTCTCGGAGGTATCATTCTGGCAGCCGCGGGGTTGGGTTTCTCGCAATGTGCATTCATCCGCTACCACCAAGTAGAGGCGATAGTGGCGGAAGGCAGTAAGGTTATTTTTGAAAAATGAGTGGCTAGCAGCCGCGCCGGGCGGCACTGGGTTGCTAACCAGCCTTGCGCCTAACTTCCTGTTGGTTGCTAACCAGCCCGGCGCTTAACTTCCTGAACGATAGCCTAGCCGACAAACTGAATCCTCGATATGACAACTATTAATACGCCGTTTTTGCAGGGTAACCGGCTTGCGCATTACCCTGCCCGCGCAACCGCGCCCGTAGCGCTGTTCAAATCCCTTTCGTTCAGCCTGGGACAGAAATGGGTAGCGCTGGTAGGCGAGTTCGGCTCGGGAACATTGCCCACTGCGAGCGCATTGATGGGTCTACTGCCAGTCCCGCTAACGATAGACGCTGCCCTAGCCTACCCTTTCACGGCAAGGATCTGACTCGGCCACAAGAGCGTGCGCGGAGTTGTTTGCGTTATAACGGGATGGCTATTGTTCTGCAGGATCCTAAACACGCGCTTAATCCCGACCGACGATTAGTCAACAGATAATGCAGCCTTTGCTATTTGACCAGCGGTTGAGCTGGCGTGAACGGCAGGAAAGAATGCTGGAGATATTGATCACGGTCGGTCTACCGAATCTACGCAAACCTTGCGATCGCCATCTCTATTATGATCGCTAGCTCCATTAGCTGTCGGGAAGAATGATGCAATTGGTGATGCTGGCCATAGCGTTTATTAATGATGGGCGGTTTCTTATTGCTGATAAACCAATATCAGCGCTAGATTTTGCCATGTGCAATCCGGTTCGAAATCTGATTGAAAAACTCGTGGCGGAACGCTACATGTGTCTTCTGCCGATAAGCCATAACCTGCAGCAGGCTAACCAGCACTGCGAACGGATCCATGATCATGTATCGCGGCGAATTGCTTAAGAAATTACCAGCCGGCGAACTCTCGAACGCGACGTATCCCTTATTGCACAGGCTGTAGTCATGCGCCCCTCTAAGGCGACCCGAGGTCAATCCTTTCCGGTATTAGATCGAGACGCGCTGGGAAAGACGAAATGAGTGAGCTTATAATGCGGTAATAGCAGTTGAGTGTCGCGTATCAGCAGGGTTACAGCCGGTGCGCCGTCGTGCATCGCATTAACCTGACAGCAAGCCGAAGGCGAATATTTCTGGCTGGTTGGGTCGTTGGGATGCGGAAAATCCAACTATTATAGGTACTAGCGCTACTTAATTCGCACTGACAGGCTAATATGTCTTCTGGGGTGCGCACTTGAACTTAACCCGATCTTTTGCCAGCGTGCTGCGGCGCGAGGTGCAGATCCTTACTAGGACCCGTATTCATCCCTGCATCTGCAGCATAAATTGATGCAGACATTGGTTGGACTATTGAAGCCGCGAATATGACATGGGCGAAAAAATTTTCACAGGATTTCGCTAGGTCGGTCTGGTTGCGATGCTAGTTGACCGCTAGCGCCATCAGCTATGAGGCGGTATATGTAGAGCTTAATTTTGAATTCGTTCATACGCTCAAAAAGGACAGTTGGATAAACATGACGAGAATCAAACTTAATGTACTGTTCAGTGAATGCCTGAATCAATCATATTGAAAATATTAAAACATTGCGAAGTGAAGTCACGATTTAGCAGAAACAACGCAACTAGATCAACGACGAGATTAATTAAGATTTCATTACTAATAACGTTTGTATCAAGCTAAAGCTTCTTCTGAGTAAGACTAATTGCGTTCTTTCTTGCGATGCAAGCGTAATAATGTATTATCCCATTTCTTCATTTTGGAAAGTTTATTTAGCTTTGGCCACAGAGCTACACACGTATCACTTTTTACGTGTTAAGACACGAGTTTTTAATCACATATTAAATGACAGATGATAAAGGATAAAGACGCTTGAACTTTATAAAACGTTATCAATAGTGAAGTGCCAATCAATTTTGGCGGTTATCTAGTCGCTTGTGTCTCCTAAGCTGTCACTTCATTTCGCAATTTCTAAATCTTATAAATATGCTGCTTCAGGGATCATCTAATGAGCACATTGAGTTAGATTTCCGCCATGTTTAGCTAACTGCCATACTTAGGTGTATGAGCCAATTTAAAATAATTCTATAAAGCTTTCACTTGATCCGACAGGAGGAATGGCTCAATCTAGTATATAGATCTTTAGATTATCTATGAACAGTATCATTTGATGCGTGTAAAGATATTGTGTTAAGATTTTCTTAAGAGAATGAGTTCAATGAATCTTAGTTCTATTCTCAGTCACTTTAGTTAGCTGAGGATCCGTCAACGACACACTAGGCGCTTTTATCTATTTTGGTTTATATTTCGCTGAAAAATGTAGTAATCTTTATAGAAAATTAATTCAATATCCTGCGCGATCGCATTCCATAGAGAATAAACGGTTCTTGCCGTAGATTTTATTAGTAGTGATTTCAGATTGAAAAACGCTATCTCGATAGGATTTAAATCCGGTGAATAAGACAAAAGACAAAAAGAATTAAATCTTTATCCTCAATAGCTTCTTCTATATCATTAACTTTATGAGTAAATAAATTATTCATGATCATGATATTCACTTGCACCATTTTATAAAAAGTACTTTTTCTAAATAAGCAAGAAAAGCATGTCCTTTTATTACTCTATCAGGTAGTATAATTATACTTGATCTGGATAAGCGCATGCCAGTGCCCATCTAAATGCTGAAAATACTTTTCAAAAAAGACTGTATTTTAGATAAAGTTCAAGTATAAGACACATCAAGAAGCGTCAGGATAAAATTAGAATACGCATCAATTTTGATACGAGATTCGGGTTTCCTTGATTTAAGCTGCAACTTCTCGTCTTGCAGAATGACTTACTCTGACAAGCCACAGTAAAAGAGTTTATTTAATATGTATTCGCTGCTGCACGCGCAAATCTCTACCCGCCTTACTCAATCTGATTATTCACGATCTTAAGTTATCGCCGTAAGAATGTGGCATTGAAACTTCATAGAAAAATTAGCTACAGTATATAGATCAATGGCTATTTGTTAAACTGAAGTGGATAAAAAGTACTCTAGCCATGAAGTTGTTATATGCTCTTAGGGGTTTGTGCTCATAGTCGTCCGGAGCAGGTTTGCAAGGCTTCAAGGGCGGTGTTTTGGGTATGTATTCAATCAATTGACGGAGGGTATTATCCATGCAAAAAACCGGATGCATCAGGTCATGGGGCTTAGATTTTTCGGCTAACAATACACTACTGGATCGTTTTACACGTCTAATTTAAGTATCGAAATTCAAAAAAACTAATGCATGCACAACTTTCTATGCCGCATACTTTCCCTTGCTAATTAAAGATTCCAGTTATGTTTTTCCCTCCGACGTGAGGGTAATAATTTATTTTCTATTTCTCAATTTTGGGAGATTTTCAACTCTGGGTAGAGATGCTACAACTGCCACTTTTTACGTCTTAAAAGACTAGCAGATAAGTTATTATCTTTTATTAAGGAGGAGGAAGTGATCTAATTAGCACTAAATGCCGATAGTGGCGCGTAAGCCAGTATAGCCTAGTATCAAGGCTATGATAGCAGTTGCCGATAAAGAAGCATAAGCTGACGTGAAAGATTTTCCGGCGTACAGGTGCTGACCCGCTGGCGCGCTGCAGCACCCATAGCGGGATCACGCTCCCGGCAAGGTACTTCGGCGGCAAACGCCCTTAGGCTAGCGATATCGAGCGCATCGCAAATAAAGCCCTCGCGACCCTGTTCGATAAATTCTGCACCGCCGCAGTGTTGGCTAGTGATGACTGGCAGGCCACAAGACATAGCTTCAAGAATTACGTTGGGGAACGGATCGTACAACGTCGGTAAAATCAGCGCATCTGCGGCGTGGTAACAGGGCAGAACATCTTGGCAGACGCCGGCAAAACGCACGCGCGATAAGCAGCCCAGACTTTGCGCCAGGGCCTGATAGCAGTGCTGATATTTATCTCGTCCGACGATAATCAGGTAGCGATCGGTCCCGGCGACTGCTCTAAGAGCCTGCTCTAGCCCTTTGCGTGCAAAGCCGGATCCGACAAAAATCAACGCGCAGGCCTGTTTAGGCATCGATAGCGCTGCACGGGCCGCTCGGCGTTGTGCGCTGTTGGCAGGGACGAACCGATTTGTATCAATAGCGTTGTAAATTAAGGCAAACTTATTTTCTGCTATGCCGTAATAGCGTATTATATCGCTTCGTACCATCTCGGAATTGCAGATGATTTTCTTTAGCTGGGGTGATTGAAACATATCGCGTTCCGCCGACAGCACATAACGATGATAGTGGCTGATTTGTATTAACCAGCGCTGATATGCTGGAATCATGCGTGCGCGCTGCGCTAGCCACGCCCGGTGGACCCCATCACCGGCGCGATAGACATCACAGCCGGCAATGCGCTCGTGGCTTTGCACCAAATCGAAATGGTACCTTTGCCAGTACAGCCGAGCGGAATCGGCAAAACCGCGCTCGCGTGCGATGCGGCCGCCACTGCGCGGGTTACAGATATGCAGATTCCAGTCAGGCCGCGCCTTGCCTGACCACTGGCGCGTGATGATATTAAGCTCTAGTCCACTGTTATCAAGCGCATGCAAGGCATTGGAAATAAAGCGCTCCGCGCCGCCATCAAGACGGTATTTTTGCCTTACTATCGCTAGGCGGATAGTTCTCATGTCGGATTTTCCCTACCGCGGCAATTCACTGAGGAATGTTTGCGATGGCGTAAGTGCCCTTGCTGGCACAACACAATGTACTGATAGGGCTTCTCCAATCGTCATTTCGTACCTAAAGTAGGAATCATTGCATCGTGAAAGATCGCATGGTTTATTTGAATAATTTAGGTTTGATTGTGTACTAATATTCTATAGACTGCAATGGAGTTTTAATGTCTAATAAAGGCAATACCTAATTATAAAGCTAGAATATCGGTGCAGCATGATATCATGCAAAAATGGAAATGCTGGCTTTGCAGCGGCTTTTCTATATGCTTATCAGTTATTCAACGATACTATTTATATGCGGGTGCATCGGTCAGCTAAAGAGGATGTTCTATATAAACCTCTGCACATAAGCGGTTAAATGCATGTTTCCCAATGGCTAAACACTTTCTTAGACTAAAACGATCTGTAAATTCTTTGCTATTGTCTGTAAGTGCCTAATAAAGAAGCATAAGATATGTTCTACTAAATTACGAAAGAAACATCGTGTATTGGCAACGCTCTTTTGTTTATAAGGACTGATAAAAGTTGCTTGAGTTACCCGGTCTATACTAAAGATAACGTCGTGAGGTTGAATTCCGCATTTATGGAAGATATTTCCTATCAACATGCAGGGAAACCAGGTTTATGGCTTTCAAACGCTTTGTGCTTTGATCTTTGTGCCGTTTCCTTCATAAGTCTGAACCTATGCCTGCGTAAATAGCGATCTAGGCTAAATCGAGATGCGGAAGGTTTTAAGAATGCATGTACGACCGCCAACAGATTGTTTAGTTGAAGAAAAGCCTATGCCGTAGGGAAACGACCACGGCCTACTGAGTGCGTAACAGCGTTGTCTGAAAATAATCAGAAATATGGCTATTTTCTCAAAAATATCTTGTTTTTGCTATTTAAAAAATGTCATTTCAGAGCCACAAAAAGTGGATGCTGGTTCGTTGCTTGCCTCAAGAGCTGCTCTTATTTCAGGTCTTATAGTTGCTTGACTATGGGCGTGATTATCATAACCTTTACCATTAACTATATCCTTCAGTAACTATTTTTAATGAATGAGGTTGTGCGACGAGGGTCTATATAATGATGCGGGATTAAAAAGGTAGTTACACTCTATTGAGATATATGAAACATTGGGATGAAACTAAACATAAATTCTTAAAAAGAAAACATATTATCTTTCGGGATATGATATACGATCAGTATCGTAGCTAGCCTGTCGTTGATTTTTAGTCTTTTGTCATAGCAGAGTAAGCTAGTATCTTAACATGTGAAAAGCAGTGAGCGCAGTATCTGTAGTCAGAACTGAAAAGCCTCCTAAATAGAAGAATGAAAAAACATATGATTACTGTCACGTAATAAGGCCACTAGAAGCCTTGGTCGGCAAGCGCCAGAATGCTAAACATAACTTTCTGAATACATTGATTTTATTGAATTGCGATATATTAATTAGAGGTGTAAAGCGACCGAGTAGCAAGAATTTAACCAAGATTTTACAAGTATTCGCCAGCAAGATCGATTGGGTCAAGCATTGTTTTGTTAAAAAGAGGTTGAGGCAGTTTTAAGTCGTAAATCGAGTAAACGGGTATTTGACGGCATTATTGAGATAGCAATGACAAGGTATATTTAATTGCGCTAAGCTGCAGCGAGCGAGGAAAGACGCAAGGACAATGGATCTTGCAATTGCCTGCTGATAAAGCTCTGGAACTACAATGCGTCAAAACTATCTCTCGTAAAACAGTAAGATACACACTAAACCGAACTGAAATCCTGGATAAAGATTGGCTGGGTTATATGCTAGAAGTTAATGACGAATTTATTGCGGCTATGGAAGGTGTGCCGGACGTGTATCGTCGGCCCTATGACTTGATCTATCCTGTAGTTTGCATAAGCGCAATCTCTCCTAAATCAATTAGATAGACGCGCGCGGGCGCTGCTGTTCAAGTCTGGGAAACCGGCTAGGCAGGACTATCAATCCGTCATTGCGCACCTAAATTATGGAGAAATATAAAAATTAGTGAACTTTAAAAATAAATAAAATCAATCAATTATCGTTAATCAAATCTTATTCCTTATTAAGTAATTGATGCTATTGCTTATGCTTAAAAGTGGAATCATTGCGGTCTGAGACAGAAACCCTCAGGCTAAGCAAAAACGAACCAAAAACATGAGAAAATAGATAAGAATTGGTCGTGATTCAGATTTGTTGATACTTGTGTCTATTTATATAAACAAGAGAAATCTTTTTGCTAAACTTGTCTGTAAGAATAAAAATTTCACAGTATCACTCAGAAGAATAAATGTGTGATCTTACGTTCTGAGTTCACAAAAAAATTTAACTCTCTATGCTTTTGGAAAAGCAAAAGATTTTTATGGTTTCCTGCTTTTTGATAAGATGAAAAATTAGATGCGGAATGGCGGATAAATACAAACAGCTAGAGATCTGTAATAGCTTCATAGCTAGTAAGCTATTGATGAGTCGTCAGTTAACTAAAGTTATCGCGTATAAACAAGAATTGATTGTGCTCACTTTCTTAACAATATCTCAACGCAATGTGCTTATGCGTGCCGAATTAGGCTTATACTTAGTCTTCTCTTCGAATCAAGTCAAGGCTTTATAGGATAGTTTTGCATTCGTTAATATACCGAAATATGGTAGTTGGCTAAAGATAGCAAAAATCAAACTCAATATACTGATTGACGAATGTCTGAATCTTCATTGACAAGATTGAGACATTCTGAAGTAAAGTCACTGCTTGGGAAATGTAACGCAACCAGACAAACGCAAAGATTCCTTTCATTACTGATAAAGCTTGTATGACGCTTAGGTATCTTTATCTGTCATTATCTATCATTTAATATGTAGTATAACGCTAGCATGTAAGCTGACAGATGAGAAAAAGATGTGACAATCAAATTAATTATAGGATTAGCTAATCCTGGTGCCGAATACGCCAGGACTCGCCACAATGCGGGTGCTTGGTATGTAGAATTACTGGCAGAGCGTTACCAGAAAACATTAAAAGAAGAAAGTAAATTTTACGGCTATACTGGCCGTCTGATGCTAGGCAGTAACAATATCCACCTGCTGGTCCCCACGACCTTTATGAATCTGAGCGGGAAAGCGATGGCAGCGATGATTGCCTTTTACCGTATTGCCCCCGAGGAAATTCTGGTAGCGCACGATGAACTGACTCTGTTGCCCGGTAGAGCTCAACTAAAGATGGGCGGCGGTCATGGAGGGCACAACGGATTGAAAGATATAATTAGCCGCCTGGGCAGCAATCGCTTTTTCCACCGTTTGCGTATCGGCATTGGTCACCCTGGGGAAAAAAACAAAGTCGTAGGCTTTGTGCTTGGCAAACCGCCGGCGGTAGAATTGCAGCTGATTGATAGCGCTATCGATGAAGCAGTGCGCTGTACGGAGATTTTGATCACTAAAGATGCCGGGAAGGCAATGAATCGTCTGCATGCCTATCGGCCGGATGAAATTCCTAGCTTCTGAATAATGAGTAGATTCCGTGTATAATGAGCGTTTAGAATGATATTATCTATTATTCTGCAACTAATTTTCTTTTTTTATCTTACCGAAAAGCAGGAAACTATAAATAAATTCTTTATATTTTAAATATAGATAGTTAGACTGTTTTGTCAACTCAGAAAATAGAAGCTTAAAACTCATTTTTCAGCATATTTTGTTCTTTTTGCTTGGCTTAGAGAGCTTTTACGCCAAGCTGTGATAATTCTAGTTTTAAGAAACATGATAGTGATTACTTAATGAGTAATTATTAGCCTGAATTGGTTATAACTTCATTGATTTTATTTGTTTAATTTTTAACTGATTTTTATATTTATTTCTAAAATAGATCTTAACTCAGATTTATTGATACTTGTGTCTATTCACACAAATAAAAGCGATCTTTTTTGCTGCAATTATCTGTAAGAAGAAAAATTCTATAGTATTATCCCGCAGGGATAGATATGTGATCTTTTTTCTTATTAAAGAATCTGAGTAAGACGCTAATTGAGGTGCAGAAATGCTATCTTATATATCACTTTCAATTGAAAAAGCTCGATACTACTAACTAAAATAGTTTCTTGTTAAAATCAGTCGTCATAAAGACGCTACCATGCCAAACGCATGCGGTGTAAAAAGTACTTATAAACGTACTTTGAAGCCTCTGCGCACTGATACGTAAGCGAAGCAAATTTCTGACTGGCATACCTCCAGGAAGCCGCGTTAGTGCTCTGCTTGAGGTTTTTGATCTGGGGATTGTGCACATAGATTCGCTTATGGTCACTTGTCGAACTGTCTCATGATTGAAAAGATCCAAGATTATTTTTATTACGTAAAAGAATAGTAATTTGATTAGCAGAGCGAATCAGCTATTAACCGGTGGTGTGAATGTGAAATATCTTTCACAAATGCTAAATAAAACCTGACGACATTATCTTTTATATGCATAGATCGAGTGACTAGACAGAGCTTTGTATGTTTCTGTAAAGCTAAGACTGCAGATAATGCAGCGGGCTTCTTGCCTGATCTTGACTAAAGATGTCTCATGACGATTAATCGTGCAGTTAAAGACAATGACAAAGAATTTACAGGTTGTTTTTTAGCCTGCCGATGTACCTGTAAACGAATCGTATGGTTAGGCAAATTAATGGGCGTATGAACGATATGCTACAAAGCTACCATTATTATTCTAGTAAAGAGTTCAAGCTTACGCTGCAATAATATGTCTGGTTCTACAATTAGGAATTACCTTAATCGGTATTGGTTAGTAAAGTTCTATCGCAGTCTATAAAATATTTAAATAAAGTTTAAAGCTAAATGGTTTATTATATATATGGATGTGATATAAAAAGGCAACATTGCTGAGGCCTTTTCATCCTTTCAATAAGCTTATTTACTTGAGATATAGGAGATCAGATCTAAAACTTTATTAGAATAACCGGTTTCGTTATCGTACCAAGCAATCAATTTAACAAATTTATCGTTTAGTACAATACTCGCTTTAGCATCGAATATTGATGTCAGTTTCTCGCCGTTGAAATCTGTGGAAACCACGTCTTCATGTATGTAGCCCATCACGCCTTTCAGCTCGCCTTCAGCTGCTTTTTTGATGGCGGTGCAGATGTCTTCATGCGAAGCCGGCATTTCCAGACGCGCAGTCAAGTCAACAACCGAGACATTCGGTGTTGGGACGCGGAAGGACATGCCGGTCAGTTTACCGTTCAGTTCGGGAATAAGTTTACCTACTGCGTCAGCCGCACCGGTAGAGGAGGGAATAATATTCTGAGGCGCGCCACGGCCACCGCGCCAGTCTTTATCAGACTGACCATCAACGGTTTTTTGGGTAGCAGTAGTGGCGTGCACGGTGGTCATCAGGGCTTCAACGATACCGAAATTGTCGTTGATGACCTTGACCAGCGGCGCTACGCAGTTAGTGGTGCAGGAAGCGTTCGAAACGATATCCTGGCCATTATAGGCCTTGTGGTTAACGCCCATAACAAACATCGGGGTGCTATCTTTGGACGGCCCGGTCAAGACCACCTTTTTGGCACCGGCGCTGATGTGCTTGCGTGCGGCTTTATCGGTCAGGAAGATGCCGGTGGCTGTCGACATGGCCCCACTGCAGATTAGCTGGATCTTTTTCAGAAGTGCAGCGGATGCTTTTGCCGTTTACTACCAGATAACCGTTTTCTACGGCGATAGTGCCGTTAAAGCGGCCATGCGTCGAGTCGTACTTTAGCATATAGGCCATATAATCCGCATTCAACAGGTCGTTAATGCCAACAATTTCAATGTCCTTACGTTCTTGCGCAGCACGGAGAATAATACGGCCAATACGGCCAAAACCGTTAATACCTACTTTAATAGTCATATATTTTACCAGCTATTTAATAATGAATAAAAGGTTAGTTGTAAATTTAAAAATATTGAATAGCGTCGACGCAAAATTGTGTCAATCTGTTATTTCATGCCTGATTTTTTATCTTACTAAAAAAACAAGAGACTATAAACAAATTCCTTATATATAATGTAAAGATTGTTATATTATTTTGTAAACCAAGAGCGTAAGATTTTATATCTTATATGTTTCGTCATATTTTTTAGTTTATTTTATTTGACTGAAGAATTTCTGCATCAATCTGTAGTGATTCTACTTTTGAGAGAAAAGTAACAGTAATCATGCAATTACTTGATTAGGTAGCTAGCTTAGCTAAGCCTAAGCTGCACTAAAAATAGAAATTTTTCAAATGAATAAATTCTCTCTTGGAGAATATCAAAACGCATAATGGATACTTGCTATGTAATTCATGGCTGGCATACCCTTGTTACCTAGCTGAATGTAAGTATTAGTTTAATTAATATTATGACTGAGGGGCACTGATAATACTATATCTAATAGTAGCATTAAAATCACTCAAAATGCTACATAGCTGTTAAGGTTCACTGAGCAATATAAAAACCAGGTTTTATTGTAAATATTTGTCTTTTTGTTATAAATAATTTTCTTGATTTATTTTTATTTTTACTGATTTTTGTATTGATTCCTAATTTATCTTCGTAATGGCGGGTCAATAGTTGCGATAAATTAATCCTGATGCCTATTTGCATGTATAATATGTATAAATAGACGTCAATAAAACTGAAGCAGGTACAGGATCGTGATAATCCAATATGACCTGTGATAGGTTGCAATGTGTAATAAGAGCCATGTTTCTACGGAGATAAGTGTGCTTTATAGAGCTTGTTGCAACACTGAATATAGTGTTGCTAGTTATTTTTTATAATAGCTTTACTAGAAATCTTTTCTATCTCTCGTCAGAAACACGCAACAATGCCTAATAATATACGTACACGATTATCTGACAAAGTGATGACCGACATGCGGCACTATGTCACTCAGCGGCCGGCCACGGAACTCCCGTACAGTAAGTAAGCTAATGGAAAATGCACGAACGGGAT
The DNA here is from genome assembly GCA_052258065.1 of Sodalis sp. (in: enterobacteria). GTDB lineage: Bacteria > Pseudomonadota > Gammaproteobacteria > Enterobacterales > Enterobacteriaceae > JBQQPY01. The sequence goes on along the minus strand of JBQQPY010000002.1, from coordinate 574,538 downwards.
AATACTATTGCCCAGTTTATCAGGCGCTACTATTTTTCTCCGAAATGAAATTATAAATCAGGCTATCACTGACCCGGTTTTCTGAATCGGTAAACCATGAATGCCATTCGCTAACTTGCGGCGGGTAGAAATCAATTTCGGCGGTTGAGATGCTCATTTAGAGCATGTTTTCCCGACCGGCTGTCGTAGTCTACCCTAACGAATTTTCTGTCAACAGCGCGTCTCTACGTTTCAAAGATGGCGAAAACGGTGAGGAAATAGCCAGATAATCATCTAATTTATCGATTCAGGTGATTATTATATATAAAAGTATGAAAATAAATGTTGAGGCGCTTCTGGCCCCGACAACACGGGAAGCGTGTCAGTCGCTGATGATGAGTCTGGAATTAGGAGATTGCTTAACGGACTGGCGCCAATTCCAGATCTGCAAGCTAATTGCCTACAGATGGTCATGTTGTGGCGGTCGTGTCATGATCTTAATTTATTGTCTTAAGGCGTAAAAGTGGTGCCTGCAGTATCTTTAGACAGAGCCGCAGAGATCTTCAAAAATAGAAGAATAGAGAATACATTTCTACTCTCGTGTTGGTAGAAAGAACGCAACTAGAAGCGTTAGTCAGCAAGGACAAATATGCCAAACAGAAAGTTGTGAACAAATTGATTTTTTTAAATTATAACACATTAATAAGTATACGCGTAAAGCGCCTGAGTGGCTAGGCCTTTGGCAAGATTTTATAAATGGATGCGCATATATATTGAGTGTTATTTTATCGAAAAAGCTTAAAGCAAGCCTGAACGGTAAACAGAGTAAGCTGGTGTATGATCGCATTGTGAATGGCGATGCCGAAGCGTATTTGATTGCACTTAGCTGCAGCGAGCCGCCAGAGAGGCAGGGACAGCAGACCTTGCAACTACTTGCTGATAACGCTATAAAGCTATAATCCATCAAAATGATCTCGAGTGAAAAAGTAAAACGCAAAAAACGAACTGAAGCCACAGACGAGGATCGGTTGGGCTATTCTGCTAGAAGATAATGCCCGAATTCGTTGCGGCTATGGAGAACGTGCTTAGCGTGTATTGTCAGCCTTACAGTTCTATGCATTTAGGAGTTTTGATGAAATTAGGCCTGTTCATCGATTTAAGTTTCCTCTAAGTTGGAGCTGTAATTTCCGGCATTACGGAATTGTTTACTTAAACGAGTTATAGTAGAAGAGGTTATATTATATCTATCCGAGGCTGAACGTGTACAGCGGTTTATCTCAATGAATCTAATCACTAGCGACCTTAGGTTCTCTCTATAAGAATATACTCTTTAATAAAATGCAATAGACAAAAGGTGTTCTAACTTCAACAGACTATATAGCATTGTAAATGCTTTCAATGCCACTAGCAAGAAGCGCGGTATTAGTGCTCTAAATGCATAATGTCGGTTAAGTCGAGACAGTTAGGTAATAAAACGTATGTTGGGCACGAATTGCATGATAAGCGCCCATTTGACACTCTCTAGCATATTTATCTACTTGAAATTATCTATTTTTAGTATAGCTCAAGCTAAACTGGGTAAGGCACATAATCAGCTTTAATTATGAATAACCAATCTTAATTAGCTATAAATAATTGATTTTATTTATTTTTAATGTTTTCGGTGTGGAATAGCGGTTTATGCCTGCACCGGAGGATTATTAATATCCTGTTGAAAACTTCCGCGTTGTCGCACCGTTGCTTTCCGCATTGCTGTGCTAAAGCGCCAGAACTGCTGCGTAATCTTCTTGCCATAATGGCTGTTGCAAGGCGTTAGCAAAGCGGATCAGAGAGAGACGCTTGAGCGAGTGCGGCCGGGAGTCGGGTAGAGAAAATAGAAGCGCGGGCGGAACGCAGTCTGCGTAGCAATAGCCAGTGCGAGTCAGATTTACCTGAGCGGACCTGCATAGCATCCTCGAGTCGAAGAAAGGCAATAATCTGAATAATGCATCGGATAGATGGGCCGTGCCGGCGCTATAACCTTCTTCAGCTATTAAGGCCAAAAAAGTGCTCGCTGGCTTCGCGGCAAGGGAAATGTTTATACATCACATCGATGATAATCTTTGCCGGGACCGGCCGGCAACGCCCTCAGATCATCTCAGCGACTGCGGAAGACAATGCGGCCTTTGCTTAGATCGTACGGGGTTAGCTCAACGGTAACTTTATCGCCCGTCAGAATGCGAATGTAGTTCTTGCGCATTTTACCAGAGATGTGTGCGGTCACCACATGTCTGTTTTCTAATTCTACGCGGAACATAGTGTTAGGCAGCGTGTCTAGTACAGTGCCTTGTATTTCAATATTGTCTTCTTTGGCCATCGAATCCTCTAGATGTAAATGCCATAATTTTTAACCGGCAAGATGATGCCAAAAAAACCTCATTGTGTAAAGAAATGATGAATAGAGCTGCATCATCTGCCGCTTTCAGAATCAGGCAAGACAGTAAAGAGACTTTTTCGTTGCCAGCAGCCAGCTTACGAGTGTTTAATTATACATTAAATGACGGATAAAGACGCTTAAGCTTGATACTGATTATTTTTAGTACTGAAATGTCCATTGATCTTAACATTTATCTGTTCGTGTTATGCTTGCCAAGCGGTGATTTCTCTTTGTGACGCCTCAATCTTATCAATATAACAATTAAGGCATTATCCGTATTAAGTTTAATTTCCGCCATGGTTAGTCACCTGCCATGTTTAAGTGTGTAAACGAACTCAAAATGATCCTATCAAGCCTTGACTTTATCCGACAAGAAAGCTGAGTATAACCAACCTGGGCTATGGATGTTGATATCATTTATGACCAGCGTAATTCGCTATGCGTAAGGATATGGTATTAAAATATCCTGAAGAAAGTGAGCCTAATCGATCCTGATTTTATGCTTAGTTACCTTGATTAGCCGCCGATAGGCTGTCGGTTCACTGACCATAGAGACATTACGCATCCTTGTCGGTAAAATGAAAAAATGAGGTGCGGAATAATCGATGCCAGCAGTAAGTATCCTCGTGTTCCAGCGGGCGCCTGAATTCTTAGCCAAGTGTCTTTGATTTTGTCTTCTGTAGTGCTGATCTGCTCATATTTTGTTGCCGTTTCATTAATGATGATAAGCTGATCTCGTAAAAATATGATATTTCCAAACCATAATTTACGCGCATGAACTACATCGTCGCACTCTTGTTTAGTGGCATGTGCAGTCTTTTTAACCGTTATCATATGGCGGTAAAGACGATGGAGTAGTGAGGTGCGTTTGAATGCTGAAAATGCTGTTCAGAGAAGCACGTATTTATATGAGATTAGATTAAAAATCTATCAATGAGCGCAAAGATAAAATCAAAATACGCATCAATTTTTGAACCGCGATTTCGGTTTCCTTTAGATATAGAACTGTAACTTCCGGTTGCAGAGAATTTTTTACTCTAACCAGCTGAAGTAGAAAAGTTTATTGAATATCTATTGGTCACTACATGCATGGAGCTACCCGTCTCAGTTGATCAGATTATTTGAAATCTTAACCCCTGACCGTAAGAACGCGCGAGAACTTAGAGAAAAATTATTCATGGAATATATGAATTGCTGATTAATAAACTAGAATAGGTAAAAGTGCTTTGGTTGAACAAAATACATAATCAAGATAAATTATAACTAACCAAAACTGGTTGCTTATAATTAAACCTAATTACGCATATTGTACAGCTATTCTCAATAGGATTTATGGTATTGTGGGTGTTTTTAATCCGTTATTCCTAACCTGATTTTTTATTTTATCAAAAGCATGAAAAAATAAATAAATTCTTTACTATTTAAGGAGGTTGGTAGTTATATTTTTTTGTAAATTCAGGGCAGGAGATCTTAAATCTCAGGTGTTTCATCATACTTTTCTTGATTGCGTGCCTTATCCAGCTCAGCTTAAGCTATACTGGAAATAGGCACTTTCAAGTAGATGAATAGTCTGCTGAAGAATATTAAAAACGCCATAATGGGAACTTACGAATGCAATTCGTTGCTAGATACGCCTGATTATTTAGGTAGATTTAAATATCGATTGAGTCGACATTGTGATTTGATAGCGCTGATAACCGCATTTCTTTCTAGCAGTATTGAAGGCGCCTATAATGCTATATGGCATGTTGATAATGGTTGAGCAAAATGCGTAATTATGTATTTTTTAGTTTATTTTTCTTAGTTGGGAGTTGCTGCGTTAATCTGTAATGATTCTAGTTTTGAGAAAAAAGTAATAGTGATCACTTAATTATAAGAAATCAATTTTAGCTTGTTATAAATAATTTATTTTATTTATTTTTAATTTTTCGCTGATTTTTATATTTATTCCTAATTTAAAGACGGCATTACGGAAACACCACTTGTTTTTGCCATTTAGAGGCGGTCAGTTCAGAGATAACGTTTAGCTAAAGTAAATTTTAACTCGTTACTTTCTTGAAAGTAGCTCTGATTTTAGGTGCTATAGTTGTCTAACTATAGAGTCTAATTATCATAATGTTTTGCTCTCAACTATATTCTTCAATAGACATCTTGATATAAACAAGGCCTTAGCTGTCGCTTGTTAAGGCATGCTTTATCTCAGTCGTACCGCAGTCATCCCGTGAGCCAATGGCGGAGCATGAGAAGCATCGTCGCGCTGTCGCCCACAGCACGAGCTTGCCAACAAACACCCTGGATTCCGCGGTCTTTTCCCTTCATCATGGAACCTTGCTTCCCCTAGCCGGTTAATAAAAAGGCCACTAGACACTTTCTTTCTCACTTAAGGTAACTTTATCTATGTCTAACGATTTAAAGAAACCCATTGTCAGGCTTTATGGTATCAAAAACTGCGATACGATAAAAAAGGCCATCCGCTGGCTTGACGAACAGCAGGTGCCATACCGATTTCATGATTACCGCGATAATGGCTTTAATGTCGATCTTTTGCAGCGCTTTATCGAGCTTCTGGGCTGGCAGTCGCTGCTCAATACCCGCGGCTCGCCTTGGCGTAAACTCAGCGATCAACAGTATGCGGAAGCCGGCAACGCCCGCGGCGCAGCGTCGATGATGCTCAAACAACCGGTTATCATCAAACGTCCATTGTTGCAGATTGCGGATGGTCCTCTGCTGCTTGGGTTCTCTCTTCAGGATTTTCAGCAGTTTACTGCAAGCGAGGTCTGATATGTCTTGTCCAGTCTTAGAACTCGCGCAGCAATTGATTAAACGCCCATCCTTAAGCCCTGACGACGCTGGTTGCCAGGCGATTATATCGGCCCGCCTGCGGCCGCTGGGTTTTACCCTTGAGTCGATGCCGTTCGGCGACACACTCAATCTCTGGGCTTGGCGTGGTAAGGGTGATACGTTGGCCTTTGCCGGCCATACCGATGTGGTGCCAGCCGGCAATACGCAGCACGGAGATCATCCGCTATTTGAGCCGACGTTGCGCAACGGCCTGCTTTACGGCCGCGGCGCGGCCGATATGAAAGGGTCGCTAGCCGCTATGGTAGTCGCTGCCGAGCGCTTTATTGCCCAACATCCGCATCATCAGGGCCGGCTGGCGTTTCTTATTACCTCCGATGAGGAAGGCGATGCGCGGGACGGTACGGTTAAAGTGGTTAAGGTGTTGATGGCTCGTCAGGAACGGCTGGACTATTGCCTAGTAGGCGAGCCATCTAGCAGCCGCCAGGTCGGTGATATTATCAAAAATGGCCGTCGGGGCTCGCTAACCGCTAATTTGCTGGTTCAGGGAATACAAGGTCATGTTGCCTATCCGCATCTGGCTGAGAATCCCGTACATTGCACGATGAGCGCATTGAAAGAATTGGTAGAAACTCAGTGGGACGCGGGCAACGATTTTTTCCCGGCAACGACGATGCAAATAGCCAATATTCATGCCGGTACTGGCAGAAACAACATCATTCCAGGCGAGCTGCAGGTGCAATTCAATTTTCGTTTCAGTACCGAGATCTCTGACGCTATCATCCGTCAGCATGTAGAGACACTAATGCAGCGACATAGACTGCGATATCGGATTGACTGGTCGCTATCCGGGCAGCCTTTCCTGACTGCGCGCGGTGCGCTAGTCGATGCAGCGGTGCGCGCAGTGGAGTGCTATCAGGATTTAATGCCGCGTTTAGAAACAAGCGGCGGTACTTCCGATGGGCGATTTATCGCTTGTTTGGGCGCGCAGGTAGTGGAGTTAGGTCCAGTCAACGCAACCATCCATAAAGTCAATGAGTGCGTAAGTGCCACCGATTTGCAACTACTGAGCAGGATGTATCAACACATCATGGAACAATTAATTTCCTAATTATCCCTTTTATTGAGCTAGTATAAAAGCTTGTATGGCATTGTGGATGCTTTCAATACGGCTACAAAGACCGCGGTATGAGCATCTAAAGTCATTACGTCGCTTAAATCGATACTTGAATTTAGCCAAGTTATGAGAGAGATCTTCACCACAAATTGGAGGATAAATGTCTGTTATAGTGTGTTTGACATTCTCCAGAAGAGTATTTCTTTAACCGTCATTTCATGCCTGATTTTCTTTTTTATCTTGCCGAAAGCAGGGGGAGTAAATTGTTTACTTTTTAAAAATTTAGATAGTGAGGCTGTTTTGTGAACGCAGAATGTGAGAGCTGAAATATCATGTATTTATCATATTTTTATTTCGTTTTTTTGCTTGGCGTGAGGATTTCTGCGTCACGTTATAATGATTCTAGTGTTAACAAAGCGGTGATAGTAATTACTTAATTATAAGTAATTAGTTTTAATTGATTATAAATAATTAATTTTATTTTTAATTTTTTGATTAATTTTATATTTATATAAAATTTATGTAGAGAATAACTTAATCACTTAAAAAGTGTATATTTCTAGTTTGTCTCAAGCTTAGCTGGGCTATGATAGGTCATCAGGATTGATTTTATGACAGATGTCCTGATAGTTATAAAGTACACCAACAGGCGTCTTCTACTTCTAGAAATGGGTTAACGACTAGAGCCAAGGCGGACCCGTGATCTTTGCGCAGTTACAGAAAGCAGTATCGCAAGCAAGATTCCTGCGTCCGGCTAGCGTTTTTATGACTTTAACCGCTAATCGCGCATCTGCAATAGTAAATTTCACGTTTAACGGCCACTATTGAATGAAATATCTCCGGCCGCTGGATGTGACCGTCGGCATCGCCTGGCGCTAGCTGCCAACACTAGAGAACGGATTTAGCTTAATTATTCTGAACCTAATTTTTATTTTTTGGGACTGTGCGCTATTAGAAGTTTTGACTTTATTACTGCTTTTTACAAATCAATCAGCTAGATAACTAGCCGCATTACCATCCGAAATATTCAGTGCTTAGGTCTCTTCGCTGCACTGTCCGATCAGCTAGGTATTGCAACCATAATGAATATTGTGTTGCTCAAAAGGACCAGGCAAGATCTTATATAGTATAGCGATGATCGCTATTATTTTTAGCAGGCTAGACTTTTACAGCGGTACTTTACACATGTTCCTATCGTTATTCGCCAAGAAGCTGATTTAGCAATTTATTAAGCCCGGAATCTGTGAAGATAAATTCAACAACGACGTTCTAGGGTTCTGCCTCGATGCCGTATTTGATTCTGATAAAAATATGATATTTTCAGACCGTAATTTGCGCGAATACACTATATCGTTACGCTCTTATTCAGTTGTATGTATCGTCTTTTTAACCGCTATTATATAGCGGTTAAAATCACGACAGAGTGGTAAGGCTCGCTTGAATACTAAAAATACTTTTCAGAGAGGCGTGTGTTTTGAATAAGGTGTAGATGAAAGGATTCATCAATAAGTGTCAGGCTAAAATTAGAATATGCATCAATTTTTGATCCGCGATTCAGGTTTCCTCTAGATTTAGGATTGTAACTCCGGTTTCACAGAATTGCTTAATCTAAACGCGCTACAGTAGCAGAGCCTTATTTTATAGCTATCCGCCCTCTACACGTGCAAATCTGCCTTCTTAATCAAGCTTATTATTCTCGATCTTAAGTTTTTATTGTAAGAATGTACCATTTGATATCCGAACAAATTTAACACATTAAACAGATAAATAGCTAGTTAATGAACTAAAATAGATGAAAGCGCTGTCACTGAGTAAAATGCGTCATTAGAATACATTTTGACGCAACTATTAATTGGTTCAAGCGTAGCTAACTGCCCGATCTTTGAGTATTCTGACTTGTTTTGCATCGCCCTGCTCATTCAGACCGGTCATGATTACAGGCCCGCTAGCCGTTTTTGGGCTTGCTTGGCCGCATCGGCGCTAGGATAGAGTTTTCCGACCTGCTGATAAACCGCCCTGGCTTTATCTTTCTGGCCTTTCTCCTCCATGATGATGCCCGCCTTTAATATTGCGTCAGGCGCTTTGGGGGATTTTGGGTAGGTCTTCACCACTAGAGCGAAATAATAGAGCGCATCGTCTTTTTTGCCCTGATTATAATTAAGCTGTCCGAGCCAGTAATTCGCGTTGGGTTGATAGGTTGAATCGGGATAATGATTAACAAAATTTCGGAATGCGCTAATGGCCTGATCGTATTGTTTTTTCTCTAGCGCCAGCGATACCGCTTTATTATACTCGGTGTTAGCGTTGTCGCTGCCGGAAGTTGCCTGTACCGCGTCTTGTCTACCGCTGTCCGTAGACAAAGACGCCTGAAACTGACCGTCTGCGGAAGCAGCTAGCGCTAGCTTGGAGAGGGTATTCATCTGCTGATAAACCTGTTTTTGCCGCTCGACTACCTGCGACAGCTGGTATTGATTTTCCTCAATCTGGCCGCATAGCGAGTCGATATCGTGCTGATTATCAGTAAGCTGCTGCTGAAGTTGCGTTAGCAGTTGAGTGTGCGCATGAGAAATACGCTCGAGTTGAATGACCCGGTCTTCTATCGAGCCGGAGCCGACATGACTTATTAGAGCTTGGGCGGTAGCGGTCCCTTGAGTCGCTACGCCAACTAATAATGATAGACTAAACAGATAAGATCTAAAGTTATTGCTCATATAAGACTCTTAGTAGACCAGGACGGCACGACGGTTTTTAACGTATGCTGCTTCGTCATGACCGAGTGCGGTCGGTTTTTCTTTACCGTAAGATACGATAGCAATCTGATCGGCGGAAACACCTTTGCCCTGAAGATATATCTTTACGGCATTAGCGCGGCGTTCGCCTAGAGCGATGTTGTATTCCGGCGTACCGCGTTCGTCCGCATGGCCTTCAGCGGTCACTTTATAGGACGGATCTCTGCGCAGAAAATTAGCGTGAGTGTCAAGCATCTCAGCGAATTCAGAGTGGATATCGTATTTATCCAAATCAAAGTAAACAATACTGTTGCGCTGAAGTTCCTGTATCTGCAGACGAGCCTGCTCGTCGGATGGCGCCTTGCTGCCTTTTATCTCGATACCAGTGCTAGCACCGGCACCCATGGTAGATTCATCTTTATTGTCGGCGTTTTTGTGAGAACCACATCCGGCAGTCGCCATCACTAGCAGCGATAATATCAGATTTTTTATTACTTTATTCAGCCACATCTTATATCCTTTTTATAGTTTGCTAGAAAAAATTTATACATGCATCACAGATATGGCGACCAGGCAGGAAATTTGACCTGTCCATCAGTTACCGGCAGATGCGCTTTAAAACGCCCATCAGTCGAAACCAGCTGTAATGCGGAACCGTGGCCTGTTGAAGCGCTGTAGATTACCATTGTGCCATTGGGAGCGACGCTGGGCGTCTCATCCAGAAGCGTGTCCGTTAATACTTGTATGGCTCCCGTTGCCAGATCCAGTTTAGCGATATGTTGGGTGCCATTATTGCTGCTAACTATAGCCAGGAACTTGCCGTCCGAGCTAGCGTCCGCATTCTGGTTTTGGGAACTCTCCCAGGAGAGGCGCTGAGGCATTCCGCCATTGATATTGATTTTATACACCTGCGGACGGCCGCCCTGGTCGGAGGTATACGCCAGCGTCTGGCTATCTGGGAGCCAGGTCGGCTCTGTATTGTTGCTGCGACTGTTCGTTACCTGATGGATCTGACCTGATCTTAAGTCCATGATATACAAATTCAGGCTGCCGGTTTTCGACAGAGCAAAGGCTAGCTTACTGCCGTCCGGTGAGAAAGCCGGCGCACCGTTGTGCTGCGTAAAACTCGCCACCTGACGGACAGCACCGCTATCAAGTGTCTGGATAACCAACGCTGATCGGCCGCTTTCAAAAGTGACATAGGCCAGTTTTCTGCCGTCAGTAGACCAAGCCGGCGACATTATCGGCTGTGGCGAACGGCGTACTGGCATCTCGTTATAACCGTCGTAATCCGCTACCCGCAATTCGTAGGGGAACTGGCCGCCGTTGCTTTGCACCACGTAGGCAATGCGCGTGCGAAACGCACCCTTAATGCCGGTCAGCTTTTCAAAACTTTCATCGCTAACGGCATGTGCTGACCAACGTAGCCATTTGCGCGGCGCTTTAAATTGGTTTTGCGCTAAAATCGCGCCGGGGTTGCCCGAAATATCCACCAATTGATAAGCTATCATGTAGCTGCCGTCCGCGCTCGGCTGCACCTGACCCACTATCACGGCGTCGATACCCATCGTCGTCCAGGCGGCTACTATAACTTCAGACGCGGTGGCAGGCTGTTGAGGCAAGTCGGAGGTATCTTGCGGGTTGAATTTGCCGCTATTACGCAGGTCAGCGGCGATAATCCCACTGATGTCTTCGGGCACAGCGCCCTCGCCAGCCCATTTAAACGGCACCACCCCAATGCGTCGGGCTGAATCCACCCCTTGGGTGATTTCAATGTGCACTTCGGAATACAAGACGGAAGCCCATAAAACCAATAAACCTAACGTTGCTTGAAGTGCCTGCTTCATTTCATCTCCTAAGCCGACACCAGGGAGCCGGGGTCGTAATTGTAGAATTATAAATCCATCGGATTAAAAAAGACTCTCTATTTCTATTAGAAAATATAGTATAAATCTTATACCTAAGAAGGACTATAGCGAAACAACTTAATTTTAATTAAATTATATATATGAAATGTTTGATAGCCTACTCCTAAATAAAATATGCGATAGACGCTTAAAATAGACTATGTTATGAGATCAGTGAGGTAGACGCCTAATATGCCTAAGTGTCAAGCTTGTATCAAGCGGGTTTTGAGCTTGAGGCTTAGTAGTGATGTTTATGATTTTTACGTAGATGAGAGCTTTCAATAAATAGGCATGGCGAGCTGTGAGAGCAAATCCTGCTACTGTATCTCCTGCCGTTATATCTCCTGATTACGAATTTTTCTTAGTTATTCTTAACAGACTGCATGATATTGTGGATTATATCAATGCCGCTACCAAGAAGCGCGACATTATCGATCTTAATTTATAACGTCAGTTAAATAGATATTTAAATTTGGCCAGGTTAGGCTAGGTAGCGATGCGTATGTTGGCTGGGGTAAGGCACATAATCAGGTTGTATTTTGGTTTCTATCCTGCTAGTGGTGAATTACATATTCAATAACAGATAAAAACGCTCGAGCTTGATAGGAGTATTGTCTCGATTATAGCGCTTATCTTAGTCGAATCGTGTCTGCCAGGCAGTCATTGAAATTCCTCATATCTCAATCTTGTCAGCATGACGATTCAGGAATTGGTCGGTTATAAAATTAAATTTGATTTCCGCTATGTTTAATCAGCTAGCATATTTGGGTTGTATAAAAAAATTCAAAACAATTTGATCAAGCTATAATCGGATCCAGCAGAAAGGCTGAGTATAACGAACCTGAGACATAGATATTGAGATTGTCTATGATCAGTGTAATTGAGTATGGGTAAGAATATTATATTGAGATATTTTTAAGAAAGTGAGGCCATTATTTAAGCCAGTCCTATCCTGGTTTGTGCTCTTATATTTTATGATCGGTGACTTTAGTTCGTTGCCGACCCCTTCAGCAGCTTACTGGGCATACAGAAATCTCTGTCCCGCGGTGGCATGCTCCTCACACGTAACGGACCCTGTCCGCGCAATGTGCCTCACATTATGCTTAACATTTCTTTACAGAGTCAATTTCATGCTGTGGAAGGGCGTCTTACGCCTGCGCATCCGGCGGCATTCGTCATAGGGCGTTACACGTAGAGCGTTAAGTGTCTCTCAGGGCAGCATAAACGGCTGATTAGATCCCTCTTTTTCTGTCTTCTTCTGTAGCAGATGTTCACGCTTCATGCCGAGCGTAAGCGCCAACGCCGATGCCACATAAATGGAGCTAATGGTACCGATAATGACCCCGATAAACAGCGTTGTGGAGAATCCACGAAGCATAGCACCGCCGAAAATTAACAGCATCAACACTACCATCAGGGTAGTAGCCGAGGTCATGATGGTCCGGCTTAAGGTTTGCGTTAGGGAAACGTTAAAAATATCGTAGGCGCTGCTATGATAGATTTTATAGAAGTTTTCACGAATACGGTCTGACACCACAATGCTATCATTTAAAGAATAGCCAATCACCGACATCAGCGAGGCGATAATCGTCAGATCGATCTCAATATGGAACAGCGACAGAAACCCAAGCGTAATCACGACGTCATGCGCTAACGCTAACACAGTCCCGGTCGCTAGCCGCCATTCAAAACGGAAGCCAACATAAATTAGTATGCAGATTAAAGCTACCAGCAGTGCCATAGCGCCGTCTTGAGCCAAATCGCTACCGACGCTTGGTCCGACAAGCTCAACCCGCTTGACTGTGGCAGTCTGCCCCGTTACCTGATGAATCACTCTAAGCACCTTGTTGCCCTGCTCATGCCCGAGGCCATCTTGCAGCGGAGGCATTCGGATTATCACATCCCGGCTGCTGCCAAAATTTTGCACTACCAGATCCGTAAAGCCTGCATATTCAAGCGCGTTACGCATTTGGTCAAGGTCGGAGGCCTTTTCTAGGTTAAGTTCAATTACTGTCCCGCCCGTAAAATCTAGCCCCCAGTTAAAGCCCCGTACCGCCATAGTGATGATGCAGGCGATAAGTAAGATGCTTGACAGGCTGAACGCTACATAATCCCAGCGCATAAAGTCATGGACTTTACGGCCGTAATTCAATTCTTCAACATTTCTTTGTTTCTGAGCCATAAGCTACCCCTAGATAGACAGCTTATCGATGCGTTTACCGCCGTAAATCAGATTAACGATAGCGCGCGTGCCGATAATCGCCGTAAACATTGAGGTAGCGACCCCGATGGCGGTGGTAATCGCGAAACCCTGAATTGATCCCGTGCCTACCGCATATAGGATAACGGCTGTAATCAGTGTCGTGACGTTAGCGTCAACAATACTGGAGAATGCGCCTCGATAACCCTCATGAATGGCCTGCTGCACCATGCGACCGTTGCGTAGCTCTTCTTTAATGCGTTCATTAATAAGCACATTGGCGTCTACCGCTACCGCCAGCGTCAATACAATACCGGCGATACCCGGCATGGTCAGCGTTGCGCCGGGCAACAAGGACATGATGCCTATAATAAGCACTAGGTTGGCGATAAGCGCAGTAATGGCGATCAGACCAAATTGGCGATACCATATAACCATAAACAGAATTGACGCCACCAGTCCCCATAAACATGCTTCCAGCCCCTGAGTAATATTCTGAAGTCCTAGAGTCGGGCCGATGGTGCGCTCTTCTACAATTCGGATTGGTGTAATTAACGCGCCCGCGCGCAGTAGTAGAGACAGCTGCCGCGCCTCATTGGGATTGTTGATGCCAGTAATGCGGAAGCTGTTGCGGATCCGCGACTGGATAGTAGCGATATTAATGATTTCTTCTTGCTTCTCCAGAATAGCGCGCCCGTTAGCGTCTTTCTTGCCTATATCCTTGTACTCTACAAAAAGAGTAGCCATCAGCTTACCGATATTATCCTTGGTGAAGGTAGACATGGTTGTGCCCCCACTGCTGTCTAGAGAAATATTCACCTGCGGACGGTTATATTCATCAGTACTGGAAGTAGAGTCGATAATGTGATCGCCTGTCAGGATGACTCGTTTGTATAATACGACCTGTTGTCCGTTACGGGTGGCTTTCAGTTCCGAATCCCTTGGCACGCTGCCGTTAGCAGCGGCAGTTTGATCCACCGAGCTATTGAGAAGACGAAACTCAAGCGTAGCAGTCGCTCCCAAAATTTCTTTGGCACGCGCCGTATCCTGAATGCCCGGCAGCTCAACTACAATTCGGTTGGTGCCCTGGCGCTGCACCAAAGGCTCAGCGACACCTAGCTGATTGACGCGTTTGCGCAGGATGATCATATTCTGTTGTACCGCGTACTCCTGGGCTTGGCGCAGGCGATTATCTGTCAGCTTGGCGCATAGCGCATTGTTTCCGAGTCTATTAATAAGCAGATCACGGTGGCGCGGCGTCAACCAAGATATTGCCTGATCGCGGATAACAGCATCGCGAAAGTGGATTTCACTACCGTAGTTCTGAATTTTACGCACCGTCGTATACGGAATGCCTTTTTCGCGTAAATCGCCACGAAGGGTATCTATTGTCTCTTCCTGCCGCTTATTAAGCGCGGTGTCCATGTCTATTTCCATCAGGAAGTGAACGCCGCCGCGCAAATCTAGACCGAGCTTCATCGGCGCTGGCACTAGCATGGCTAACCAAGTGGGGGTGGCCGGCGCTAGATTAAGCGCTACGATATAATTCTTGTCGAGAGCATTCATCAAAGCCTCTCGAGCATGAAATTGTATATCCGAGTTAGAAAAACGCGCCAGAATAGCGCCATTTTCCAGGGCAATAGATTTGCTGAGGATATGCTGTTGTTCTAATATATTCCGGATCTGCACCAGCGTTGATTCGCTGGCGATAGCGCCTCGCGCGCCTGTGATCTGTATGGCAGGATCCTCACCATACAAGTTAGGAAGCGCATACAGCAACCCGACGACTAGCGCCAATACTAGCATGATGTATTTCCATAAAGGATAATGGTTTAGCACAGCAGTTCTCTTTTGGATGAATCGTTTATTACAGCGCTTTTATTGTACCTTTCGGCAAAATAGCAGCAACAAAGTCACGCTTGATGATTACTTCATTAGTATCGTTGAGCGCGATGGAAATGTAGCCGGTATTTGTGACTTTCACCACGCGCCCCATAAGACCGCTGGTCGTTAGAACTTCATCTCCTTTAGAAATAGAATTCATCAACTCTTTATGTGTCTTAGCGCGTTTTTGCTGTGGGCGCAGGATTATGAAATAAAAGATTAAACCAAAAACGATCAGTATTAGGATTAGAGAGTAAGGACTTGACTGAGACGGAGCATTGGTATCGGCAACAGAATCAGAAACGAAAAAGCTCATTTAAGTTCCCTCATTTTTATTTAATTCAAGGACTAACGGTGGTGCCGGCTTGCCTAGCCGGTTATAGAACTCACCTACAAAGTACTCTAATTTACCGTCATCGATAGCCTGGCGTAAACTCGCCATCAAGCGCTGGTAATAACGTAAGTTATGAATAGTGTTTAAACGCGCGCCTAATATTTCATTGCAACGGTCAAGATGATGTAAGTATGCTCGGCTATAATGGCCACAGGTGTAACAAGTACATTCAGTGTCGAGCGGTGCGATATTGTCTTTATACCGGGCGTTACGTATTTTCACAACGCCATCGGTAACAAAAAGATGACCATTGCGAGCATTACGGGTCGGCATGACGCAATCGAACATATCGATACCGCGGCGAACCCCTTCCACTAAATCTTCAGGTTTGCCCACACCCATTAAATAGCGCGGCTTATTCGCTGGGATCTTTGGGCACGTTTGCGATAAAATACGATGCATATCGGATTTTGGTTCGCCTACCGCTAAGCCGCCCACAGCGTAACCATCAAAACCGATCTCTATTAACCTTTGTAGCGATACATCTCGTAAATCTTTATAAACACCACCCTGAATAATGCCGAACAGCGCATTAGGGTTTTCAAGTTCATCAAAACGTTGTCGACTGCGGGCCGCCCAGCGTAACGATATTTCCATCGAGCGTTTAGCGTAATTCCAATCG
This sequence comes from Sodalis sp. (in: enterobacteria), assembly GCA_052258065.1. GTDB lineage: Bacteria > Pseudomonadota > Gammaproteobacteria > Enterobacterales > Enterobacteriaceae > JBQQPY01. Next base: position 558,491 of record JBQQPY010000002.1, on the reverse strand, counting down.
GAAGGATAGGGCGTGCATTCATCAAAAATCATGACGATATCGGAACCTAGATCATACTGAATTTCCATAGATTTCTCGGGGCTTAGGAAAATCGTGGTGCCGTTGATAGGGTTGCGGAAATGCACGCCTTCTTCGGTGATTTTTCGAATTTTTCCGAGGCTAAATACCTGGAACCCGCCGGAATCGGTCAGTATTGGACCGTGCCACTGCATAAAATCGTGCAAATCACCGTGCATCTTTATTATTAACTGACCCGGGCGCAGCCAAAGGTGAAAGGCATTACCTAGCAGGATCTGCGCGCCGGTTTCTTTCACTTCTTCAGGTGTCATGCTCTTTACGGTACCATAAGTGCCTACCGGAATAAACGCCGGTGTTTCCACAATACCACGCTTAAATACTAGACGTCCGCGCCGGGCCTGGCCATCAGTTTTCAGTAATTGATATTTCACATATCCTCCAACAGTTAGGGCGGAATTTTACTTTGCTTAAAAATCGCACAATAAGCGATTATTAAAAGATATCTAAGAAAGATATCGGATGCCGATATGTCATTCCGCCGCTGATTTTTCTTTTTTTATTTTACCGAAAAAGCAGAAAACCATAAATCAGTTATTTTTTCAAATTTGCAAACTCAAGACGTGAGATCTTAAATCGCATATGTTTCATCATGCAGCCCCGTTCGTGGCAAGATAGCTGCTGATAGATGTGAAGAGCAAAATGTCATGATGGTTAGGCTTTATAGTCAGGCAGCTATAATAGCTAAAATCAGAGCCGCTCTTTAAGCAAGCAACGAGCTGACATTTACTTAACTAAGCGTTATCGCATTGCTAAATTGACCGTTTCTAAATGGTAAAAACGAGATAGCGTTAAGGGTTATAGGCACATTTTCATCGTTTGCAGACGATGCTTTTGCCTGGTCAGGAGGCCGCCACCGTTTTCCTGCAGAAGACGCTTTTATCGCATTAGACAAGCTCTTGGCTGTCCTAGGTTAATTCTTCAGCCTCGCCTTATATCGATCTGGCTCGGATCGCTGTTTACGCAGGAATGGATTAGAGAGTTTGCGTGATATACAGGAGAAAGAGAAAAACTAAAGCATAAAGCGTTTAAAAGCTATGAGTCCAGTTACCTGCATATTGATGTGGAATATCTTCGAAAATGTTAAATAAAACATGCAGACGTTATCTTTTCGTAGATATAGATTGAGGGGCTTTATAAGTTTTTATCTATCTCTATAAAGTTTTCACCACTGCTTTAAAGTTTCTCTATTCTGCTAATTAAACCACTTCTTTCTAAGAAAAACTTAAAAAAATAAAAAACTCTTTTACTTATCAGTAAAATTTAATTTTTAATTAAAAGTAAAACAAAGCCAAGATTTCGCCTAATGCACGAGAAGCTTCTTGAGCGATCTTAGTTGAGCACACTCCGTAGCGATTTGTCGGGTACTTACGGTATTATAAGAAATAATTTACAGATTGTCTTTTTTCTACAAAAATGCTTATCTACGGAGGAACATGCGCTCGACGACTTGTGTGCAAAATTGATATAGAACATCATTCTAGCATAACTAATGCACCTAAAAGAAAATGATATAGTTTAGCAATTTAATGGGAAGATATGCTGCAAAACTAGTATTTTTGTAGTGAAGGGCTTGAGATCAAGCTGTACTGATATCTCTGGCTCTACAATCAGGAATTGCCTCAATCAGCATTGAGTAGTAAGCTATGCTTCATTTAATAAAATATTAATGAATCTAAATTATTAAAACTATATATATTCCGTAACGTGACAGGATATATGACTGGATGTGTCGAGTGGTTTTCACTAAGGAGATGTCTCGGATATACACGCCTGGCGCTGCCGTTAAGGCCTGAGAAGCTTCCTCGGGAGGGCTATAAATTGTAAACACAGCTGGAGAGCGTCTAATATCCTAATGGCCAGCAGGCCACTGTAAAATCGTGGCTAGTTAAAGTAACTAAACACAGAACAAGCATAAAATCAAGATCTATTAAGCTCACTTGCTTAAGGACATCTCAGTACAATGTCTTTACGTACAAGGAATTATGCTGGTCATAGATGATCTTAATATTCATCGTCTAGTGTCTCAAAACGTAAACGTGGCGGCCGCAGTATCTATAGCCAGAGCTAAAAATATTTAAAATAGAGGAATAGAAAATATATTATTATCCTCATATCGAAAAAAAAGAATGCAACTTGAAGCGTTGGCTAGTAATAGAAAGCATACCGAACAGAAAGTTGTGAATACATTGATTCCGTTGAATTCTTATATGCCAATTGTATCTGTAAACCAACTGAATAGCGAGGTGTTAGCCAAGATTTTATAAATAGGTTCCTGCACAATCGATCAGGTAAAGCATTATTTTGTCAAAGCAGAGATTAAAGTAGTCCTGAGTCGTAACTAATCAAACGAGTCTATGACCCTATTGTAGATAATGATGTCGAAACGAATGTAATTAGGTTAAGCCGCAAAGAGCCGCTAAAAGGGCAAAAACAGCGAACTTTGTAACTGATTGCGGATAAAGTTGTGAAATTGTAATGCGTCAAAACGATCTTGCGTGACAGAAAAGCTGCAGGAAAAGCCATTGATTCGCTCTAGAATGCGATCGCTCAAGCTATTGAGGTAATTTCTAATAAAGATTACGACGATTTTTATCGAAACTAGATATAAACCGAAAGAGATAAAAGTTCTCTAGTTAAATTTGAATATCGCTTTAACCGACATTATGATTTCATAGTACTAGTGGCGGGCTTCTTGCTAGCAGCATTAAAAACACTCCCGATGCTGTAGGGTCTGTTGATGATATCTGAAAAAATGCGTCATTGGGCTTTTTAAGCAACACACTAAGCGTTGCGAAGCTTTATAGTTATCACTAACTACCATCGCCAGCTTGCTTTTCATATTAGTTCAGAAACTGGCGGTGATATTTTGTGCGTGAAGAAAAATTTGAAGAGATTTTTACTCAGATGAGCGAGCAGTTAACGGATTAGGTGCTGATTGAATACTCTTTAAAAAGCGACTAGAAAGCCTTTAATTTACTGGTCATTCGCTACTAGCACCAAGTAGCGCAAGCCTCCCTCTAGCGATGTAGGCGCTAACGATGCGCAATGTTACAAAAGTGCACGCGCACTAAAAGCAGTATCGAGCCCTAAGAATTTAATGTTGTCTGAGGGGTTACGACAGATGGTGTTCCGCTGAGTGTGTTGCCAGCAAGCTTACGTATGGCAATTGCGTTGCGAGAGCTGGATAATCTGAGTTATCAAGAAATAGCCTTCATCATAGATTGTTTGGTAAGGACAGTACGCTCACGCATTTTTCATGCGCGTTAAGAAATTAGCAATAAAATTCAATCGATTATTCAGCGTTAAAGCCGGAGACAGGAGCAGATGCTCTAGCATGAAAAACAAAAAACTTTCCGCTTTGATGAGTGATGTATCATTTAAAGGCAAACTTTTAAACGATTTTTCTAGGCATATTAAATCGCAGACATCTCGACATTGCCGATAGTGTGGCTGTTGACATTGCCAAAGAACCGATACGTATCGCGCCAGAGTTCCTAAAAGAATACAAGCCAGCATCGGAAACTTGGCAGAGATTCTCGTTGTGACTCAGAGCCCTTCTTTTTACGGCATGCATCGACTAATTCCGTATCGTGGCCTGTGTTTCGCTGGCTGTCATCGTCGGCATTCAGCATTACAATAGACAGTAGGGTATCGGTAAAAATAAGAGTCAGCCGGAAAATCCGGTTTTCAATACGTTTTCGATGATAGGCTGGCCGTCTGCGGTTAGCCTAGGCGTCGTCCTGTCGGCTAACATTGCCGGGTCGTAGATAAGCGTAACCGGCAGATGCAGGTGAAGGCGCAGGAATAGCATAGACGTACCAGCGGCATTTTTCAGGATTATGATACCGATTGTTGCGTGCTATGATACCTGATTTAGCTATATTTTCCGGATATATACTATGACTAAGTTGCCGATGTGCGTCGATCTGCTAGATCACGCAAGCAAAGTGCTAAAACAGTTCTGCGTTATTGCGTTTAACGCCTACAGGCAGATCGAAAACACGATGACTAATTTTGGGAAAGTTACCCTGGCGCCTCAGTTCGCGTCGCTGGCATTAACGAGCGTAGATTTCGACTGGCGAGTTAACTGGTTGCCTTCGGGCGTAACCGAAGCCTCTCGTAGCCGGCGTGCCTCGCCAGGGATCAATAAACCGATTGAAAACAGGATGTACAGCGCTCGATCCTTCCGCTTCTCCATCAACGTCGGCCAGGGGCGACTAACAATAAGCAGCCGCATCTCTGCACTAATCGGCGTATCATTCATGCCGAACAGTGCAGTATCCGGAAAATTACCGTAGTGAGCGAATCACTCCCGGCTGCCGCGACACGAATCTCCGCCGCTGTTGTTGTATTCGAGCCTCAGTCATGATAAGAGAATGGGCCACCGTAGTCAGTTGGCAGCATGGCGTTGTGCAATTACGTTGCGAACAACGCGCTGGCTGCGGTAGCTGCCAGGCCTGGCAAACCTGTTATGCCCGCACCCTGAACAAAATGACAACTGAGATGCAGAATTATTTAGAAGTGGCGAGCGAGCAGCCGCTGATTCCGGGACAGCGCGTCGAGGTCTGTATCGCGGAAGACAGTCTGCTACGATCCGCATTTCTGGTATATATTCTGCCGCTGTTGGGGCTTATCGTCAGCGCGACTATCCTACAGGGCACTCTGGGTAACGAGCCGGTCACTGCGGGCGGCGGTATCATGGGCGGCGTGGCCGGCTTTCTTTACGCTTGCCACCTAGCACGTCGTATCAATAAAATAGAAAATCATCAGTTGGTGAGTCTGCTTGTAGCGCCACCGCCTTCGTCTCCAGATGCTCAGGATTGACGCTAGAGCGTGTCAGGCGTGCCGTATTTCAGTCGTCGCATGATAACGCGCCTCATGGCTAAAGATTGATTACGCTCTTTCCCCGCTACGCTAAATCTGGATACGGAGCCCGGCAATATTCTCGCCATTCTTCCTTGCTTTCTTCAGGCGGCGTAAGATGCGTCGATTATTTTATGGGTCATTGGGGCGCGTTCCCCGAAAGGTGACTACCGGAGCGACATAGAGCGCCTGTTTAAGAGAGAAATTTATTAAGATGAAGAATATACGCAACTTCTCCATTATTGCCCACATTGACCACGGTAAATCAACGCTATCCGATCGCCTAATACAGACCTGCGGCGGTCTAAGCGAGCGTGAAATGGCTGCCCAGGTGCTGGACTCCATGGATCTGGAGCGTGAGCGTGGTATCACCATTAAGGCGCAAAGCGTAACGCTGGATTATAAGGCAACTGACGGTCAGATTTATCAGCTGAATTTCATTGATACCCCGGGGCATGTAGATTTTTCCTATGAGGTCTCTCGTTCGCTAGCGGCGTGTGAAGGGGCGCTTCTGGTAGTGGATGCCGGGCAAGGGGTAGAGGCACAAACGTTGGCCAACTGCTATATAGCGATAGAAATGGATTTGGAGGTGGTGCCGGTAGTAAACAAAATCGACCTACCCGCCGCCGACCCCGATCGCGTTATAGAGGAAATCAAAAATATCGTCGGTATTGACGCCGCTGATGTGGTGCGCTGTTCAGCGAAAACCGGTATCGGTGTGTTTGATGTGCTCGAACGGCTGGTGCGCGATATCCCGCCGCCGGAAGGGGATCCCGCTGCACCGCTGCAGGCGCTGATTATTGACTCCTGGTTTGATAATTATTTAGGCGTAGTATCGCTGGTGCGCATTAAAAACGGCACGCTGCGCAAAGGAGAGAAAATCAAGGTAATGAGCACTGTTAGATCCTACAACGCTGACCGGCTCGGTATTTTTACTCCGAAGCGTATCGATCGTGAAGTGCTAAACTGCGGCGAGGTTGGCTGGCTTGTCTGTGCCATTAAAGATATTCACGGCGCGCCGGTGGGCGACACGCTTACGCTTGCGTGCCAGCCATCGGATAAAGTGCTCCCGGGCTTTAAAAAAGTGAAGCCGCAAGTCTATGCGGGTCTGTTTCCGGTGAATTCTGATGACTACGAGGCGTTTCGCAATGCTCTCGACAAGCTTAGCCTCAACGATGCCTCGCTGTTCTATGAACCCGAAAGCTCTAGCGCGTTGGGTTTTGGCTTTCGCTGCGGCTTTCTTGGCCTTCTGCATATGGAGATCATCCAGGAACGGCTAGAACGTGAATATGATCTCGACCTTATCACTACTGCCCCAACGGTTATTTATGAGGTGCTGACTATCGACAATAACACGATCTACGTAGACAGCCCGTCTAAGCTGCCGCCTCTGAATAATATCGCCGAAGTGCGCGAGCCTGTTGCCGAATGCTATATGCTGCTACCGAAAGCGTATTTGGGTAATGTCATCAGCCTCTGTGTCGAAAAGCGCGGCGTGCAGACAAATATGATTTATCATGGCAATCAGGTGGCGTTGACCTATGATATTCCCATGGCCGAAGTAGTGCTGGATTTCTTTGAGCGGCTGAAATCCATCTCGTGCGGCTATGCCTCGTTGGATTATGGATTCAAGCGTTTCCAGAACTCAGACATGGTGCAGATTGAAGTCTTGATTAACGGTCAGCGTGTCGATACGCTGGCGTTGATTACCCATCGTGAAAATGCGCTATATCGCGGTCGCAATTTTGTCGATAAACTGCAGGAGCTGATCCCGCGTCAGCATTTTGATATCGCTATTCAGGCAGCTATCGGCAACCATATTATCGCTCGTTCTACCGTTAAGCAGTTGCGTAAGAACGTACTAGCGAAGTGCTCCGGCGGCGATGTTAGCCGTAAGAAAAAGCTGCTGAAAAAGCAGAAAGAAGGCAAAAAGCGCCTGAAGCAGGTAGGTAACGTTGAGTTGCCGCAGGAGGCATTTTTGGCCATTCTGCATGTGGGTAAAAAAAGAAAATGAGTGTGAGGAGATGGTATGGTCAATATGTTTACCCTGATTCTGGCAATCGTGACGCTTATCACCGGAATCCTCTGGACTCTGGAGCGCTTTAAACTCGCGCCGGCGCGCCGAAAGCAGGCGAAAAAACTCGGCCGGCAACGCGCTGAAGTTGACACTTCTAGTTTGCCAGCCGGGACTGATGTCGCAGTGAAGGTCAACTATAAGTTGAGCTGGATCGAGCCCTGCGCATCTATTTTCCCGGTAATTTTATTAGTGTTTCTAGTTCGTTCATTTATTTTTGAACCGTTTCAAATTCCTTCAGGATCAATTATGCCAACGCTGTTAGTCGGTGATTTTATTCTGGTGGAAAAGTTTGCTTATGGCATTAAAGACCCAATCACCCAGACGACGCTCATTAAAACCGGCCACCCCAAACGCGGTGACGTAGTGGTTTTCAAATATCCGCCCAATCCTAGCCTGGACTATATTAAACGGGTCGTAGGGTTGCCGGGCGACCGTGTTAGTTATGAGCCAGTTAACAAACGCCTGACAGTGCAGCCTGGCTGTGCCAGCGGGCAAGACTGTGCTACGGCGGTGCCCATTACTTATAGCGAATTTGCCACGAGCGATTTTGTACAGACCTTTAACTCGACCAGCAACGGCAAAGCCAGCAGCAGTTTCCTGCAAGTCTCATCCGATAGGCAGGTAGACGGCGGCGGCATTCGCCTATTGCAACGAAAAGAGTCGTTAGACGGCGTGGCGCACAATGTACTGACGGTGCCAGGACAGCAGGATCAATTAGAGATTTATTATCAACAGCCTGGCAGTTCGCTAGCGGAGTGGGTTGTGCCGCAGGGAGAGTATTTTGTGATGGGCGATAACCGTGATAACAGCGCCGATAGCCGTTATTGGGGATTTGTGCCGGAGAGAAATCTGGTAGGTAAAGCAACGGCGATTTGGATGAGCTTCAATAGGCAGGAGGGCCAATGGCCGACCGGCATACGCTTAAGCCGTATTGGCCGCATTCATTAAGTCCTTTTTTAGCAAGGTATTATTTCTCTTACCGATGCAGAATACCTCTCAGGCTAGGAAAAGCTTACTCTCTTCACGGGCGTTACTGCAAACAAAACAGTGTTAGGCAAGCGTGTTGTTCCTAGGCACGTTTTTTCAGCTTCAGTTTTATGTATAGTTGAGTTATTAGTAACAAATGAATCTCATCTTAATTAATAAGTTCCAGAAGAAACTAAGATACACTTTTCAACAGCAAGATCTTCTGTTGCAGGCGTTAACGCACCGAAGCGCTAGCAGTAAACACAACGAGAGGCTGGAATTTTTAGGCGACTCTATATTGAGCTATGTCATCGCTAAGGCCCTTTATCAGCGTTTCCCGCGCATAGACGAGGGCGACATGAGTCGGATGCGTGCCGCGCTAGTGCGCGGCAATACGCTTGCGGAAATGGCACGGGAGTTCGAGCTGGGTGAGCATTTATGTCTAGGGGCGGGAGAGCTGAAAAGCGGCGGTTGCCGCCGTGAATCTATTTTGGCCGACACAGTAGAAGCGTTAATTGGCAGCGTGTTCTTAGACAGTAATATTCAAACCGTTGAAAAGCTGATTCTTGACTGGTACTGCACACGTTTGGATGAAATCAGCCCCGGCAATAAGCAAAAAGATCCGAAAACCCGGCTGCAGGAATATCTTCAGGGACGACATTTGCCTCTGCCTGCCTATCTCGTAGCACAGGTATGTGGCGAGGCACACGACCAGAAATTTATCATACATTGCGAAGTCACCGTGCTGGCGGAGCCGGTAGTCGGCAATGGCTCAAGTCGTCGTAAAGCCGAGCAAGCCGCGGCAGAAAAAACACTTAAACTGTTGGAATTTGAATGAGCGAACAGATGACCTATTGTGGGTTTATAGCGATTATGGGGCGGCCAAATGTCGGCAAATCCACTCTGCTAAATAAATTGTTACGGCAGAAAGTCTCTATTACCTCACGCAAACCGCAAACCACGCGTCATCTCATTGTGGGGATCCACACTGAGGGGCCTTACCAAGCTATCTATATGGATACCCCAGGGCTGCATATGCAAGAGAAGCGGCCGATTAACCGTTTAATGAATCGCGCTGCCAGCAGTTCCATTAGTGATGTTGAACTTATAATTTTTGTGGTAGAAGGCACCCGCTGGACAGCAGACGATGAAATGGTGGTAAACAAATTGCGCTACGTTAGTTGCCCAGTCTTACTGGCGATAAATAAAGTGGATAACGTTGCTAACAAGGAAAAGCTGTTGCCACATATGCAGTTTCTCAGTCAGCAGATGTCTTTCCACAAAATTGTGCCAATCTGCGCTGAAAAAGGCACAAACGTCGATACTCTGGCCGGCATCGTGCGCAAGGCACTGCCGGAAACTGATCATCATTTCCCAAATGATTGTATTACCGATCGTTCGCAGCGTTTTATGGCATCGGAAATTATTCGTGAAAAGCTGATGCGTTGTCTTGGTGGTGAGCTTCCCTATTTGATTACGGTAGAAATTGAGCGCTTTGCCGCAAATGATTGCGGCGGTTATGATATCCATAGTCTCATTTTGGTAGAGCGAGATAGCCAGAAGAAAATAGTTATTGGCAATAAGGGCAGTAAAATCAAGATAATCGGTATTAAAGCTCGCCAGAGTATGGAAGTCATATTCAAGACGCGGGTGTATCTGGAGCTGTGGGTAAAAGTTAAATCGGGCTGTGGTGATGATGAACGCGCCTTCTGTAGTCAGGGCTATATCGACGATCTCTAGGAAGCACCGATGGAAGTTTGGCAACGCGCTTTCGTGCTGCATACGCGCCCCTATAGTGAAACCAGCCTACGTCTAGATTTTTTCACTGAACATCAGGGACGGGTGCACGTTTTGGCTAAAGGTGCACGTTCGCGGCGCTCTGCGCTTAAAGGCGTGCTGCAGCCGTTTACTCCGTTATTGGCTCGCTGGAGCGGCCGCGGCGAGATAAAAATCCTACGCAGTGCGGAACCTGTCTCGCTGAGTCTGCCGTTAACCGGGCTAATGCTGTATAGCGGACTCTATATTAACGAGCTGCTGTCGCGTCTGCTTGTCCATGAAACCGATTATTCCACGCTATTTTATGATTACCTTGAGTGTTTACAATGGCTTGCGGGTTCTACTGGCTCGCCGGAGCCGGCGCTGCGCTGTTTTGAACTGGCGTTGCTGACGCATCTGGGCTACGGCGTCGATTTCCTGCATTGCGCCAGTTCCGGTGAGCCAGTCCAGGATGCCATGATCTATCGTTACCGAAAAGAGAAAGGCTTTATTGCCAGCGTAGTCTTAGATCGCTATAGTTTCTTCGGGCGTGAGCTGCGCGCTTTAGCGGCTCGTCAGTTTCCCGATATTGACATGCTGCGCGGAGCCAAGCGGTTCACCCGTATGGCGCTGACACCCTATTTAGGAAGAAAGCCGATAAAGAGCCGCGAGCTCTTTCGATCGTTTTTCAACCGACGCCCGATAGAGATAATGCCGGCTTTCGCTGGCGATAGAGCGGCATGCGATGTGGGTCAACCGCGGTTAACTCGTGAAGTGTGCAAGCAATAAACTGGCTTGTGTCCCAGTGCTAGTTTACACTGCGGAACAGTATCGACAAAAGTCAGGAGAAGGCAATGGCTGAATTACTGCTGGGTGTAAATATCGATCATATTGCAACGTTACGCAATGTGCGTGGGACGGCCTGGCCGAATCCGGTTCAAGCAGCTTTTATCGCCGAGCAATCGGGAGCAGATAGCATTACCGTACATCTGCGCGAAGATCGCCGGCATATCACCGATCGTGATGTGCATCTGCTTCGCAAGACAATTCAGACTCGCATGAATCTAGAAATGGCAATGACGGAAGAGATGGTGCTTATAGCCTGCTCCTTGTCACCGCACTTTTGTTGCTTAGTGCCGGAAAGGCGTGAAGAAATCACTACTGAAGGCGGCTTGGATGTGGCCAGCCAGCGTGATAAACTGCGCCAGGTAGTAGCCCGTTTAAGCGATGCTAGGATCCAGGTCTCGTTATTTATCGATGCTGATGAGCGTCAGATCGCGGCTGCGGCAGAAGTAGGTACGCCCTATATTGAAATCCATACTGGTGTCTATGCCAATGCGACTGACGAGGCATTGCGTGCCGCAGCATTCGCTCGCATCAACCAAGGCGCGCAATTCGCCGAGACTCTGGGTCTCAAGGTCAATGCAGGCCATGGTCTTAATTATCATAATGTGAAGCCCGTAGCCGCGCTAGCGCCTATACAGGAGCTGAATATCGGCCACGCGATTATCAGCCGCGCCGTATTGGGCGGTTTAGCAGAAGCGGTAAGAGACATAAAACGCCTCATGCGTGAAGCGCGTTGCTGATGGTGATTATCGGCATCAGCAACGATATCGTCCATATTAGACGCATAAATAAGCTGCGTCCAAGGCGTTTAGCGCCGGCATTAGTAACAGGCCAGCTTTTAAGTAGTTTGCGATCTGCAATGATGAGCTGGGTAAACCTTTGCTGCGGTTGTTTTGCCAAGCAGCGGAACTGGCTAGCCGATTAGGTGTTACCGGCATGTACGTTACGTTAGCCGATAAGCCGCATTATGCCTGTACGACGGTTATTTTTGAACGATAACGCCGTCCGCGCGTCTGTAATCGTCGGGTTAAAGCATATCGCCGTGGTGTAGAAGAATAAACTTTTCTCAGATTGCATAGCTATTTTCTAATCGCTACAGACCGGCAACGATCGTGTGCTCGATGGAGCGCGCCTCTTGCAGGTAAGCCGTTCATAATGACTGATACACTCCGAACAGAGATCAGCATCGCTCTGATAATACTTCTGCGTTTGTCATATCCTAGCAGGTATGAATAATGTAGATTTAATCTTGTGCCAATATTCATAGACTGTAATAAAGTTTTTAATACTGATTAAAGCAATCCCTGATTATAGGATTAAACATAGCGGTATGATGTAATCTAAAGCTCTTAGCCAGAATGGTATTGGTTTTACAGCATATCTTCTATAAGCTGATTAAATTGCTTAATAATATTATTGATTTTCGGATGTGTCGGTCGGTTCAGGCGGCATTCTATCCGTCATTCCGCCCCTAAATTAGGAATAAATATAAAAATCATTGAAAATGAAAAAACAAATAAAATTAATGATTTATAACCAATCAAGGCTAGTTACTTATAATTAAACCTAATTTGGTATTTTTCTCAGTTATATCACTTTTATCTATTTAATTTTATTAAAGAGCCATGCAGCTCTATATGCTGTGGCTAATTTTCTGTAAGGCTTAAATAGCTTATTTTACAGCAAAAACTTAAGATCGCGAATAATCGGATTGATTCAGACAGCAAGCGTTACATGTGCGGCGTTGGATAAATATCAAATAGGGTCTTTTGACTTTCTTTATACTCTATCTTATTCACCGGATTTAAATTCTATCAAGATAACGCCTCCCAAGCTGAAATCGCTGCGCAGAAAAGCTATAGTAAGAAAAGTTGATTCGTTATAGAATGCAATCACTTAAGATATTGAATAAATTTCTCATGAAGATTGCTACAATTTTTCTTTCAGCAGGATATAAAACGAGAAAATGCTCTATTCTCTTAATCCGTAAAAAGTAGCCGTTACAGTATCTGTGAGCAGGGCTGAAGCAATCTTCCAAAATAGAGGAATGAAAAGATATTATTATCTTCATGCTGAAAAAAAGAACGCAACTGGAAGCGTTGATCAGCATGGGTAATCATGTTGCGCAGAAAGTTGTGAGTACATTGATTTTATTGAATTATGATAAATTCATTAGACATGTAAAGAAGGGGATCGGTTAGCGAGACATTAGCCGAGATTTTACAAATAGGTACCTGCAAGATCAATTGACTCAAGCGTTATTTTATCGAAGCAGGGCCAATTGAAGGGTGTATGACTGTCTTGTGAATGATCATGCTAAAGCGGATTTAATTGCGCTAAGTTGCAGCAAGCCGCTAGAAGGGTAAGGAGGCTAAGCCTTGCAACTGTTTTCTGATACAGCACTAAAACTGCAATGCGTTAAAACGATCTTGAATTAAACAGTAGGCGCACACTAAAAAGAACTGAAACCATAGACGAAGATCAGCTAGATTATACCGCCAGAATCTAATACCGAATTCGTTGAGGCTATGGAGAATACTCTAGAGCTGCATTGTCGACTTTATGCCCCGATATATCCGCTGGTTTGGATAGACGAAACCCCTCTCGTCAATTAAATTAGACACACGCGCGTCGCGCGCCCGTTTGGGCCAGGAAAGCCTGCTGGAGAGGGTTGTGAATACAAATGGCTTGTGTACTTGTACTGTCTTCATCGGAAGTGCGGTTATTAGCGGGTCGCAGGTTAATTCAAGTGACTGAGTATAGAGTGAGTATAAAATGTAGCCTGATCGTTATACATCAGATTTTCTAATAACTCTTTAAAGCCTGTCCGGTCTGGTTAGCTACATGCAAGATTCAGTTGAAAAGACCATGGATCTTTAAAAGAATCCAGTCCCATATCGCGCGGAAAATACCGCCTTTCTTCACCTCCTCTATGACCACTAACGGGCGCTGCTCGATAACATTGCCGTCTAGGCTGAAATTGATGGTGCCCACCACCTGATCTTTAGCTAGCGGCGCTTCCAGGTGCGGGAGAGAGAGAAAGAAAGACGTCTTCAGGTTTTTTAATTGCCCCTTCGGCAAGGTAATCGCTGCATTCTGTGCAGCACCCAGATTTGCCCGACTGCGATCACCAAACCACACACGCTGCTGGGTGAGTGGGAGATCTTTGGGAAGAGGCATCACGGTTTCAAAAAACTGGAATCCCCAGGCTAGCAACTGCTCACTTTTGCGAAAGCGAATGCTATCGGTTGGGGCGCCTAGCACTACAGAAATCAGCCGCATGCCGTTATCCGTGGCTGACGCTACTAGATTATGACCAGCGCCGCTGGTATGACCGGTTTTCACGCCGTCGACTTTCAGATTATCGCTCCATAACAGACGATTACGGTTAGGCTGTTTGATTTTATTGTAGCTGAACTCTTTTTCTTTATGCAGCGCGTACTCGTCCGGCACATTGCGAATTATCGCCTGACTGAGAATAGCCATATCCCGTGCAGTGCTATACTGCCCTTGCGCATCGAGACCGTGTACTGTCAGAAAATGAGTATTCTTCATTCCCAGTACTGCTGCGTATTGATTCATCAGGCTGACAAACGCGTCCTGGCTGCCGGCTACGTAGTCCGCCAGCGCGATGCTGGCGTCATTGCCAGACTGAATAACAATGCCTTTATTAAGATCATCAACAGTTACTTGTTCGCCCGGTTTCAAGAACATTAGTGACGAACCGCGCAGGACCGAATTGCCGGTGGCCCAGGCGTCTTTGCCGATCGTCACTTTGTCAGACGGATAAATTTTGCCGGCTTTTATCGCCTGCCCAATGACATAGCTGGACATGATTTTAGTGAGGCTTGCGGGGTCAAGGCGCTGATCGGCGTTGGCTTCCGCCAAGATCTTCCCGCTTTGATAATCCATCAGGATATACGCACGGGCGTTGATTTCAGGCGCGGCGGGCACGGCGTCAGCTGCGTGAAGGGTGGGGAACGCGAGGAGCAGTAAGGTGCCCAGAGCGAAAGTATAACGTTGAGCGCTGAAACAGATTTTATCATGAGGAGGCCAGAGTGTCTATTTAAATAAGAGTTACCAGATATAATCCGGTGGTGGATGTTGTGCGCATGGCCGACAGGAGGCGCATGTCTATATTATTTTTTAGCAAAAATAATCTAATTGATACCGTTTAATTTTGCCGCATTGGCCAGCGCCCGCCTTACAAGCATTGCCGAAACCAGATATTAGAATTGATCTGATGTTCTGCTATTAAGTTATTAATAAATATAAAATTAATGATTTGTAACTTAGCAAGGCTGATTACTCATAATTATACTGAATTACCTACTTTACACTGTAAAGTTTGAGTAACGCCGGAAATAAGAAATCGAAAATTTGCTAGATGATATCTCTATAGCTGACAAGATGGCGTTTCTCGAATTGTATGGAAATGAAGTTCAGTGCCGTAAGGCATTAGTTAAGCGGCGCTGACCAAAGGGTTTCGTCTGCTTGGCTTACGATAACACCACCAGCTGCCTTCTTTTCTAAGGCTTCTACCAGTGCTATCGTTGCCATTATCAAGCTTTACTAACGGCTAATACCATATTAATGATTAGCTCCTGCTGTTAACGACGTAGTGCCTTATAATCTACTTTAACTCAACTGTCATATTCAGCAATATAATATTGTTGCTTTTTTAAGTAGTTAGGGTTGATTTTTTACTAATGTTTATAGACTGTAATGGAGTTTTACTACTCTATATTGATTAAGACAAGTCTTGATTATAGAGTCAGACATATCCGTACAGTTTGATATCAAACTCTTTGCTAGAATAAAGATCGTGAATTTGAAGTCATATCTTATATGTGCCGATTGAATCGCTTAATTATACCATTCGTTTTTGGATGCGTCGGTGGGCTAAAACGGTATTCTGTAATTAAGCTTTGCACATAAGCGATTGAATTTCTGTTTCCCGGTAGCTAAGTATTTCGCAAGCTAAAAAGACAACCTATAAATTCTTTGCGCTTGTCTATAAGTGGCAAATGAATAGTCATGGAGCATACTGCACTAAGATGACGTAAGAAACGTCGTATATTAATCGTAGTCTTGGCCTTCTAGAGATAAATAAAAACTAGCAAGTCGCTCAATTTATGCCTACAAAAAGATAATGTTATGAAGTTTCATCTAGCATTTCTGAAAGATATTTCACATTAACATGTGGGTATCTTATATCTGTTTAGTTTTAGATTATTATATAGATTATTGTCCAACAGTCATAATTCATGGCAAGATAGATACTGAAAGATATGGTTTATGGAAAATATTATATTTGGCTATATAGTTTAGGGCACTACAAAACCTAAAATAAGGGCAGCTCTTCAGTAAAGTAACGAGCCAGCATCTACTTTGGCTAAGTATTGTGGCATCTCTAACCTGACTTTCTAAATAGAAAAACAAGAGGGTGTTAAGGATCATAGTAATATTTCGTTTGGAGGTGACGCTATTACCGGCTCAAGAAACAGTAGTCGCGGAATGTGCTTGTCTTCCACTAGGCGACCTGTTATCGGTCGTACTCTTGATGCAGGTATGGATGCAGGAGTGTGCGTGACGTGCAGGAGAAAGAACCAAAATAAAAGTATCAATCGTTTAAAAGCTATAAACCTGGATACATGTCATCACCAGTTAAAAGCTAATCCATTCTGCTCATTAAATTAGTATTCTTTTTTGAGGAAATTAACAAAAATAATCTTGAATATTTGAAAACTGTAAGAAACTTCACTAAGTGATCATAAACGCATCTATATTCGCAATCCCTACATTGCAAAAACGCTTAGAAGCTTTAGAGCGCGTTTATAAAGACTTTTCTTGTTCCGCACACCTTCGGCATCATGTTCTATTTATAATCACTGATTTTAACAAAAAGTACTTTACTTAGCAGTATGGGTTATTGCAATTGGTAGTGAGAGTAAGCCAAGAAAAAGATATGTAAGCGTATTGTGGATGGCGATGCCGAAGCAGGTTTAATTGCCTTCAGCTACAGCCAGCCGACAGCGGGGTGGAAGCGGTCGACCTTTTCAATAGTTCACAATGATTTCGCGTAAAACAGTAAGGCAGATTGCTGCAGATTTTTTGAACAGTGATTTCATCTTGGGAAACGCCATCTTGATAGGATTTAAATCTGGGAATAAGGCGAAAGATAAAGACGAAGTGTGTCTTTGCCTCAATATTTTTTGCATACCGTTATACTTTATAAATAGATAGAATATTCGTTAGAATGTACATACGCAAGAAAAGTATGTCTATTCATTCTTCCATTGAGTGATATAGTTGCACTTAATCTAGATAGACACATATTAGCAGTAAGTGTCATAATTCTCCAGTCGCTCTATCGAACATCACTCTGGCACAATTGACCTCGTCTGTTAGTGCCTTTTGGTTTACTTATATTTATTATTGCTTTTGCATAAACAAGCTTACCCTGGTAAACAACTTGACTTTCAGATTATCATTTGCGCGCATGAACTACATCATCGCGCTCTTGTTCAGTGACATATAGGCGGAGAAAAGCGAGATAGAGCGGAAATACTCGACTGAATGCTGAAAACACTTTCAGACAGGCTTGTATTTTAAACAAGGGTACATTATAAAATTTATTAATAAGTGTCAGGATAAAATTAGAATAAGCATAAATTTTAATCTGCGATTCGGGTTTCTTCTATATTTAGAGTTGTAACTTCCTGGTCTTACAGAATTATTTTCTCCAATGAGCCTCAGTAGAAGGCCCTATTTGATATCTATTTTTTTCTACATGTGCAGCGGCAGATAGAAATAAAATAAGCCTCTCTACTATCGCTTGTTGGAGTAAGCAGTTTCGTGAGGCTGGAAGTTACAACTCTAAATATAGAAGAAACCCGAATCGCAGATTAAAATTTATGCTTATTCTAATTTTATCCTGACACTTATTAATAAATTTTATAATGTACCCTTGTTTAAAATACAAGCCTGTCTGAAAGTGTTTTCAGCATTCAGTCGAGTATTTCCGCTCTATCTCGCTTTTTCACTGTTATATGAAAATAGTTAAAAAACCGTACACGGCAGTAAACAAGAGTGCAACGATTTTATATTTTTTACTAGAGAGGCGTATTTATTTTTAATAAAATGGCAACAACGATAAATATGAGTAGATCAAGGAGACGCAACAGGCGGAATCAACGATGCTGTCTCGATATCTAACACGCTCACTGAGAAACGACGACATTTACTATTGACATCAGTCTATCTGGGTTAAGTGCTACCATGCTACTTGATAGAGCAATTAATAGACATGCTTTTCTTGCTTATATAGAATAAATACTTTTTTCCTAAACTTCTATCAGGGAAGATGATAATAATCGACAATTTAGCTACCTATAAAATTGATAGTATGCAAAAGGTATTTAGGATAAAAATGCAGTTCGTATTTGTCTGCCGGCTATTTAGAGGATTTAAATCCTATCAAGATCGCATTTTCCAAGATGAAATCACTGTTTAGAAAAGCTGTGAAAAGAACCGTTGATTTTCTGTTGAATGCGATCGTTTAAGCTATTGAACCGATTTCTTATAAAGATTGCGACGATTCTTGTCGCAGGGGGTATAAACGGGAATAGATAAAAGTGCTTTAGCTGAGCAAAATGTTGTCATAAGATTAATTTATATTTTAGTAAGGCTTGCGAGTCTGATCACAGAGTCAGGTTCCTCCTCTGCAGCAGTCAATTCTTTTTAAGAATAGAATTCAGGTCTTTTCGTAAAGACGGCAGAGTTTTGTCGTGCATTTCTTTGCGTTCCGAATTTTCTAGCACGTTGATAATGCTATCTGATAAGGTGTTTCTACGGCTCTAAGCCAGCGCAGCAAACTGTTTTTAGGCGACGCATTATAGATCAATAGATTTTTGCGCGCATGTTGA
Source organism: Sodalis sp. (in: enterobacteria) (assembly GCA_052258065.1). Classification (GTDB taxonomy): domain Bacteria; phylum Pseudomonadota; class Gammaproteobacteria; order Enterobacterales; family Enterobacteriaceae; genus JBQQPY01. The sequence continues at coordinate 539,978 of JBQQPY010000002.1, read as the reverse complement.
TATTCAGCGTTAAAGTATCGCTTATGCTTGCGCACGAATAGTTTGCTGCATGCGCTTTCCAGGGAAGGATGTATCGACTAGCAAATCTATTTCAGAATTTTTTCGGGTGGATTCTGATAACTGATAAGTTAGCTAATATATTTTGCTACCGCGCTCCTCGTAACGGCATATGCACTCTCCTTCACAGTGTTTTTAATCAGGCATTTCCACTTCCAACCGGCTTTCAAAGTTTCAAGTTGCTGATATTCATAGGATCGCATCTGCAATCCTGTAACCCATGCTAAATAATAGCATTTGGTTGTTGTTTTGCTAATATTTGTCTAAAATGATCATTTGATGCCCTCGCCGGGGCGTTGATGCTAATAATGGTTCTGAGAGAAAAACAGCCCGAGACGAAGCAATGTCTCTTCTTCTATAACCAGGATTTTCTTGAACAGCGACGTTATTTATCATTTTGACCAATAAAAAATTAGAATGGAAATATTTACTACCCGATTTGGCCGGTTTCGCTGCGGTGTTTGAGAGGCCCTGCCCGCCTCTATCCGCTCCTTTGACAACGCTTCAGCCCCGTCTCACAGACGGGCTGAAGCAATTTTGCCATGAAGGCTCGCCGAGTCGTTTTATGCTGCTGACGGCACAAGAGGAAAATGAATATTTTCAGCTAATTGCCGAAATGGTGAAACAGAGTCTGCCAGCTTCGGGTCTGCCCGTCGGCAGCCGCTATGTCGTGACCGGTAGGAGCATAAGTGAACAGCCGGCGACCCAGGTAGAAGATAACTTCGCCGCTCGCGCCGCTTGCATCTGGCAGTCCTGGGTGGAATATGAGCAGCTTTTTGGGACGCTGCGCTGCTATCGAAATGTAATTGATCTGCAGCCAGGCTTAGTGCATCGCGCCAACGGCGGGATCCTTATCGTCGGCGTACGTACGCTGGTAAACCAGCCTTTGCTCTGGCTGCGGCTCAAGCAAATGATATTTCAGCAGCGCTTCGATTGGCTGCCGGCCGATGAAAGCCGTCCATTGCCAGTTTCCATACCGTCGATGCCGATGAATTTACGGCTTATTATGATCGGGGATCGTGAAGGATTGGCTGAACTTAACGATTTGGATCCCCAGATTACCCGTTTCGCGCTATATGGCGAATTCGAGTCCGAGTTGCGCATTTCAAGTACAGAGGAGATGACTCAATGGTGCTGCTGGGTGAATACACTCGCACAGCGTCAGGGACTACCGCTACTGAGCGCCGATGCTTGGCCGACGCTGGTGCGACAGACGGTTCGCTATAGCGGTGATCAGTGTCAGCTACACTTATGTCCGCAGTGGCTGATCCGCCGACTAAAAGAGGCCGCGTTGTACGGCACGCAGCAGGCGTTGACCGCCGTGGCGTTTACTGAGAGTGAGCGCACTCGCGTCTGGCGCGAGAGCTATCTCAGCGAGCGTATGCAAGACCAGATTGCCGAAGGCCAAATCATGGTAGAAACTAAGGGGCAGGTAGTTGGCCAGGTCAATGCTCTTTCGGTACTGGATTTTTCGGGCCACCCGCTGCCGTTCGGTGAGCCATCGCGCATTAGCTGCGTGGTGCATTTAGGCGACGGCGAAATCAACGATGTTGAACGAAAAGCGGAGCTGGGCGGCAATCTTCACGCCAAGGGTATGATGATTATGCAGGCGTTTTTAATGTCGGCACTGGAGCTTAATCAACAGCTGCCCTTCTCCGCCTCGCTGGTCTTCGAGCAGTCTTATGGCGAGATGGATGGAGATAGTGCTTCCTTAGCGGAAGGAGTCGCGCTTATTAGCGCCCTGGCGGACAAGCCCATTAATCAGCAAATTGCCGTCACCGGCTCGGTAGATCAGTTCGGCCGCGTACAGCCTATCGGTGGCGTCAATGAGAAAATAGAAGGCTTTTTTGCTCTCTGCCAGGCGCGCGAACTGACCGGCGCCCAAGGGGTAATTATTCCTACCGCCAATATGCGCCATCTTTGCTTACATGATAATGTTATCGAGGCGGTACGCGAGAAAAAATTTTCTCTCTGGACAGTGAAAACTATTGATGAAGCGTTAGAAATCTTGACAGCGATGCCATTTAACCATGACAAGTGTCCCAGTCTTCTTTCGTCGATACGCGAGCGTATCGCTAATGTTAATCTGCATGAAAAGCAACGCTTGCCCTGGCGCTTGCGCTGCCTAAACTGGTTTAACCAGAAATAAGATTTTGGTTCCTGATTATTATATAGAATCTCCTCCTACAGCTCTGTTCATGATGGGATAGCTATTAATAGATATAGTTAAGGTGGCAATATCACTTAATTTCATATTTTCATCAGATAGCCTCAACAAGCTATATGGCATTGTGGGTGCGTTCAATTCTCCTACTAAAATCGCGATATCAGGGTTCCTATATTTGCAAAGTTTGATATAGAATACTGTCTTAGTGCATTAGGGTCTTAATAAGCGAATGATATGATCAAACGATTTAATCGGCATATAGAAATTCTACTACAAAGCTACTATTTCGATTCTGGTAAAGAGCTTGAGATTATATTGTAGCTATACGCCTTGCTCTATAAGAAACTATACTACCTTACGGGACGTGAAAGCGCCAGCGGCGCGAGACCGTCTTGCCTAGCACAATGCATCATCTCGACTAAAAACCCTGGGCTTGCCGCCGACCAACGTACTAATGGGGCTCACTCTGCCCGAGAAGCTTATTTGCCAAACATCTCGCGAATCCAGTTCGCCAGGTCGTTGCTGTCTTTCTGCGCATCCTGCGGCGGAGTGCTTTGCTGCGGTTGCCCTGTCAGAGAGGCGCTAGGATGCACCTGCACTTCTACCTGCGCCGGCCGGCATAGCGATTGAGGATCGTCTGTCCATACCGGCAATGTCTGCATTGCAATGTCGCCATTACAGACAAAATTTCCGTCATGGTCGATCGACATCTGGCTAATGCTCTCCGGTGGTGTCAAGTTTAGTGTTAACGGCATCTGGTTTTCTAGATAACGGCGATACAACATCAGCGCACCGTTGGCGCCAGTCAGCTTCGCGGGACCGTTGTTATCGCGGCCGATCCAGGCGATAGACACCTGTTTGCCGTCGATACCGGCGAACCAGCTATCGCGAAGATCATTAGTCGTCCCGGTTTTTGCAGCCAAATGTGAAAACGGAAATGCCACTGACAGTGAACGCGATGTCCCCCGCGCCACGACTTGTTGCATTGCATACAGTGTTAAGTAAGCGGCCTGAGCGGGCACTACCCTTTCCGCCTGTGGGAAGCTTTGGTACAGCACAGTGCCGTCATCTTCTATCACCGATCGTACCGCCGACAGCCTAGCATGATTACCGCCGCTGGCGATGGTCTGGAACTCCTGCGCTACTTCCATTGGCGTAAGACTGATGGCTCCAAGTAACATGGACGGGACTGGATTCAGTGCCGAGAACGGTATGCCAAGCTTTACTAAAGTGGCGGTAATACGCTCAAGTTTTACGGACAGGCCGAGATTAACTGTCGGCACGTTGAGCGAATGGATGAACGCATCCACTAGCATCACTTTGCCGCGGAATTGCCGATCGTAGTTTTTAGGCGACCACAGACTGCCGTTCGGCTGTTTAAGGCTAATTGGCTCATCAGCAATCCAAGTATTGAGTCGATATTTATCCGGCTCGCTCAGCGCCGCCAGATAGGTGGCTGGTTTTGCTAGCGATCCCACTGAGCGTCGTGCCTGCATCGCGCGATTAAAGCCGGCGAATTGCGGCTCCGCACCGCCGACCATTGCGCACACTTCGCCGCTAAAGCGATCGACCACGACCATCGCAGCCTCCAAATCCTTAACGCCGAGCCCGGCGCGCAGTGTGAGCAGGCTTGCCTCCACCGCTTTTTCCGCTGCATCCTGTGACAGGGGGTCTAAGGTGGTAAAAATCTTGACGCCGGATAGATCGTTGATTTTGTCACCCAGCTTGCTTTCCAGCTCTTCACGTACCATCTGCATGAAGGCTGGCTGCGCCGTCAATACCCGACTGTTTGTCTGTATCCCTAGCGGGCGGACGCTAAAAATGTTATACAGTTCGCTATCGATAATTTTCTGATGCTCCAGCAATTTTAGCACAAGGTTACGCCGCTCCTGCGCCAGCTTCGGATGGCGCCAAGGATTATACAGTGACGCCCCCTTCACCATGCCTACCAGCATCGCCTGCTGATCCAGACTAAGCTCATCTACCGGACGGCCAAAGTAGTAAAGACTAGCCAACGGGAAACCCCGAATTTGGTCGCTGCCACTTTGGCCGAGATACACCTCGTTGAGGTACAGCTCCAGGATGCGATCCTTGCTGTAACGGTGATCGACGATCAACGCCATATAAACTTCATTGGCCTTGCGCCAGAATGAGCGTTCGTTGGTCAAGAACAGGTTTTTTACAAGTTGCTGGGTTAGCGTACTCCCCCTTGAACCGCGCGACCGGCAGTAATATTAGCTAGAAAAGCGCGACCAATGGATGGGGGGCTGATACCGTCATGTTCGTAGAAATTCCGGTCTTCGGTGGCTATTAATATATCTACTAGCAGATCCGGGAAACCGGAGCGCGGAATGAACAGCCGCTTTTCGCCCTTGGACGATTGCAGCATGGTTATCAGACGAGGATCGAGACGGAAAAAACCGAAATTACGCTCGGTGTCCTGGTTTTTAATTTCCAGGAGCTGATTGTTTTCAAACGTTATGCGAGCATGGATTTGCCCCTCTTTTCCGTCCGGAAAACTAAACGGCCGGCGCAGCAGCTCAATGCTGTTGCCGCGCACGGTAAATTCTCCTGGCTGGGCAATGCTATACACCTCGCGGTATTGCATGCCTTCGAGCAGCATCGCTATCTCACTGCGGCTGTAAGACATTCCCGGCTCCAGACTCACAATTCGGCTATAAACCGCCGCCGGTAGTTGCCAGACTTTGCCATCGATGCGGTTACGGATCTGCACATCCAAATAGACGCCATAGATAGTAATCATAACGATCGGCACGAGTCCGATGCGAATAAATAAATTGAGAAGCCAACCTTTCTGCCGCGCTGCGCTTCGCCTGCCCTTTCGTGGCAGCATCACGTACTCCTATTTATGATAAATATCAGCCAATTTCCACGCGAAATACACGAAGATGGCTTTTAGTGCGCGTAATCGCAGTTTCGTAAAATATAGTAGATTAGATGTTCGCTAGGCTCACGTCATGTCGAATCTAACCCCGCTATTCGCCCATGTAAGTATTGTTTACGCTTTTTATGCTTTATATGCATAGGTATTATATTCTAAAAGTAGCATTATTTTTAATAATTTAGGTTTAGTTTTTATTAATATTCATAGATTGCAATGAAGTTTTACTATTTCATACTTATTCAGACAATACCTGATTGTGGAGTGAGACATATTGGTGCAGTTTAATCTTCATCTCTTTGCAAGAATCGCAATAATAGCTTTGCAAAATACTCTTCTATATGCCTATTAAATCACTAAACCATACTATTCTTTTTTCGGTGCATCAGCTGGCTAAGACAGTTTTCTATATTAAGCTCTACACGTAACGAATCCAATTTTTGTTTCCCTGTGTCTGGGTATTTTGCAGGATAAAAAGACGATCTGTAAATTTTTTTGAAATTGATACGAGCCTTATCAGTAGTGAAATATCAATAAATCTTAGCATTTATCTAATTGCGTTGTTTCTATCACGCGGTAACTGTGCTTTGCAATACCTCAATCTTGTGAATATCATGATTAAGTAATGAGTGGATCAGTGCATTAAATTCAATTTCCGCTATGTTTAGCTAACTGTTATTTTTGGCTGTATAAATGAATTCAAGACGATCCTCTATATCCTCAATCTGATTGGGAAAGAAGGCGTAGTAAAAACCTCGGATGAAAATTTTGAGAGTGTTTATAACCAGCATAATTCGGTATGCGTAAGGATACTATATTAAGATATCATTAAAAATTGTACCCAATTGATCTCAGTTTTCTGATCGCTCTATGCTCCGTCAATTTAGTGAGGTAATAATCCGACAACGATCCACTGAGCATAAAGAGATGAAAACTTACAGCCTTTTATTATTCATGCTCCCGAACAGGTATTCTGGGCCTTAACGGCAGCGCCAGGCCTGCGTCTTGAATCAATTGACGAGAAGTCTCGTGTATGTACGCTATCGGATGTATCCGGTCATAGGGCCGACGATATACTTTCAGTAAATTCTTCATAGCTGCAACGAATTCAGCATTGGCTTCTTGTGGTATAACTCAGCCAATTCTCGTCTATGGTTTCAGTTTAGTTTTTTGCTGTTGATTGTTTGAACGTATTGCAGTTACACAGCTTTATCGGTAAACAGTTGCAGGTTTTATTGTTCCGCCCCTCTAAGCGCAATCAAATCGGTTTCAGCATCACGATTCAGAATGCGGTTATACACCCGTTTTCTACGTTTTCGGCTCAAGACTGTTTAAACTTTTCTTCGGTAAAAAACCGATTAATCCAATCGATCTTGCGGGAATCAATTTTTTAAAATCTCGGCTGACGCCTCGTTACTCGGTCGCTTTATGCGTTCAATTAATGTATCACAATTCAACAAAAGTAATGTATTGCAATTTTCTGTGTAGCATGCTTCCCCTGCTGATAAATGTTTTCAGTTGCGTTCTTTCTTTTGACAATAGCTTACAGAGCATAGGCAATAGTGCCTGCGTGATTTAAGCGATAAGCGCTAGGTATTTAATGCTAGATCATTATATGGACCCGAGCCGCACAGGCCTGTTCACCGCAAGATGGCTGGAGAGGTATATAGTCGTTTATTCCGTATACAAATATAGATGCATACTCTTCTGGAGAGTGCCAAAACGTCATAACGCGCACTTATTATGTAATGCATAGCTAACATACGCCTCGTTACTTGGTTGAATCTGAATATTGATTTAATCGATATTCTAACTTAGAAGTATTGATGCGGCACTTCTTGGTAGCAGGATTGAAAGCGCTCGCAATGCTATACAACCTACTCAGAATATTACCGTGCATCTCGAGATAACTAGGTTTTATGCTGATGGAGCTACAAATGACGAGAGGATTAATCGTTCTAACTGCTGCCTGGTAAAAGTTGTGATCATCAAGTAGAGCTAAATCAGTTAGTTTTGAAGTTGCTGTGTGAGAATGAAGCATGTCAGGAGTAATAGCTGCTTGTAACGTCTGTAGCTTTAACCTTATAGGAAACCAAGAAGGCCATTGCCAATATTGGAAAGACAGCGTTAAGCTGTATATCTGAAGATGATGATTGCTAGCTGGCAGGTTGTTGACTATGGAGTTATCTATCAACGCTGGCTGCTTGTGCACAGAAAGCAGGCAAGTCAAGGCAAGGAAAAGACTATCTTCAAAAGCTACTTAAGAAAAGCAACCGTAAGCTCAAGGCCGTCGCCAAACCATGCACTCTGTCTTAAGGCGTTGCGTTTTGACCATGGGTAGCGCCGACGTGAATCTGTGTATGATAATCTCTGATCTCCAAAACAGATCAGAACCTAGATGTCCCGAATGTTGCAATAAAGATCGCATAAAGCTCATAGCGTCTTTATCTATCATTTAGTGTTTGATGTGATACTAGAAAACTTTCTATTTATTCTAGTTTATTGAATAGCAATTTATCTATATAATCTAGTGAGTTTTTCTCTGAGGTCTAAATAGCATATTCTTACAGAGAGGGATGAATATTATGAATAACCGGATTGATTAAAATGGATAGCTCTTCATGTCTAGTATTCAATAAATATAAAATAAGCTCTTCTACTGTGACTTGTAAAAGACAGTCATTCCGTGAGATCAGCAGTTGCGGTTCAAAATCTAGAAGAAATACAAATTGCGCATTAAAAATTAATCCGTACTCTGATTTTATGCAAACACTTATTGATAAGTATTATGATTTAATCGCGTCTGAAATATAAACTTCTCTAAAAAGTACTTTCAATATTTAAACAAGCTTTACGATTCTATCGCACTTTTTATAGCTATATGATAACATTCAAAAAAAGACCTTATATCTACTGCAAAGCGCTACGATTTAGGTCATGCATGAAATTATAGGCTGAAAATGTCAAATTTTAACAAGAAGAGAAGCTTCTGATCATTGATAAAACAGCAGAAATAACAAATATTAATGGGTTACAAGGCCACAGAAGACGGAGCCAATCGCGCTTTTCTGGTGTCCTAGACACTTACTGGGAAACGACGATACTCACCATTAGGATGCGTTATATCTAAATTAAGTATAGCTATGCTACTCGATCAAGCAATGAACGGACATGCTTTCTTTAATTATGTAGAGCAGATACTTTTTCTTAACTTTTACTAAGAAATGTCGTCATAATGAATAATTTGGTTATTTATAAAAGTTGCTAGTGTACGGGAAACTATAGAGTTTCCCAAGCTGAAATTACTACCTAGAAGAGCTGCAGCAAGCACTATTGATTCGCTGTAGAATGCGATTGCTCAAGCTATTCAATTAATCTTCTATAAAGATTGCAACAATTTTTATTGTTGCGGAATATAAACCTAAATAGACGAAAAGTGCTCTAGTATTTCAATATCCAGTAACCGGCACTGATTTTCATAGGTTTTTCCGCCTTGAGCGGCGTATTATAACAGACGTATCTTGTCGGGCGGGCAGATCATGCCGAGAAAAGACCTGTTTTGCCTAATATTCATGGAAGTTCTTGTTTTGAGAATATCAGCAGCGGAGAATCGTAATTCAGCAGTAAAGAATAAACCTTAGGCGGCTGCTTTAATCCGCCGACGTTATGCGCTAAACGTTCAATAGCAGGCGAGTAGGGTCTTCCAGGATCTCTTTCACCGTGATCAGAAAGTTTACGGATTCTTTTCCGTCGATAAGCCTGTGATCGTAAGAAAGCGCCAGATACATCATCGGCAAAATAACAACCTGCCCCCCACGGCCATTGGCCGATCTTTTATAGCATGCATGCCAAGAATCGCGCTTTGCGGCGGATTGATGATGGGCGTCGACATCAGTGAGCCGAACACGCCGCTGTTAGTAACAGTAAAATTACCGCCGGTAAGCTCATCAACTTTCAGTTTGCCGGCGCGACCCTTGATAGCTAGTGTCTTTATTTTCTTCTCGATATCGCTTATGTCTAGCGTATCGATATCCTTAAGTACTGGCGTGACCAGCCCGCGCGGGGTAGACACCGCAATACTAAGATCAAAGTAGTTGTGGTACACTATACTATCACCATCGATAGAAGCGTTTACTTCCGGGAATCGCTTCAACGCTTCCAGTACCGCTTTAATATAGAACGACATGAAGCCTAAACGAATACCGTGGCGTTTTTCAAACGCGTTGCCGTATTGCTTGCGCAGATCCATCACCGACTGCATGTTCACTTCATTAAAGGTGGTAAGCATAGCGGTGCTGTTTTTTGCTTTGAGCAAGCGTTCAGCGACACACTTACGAAGGCGAGTCATCGGTACGCGTTTTTCGCTACGGTTAGCGCGGATCGGTGCCTCGGCTTCAGTCTGGGAAGCACCCGACGACGAGGCATTCCATTGTCGACCAGGAATATTTTTTTCAACGTCTTCGCGAGTGAGGCGTCCGCCCACGCCGCTGCCTTTAATGATAGCGGGATTGAGATCGTTCTCGGCAATAAGGCGGCGAATGGCTGGGCTCAGCGCGTCGTTTTTGCCCTCTTCTAGGCCTGCCGTGTGACGCTGGGCCGGCGTTATCTTCTCGCTCTCAGATTTCTTGGTCGTCGCCTGGCCGGTACTATCGTCGAGGCGCAGACGCCCCAGCACTTGAAAGACGGTAACGGTAGCACCTTCGTCTTCCAACAATGCTTCTAGAACTCCAGCTTCTGGTGCTGAAACTTCCAGTATCACCTTATCGGTTTCAATTTCGACTAGCACTTCATCACGTTGAACAGTGTCGCCGGGCTTTTTGTGCCAAGTGGCGACGGTAGCATCCGCGACCGATTCAGGCAAGTGAGGCACCAAAATATCTACGCTACTCATTCTCTCTCTATCCTTATCCTTTTGTTAATTAATGTTAAGTGCGTCGTTAACGAGATTTCTCTGCTGAGTCTGGTGCACGGACAAATATCTTACCGCCGGTGAGGCGGAAGCGGGACGACCGGCATAATCTAGCGCGGCTTCCTTAGATATCACTTCACGGAAATAGTGATGGCTGCAATACCATGCGCCCTGATTCTGAGGCTCTTCCTGACACCAGACGAAATTCTGAACGTGCGGATAGGGGGCTAGCACTTCCTGAACCGCATGCAGCGGAAACGGATAGAGCTGCTCAATACGTACTATGGCCACATCCTGCTGCCCGTTTTTTCGCCGTTGATTCAACAAATCATAATAGACTTTACCCGAGCACATTACGACGCGTTTAACGCCCTGTGGGTTAAGATTATCGACTTCTCCGATGGCGGGATAGAACATGCCTTTTGCCAGTTTATCCAGGGAGGAGGTGACCAGCGGATGACGCAGCAGAGACTTAGGCGACATGACAATCAGCGGCCGACGCATCTTACGGAGTGCCTGACGTCGTAGCATATGATAGACCTGCGCGGGCGTCGACGGGACGCATACCTGCATATTTTTTTCTGCGCACAACTGAAGATAGCGCTCAAGACGAGCGGAAGAATGCTCTGGGCCCTGCCCTTCATAGCCGTGTGGCAGCAGCATTACCAGGCCGCAAATTTGTCCCCATTTCTGTTCGCCGGAACTAATAAATTGATCGATAACCACCTGTGCACCGTTAGCGAAATCGCCGAATTGCGCCTCCCAAATTACTAGAGTGCGAGGCTCGGTGGTGGCGTAGCCGTATTCAAATGCTAGCACCGCCTCCTCCGATAGCACCGAATCCCAAACGCAGAAGCTTCCCTGACGATTGTGGATATGAGCCAGAGGGGTATAGCTCGAGCCATTTTTCTGATTATGCACTACCGCGTGGCGGTGAAAGAATGTGCCACGAGCCGTGTCTTCTCCCGACAAACGGATGGGGATCCGCTCATCCAGTAGGGTGGCATAGGCTAGCGTTTCAGCACCGCCCCAATCGAAAGGTTTTTCACCGCGCGCCATCGAGGCGCGATCGTGATAAATCTTGGCAACCTGCGGCTGCATTTCCACGCCGGCTGGTATCTTACTGATACGGTAGGCTAGAGCCTGTAAATGCTTGCTCTCTACTTGGCTGGGGTAGTCTTCATCCCAATCGTGATTAAGATTAAGATGGCGCTGCCAGGCGAATGGGTGCATATTGATCTGTCGACACTCTTTCACCACACACTCGCCCTGATCTAGAGCGTCACGGAATACATTGACCATTTCGATGGCATCGGCAAGGGTAATAATGCCGTCGCGCTCTAAGAGGTCGGCGTAGATTTTGCGCGGCGTTGGGTGTTTTTTAATCTTTTGGTACATCATCGGCTGTGTAGCGCTCGGTTCATCCGCCTCATTGTGGCCGTGGCGACGATAGCATACTAAATCAATTATGACGTCACGCTTAAAAGTATTACGGAAATTTAGTGCCATACGGGTAACGAATACTGCCGCTTCGGGGTCGTCCGCGTTGACGTGGAAAATCGGTGCCTGCACCATTTTAGCGATATCGGTGCAATATTGAGTAGAGCGGGCGTCGTGGAGGTTAGAGGTAGTAAAACCGACTTGATTATTGATAACGACGCGCACTGTTCCGCCCACGTCGTAGCCGCGTGCCTTAGACATATTCAGAGTTTCCTGCACTACACCCTGCCCGCTGATAGCTGCGTCGCCGTGCAGCGTAATCGGTAGTACCATACTGCTGCTTTTTTCGTCTAGACGGTCGATACGCGCCCGTACGGACCCCATCACTACAGGGCTAACGATTTCCAGATGCGAGGGGTTGAAAGCCAGCGCCAGATGTACCCGCCCGCCCTCGGTTTCAAGGTCGGAGAAGAAGCCCTCGTGGTACTTCACGTCACCGGTGCCCAAGTGATCTTGGTATTTACCGGCGAACTCGTCGAACAAATCCTGCGGCTTTTTGCCCAGCACATTGACTAGCACATTCAGGCGGCCACGATGCGCCATCCCCAAAACGACTTCTCGCGTGCCATTGCTTCCGGCATAGCGCACCATCTCTTTAAGCATAGGAATCAGCGCATCGCCGCCTTCCAGCGAGAAGCGTTTGGCGCCGGGGAATTTGGCTCCTAAATAACGTTCAATCCCTTCCGCCGCAGTCAGCTCGGCGAGAAAACGCTTTTTTCTTCGCGGCTGAAGCTCGATTGCCCCACCATCGATTCAATATGCTCCTGGACCCAACGTTTCTCCTTGGTATTAGTTATGTGCATGTATTCGGTGCCGATAGCGCCGCAGTAAGTCTTTTTCAGCACCTCATACAAATCCTCTAATTTCATGGTATCTCGGCCAATAGCAAAGGAACCAACGTTAAACCTTTCTTGAAAGTCGGCTTCGGTTAGGTGATGGAAAGATGGTTCTAAATCTGGAACCGTTTCCTGTTTCCATAGCTCTAGAGGGTCTAGATTGGCGTGCTGATGCCCGCGGAAGCGGAAAGAGTTGATGAGCTGCAGGACTTTCATTTGCTTCGAGTCGACATCTAGATCGTTGACAGAAGCGGTATAGCATGTTGCATCATAGCGTGTTGCGTCCTGAGCTGGGTAGCGGAAGTATGCCTGAATTTTAGAATAGAGTTTATTGGGACTGGCGCCGGTGCTCGGTAGTTGTTTAAAAATTGCGCGCCAGTTTGCATCGACAGAGTCAGGAATTGTCAAAAAGTCTTCATAGAGCTGCTCTATGTAGGACCGGTTTGCGCTGGCCAGATAAGAGGAATCTAGCCAGGCTTTCATTGCGCCATTATGCATCATGATCCCTTAAGCTTTAAGCTTTAGTTTTCGCCGTGGTTAACCCGCAAAATAACATGTAATCGGTATTAAATCCCGGAAGGTAGTGCGGTTTTTTTTTAATAATTTAGGTTTAATTTTGTACAAATATTTCATAGACTGCAATAAAGTTTTACTACCTAATACTGATTTTTCAGTATTTTTTAATAAATAATAAATACTAGTAACTAAGATAGTTTTTTGTTAAAGCTGTGATTATAGGTATGCGATTATGGAAAAAGCATGCAAGGCGTGAAAAGTGCTTGTAAACGCGATCTAAAGTTTCTGCGCATCGATATATAATCGAAGCGAACTGTGCTGACTGGCATAGACTTGTAAACCGCATCAGGATCCTGCTTTGCATTTTGCAATGTAAAGATTGCGTATATGGATAGACTTATGGTTACTTGTTGAAGTGTATTATTTATTTTAAATATCCAAGATTATTTTCGTTAGTTTCCTTGTTAAATAAGGATTTAATTATCAGAGATAGATCCGATTTAAATCGGTAGTGACAATGATTAAGGAAAGCCCTGATGGTAGAGTTAGACATATTGATACAGTGTGATCTGAAGCTCTTCACAAGAATAGTGATTGTAATTTTATGGCACATCTTCTATACGCTAATTAAATTACTCGACCATACCACACTTTTATAGTTACATCGGTGAGCTAATATATTTTTGTTTAAACAGCGATCTAAGGTAGAGTCCTTTTTATCTATTCTGGTTTATATCCAGCTGCGATAAGAATCGTAGTAATTTTCTAAAAATTAACTGAATAGTTTAAGAAATTGTATTCGAAAGTAAATCGATGGTTCTTTTTATAGCTTTTCTGAGCAGTGATTTTAGCTTAGGAGATGAAAATTAGATAGGATTTCAATCTAGTGAATATAGAAAAAGATATAGAAGATAAAGAAGATTAAGCCTATTTGATATCTATGCGTTGCTTCATATGAAGATCTGCGCGCCTTAATCAATCCTATTATTCGAGATCTTAAATTCTCGCTGAAGAAGATACCATTTAGACCTTAGAGAAAATTTTCTATAGCATATAGATAAATGGCTATTTTGAGCATATAAAGGCAATCTATATTCTTGAATTCTGCTGTAGTTTGGTCTAGTAACGCAGAAGTGCTTACTGGTAAACATTGGGGGTAAAAATGCAGTAATATCGCTCTTCGTCACACTTTTCACTCCAGATTACATTTTAAATAACACGAGTAAAAGTCGGCCACAGAATTAACATCAGCTTTTGAAAGCGCGTTAGATTAACGCGATAAGCCGAGATTATCAGCATCTTTTTATGCCTTTTCGGGCGCCAGTTGAAGTCCGCTAGCAGCTAAAATTTCTTTAGCCCGAAAGGCTCTGGCCTTTTTTGCAAGCCTGAAGTCTTCATCTAGCTTTAGCAGTTTATCATTCTGCTTACGTTGCCTAATCTACTACTTCTCCTTTTTGATGCGGACTACTTCTATATTTTCTTCTGAGGTTAGAGACTGCGGTCTTGCCTTCGGCGCGCCGGAGGGTGACGCGCTTTTTGTCTGGACTAGAACTTGTGTTGCTTTCTCTCTATATTGTTTAGTATTGTTAATACTATTTTAATTATTCTGTCAGATTATAATAGGATGTAAAGACAATATCAATCTAGTATGAAGTTAAAATCTGAGAGTGAAGCATCCGCCGCAATTTTTTAAAAATACACTTTCTATTTTCTGAAAATACCACTGAAATGTCTTCACTGAAAGAATGCTTATACGCTCTAAAAGATTATAACAGAGACCTGCGAAAAGATAGATTTCGTATTGCTGGATTTCAGCGGTAAAGATGATCACTTCTACATGATGATTTTAGTGCACTCGAAAATAGCGATATCTAATCTTGTCAGTAAGTTAAAAAGAAAGTAAGCCTACATGATTCGTCGTAAGTTTAGGGAGCGAGTTAAAACTATATACTGTCGGGCAATCATTTTGAATCGCCATCTTATTGCATTATGTTATGTAGTCTGGCATCGCTGGACGTAGTAAAAGAATATATTTTAAGTCATCACATCCCTACGAAAGAATGCGATGTGGCACGATCTCACGCACTTACGAAAATCAAAATCTAGTAGGTTAGTTCGCACCCTCTTAACCTTGCCCTAAAGAGTTTGATGTCTCGGTAAAGCGGGATGATTTTCAGGGCATTGTATTTAAATCAGCAATTGTACTTATAACAGGCACTTGAGGGTGGACGGAGAAAAATAGCGCTAAGATGAATGGAACGTGGGATAAGCTGTTGGTGGGTCTTCCTCACCCTGGTTATCAGCTATCTTTTTGTAGCTCCAGCATTGCTGTCCCTGGCTCACGCGCTCATTGTCGCCGTAATCACGCAGAGTAGCAGTCTGGCGAAAGCCTGCATCTGCGAGCAGGGCGCGCACAGCCGGCCCTTGGCGCCAGCCATGCTCGAGAAGCAACCAGCCGTTGGGCAATAAATGCGATCCCGCTTCGCGGCAAATCACGGCTAAATCTTTGAGCCCATCCTCTTCCGCGACCAAGGCGCTGCGCGGCTCGAAACGCACGTCGCCCTGTGCCAGATGAGGATCTTCTGCTTTAATGTAAGGTGGATTGCTCACAATAAGACTATACTGTTTCGCCTGTAATGCTTGAAACCAGTCACTTTCATGGAAGTATACATTGTTTAGTCCTAGGCGGATGGCATTATTACGGGCGAGCGACACGGCACCGGGCGAGCGATCGATGCCGGTTATCCGCCACGCAGGCCGTTCCGAGGAAAGCGCCAGCGCGATGTTGCCGCTGCCAGTGCCTAAATCCAGCACCTCGGCGCGGGCGGATGGCAATAGCTCCAGCGCGCGTTGGACTAAACATTCCGTATCAGGTCGTGGAATCAAGGTGTCGGTTGATACGCGTAAGCGCAGGGACCAAAATTCACGTTCACCCGTAATATAAGCCACGGGCTCACCCCGTTCTCGACGAGTGAGAAGCCTCTCAAGCGTAGTGCGCTGAGTATCTGTTAGTGGGGTTTCGCCGAAAGCCAGTAGCCGAACTCGGGTCGTTTTCGTCACCTGCACCAGCAGGATTTCGGCATCGCGCTTGGCACTGGGGCTTGATGATGCGCGTAGGCGAGCCGCAGCTTGCGTGAACCATTGCTCCCAAGTCATTAGGGTGTCTCAGACAACGCGGCGAGTTGATCGGCCTGATGCTCCTGCATAATGTGTTGGATTAACATATCGAGCTTGCCTTCGATAATTTCCTCCAGCCGGTACAGCGTTAAGCCGATACGGTGATCGGTCACCCGCCCTTGTGGAAAGTTGTAGGTGCGAATGCGATCGGAGCGCTCGCCACTGCCCAGTAAGTTCCGCCGAGTCGAGGACTCTTTCTGCTGCCGGCGCTGGATTTCAGCGGCGCGCAAACGCGCCCCCAGCACCGCGAGGGCCTTAGCTTTATTCTTGTGTTGGGAGCGTTCGTCTTGGCATTCTACCACCAGCCCGGTGGGAAGATGGATAATGCGGATAGCAGAGTCGGTGGTATTAACGTGCTGACCGCCCGCGCCAGAGGAGCGGAAAGTATCGATGCGCAGATCGGCAGCGTTGATTGCTGGAAGTTCCGCTTCTGGGATCTGTGGTATGACCGCTACGGTGCAGGTCGACGTGTGGATTCGCCCCTGGGATTCCGTTTCAGGTACCCGTTGCACGCGATGGCCGCCGGATTCAAATTTAAGCAGGCCGTAAGCGCCTTCATAAGACACGGCGGCGATAGCTTCTTTGAAGCCGCCATGTTCTCCGTAACTGGCGCTGACGATCTCTGCCTTCCAGCCGCGGATCTCGGCAAAACGGCTATACATACGAAACAAATCGCCCGCGAACAGTGCCGCCTCATCGCCGCCGGTACCAGCACGCATTTCCAGGAAGCAACCGCGTTCATCGTCGGGATCTTTCGGCAGCAGAAGCACCTGAAGCTGCTTCGCTAACTGTTCCAGGTTGGCGCGAGAGGACTGCAGCTCCTCTTGTGCCATATTGCGCATTTCCGGATCCTGCGAAAGATGCTCGGCGCTATGGATAGCTTCTTGGACTTGACGCCAGCGCTGAAAACAGTTAGTCACATCAGATAAGTGCGCGTATTCCTTCGACAGTGCGCGCAAACGTGCCTGATCGGAAATGACGCGGGGATCGCCGAGCAGGACTTCTACTTCTTCGCGGTGCTCTTGCAACGCTTCCAATTTAGCGACTATTGAGGATCTCATACGTGCTGTATTTACCTTATGTGTTTTAGTGCGTGTTTAGTCCGAGACCGTCGCACAAAATGTATAATCGCTCAACGTCGCCTTCGCAGGCGGCCTGCTGCAGCGCTTTAGTGGGTGCGTGAATGAGACGGTTTGTCAGCTTGTGCGCCATCTCTTTCACTACTTGTTCAGGGTCAGTGCCGAGGCGTAACGCCGCCAGCGCGCGGACTTCAAATTCTGCCCGCAGACTATCCGCCTGGGTGCGGTAATCACGGATCGCCGCCACCGCCGATTGGCTGCTTAGCCAACCCATGAAATCTAGACTTTCCTGTGTGACTATGGCTTCGGCCAGCACCGCAGCATGTTTACGTTGAGCCAGATTTTTTAATGATAGTCTGTAGATCGTCTACTGTATATAAATAGGCGTCGGATAACTTCCCCACCTCGGATTCAATATCGCGTGGTACAGCGATATCTACCAGCAGCATGGGCTGATGGCGTCGTTGTTTTAAAGCTCGTTCTACCATTTCTTTACTGATAATCGGCAGCGTACTGGCGGTAGAGGTAATAATAATATCGGCTTCACCCAATTGGCCATCAATTTCTGCGAGACTGATGACGTTAGCACTCACTTCTTCTGCCAGCCGCTGCGCCCGATCACGTGTGCGATTGGCAATGAGCAGCCGCTTTACTTTATACTCGCGTAGATGTCGCGCTACTAGTTTAATCATTTCGCCGGCACCTACCAAGAGCACTGTCACCTCAGCCAGCGATTCAAATATTTGCCGCGCCATTATACAGGCGGCAAACGCTACCGAGACCGCGTGTGAACCAATATTGGTTTCGGTGCGCACCCGTTTAGCAACCGAGAAGGATTTCTGAAACAATCGCTCTAAATCTACTGACAGCCCCTGTCCACGTCGGGATTCGGCAAACGCTCTCTTAACCTGTCCGAAGATTTGTGGCTCGCCGAGCACCAGCGAGTCTAAGCCACTGGCGACGCGCATCAGATGACTGACGGCAGAGACACCGAGATACCAATAAAGACTCTTTCGCACCTCGTCGTGCTCAAGCTGGTGATAGTCGGATAGCCAACGCACCAGCACATCCTCTAAGTCGGCCTGTTGTTCTACACTCAGGTACAACTCGGTACGGTTGCAGGTAGAAAGCACGACGCCGCCATGCACTAGCGGTTGTGCAAGCAAGCTGCCTACTGCCTCGTCGAGAGTATCGGGCGAGAACACTACCCGTTCGCGCAAAGCGATCGGCGCTGTTTTGTGATTGATGCCGAGTACGAGCAATGTCATGAATTCAGGTTACAGAGTATTGTGACTATTATTCCGCAGCTAATTTTTCTTTTTTTCATCTTACCGAAAAAATAGGAAATCATAAATAAAGTATTTATATTTAATAATATAGATGGTTAGACTGTTTTATGAATTTAGAACGATTGAGTTATATTGAAAATCGAAAATTTGCTAGGAGCTGCTCTCATAGCTTTGAGTTTTATTCAGTTTAAGAATGCTTTGTCTTTGCTAGAGTTTCTCAAACTGCATGCAATCAAGCATTGCGTAAGCTACCCTGGCCGAAGAATTTTCTCAGCTCTGCTTGCGACAAGATTACTGACTTCCTATTCACCCGTGGTGTCTACCATCAGTATTGTTACGATCATCAAGTTTCACTCACAGCCAAGACTATATTACATGCTATGCATCTAGCGTTAACGGTATGGTTGCTTGCAAGCTAATTTTTGACTCAACGTAAAGATGGTAGTGTAACATTACAGCTGTCTCGCGAGTTGGATGTCAGCTATAAGGCAGCCTGCAAGCTCAAGAATAAAATTCACAGCTCATGAAATTCTACAGTCCATGCTTGAGCCTAATGTGAGAGGCCATCTAGGCGTATCGAAATTAATGATGCTTATCTGGGCATTAAGCACTCGGGAAAGCACGAGCGCGGCACAACTGACAAATTTTTCTTAATCGCTAGGTTTCATTTGGTATTTCTAGAAGATATTTAACATCAAGATGCAGGTAACCAGGCTCATATATTTTAAACGCTTTTTCTTAGATTTGAGTGATTTCTTTTTCATGTCACGAAAACTCTCTAATCCATCCCTGCGTAAACAGCGATCGCTTCCTGAGCGGGTGACGGCGTCGTCTGAAAACGATGGAGAATTTGCTTATTGTCTTCGATGCTATCTTATTTTACCATTTAGAAACAGTCAGTTCAAAGTTAGTATTCCTCTTAGGCAAAGTAGATGCTGGCTCGTTGCTTACCTGAAAAGCTACTCTTAAGTCTTATAGCTCTATGCAGTCTAATTATCATTATATTTCTCCATCAACTATATCTCTCAGTAGCGCTCTTATCATGAATAAATTGGTGCGACGAGACTTTATATAATAATCTGGAATCAAGCGCCTAATTTAATTGCGGAATGAGCGGTGCAAGCGTTAAGATGATTATCTTCTTTTCGAATTTTACTTGATTTACAGGTGTAAGAAAATCCATACCGCACTTTCTTTCAGTTATGGTGTATAATCTATAATCGTATAAAATAAAGCCATTAAGGCTAGAGTAATTTTCATCTATTCTAGTTTGTTAAATAGTCATTTATCTATATTTTGTAGCTACTTGTTTTCTCTAAGATCTAAATGGTATACTTTTACAGTAAGCACTTAAGATACTGAATAATCAGACTGATTAAGGCAGGTATCTCTTCACGTGCAGTGGGAAATAGATATCAAATAAGCTTTTCTACTGCGCCTCGTTTCAGTAAGAAATTCTGTGAGATAGGAAGTTATAACTATAAACCTAGAAGAAATTTGAATCTCAGGTTAAAAAATTGATGCATATTCTGATTTTATTCAGACGAATATTGATAAGTTTTATGATCTAATCTTTTCTGAAATATAGCTTTCTATGAAAAGTACTGTCAGCAATCAAGCGAGCCTTTTCACTTTATCAGGCTTTTTTAGTGTCTTATAATAACGGCAAAAAAGACCGAATATACCCATGAACAGGAGTGCAATGATGTAGTTTATGCGCGCAAATTATGGTCTGAAGAAATTTTATATTTTTCAGTAGAGAAGCGGATTATCATTGATAAAATGGTAACAATGATAAATATCAGTAAGCAAAATAGCTGAACTAGATAAGTTTAAATATAGATGAGGGCAACTATGCTCCTCCTATGCTCATTATGCTAACTGAGAAACGATGAAGCTCACTACGAGTGATACCTCTATCTGGATTAAGTGCAACTAGCTATAAACATGAACGAATATGCTGTCTTTGATTATTGAGAACAAGTGCTTTTCTCTAAACGTGTACCAGGAAATGTCGTGATAATGAAAAATGTAGCTACTTATAAAGTTGATTGTGTGCGAGAAGCTATGCAGACTAAAGATGCAATTTTTATCTTCCGCCGCATTCTCCGGATTTAAATCCTATCGAGATGACGCTGTCTAAACTGAAATAATTGATTAGAAAAGCTGCAGAAAGAACCATTGATTCTCTGTAGCATTTAATTGCTGAAGCTATTGAGTTAATTTCCTATAACGATTGGGATAATTTTGTCTCAGTGGGATATAAGCGAAGATGATAGATGAAAAGTGCTCTAATGATCACCTCCGCGTTAGCGTGAAAGAACGCCGTTTATCCCGCTATATTTAAGGACGTTGAAGTCATGCCAGAGCGGAATTGCGCCGTTTTTCGTTTGCTGCCGCTTGCCAGTCTGCTGCTAGCTGCCTGTAGTGTTTATACGCCTTTCGGCCTGGACAAAAGCCAAGCCTTGCCCGAATGGCGAAGGCATCAAAAATCAGTCGCGATGCTCACTATGCTCACCCGTTATCAGACACGCGGAACCTTCGCCTATCTTTCCAAGGAGCAAAAAGTTTACGCGCATTTTAACTGGCAGCAAACCAGCGCTGATTGCTACCGATTGCTTTTGACCAATCCGCTTGGCAGCACGGAGATGGTTCTCAATGTTCAGGCAGGTGTAGCACAGTTCTTTAATAATCAAGGAAAGCGCTATGTTGGCGAAGACCCCGAGATGATGCTCCAGAAGCTGACCGGCATGTCTATCCCCCTTAACGACCTGCGCCAATGGATGCTTGGTCTGCCGGGCGATGCTACCGATTTGACCCTCGATGCCCGCGGCTATCTGCGCCAGATAAATTATAACCACAATGGGCAGTGCTGGACCGTGACCTACAAGGGCTATTACGACGATGCTGTGCCGGTGTTGCCGTCGAATCTGGAATTACGCCATGATGACAGCCGCATTAAATTAAAAATAGATAGCTGGAGCCTGTAACTATTTTGTCCCTGCTCATTAAATGGATCCTCGGCGCATAGACACATTCATGGGAAAATAGCTGCTGAGAGATATAGTTGAATAAAAAATATTATGATAATTAGACTCCATGGTCAGGTAACTACAATACCTAAAATCAGATCTGCTCTTCAGGCAAGTAACAATCCAGCATCTACTTTGGCTAAGCCTGATGCATCTCTGGATGAGCGTTTCTAAATAGCAACAACAAGATGGTGCTGAGAATCATAGTCATATTCCCTCTTGTTTGCAGACGACGCTGTCGCCTCCTCAGAAAGCCGTGAGGTTTTCCCCTGCGGAAGGACGCTTCTCCCCACACTTGATAATCTGTTCGCGGTCATAGGTGAATTCTTGAACCCCGCTGTATCTTGATTCAGACATGACTTAGGTTGGGTTACAGTTTACACAGGCATAGATTAGGGCGTTTGCGTGACATGAAAGAGAGAGCCTAAAGCTATTAATCTGTTTACCTCCACCCGCATATTGATGTGAAATAGCTTCTACAAATGCTAAATGAAACTTCACGAAGTTGTATTTCCCTAGGCATAGATTCAACGAATCAATGCGTTTTATCCGTCGTTACAAAGATAAGGCGGAAGCTAATGCACAACGTTTCTTCTGTAATCTTAGTCAAGCATATCTCATGGTTCTTTATCTGATACTTACAGACAATCGTAAAGAATTTACAGATCGTTTTTTTTGGGCTACGAAATACTCAACTATCGGGAAACATTAATTCGACTGCTTATTTACAATACTTAATATAGAACAACGTCTTAGAACACGGATATGCCCATAAAAGAATGGTATAGTTGCGCCATTTAATCGGCGTATAGAGGATGTATTGTAAAGCCAACATGTCTATTCTGGTCAATAGCTTAAGATCATACTGCGCCGATATGTTTTGCTCTACAATTAGAAATTATTTCAATTAGTATTGGCTAGTAAAACTCTATTGCAGTCTATAAAATTTATTACAATATTTAATATTTAAAAAATAACTATAGTATAAATTATTAATTTTGGCTTGGATTTTAACTTCTACTCCGGTAGCTGAGCTCATAATTTATAACTCTCATGCCTTGAATCAGGAAAACAATAGTGCGGATTGACAAAAGAATAGTGGGTTGGATGATAATCTTCTTTTGGCTAGGGTTACTGGTTGGCTGTAATGATAAACATTCGACGGAGCGCCTCTTTCCCTAATCTGCAACCCCCAGGAGTATGAGATGCGCGGTGTTTGGTGGACTACCCTTTACGGACTTGATTGGCCAGAGCCATCGACACTTAATGCGCCCAATGACGCAGAGCGGATACGACAGCAGAAAAGCGCGCTGGTAGCCAAGTTAGACAATCTGGTCAGTATTGGAATTAGTACAATTTTTTTCAAGTCAAGCCTGACGGCAGCGCGCTTTATCGTTCTAAGCTGTTACCCTGGTCAGATGTCCTTACAGGAACGGTCGGTCGGGATCCAGGCTATGATCCTCTGGCATTCATGCTTGCACAAGCTCATAAAAGAGGTCTTAAAGTGCATGCCTGGCTCAATCCTTACCGATTTACCTTGAGCACTCGGCCAGAAGCCGCTTCAGGGCTCAATGCCACGCTTAGGTCATCACCTAACAACATTTATGCGTTGGATCCTGACTGGATTCGCATCGCTAGCGGCCGCTACGTTCTTGACCCTGGCCTACCCGAGGTGCGCAATTGGATTGTTAGCGTCGTTAGCGAGTTGGTCAAAAGTTACCCTGTAGATGGGATTCAATTCGACGATTATTTTTATGATGAAACCCTAGACTCTCAGCTAAATGATGATGCTACTTACAGGCTGTATGGACATGCTTTTAGCAATAAAGCCGATTGGCGGCGTAACAATACCTTGCTAATGATTCAGCAGGTTTCTCAGGTAATAAAATCGCTGAATGCACGAGTTGCCTTTGGCATCAGCCCCGCCGGTGTCTGGCGCAACGAGCTAGATGATCCGCGCGGTTCGGCTACCCAATCCGGTAGGCCTGCCTATGATGCCGCTTATGCAGATACCCGTCAGTGGGTGCGGCTGGACCTACTAGACTACATCGCTCCGCAGCTGTATTGGCCGGTAGAGCGGCAGTTAGTCCGGTATGATGTGTTGGCCAATTGGTGGTCGGAGGTGGTCCGCCCTACCAACACTAAACTCTATATAGGCATCGCGCTTTATAAAATAGGCAATCCCTCAAAAGCCGAACCGGATTGGGGAGTGGCGGACGGGATCTCTGAGTTGAAGAAACAGTTGGATATTAACAAAGCATTACCTGAGATTAATGGAACCATTCTGTTTAGAGAAACCTACCTTAATCGGCCGCAGACTGCCGCCGCGGTGAGCTATCTGAAAAGCCGATGGCGGCCTTGATGCGAGGCCAATAAAACGAATAGCTGCCTATCGTTTCCAGCAGGATCATTGAAACCGCCATTACGAGCCTGAATTAAGAATAAATACAAAAATCAATAAAAATTACAAAAATGAAATTAATGATTTATCACCAACCAAGGCTGATTGCTTATGATAAATAATCACTATCACTTTTTTCTCAAAACTATAACCATTAGAGCTTGCCGTGGAAATTTTCAAGCGAAGCA
This sequence comes from Sodalis sp. (in: enterobacteria), assembly GCA_052258065.1. Lineage (GTDB taxonomy): Bacteria > Pseudomonadota > Gammaproteobacteria > Enterobacterales > Enterobacteriaceae > JBQQPY01. The sequence goes on along the minus strand of JBQQPY010000002.1, from coordinate 515,925 downwards.
AAAAACATGATAATACTAAAACACATTAGATTTAAGATCTCACTTTCTGATTTTACAAATGCGTTAGATTGCTAAAGCACCTTTTATCTATTCAAGTTTTATTAAATAGCCATCAATCTATATGCTATCGCTAATTTTTTTCTTTGACATCTAAATGAAACTTTCCTACCTTAAGAACTTAAGATCGAGAATAATTGAATTGATTGAAGCGGGTGGTTCTGCACATGCAGCGGCGGATAGATATCATATAAGCTCTTCTATAGCAGCTGGTTGGAGTAAATAATTTCGTGAGACCGGAAATTCTAGCTCGAAACCTAGAGAAAAGTTGAATTATGGCTCAAATTTGATGCATGTTCTAATTTTATTTTTGACGCTTATCGATAAGTCTTCTAATATAGACTCAGCTAAAACTTTTTTAAAATACAGATCTCTCTGAAAAGTAGTTTCAGTATTTAAAGCAGCCTTATTACTCTGTCCTGCTTTTTACCGTCACAGGGGCGCTACGATATAGTTCATGCGCGCATTTTTTACTAGAGAAGCTTATTTTCATTGATGAAGCGGAAATAACGAAAAATATAAGCAGGTTAAGGGTCTTTAGAAGACGAGGTCAACAGCAAAGGGATCATGTCCCATACGCCTAGTAGAAAACGATGATGCCAGTTTTGGCATTCGTCTATTTGGATTAAGTCAAACTATACTGCTCGATAGAGCAATAAATAGACATATTCTCCTTTCTTATGTAAAACAGTTTCTTTCCCCTAAACTTGCAGCAGAGCATATCGTCATATCGATAAGTAGGTATCTTGTTATGAACAGAGCCGCACCACTAGGTTCTATATAATAATTCACGCTCAAATAAGTAATCATACTTAGTTAGCTATCCTTTGTTATTTATGTAAGGAATAATAGTGAATGATTAAAATCATGGTGTGATAAGTGCTAGAATAGACTGTCGTTAATATTCATCTTAGTCTTTACGCACTTTACTTGTAAAAAGATATCTATGGCAAATAACAACACGGCCCACGTCGTAGGTCAAATTCGTATTATCGGAGGCCGCTGGCGCGGCCGTAAGCTGCCAGTACCCGACAGCTTAGGTCTAAGACCCACTACTGACTGCATGCGAGAGACGCTGTTCAATTGGCTAGCGCTAGTCATCCATCAGGCGTGCTGCCTAGATTGTTTCGCCGGCAGCGGAGCATTAGGTTTAGAGGCGCTATCCCGTGGTGCTGCCAGCGTCACGCTGCTGGAGCAAGATCGCGCAGTCTGCACACAGCTCGCCAGAAATTTACAAGTATTGCAGGCACAGCAGGCGCGCGTCATCACTGCTGATAGCCTACGCTGGCTCGCGCAGCCGGGCGAAGCGTTTAATGTAGTCTTTATCGATCCCCCTTTTCGGCAAGGCATGATAACCAGCATAGTGGCCGTACTGGAGCGGCATCAGCGACTGGCGGACGACGCCTGGATATACGTTGAAACCGAAACGGAAGCCCTCGTTCCAGATATGCCGGCTCAATGGCATCTACATCGAGAAAAAGTCACCGGGAAAGTAGCATACCGGCTCTATCTCCGTCACGCTACGCAGGAGAAATAATACAATACTGAACTGATTAATATAATCTATTTATTAATATTGATGCTATGGGGATTATTGTTATTGAATCTGATTCAACCGTTCACTAAACCGCCATTTCCTTGATATCGGCTTTTTTATTAAGCCGATGCATGCGCTGTAATTGACACTGCTCAGAGCTATGCTGACTAAAAACAAGGCTAAGCTCAATACCGCCTTTCTAACGCGGGTCTCCTTTCTATTTTTTGCAGGTGCGCCCGTGTTCTCAGACAGTGTTCTGTATTAAGCTCTGCATATGAGTAGTCGAATTCATTCCCCCAGTGGTTGAGTGTTTCCGCGGGACAAAAAAGACGACCTGTAATTCTTTGCCATTGTCTGTAAGTGCCCGATGAATAACTATGCAATATTCTTGACTAAGATTATACAAAAAATGTTCTGCATTAAAGTGCCTTTAATATATTCTAGTTTATTAAATATCCATGAATCTATATTCTATAGCTAATTTTCTCTTAAGTATAAATGCCATATTCTTACAGTGAGAATTTAAGATTGTGAATAATCAGATTGATTAAGTCGTGTAAATTTTCACGTACAGCGGAGGATGGATGTTAAGCGGATAGATATCAAGTGGTCTCTTCTGATGCGGTTCGTTGGAGCAAGCAATTCTGTCAGACTGGAACTTACAGCTGAAAACCTAGAGAAAGCCCGAATCGCAGCTTAAAATTAATGCGTATTCTGATTTCATCCTTATGCTTATTGATCAATCTTGTAATCTAACCTTGCCTAAAATGCAAGCCTCCTTAAAAAGTATTTTCAGAATTTAAACGAGTCTTTTGGCTCTATCGCGCTTTTCATCATGATATGATAACGGTAAAAAGACTGCATATTCCACTGAACAAGAGTAGGACGATGTAGTGCATAGATACAAATTTTAACCTAAAGAAATGTTACATTTTTTACCAGAGAAGCTTATTCGTTATTTATAAAACGGTAAAAACGAAAAATATAAGTAGATTAAAGGTCGGCTGGAGACGAAGTTAACGATGCTTGGCTAATATTCTACACGCAGCCGGGAAACGACCCTGCCCACTACTATCATGCGTCTATTTAGCTTAAATCTAATTTTGCTACTCGATACAGAAATCAACGGACATACTTTCCTTTCTTATTTAGAACAAGTATTTTTTATTAAACTTTTACTAGGGAATATTGTTATAATAGATAATTTATCTACTTATAAAGTAGATGGTGTGCGAGAAGATATTGAAGATAAAGATTCAATTCTTTTTATTTTCTGCCTTATTCACCGGATTTAAATTTTATCGACATGGCTTTTCCAAAAGATGAAAGCACTGATCAGAAAAGTTGCAGCAAGAACTGTTGATTCTCTGTGGAATACGATCGCTCAAGCTATTGAATTTATTTTATATAAATATTGCAATAATTTTTCATCGTAGAGATATGTACACTAGAATAGATAAAAAATGGTCTAGCCACGCTCTTGGCTTTTTAGAGACGGATAAAAATATATTGAGTCACTTGATCTATACCCAAGAAAAGATAACGTCATGAGCTTTCATTTAGTATTTATGAAAAATATTTTAATCCAGAGAGCTAGGCTCATAGCTTTTAAGCGCTTTCTGCTTTGGTTTTTTGCTATCTCCTTCATGCTACATAAACGCGAAATTTATACCTACCTGCGTAAACCGCAATCCAGTCCAGATTGAGATGCGACGGGTTTCAAGAATATGCGTAAGATCGCCAACAGATCGTCCAGTGGCAAAAAAGTATCTTCCGCCGGGAAATGTCTACATCTTTCTGAGCGAGCAATAGCATCGTCTGCAAACGATTGGGAATATGGCTGTCATCCTCAGAACCATCTCATTTTTTAGAAACGGTCAGTTTAGAGATGCTATAAGGCTTAGCTAAAGTAGGTACTACTAGTTGTTTGTATAAACAGCAATTCTGATTTTAGATATTGTAGCTTCCTAAGCATAGAGCTTAATTATTATGATGTTTTTACTCAACTACATCCCTGAGTCACCATCTTACTATGAACAGGGCTGTGTAACGAGGGTCTATATAATACTCAGGGTCTAAATACTTAATTTCATCCCCCATGCAGACCCTGCTACTACGTTGACAACTGCATCGCCTTTGAATACGGTATTGAATACCGTATAGAATAGCAACGTGCCCTGTCATTCTTTCAACCTCAGCTGACTATTTTATAATGATTCAAGGTACGCTCTATATCGTTTCTGCCCCGAGCGGCGCGGGAAAATCTAGCCTGATCCAGGCGTTGCTGAAAAGTCAGCAGTTTTATGACAGCCATGTGTCAATCTCCCATACTACCCGCGGCATGCGTCCTGACGAAGCGCACGGTCAGCATTACTTTTTCGTGCCAGTAGCGGAATTTAAGCGCATGATTGCCGAAGATGCCTTTTTGGAATACGCTCAGGTGTTTGGCAATTACTACGGCACCTCGCGCGAAAACATCGAGCAGATTCTGGTTAGCGGCGTCGATGTATTCCTTGATATCGATTGGCAGGGCGCGCAGCAAATCCGGAGTAAAATGCCTAACGCTCGCAGCATCTTTATTTTGCCGCCTTCCAAGAAAGAGTTAGAGCGCCGGTTACGCGGACGCGGTCAGGATAGTAAAGAGATCATCGCCCGACGCATGGCGCTAGCGGTAGCTGAGATGATTCATCTTGCTGATTATGATTATCTCATCGTTAATGACGATTTCAATACCGCATTACTTGATCTAAAAACCATTATCCGAGCCGAGCGGCTGCGCCATGCGCGTCAGAAATTACGCTATAACGCATTAATCAGCAAATTGTTGGCAGACTGACACAACTTTCAGTATGATGCCCAGTCATTTCTTCATCTGTGGAGTAGTCTCACATATGGCACGCGTAACTGTACAAGACGCCGTCGAGAAAATTGGTAACCGTTTTGACCTAGTCCTGGTCGCTGCGCGGCGCGCACGTCAGATTCAGATAGGCAGAAAAGATCCACTGGTTGCGGAAGAAAATGATAAATATACGGTTATCGCCCTGCGTGAAATTGAGGCGGGCCTGATCACAAGCGAAATACTCGATTTACGTAACCAACAAGAGCGGCAAGAGCGGGAAGCCGCTGATCTTCAGGCAGTCACCACGATAGCTGCAGGCCGTCCTTAACAGCAGGTCGCTACTCTACCTTGTATCTGTTTGAAAGTCTGAATCTTCAGATTCAAAGTTATTTACCCGAGGAGCAGATCAAGCTCCTCCGACAGGTTTACCTTGTGGCTCGTGATGCGCACGAGGGACAGACTCGTTCCAGCGGTGAGCCTTATATAACCCATCCGGTAGCGGTTGCTTGCATACTCGCTGAGATGCGTCTTGATCATGAGACGCTGATGGCGGCACTGCTGCATGATATTATTGAAGATACCCCCGCTACCTACCATGACATGAAAAAAATGTTTGGTAAAAGCGTTGCCGAGCTGGTGGAAGGTGTATCGAAACTTGACAAGCTGAAGTTCCGTGATAAGAAAGAAGCTCAGGCGGAAAACTTCCGTAAAATGATTATGGCGATGGTGCAAGATATCCGAGTCGTGCTGATAAAGCTTGCCGACCGCACCCATAATATGCGCACGCTTGGCGCTCTGCGGCCGGATAAACGGCGTCGTATCGCACGAGAAACGCTTGAAATCTATAGCCCACTAGCCCACCGGCTAGGTATCTACAACCTAAAAACCGAGCTGGAAGAGCTGGGATTTGAGGCACTTTATCCCAACCGATATCGGGTTATTAAGGAAGTAGTTAAAGCAGCGCGCGGTAACCGTAAAGAGATAATCCAGAAAATCCTCGACGAGATAAAGAGTCGCTTAACCGAAGTGGGTATTCGCTGTTGCGTCAGCGGGCGGGAAAAACACCTTTACTCTATCTATTACAAAATGCACCTGAAAGAAAAATATTTTCATTCTATTATGGATGTATACGCTTTTCGGGTGATCGTCAGCGACGTGGATAACTGTTACCGAGTGCTGGGTCATATGCATGGCCTGTATAAACCGCGTCCCGGTCGGGTAAAAGATTATATCGCCATCCCTAAAGCCAACGGCTACCAATCGCTGCATACCTCAATGATCGGCCCCCGCGGCGTTCCTGTGGAAGTGCAGATTCGCACCGAAGACATGGATCAGATAGCGGAGATGGGAGTGGCAGCGCACTGGGCGCATAAAGAGCAGGGCGAAACCGTTACTACAGCGCAAATCCGTGCGCAGCGCTGGATGCAAAGTCTTATCGAGTTACAGCAAAGCGCCGGCAGCTCCTTTGAATTCATTGAAAGCGTTAAATCCGATCTTTTCCCCGACGAAATCTATGTGTTTACCCCCGAAGGGCGTATTATTGAATTACCAGTGGGTGCTACGCCGGTAGATTTTGCCTATGCCGTGCATACCGATATCGGCCATAGCTGCATAGGTGCTCGGGTGGATAGGCAACCCCATCCTCTGTCGCAGTCGCTTTCCAGCGGCCAGAGCGTAGAAATTATTACCGCTCCCATCGCGCGCCCGAACGCAGCCTGGCTGAATTTCGTCGTAAGCTCTAAGGCGCGGGTCAAAATTCGCCAGATGCTGAAAAATCTCAAGCGTGATGATTCCGTTAGCCTCAGCCGTCGCCTGCTTAACCATACGCTCGGCATCAGCCGCAAAATTGTTGAAATGCCTTCGTCAAATATCCAACGCGAGCTAGATAGGAGAAAGCTGGCGCCGCTTGAAGATCTGTTAGCGGAAATCGGTCTCGGAAACGCCATGATCCTGGTCATTGCTAAAAACCTGCAGGGGGATTCGTACAACAAAGCTTTCCCCGTCGGCTTGCACACGCTGCCTATCAAAGGTGCGGATAGCATTCTGATCACCTTCGCTAAATGCTGCCAGCCTGTCCCAGGCGATCCGATTATTTCTCACATCAGCCGAGGCAAAAGATTAGTGGTACACAATGAGTCTTGCCGAAATATCGAGGGTTATTAAAAAGAACTGGGAAAATTCATGCCGGTAGAGTTAGAAATGGTAAGTGAACAGGAATTTATCGCCGAAATCAAGATAGACATGTTCAATCATCAGGGCGCGCTGGCCAATTTAACCGCGTCGATTAACGCCGCTAATTCTAATATCCAGAGCCTTAACACCGAAGAAAAAAAGGACAGGGTGTATAGCGCGTTTATTCGCCTGACGACCCGCGATCGCATTCATCTAGCAAATATTATGCGTAAAATCCGCATTATGTCTGATGTTATCCGGGTAAACCGCAACCGCAATTAAGCTATGATACCGGAACAGTTTGTCTGGCAAGAGATTGTGCTGTCAGCGCTGACGAGCGCATTTCTGCTCTATTAACTATAGCCGATAGAGTGAAAGCATCTTCCGCCGGGAAATGCTTCCTAGTCAGGCAGCAGAGTCTTCTTTAGCGCACTGCCTTGTCACACTGTCTGCCTGATTATTAGAGAAAGGAAAAGCGTCAGGCTGCGAAATTTTCTTCGCTGGAGCAATTAATGCGCGATTAAGTGCCGATGCTTTGAGCGTAACGTTTAGGGCTCAATATGTTTTTCATAGGTCATTATAGACCCTTCTATTCAGAAGCGGGTGTAGCGTCTTTAAATTCCAGTCAGTGATGTTCAATGAAACGCCTCTATATATTACAGATTCTCACACTCTCTCACCCAATTTCGATAATGATCAGATTGTGGAATGTAATGCCAGCAAGTTGCGGGTAGGGAGAGTTGCTTTTTAGCTAGTCTATGTCATTGTAGCAAGTCGACATTATGGTAGGCGGTTTATTGGTAATTCCTGGTTGCATCTTTGAGTATTTTTCGGTCGGGAATTAGTCGGCAGTGATAGAGTAAAGATATGCCTCGAATCCTAAAAGCGGTGCAAAAACAGTCTCCGGCACAGGTAACCGTGAGTGTATAAGGCTCAACCGCTTGTGGCCACATGGTAATATGCTTCAAAATTCAGAGTTGCGAGCGATCAGGTATGCGCTAAAAGCGATTGGTTTATTTTCTTTACATCTTTGACGGGTATGATTTTTTCTAACGAGAACTGTAGGCATTGTGATGTCAGGCTAGTAATTTTGAATGTATTGCTAGCCATTACTCGTGGTTCCATACGCTTGATTATGAGCGGTATCACGAAATAGCCCGCAACGCGATTAAGCGGACTGGAAAGCGAGGAGAATGCTTAAGAGCAAATATATAGCCTGCAAAAATCTATCGCTTCGAGCAGTTCTGGTATATTCGTTTTTTTAGACAAGCAAGAGAATAAGCGTCTGAATAAAAATTATTTAAAGTTCAGTTTTGTCTGAAGACAAAAACTTTAAAACCAAGTTCATAGTCTTGGGATGCAATAAAAGCGCTACATCATAACAGATATTTGTATATAATAATTTTATTTATATTATATTTATAATATAAAATATTTTCCTTTCAAGTATTAAATAATTTGCCGCGCTATCCCCGCAAACTGCTGTTAATCAACGATTCACGAAATGAGATCCGCGCGGCTAAAGCTACCGAGATGACTAATCGTTATAACTACGGTGAAGCAATCACTTTGAATCATTAGAATTACATTCTAAACCCTTTTCCCGATTTTTTGCTCGTGTTCGGGCCATGACCTTCTGTTAAGTAGGACGATTAAAATGAGTAAACTCATCGTATTCAGCGGCGCGCAGCCGTCAGGAGAGCTAACCATTGGTAACTATATTGGTGCGCTGCGTCAGTGGGTCAGTATGCAGGATGATCATGACTGTATTTATTGTATCGTCGATTTGCATGCCATCACCGCCCGTCAGAATGCGCAGCATCTGCGCAAGGCGACATTAGACCTTCTGGCGTTATATCTAGCCTGCGGTATCGATCCCTCTAAAAGTACGGTTTTTATTCAGTCGCACGTGCCGGAACATAGTCAGCTAGGCTGGTTGTTGAACTGTTATACTTATTGTGGCGAACTGAGCCGGATGAGCCAGTTTAAGGATAAATCAGCCCGTTACGCCGAAAATGTCAACGCCGGGCTGTTTGATTATCCGGTGCTCATGGCGGCAGATATTTTACTCTATCAGAGTAATCAGGTGCCGGTTGGCGAAGATCAGAAACAGCATTTGGAGCTTAGCCGCAATATCGCTAAGCGGTTTAATGCGCTGTATGGTGATATTTTTACCATTCCTCAGCCGTTTATTTCTAAATCTGGCGCACGGGTGATGTCATTGCTGGAGCCAACGAAAAAGATGTCAAAATCTGATAATAACCGCAATAACGTGATTACTCTTCTAGAAGATCCTAAATCCGTAGTTAAGAAAATTAAGCGCGCGGTAACCGATTCTGACGAGCCACCTGTGATACGCTACAATCCAGTGGCGAAACCCGGCATTTCTAATTTGCTGGATATTCTCTCAGGTGCAACCGGTACGCTGGTGGCCGAGCTAGAACAGGCGTTTGTCGGCAAAATGTACGGCCATCTGAAAACCGCTGTCGCGGATGCGGTGTTAGAAATTCTAACCTCATTACAGGCCCGCTACTATACTCTTCGTGCTGACGAGGCCTACCTGAATCAAGTTCTGCATGACGGAGCGAAAAAAGCTCGCGCTCAAGCCAGCCTAACTCTAGCTAAAGTCTATAAAGCGGTAGGTTTTCTAGGCCATTCCTAAGCGAAATACATAAATCATATAATATAAATTAATATTTTTATTAGTTATTATTTTTAACCACTGCTTCTTGCAAAGAAAGATGGCTTTTAGCGCTAGAAAGTAAAGTTTCGTAAAATATTTTATCTGGATAAATTTGAGCATCGATTTAACCGAATTTATGACTTATGGAGCACTAATACGGGCTTCTTGCTAGCGACATTGAAGACTACTAGAATGCCATACAGCCTGTTGAGGCTAGAGTATTTTCATCTATTTTAGGTTATGTTCGGCTGCGATAAAAATTTAGCAAATCCTTATAGAAAATCAACTTAATAGTTTAAGCGATCGCATTTTACAAAAAAATTAATGGTTCTTGCTGTAGCTTTTCTAAGCAGTGATTTCAGCTTGGGCGATGTCATTTTTATAAGATTTAAATCCGATGGATAATCCGAAAGATAAAGAAGAATTGTATCTTTAGACTCAATCGGCCTCTCGTGCACTATCCACTTTATAAGCATCCAAATTGTCTATTATCATAACATTTTCTGATGCAAATTTAAGGGAAAGTACCCGTTCTACATAAAAGGGGAAAGTATGTTCTTTTATTTCTCCATTGAGTAGCATAGTTACACTTAATCCAGAAGTGAGTAGAGTTGTTTCAAAGTAAGCATGTGAGACATCAGTCCGGCATCATTAACTTAGTCTCCTGCGGCCCTTTTATTTATTTATATTGGTCGTTGTTGCCGATCAATCGATGTAAATAAACTGATCTAGTGAAAATGTGATATTTCTTCAGACTATAATTTTACGCATAAACTACATCGTCGCGCTTTTTTTCGGTGACATGCTTCAAGAAGCCGCAGCAGAATAGATGATTTAGTATCTATACTCCGCTGTACATATAGATCTAACCGACTCAATTAATTCGATTATTTGCGATTTTAAGTCCTGACTACAAGAATATACCATTTAAACTTCTTAATACGTAAAAGTGGTGCTTGCAATATTTGTGACCAGAGCTGAAGAAATCCCTAAGAATGGAGGAATAGAAAATACATTATTACCCTTACGTCGGAAGAAAGAACGGAAATGTAAGCATTGGTTAGAAAAGGTGAAAGCCCCTAAAGAAAGTTATGCATACATCGATTTTATTAAATTGAATGCATCAATTGAATCTGGACCGAGTGGCGCGGCATTAGCCGAGATTTTATAAATAGGCGTTCGCAAGATTGATCGGAAAAAGAATTGTTTTATTGAAAAAGAGCGTGAGATAGTGCAGAGCCGTAAACCGAAAAAGCGGGTGTATGACAGTATTGTGGATAGTGATGCTGAGGCGCATTTAAGTGAGCTAATCTACAGCAAGCTGCTAGAGAGCTTTGGGCAGTAGTCCTTGTAACTACTGCTTGCTGATATATTTTAAGAATATCTCAATATAATGTCTTTAGGCACACCGCATTATATTGATCCCGGACTATCTCAACATCTATAGTAGTTCATGCGCGAAAATTATGGTCTAAAAACATTACATTTTTACTAGAGAAGCTTATTTCGATCAAGGAAACGACAGCAACGAAAAATATGAGTAAGTCAAAAGGCCGCAGCAAACGAAGTGAACGATATTAAGATCATGTTCTACGTGCTCACGGTGAAGTCACGACACTCACTGCTGGCATGCTTCTATCTAAATTAGGTGCAAAATATATTACTCGATAGAGTAATAAATAAACATCCTTTCTGTTCTTGTTTATGCAGAACGGGCGATTGCTTCTGCACTTTTATCTAGTATTATTACGATAATAAATAACTTGTCTAATAATAAAATTTTATAATGTACGAGAAGCTATTGAGCTTAAAAATGCAATTTTTCTTTATCTTCTGCTTTATTCACCGGCTTTAAATCCAATCCAGATGGTGTTTCCCAATCTGAAATCACTGCCCAGAAAAGCTGTAGCAAGCATTGTTGCTTCGTTATGAAATGCAATCGCTCAAGCTGATGAGAGTTGCTCTAGCCGTTTTAGCTAGACCTAAAAAGTTAAGGTGTTTTGGCTCTAAGGCTAAGACCATTTCAGCCGCCGCAAGCCGCTGCAGTGTAGCAAAAAGCCGTCGCGTAAGCGACGGATTCACGCTTTCGGCGAGGCATTCTCGACACGGATTTTCAATTTCTGCCCCGGACGAAACGTCACTACCCGACGGGCGGCAATGGGAGTATCTTCGCCTGTTTTTGGGTTGCGTCCTGGCCTATGATTCTTGTCTCGCAAATCAAAATTACCGAAGCCTGATAATTTTACCTGCTCGCCATTTCCCAATGCCTGGCGCACTTCTTTAAAAAAAGCTCCACTATTTCTTTGGCATCTTGTTTGCTCAGCCCGAGTTTTTTAAATAGGTATTCTGACATTGCAGCTTTAGTAAGCGTCATACGTTCAATCCCTCAAGGATGCTTGGAATCGCTGCTTTAGTGCTGCTACGCATCTCGCAACAGTTGCGGCAATCTCCTCTTCTTCTAGTGTACGAGTACTATCCTGTAAGATTAGGCTGATAGCCAGACTCTTAAAACCTTCCGCTACGCCAAAACCCCGGTACACGTCAAACAAGTTTACGCCAACTAACTGATTTTCGCCAACTTTCTTACATTCTAAGATAACATCTGTTGCGGCGACGTTATCAGCCACGACTACGGCAATATCGCGACGATTAGAGGGAAAGCGGGAAATATCATTTGCTTTAGGCACTTTACGCTCGGCAACCCTCTCCCAGAGAAGTTCAAACAAAAGCGTACAGCCATTTAAATTCAGTTTCGTTTCAAGTTCGGGATGAATAACACCAATAAATCCAATAGCTTCATTCTTAAGGTAAATTGCGGCACTCTGACCCGGATGTAGAGCAGGATGTCTTTGTGCTCTAAACTCAATATCGTTTAATTTACCGGAAAGTTCAAGTATTGCCTCAATATCGCCCTTGGCATCGTAAAAATCCACCGGCTGGGGTGCCTGATCCCAATGTTGAGCGAAGACTGGACCGGTAATAACCCCAGCTAGCATAAGATCCTGACGAATGCCTAGGTCAGCTTCATTGTCAGGAACAAATCGCAATCCGGTTTCAAATAGGCGAATTCGCTGCTGCTGATGATTCTGATTATAGACCACCGCGTTGAGAAGGCCGGTCCATAAAGACAAACGCATGACGGACATATCCTGAGAAATCGGATTCGGCAGTACCAACGGTGCCTGATGAGGATGGAGCAGCGCTTGGTTTCTAGGATCTACAAAGCTATAGGTAATGGCTTCCTGATAACCAGAATCTACTAACAGCGTTTTCACGCGCGACAGCGGCAGTAATGCTTCACGATGAAGCGGCATCACGAGATCGGCACGCACCGGGACAGCCGGAATAGCATCATAACCGTATACGCGCGCGACTTCCTCAATAAAATCTTCTTCGATAGCGATATCAAAACGCCAGCTTGGTCCTAAGACTTGCCAGTCCTCCTCCGTACGGATCACCTGGCAGCCAAGACGAGTGAGGATATCGCTAACGATCTCATCCGGGATAACATGGCCTATCAGCCGGTCTAGCATTTTCCGGCGTAGTAGAATATTGGCATGTTGCTCCAGCGTAACCGAGGAGGTCACATCGATAACCGGCCCCGGCTGACCGCCGCAGATTGATACCAAAAGCATCGTAGCCCGCTCCATGGCGCGCGGTTGCAGCGCCGGATCTACGCCCCGCTCATAGCGGTGTGACGCATCTGTGTGCAGCCCATAACGGCGGGCACGGCCGGTAATAGCCGATGGGTGGAAAAAGGCACATTCCAGCACCACGTCGCAAGTCGTCGCGCTAATCCCGGAGCTGGCGCCGCCAAAGATTCCTGCTATCGCCAGCGCTTTGCTGTGGTCGGCAATCACCAGAGTGTCGGGCGAGAGCGTGACATCGCTACCGTTGAGCAAGGTCAGCGCCTCATCCTGCTCCGCATAACGCACTATGATGCCGCCCTCGATGCGATTATAGTCGAAGGCGTGTATCGGCTGTCCTAGTTCTAACAGAACGTAGTTGGTGATATCCATCAGAGCGTCTACCGAACGCAAGCCGCTGCGCCGTAGTTTTTCCTTCATCCACAGTGGCGTGGGGGCACTGACGTCGATATTTCTTACTACACGGCCTAAATAGCACGGGCAGGCATCGGCCGCGTCAACGCGAATAGACAACGTATCGCCGATAACCGGCGCTACCGTCTCGATGACCGGCTGCACGAGCGGCATACGATTCCACACCGCGACATCGCGGGCAATTCCCAGCAACCCTAGACAGTCAGCTCGGTTCGGCGTAACGCTGATGTTGATAGTATTATCGTCAAGCTGCAGATAGTTTCGGATATCTTGGCCGATAGGTGCATCGACAGGAAGTTCGATAATACCGTCATGGGCGGTCGCAATGCCTAATTCGGAAAAGGAACACAATATGCCCTCCGACAGCGTGCCATATAATTTTTCGCCTTTAATTTCAAGATCTTCTGGCAGCAGAGCGCCTATTGTGGCTACCGCTACCCGCAGACCGGCGCGACAGTTGGGAGCGCCGCAGACAATATCGAGCCATCGCTCGCCCTTAATATCTACCTTAGTGACCCGCAATTTATCAGCATTAGGATGTGGCCTGCATTCTACTACATGGCCAACCACCACGCCGGTAAAACGGCCAGCGACTGGTTCTATACCGTCTACTTGCAGTCCGGCCATGGTAATTTGCTCCGCCAGCGCGGCGCTGTCGATGGCCAGACTGACCCATTCACGCAGCCAAAGTTCACTGAATTTCATGTATTCATCCCGCTTTTATTTAAATTGTTTAAGAAAACGCAGATCGTTTTCGAAAAATGCGCGCAAATCGGTGACACCGTAACGTAGCATTGTCAACCGCTCTATGCCCATGCCGAAGGCGAAGCCGGAATAGATTTCCGGATTAATGCCGACGTTGTGTAGCACATTCGGATGAGTCATGCCGCAGCCTAGTACTTCTAGCCAGCGGCCGTTTTCCCCCATCACATCCACTTCGGCAGAGGGCTCGGTAAACGGAAAATAGGACGGGCGGAAACGCACCTGCAACTCTTCTTCAAAGAAATTACGGAGAAAATCATGCAGCGTGCTCTTCAGGTTAGTGAAACTAATATCTGTGTCGATCATTAGCCCTTCCATCTGATGAAACATCGGTGTATGAATTTGGTCATAATCGTTACGGTACACACGCCCCGAAGCGATAATGCGGAGCGGCGGCGGTTGCGCTTTCATGATGCGGATTTGTACGCCGGAGGTCTGGGTGCGCAATAATCTCGTTGTGTCAAACCAGAACGTATCGTGAGTGGTGCGCGCGGGATGATCTGCAGGAATATTTAAAGCGTCGAAATTATGGTAGTCATCTTCGATTTCAGGACCGATAGCTACTGAAAACCCCAGCTCACCGAAAAAATGCTCAATGCGCGCGATAGTGCGTGATACCGGATGCAGACCGCCATGTTCTACGCGCCGGCCCGGCAGAGAAACATCTAATATCTCGGCCGCCAGCCGCGCTTCTAGCGCTGACTGCTCCAGCGTCATCTTGCGTTCGGCTAGCGCCCGCTGCATGTCCTGTTTAATCCGGTTAATTGCCGCACCCGCCGCGGGCCTCGCGTCCGGCGCTAGATTCCTCAGTGCTGTGATTTGCTGGGTAAAATACCCTTTTTTCCCTAAATATGCGACGCGCAATGACTCTAACGCGTTTATATCTTGAGACTGTTCGATGGCTGCTTTGAGCTGCATAATCAGCTCTGCGAGATGTTGCATTATTTTCCTCTTTTATGTGGCATGGCTCCGTCATTTCCCACCTAAATTAGAAATAAATACAAAAATCAGTAAAAATTAAAAAATAAAATTAATGAGTTATAACCAACCAAGATTACTTATAATTACATGATTACGTATTTGCTTAGCCATTCTCATGGTATTGTGGGTGATTTGAATGCAGACACTAAGAAACGTAGCATCAGTGCTCTTAAGCCATAACGTCTATTAAATCAATACTCAAATTCGGCTGGTGTCTTAACACGTAAAAGTAGCGGTTATAATCTTCGTGGGTAGAGTGAAAGAAATCCCCAAAATGGAGCAATGGAAGAATATATTATTAGCCTCACGTAACAATGCAACTAGAAGCGTTTCTCAGCAAGGATGTGCGCATGCTGCACAGAAAGTTGTGAATGCATTGATTTTTTTGGAATTGCGATACATTGATTAGACGCGTAAAGCGACCGAGTCACGAGGCGTTAGCGGAGATTCTACAAATAGATACCCGCAAGATCAATTGGGTCACAGGTTATTTTATTGAAGTTGTAAAGTCTACTATCGCCGATTCTTCGGCCTACTGCGCAGATTAGCAGAATGAAATGTGCTTCGATATCGTTATCCATAATGCAGCTATGCCTGCGTTTGTTGGGTTTACGGATCAAGACTGCCTCAAGCTTTTCTTCGAAAAAACAATGCTTGATCTGATCGATCTTTCTGGCATTTTTTATAAAATATCAGCTAACGCCTCGTGACTCAGTTGCTTTTTGCTTTGTTACTTTATACGTTTAATTGATGTCTACTGCAAGATAACCTATGCATTCACTGGTGATTACGCATCTAATTTTTTCCTTTTATAAAAAAGCAAAAAACATAAATACATTCTTTACTTATAAAGATACAGATAGTTATACTTTTTATGAACTGAGAGTCTAAGATCTTAAATCTCATGCGTCCTTCGTGTTTTTGAGTTTATTTTTCTTAGCTTAAGGGTTGCGGCATAAAGCTGTGTAATAATAATTAATTAACGATAATAAGCTAAGTAATTATAATCAGCCTCGATTTCCTATAACTAATTGACTTTTTTAATTTTCACTAATTTCGTATTTTTATAACAAGTGCGGAATGATAGATTTATAATTTTCTATGCAGCTTGCTTTCCCTTGGCCAACGCTTTCAATGAAGTTATTTCTTCCGACGTGAGGGTAATAATTTACTTTCCGATTGCTTCATTTTGGAGAATTTTTCAGCTCTAACCACAAATGCTGCAACCGCTACTTTTTGCGTATTAAGATACTTGATAACGAGGCGTATATTGGTCATGAATTGCATGATAAATTTCCATCATGACGCTTTTTGTGTTTTTTAGAAGACTATTCATCTGCCAGAAAATTTTCTATTTTTAGTGTAGCTTAAGATCGGCTGCTTAATGTAAGCAATACAGTAATCAAATCGTCATTATTACTTTTTTAAAAGCAGAAGCATTATAGCTTAACGTAGGCATCCTAACCCTCAGTAAAA
Source organism: Sodalis sp. (in: enterobacteria) (assembly GCA_052258065.1). Taxonomy (GTDB): domain Bacteria; phylum Pseudomonadota; class Gammaproteobacteria; order Enterobacterales; family Enterobacteriaceae; genus JBQQPY01. The sequence continues at coordinate 499,357 of JBQQPY010000002.1, read as the reverse complement.
AACGAACACAAAATATGATGAAATATTTAAGATTCAAGTTCTTGCTTTCTGAGTTCACAAAACAGTCTAATACGGAATTATGGGTAGATAGCTTAAGCGTAAAAATAAGCGAGAGTTCTGTCTGGTTCCTGTACAGTAACCCAAGCGGTTACCGCTGACTCATAATAAAACGGTCTCCGCTCCAGGAGGAGGCTGTAGTACCATTTTCGTTTTTGACTTACGCGAAAATATCACGAAACAGGCGGTACAGTAAAAAAGAAACGGAAAATAGCAAGCACTCATGCTTGCATCCGTCACCTCGTACCTGACTTTCTTTTTTCATCTCACTAAAAAATAAAAAACAATAAATAAATCAGCTGATTACGCATATTAATCGGCCAGGCTTGGGCTATTCTGGAAATCAATACCTTTAAATAGATGAACACTCTTCTGGAGAATCTAAAAACGCGGTAATGGAAATTTACCGTGCAATACGCAGCAGGCATGCTCCTCTTACCTGGCTGAATTTGAGTATCTATTTAAGTAACGCGATACTTTGAAGGCGCTATACCGCGCTTCTTAGTTGCGGTATTAAAAGCAGTTACGGCCATGCGGCGAGCTCAGCGAAGCTGAGCAAAATGCATATTAAGGTTTAATTATAAACAGCCAGTCTAGATCATCTAACTAATTGATTTTATTTGTTTTTAATTTCTCGCGGATTTTTATATTTATGCCTAATTTAGGTGAAGAATCACGATAGGATTAGTTTATTAATGTGAAAATGCCTATTTTGGCGCTGTCCCACCTTTAGGCAAAAAAAGGAAGACCGGCTTTTCAACCTCTTATGCCAGGATGCCTTTCGCTTTATGGGCCAGAGCTGTGAAAGCTGTCTTATCGAATACGGCAATATCCGCCAGGATTTTACGGTCGATTTCAATGGAGGCTTGTTTCAAGCCATTGATAAACTGGCTATAGGAAATGCCGTTCTGACGGGCTGCGGCGTTGATACGGGCAATCCAGAGCTGACGGAACTGGCGTTTCTTCTGACGCCGATCGCGGTAAGCGTACTGACCTGCTTTGATAACCGCCTGAAAGGCGACACGGTAAGCGCGAGAGCGGGCACCGTAGTAACCTTTTGCTTGTTTTAAGATTTTTTTGTGACGTGCACGGGCTATCATGCCGCGTTTTACGCGAGCCATATGCTTTCTCCTAAAGTCTTATTCGAACCAGTTAAAATGACGCTTACGCATACGGCAGGCAACACATGACTAAACCCGAATCTCCTTTGGAAACCATGGATTTCGGGCGCAGGTGACGCTTACGCTTAGTGGATTTTTTTGTCAGAATATGACGCAGGTTGGCATGTTTGCGCTTAAAACCGCCTGAAGCCGTTTTCTTGAAGCGCTTTGCGGCACCGCGTACTGTCTTGATTTTTGGCATGAGTTTATTTTTACTCCGCATTGTTAATAATATGAATCAGAGGGGTGAAGGCTACGCCTTGCTTGTTAACCCTTACTGCTTCTTCTTAGGTGCGAGCACCATAATCATCTGGCGGCCTTCAATTTTAGAGGGGAAAAATTCCACTACTGCGAGTTCACTCAGATCGTCACGAACGCGGTTAAGCACTTCGATGCCGATCTGCTGGTGCGCCATTTCACGTCCTCGAAAACGCAGACTAATTTTGGCTTTATCACCGTCTCTGAGAAAGCGAACTAGGTTGCGTAGTTTTACTTGATAGTCGCTGTCACCGGTACTAGGCCGGAATTTAATTTCTTTAACTTGAATAGTTTTTTGCTTTTTTTCTGTTCTTTGGTGGATTTGCTCTTCTCATAGAGAAACTTTCCATAGTCCATGATGCGGCAAACCGGCGGCTCAGCATTCGGGCTGATTTCGACTAAATCAAGGCCTACTTCCTCAGATTTTTTAAGTGCTTCATTCAGGCTGAGAATGCCAATCTGCTCGCCGTCAATGCCCGTTAGACGAACCTCTGCGGCACGGATTTCTTGGTTAATACGATTGGGACGTGCCGGTTGAACTCGTTTTCCACCTTTAATACTTTATTCCTCCAGTTGATGAAGATTACGACTGCAGATTTCGTGCTGCAGTTTTGCAATAATCTCGTTAATGTTAATGCTGCCTAGGTCTTTACCGCGCCGTGTACGCACCGCAGCTTTACCTGCTTCCATCTCCTTATCACCGCAGACCAGCATATAAGGCTCTCGACGTAAAGTATGCTCTCGGATTTTAAAGCCTATTTTTTTATTTCTCAAGTCTGCTTTTGCCCGAATACCTGCCGCCGACAGTGTTTCCGTTAGTTTCGAAACATATTCCGACTGGTTTTTGGTAATGTTCATTACGACAACCTGCGTTGGTGCGAGCCAGGTCGGGTAGAAGCCTGCATACTCTTCTGTCAGAATGCCTATAAATCGTTCCATTGACCCTAAAATAGCACGGTGAATCATGACCGGGATCATCCGTTCGTTGTTTTCTCCTATATATGAGGCGTTTAAACGAACCGGCAACGAAAAGTCAAGCTGCACTGTACCACATTGCCAGGTACGGTCTAGGTAATCAAGAAGCGTAAATTCAATTTTAGGCCCATAAAAAGCCCCTTCACCCGGTTGGTATTCAAAGGCAATACCATTTCTCGTTAGCGCGTCCCTTAAAGCCTGCTCTGCCTGGTCCCAGACATCATCGCTGCCGATGCGTTTTTCCGGACGGGTGGATAGTTTGACCAAAATTTTCTCGAAGCCAAATGTAGCGTACATATCATACACCATTTTGATGCAATTGTTTACTTCATCGCACACCTGGTCTTCGGTGCAGAATATATGCGCATCGTCTTGGGTAAAGCCGCACCCGCGCATCAAACCGTATAGTGAACCGGACGGTTCATTGCGGTGACAACTACCGAACTCCGCCATGCGCAGGGGCAGATCGCGGTAAGACTTCAGACCCTGATTAAAGATCTGAACGTGTCCTGGGCAGTTCATCGGTTTGATGCAGTATTCTCGATTTTCCGACGACGTAGTAAACATATGCTTGGCGTAATTGTCCCAGTGACCCGTCTTTTCCCACAGCACGCGGTCCATCATGAGCGGCCCTTTCACTTCCTGATACTGATACGCTTTCAGCTTCATCCGAACGAAAGCTTCCAGCTCGCGGAAAAGGATCCAGCCATCGTTGTGCCAGAATACCATGCCCGGGGCTTCTTCCTGCATATGATAGAGGTCAAGCTGCTTGCCGATCTTACGGTGATCGCGCTTCGCTGTCTCTTCCAGATGTTGCAAATAGGCATTAAGTTGTGCTTTGTCGCCCCAAGCGGTACCGTAAATGCGCTGAAGCATTTTGTTTTTGCTATCGCCGCGCCAGTATGCACCGGAGATTTTTTGTAAAATGAAGTGGTGGCAGAAACGCATATTGGGCACGTGCGGACCGAGGCACATATCCAGATACTCTTCATGATGATACAGCGCGGGATAATCATCACGGCTGATATTTTCATTGAGTATGGCTATTTTATAATCCTCGCCCCGCGCGACAAAAGCATCGTAGGCCTGCTGCCAGCTAACTTTTTCCTTGATAACGTCGTAATTTTTTTCGGCCAATTCATGCATTCGATTTTCCAGCTGGTGGAGATCTTCTTGGGTCAAGGTATAATCGAGATCTATATCATAATAAAAGCCTTTATCGATGACTGGACCGATTACCATTTTGGTATTCGGCCATAATTGTTTGATAGCGTGTCCCAGTAAATGCGCGCAGGAGTGGCGAATTATTTCTTGCCCTGCTTCATCTTTAGCGGTAATGATGGCAAGGTGTGCATCGTTCTCAATAATATCGATAGCATCTACCAGCTTTCCGTTTACGCGGCCAGCAATGCAGGCTTTCGCTAATCCAATACCGATATCGCGCGCAACATCGAGGGCAGAAATCGGATGTGAAAACTGACACTGACTACCATCAGGAAGAGTTATAACTGGCATGCGGGTTTCCTTAATTTTAATGGTGAGCCATACGCAAGATTACTTACATTACAAATAAAATAAATATTAAATTTCAAGGGGTTAAATATTCTCTTTTCTATATATTGAAAATACGTACATGAGGAGCTACAGAAACCGATTTGTATATCTTGCGTTACATGTCAACAAACAGGATTTTAACATTGCAACGGGAAAAAATCTTCTTTATTCAGCGCATCTGATGTATGGATTGTCCTTCTTCGTCGTGATGCGCATCATTTGATAGGTGAGATGATCAGAAAATATGTGTAGATAATAAAGGAGGTGCATCTTAAGTGGAATCAGCCTAGATCTCCCAGCCCATCGGGACCTTACTTTTTTTGGGTAACCTGCTCTCGTATTGTCTAAGTTTTTTAACTTACCAAAAGTAGAAAAAAATAAATAAAATATTTATATATCAAAAATATAGATAGTTATGCTGTTTTTAAAAAAAGAATAACACTTTAAAGATCATGTGTTTTATCATATTTTAGTTCGTTATTTACTTGGCATAAGGGTTTCTGCGTGAAGTTCCAATGACTCTCATTTTGAAAAAAGTTATAGTGATAACTTAATTATAAGTAAACAGTCTTATTTTTTATAACTAATTGATTTTATTTATTTTTAATTTTTTACTGATTTTTATATTTATTCCTACTTTAGGTGCAGAATAACGGATATATAAAATGAATCTGTTTGTTGGTGAGAAGAACAACATATCTGCAATAGGGTTTGATTATGCTGTAAGATTACAAACTGGCCAAACTAATTACTGATACCGGCCAGATTAATTGTTGTTAGACATATGGAGAACGTGCTGGATTTGTATCTTCGGCTGCATGACTCGATGCATCCGGTAGTTGCATAGACGGGCCTCCTCGTCAATTAATTAGACATACACGCATAGCGCTGCGGTTCAAGCCTGGAAACTCTGCTCGGAAGGACTATGAATACAAACGGCTAGGGATATACAATTTTTATTGTTAGTTATCTGTTGGCGAGTCTGCTAGCCAAAGCACGGAGCATAGAACTGAGCATGGAGCTGAGCATAGAATCTAGGATAGATTAGTCTCACCTTGTAAGTTATATTTCAATACAATGTCCTTACGGACACCGAATTAAGCTGGTCATTAATAATCTCAACATCCATAGTCTAGGTTCGTTCTACTCAGGCTTCTAGCCGGATCAGGCCGAGGCTGTATGGGATCGTGTTGACTGCGTTTATATATCTAAACTTGGCAGATACAATATAATGAGATAAACGCCAAGATCGATTAAAATTTCACTACCGATAATGTTCGTATCAGGGTCAAGCGTTTTTATCTTTTATTTAATATGTTATGTGACACTAGAGTGCTTTTCTCTGTTCTGACTTATCACCGCGACAAAAGTTTTTGCAATCTTGACAGAAAATTAACTCAATAGCTTGAGCGATCGCATTCTACATTGAATTAATGGTTTTTACTGCAGATTTTCTAAGCTAAGATTTCAGCTTAGAAGGCACTATCTGAATAGGATTTAAATCTGGCAAATAAGGCGGAAGATAAAAAAGAAGAGTAGAAGTGCCTGTTGCTATTTATCGTTGGCTGAACGCGCGATAAGCTATCCGCTTAAATCAATCCGATTGTTCACGATATTCAGTCCTCACTGTAAGAATTTGTTATTTAGACCTCAGAAAATAAATTAGCTGTAGCATACAGAGAAATGGCTATTTAATAAACCGGAATAGATGAAAAGTGTTCTAGTATCTTAATATATAAAAGTAGCGGTTGCAGTGTGTGGTCAGAGCTAAAGAAGTCCCTTAAAATATAGAAATAGGAAATAAATTTTTATCCTTATTTAGGAAGAAAGAACTGAACTAGAGGCCTTGAATCAGAAAGAGCAAGGGTGCTTTACAGAAAGCTGTAGATACATTGATTTTTGAATTGCGATACATTAGTTTAATATGTAAAGAAGCCGAGTTGGCAGGCGTTAGATAAGATTTTACACATGTGTGCCGGCAAGATAAATCTATATTTTGTAGTTGCTTGATCATAGTGCTTGATCACTATAATATTTTGATTTCAACTATAAGTACTTTGTCATGAACAGGGCTGTGTGACAAAGAAGCATATAATGATCTTAGATAAAACAATTAAAAATTAATAGAATAAAGTAAAAATTAAAAACAAATAAAATTAATAAGTTTTAATAACCCAAGGTTTATGATTTGTAATTAATTACTATCACTTTTTTCTTAAAGCTAGAATCATTGCGGGTTAATATAGAACCATTTAAGCTAAGCAAAAACGAAACTCACATATGATAAAGCGCATGAGATTTAAGATCTTATTTTTCAATTTATAAAACAGTCTAGCTATCTATCTTTTAAAGATTAAAGAATTTATTTATAGTTTCCTGTTTTTTACTAAGATAGAATGACAGGTAAAGACATATGAGCTTAATGCGAGTGTTATCAGTAGTGAAGTGCCAATTACTCTTAGCGCTTATATGTTAGCGTTGTCTTTGTTAGGCAGTGACTTCACTTCACAATCTGGACTATGGATGTCAAGCTTTTCTATGACCAGCTTCATGCGGTGTGCCTAAGGATGTTGTGTTGAGATATCCTTAAGAAAATTAGCCCAATCAATCCTGATTCTGTAATCGTAGTATGCTGAATCACGTTGGTTAGCCGACGGATCTGCCAACGGCTCACTGGTTATGAAGGTATTGCACACCTTTAGCCGTTTGTATGCATAGCCCTACCGGGCGGGTTTCCCAGCCCTCAAAAGTAGAGCGATACGTCTGTATCCAACTAATTGATCAGTGGTATCATCCAAGCAAACCAACGGATGCATCGGCTTGTAGAGCTGACGATACGCGTCCAGTACGTTCTTCATCATCGACACGAATTCGGCATTGGCTTCTAGCCGCATAAGCTAACCGATCTTTGTCTACGGTTTCAGTTCATTTTTTAGTGTACGTTTTACCGTTGCACGCGATATTATTTTAATTATTTCTATCTAAATAGTTTTATTGACGAGCAGTGATAGGGTCCACTGTCGCCGTTTCTCTAGTGGCTTGCTGTGACATAGCGCAATTAAATGCGCTGCGCATTGTTATCCACAATTTGGTCATACACTCGTTTGCTTGATTTACGGATTATGCCTGCCTCAAGCCTTTCTTTGACAAAAAGGCTTGACGCGGTCGACTTTGCGGACACCTGTTTGTAAAATCTCGGCTGATGCCTCACCGCTCGGTCGCTTTGTGCGTCTCATTGATTTATCAAAATTTAAAAAAATCAATGAATTTAGAGCGTTCTGTGCGTATCTTTGCTTTTGCTGACCAAGGCTTCCAAATGGCGTTCTTTCTTTCACGGTGAGGCCAGTAATGTATTGCCCATTATTCTATTCTGGGGGAGTTCTGCAGCTCAAGTCACAAATATTAAGACCGTCACTTTTGCATATTAAGACGTTCAGGCAAGCCACCACGCGGGCGATATCAGACGAATTTTGCAAAATGCTACATAAATACAGAAGAGAAGATAATAATCTGCGTACCGCAAACGGATCAACATGATATCATGGGCATGATAGCTAAGGTCTGCTGCGGCACGCGCTCAGGCGCCGCTGGAGTAGGTGCCTAAAGAATCGGCGCTTACGGGGCCGATGCGTTAGCGTGTCGCAATCCCCACAGCTTGCCGAGCTGCTGCAGACCACAGAGATCAAGCTAGATAACAAAGAGATAGCATGAGCTGGAAACTGCTTACTTACTGCACGATGTAGTCGGCTGTAATCTTACTGGCGCTGGTAAAACGCACTAAGACAGCGGCTTGTGATAGCTAGTCGAGTGAAGAGCGCCGTCGGTAATGATACTTATCACTACATCGTCGATAATAATGATACCCGTATGCCTTGCGATCAAACGAGCGAATCGGCCAGCGTTTCCAGATATCCAGCAGCCGCAACAAGAGAAAGCCTGACAGCACCTATTGCCAGTCTTTGCCAGAAAAACCGTCGGGATAATCTATATTTCAAAGAATTCATGCATTATTTTCACCTAATTTTTTTATCTTACCGAAAAAGCAGGAAAGAATAAATAAATTATTTATTTTCAATAACATAGAGAGTTAAACTGTTTTGTAAACTCAGAAAATAAGATTTTAAATCTTATGTGTTTCATCATATTTTACTTGTCTAGTTTTGAGAAAAAGTAATATTAATCAATTAATTATAAGTAACTAGTTTAGGCTCGGAATGACGCATTCATCACAAACTATGCAGTTATGGTCGTGAAAATCTATTGGTAAAAAGTAAACGTACAGGCGTAGGCTGAAGACAAGCACTAGCCAATGCAGCTGTGATGCGGTAGCAGGAAGCGGCAGGTAAAAAATGGAATTGCCGTAGCGAGCCCGGAGTGCTAGATATCTAGAGTGACATGCGGTTACCGGGGCTCGTTGCCAGAAAATTCTAAAAGTTGGAAAAGTTAATCTGCCCCTTGACGGCGAATATGTCCATCGCCATTCACTATCGTCCAGTTAAAAATGCTCATACCCATCCCAGTCATACTCTACCGGCTGGTAATTGCGCATGAATTGAATCCCCTCGCCGCGCGGGCAAATCTGGCCTATGCAGGTAAAGAGCGTGCCTGTATGGCTCAGTGCGATATCCAGCGCGCCGCGATTGATTTCAGGCACTGTAAAGCACAGTTCGTAATCTTCGCCACCCCCAAGCGCCCAGCGGAGCGCCTGATCAGGCGTGACGTGGCGGAGCAGCGCGGGAGAAGTTGGAATATCGTCGAGGTTAATGCGGGCGCCGCAGTCGCTGCGAGCAAGAATGTGGCACAAATCCGTGATCATTCCGTCTGAAATATCGATAGCGGCGCTAGCGAGGCTGCGCAACGCCTGGCCCTGCAGAATTCGCGGCTCCGGGCGCAAATGGCGGTCTAGCAAGTATTGATTATCTTGCGCATGCTTTACTTGCAAGCGATTTTGTAGTATGGCTAGGCCAGCAGCACTATCCCCCAGCGTGCCAGTCACATAAAGCCAGTCGCCGATACGAGCGCCCTCGCGAGTCAGTGCGCGGCCGGCAGGGATTAAGCCCTGAATAGTCAGAGTCAGGCTCAGCGGACCGCGGGAGGTGTCGCCGCCAATCAGCTGCATATCGTAGTAATCTAACTGCTGGAACAGGCTATTGCTAAATGCGGCTAGCCAATCCTCATCTACTAGGGGCAAAGTCAACGCCAGCGAAAGCCAAGCTGGTTCAGCGCCCATAGCAGCCAAGTCGCTGAGGCTAACTGCCAGTGATTTATAGCCCAAATCAGAGGGGCTTATGTTCAGCAGAAAATGCGTTCCTGATACCAATGTATCCGTACTGACCGCAATCCATTTTTTCTCAGCTATCGACAGCAGCGCACAGTCATCGCCGATGCCCAGCAGCACATCCTGTCGCGCGCTGCGTATCCGATTAAAATAGCGGTCAATTAGATCAAACTCACCATATGTCATGCTCTATCCAAATTTGTGTTGGTGCTGGCGCGGCGTGACCCTGGGATCAGTGCCGTCCCGCTGTTTTTATTGACAGAAATCTCTGGAGCTACATAACATACGCCTCGTTACCTAGCCGAATTTGAATACAACCGATGTTATAACTTGGGCGGCACTGATGCCGAAATTCTTAGCGGCGGCATGGAAAGCAGCGACAATACGATACAGCCTGCTGAGGTGGCTGCGTAAAATGCGTAATTAGGTAAATTTATGCTTCTTTCTTTCACCAAAGGGCTTTCCAGCTCAATAGCTTCTTTGATGATGACCTTGTATAGCAAATTGTGTCTCTTATTCACTTCAAACAGCGCAATGCGTAATACGGTGTGCTTCACGTGCACGATCTCTTCTGATTGATAGGATAAGCATAAGTTTATTTAGCTTTTGGGCCATTGGTCACCGTGCCGACATGGAGTTCGCGGAAATAATGGGTATCTAGATCTGACGCGTCCTGCTTCGGCAGAAACTGAATCTTGATATTGGGGGGGTGGTCTATGTGATAATTGCTATGAATAAAGCGCCTTAGACGCACATTTAGGAGCATGACAACTGGCTGGTTGCACAAATTTTCATTTCCTTTGCTTACGCTTTGATGGCTTGCAATACGTTGATCATTTCTAGCGCGGTCAGTGCGGCTTCTGCGCCTTTGTTACCGGCCTTGCTGCCAGCACGTTCGATTGCTTGTTCGATGTTTTCGGTCGTCAGTACTCCAAACGCTACCGGTAGAGCGGTGCGAGCGGCAATCGCGGCTAGGCCAGCGCTACATTCAGAGGCAACGAATTCAAAATGCGAGGTGCCACCGCGGATAACCGTGCCCAGCGCGATAATAGCGTCATGTTTTTTTCTGTCCGCTAGCGCGCTGACCGCTAACGGTAATTCGTAAGCGCCCGGGACCCAGACTACGGTAATATTTTCGTCTTTGACCTGGCCAATGCGCTTGAAGGCGTCGATGGCGCCATCAAGCAAGCCGTCATTGATGAAGTGGTTAAAGCGCGCTATAGCGATAGCGACGCGCGCATGTGGAGCTGCAACAATACCTTCAATAACGTTCATGGTTATCCTTACAACATGGCAAACAGCCAAATCGTCTTGTGAGAGAGCAGATTCTAACATAATAATCCCTGATTATGTATCTAACCTAGTCAAGCTTAAGCTGTACTAAAAATAGATGCTATTCAAGTTGATGAATACTCTACTAGAGAATATTAAAAATACTATAATAAGTGCTAACTATACAATTTCTTGCAAAGATACGGCTCATTACCTAGTCAAATTTTAGTATTGATTTAGCCGACGTTATGATTTAGGAGTTCTGATATCGCGTTGCTTCGTAGTTACATTGAAAGCACTTACAATACCATATAGCCTGTTGAAGCTAGTGTTTTAATGCATAAAATGGTGGTTTTAGTATCTGCGACCAGAGCTAAAAAATCCTTCAAAATAGAGGAGTGGGAAAATGCATTATAATCATTACGTCGCAAGAAGGAACGCAAGTAGAAGCGTTGGTTGCCAATAGCAAGAATGAGGTGCGGAAAGTAGTGAATGCATTAGCAATCAGAACAAGCGTTGTTTTGTTGAAAGAGGGCTTCAAGCTCTCCTGACTCGTAAACCGAGAAAGCCGGTGGATGACTGCATTGAAAATAGTGATGCCGAAGCGCATTTAATTGCGTTAATCTGCAGCGAGGCGTCAGAAGCGCAGTGCCGGTCGACCTTGTAACTCTTTGCTGATAAGGTGGTAGCACTACAATGTGTTAAAATGCTCTTGTGTAAAATAGTAAGATCCATATTAAAAATAAACTAAAATCATGGACAAAGATAGAGTAATTGTATTGTCAGCAGCTAATACAGAATTCGTTGCAGCTATGAAGAATCTTCTGTGCGTGTATCGTTAGCTCTCTGATCCAATGCATCCGGCAGTTTGCATGGGCGTAATCCCTCGTTAATTAGTTGGATACACACGTATGGCGTGGCCGTTAGGGCTTGGAAAACCTGCTAAAAAGACTATGAATATAAACGGCTAGGCGTTTTCTATGCTTTCATGGCTAGTAAACTATTAGCGAGTCTGTCAGATAATTAAAGTGAGTGAGTATGGGGCCAGAATCGCTTCGGATAACTTTCTTAAAGGTATCCCCAAAAAATACCCTTAGGCATATCGAATAACGCGGATTATCGACAATCTTAACATTTATCGCGCAGCTTCGTTGTGCTGAGTCTTGCCGCCGAATCATGCTAAGGCTTTATGGAATTATTTTAAATTTGTTCATACGCCTAAAGATGCTAGTTGGCTAGACATAACGGAAATCAAATTCAATCTACTGATCAGCCAATTTCCGAATCATTATATTAACAAGATTGAGATATTGCGAAGTGAATTCATGGCTTGGCAGACCACATCTCGACAAGATAAATGCCAAGATCGATTAGCATGTGGCTATCGATAACGCTTGTATCAAATTCAAGTGCCTTTATCCGTCATTTAATGTGTTATATAACACTAGAGTTCTTTTCACTCCGTTTTATTAAATAGCTATTTATATGCTGTAACTACCTGAAAAATACTTTCAGTATTTAAAAGAAAGTTGCTACGCTAGCGCCCCTTAATTGCCATATAATAACAGTTAAAAAGACTATGTATGCTACTGAAAAAAGCACGACGATGTAGTTCATGCGTGAGAATTATAGTCTAAAAAATGTTATGTTCCTCACTGGAGAAGCTTATTTTTTGATAAAAACGAAACAACGACAAATATTAGGAGGGGAAAAGCCGTAGCAGAAAAGGTCAAGGATGCTGGAATAATGTCCTAGATGCTTTCTTGGAATGAAAGACGCTCACTTATAGGATATGTTTATCTGGATTAAGTGCAACTATGCTAGTTGATAGAGAAATTAACGGATATGCTTTTCCTGCTTATATAAAACAGATGCTTCTTCATGAAGCTGCATGAAGAAGTATTCTAATAATAGCTAATTTAGCTACTCATAAAGTTGATAGTGTATGAGAAGCTAATAGGGATAAAGATGCAATTTCTTTATCTCCTTCCGTATTCACTGGATTTACATCCTATCTAGATAACATTATACAACCTTAAGTTACTGCTTAGAAAAGCTGCAGCAAGAACCGTTGATTCGCTGGAATTCGATCGCTTAATCTATTGAATTAATTTTCCATAAAGCTTGCGAAAATTTTTTATTGCGGCGGGATATGAGTTGAAGATGAGACGTGCTTTAGCTAAGCAACATGATTAATTAGGTAATATTTTTTCCGCTGCATGAGTCAATCAAGTCTTCTTGCCGGGTTTCAGACACAGGCGGATATCCGGACCCACCTGCTGGACATCAAGCAGCGTAAGCCCCGGCGCCGCGCTCAGTTGCTGTAGCCTCGGCAGCAGACAGAGCGGGCGGGCGTCGGAACCGAGCAATTTTGGCGCCAGATATAATATCATTTCATCTACTAATCCGGCGCTTAGCAGCGCTCCAGATAGACCGGCGCCCGCCTCAACCCACAGGCTGTTAATCTGATGATGACCGAGCCGCATAAGCAACACCACTAAATCAAGATGTGCGTGGTTTGGGCTACGATTCTTGCGCGCAGGCAGTTTAAGCTGCTTGACGGACGCCGGCCACGACAGATCATCTGCCGCAAGGCGCGCGAGCCAGGTCTGCCCTTCCTCCTGAACGACTCGGTGAGCGGGCGTCACACGGTTAGTACTATCAATGATGACACGCAATGGCTGACGCAGCCATTCTTGTGGATAGAGGCTCTGGATATCCTCCGGCAGCGATGACCAGCGTACTGTTAGGGCCGGATTGTCCGCCAGCACCGTAGCGGCGGTGGAAAGAATGGCGTCGCTTTCAGCACGCCATCGCTGGACATCCCGCCGCGCTTCGGGGAGGTAATCCAGTGACTCTCCCCTGAAGCCATAGCGGTGCGACCATCCAGCGATGCTGCGAGCTTGAGCCTGATCCAAGGAAAGCCGGTGCGCATCCGTTTGAGAAAGCCTGGGTTTACCGCCTCGGCCGCCGGTAGCATTAAGTTATGACGGACGTCGATGCCAGCCTGGTGGAGTCTGTAGAGACCGCTGCCTGCCACCTGTGGGTTGGGATCGGGCATGGCGGCTACTACCCGCGTCACGCCTGCGTTTATTAGCGCGTCGGCGCAGGGTGGCGTACGGCCGTGATGGCTGCAGGGTTCAAGGGTGACATAGGCGCTAGCCCCGCGCGCTGCTTCCCCAGCCATGCGAAGCGCATACACTTCGGCATGAGGCTCGCCCGCGCGCTGATGATAACCTTCGCCCACAATGCGTCCATCGTGGACGATAACGCAGCCGACGTTAGGATTGGGCGAGGTAGTAAAGCGTCCGCGGCGCGCCAGCTCAAAGGCACGCGCGAGAAAAATCTCATCATGCTTCATAGTGTGTTCCTTAAATATGGCGCTAGTCCTGCAGTCGGGCAATCTCTTCGCCAAACTCGCGGATATCTTCGAAACTGTGATAAACTGAGGCAAAGCGAATATAGGCAACCTTATCCAGCTTCCTTAGCGCATCCATCACGAGGTTTCCGATTATTTTACTCAGCACTTCGCACTCCCCCATAGCGCGGAGCTGGGATTTGATGTGGTTGATTGCCATTTCGATGTCGTCAGCCTTGACAGGCCGCTTTTCTAGTGCTCTCAAAAAGCCACTGCGGAGTTTTGCTTCATTAAAAGATTCGTGCACATCATTGCTTTTGATGACGCGAGGCAGCACAAGTTCCGCCACTTCAAATGTCGTGAAGCGTTCATTACAAATAGCGCACTGCCGGCGCCGGCGAACCTGAGTTCCTTCCCCCACTAGACGGGAATCTATAACCTTAGTATCGACTGCAGAACAAAACGGACAATGCATAGCGCTTCCTGATCGGCTGATTAGGGATGGGCCAGTTTAGTGTGAACTCCGCCGAGGCCTAAGCAACAGTACTGAAAGCGGCACCAGCGCCGCAGAGTTCTTAAAATTACCGAGAGAATGCGGCACGTTCCATGATTTTGCCCGGATTAGCCGCTGTTAAATCTCGTAAGGTGTGTGGTTCTTTGAATAATTTTAATTTGATTTTGTATCAATATTTCACAGACTGCAATAGAGTATTACTAATTAATACTCATTGAAGGAACTCCTCATTGTAGGGCGAGGCATGTCAGTACAGTATGATCTAACGCTCTTTACCAGAAAGGAAAAAGTAGCTGTGCAGCACATCTTCTATAGGCCTATTAAATTGCTCCACTATATCATTCGTTTCTAGGTGCGACTGTGGGTTCAGGCGGTGCTCTATATCAATCTCTGCACATAAGCCCCCAAATTCATGTTTTCCAATAGTTGAGTGTTTCACAGGCTCAAAAGACAATCTGTAAATTCTCTGTTATTGCCTATCGGCACTCGATGAATGGTCATAGGACATGCTTGACTAAGATTACGCAAGAAATATTGTGTATTAGTCAAGCTTAGCTTTCCGGAGACGGATAAAAACTCATCCAGTTACTCAATCTAGACTAATAAAAGATAACGTCGTAAGGTTTTATATAGTTTTTGTCGGAGTTATTTCATATCAACATACAAAGGGCAACCAAGCTCATGGATTTTAAATACTGTTGTTTTGATTTTGGTGCTTTATGCTTCATGTCGCGCAAATACCCTAATCCATGCCTGTAGAAACAGCGAGCTAGGCCAGATCTAGATATGGTCGGGTTGAGGAATTCGCATATGATCTCTAATCGTCTAGGGGAAAACAGTGTCTTCTACAGGGAAACAGTCACTTCCCCTGAGCGCGTAACAGTATCCTCTGCAAACGATAGAAAATATGCCTATAATCCTAAAAACTATCTTGTTTTTATTATTTAGAAACGCTAAGCCAGAGATAATATAATGCTTAGCGAAAGATGCTGGTTCGTGGCTCGCCTTAAGAGATGCTGTGATTTCAGGTGTTGTAGTTTCCTGACTATGAAGGGCTTAGTCATCATGATGTTTTCCCCTCAGCCATAGCCATCAGTAGCGATTTTGCGATGAAAAGAGCTGTGCAACGAGAGTGCATATAAGTATCCGGGACAAGACACATAATTCAGGTGAAAATAACGGATTAAGCAGTGTAGAGAAGACAAGCTACAATAGTTATGTAAATATAAAGTTTATAAGCGTTATGTTACAGCAGATAATATGCTACAATAAATTTTATTATAAAAACAACAAATCCATAAAAAATAAACCAATTTTCATTGACTGGATTAATTGGGTTTGCCAAGAGTTCGCGCATAAACAGACAGCTATTGATGTTAAAACTTTGAGATACTTATATTAAAACAGTCATAGTTCAAGTCTATACAAAATCACTGCTTTAAGTAAACTACAAGTATTGATACTGGCTAAAGCAAGTCGTAAGAAAAAATGAGCATGCATCGGTTCTAGCTTTACTCAATACGATAAATATTAATAGTAAATTGATAAGCGTTAATATGATGCATACACAGAAAAAATCGTTGAAGATAGCGGACAGCGAATAGCAAATAAAAGAGCAGCTTACGTTCTATGTATAGAAAGAACCTAATTATACATTTCATCATTTATCCTTAATATACTCTATGACATTGTGAGTGCTTTCGATACCGCTACTAAGAAGTACTGTATTGGTGCTTTCAAAGTCGTAACGTCGGTTAAATCAATACTCATTTGCCAGGTAGCCAGGCGTATGTTAACCCAAATTGCACTGTAACTAGCTATTATGGCGTTTTTTACATTCTCCAGAAGAATATTCGTATACTTGAAAAGTGCTTACTTCCAGTGTACGTTAAGCTCAGCCAGTTAAGTTACTCAATCAAGATAAGTTATAGTCAACTAAGGGTAGGTAGTTACTCATAATTAAATCTAATCACGTACTTTAAGCAGCTCAAGATTGAGCTACGCTGAATTTGCCAAGAGATACCTACATAGATTCTAATCTTATTGAGTTTTAGTCCGATTTGTCTTTACTGGTATTTCTTGAAAGATGTGCGAGTGAAATGCAGTGTCGTGGGGCGTTGCTTAAGCTAAGTTAGTTGCAGGCTTAATTATGCTGTTTGTGACTACACCACTGATTGTTAGCTCTCGCAGAGCGTCTATCAGTACGATCGTTGTCATTAGCAAACCTCACTTACCGCTAATGCCATATTTCATGATACTGATGCATCGCGCGATTTTTAAGGCTCATTTGTTCGATAAATAAACTCTCTATTTTTTCTTAGTGAAATTGAATTTCACTTAATCCATCATTTTCTGTCGCAGTCACGCTCAAGTCTGGCAATACGTTTACATATTTTAATAAGAATGAATTTATGCATATATCATCTTTGTCAAAGCCTCATCGAATACTCTTTCCTTTAAGTTTAGTGTTATTTGAATTCGCCGTGTATATCGCTAACGATATGATTCAGCCAGCTATGTTAGAGGTCGTAGTAAATTTTAATGCAGGAATTGAATGGGTCCCTACTTCTCTCACGGCTTATCTAGCTGGAGGAGTCTTCTTACAATGGTTTTTTGGACCTCTATCAGACAGACGTGGACGACGTCCCGTTATGCTTTGCGGTGTTCTCTTCTTTGTTGTTAGCTGTTTTACTATTCTATTTATTTCTAGCATAAAGCAGTTTATCGTTATGCGATTCATGCAAGGCATGGGGCTCTGTTTTATCGGTGCCGTAGGTTATGCGGCAATTCAAGAGGCGTTTGATGAAACACTCTGCGTTAAAATCATTGCGCTAATGGCAAATGTTGCTTTGATCGCGCCTCTGCTGGGGCCATTAGCCGGCGCTGCATTGATTAATATTCTGCCCTGGCAAGTCATGTTTGTCATCTTTGCCATTTTAGCTTTAGTGTCATTCGTAGGCTTGCTTTTCTTCATGCCAGAAACGGTAGCACTGAAAGGGGAAATGCTATCCTTTTCTTTTCTGTGGCGCGACTATAAACAAGTGTTAAAGAATTCACGTTTTATTTGCGGGACGCTCGCAATAGGATTTGCAAACGTGCCATTACTCGCCTGGATTGCTCTTTCTCCTATTATTATTATTAGTAGCGAACAGCTCTCAACTCTTTCCTACGCTATATTGCAAGTTCCTGTTTTCGGAGGATTAATTATGGGAAATCTTGCGTTGAGTTATTTAACGGGAAAAACAACTTTAGTTCAGCTGATAAAACTCGGTGGAAAACCGATGATAGTTGGTCTGATAGTCGCTGTAAGTTCAACATTTTACTCATCAGGCGCTTACCTGTGGATTACAGCGGGTTTAAGTCTATATTCATTCGGCCTTGGTACGGCTAACGCTTGTTTAACGCGATTAACATTATTCTCCAGTGATGTTAGAAAAGGGACTGTTTCTGCCGCTATGGGCATCATTAGCTTGATGGTATTTATGTTGGGAATCGAACTTTCCAAGATTGTTTATCTATGGGGACATGAGGATGCTTTCAATGCGTTCAATTTATGTAGTGGCTTATGCTGGTTAATTTTTGTCACTGTTTTTATTCATAAATTACCACGCAAAGAAGAAATTACCACGGTCACTCAACTTTAAAGATTTTATCTGTATAAAAAGTAAAATGGTAAATTTATACTATTGTAGCTGACTCTATATAAGGTTTTTTAACAAGATAAAACTTATATAAATTTAACAACGAAATGCCATAAAGCAGAGTAGCCTGCTGTTTTCGCTGGCTATCAATCCGGAAACCTAATTTTTCTCTGTCAGAGACAATGGATCTTTAGTTTGCTTTCGATATAATCATAAATTCTGGCGGCAGCTAATGCCGCCAGAGTATGCTCCACGATTAACTTCTGCTCTGTTTCAGCCAAAACTGATTGTCATATTTAAAATCATCGCGGGTAATGGCGACTGCGACTTCGTAGGTGTTGTTGATCGTGTAATCGTAGACTTCTAGCCGCTGGATCCTGCGTGCGCCTTATCCACTGAGGGAAAGCAGGAAGCCGCCTCACCCAGACTTAATTATTGGATTTAGACTTCGAGGGGCGCTGGTCTCCACTTGCTTATAGTGAGACGGATCCGTTGCCGCCCGTTCTGAAACTCCTTGCCACAGCCGGTCATCAGGGCAATAGTTTGCAACTTGGTAATAGTGGTTGGCATTATTGTGCGTTGTCGGTCTTGATTTTCCGAAACGCCGCTGGGTATCTCCAGCATACACGCGGTCTGTAACTCTTCCACCGATAGGTCGACGGTTGCGATTTTTTACAGTTTATGGGCAGCAGGGTCAGGTTTTCAGTCTGCACGTGGGTCATGGCGGCTTATCGGCTGGCGCGTCAATAGCTGGGCCGACAGCGCCACCCCGTCAATCTGGCCGAAGAGTGTTTGCAGGTAGAGTCGCTCGGATTTTAATATCTGCCAATCCTGCTCAGCCTTGTTCAGCGTCTGCGCCAGGGGTGGTCTTACCCAGATCGGCAGACAGTGCTGCCGCCGCTCACGCATGGCGTTATAAGTCTGGATCGGTGCAAGTAGCATTAATCCGCTGCCTCTGTTTATGCCTGTGTTTTCAGCGCGGTTCAATCAACAGACAAGGCCGCTATATCGGTTTCCAGCGCACTGGCCTTGTCCACCGGACTTTTAGCTTAGTCAGGGTTATACATTTTCCGTCAGGATCAGCGCGGCTAGAAGCACTTTTAACGATTGATTCATGGCAGACTCCTTATAGGAAACAAGTGGGAGCAGTTAACATCCTATGCAAGTCTTCAGCGATCAGAGCCGCCACTAGGCGAGTGCCGGTCAGACCCAGAGAGCGAGCAATAACTAACATGCTAGGAGTTCACCGCTGAGCGCGTCATAGACCATCACCGGCAAAAGGGGTCATTATTTTTCAGGCGCTGAAGCGCCGGTGGATCCAGTATGGATTAACCCAAACTTTGGTAGTGTTGTCTCAGTGAAAACGTCCCGGGTTACCGGAAAAAAACTAGCCGCCAGAACCGATTCCTATTTAAACAGTGTTTAGTGGTTATAATTGATATTGATTTTGATAAGCTGATTGAGCGCTTCTACCTGATTCACCATGCGGTTAAATATAGTCTCTTTAATCAGCCAATCTTCGGGGGTCTGAGTGACCGTCATACGCCCTCACCGGCGAGGATAACCTAACACCAGCTGTCATGAGCAAGTAGCAAGGCGTCGAGGATATCCTCCTTGCTGGTGAGGGCTAGCATTATAAACGGGTGAGCCGGGGATGGCTGCCGGCCCCGGATGCATCCCCGGTTTGCAGCTAGACTGATAAGTGGCTATTGACGTTATATATCGTACGTAGCCAGGCAGCGTGCGCCGCCCAATTGCGCGGTTTCGGCATTGCCCTGACTTCTCCACCACGACTTGTTTCTCTCACCATCCGAGATTTTGTAGCCGGGGCTTCATGGTATCGATAAAGTCTTGTCGGGATCTTCTATGGGAAAATGGCCAGGTCAACCTAGTCACGGATGGCGCTCAGGATATCTAGACGCAGCGACCTGATGACGGCAAGCATCCAGGTGTGAACGACCGCCTATTACTTAAACCAATTCGAAGCAATGTGATAGTCTTTAGGGGGTAAGCGATGGTTTTTTCGGCGGTAGGCGCCATTGGTTTTAACATTGAGATGCCTCTACGCTTCCAACAAAAAGTCGTGCGAATCAGTAGTGCAATTAGCACCTAAGTGTCTATCTTAGAGAATCTCCGCCTGCTTTACTAGCGCTGTCTCCTGCTCTAGCTCACAAATAGCGGCTATTATCAGAGGCAGTATCGGGTTGGCACTAGCGTTTAACTGCAAGGAATTGTGTGCTGTCTTCACTGCGTTTAACGCGTCTTTTATCGGCACTGCCGATATGTAGATTGCTCATAGCGCAGTCTGTGCTACCCTTGCTGCCGACGAGACGGTAAACAGCGGATCTTCGCCATATAGCATCGGAATGCGCAGCTGATTGTGGATTCAGGAGACCGGGATCGCCATGCCAGTCGTCAGTGTGGGGGTGGCCTCGGCAAAGCTGGCCATATTTTCGCATTCCGGCGTATCAAATACCAGGCGGAGAGTCGCCACCCGCTAAGCGGGACAGCGCTGTGCAGCGCCAACAGTAGATAAGTGAGATCACAATAAAAGTTCCATAGGCGTTGCGGATCTCTTTGCGCAGCGCATTATGCACTTTGCCAAGCTACATATCTCTTTAATTGCCCGACCTTAAGGATGGCGTCGGTGGTATCAAGTAGCGCATTGTCAAGCCATGGCGCATGGGTGAGTCGTTCTTCCAAAGTCGTTCCCTAGTTTTTTCTTGGGTGTTGTGGGTATCCTGAAAACAGTTGACAGTCAGGCTCGCGGCTAGCGGGCCTGCACCCATCTGTATTAGTAGGTACATGGCTTCAGTAAGGTGGCGTTGTGAACTCTCTTCGTTATGCTATAACCTCTCATTGACTGGAGTGTAAAAGCGAATGGCCACTTCAGGCGCTGTCTTGGGCGTTGTTTCCTTGCAATGCTTCACTAACGGCCTTAGCCTCACGCCTAGGCATGAGGCCTAGCGAATGATTTTCTCGCGTTTGCAACTTATCTCGGCTCTGCTCTAGTCGTTGGGCAGCTAGAATAATCTCTTTGATAAAATCAATATGAACCTTGTAGTTATCCTGATTGGCAATCTGATGCTGGCATATGCTCTTGAATAGCGGGAAGCGCGCTATCTCTCCGTAATCAGCCGCGAGGTTTCGTCAGTCGGTTTTTCACGCGATTCGGCGGTGGTGAGGAAGGGCGGCATGCTCGCGCAGCTCACGTAAATCTCACGACATGCGCCTGGTTTTCGTCGCTATCCGTTTAACTACGAAACGTGAGAGCTGGTACTTGGCAAGCCGCCCCGCCGAATCAATTCATTAGTTAATTCCGTCTACAATCTGTAACTGGGTGTGGCAGTTCAAAGAAGCGTTGATGAGTATCGGCTAGCAATACATCCACCTTGCTGGACCGACCGCGTGTGATATTGGTCTCCATCGGCATATTCATAGCGGCGGCGCGGATTTTCATATCGGGTCCGGGCGCGCGACCTTCGGCAATGTCCTGTCTACGTCTGCTAAGATAGGCGACTAGATAACCTCAGGCAAGGCATCAAGCAAGCAACCGCTTCTGCGCTGCCAGCCAGGCCGGAAGAACGTGCGCGCGGGCGCAAGAGACACCTGATGGTCGTAGCCTGCGTTGCAGTCCTGTAACATCGATTTATTTAATTTACCGTGATACTCATTCAGTGAACGAACTATCATCAAGCGCTGGTCTTGCGTTAAAATATCCTTAATGACCTGTTACTTCAGTAAAAAGCGTTTTTACCAGAGTAACTTAAGCTGATTTGTTATCCGCCTGCAAACTGGCAAGAGTCTCTTCTAAATCACCGCAAACTCGGTAATTCCTACTTTCAGAGCATGCACTGTCTGTAACGATGCTACGTTATCGAGCTCTGTTTTCGCCGAGAGTAGATGGGTATTAAAGCGCTCTTACCCACTCGCGTCCAGCAAAGGAGCGGTGTATCAGCCACATAAACAGCTTGCTAGCGTTATTCTTAGCGGCCAGAACACTGCCGCAATATAGTCTTTAGCATGTTAAGCAACACGGCTACGTTCCCGCCGGGCCTGATGGGCTATATGGTAACGCACCTGGGGCATGATAGCCAAGCCGAGGCCGGGTCTATCTTATTCGCAGCGTGGCCGCAGCCTCTGGCGGTCCATGCCGGTATAGGCATTGATCTGCAGCTCGGCGATTGAAGAGATTGTTCGGCGTAGCGCCTTTTACCTTGACTCAACGACGAAACTCATCGCGGGTCGCCGGAATGTCGCCGACTCTTCAAGCGCTTTAGCCGGCTTAAACGCAGAACATCGCCTGTGCTGACATTATGAATAAACGCCGCGGGGCCACGTGCTGGACGTCAAACAACGGTGCGGTAACCTGTTAGTTAATCACGGCAAACGCCTGTTGTATATCTGCGGCTAATAAGGAATCACATTGTGCCAGCGTTTTTAATATCTCGGCAGTGAGGTTGCTGCCGATATGGCCATAGCACACGCACGGTGAGCATGCTGCACGATAAGGCTTAAGTTATCCGTACTTCTCAGAACTCGGCATAGCAGACAGATAACGTTGAGGTCGGCATCGAAGGCAGCTAACAGTTTTCAAGTCGGGTAAATGCGTAATAGCGATACCCTGATGCAAAGATTCCTGCCGAGAGAGTAAACTTTGGCTTAGAAGGGGCTAAGCTCCATGAATAATCCGTTCCCTAGAGGCTAGTTGATTATTTAGATAAGTTTAGCGTGAATTAGTTAGCAAACAGGGCGGATTAGCAAACAGGGCGGATTGAGTACTTTTTAAGTAGAGGTAGCGTTGGGGCGTAATCACTTTATAAGTCTGTATCTGGCTGAGTCGGTATTCCTTACGCAGCCTCTTAAGTCGCTACTGATCTTGCATAACGGATAACGCAAGGCATTCATGGCATCCAAAATTTTCATGGTGGATTATCATTTTCTTAGTAGTTATGAATTGCCGCGCATGACACAGTAACGTGCTCAGTAAAACAGTCCCCCGTTTGGGCAGAACTTTACGCCAAGACATCAATAGCCGTAAGGTTTGCCAGGCGGCGCATCACGGCTGACGTCAGCTTGCGACGAGAAAGTCTCACCCATTTGCGGCGCTTTCCAGAGATCTATATCAACTCCCCGCTATCGGTAATAATCTCGCGGTCTGACTGGCGCCTATCGCCGCTATCTTATGCCGGTTAGCCAGAAATGCGGCTTCCTCCGTGTGACAGGCTAATGCCTAGCCGGATACTCTTGTTAAAGCGATAACACGCGGGGCCGGCCATGCGCCGTAGGGTGTAGACTTTATAACGTATAAACGGGCCAGGTCATGGTCTCTTTGGGTTGAGTCGTCCGATTTCGATAAACCACAGGGTTACCAATTAGCACTATTCTGACCCCGACCGCATCCTTCATCGCCTGTATCTGCTCTAGCTCATCAATCCCTAGATGATTAGCCTCATCGACAATCATCAGTCCGTAATTGTAAGTTAGTTGCCAGCGAATTGCGCGCGCCCGCGTATCCTTGTTACGGACAGGTCGTTAAGGTCCAGCGCCTCGGTAAGCTCTAGAAGACACTCAGCGATGCTGGCATAGGCTACGGAGATAGCCTCACTATCTAGGTATTGACATACTGGAAGTGCTGACGGGCAGAAAAGGTTTTACCCACCGCAGCCCCCTAACAATGACATCCATGCACTGTGCTAACCGGACAAACTGCAATACTGCCTATATCTTATTGCCCGTGGCTGTTTCTAAAATTGTGGCGGTGCATTCAAGGTCTTTTTACTGATAATCGGTTAACTAGCGGGTTAGCAGTTTCCCAGCTCGCTGATTATTGCTACTATAACTGTCGTTGAAAAGGTTGGATATTACCGCACTGGATGTCGCCAATATTAGATTGGCCGGTCTCGCGGGTAATCTGCTTCTGCTTGCCCTGATCTGAATCGATTAACGGTTGCCGCTGTTTGATAAGCGCTGTGTTTTCAGTCATCCTATTGCCCCTAATGCAAGTATTTTTATTTTAATGTGCCATTCGGTTAGCTGCTCAGATGGCTCGTTAGGGAAAGCGAATCAATCTGCTGCGCTTTCAGTAAGGCAGTCTCGTTGTAGCGCCGCATCTATATTAAGGTCGTTCTGTTCTGCAACCTCAGCTTTTAATGTGGTATTCCCCATTGGCTAATAAATATTAACCGGTAATCTGAGGTGATTTACTTTTCGCCCAAAATATCAGGATCCTTTCTTCTTTAGCCATCGTTGATTTTTTCTTCACTCCGTTTGCGCATCTCTTTAATAAGCTGCTGCCGGTTGTGATATTCCGCCGTTACCGGAAAAGCCAAGCGTTTATTGCTACCCGACAACGCTTTAGACAGATAAGTGCCGTCAATGCGGCTCATAATAAGCTTGCCGACATCGTGAGTGTAGTAACTTACCAGTACCTTGCAACTATGTTTATCCGTTAGTTTTGTAGTATGGTGAATGTTTTTGAAAAAAGATTTCACAGTGGATGCAGGCAACGTAGTTCAAACTGCGTCAAGCATTCCAGCTCGATATCGTTGTTTCTTAGCTTCTAGCGGCAAAACTCGGGTAAGCTATGTTATCATGTAATGCAAAATCCGCTATGCTGCATCCGCTTGGCGCGCGATAAATGTGCTGGATGCTCATTCAGACAGGCGATTTGCTCTAGTTTGACCACTGCAAGATTGTTCTACGCTAGCGCTATCACGCTTCGGCAAGCGAGCACTTAAGAGTTATGTTGCTGAGTTGATGGCGTTGCCTGTTCTTAACGTTAGTCATCTCTGCCGCTTAAGGCGGTGCTCTCAGAAAATAGCCTATTTGTCCATTACACGACAAAGCGCATACCCTGGGACAGTTATAATGGGGTTGTTGACCGATGCTTAGGATCAAATGAATCATTAACATGCTTGCATCATAAATCTGGCGCTTTTATCAGTCATGCCGGCTAACTGATTGCTAAATAATGCCGGGTAACTGCGGTAAGCATAGAGCTTGCTAAGTTTCTCAAGATCGGTGATAACTTTTTTTGATGCGTCTGGCCGGATAGCAATATCCGCAGGAATAGTGCTAATTAACTATTTGAAATAACGTTCACGTAATAATTTTGAATATTTATAGAGAAACTATTGATACTGTATTTCACTCGTTAATCTTTTCTCTCTCTTTTCGCGCATTCTAACTATTTTTCGCTCTTTCATTTATATTTCTTGATGCAGTCGGTAAGCCATGAAGTTTTATCCGAACAAGTTCTGAAGCGCTATAGTGAGTTTTTAACTCAAACACGCGATTCTTCTAACAGTATTTGCTCATTAGAGCGATATTTTGGTCTTGACTTGGCGAGTCTAATACGTAGGAATACGTATAGCTTTTTCTGTAAGTCTTTGACTTTTCCGCCAACGTCAAGCTTATGATTGCGTTAGAGATATGCGTGATTTATAAACATGAAATAGTCTCTTTCGCCAAATAAAATTGAGCTGTGTGTCGTTTTTAGCCGAAACATTATCGTCGCCGATAATCAGCAGGAAATGACGCTCAATGCCGAGAGAGGTTAGCAGCGCCGCTGCCAATAGCATGGAGTTATTCTTCACCACTGCTATCGATAACCCCCAAACTCCCAGCCGCGTTACCGTATCCACACTATCCGAAAACAGCGCGCTTTCTCGACGCCATGATCCCGGAATAATGTTTATCGAAATGCAGGCAGAATAGGTGGCAAGATGCGTTAAGTTGGCCGAGGATAGATCTTGCTCTGAAAGCGTCCGATCGAGATCAGGGGTTGAGAAGGAAACGCTGTTGGTTAGGTTGCAATCATAAATGCGATACTGCGGATAAGCCATTCTTCATGCATCAATTGTCGCCCCCGCCAATGCGTGACGCATGGCATCAATGACGACACGATAATCTGGCTGGCTAAATATGGCTGAGCCAGAGACAAACATATCGGCGCCCGCAGCGGCGATAGCACCGATGTTATCCACTTTCACGCCGCCGTCTATCTCCAGCCGGATATCCCTCCCGCTAAGATCTATTAGCCGCCGCGCCTGGTGAAGTTTATTCAGGGTTGAGGGAAAGAACGATTGACCGCTGAAGCCGGGGTTGACTGACATCAGCAGGATGATATCAAGCTTATCCAGCAAATACTTAAGGCAGCTTAGGGGTGTGGCTGGATTGAATGCCAGTCCAGCCTTGCAACCGCGCTCCTTAATGAGCTGCAACGAGCGGTCGATATGTTCCGATGCCTCTGGATGAAAGGTAATATAAGTAGCGCCGGCGTCGGCAAAATCCGGGATCAAGCGATCGACAGGCTTCACCATCAAGTGCACGTCAATAGGCGCGGTAATGCCATAGCTACGCAGCGCTTTAAGCGCCATCGGGCCCATAGTGAGATTGGGAACATAATGATTATCCATCACATCAAAATGCACGACGTCCGCTCCGGCGGATACTACCCGAGCGCTGTCTTCGCCCAGGCGGGCAAAATCCGCAGAAAGGATAGAAGGGGCAATTATAAAATTTTTCATTCATGTCTCACGTCAGTTGGGGGTCAGTCTGCGGTAGGGACGGCCGCGCTCAAAGATATAACGCCAACAACTCATTTGCGTTGTTGCGCGCGAAGATGTTGCCACTGATAGTCCGTCGTGCCGTGACATGATGCAGAACTGCATTGCCATACCATTTCCGGGTCAGCACGGTATCGTGATTGGAAATCAGCACCGGTATCCGGCTTTCGCGAGCCAGATGGCTGGCGAGGTGCGCCAGATTTTGCTGTTCAGTTAGGTTAAAACGATTGGTATAGTATGCAGTAAAGTTCGCGGTGGTGGAGAGCGGCACATAAGGCGGATCGCAATACACCACTGAGCCCGGCACGACACGGGACAGCGTTTGCTGATAGTGCTCGCAGACAAATAACGCAAGGCGAGCTTTTTCGGCAAACTGGTAAAGTTCCAACTCCGGGAAATACGGCTTTTTATAGCTGCCGAAAGGAACGTTGAACTTACCGCTTAGGTTATATCGGCACAGACCATTGTAGCAATGCCGGTTAAGATAAAGAAACAGTACCGCGCGGCGGCGGGAGTCTGTGCAGAGATTGAACTCACTGCGCAGCAGATAGTAAACCTCAGAGCTATTGGCGTCCCTGCCAAACAATTTACGGGCTTCGCGGATAAAGTCGTTCGGGTACTCTTTAACAATATTGAATAGATTTATGAGATCACTGTTTATATCGGCAAGGATGTAGCGATCATAATCGGTATTAAGAAACACCGAGCCAGCGCCGACAAAGGGCTCTATTAGGCAATCACCCGCCGGCAGGTGACGGCTGATAGCCTCTATTAGCGGGTATTTACCTCCGGCCCATTTTAAAAACGCGCGGCGCGCGCGCCCCCCCCCCCCCCCCCCCCCCCCCCCCCCCCCCCCCCCCCCCCCCCCCCCCCCCCCCCCCCCCCCCCCCCCCCCCATTCCTCTTCATGCTTTTACTGCTTACTCACGCTCTTTAGGGCCGCGGATTGCACCCTTGTTACCGTAGAGCTAGCGCACTATCTTCAGGAACGCTGAATTATCCTGGTCTTTTTTAACCTGACCAATTTGCCGTACCCAAGGCTTCTTGGTCTGCATGTCAGAGGATAATTGTGACATCGCGTTTTTAGCCTGCAACAGCGAAGGATAAACGCCGCTTACCAGCACGTACCAAGGCTTGCCATCGCGGCGAGTCTGATACACCCAATAATGGGTCAGTCTCTGTTGACGCGCATAGTTGTTGAGCCTATCAGGCTGCAAAGCACTGCTTAACTGTAGCGTGTAATAGTCAGCCGGTGCAGATTGAATTGTTCTTGCAGCACCCGCAGACGCAGACGGCGAAGAGGCCGATGGGGCTCGAACACTCGGGGTCGGCGTGCCAGCGCTCTGGGGGCGTTGCTCGGCATCATTAGCGTTAGTTTCGGCTCACCTCTAGCAGCAAGCGACTTCGCCGTCGACGATGATTGCGGCTGTGTGCCGCTGCGACTGCCTAGAGTCAGGGTGGCCGCAGTCGTGGGTAGAGTCGACACCGCCCCTTGACCGTTTATTTTTGCGGTTGCGCCGTTACCCTGATTTTTCTGTTGGGACAGAGCCGCAGCCATATTGTCTGGTAATTCTAGGCTCTCCTGCCTGCTCGACGCTATCGAGTTGAGGCAGGATAGACTCGCATCAGAGCAAGAGGTCAAGCCGGAAATATCTATATTACGTTGCCCGTTATTGTCTGCGCCTTGGCTGCTTCTTGAGTCAATACGCAACGGAGATTTAAGTGCTGAACCAATACTGATTACCAACAGCAGCAGCACTAGAATACCGATGCCTATCATCAAATGCTGTCTGGAGATCGGCACTTTCAGCATGGTAAGACTTTTTTGCTGACAGGAGGGGCTCTGATCGCTGCTATCGGGTTTCAGTGCATCTTCTAACTTGAACTTATCCATATAAACTCTCCGACTGAGAGGGTCTTCCTAGCGCTAAGGCGCAGAAAAGGTTATCACACTAAACCAGTCTTTCTGGCGCGTCATGAAGTAAGGCCGACACACTTCAGGTCTGGCAATCCTTGATCGAAGCTATCACAATATCATCAGCCACGCCGTTGTGCACTTCCGCGTTTCCAAGTGTCACTGGCAGCACCAGACGTAGCTGTCCGGTGATAACCTTTTTATCCCGCATCATATGTGGCAAGTAGTCTTCTGCAGCCATTTCCGCTGGCCCGTTAACCGGCAGGCCGGCACGCAAGGTTAGCGCGCTGACCCTCTCCGCGTCTGTATCGCTAAGCAGACCTAAGCGTCGCGCAGCGCGTACCGCCATCATCATGCCGGCGGCTATGGCTTCGCCATGCAGCCAATTGCCGTAACCCATATGGGTTTCGATGGCGTGGCCATAGGTGTGACCGAGATTAAGCAGAGCACGCTTCTCCTTGTCGCATTCATCAGCGGTTACCACCTCCGCTTTCAGCTCGCAGCAGCGGCGGATACAATAAGCGAGCGCTTGGGGCTCGAGCGTTAGTAATGCGTCAAGGTTGCCCTCTAGCCAAGCAAAAAACGCTGCATCAAGAATAATACCGTATTTGATGACTTCCGCTAAACCGGAGGATAATTCCCGCCGCGAAAGCGTATTTAGACAGTCTAAATCGATGATCACCGAGGCGGGTTGATAGAAAGCGCCGATCATGTTCTTTCCGAGAGGATGATTGACCGCAGTTTTACCGCCAACTGACGAGTCGACTTGAGAAAGTAGCGTGGTGGGAGCCTGGATAAAACGCACGCCTCGCTGATAGCTAGCTGCGGCAAAGCCGGCTAGATCGCCGATGACGCCGCCACCAAGCGCGATGATCGTGGTATTGCGGCCATGGTGTTTGGCCAATAGCGCGGTAAAAATCTGATCCAGCACCGTCAGCGATTTGTTCTGCTCGCCGTCGGGCAGTACCACACGATCGACCTTAATGCCCGCCCGTCTCAGTCGCTCACTCAGGGAGTCAATATACAAAGGCGCGAGACGATTATTGGTCACTAGCATAGCGTTATCGCCGTGCGTTAACGGCCAGAAAGACGCTGAATCATTAAATAATCCGGCGGCAATAGTAATCGGGTAGCTGCGCTTCCCTAATGCAACGGTAATCTTCTCCATAGGACGCTCAATCATCTTTTTCAGAATCTTGTTAATTCAGATTACCTGCTTTCCAGCATATTGATAATTTGGTTAGTAACAACCTTGACACTTTGTTCGTCGGTGCGGATAGTGACGTCCGCTATTTCTTTATACAGCCAGTTACGCTCGCGAGCTAGCGCTTTCAGGACGTCGCGTGGTAAGGTTTCTATCTGCAATAGTGGACGTTTTTTATCGCGCTGTGTACGGGCCAGCTGTTTTTCAATGCTGGTTTCAAGATAAACAACCACACCGCGTGCAGAGAGGCGATTGCGTGTTTCACGCGATTTCACAGAGCCACCGCCGGTAGCCAGCACAATCCCCTTCTTGTCGGTCAGTTCGTTGATAATTTTTTCTTCTCGATCGCGAAAGCCGTCTTCACCTTCTACATCAAATACCCAGCACACATCAGCCCCAGTGCGTTGCTCAATCTCTTGATCAGAATCGAAAAATTCCATATTAAGTTGTTGAGCCAACTGACGCCCAATAGTAGTTTTGCCTGCACCCATAGGCCCAACCAGAAAGATATTGCGTTTTTCTGCCATGTTTTTCGGTATTACTAAGATTATTCGTTAAAAACAAACCGCCCCGCCAATTAAATTAGCGCCAGGACCTAAACTGAAACCTCATAAGTGTTACTGTGAAATCAGGCGAAATTATCTCAACACTCCGGGTAGTTTCGCAACTGATTAAACCAACGCCTACATCTCAAGCAGGAATCCTGCTATCACCGCTGATTTTATATCACGTAAGCTAGTATAGCTTTTTTTGAAGAATTTAGATTGGATTTTGTGCCAAATTTTGTACCAATATTTCATAGACTGCAATGGAGTGTTGTTACTCAATACTGATTGAGGTAACTACTGATTGTAGAGCGAGACATCTCGATACAGTCTAGTCCGAAGCTCTTCACCAGAATAGAAATAGTGACTATCCAGCACATCTTCTATGCGCCCCTTAAATGACTAGACTATACCATTCGTTTATCGGTCTATCAGTTGGATTAGAAAGTTTTTTATATCACGAGTTATACATCACCGGTCGAATGTGGGTTTCTCGGTAGTTGAGCGTTTTTGCAGGGGAAAACGAGCTATAAATTTGCTATTGTCTATAAATAACAAATGGATAGCTATCCGCAATGTTTCACTAAGATCAAGCAAGAAACACCCTACTATTAGTCGCTATCTTTGCCTTTCAGAGACGGACAAAAATCCATCGAGTCGTTCAAGTTATACTTACGAAAAGATCGCGTCGTAAAGATAACGCTTGAGATTTTATTTAGCATTTATAGAAGATATTTCACATTAACATATAGCTAACCAGGCTAATAGATTTTAAAATTATGAAATTTAAAATGATAGCATGGTTTTTGAAAGAACTCAGGTTTAATTTTCTACTCATCTTTTATCCACTAGACTGGAGTTCTACTCACTAATATTGATTAAGGTAATTCCTGATTGTGTAATCAAATACATTGATGCAGTGTACTGTTAAGCTTTTAATCAAAATTAAAATCATGGTTTTCAGAAAATCTTTACGCATTACTTATTAAATTTCTTAAAAATGTCATGCGTTTGCGGGTGTATCAATGAGCTAAGAAGTTGTTCTATATCAAGCTCTGCACACAAGCGGTCGCATTCATGTTTGCCGGTGACTGTGCGTTTTCTCAGACTAAAAAGACGGTCTCTATAAATTCCTTGCAATTTTTCTCAGTACTCGATGATTAGCTATAGCGTATGCTCGGTTAATGGTACGTCAGAAATATCGTGTATTAGCCGAGGTCTTGGCTTTGTAGACATGGATGTTCCGGGATGTAATACTTAAAGGCAATGACAAAGAATTTACAGATTGTCTTTTTATCCTGAAAAATGCTTAGCTAGCAGGAAAAATGAAGGTGATAGTTTATCTGTAAATTTTCATATAGAACAGCTTTTTCTCTTACCGATGAACCCGAAAGCGTATGACATGTTTAAGAGATTTAGTAAATGATTAAAAAAGAAAACATATTATCTTATGGCATCTGATGCTTTATCAAATTTAATCTATATTAAAAATAGACACTGCTAAGCAGATGAATTTTTTCCTAAAGAATGGTAAAGTGCCATAATGGAGATTTATTACACAATTTATGGCTACATGCGCCTCGTTACCTGACTAAATTTGAGTGTTGATTTAACCGACGTTATAACTCGAGAGAACTGATGGCGCAATTTTAATTGCAGCATTGAAGGCATTTAAAATGTTATAGATCTTGCTGAGGTTGTTTAAACAACACATATCATCAGAAAAAATATTAATTTATATTCAGCATTCTGCACCTAAATTAAGAATAAATACAAAAAATTAGCAAAAATTAAAAATAAATAAATCAGTTAATTATAACTAACTAAAGCTAGTAGCTCATGATTAAACATGGTAATACACTTTGCCTGGAGCGAGCTTGATCGATTCGATTGCGACAAAAAATACAATAATCTTTATGGGACATGAACTCAATAGCTTAGCGCTCGTATTTTACAGCAAGTCAACGGTTCTTTCTATAGCTTTTCTGAGTAATGCTTCCAGCGTTAGGAGATGCTCTCTCGATAGGATTTAAGTTCGGTGAATCATTTGGAAGATAAAGACGATTTGTATCTTTAGCTTTAAGATTTTCTCATATACCATATACCTTATAAGTAATTAAATCATCTATTATCACAACATTCTCTGGCAGAAGTTTATGAACAAGTTCCTATTCTAGATAGGAAAGGAAAGTATGTCTGATCCTTGCTCTATCGAGTAGCATAGTTAGATTGAATCTAGATAGAGGTATGTCAGAAATTAGTATCGTTAGTTTTTAGTGGGTGCGAGAGAGATCAGGCCTACATCGTTAATCTCCTCTGCTATTGAACTTAACCTTGATTTCTTGATTATTTTTTAAAATATTTAGCAAGATTTAGTCGCATATTAATACTATATTAGTATATAATAATTTTATATTTTAGATTCATGAAATTGAAAAAACTTTTCTCATTATTTTTGATCAAGCATTTTCTCTCCCTGATTCATGAGATTCTGCAGCACTCAAAGACAAATCCACTATGTTTACAAACGCTTTTTTCAGTTTTTAGATTTTTTGATAGATCTTGATTTTTTATAATAATTAATTGATATGGTTATCATAATTAAATAATAATTCTTAATTAGATTTAATGCTACTAAATAAAAATAAACACTAAGAATGCACTAGAATTTACTACAGAACTCATTACATGAATGTTGTTTATCTAATACAATAGTAATAGATTCTAGATCTATATTCTAAGATTTAAAGGACTTAGAAAAACTTGAAGTTTTTTGACTCAGATTTGTTGATACTTGTATCTATTCATATAAATAAGAGAGATTTTTATTCTGTAATTTTTGTAAAAAAATAAAAAATTCTACGGTATCGCTCACAAGAATAAATATATAATTCTCTTTTGTTATTGATAAATTTGAGTCACAAAGTAAAATCTGCAGACAGAAAAGGATTGAAGCGAATTTATTAATTTAATCATCGCCAACAATGATCTGATTAAAAATATGAAAAAGAATTAGCAATTTAAGAAAGAGCCTAAAAATACTCTAAATTCATTTAGAAAAACCGAGCTCTGAGACGGTAAAGTTAGGTTTATATTTGAAAATACTTTTTTAGATATTCATGTCGTCGCGTTTAGAAATACTTTGCTCTAGCTGAGTTACGATGTCAACTATACTTTTTTCTAGGTAGAAATTAAAAAAAATAAAGGAAAAGTAATATAAGTTTTTAACAAAAACGTTGATAATTATGACAATAAAAGCGTCTACGAATCAACGAAAACAATATAGAAAATTAGACAACTGATTGTATTCTAAGATGTTCTTTCTTTAAGAAATAAATATTTCAAAAATATTAATGAAATAGATAGTTATTTTAACTATATAGTAAATAAGTTATAATTAATTAATTGATTATAAAAAGTAACTAAGGAGTAAAGGATAAGATTTTAAGAATAAAATATCGTTAAGATAATAAAATCTAGAATGTGATAGTAGACCTATCAAAAATCTCGGTTGTGATTCTGATTGCTTGATAAGAAAAGAAGATTGCATATTTATTATTCTAATTAATGCTGTGTTATTTTTTACAAAAAATTTCAGGAAAAGATTGATATTATTTATGTCAATAGAAAAACATCAATAAATCTGAGTCACGACTCTGTATTTATCTGAAAAACATTTTATCAATAGCGTCAAAAATAGATAACCCCCCTTTAGCATAAAAGTCATTAGTCAAAAATCTTAGAAAACGTTGCTAAATAATTTTTAGAATGAATGTAGAGTAACCGTCAATGAGGTGCTAAATAAAACGTTAGGAAGCCAGTAGACACTAGAGTGCTTTCATCTATTTCGGTTTATGTCTCGATGCGATAAAAATTATAGTAATCTTTATTAAAAATTAACTAAAGAGCTTGAGAATTTGTATTTAATATCGAATTAACGGTTTTACTGAAGATTTTCTAAGCAGTGATTTTGACTTGTAAAAACTCCTCTCTATGGGATTTAAGTATTGTGCATGAGACCGAATATAAAAACGTAGCAGAAATTATTTAATATCTATCCGCAGATGCGCGTATAGAGCTGCTCGCTTTAATCAATCTGATTATTCGCGATATTAATTTATTATTTTATAATATAGCTAAGCAAGTGTGAGAGTGAAAACGAATGTGAAAATTATGAGCGCGGTGTTGATATTTAATGCGTTAACATTGCTAGTATATATTTATTGAATGAGATAGAAGAGTAGAATTATAATCAAGAGTACGATAAATGCAGGTAAGATTCTGAGGAAGAATTTATTAAATCTAGCCGCATAAATAACAACAAAACAATACATTCCATCATAAGCTGGTTTAAAGGAAAACTATAAAAATATGTTTCAATTAGATATCTTTGAATGCTAATTATTAGCTTTAATCCAGCCAAAAACGGAATGATGCACATAGATAATGTTCTTAAGAATAAAGGGGTTATCACCCGATGTTTTATCAGCGGCATAGTGTAGCAATAAGATAAAATAGTTCTCACAATTGAGTGTCCATCAAATGTGCCATTATAAAAGTAATCATGCTTTTAGATTATAAAAGTTAAGGCGCTAATCAAGTTTTATATTTTCAGAGTAGTTAGAAGTGCTTATAGCACCGCTAAAAGAAATGTGACAAGCAATATAAACAATAAAGGAGAATAATGCGTATTGATAAATTTATCAGTAACTTTTTTAAGAATGTAAAGTTTTGTTGAGCGTACTGTATTGTATGAATCACGATAAAGCTTACTTCTCATAAAGAAGATATTAATACCGATTATTCCTTAGCAAAAAAGTGTAACTTATAGGGTTAAGCCATACTCTGTGTCTCTACGAAGGTAAAGGCGATAGTGAGATCAAAGTAATGAGAAATTCTGCAACGCCTCGTAAAATTTTTAATGAATTTAATTGGTTATTAATTGATTCTGCAGTATGATTTTTCCATTCAGCTTCTGAAAGAATTGCCTCTTCCGAGCGTGCGAGATGCGCATAGAGATTGCTAATTTTATCAATCAGAAGGCAGTAATCCAGCTTTTTAAGAATCTCCATTATGTTGATATTGAGCATCGGTAAGTAATGACGTTAGATCTTTTAATTTAGCCACAAAAACATTGAGTGCTATACATCATACAGTTGTACACAGTTATTACTAATTTAGTGATAAATGATTTATGCTTATTTTGAAGTGAAAGTCAGGTATCTAAAACCAATAAGATGGTTAAAATGTCTTGATTGGTGGGATGCGAAGTAAAGTAATGAAACGGGCAAAATATGTGTATAACGATATGGCCATAAATAGTTTAAAGGCTCGTGGCTCATCAATATCTGAAAGTTTGCAAGTATCACCATTTACAAAAAATTTATTTTCCCTTTGACTAGTACAGTAGAAAATGTTACCGGATACTTATCCGCTCAAATAATACGAGAATATCTATAAATTTATATTTTATCTAAGTTACTAAACCAAGCTTTGCTGAGAGAAGGCCAAGTGTCTTTCGGTTTTCGGATTGTTATAAGCTGGATATTATAAGCTTCAATTTGAGTGGCTAGAGCTATCTCTCAAAAGAGATTAGCCTAGTAATTAGGTTGAGTTAAATATATTCGTAGCGAGATGCTGAATTTACTGCATTGAGTTACTACAGGCCTGTTCTTTGGCATTCCGCTAACTGATCGTGATCATAAAATGCAGCGCAGCGATTTTATTTCACTAGAAACCATTATATAATATAGCATATTATGCTATTCAAATCAGCTCAACTCAATATAGGGAAGACAAGATGTCTCGCTTGATAAAATAAAAACGCTAGGTTTTCAGTGATTGAAACCTTTGATAGTTTTCTTAGTGAAGCTGTATCAGACAGTCTTGCCCGTACGTTAGGTTTTCGGCATGTATCAGATCATCTCCCCATTGAGCAGGTGTTAAAGATATTCTGGGCTACACAGCGTGCCGCTAAGTTGACAGACATAAAACAGAGGCAACATTATCTGATGCTACAAGATTTATAGAATATGAAGAGATGAAGAAGAAATTGAATAAAAAAGAACAAAAATTGTAGGATAGTAACAAAGGGGTTAATTCTAATCTGAAAGTAACGCGATGTATACTTTTAGTTAGTTGGAAGAAGAGTCTTACAGGTAGGTTAAATTACATAATAACTAAATTCATTTATTGATTAAACCTTACTGTTAACTTAAACTCCTATATTATTAGATGACCATACAGAAAAAATTTAGTAATAACTCTTATGAAAAAATAAGTAATAAGATTAACCATGTATTAAGTAGTAAGCACATTGATATAGCCACCCTTTTTAAGGATAAAAGGCCCGTTCAGATCAGGCGTTTTGCAGAGTTTATAGAATTTAGAGAAAACACTAGAGGAAATAAGGTTAAGGTTAGGGAAAACTGCATGCTGTGTTTAATTTTGTTGTTCTTAGACGGGGGTCTGACAACCCTAATAGAGAGCCTATTTACAGGCTTGACCAAAAACTAATAGGTGGCATTCTGCCTAAAAAAGTATAGATAAGTCTTTTAATTATTTTTATCATGCAATGAACTCAGCAAACTCTTACGATAACTTGCAGTAGAAAAATTAGTCTGCCTCATTTAGAATTTACTCACTTGACTCTCTCGCGTGCCTTTGTCCTTAAGTAGTCTTCGTAAGAAATAATCAATAATACTCAAGATAAATAGGATAAGAAAAATAGAATACTTACAGTGCTTCTTTACATGTCAAAAAATAGTGATTTTAATATTATCATACTGAATAAAAGCGCTACTGAGATTCTAGAAAGATAGAAAAAATACCCAGATTCGGTGCTTTTTCTCGATAAGCAGAAGAGAAGAGAATTTTTGTTTACTGAATACAGAAAAACTCTGTAAATTCTGTAAATTAAAAAATTTTGATACATTCAAACTTAACACTTATAGATATTTGTCTGACTTTTAAAACCTTAGTAAGGGATATTCAGATTCGTGAAGAAGTGCGAGCTAGATTTTAAAATTAGAAAAGACATGGGTATTAGTGAAACATTAATATAATCATAATCATTTAAGAGAAAAACGAGAAATAATTTAATATTGTTAAAAAATTACTTGCTTTATTACAGATCTAATTTACATAGATTAGGCATCAGACATAAACTGCTAATAAATTAAAAGTCTATGGTCTTATGTCGCCAGGAATACTCTTTTAGATACAAATGGAGCAAGCATGCAATTAGTGAAAGCAGGAATTACAGCTATACAACAACTGAATTCATCTCCCCTAACAAAAAATCAAAAATCTCTTATATATATGATTGCTATTGGAAATATTCTTGAATTTTTTGATTTGTTTCTTGTCGGTTTTGTTGTTGCTCTACTGATTCAAGATCAAGGGTGGTCATTAAATACAATACAGTCTGGCTTAATCTTCTCTGGAGCGGGACTAGGGACTGTCATTGGTGCAATTTTTTGGGGATGGCTTGCTGATAAATATGGCTGTAAGAAATCATTTTTCTCATGTGTTTTATTGCTTATAATATTTACCGGACTATCTGCGTTAACCCCTGAAAATAGTTGGTTATTTTTATCAATCATGCGAGTTTGCGTGGGTGTAGCCGTTGGTGGGATTAATGTGACTTCTGTGTCTTATATTCAAGAATTTTTACCTTTTAAAAGAAGAGGGCTATTTACTGGTCTGACTTTAGCGTTTGTACCATTGGGTTTATTTCTCGGGTCATTCGTAACACGTTTTTTAGCGGAACCTCTTGGTTGGAGAGGGATTTTAATTATTGGTTGTCTTCCTGCTATTTTATTGGCATGGAAAAAATTTATTCCAGAATCACCACGATATTTAGTGTCTACAGGACATTTTAAAGATGCTCGTGAAGCTTACGCATGGGCAATGAGTATCCCTGTAGCTAAAGTTGGGCAATTACCTCAATATGTATCCATTAAAATTTCTTATATAAGTATAATAAAACACTATGCAAAACAACTTACTATTGTTGCTATTGGTTCATTTTCTTTTATACTTGGAAGTTTTTCTATTCAGTCATGGGGACAAGTATTATTAAATAACGTTTTCCATTTTAGCATGCATATTGTAGCAAATTTATTCATGATACTTTCTTTGGGAGATTTAGTTGGCCGATTGGTTTCAGCATGGCTTTCCGATTATATTGGAAGACGTATAACACTCTTTATATTCGGTCTGATGGGTGCTCTTGGATGTATAATTTCAGCACTCTCTATGCAGATAAATACAATTTTGCATTTTTTAAATTTGAACATTATATCTTCAGGCTGGATTTTCTTTGTGGGAATTCTTATAGCTATGATGTTTGGCGATGGTGCATTTGGTATTATTAATGCATTTGGTGGAGAAATTTTCTCTAATCAGGTGCGCTCAACCTGCCTTGGGCTTAGTTATGGTATAGGTGCTACAGCTAAAATTGCTGGTCCTATTTTTTTGGGGGTTTCATTGAGAGCAAGAATTTTTCTGAAAATATCGTATTCATGCCTTTCCTCGTATTTTCGTTTATTTTTTTTATTGGTTCTATTGTTTATCTATTTGCTCGCGAGACCCGTAATGTAGAGCTCGAGGCTATGTAATTGCTATCGATCTATAAATTAGGTTTGTTGGTAATCATAGATCTGTTATTTCAAGCCTAATTTTTAATCTTACCGAAAAGTAGGAAATCCTAAATAAATTATTTAATTTTAAAAAATAGATAGTTAGACTATTTTTTAAGTCAGAGTATGAGATTTTAAATCTTATATGGTTCATTTTATTTCCTCCTTATTATGTATGTTGATCAGCTATATTCAAGAGGCTGTATTGCATTGTAGGAGCTTTCAATCTTGCTATAAAGAGGCGCAGTATCAGTGCTCTAAAGTAATAACGTCAGTTAATCGATACTCAGATATAGTCAGGTAGCGAGGTGTATGTTTTCTATAAATTATATAGAAAGTGCCCATTATGGCGTTTTTAACATTCTCTAGCAGAGTGTTTATTCATTTTTCAGTAGAGAGCAAGCTTAACTTTAGAGGATATCTAATTAGATATTTTTTTGATTCATTTTTGTTTAGTTTAAGGTTTTCTGCGTTAAGCTGTAACTCGTTATTCTGCACTTTATTTAAGAATAAATTCGATGGTGTCATTGCGCGATAAAATTAATAAATGATAGTCTTGTGAAAAGAGTTGAGGTTAAATTCTTCCTATGGTCAGTAACCAACACTAAACTCGTGAATTTTATATGCCATGAGTAGTATTTGATGCATTCTGGCTGTTTTAGATAGAGCGATGAAGTTAAGAAATCATGACTCTTAAATAAATGGAATGCCCTCTCGACTTTTTTTGCACTTTATCAGTAATAAAAGCTTATCAATAGTGAAAGTTTTTCTCAGTCGTTAGTGAGGAGAATAAATACGCCGGTTTAGCATAATTTTCTTAACCTTTTCGAGACAAGTGAAGGCATGTCCTTATTGTGACCCGATCGCGCGGCATTAAAAACTTGTCACTTTATAGAGTCTGTTAAGACTAGTCGAGCCATATATGATTATGATATTATATATATAATGTCAATTATAAATTAAATTTTTACGTGCCCATTGAGATATATTCTGTATAGAATCCGCGATAAACAACTTATTATTTGTTGATATGTCAAAGGGATATAGAAAAGCAAATATAAGAACCAATACACAAAATATTCGTTCCCATTTAGGATTTTTACTGGGGCTCAATATTGGTATACAAAAACGTCGGCGATATGGCCATAATAACGGTATTCCTGCTGGTGTTAGCATATCAGCTCCAATATGGCTGATATAGCCAACGATCATGGCATAAATAAACTCTATCGGAATGATAGTGGGTAACACTAATCCTGAAGAAAGCAGCATGCTGCACCCTGCGATAGCCACAAAACTGTGAGTAATGCCTCTATGACCGAACACTTTGGCGATAGGGATAGAAAGCCATTTTAATCGCTGGCCTAAAAAAGACTTCGGGTGATCAATGTCTGGAAGCAGGCAGGTTAATATTACTCCAGTAATAATGTGGCCCCAGTTCCCTTGAGCTAATACTGGTGATAACTCCAATTTTTTCGCAAAAATAGCGCTTGCTAAAGCAAAGATAAAATGCCCGCCAGCAGTCATAGTAGCCACATATAGTTATGTTTATTCATAATTTTTATATACAGTTAATAAATTAATCAATTAAAAACTTCTTGATTTCATACTCTGGTCCCGCCAAATTGAAGCTACACTGGAAATAGATGACTTTCAAGTGAATGAGCGCGCCGCTAGAGAGTGTTAAAAGCCATAAGGGGCGTTTGCTCACCAAGTCGTAGCTAAGATACGCCACGTCGCGTAGCTGAATTCAGTATTTATTTAACCGATGTTATGACTTATAGGCGCTTATATCGCGCTTCTTGGTAGCGGCATTAAGGTCACCTATAATGCTATGCACTCTGCTGATACTAGTTGAGCAAAATGCATAATCAAGAGAAATTTTATCTATACTAGTTAGCTGTTTATCACATCCATCAGAAGCTAGCCAGCCTATTTGAAATTTAATAATTTCAATGCTAGATCATCCCCTTAATACAGTGCGATAAAATTATCTCTTTTAAAAAAATTTTTTAAAAAGTTTCTTAAGCTCCTTGACGATATCGATGTAGCTCGGGCCTTTTTGCGGTGCATTTGGGCTTTATTTGCGAAAGCGCTGCAATTTCAGTACTATTGCGATGATGGTGATATCTACTCCCACGTCGATTAGCGCAACTACGCTTAATAGCGTTTCGCCTAATAAGGTATGCCGTGGTAGTCATGCAGCGGTGTGTGTGGCGGAGTAATAACACATTACCTCTCTACTTCACTTCACCCACGATGTTTTATCAAGTATGTGTAAAACTACTGATAAATCAACACATTATGAAACTGCTATAAGCAGTTGCAGGTAGCTTTTAGCCGTGGGATATAGACAGAGTTGTCGCAACGATAAGCCGGTGCCGAGCGAATTTAACGTCACCGCGTATTAAAGGTAATTAGTTAAAAGGTTAGGATAAACTATTGTTTTCTGAATGTTCGTATGACCAGAATCTGCTGTAATACGGTAATGTTTGCTTCCTTCATCATGAGCCTGCTTAAAGCCGTGATAGTGGAACAGCCTAGCCTGTTTGAGCTATTCGTAGAAGTTTTCATAGTAAAGCTTAAACCAGCGGCCTTGTGTCGCGAGTCTTGATCTCCTTCTCCGGCTCTTCCGATGTTGAGAGAGTTGGTTTGTCCCCATTTTTATTTTGAATGAAGCTTAAGCGCTCGTAATGAACTTTTTCACCTCATAGTATATTGTCCTCTCCCCATCGTGCGCCGGTACTGCGACATAGCAACGCCAAGAGCCGATCTCAATCTTTAAGTTTGGTGTTAGGTAATAGTTTATTTTTTCAGCCTCTTAACAATGAGCTTTCCAGTGTCTTTATTATTTTTTCGGGTGCCGATTTTTATCTTGCTATTTTCTACGTCTGGCCATACAGCAACTGCCAGGTATCTAACAGCTTAATGAAGGTGCAGCCATCGATGCTTGCCTATAAGCATTCTTCTTTGTCGGCGTTGGCAAGTATAACATTACATATTAAATGACGGATAAAGACGATTAAGCTTGATACGAGCGTTATCAGTCATGCAATGTCAATCGGTCTTGACGTGTATCTGGTCTCGTTGTTTCTACTAAGCAGAGATTTCACTTTGCAATATCTCAATCTTGTCAATACAGGCATTGGTCAAGTGGTGCATTGCGTTTGATTTTTCCAATGTTTAGCCAACTGTCATATTTCGGTGTATGAACGAATGCAAAAGGATCCTGTAAAGTCTTGGTGTGATTTGGCGGGAAGGTTGAGTGCAACGAATCTGAACTATGAATGTTAAGATTGTCTATAACGAGTTCAAATCAGTATACGTAAGGATATTGCGTTGAGATATCCTTAAGAAAATGAGCCCAATCGATTCTTGTTCTATCCTCGAGCTCTTTCTATTTGTGATCCTTTCGAATAGATTTCACGGGTCTTAACGGCAGCGCTACGCGTGTGTATTCAATTAATTGACGAAGCATCTGCTTTATGCAAACTACCGGATGTATCGGGCGGACAGGGCCGACGATGCGCGTCCAGCACGTTCTCCATAGCTGAAACGACTTTAGCATTAGCCTGCCGCGGTATAACCAAGCTAATCTTTTTCTACGGTTTTAGTACGTTTTTAGTGTGCAGATTACTGTTGCACGTGAGATCATTTTGACGCATTGCAGCTCCGTAGCTTTATCGGCAGGCAAGTTGCAAGGTCTGCTATCCCGCTATCTCTAGTAGCTTTCTGTAGCTTAGCGCATTTAAATTGTTCTTCGGTATCAGCATCCACAATACGACTGTACACTTGTTTGCTCGGTTTGCGGATCGGGATTGACTAAAGCCATTTTTCGAGAAGATGACGCTTGACTTAATCAATCTTGCGGGCAATTTTTTATAAAATTTTGGCTAAAAATCTCGCTACTCGATCCCTTTACAACTCTAATTCATGTATGCCAATTTGAAAAAATAAATGCATTCATAATTTGATTGCTCATAGGGTTGATGGTGTATGAGAAGTTATTGAGGCTAAAGTGCAATATTTCAATCCTATCCAGCTGGCATTTCCCAATCTGAAATCACTGCTTGGAAACCCTACTACAAGAAACGTTGATTCGCTGTGGAATGCTATCGCTAAAACTATTAAGCTAATTTATTATAGATATTGCAATAATTTTTATTATGAGCAAGATATCAACCAAAAGAGATCAAAATTGCTCTAGTCGAGAAAAGTGTATAATCAGGCTCAGTATTGGGGAGTAAATCTCTATTGCAGTCTATGATATATGCGCATAAAATATAATAAAAATTTTTATATTATCCAGAGTGTGATAAACATGTTTTCTCGTGAGCTGGTGTTATAGCGGCTTTGCAAGATGCAATCTTAGCATTTTACCCTATCAGCTATTTAATAGTAACATAAGCCAAACGGTGATTTGGGAAATCTTCGGGCGCAGACATGCAGTTCTTTTGTGAGCCTATGATGCGCGGCTTGATCAGGTGATATTTTTGGAGCAAGTCCGAATCGCAGTCTATAGCAGTAGCCTGATCCTCTAGCTGCTAGAATTGCTAAGTGGTATGATTAAGCCAAGAAAAATCCTTGAGCAATTTGCCTAGCGCGCAGCAATTGAGAAAAACTTGCGGTGTGCTTCTGCAAACTCCATGCGGTGATTTCTCTACAATAATGTTGTTGTGCGAAACAAATTTTTCCTAGCTTCTCCGGTTGCTGCTGCCGCCGATTAATCATGCATCGCGCTAGCTACCGACTAAACATTCGGGCCTCTCTACACAGCGCTTATAAAAATTACTCAGACTGCGCCTGCAACCAGACACTAAAGTCTAGCCTCGATGATTATCAGCCTCTACCATGAGGCCATGGTTGCGGAAGTGTGTTCCAGTCAGCAGATCTTTTGCTTCTAAGCGCGTTATGATTATTTGAATAAAAGGGTTACATCAACGTAATGATAAAGATCAAATCAACTAGTTCCTTGCGTACTAGTTACGCTATTTTTTGGCATGTGGTGCCATGGCGATTCCTGTTTGTTAGGTAGATTCGATAACCAAGGACAATTTTTGGAAAGCCTGTTGATACTTCCTGTGGCGCATGGAGCCAGTATCAGGATTTTACAAATCACCGATACTCACCTGTTTGCGGGTGAACACGAGAAGTTACTCGGGGTGAATACCTTGCGCAGCTACAGTGCGGTGCTGAAGGCGGTACAGGCTGAACAGAGGCATTTTGATTTAGTCGTCGCCACAGGCGACCTGGCGCAGGATCGCTCGCATCAGGCCTATTGTCATTTCGCCGCCGGAATCGGGCGCCTGCCTGCGCCCTGCCTCTGGCTTCCCGGAAATCATGATTTCCAGCCAGCGATGGTTGATGTGCTTGCGGAATGTGGTATCTCCTGTGCTAAACAGGTTTTGATGGGCTACGAGTGGCAGTTGCTGCTGCTGGATAGCCAGGTTTACGGTGTTCCCTACGGTGAATTGAGCGACTATCAACTGGAGTGGCTAGCACAGATTCTGGCTAGCCACCCTAAGCGCTATACGCTGCTTGTTCTGCATCATCATCCTTTCCCTTCAGGCTGTATATGGCTTGATCAGCATAGCCTACGCAATTCCCATATGCTAGCAGACGTTCTGCAGCCACATCCACGGGCACAAACGCTGCTCTGTGGCCACATTCATCAGGAACTTGATGTTGACTGGCTAGGCCGGCGCGTGCTGGCGACGCCCTCAACCTGC
Organism: Sodalis sp. (in: enterobacteria); assembly: GCA_052258065.1. GTDB lineage: Bacteria > Pseudomonadota > Gammaproteobacteria > Enterobacterales > Enterobacteriaceae > JBQQPY01. Next base: position 454,686 of record JBQQPY010000002.1, on the reverse strand, counting down.
GTACAGTTTAAACCACACTGCACCTCTTTCGCCATCGACACGCTGGGTCCTGGCTGGCGCTATCTTGACCTGCTGCCGGGCGGCGCCGTGCAGACCGAAGTGCGTCGGTTGGAAGGGGCTGAATATCTGCCCGACGCCGCTTGTGAAGGCTACTCATGACGATGCTTTTGTGTCTCCGCGATTTCAACATTTCTCCCGCTTCCGCTAAGATCACCGCTCTCGGCGCCTGGCTGGCTCGTCACTATCCCGACATCAAGCTGCTGGTGCCGCAGTTGCCAGTGTGCCCCGCCGATGCGGCGGAAATGATGGGAACGCGGGTGATGGATTGAGCCAGAGAAATCCTGAGGCTGGTAGCGCTCCTCCCTCGGTGGTTATTTTTCCATCTGGGTATTGTAATCGTTTTGCTGCCGGCGGTGGTAAGCAATCCGGCGGTGCACTCGTTTAATCTACTCGCGCGCTATTTTAGCGGGAAACCTTAATTCTTATACCAGTAAGAAACATGGTTGAGAAATTCGGCATGTCTATGATTTACAGCTGATGCATATTGATATGCTTAAGTCGCCGGATCTTATTTGGCTGCTGGCACAAGCAGGCGACGAGGTCTTCGATTGTCGTCAGGCGGCAGCCTACTATTATCTACTGTCGCTAGGCCGTCGAGTCAGGAGGCAATCACGCTTTCGTCAGTTTGAGTCACTATTTCTCCTCTATTATAATGCATTTTAGAGTTTACTGTCAGTTAAGACTGTAATGAATGTCGCATAGAATATCTGCTTACCGAACAGCGGCTTACGGTAGGCTCTCAACAAATTATCACAAAATATGATTCAAGCCATGACTAAATCAAGCTATAACGCTGACGCGATAGAAATACTGAGCGGATTGGAGCCTGTCCGCCGACGTCCGGGAATGTATACTGACACCGAGCGTCCAAATCATCTTGGACAGGAGGTTATCGATAACAGTGTCGACGAGGCGCTTGCCGGCTACGCAGCGCGCATCGATGTGATTTTGCATGCCGATCAGTCGCTGGAGGTCACCGACGATGGCCGCGGTATGCCTGTGGATATCCATGCCGCAGAGGGCGTATCGGCGGTGGAACTAATCTTCTGCCGACTACACACTGGCGGCAAGTTTTCGAATAAAAACTATCAATTCTCCGGTGGTTTGCACGGGGTGGGCGTTTCGGTGGTCAACGCCCTGTCCACTAGGGTTGAGGTGACAGTGCGCCGAAACGGAAATATTTACCGCATCGCGTTCGAGCATGGCGACAAGGTCAAAGATCTAAGCGTGGTTGGCACCTGTCCTAAGCGAAATACTGGTACTAGCGTCTATTTCTGGCCGGATGAGCGATTTTTCGATAGTCCCCGCTTCTCAATATCCCGTTTGACCCATTTATTGAAGGCGAAGGCAGTTCTTTGTCCCGGCGTTAAAATTGTCTTTCAAGATCAGGTAAATAACATTGAGCAGCGGTGGTGTTACCAGGCAGGTCTGACTGATTACCTTAAAGAAGCGATAAGTGGGCATATTACTCTGCCACAAGTGCCCTTTATAGGGGCGGTAAGTAGTAATACCGGAACCGTGGATTGGGCGCTGGTGTGGCTAACGGAAGGGAAAGAGCTGCTGACCGAGAGCTATGTTAATCTGATCCCTACACCGCAAGGTGGGACCCACGTTAACGGGCTGCGTCAAGGCCTGCTAGATGCGATGCGCGAATTTTGTGAATACCGCAATATCTTGCCACGCGGTGTCAAGCTGGCGGCTGACGATATTTGGGAGCGTTGCGCCTATGTCTTGTCGGTGAAAATGCAGGATCCGCAGTTCGCCGGCCAGACTAAAGAGCGGCTGTCGTCACGGCAAGGCGCCTCTTTCGTTTCCGGGATAGTCAAAGATGCGTTTATTCTTTGGCTAAACCAGAATATACAGGTGGCGGAGCAACTGGCGGAACTGGCTATCGCTCGCGCTCAGCGTCGCTTGCGCGCTGCGAAGAAGGTGGTGCGTAAAAAATTAACTAGCGGGCCGGCACTTCCGGGCAAGCTAGCCGACTGTACCGCCCAAGATCTGGCGCGTACGGAGCTTTTCCTGGTGGAGGGAGATTCAGCCGGCGGGTCCGCTAAACAAGCGCGCGATCGGGAATATCAGGCGATCATGCCGCTGAAGGGAAAGATACTTAATACTTGGGAGGTGTCCTCCGACGAGGTGCTAGCATCACAGGAAATACATGATATTTCAGTGGCGCTGGGTATTGAGCCCGATAGCAACGATCTTAGCCAGCTGCGCTACGGTAAAATTTGTATCCTAGCGGATGCGGACTCAGATGGCCTACATATCGCTACGTTGCTATGTGCCTTGTTTATGCGGCATTTCCGCAAGCTGGTAGAAGAGGGGCATGTTTATGTAGCGATGCCACCGCTCTACCGCATTGATTTAGATAAAGAGGTTTATTACGCTCTGGATGAAGAAGAAAAGAATGCCGTGCTAAAGCAGTTGCAGCGCAAAAAGGGTAAACTCAACGTGCAGCGTTTTAAAGGGCTTGGAGAAATGAACCCGCTGCAGTTACGAGAAACCACGCTCGATCCAAATACTCGCCGGCTGGTGCAGTTAACAGTGGGGGTAAGCGATATGCAGCAGACACTGGCGATGATGGATATGCTGCTAGCGAAAAAGCGTGCGGAAGACCGCAGAAACTGGCTCCAAGAAAAGGGAAACGAAGCCGAAATCGAAGTATAGCCTCGGGCGAACCTAGATCATGTGACTTAGGGTAGATCATGCTGCGTGCCGCAGCAGCAAGCGCTATCGCGGCGAAGCAGAGTGCACAGTCGAACCCTTAACGCCACATTGTATGTCTTATGCGGCGCAAGGCCTTTAAACGACGATTTGTCAAAACACGAATGTGGATTTCCTACGGCACGTCGAACATCATCTTTACAGTCTGTCTGATTCGCGCCGAGTGCCTCTCTTGCTGTCAAATTCTTTTTTTAATTATTTAGGTTTAGTTTTTGCTAGTATTTTATAGACTGCAGTAGAATTGCGCTACCCAATGCTGATTGAGGCAATTCCTGATTATAGAGGCGGACATATTAGTGCGGCATAATATCCAGCTCTTTCATTCATTAAATTTCTGGGCTATACTATTCGTTTTAGGGTGTATCAATAGGCTAAAAGAGTTTTCTATACTTTATTGCGTGTCTGATTTTTCTTTTTTATCTTATCGAAAACGCAAAGAACGATAAATAAATTATGTTTTTCAAAAACATAGATAGTTAGAGTGTTGTGTGAACTTGGAGCGTGAGGTCTTAAACCTCATGTGCTGTGTCATATTTTTATTGATTATGTGCATGTTCCAGAAAAGTTCTGGCTATACTAAAAACTTTCAAGCGAGTAAATACTTTGCTTGAGAATAGCAAAATCATGATAATAATCGCTTGCTATTAAATTCATTGCCGAAATATGCTTCGCTCTTCAGAGCGTCTTGCATTTATTCTAGTTTATTGAATATCTATTTATATATGTACTCTCTGAAGTATAAATTGTACATTTTTTACAGTGAGGGCTCAAATCGCGAATAATTAAATTAATTGAGGCGGGTATCTCTGCACGCACAGCGACGGATAGATATTCAAGAGGTTTTGCTGCTGCGGTTTCTGTAGTTCCTGGTAGTAAGTAATTCCGTAAAATTGGGAATTACCGATATCAACTATTCCTGTTTATGTTCTTCTGCGATAAAAATCGTCGAAATTTTTATAGAAAATTAACTCAATCGCTTGAGTGATTGCATTCCATAGCAAATCAACGGTTCTTACTAAAAAATTTAAGCAGTGATTTTAATTTGGGAGATGATATCTCGATAGGATTGAAATCCGGTGAATAAGGAAAATATAAAAAATTGCATTTTTGGCCTCAACTATTATCCGTAAGTACCTAATGAATATCTATGAGACATGCTCGATTCAGATTATGCAAGAAGTGTCGTATATTAGCCGCGGTTTTCTTTTTTCAGAGACGGATTAAAACTTATTGTTAGAATGTTTCTGTGATCCTTAATACTATCTTTTTTGCCTTTTATAAACGCTTAGTTTAGAGATTCAGTAACGCTCAGCCAAAGTAGATGCTAGCTCGTTTCTTGCCTGAAGATGGGGTGTGATTTTAGATTTAGATATTGCAATTTCCTAACTATCAAGTCTGCGCATCATGATATTTGCTCTCAACTATATTCCTCAGTAGCCATTTTGTCATAAATAGGGCTATACGCCGAGAATTTATATTATAATTAGTAACTAAAACATAGCTACAACGAATTCGGCATTCGCTTCTGGAGATATAACCTAGCTGATCTTCGTTTACGGTTTCAGTTCTTCGTTTACGGTTTCAGTGCAGTTTTTTTCTGCCGACTATTTTACGTGAGATCGCTTTGGCGCATTCTAGTTCCGCAGTTTTATCAATAAGTAGTTGCAAGGCTCTATGTTTTCACCTCTCTAGCAGCTCGCTATAGCTTAAAAAAATTAAATGCACTTAGGCATTGCGATCTATAATACGGTTATAGACCCATTTGCTCGATTTATGGTTCAGGAGCGTTTTAAGCTTATCTTCGATAAAAACGCTTAACCCGATCGATCTTGCAGGCGCTTATTTGTGAAATCTTATCTAACACCTTGCCCCTCGGTCGATTTACATGTGAAATTGATGTATTTGCAATTAAATTAAATGAATGTATTTACAACTTTCTGTTAGGCCGGCTTGCCTTCGCTAACGAACGCTTTCAGTTTCGCCGATATTATGAAAATAACAATATATTTTTTGTTACTCTATTTCAGGGATTTCTTCAGATATGGCCAGAGACACTGCAAGTGCCAATTTTACGTATTAAGGTGCTAGGTTTGACGCTGTAACTTCCGGCCTCACGGGCTTCCTTGTTCTAACAAGCTGCAGTAGAGGATCCTATTTGATATCTTTCTGCTGCATGTTTAGATCTATTTATCTAAATTAATCTGATTATTCGCGATTTTAAATCTTTGCTGTAAGTAATGTGCTATAGACTTCAGAAGAAAAATTAGCTGCAGCCTATGAGGAATGCTTATTTAATAAGTTAGAATAAATTAAAAATATTCTAGCTATAATGTTTACTGAATATTAGGTAAATTTTCTATGCTTGTGCCGTAATTCACGCTTAGAGCGCCATGAGCTAGATGCGCTAACGAAATTAGCTGATAATGGCAAATCTGCGGATTAGCGCTTCAGCCGTCTCGCCGGTCACGGCGCGCTAAAGCACAAATCTTAGCCGATGTGATAGAGTGAATAAACGCATGTCGATCAGGAAATGTCTAGCGGAAAACATCTGGTAGGACAAAGGAGAGCTAAACACTATGGCTAAATGGATAACAGCTAACGTGGTGCAGGTAAAGCACTGGACAGAGAGTCTTTTTAGTTTAATCGTGCATGCGCCAGTCAACCCCTTTACTGCCGGACAGTTCACCAAGCTGGGGCTAGAAATCAACGGCGAAAATATTCAGCGCGCCTATTCCTACGTTAATGCGCCGCGAAATGACAACCTAGAATTTTATCTTGTTATCGTGCCAGAGGGAAAGCTGAGCTCGCGGCTGCATGCCCTTGCGCCCGGCGATAGCTTAATCATGACTAAGGAAGCGGCAGGATTCTTTGTGCTGGACGAGATTCCTCCCTGTGAAAATCTGTGGATGCTGGCGACGGGTACCGCGCTAGGCCCCTACCTATCGATTCTAGAGCAGGGCGAAGGGCTCGAGCGTTTCCGGCAGATTATTCTGGTGCATGCGGCACGCTTTGCTCGAGATCTTAGCTATCTGCCGAAGATGCTAGAGCTACAGCGGCACTATAATGGTAAGTTGCACGCCCAAACAGTGATCAGCCGTGAGAAGGCCTCTGGATCTCTCACAGGCCGCATCCCCGCCCTGATTGTAGACGGTTCTCTGGAGTCGGCTGTAGATCTACGATTGGATGCCGATAGCAGTCACGTCATGCTGTGTGGCAATCCGCAAATGGTGCGCGACACGCAGAAGATATTGACGGACAGACGCGGTATGCGTAAACACTTCAAGCGAAAACTAGGCCATATAACCAGCGAGTATTACTGGTAATTGCAGTGTTATCCTCTACGCAGAATCGCCGGGCCGCTAGAAGCCATAACGCCTGATTACTAAAGACAGTCTTCGAGCGCAGCGCCCCGTATAGAGCCGACGCTTGACGCGACGCATCCGGCTCGCCTGCTAATGCTGCAAACGTATTTTGCCTATTAGTGAGCGTATCACTGGGCTACCGGCTCCTGCCGGCACCGCATCGATCACGCCGTATTTTTTGGCCGAGCAAGCCTACTTTTAATGCCATGATGACGAAGTTCCGTGAATGCTGTAATGTTCATAATCCGACCTTGCCCATCGGAGAATTTCGCATACTGGAGAGCCCAAGCTAACCGGCAAATTTACCCGTGCTGACAGCAAGACTAACGAAAGATTGTGTCCATGTATCTATCATTCCAGACTTAAATTAGGAATAAATATAAAAATCAGTAAAAAGTTAAAATAAATGACTTATACACAATTAAGGCTGGTGATGCATAATTAAAACTGATTATGTACTTTAGTCAGCAAAGCTTAGTCTTCGCTAGAAATAAGAACTTTAAAGTAAATGAATACTGTGCTTGAGAATGTCAAAACGCTATATTGAATTGACGTTATGATTTAGCGACAGGGATGCTACACTGCTTCGTATCGAGATATAAAGAACGGTCACATTCCAGAAAGTAGCATAGTTTCTGTTTGAAAAATTTACATGTAATTTGCGCCAATATTGGTTGTAACTGAAATTCTTGATACTTATATCTATACAGATAAATAAGAGCGAGCTTTTTTCTGCAATTATCTCTAAAGAATAAACATTCTACAGTATCACTCGGAAGAATAAGTTTATGATTTTTTCTTATCAACAAACCGGAGTCAAGACCATAATCTTTATAGGAAATTAAGTCAATAGGTTGAAAGATCGCGTTTTACAGTGCATCAACAGTTATTTCTACAGATTTTTAAGTAGTAATTTTAGCTTAGCAAGCGTTGTCTCTATAAGATTTAATCTGCCTGTAATGATTCTGTTTTTTAGAAAAGTGATGGTAATAATTTAATTACTTATTTTGTCCATCTAGCTTCAACGGGCTGTATAGTATTGTGGCTACTTTCAATATCACTATCAAGCAGAGCACTATTAGTGTTCCCAAGTTATAACATCGGTTAAATCGATACTAAAATTCGGCTACGTAACGAGGCATATGTTATCCAAGAATTGCACAATAATTGCATATTATTACGTTCGGATATTATCCGAAAGAATATTCATCGACTTGAAAAGTATTTATTTCTAGTTTAGCTAAAACTTAGTCGGGTAAGGTGCCTAATCAGATTTAATTATGAGCCACTATCTTTGATTGATTATAACTAATTTATTTTATTTATTTTTAATTTTCACTGATTTTTGTATTTTTTCTTAATTAAAGTGCAGCATAAAGGTTTCGAGAATATTTAAATACAATATCCTTACAAATACAGAATGATCCTAGTCATGAAAAATCTGAATACCAATAGTACAAGTTCGTTATACTCAATTTTCTCGCCAGATTAGACCAAGACTTTATAGGATTGTTTTGAATTCGTTTATGATTCTAAACATGGTGGTCGGCTAGACATGGACATAATCGCACTCAATGTGCCAATCGCTATATTAACAAGATTAAGATATTGCGAGTGCAAAGGAGAAAAAATGATTAAGCTTGGCATCGTGATGGATCCGATTTCTTCCATCAATATTAAAAAAGATAGCAGCTTCGTCATGCTGTTAGAAGCGCAGCGCCGTGGCTATGAAATTCACTATATGAAAATGAGCTCTCTGTATTTGCGGGGCGGAAAAGCGCGGGCTTTCACCCGTTTGCTTTCGGTAAAAAAAGATTATTACGCGTGGTACAAATTTAAAGGTGAGCAGGATATTAATTTGAGCGAACTGGATGTGATCCTGATGCGTAAAGACCCCCCTTCGACACCGAATTTATTTACGCTACCTACATTCTGGAGCGCGCGGAAGACGAAGGGGTGTTGATCGTTAACAAACCTCAAAGCCTCAGGGATTGTAATGAAAAATTGTTCACTGCCTGGTTTGCGCGCCACACGCCGGATACGCTGGTAAGCCGCCGTGACGACCATATTCGCGCTTTTTGGCAACACCATGGCGACATTATCCTAAAACCACTAGATGGGATGGGCGGTACGTCAATTTTTCGCGTTAAGCAAGATGATCCTAACCTGACGGTCATTGTTGAAACTCTGACTCGCTACGGCCGCCATTTCTGCATGGCACAAAATTATCTGCCCGCTATCAAAGACGGCGATAAGCGGGTTCTGGTGGTGGATGGTGAGTCGGTTCCCTATTGCCTGGCGCGTATTCCAAAAAGTGGCGAAACTCGCGGTAACCTGGCTGCTGGTGGTGGCAGTGAGGCTCGTCTGCTCAGCGAAAGTGACTGGAAAATTGCCCGCGCCGTGGCGCCGGTGCTGAAGAAAAAGGGCTTATTTTTGTAGGTCTGGATATCATTGGCGACTGCCTGACCGAAATTAACGTGACCAGTCCCACATGCATACAAGAAATCGAAGCAGTTTTCCCTATTTCCATTACCGGCATGCTGATGGACGCCATTGAAAAATACTTAGCACCGCAACAACGCTGATGTGTATAACATGGCCGCAATCTAATTTCGCTTGCGGACAGTGACTTATCAGGATTTTGCTTGTATACTTAGCACTGTTTATTTTTAAACTTATTTCTTTTGTTTATTTAAAGCATGAATTTACATTATTATCTCTTATTGTCAGCTCTCTCTGAAGGCTACGCTGTTAAAGCGTTCGATGCTTTACAATGGCGGTATCGTAGGCTTTTTTATCAAAAAGCCAGTCAAGCAGTTCACCGTCAAAAAATGTGCTGCATAAGCTTAAATCATGCCTGCCGACCACTAACTCCCATGGGCCGGACAAACTGGTATTTGCAGGCGCTCCGCTATCCTGCATATGCCGCGCGAGAGTTTTAGAGACAGCATGAGAATCTTGCCACAAACGATGATCATCAGATCTAAAGGTTTTCTTGGGATATTCAGTACTGCTAATCAGCCGGATAATGTACTGGTAGCTAGGCTACGCCTTCTAGGAAGAAGGCCAGCTAGAGCGCGAGCTGCTGGAAAACGTTTAGCTTGCCACTCCCGCCGACAAGAAATTCTGTTTCCTTCCTCTATGGCTGCCGGCTGGAGCGAATCAGCCAAAATTCCAAGCATCAATATCTATAATATCGCCAACCAAGCGGGTTATGCCTAATGAGCGTGCCTGGTAGCATAATGGCGTTCGATTTCGGTACGCGGAGTATCGGCATAGCTACTGGTCAGCGCGTAACCTGTACTGCCCAATCACTGACGGCGGTACGGACCCGAAACGGCGAGCCAGACTGGCAGCAGATCGAAAAACTGCTCAACGAGTGGCAGCCAGACACGGTGGTGGTGGGACTGCCGCTGAACATGGACGGTAGCAAACAGCCGCTGACGACCCTGGCGTGCAAGTTTGCAAACCGGCTGCACGGGCGCTTTGGAGTTCAGGTAATGCTGCACGATGAACGCCTCAGTACAGTCGAAGCCCGTGCCGAGCTCTTTGCGCGCGGCCGATACCGAGCACTGAGAAAAGGCAAAGTCGACGCGTGCGCGGCGGTCATCATTTTGGAAAGCTGGTTTGAACAATTTCCTGAATACTCTTACCGCGCAATGATGCGTAGGGACGCCAAGGCAACGTGACGTATTCTCAATCGAAATGCACGAAATACGCAGAGCAAACTATTATAAATTATTGCTAGCTGATTGAGTTTATATCCGGCATTCTAAACCTGAATTAGATCTTTAATCCTGAATCAGGATACAGACCCTCAGCTGCACGGCCTTTTTAATGATAAAATACTTACTGAAGGATATACTTGAGAGTAAAGTATCATGATGATTAGACGCTATTAAATCAGGGCTCCAGTAAGCAAGGAGATAGCATCTACTTTGGCTGAGCGTTATGGCACCTCTGAACTGACTATTTCTAAATAGAAAAAACGAGATAGTGTTGAGGCAAACTGCTATACTCCTAATTGTTTGCACACGACACCGTTATTCGCTCAGGGGAAGTAGCTGTTTCGCTGTCGAAGAGGCTATTCCACGCCAGACGATCTATTAGCGGTTATACGCGAAACATTGACCACTATATCTTAATCTGGCCCGGCCTGCTGTTTACGCAATGCAAGCATGGGTTGGTAATTTTACATAACATGAAGAGTAAAGTGCCGAAAAGCATAAAGTGTTTAAAAACTATCAGCTTGCTTATCTGCATCTTGATCTAAAATATCTTCTATAAATTCTCAGTAAAACCTCACGACGTTATCTTTTATAGGTATATATTGAGAGACGTGATGGATTTTTATCCAGATCCACGAAATCAAGACTGTAGCCAATGCGCGACGTTACTTGCGTAATTTTAGTCGATTCTGGCCTATCGCTATTTATCAAATACTTAAAAACAATGTCAAAGAATTTACAGATCGTCTTTTTGGCCCGAGAAAATTCTCATCTACCGGGAGATATGAGTGTGAAAATTATATAAAGAGATTATTATAGAACGCTATCTTAGCTCACCGATACATTCACAAATGAATAGCATGGTTAAGCGATTTAATAAACGCATAAAAGATGTGCTGCAAACCCACCATTTCTACTCTGGTTAAGAAATTAAGATTACATTGCACTGATATGTGTGAGTCTAAAATCAGGAATTGTCTCTTTCAAGTTATCACATCGATTAAATCGATACTCAAATTTAGCTAGTATGACACGATATATTAAATGACAGATAAAAACGCTATCAGCTTGATAGAATCGTTATCAGTAGTCAAACGCCAATCTATCTTGGCGTTTATCTGATTGCGTTGTGTCTGCTTAGCCGTGACTTTACTTTTCAATGTCTCAATCTAATCAATATCAGGATTCAGGAATTAGCCAATGAGTATATTGAGGGTAGTTTTAGCCAACTGCGATATTTGGGGTCTATGCACGAATTCAAAACGATCCTATAAACCTTTGCTTAATTCGACGGGAAGTCTTAGGGCAACTAGCCTGGGCTATGGATTTTGAGGTGGTCCCTGACCAGCGTCGTTTGTTATGCGTAAAAATATTTTATTAAGATATCCTTAAATTAGACCAATCAAACCTAGTTTTATACCCAGTCAACGTTGTTGAAAAGGGTCCTCTTCACTGAAACTACCGGATACATTGGGTTGTCGGGTCGACAATGCGCGTCCGGCATACTCTCTATAGTCGGAAGTAATTCAGCATTGGCTTCTGGCGTTATAACCTAACCGATCTTCGTTCACGGTTTCGGTTCATTTTTACTCTCTACCTTATTATTTTGCGCGAGATTGTTTTAACGTATTGCAGTTTCTGACCTTTATTGCGAAGCAGTTGCAAGGTCCGAGGCACCCGCTGCTCTGGTGCCTGACTGCAGCTTAGCAAAATTAAATGCGCTGTGGCATCACCATTCACAAGACAATCATAGACCAGTCTGCTCAGTGTACGGCTCAAGACTGCCTCAAGCCCTGCTTAAAAAGAACAATACTTGACATGATCAATTTTCTATGCTGTTAGCATTTGCCAAGCAATGATTCAAGTTGCATTCTTTATTTTAACTTGAGAGTAATAATGTATTTCTCCGCTCCTCAATTTTGGAAGATTTCTTCAGCTCTAGCTAGAGAGGCTCCAAGCGCCACTTTTTTGTGTTAAGACACCAGGTAACCAAGCATATATTAGCCATGCATTGCATGATAAGTGCCCATTATGGCTTTTTTAACATTTTCCAATAGAGTATTCATTCAATAAAAAATTGTTTATTTCCAGTGTAGTTCAAGCGTAGCTAACTAGGTGCGTAATCAGCTATTTTAGGATTTATTTTTTGCTTGACTTAAAGATTTTTACATCAAGCTGTGATGACTTTAGTTTTGAGAAAAAGTGATATTAATCATTTAATTGCTTGATTTCGCATTTTGCTAGGCTAGAGCACTTTTTATCTATTTCGGTTTATATTCTGCTATGAAAAAATTATCGTAATTTTGCGAGAAATTTATTTAATATCTTAAGCGATTATATTCAAAAGAGAGTTGATGATTATTTCTGTAGATTTTCTAAAAAGTGATTTAGTCGTAGAGAACGTCATATTAATAGAATTTAAATTCTATGAGTACAGTAGAAGATAAAGAAGAGTAAAAGAGCCTATTTGATATCTATCGGTTGCTGCACGTGCAAAACTACTCGCCTCACGTAATTCTATTATTCGCGATCTTAAGTACTGATTACAAGGATATACTATTTATATCTCAATAGTATATAGATGAATAGCTATTCAATAAACTAAAATAATAGATGAAAAGTTCTTTAGGCTGAACGGGTTGTATAGTATTGTGAATTGTTAAAATGTCGCTATTAAGAGACGTAGACGTCATAATGTTGATTGAGTTGATATTAAAATTAGACTAGGTAACGAGGTGTATATTAACTACGAATTGCATAGTAAGTAGCCGTTATTGTATTTCTTATATCCTCCATTAAAGTATTTATTCATTTGAAATTATCTATTTCAACTCCAGTTCAAGCTTGGCTGGGTAAGGTGCCGATTCAATTGTGAGCAATCAATCTTTTTTATAACTAATTAATTTTATTTTGTTTTTAATTTTCACTGATTTTTTACTTATTCCTAATTTAGGCGCGCAATGACGGCTATATAACTAAGAGTCTCCATGCTTACCAATAGTCTTCTGGATCGCCTGAAATACCTCAAGGTTAAAAACTGCTTAATTTTTTTAACACGTAAAAATAACGGTTGCAGTAGCTGTGGCTAGATCCAAAGAAATCTTCCAAAATGGATGAATAAAAAATAAATTATTACGTCGGAAGAAAGAGCGCAATTAGAAGCGTTGATCAGTAAAGGAAAGCAGATTGGCTGGGTTATACAGCCGGAAGGTAATGCCGAATTGTTGTGGCTATGGAGAATATGCTCGACTCGTATCGTTGGTCGTATAACTCGATGTATCTAGTGGTTTTCAGCGACGATGCCCCTTATCAATTGGATCCTCTTGAATTCGTTGATATACCGAAATATGCTAGTTGACTAAACATGGTCAAAATAAAATTTAATATACTGATCCGCTAATGCCTGAATTACCGTCTTGACAGGATTAAGAGATTGCGCAGTAAAGCTATTGCTTTTTAGATATAACGTGACCAGATAAACGCTAAGATCGATTGGCACTTTACTATTGATAATGCTCAGATCAAGCATCAGTTTTCCTGAGCGGATATAAACTGGAATAATAGATGAAAAGTGCTTTATATCGTTCTGCTACAAAAATAAGCAGCCCCGCCTTCCTAGGTAGCGCTCGGTTAGCGTTAGAGCCGGGTCAGACTGATCGCTGCTCGCTAATAGGCCTAGCTGGCGCGCGTCAAGGTGACGTCGGGCGCAGCTTGCGATGTCGGTCTCTGTTAAGGCCTATGTCTACATTGATTGAAGCAGTCCGTCTACGCGAATTATCGGCAGCTGATCGTGATAATGGTGCACATTAGAGGCATTGTACTTTACACTATAGTTTACTAGTTTATTTAATTTTATATGAATTCCTGAAATTATGAGCACTATCGAGAAGAATCTACAGCGTGTTCATCAGCAAATCCGTACGGCAGCTGAGAATTGCGGCCGAGATCCTCAGCAGATTACCTTGCTCGCCGTCAGTAAAACTAAACTTTTGACGGCGATCGAGGCCGCTATTGCAGCCGGTCAGCGGGCTTTCGGAGAAAATTATGTACAAGAAAGCATAGAAAAAATAGGCTGGTTCCGGGACCGCTCTGAGGGAGCAGCTCTTATTTGGCACTTTATCGGTCGCCTGCAGTCCAATAAAAGCCGTCTGGTAGCAGAAAATTTCGATTGGTGCCATACTCTAGACCGCCCGCAGCTAGCGCGGTTGCTCAACGATCAGAGGCCGGCAGAACGCGCGGCGCTTAATGTTCTAATCCAAGTCAATATCACTGGCGAAATGACCAAAGCTGGCATCTTGCCAGAGCAAATGTTAACGCTTGCAGCCTTCATCGCGGATTGTCCGCGCTTGCGGCTGCGCGGTTTGATGGCGATTCCGACGCCGGAAAGCGATTTCCAGCGGCAATTAGCGGTATTTAAGTGCATGTACGATTTATATGAAGCTTTGCAACGCCTCTATCCCGACGTTGACACGCTGTCGCTAGGCATGACGGACGATATGCCTGCGGCTATCGCCGCAGGCAGTACACTAGTGCGTATCGGCACCGCGATTTTCGGCGCCAGAGATTAGAATCATATATTCATCTGAATGCGCTAATAATAATGAATAACTACATACGCCAGCGTAATATGACTTTTGTCGGCGCCGGAAATGTGGTTCAGGCGATCATCGCCAACCTAGTGGACGTCTATCCCGTATATTTAATCAAGGTTTGTGCTCCTTCTGCCACGCAGCGCAACGCATTTTCCGAGCGTTACGGCGTGTGAAGCAGCGGAGATAGTCTGCGAGGCACGCGCGAAGCGGATATATTGGAAGCGCTAGCTTATCGCTGAGGTCAGCGACCCTCTGCGCGGAGAAGTGGATTATCCCAGTAAAGTGCTTTTTACCAGCAGGGAAAAGGCTCGGTAGCTTGTAGGCACCCTTGCAGACTAGCGAGGAAGCTAAGACATCCAGCGCTCAGTTAATGGGGGTGTAGAAAGCTCCGCTAACTAGAGCAGGAAATCGATATTAACGGCGTTATCGCCGCTACCGGCAGCACGCCGATCTATTTTTCTTATTTTCTTATTTATAGAAGTTATATAGCGACGAGCGCATGGAGTTGATTTCGATGAAGCCACCGCTCGCATCCTGGCACTGTGGATTGTTGTGTCTGCCGCCATGCTGGCTGCTGCCGCGGGCGCTGAATCAAAGATAGATGTCATCTAATTACTTGAATTATTCAGCCACCAAGAAGTGCGGTTATCAGTGCTCCTAAGTTATAACATCAGTTAAATCAATACTCAAATTCGGTAAGAAAACTAGGCGTAAAGAGAAAGCAGAAAAATCAAAGTATATTGTCTTTTTAGCCCGCGAAAACGCTCAGTCACCGAGGCACATGAATGCAACGACTTATTTGCAGAAATTAATATAGAACTTTGTCTTAACCCATCGATGCATCCACAAACGCATGATGTAATCGAGTAATTTAATGAGCGTATAGAAGATATGGTGTAAAGCTATTATTTTCATTCTTCTGAAAAGATTTTGATCAAGCTACACTCAGATATTTAGCGCTACAATTAGAGATTGCCTGAATTAGTATTGCGTAGTAAAACTCTATTGCAGTATATAAAATATTTGTACAAAATCAAACATAAATTATTTAAAAAATAACTATATTAGTTTCCGAGATGTGACAATTAAGGATATTTATCTCTTATGCTGACGCTGACATTTTTAGTCAAAACGCTAATTGATCTTTATATTATGGTGCTGCTGCTGCGCATTTGGATGCAGTGGGCGCACTGCGATTTTTATAATTCATTTTCGCAATTTATCGTCAAGATTACCGAGCCGGTGACCAAACCTCTATGCAGGGTTATTTCCTCCTTCGGGCCACTAGATGGCGCCTCACTGTTTCTGGCATTTATTCTGGCGATGATCAAATTCCCGATGCTGATGCTCATTGAGATGCACGTCCTGATCTTTGATTCCATCTATTTGCTAGTCGGGCTGCTGGCACTCCTGAAAGCGGCCGGCGAACTCGTATTCTGGGTGGTCATTTTTCATTCATTACTCATTTTAATCAGTCAAAGTCGTAGCCCGATGGATCTAGTGCTTTATCAATTAAGTGAATTGCTTATGTATCCAATTCGCCGTATTCTGCCGACCATGTGCGCTATTGATTTTTCGGCTATAGTCGTAATACTTATCCTTTATACCCTGAATTATCTTGGTATGGATCTCTTCCCTGGAATTTGGTACCGACTGTAATCGGCGTTTGGCACGAGATCAATTCACTGGTATTACGGTTATATATTCAGCGTAAAGCCAGCCGCGAGCATATCGCCTGCGCCCGTGGAGGAAATCCGCATGATTCTAGAAACAGAGTCGCCAGGATGCCACAAATAGCTGAGGTTCAAGCAAGCCCCGATAAGATTCCCGACATCATTGCACGTCTGCTGCCGGCTGCCTAAACCCTTTAATCTTTGTCTGCGGTATATGATGATTACGGATAAAACTATGCAAAAGTGGTGCTGGCTACGAGCAACGCTAGTAAAGTGTGTGAGCTTGCCGGATACGCGGCGAATTTCGGTATAGAGATAATGATGCAGAGTGTGCTTGAGTATGGCGTCGGTAGAGGAAAGCGGCCTAGCGTTCACTTAAAACGCGCTAATCAAGGCCCGCCCCGCGGCTCGGTTCGCCGGCCTGCCAGCCATCGCTGACGATTCAGGCTTAATACGCTCGCTGGCCACCGGGAATTTATTCGGCCTACTATGCGAGAAAGGCGACTCAAGACCAGCAGAATTTAGACACGCTACTAGCAAAGATTGTCTCGGTGCCAGACGGTCAGCGCGTACTGGTTTATCTACGTCATGCAGAAGAGCCGACATCACTGGTATGTTACGGCAGTTTGCCCGGCGAAATCGCGCGCTAGCCGTCAGGCGCCGATAGTTTCGGTTACGATTCCCGTCTTATTGATTACAGAACAAGACCGCACCGTCTCTAACTTTAGCGCGGAAGAAAAAAGGCCTTGCACTGGGGTCAGGCGCTGTTTTGCCCGCTCGATGCTTGGCATTATACTTAATTTCCGGCTTCTTAGCCCACATCTACATCTATATATTTTCTGGTGCGTGCAAATTCCCTTCTGCGTGCCAAAATGCTTTTATTACTATTTCAATGCCATTTTCCCTATCGTTTGCAGACAATGCTATCGCACGCTTAGGAATCAGTGGTCGTCTCCCTGCGGAAGACGCTTTCTCCCACTAGATTGGCAGTTGTACACTAATTTTTAAACGCCGCTGTATATCGATCTGGCCTGGATCACTGTTTGCACAGGTATGGATTGGGGTGTTTGCTGGATGGGGTTTTTGCTTGACATGAAGGAGAAGGGTACCAAAATCAAAGCATAAAATGTTTAAAAGCTATGAGTCTGGTTACCTGCGTGTTGATGTAAAATATCTTTCAAAAATGCCAAATGAAACCTCACGACATTATCTTTTTATAATCATATATCAAGCGATTCGATGGGTTTTTATCCGTTTCTAAAAAACTAAGACCGAGATTGTTTCTTGCGTGATATTGGTTGCGCATGTTTTATGGCTAGTCATCGACTACTGACAGGCAATGCTAAAGAATTTATGGACTGTCTTTTTAGCCTGCGAAAACGCTTTAGCTATCGGGAAACATGAATTCGACTGTTTATGCACAGAGCTTGATATAGAACACCGTCTTAGCCTACCGATGAACCCATAAACAAATGGTATGATCGAGCGAGTTGATGAGTGTATAGAAGATCTGCGGAAAAGGTGTTATTACAATCTAGTAAAGAGCTTGAGATCAGGCTTTACCGATATGTCCAGTTCTATAATCAGGAGTTGTCTCAATCACTATTGAGTAGTAAAACTTCATTGCAGTGTATAAAATATTAGTACAAAATCAAACATAAATTATTAAAAATAATAATGATACTACCTTCCGCAATGTGATGAGTTGCAGGTCGCAGCACCTTATATAATAGTGCACTAACCCACGTTAGCCTCTCAGCTCTGCCGTGCAGAGTATACCACTTTATACAGCGGGAATAGGGCGCAATGTGCTTATTGCCGCACTCTTGGCTAGCGTGGGTTAGCCTTCTCTCATACCTTCGCTATTTGACCAGTAGGATCCAGACCATGCTAAAAAAAGCTGAAAAACCCGCCAGTTTTGAAACTGCTTTAAAAGAACTGGAGCAAATAGTCAGCCGCCTCGAATCCGGTGAACTGCCGCTGGAGCAAGCGCTTAACGAATTTCAGCAAGGCGTACAGCTAGCGCGCCAGGGGCAAAAGACGCTGCAACAGGCGAAACGGCGGGTGCAAATCTTGTTAAATGATACGCCAAACGAAAACGCACAGCTTACTCCCTTTACGCCGGAAAATAATACGCTATGACTGATTTCGCCCGTGCGTTAGAAGATAGCCGCCAGCAGGTAGATGCGGCATTAGAGCATTATTTCTACACCCTTGCCAGCCAGCAAGCTAGGCTTATCCAGGCCATGCGCTACGGAGCTTTGCTCGGAGGAAAACGACTGCGGCCTTTTTTGGTTTATCAAACTGGCCGACTATTCGGACTTACGTCCGATAGTCTTGACGCACCAGCAAGCGCTATTGAGTGTATCCATGCCTATTCGCTGATTCATGACGATTTGCCGGCAATGGATAACGACGCTCTGCGCCGCGGCTTGCCGACCTGCCACGTTAAATTCGGTGAAACTACCGCTATTCTCGCTGGCGATGCGCTGCAGACCCTCGCCTTCAGTATTCTGGCAGATGCGGAGATGCCGGAGGTTTGCCAACAGGATAGGCTACAAATGATCTCGACCCTGGCCGCTGCCAGCGGCGCTAACGGCATGTGCCTCGGTCAGACGTTAGATTGGGCAGCGGAAGGACAGAAGGTGTCCGCTGCATGTCTTGAGACAATTCACCGGCAGAAGACCGGCGCCCTCATCCGCGCGGCGGTGCGGATGGGAGCGCTAGCAGCCGGCGAATACGGTAGCCCGGCGTTGGGCTATCTCGATAGTTTCGCCGCGGCCATCGGCCTAGCTTTCCAGATACAGGACGATATTCTTGATGTTGTAGGCGACAGTCAAACCACCGGAAAGCGGCAGGGAGCGGACCAGAAATTAGGCAAAAGCACCTATCCGGCCCTGCTAGGGCTGGACATGGCACGAGCCAAGGCTAAGGCTTTGTATCACGAATCGCTAGCATCCTTAGAATGCGTTGCCGCACTTAGTTATGATACGGATACGCTGGTAGCGTTGGCACGCTATATTATTGAACGCAATAAATAAGTGGCGTAGTTTTTACACTTAAGATATGAGTATCTCATGAGCCTTGATAGAAAGAAATATCCGACACTGATCCTGGCCGATAATCCTATCGAGCTGCGCCGGTTACCCGAAGAGAGTCTCGTGGTGCTATGCGACGAGCTGCGGCAATTTTTGCTCGACAGCGTCAGCCGATCAAGCGGCCATTTCGCTTCTGGGCTGGGGGCGGTAGAACTGACGGTGGCGCTGCATTACGTTTATAATACACCATTTGATCGGCTTATTTGGGATGTCGGCCACCAGGCCTATCCGCACAAAATCCTGACTGGACGTCGGGAGCGTCTCGTAACTATCCGCCAGCGCAATGGTCTGCATCCGTTTCCATGGCGTAGCGAAAGCGAATATGACCAGCTATCGGTAGGCCACTCCTCTACCTCTATTAGCGCCGGGCTCGGCATGGCAATAGCGGCAGAGCATGAAGGATTGGGTCGCCGAACAGTCTGCGTTATCGGCGATGGCGCCATCACCGCCGGTATCGCATTCGAAGCCATGAATCATGCCGGCGATATCAAATCTGATTTGCTGGTGGTGCTTAACGACAATAAAATGTCTATTTCGGAAAACGTTGGGGCGCTCAATAATCATCTGGCACAGATCCTGTCAGGCAAGCTTTACTCCACTCTGCGAGAGGGCAGCAAAAAGGTGCTGTCCGGTATCCCACCGTTCAAGGAGCTGGTAAAGCGAACCGAAGAGCACATTAAAGGCATTCTGATGCCGAGTACGCTGTTCGAGAAACTCGGATTTAACTATATTGGTCCGCTGGATGGCCATGATCTGCATAGTCTGATGCAGACGCTGAAAAATATGCGTACTAAGAAAGGGCCGCAGTTGCTGCATATCATGACAAAAAAAGGCCGCGGCTATGCGCCAGCGGAGAATGACCCTATCAGTTGGCATGCGGTGCCGAAATTCGATATACAAATTGGTATTCTGCCAAAAAGCGCCGACGGATATCCCTCCTTCTCAGCCATTTTCGGCGATTGGCTGTGTGCCACCGCTGCCGGCGATGAAAAGTTAATGGCGATTACGCCCGCTATGCGCGAAGGTTCCGACATGGTTGCCTATTCGCGCGAATACCCGAATCAGTATTTTGATGTCGCTATCGCCGAGCAGCATGCGGTCACCTTCGCTGCGGGTTTGGCAATTGCCGGTTATCGCCCCGTGGTTGCTATCTATTCCACTTTTTTACAGCGCGCTTACGATCAAGTGATCCACGATGTGGCGATTCAGAATCTACCGGTGCTGTTCGTCATTGATCGTGGCGGTGTCGTGGGCGCCGACGGGCAGACGCACCAGGGCGCGTTCGATCTCTCTTACTTGCGATGTATTCCCAACATGGTTATCATGACCCCTAGCGACGAAAACGAGTGCCGGCAGATGCTGCACACTGGCTATTGCTATCGGTCAGGGCCAAGCGCGGTGCGTTATCCGCGCGGTCACGGCACCGGCGCCCGGCTCAGCGAGCTGAATGAGTTGCCGCTGGGTAAAGGCGTAGTACGCCGTCAAGGAGTCGCCATAGCGATTCTCAATTTCGGCACATTGTTGCCACAAGCCAAGCAGGCGGCAGACGAGCTGAATGCGACGCTTGTAGACATGCGCTTCGTCAAACCACTCGACGACGCGCTAATAAAAGAACTGGCTGCTAATCATCAGGTGCTGGTGACAGTTGAGGAAAACGCTATTATGGGCGGCGCCGGAAGCGGCGTAAACGAATTCGTCATGCATCAGCGGCTACAGGTGTCTGTATTAAACATCGGCTTGCCAGATCATTTCATCCCTCATGGTAGCCAAGAAGAAATCCGCTCTGATCTTGGACTCGATGGCGCAGGTATCCGTCGGCAAATCGAGAACTGGCTGTCCTAAGCCCTCAGTGCATGCCGTGCGCTGCCGTTTCCGGTAGCCTGCCGTTGCACGTTAGCGTGGGTTTTACTCCGTATAAGCTAGAACGCTTTTTATTGACTCTAGTTTGTATCGCGCTGCGACAAAAATTTTCTAAATCTTTATGGGAAATCAACTCAATATCTTAAGGAATTCTATTCCACAGCGAGTTAACGGTTCTTTCTGAAGATTTTTAAGCAGTCATTTCATTTTGGGAGATGTCATCTTGATAGGATTTAAATTTGATGCATAAGACGGAATATCAAGAAAATTTGTATTTTTAATCTCAATAGATTCTCTTATACCATCAATTTTATGAGTAACTAAATTATCCATTATTACGATCTTTCCTGGCACAAGTTCGGGAATAAGTGCCTGTTTATATAAAAAAAGAAAGCATGTCTGTTTATTTCTTTATTGAGTAGCATGGTTGAACTTAATCCAGACAGACGCATGCTAGCTGTGAGCATTTTGTTTTCTAGTCCAGCATTGTTCATATCGTTTTCTGCATCCCTTTAATCTACTTATATTTGTCATTTTACTGTTTCATCAATGAAAAAGCTTTTCTAGTTAAAAATGTGACATGTGTTCAGACCATAATTTGCGAATGAACTACATCATCGCGCTCTTGTTTAGTGACATGCACGGTCTTTTTTTAATTATTCTCATATGGCCTTGAGAAGTGCGATAAAGTGGCACGGCTTGTTTAAATGCTGAAAATATTCTTACAGGGAAGCCTGCACTTTAGATAAAGTGGGATAACAAGACCAATAAATAAGCATCATACGCATCAATTTTTAATACACAATTCGAGTTTCTCTAGATTGCGAGCTGTAACTTCCGATCTAACGGAATTACTTACGCAAAAGAATCGCAGTAGAAAAGCCTATTTCATATCTATTCGCCGCTGAACCTGCGAAGCTACTCGCGTCAATTAATCCGATTATTTAAGATCTTTAAGTATTCAGTGTAAGAGTATGCCATGTAAACCTTAGAGAAAATTAGCGATAGCATATAGATAAATAGCCATTTAACAAACGGGACTAGATATAAGATTTTTTAGCGAGCTTCGAATATCGCATGCCAGAACTTACGGTCGAATAGAGTTTTTAGCGGCCTCCACACTCCTGCCCGGCTTGTTTTGATTATATATACCGACTAGCCAGGACGGTCATGAAGCCGTCATATCAGGTTTTGCCAACGAACAGTAATAATAGCGCTGTGGCTATCAGCGACTCTATCGGTACGTCATAAGTGTTATAGTCTAAACCAACACTTTCTAAATAACAAAAACGAGATGGTGTTCGGGCCTATGGCCATATTCTTTATTGTTTAAAGATAACGTCGTTGCCCGCTTAGGAGGCATTGGCGATTTCTCTGCGGAAGATACTTTTTCCCTTACTCAACGCTCTGTTAGCGGTCATACGCGAATTCTTAAACCCCTCCGTATTTATCTAGTGAATGTGAAATATCTTCTACAAATGCTTAATGAAACCTCATGATGTTATCATTTCATTGATATAGATTAAGCGACTCGATGTGTTTTTATCTGGTCCTACAAAGCCAAAGCCGCGGCTAATGTAGCACGTTTCTTACGTGTTCTTAATCGAGCATTTCTCATAACTATTCATCGGGTATTTTCAGGTAATGATAAAGAATTTACATATCGTCTTTTAGACTGGAGAAACGCTTAGCTTCCGGGAAACATTAATGCGACCGCTAATATTCAGGGCTTGATATAGAATACCGTTTTAGCCCGCTAATTCACCCGAATAGTCATAGTCGAGAGATTTAGTTAGCGTATAGAAGATGTACTGCAAAGCCAGCATTTCCATTCTGGTTAAGAGCTTAGGGTCACACTTTAGCGATATTTCTGTCTCTACAATCAGGCTTTGCCTGAATCTGTATTGGCTAGTAAAACTTAATTGCAGTCTATAAAATATTAGTACAAAATTAAAAATAAAGCATTTAAAAAGAAACCATACTATCCTCCCGAGTATCAAGGCCGCACCGGCAAGTATATTGACGATCGCGCAGCACGCCTCCACGATAAATTGCGGCTATTTGTCAATGATATTAACGCTATCGGTCAAATCCTTGATAAAGCGCAAATCAACCATCTTCTAACGAAGAATAAGTTGTCTAATGAGAGTAAAATATTATCAGTCAGGCGGAAGAATTCGGAGCTCTTAGCGTAGAAATCAAGCGAACCGTTTCCTCCCGCGCTAGGTATATATCTTCCTTTTTCCAACCGCTAACACGCTATATTGCAACGAAAATCGTGATGCGCCGTCAGAAAGGGTGCAGGATTTAGCTGATTCGTCACTGCAGCCACGCGAGAAGTGACGGGCAGGACTGGGGCTTTGAGTGCGCATCTGTTACACTTCTGTGAAAAACCATTGAACAGGACGAGAAATATGGTCGATGAAGAGAAGCGTGAAACAACCCATTTTGGTTTCCACACCGTTGCAAAAGATGAGAAGGCGTTGATGGTAGCAGATGTTTTTCACTCTGTCGCGGAAAAATACGATCTTATGAATGATCTTATGTCTTTCGGCATTCATCGGATTTGGAAACGCCTGGCTATCCAGTGCAGCAGCGTGCGCTACGGGCAAAAGGTGCTCGATCTGGCAGGAGGCACCGGAGATCTGACCGCTAAATTTTCGCGCCTGGTGGGTGAAGAAGGAGCAGTGGTGCTGGCCGACATCAACGACTCGATGCTGAAGGCGGGGCGAGAAAAGCTGCGTAACTGCGGAATTCTAAGTAACGTTAGGTACGTCCAGGCTAACGCAGAAGCGCTGCCGTTCCCAGATAATACCTTCGACTGCATTACCATTGCGTTCGGCCTGCGTAACGTGACCGAAAAAGAACAGGCGCTGAAGTCGATGTATGACGTGTTAAAACCCGGAGGGCGATTGCTGATTCTAGAGTTTTCGATCCCCTGCTTCCAGTGGTTGAATAAGGCTTACGATCTTTATTCCTTCCATGTTCTGCCGCGCATCGGTGCAATAGTAGCGGGTGATTCTAGTAGTTATCTCTATCTAGCGGAATCCATCCGCATGCATCCGGATCAAGACACACTGAAGTCCATGGTGCGAGAAGCGGGATTTCACTGCGTTGAATATTTTAATATGACCGGTGGCATTGTGGCCCTACACCGCGGTTATAAATTCTAATCGGGATATGACATATTGCTGAGATTGCTGATAAGCGCAAAACTGGAAGCCGTGCTTAAATCCCTATTTTATAAAGATTATGGCATGTCCGTTGCCTGCTAGCGCCTAAAAGGTAGAGTTTTTCGGTTTGAATTAGCCGAATGAGAGAGGTCGGTTATTCTGGTATTCGGCGAGCACCAGGTAGATGTGCTTAACGCGTGGGATTACGCCGCGGATTACACGGTGCGTATTCGCGCTACCCTGCCGGCGCTGCTGGCATGTCAACGGCTAACGCAACTTATCAGGCAGGGCTTGCTTCATGTAGAAGGCGATACGCACAGTATGTACAGCAAGTTCGCTATGCTGCTAGATATGGCTGAATTCGATACGGTAGACCTGTTGGTGCCCTGGATCGGCGGATATTGCTGCTGAAGGAATTACTCAAGCGATCGCACGCTAGCTTAACGAAGCGCAGTGGCTCTTGCGCGCCGCTCAGTGGCGTGTGATTTAGGCGGTTACCGATGAATGGTGCCTGGCGTCTTCGGGTTTAGAACTAATTTGGTTTTGTGGCGAAGTGGAATGATGTCCTCAGGCCGGTGAGAATCTAACGGCCCGATTGGATAAACTGGAGAACAGCAGATGATATTCGGGGAGATCCGCCGCCTCTATTTGATTATTCGCGTCATGCTCAGCTACGGACTAGATGATCTTATCCCAAAAACGCAGCTGCCGGTGAAACTAGGACGCAATTTTCTGTTCTGGATGCCGAACAAGCATGGGCAGCGCATGCTGGGCGAACGTTTTCGCCTGGCGTTACAGGAGCTGGGACCGGTATGGATTAAATTCGGCCAAATGTTGTCGACTCGCCGCGATCTGTTCCCGCCAGCCATCGCCGATCAGTTGGCAATGCTGCAAGACAGGGTAAAGCCTTTTGAGGGCGCCCTGGCACGAGCGCATATCGAACGCTCAATGGGGCAGCCGCTGGAAAACTGGTTCAACGATTTTCAGCAGGAACCCCTGGCTTCCGCTTCTATCGCGCAAGTGCATGCCGCCCGATTGAAAAACGGCAAAGAAGTGGTAATAAAAGTGATCCGGCCAGATATTTTCCCAATGATTAAAGCCGATATGCGGCTAATGTGCCGGCTGGCAAGCTGGATGCCGCATTTGCTGCCGGATAGCCGTCGCTTGCGGCCTGTAGAAGTCGTGCTGGAGTATGAAAAAACGTTGATTAATGAGCTTAATCTACTGCGTGAGGCAGCCAATGCTATCCAGCTGAGACGTAATTTTGAGGGTAGTTCGATGCTCTACATTCCGCAGGTCTATCCGGATTTTTGTAGCGAAACTATGATGGTGATGGAACGCATTTATGGTGTTCCAGTCAACAATGTGGCTGCGCTAGAGAGGCAGGGTACTAACATGAAGCTGCTAGCAGAGCGCGGGGTGCAAGTCTTTTTTACCCAGGTTTTTCGTGATAGTTTTTTCCACGGCGATATGCACCCGGGCAACATTTTTGTCAGTTTTAAACATCCGGAGAATCCTCAGTATATAGGTATCGACTGTGGTATAGTCGGGTCTCTGAACAAAGAAGATAAGCGCTATCTGGCGGAAAATTTCATCGCCTTTTTCAACCGAGATTATCGGAAGGTGGCGGAGCTACATGTGTATTCCGGTTGGGTGCCGCCAGATACTAATGTCGAAGATTTCGAGTTTGCTATTCGCACCGTTTGTGAGCCTATTTTTGAAAAGCCGCTCGAAGAGATTTCGTTTGGTCAGGTACTGCTAAACCTCTTTAATGCAGCGCAGAGATTTAATATGGAAGTGCAACCGCAGCTGGTATTGCTGCAAAAAACGCTTCTGTATATTGAAGGTGTCGGGCGGCAGATTTATCCTCAGTTAGATTTATGGAAAACGGCTAAGCCTTTTCTGGAAGATTGGCTTAAGGATCAAGTAGGTCTGCCGGCCATTCTACGCGGGCTAAAGGAGAAAGCGCCTTATTGGGCGGAAAAATTACCTGAATTACCCGAACTCGTCTATAATGGTTTCAAGCAGCATTGCCTGTTGCAGAAAAGCGTCGATCGCCTGTCGGCAGAAATGCGGATTCACTATGTGCGCAAAGCCGTTCCCGTTTTTTTTGTGGCATTGGCATCACGCTTCTGCTCAGTGGCATGTTTTTATTGACGCAAAGCGCTAATGAGAGTTCTCTTCCAGCTTGGCTTATAGCCACTGGTATTGTCAGCTGGATTATCAGTTGGAAACACACCGCGTAGCATTCAGTATACACTAAAATTAGGCTCTACCCTCTTTATAGAAGTAAATTTATGGTTAGTATCAGTATTACACAATTATTGATCATAGAAGCTATCGTGATGCTGTTATTTAGCATAAAAGCTGCGCGGGCTAAGATCGGATTTAGACGACTCGATTAGAAGATTTAAAATATCTATGAGCGAAGATGATAACGCGACTGTTGCATCTAAAAAGATAGCATGGTTTATTTTTTAAATGATTTAAGTAAATGTTTCATAGGCTGCTATATAGTTTTACTATCTAATAGTAACTAAAGCAATTTCTGATTATAACAACAGAGATATCAGTGCAGTTTAATCTGCAGCTCTTTACCTCTATAGAGATAGTAGTTTTCAGCACATTCTCTATTCTATATACCGATTAGATCGTTCTAGCATGCTATTCATTTCTAGGATGCATTGGTAAGTTAAGGTGACGCTCCATATTGAACTCTGTAGATAAGCGATCAAATGCATGTTACCCGCAGCTAAGTGTTTTCGAAGATGAAAAAGAAGATCTCCTAATTTTTTGCTATTTTGCTGTAAGTGCTTGATAAAAAGCCATACGACAGGCTCTACTAAGATTAATCAAGAAACATTCTCTATTGGCCGCGGTCTTGACTGTATAGAGAGATAAAAACCTATCGAGTTGCTCAATCTGTCTGCACGAAAAGATAAGGTCGTGAGGCTTTATTTAAAATTTATGGAAAATATTTTCCATCAATATGAAGGGCATAAGTGTCTTAACGCGTAAAAATGGCGGTTACGGTATTTATGAAAAAATCTGAAAAATCTCCTAAATAGAGGAATGGAAAATACATTATTACCCTCACGTCGGAAGAAAGGGCGCAACTAAAGGCGTAGATGAGCCTAGCCAGGGCAAAGATTTCCGCACAGCAAGTTATTAATTTATTGAGTTTGTTAAATTAGGATGCATTAATTGGATGCATAAAGCGATCGAATGACGAGGAGTTAGCTGAGGTTTTGTAAAAAATGCCTGCAAGATTGATCGGGTCAAGCTTTTTTATCGAACAAAGGCTTGAGAAAGCCCTCGGGCGTAAATCAAGAAAATGATTATATGATAGCATTATAGATAGCTGTACCAAAGTGTGTTTAATTACGCTGAACTGCAGCAGGCTCCTTGAGAGGCCGATAATGGTGAATCTTTCGACTAGTTTCCGATAAAGCTATAGAACTGCAATAGGTCAAAACGCTCTTTAAGCATGACCTTCTGAAAGGTGGCATTTTTTCTTTTAAAATAATTTATATTTGATTTTAGGTTTGATTTTTTGTCAATATTTCATAGATTGCAATGGTGATTTTACTACCTGTTTAGTCCCTGATCATTATATAGACTCTTGTCGCACAGCCCCGTTCATAACAGATGGGTTATAACTCATTAATTTTATTTTTTTTAATTTTTTACTTATTTTTATACGTATTCATAGTTTAGGTATAGAATAACGTATTCGTCTCTACAAGCCGTAAGATGCGCCAATACACGACGTTTCTTATATGACATTAGTCGAGTAAGCTCTATGGCTATGTATCGGGCACTTAGAGATAATGGCAAAGAATTGACAAATCGTTTTTCCGTAAAAATCTTAGCTACCGAAGCTACCGAAGCTACCGAAGCTACCGAAGCTACCGAAAACCATGAGTGTGACTGCTCATGTAGAGCGCTTAGTATAGAACAACGCTATCTTAACTGACGGATGCACTCACAAGAGAATATTATGGGGTGTGCTGAAAAGCCAGTATTCTGCTGAAGAGCCTGAGTTCGCACTGTGCTGGTATATCTAGGTTTACAATTAAGAATTCCCTCATCAGTATTGAGGCGGTAAAATGCGCGCTAGTCTATTAAATATCAGTAAAACACTGAAAGTCAATTATTAAAAATAATACAATTATCCGGAATATAGTCCGAAAATAATCTTGGATATTTAAAAACAATAAGTCAGTTTAAAGCGGTTTTCGGGGCTATACCAGTTAGAAGTGATATTTGCTTACTTCATGGCGCATTTATAAATACTTTTGCGTCTCGCATGCCTACAGTATAATGCTGTATTTATAAACACTAATTTTAATAAAAACTATGCTGCTTAGCAGGATCCATAATTTTTAATTACTAGCAAAAACATGTGAAGGCTACTGTGATGAAGCCAAGTCCGTTCATAGTGCTCATTGCCTAGCCATGTAAGACTTTGGCTCAGTATTTTTTTGGGCAACATAGTATTGATCGTGTTGCAATATCAAGCCCATCGCATAGTGTAATAAAGAGACCTAAATGATAAAGGTTATGAATGGTAACTTAGAGAGTAATGGTATTCATTAGTCTCTAAAAAGTAGCAATAAATTCAGAATGTTAAAATGCTGTCAAGTTCTGAAAAATTAGGTATAGTATGATAGGAACTATTTTCCGGAATGTGACAATCATAACCAATAAGCCTTAGTTGATTATAACTAACTGATTCTGTTTATTTTTAATTTAAGTGCAGAATAACAGATTTAATGACTTCGGCGGAAATAATTCCCGAGAAACTGACGAAGTGAATAAAGTGAATTACACTACAGATTGCACTGATAGTAGTAGAAATAGTCGCATCTATAGTTTCCAGATAGAATTCGATAAGCAAATGGCTACGAAATAGCAGATTGCGGCTTTCTGTAGGGGCTCATGCAAGAGTCTTTTCTCCAGATTTACTGTCGGCGTGCAAAGGGCAACGTCTGCCTCTCGAGATGTTATTCAGAATATAGTAATTGTCCACGCTTTTAATATAATTAATACCAAGTGTCCATAATAACAATTCTAAATTACCTACTTTGCCTAGCCACACTTGAGCTACACTAGAAATAAACACTTTTCAAGTGGATGAATTCTCTGTTTAAGAATGTCAAGACGTCATGATGGGCACTTACTATTTTAGGTATCAATTTAACCGACGTTATGACTTTAGAGTACTGATACCGCGCTTCTCGATAGCGGAATTAAAAACATTCATAATGCGATGCCGCCTATTGGAGATGGATTTGTAATTAGGTAATAATTTACCTATCTCGTGGAAGAATCAGCATAGCAAAAGCTATAATAGATATATAGCACTAAACAGCAGCGCTATGAAGCATAGGTAGAAGCTTATTCTACAACTCTTTGATAAAAAAGCAGCAAGGCTGATAAACAAAATCTTTTAATGCAGGCTAAAACCGTTCCTGATGATGCTATGAAATATCGTGACTTGCGCGATTTCCTGACTTTGCTTGAGCAGAGGGGAGAATTGAAACGAATCAGCCTCCCCATCGATCCCTATCTGGAAATGACAGAAATTGCTGATCGTACGTTGCGGGCCGGCGGTCCGGCGATTTTGTTTGAAAACCCTAAGGGGTATGCCATGCCGGTGCTGTGTAATCTGTTCGGCACCCCAGAGCGGGTGGCGCTTGGTATGGGACAAAAAAGTGTTAGTTCCCTGCGCGATGTAGGAAAATTGCTAGCATTTTTAAAAGAGCCAGAGCCCCTCAAGGGCTTTCGAGACTTACTAGACAAAGTTCCTCAATTCGGCCAAGTGCTGCATATGCGAGCCAAACGGCTACGCACCGCGCCTTGCCAAGAGCAAATATGGCAGGGAGAGGATGTAGACCTCGGCCGTATCCCGATTATGCATTGTTGGCCCGGTGACGTCGCGCCACTTATCACATGGGGGCTTACCGTTACGCGCGGGCCGCACAAAGAACGACAAAACCTTGGTATTTATCGTCAGCAGGTGCTGAGTAAAAATAAAGTGATTATGCGCTGGCTCTTTCACCGCGGCGGCGCGCTTGACTTCCAGGAATGGAAGCAGCAAAACCCCGGTGAACGTTTTCCCGTTGTGGTCGCTCTCGGCGCTGATCCGGCGACAATTCTAGCTGCGGTGACGCCGGTGCCTGATACTCTCTCTGAATATGCATTTGCAGGCTTGCTGCGTGGTTACAAAACCGAAGTGGTTAAGTCTGTTTCCTGCGATTTAGAGGTACCGGCTAGCGCGGAGATCGTTTTAGAAGGTTACCTTGAGGCAGGCGAAACAGCGACAGAAGGACCTCATGGTGACCATACCGGCTATTATAATGAAACAGAAAGATTCCCAATTTTTACTATAACACATATCACTCAGCGGCGAGATGCGCTGTACCAATCAACTTATACCGGCCGTCCGCCTGATGAACCTGCGGTATTGGGAGAAGCGCTTAATGAAGTCTTTCTTCCCATATTACAAAAGCAGTTTCCCGAAATCGTAGATTTCTACCTGCCGCCAGAAGGGTGCTCCTACCGCTTAGCGATTGTGACCATTAAAAAACAATATGCTGGTCACGCTAAGCAGATAATGATGGGGATTTGGTCTTTCCTGCGTCAATTCATGTATACGAAATTTGTTATCGTATGCGATGATGACATCAATGCACGTAATTGGAAAGACGTGATATGGGCGATGACAACCCGGATGGATCCGTCGCGCGATACAGTCTTGCTGAAAAATACACCGATAGATTATCTCGATTTTGCTTCTCCTTTTCCTGGACAGGGATCAAAAATGGGCATGGACGCTACAAATAAATGGCCGGGAGAAACGCAGCGCGAATGGGGTAAGCCGATTGAAATGGATCGGATAACTCGTGCGCGCGTTGACGCTATTTGGGATCAGCTGGCTATCTTATAAAAATGGTCACGCATCGTAATTTACGCGGCGCCCGTCGCTAATGGCTTAGATAGAGAGGGACTGCATGACAACATTGACCTGTAAGGTCTCTTCTGTAGATGCAATGACTAATACCGTTTACCGCGTACGGCTGGCGCTGGAATCGGCTGTTCATTTCCGCGCCGGTCAGTACCTGATGGTAATCATGAATGAATGTGATAAACGCCCCTTTTCCTTGGCGTCAACGCCGATGGAAACATCGTTTATCGAGCTGCATATCGGCGCATCTGAACTCAATATGTATACAATGGCCGTCATAGATCGTATTCTAAAAGAAAGAGAAATTACTGTAGAAGTCCCGCAGGGCAAAGCTTGGTTGAGTGATGATACCGATAGGCCTATCGTGCTGATTGCCGGCGGTACGGGTTTTTCTTACGCACGCTCGATTTTATTGACAGTATTGGCACGCCAGCCTGAGCGCAAAATGGCAATATATTGGGGCGGTCGTGAGCGAGATCATCTATATGATTTAAGTGAGCTGGAAGCGCTTACCCTGCAGCATCCACAATTGTCTGTAGTTCCTGTAGTCGAACGGCCGGATAAACAATGGCAGGGCCGTTCCGGTACCGTCCTAATGGCAGTAATGCAGGACTATGTCTCACTAGAGCCCTACGATATTTATATCGCGGGGCGCTTTGAAATGGCAAAGATGGCCCGAGAACGATTTTGCGCTGAGCGCAATGCCGTAGTTGATCGTATTTTTGGTGACGCTTTCGCCTTTATTTAAGCTGGCTTATCTGCATCCTAGATGGTTGATTTACAGCCGCACCCCGGGGCATGGCGTGATGGTCAGGCCGCCGTTCCAGGCGGAGCACTATGTTAATAGGGGTCAATTACGTTCTGCATAGGGCCTGAAGATCGAATTGCTTTCTTCATTATTATAATCACTCTCATCTTGCTACACACTAATACTGTAACCCGGAGATGCCGCAGCGTCAGCAATTAGATAGATTACTGATTTATGCCGACGAGCTGATAAGCTATTTGCTTGAGAAGAATAACTGCCCGCTTAAAGTCCATCCCCAATTCAAGCACTAGTATCACATCACATATTTTAATCTTGATAAGAAAACTATCATTAGTGAAATACCAATCTTCTGTGCGATATGCTTTCCTTTTCTGATTAGGGCTTCTAGTTGCGTTCTTTCTTCTGACGTGATGGTAATAATGTATCTTTCTATCTCTCTATTTTAGGGGACTACTTCTGATAAAAATATAACATTTTCAGATCATAATCTGCGCACATGCATTGCATCGTCGCGCTCTTATATTCAGCGGCATATACAGTTTTTTTAACCCTTATCATATAGCGGTGAAAAAGCGTGATAGAGTGGCAAGGCTGGGTTAAGTGCTGAAAGTGTTTTTCAGCAGGTCTATATTTTAAATAAGGCTAGATCATAAAATTTATAAAAAATAAGTGTTTTAATAATATTTAAATATTCACTAAATCTTATAATTTAATCATTACCATCACTTTTTCTTAAAAACTAGGATCATTGCAGCTTGATGTAAAAAATATCGAGCCAAGCAAAAAAATAAAAAAGATGAGATGTAAGATCTCAGACTCTAAGTTTACAAAACAATATCAATATTTATACTTTTGAAAGTAAAGAATTTATTTATGATTTCCTGTTTTTTCAGTAAGATGAAGCAAAGAAATTAGGTATAGAATGACGGTTTAAGAAGGTATAAACAAAAAAAATGATACTACCTACCTTGCGTTGGCCAACAAAAAAACATAAGTAGTGTTAGCGATTAATAAAGTCCATCGATCGTTAAAAACATTAATTACAGTAGATTCAGTATCTTCTCTATACGTAGCAGGTAACGCATATTTTCTCATTGAAACATAAGAAGATGTTAGAGAATATATACTGCTGTGATTTTTACCGATTGCTGTAACTACTAATTAAACACTATCCATTACTGCTAAGTAAAATAGTTTTTTGTTAAAAAAATGGTTATAAATACGTTATTATACGGCGGGGATGCAAGGCGAAAAAGTGCTTATAAATGCGCCATAAAGCTTTCCACGCCGATATATAAGTCGCACTGGCATAGCCATGCAAACCGCACCAGCGTCTTATTTAGCCTTCTAGTCATGTAGAGATGCGCCTATAGTCACTTATCAAAGTGTCTTATAGATTTCAAATATCCAAAATTATTTTTGTTAATTTCCTGGTAAAAATAGTGATTTCATTAATAGAGTTGGATCAACGATAAACCGGTGATGACAGATTTCTGGCAAAAGGAGAAGCAATTTACATACAGATATAATGTATCTGCTGTATTTAATGCAATAGAGAGGAGCGGTCCCTCAATCAGCGTCTCTGCTATATCTTGTCGTATGCTTTGGAAAGACCTTGATTGGCATGATGCAGTAGGGATAGCCCCTGAATCCTAACAGTTGCGCAAAGTGGTCTCTGGCACAAGACATCGTGAGCGTCTTAAGCCTAACCGCTTATTGCTATATGATTACATGCCTAAAAATTCAGAGTCATGAGCGACTCGCTATGCAATGAAAAGCTATCAGGTTACTTTATGCGCAGCTGTAATGGGGAAATCCTTTGCAAATCAGCACTGTTGGCGTTGTGTCTTAGTATATGAGGCAAGTCATTTTGAATCTATCAGCAGGAATTGCTTATGATTCTATGAGTTTAATTGTGAGTCATATGAGAAAATAGCACGCACCGCAATCACGCAAGGTGAGCAAGCGAAGAGAATGCCTAAGGGCTAATATAGAGAGTATACAACTACTCTCTTTTATCATGACGGTGGCGATTCCAGTCCCGCTGAGTAGGAAGTGCTGCTGTCGGAGCAAAGCGTGTTATCCTAACCGCAGTCGCTATGGCGCCAGAGAAAGTTAGAGAATGACGGGCTTCAGACCGCTCCGTGACTTCATTAGCGGGAAGGGGAATATAGATAAGCTTCACCTGTTTTTGGCAATAGACTGTCGCCATTAGGGCAATAATAATTCGCTGTACGGCTGGCTTTAAGTCTCTCCGGGGCTGTTCGTAATTCTGGGAAACACGCCTGCTTACGGTAATTTTACCTGCCGGCGCGATAGTGCCGCGCATCGCCCAGTGCCAGCAGCGTTTGTCGCATACCTCACATTATGTAAATGATTTTTCTGCTTATTTATTTTTCTTGATATAACTTATTAACCGTTTACGTTTACGCAGTTGCGTTGGCGTCAGGGTATTACGCCGGCGCGCAAAGGGGTTAACAGTCTCGTTGAACTGGATGCGGATTGGCGTGCCTATAATCTCTAGCGAGCGGCGAAAATAGTTCATAAGATAGCGTTTATAGTTATCCGGCAAATGTTTAACCTGCGTGCCGTGGATCACGACGATCGGTGGGTTGTAACCCCCAGCATGGGCATACTTGGGTTTTATGCGTCGGCCACGCACTAGTGGTGGTTGATATTCATCCACGGCCATGCGCATTATGCGTGTCAGTAATGCCGTGCTGACCCGCTTGGTCGCGCATTGGTAAGCTTCATTTACCGACTTAAACAAGTTACTAAGGCCACTGCCGTACAGGGCCGAAATAAAATGAATGCGGGCAAAATCGATAAATCCCAGATGATGATCCAGTGCTGCTTTTACCTCGTTGCGCGTCTCGCTGGACAGACCATCCCATTTATTGACGACAATCACGAGCGACCGTCCGCTATTGAGAATAAAGCCCAGTAGTGACAAATCCTGATCGGAGATACCTTTGCGGGCGTCAATAACCAGCAGCACCACATTGGCATCTTTAATGGCATGCAGAGTTTTAATGAGGGAAAATTTTTCCACCGTCTCGGTTATCTTACCGCGCTGGCGCACGCCGGCGGTGTCGATCAAGATATATGCCCGCTCGTTACGTGCCATCGGTATATAAATGCTGTCCCGGGTTGTACCAGGCATATCGTATACCACCACGCGCTCCTTGCCGAGAATGCGGTTGGTCAATGTAGATTTGCCAACGTTAGGGCGGCCGACGATCGCCAGCTTTATTGGGAGAGATTGCGGGTCAAAGGTCTTTTCCTCTTGCTTCTGCGCTAGCGGCTTGGCTTTATCGTTCAGGCAAGGTTTAAATTCATCCTCGGCATTTATGGGTAGACTATTGATCACCAGCGGCAACAGGGCCCGCTTCAGCAAGCCGTTAATCCCGCGTCCGTATGAGGCGGCGATAGGCACGATATCGCCCATGCCCAGCGCATAGAAATCGCTTACTGCGCTATCGGAATCGATCCCATCGGTTTTATTGGCGACGATTAGCGTGGTTTTCTGACGACTGCGTAGGTGTTTAGCGATGGCTTTATCGGCCGCCATTAGCCCAGCGCGTCCGTCCACTATAAAGAGCACGATATCTGCTTCTTCAATCGCAAGCAGCGATTGCTTCGCTATATGAGTTATATACCCGTCTGCCTTTTTGGTGCCATAAATACCGCCAGTGTCAATAACGATAAATTCATGGCCTTCCCATTCGGAATGACCATACGTGCGGTCACGCGTCAGCCCAGGAAAATCCGCTACCAGCGCATCATGGGTGCGCGTCAATCGATTGAATAAAGTGGATTTTCCTACATTAGGGCGCCCGATCAGTGCGATAACAGGTATCATTATTACAACCCTATCAGGTAAGAGCGGATAATATAACAACGGGACTGATTAATTATATAAGATAAAGCCGCTCCTAAATATGTCGGGAGCTGTTGTGTGCAGCTTTTATCTAGCTTACCAGCGCCGGATAGGTGAGAAATCTTAGAGTGTAATTGCATATACCTCACCATTTTTCGCCTGCACGATAAGTTTGTCGCCGGCAACGATAGGGGCCGCTAGCAAGCCGGCGCTGTCTACTTTCTTCTGAGCTACGAATCGGCCGTCACCTGTGTTGCACCAATGCAGGTAGCCTTCCGAGTCGCCCATAACGACATAGCCCTTATACAATACCGGAGAGGTCAAATTACGGTGCAGCAGATTGTTCTGGTGCCAGAGGATCGCGCCGCTTTGTGTATCTAGCGCAGTCACGCGATCGTTTTGGTCTACTAGATAGATTCTACCGTTGTCCACCAGCAGGTTAGTGACGGAACCGATTTCCTGAGACCAGAGTATCTTGCCGGAGTGCAGATCTAGAGCAGCAAGGTTGCCGTTATAAGCCAGGGCGTAAACGACGCTGTTAAGTACGACAGGCGTCGTTTCTACATCGTTGAGACGGGCAATTTCAGTCTCGCTGCTCGGCTGCGAGATGCGCTGCTGCCAAATTAGCTGGCCCTGATTGATCATCACGGCGCTGACACGACCGTTATCGCCGCCCACGATCGCGGCACCAAGCGCTGTTGTCGGGGCAGATTCGCCGCGCAGCGTCAGCGGCGGCATATCAAGGTTAATGCTCCAGTTCACTGCGCCGTTAGCTTCATTAAGCGCTTGCAAGATGCCGTTGCTGGTATGTACCAGCACTACACCGTCACTCACGACAGGCGTAGACAGCGCTTCGCCAGCGACTGTTGTCTCCCAGATGAGTTTGCCATTCTGTGTGTCAAGGGCATAGACTTTAGCGAGCTCGCTGCCCACGTAAACCCGATTCCCCACGGAAGTCAGGCCGCCGGAAAGCTGCGCCGGACGATTGCGCAAAAAGAAGTTGGCATGGATGGAAAGATCCGTCGACCAAATTTCTTTACCGCTTTCCGCGTCTAGTGCTTTCACCACGCCATAGCGATCAGCCGCGAACACACGAGAATTCTGCCAGGCGGGGTGCAAATTAGAATAGAAATCGCCGGAGCCGCCGCCAACCGAGCGGCTCCATACTGTCGTCGGCTGAAACTGATTGTCTACTTTAGGCAACGGCGACATGGTTACCAGATCCTGTTCTCTGCTTAACCATGCGCACCCGCTTAGCAGGCTGACGGATAACAGTCCTACAAACATTGTCTTACGAAATTGCATGGAGTACCTCTCAGCTGGATAGATCATTCAATTTCATGAACACTAGTGCCTGAATTGCATCAGACTGCAGCGCTTTTAGTAGGCAGTGCGCGCGGCTTGATGATCTGTTTTTATCATCTTTGCATGAACCTGGCTATCTTCCCGACCGCGCCTTCTATTGCTGTTTCTTCACGCTGCCAAGGGGTTTCAATACGCCATTCACATTTTCCTGCTGCAGCTGCGCGCGCTAAGCGCAGATGAATTATCGATTGCAGATTAACCTTGCGAGTTTGGCTAAGCGCCTTGTTTTAGGTAGGTTGTAGCAGCGACAAAATCACCCCGTTTTCTGTATTGCCGCGTCAGCCGCATATTGTCATTGGCGTCAGGAAAACACTGGAAAGCCTGGTCGGTATGGCCAGCTGCCATGCGCTTGATGTCACCATCATGCGTCTAACACTACGATTATCACCGGCTGTTAACTATTATCGACAAAGAAACGATGCAGCGCCGCGCTCTGTTAATTATCGGGGCTGTAGACTGCTACGATGTTCTTCTCCTTGACCTAAAATCGATGCCAGTCGCGCGGCAACATAGCTCTGCGCTAGCGTTTCCTGCTGACCCGTGGCTAAATCCTTTACCACCACCTGCTGGCCTGCCGACTGGCTTTCTCCCAGCACCAGCGCGATGCGAGCACCGCGCTTATCGGCGCGGTCAAACTGCTTTTTGAGGCTGCCACCGCCGTAATTAATCATCAGGCGCAGGGAAGGCTGTGCATCACGCAGCTGCTCCGCTAGCCGAAGCCCCTCACGCTGCATGCCGCTTCCCTCTATCACAAGATAGGCGTCGACACCCGGCAGGGCAGCAAAATTTGGGTTAATCGTCTGTACCATTAGAGCCAACCGCTCTAGCCCCACGGCGAAGCCGACGGCGGGGGTAGCGTAGCCGCCTAACTGTTCCACCAAGCCATCGTAACGGCCGCCTCCGCAAACGGTACCCTTTGAACCTAAGCGGGTAGTTACCCACTCGAAAACCGTCCGGTTATAGTAATCTAGACCGCGCACTAAACGGGGATTAACCGTATGTGGGATGCCGGCTAGTTCTAAAAGTTTAGATAGCTGGGAAAAGTGAATCCGTGAATCGTCATCGAGATAATCTGTCATGACCGGCGCGTCGTTGAGTAGCTTCTGAATATCGGGATTTTTCGTGTCTAGCACCCGCATCGGATTGGTATGCATACGGCGGCGGCAATCCTCGTCTAAACGATCTTTTTGCCGATCGAGAAACGCTACTAGCGCCTTGCGATAAAGGGTGCGTGCCTCTAACGACCCGATGGAATTTAGCTCCAGCGACAGATGCTCACTGATACCCAGCGCGCGCCACCAGCGGGCCGTAAGCAAAATAAGCTCGGCGTCGACATCTGGACCCTGCTGACCAAACACCTCGGCGCCGATCTGGTGAAACTGGCGGTAGCGTCCTTTCTGCGGCCGCTCATAGCGGAACATTGGACCCATATACCATAACCGCTGTTCTTGATTATACAACAGTCCATGTTCGATCCCGGCGCGCACGCAGCCGGCAGTACCTTCAGGGCGCAGGGTTAGGCTGTTGCCGTTGCGATCGGTGAAGCTATACATCTCTTTTTCCACGACATCAGTGCTTTTACCGATAGCCCGCTGGAACAGCCAGGTCTGCTCGACGAGCGGTAAGCGTATTTCACTGTAGCCGTAGCTGGCTAACACACCCTTAAGCGTCTGTTCAACAAGCTGCCAGAATGCCGTCTCTTCCGGCAAATAGTCATTCATGCCGCGAATGGACTGGATATTTTTTGCCATGTTAAATCTCTACCTGTATTATTTTTCTATTAGATTAACCGCAATACGATTAGTTTCGTCTAACATCGCCGCTTTCGCGCGAATGTAGACTTCTAATTTTTCGATTATCAGTTCGTTATCGAAACGCTCTCGTTGGCGAACACCGTCTTCGTAAAAGCCACTTTTTTTATGGCCACCGGTTACACCTATTGTAGAAACTAGCGCTTCGCCGGGACCGTTTACTATGCAACCGATAATCGAAATATCCATCGGCGTGATGATGTCTTGCAGGCGCTGTTCTAGGGCGTTCACGGTGCCGATAACGTCAAATTCCTGACGCGAACACGTTGGGCAGGCGATGAAATTGATACCACGCGCGCGAATACGCAGCGATTTCAAAATGTCGAAACCGACCTTTACTTCCTCGACTGGATCCGCTGCTAGCGAAATGCGCAGTGTGTCGCCTATGCCCTCGCTAAGAAGCAGGCCGAGACCAATCGCAGATTTTACTGCCCCGCTGCGGGCGCCGCCAGCCTCGGTGATTCCTAGATGCAGCGGCTGATCTATGCGCCCTGCCAGCAGCCGATAGGATTGCACCGCCAGAAACACATCTGAGGCTTTCACGCTGACCTTGAACGCTTCAAAGTTAAGTCGATCAAGGATATCTACATGGCGTATAGCAGACTCCAGGAGGGCTTCCGGCGTGGGTTCGCCATATTTTTCCTGCAGATCGAGCTCAAGAGAGCCAGCGTTAACGCCGATGCGGATCGGAATATTTTTGTCGCGGGCGCAATCTACTACTGAACGGATACGCCCTTCGTTACCAATGTTACCTGGATTGATGCGCAGGCAGTCGACACCGTATTCGGCGACTTTTAATGCGATGCGATAGTCAAAATGGATATCCGCCACCAGCGACACAGCGACCTGCTGTTTGATAAGCTTGAACGCTTCGGCAGCGTCCATCGTGGGTACCGAAACACGCACAATATCAACACCGACGCGCTCCAGCGCTTGTATCTGCCGCACCGTTGCCGCAACATCAGTCGTGCGGGTGTTAGTCATTGACTGTACCGCGATGGGCGCACCGTCGCCTATCGGCACTTTGCCTACGTAAATACGTTTTGATTTTCGACGGGTTATGGATGCAGAATTATGCATTGTTCTTTCTCCAACCTTACCGACTGGCTTTATTCCTTGCTTACTGGATGGCTACAGTCAGTCGTGCAACCTGATTTGATCGGATGAACCGGCTCAGAGTCACCGATTTGATTTGATAAAGAATCTTCATCGCAGCCGCGGCGCTGATTTTTAATTTACACGGCAGTCTAGCCGGTAAAATTTAGCTTATATGCTGAATCTGGCTAAACACTTTCTTAGCACCGGCGCTCAGAACCTCAAGATAATAATCGCCGGTAAATTCATTAGCGGGACTTTGCCGTCTACGTCAACAAAGCCGGCCTTAGACGTACCGGCGTCGCAAGCGGCACTAATGTCGCGTTATCCCCCTGAGAGATAAATAAGCGGAGGATTGATCAGCCATGTTAGCGAATTCTGCTACTGAGCTTGGGGATGCTGCCACAACTAAGCGCCCCTGGAACCTATCACCCCATACAGGATAGCCAGGTAAAATCTATCAACCAGACGTTGCGTTTCTTAGAGGTTTTGCCAAAAAAGAAGCTTCGCATCGACGCGACTTTAGAGACTTGTATCTGTACCTGCTTTGACCATCATCTGAATCAGTTCTTCTTTAGAAAAAATGAACCAAGAGCGTATGAGGGCGTATATACCCGCGCAGAAACGTTGAGGCAAGGTTGGGGTTAGCGTGATCGTCTTCGATATCGTGTACGGTAGACACCCCTGAGCGCAGTGGCTCGGCCACTGCCTGCTAGGGCTTAATCCCATGGGGGGGGGGGGGGGGGGGGGGGGGGGGGGGGGGGGGGGGGGGGGGGGGGGGGGGGGGGGGGGGGGGGGGGGGGGGGGGGGGGGGGGGGGGGGGGGGGGGGGGGGGGGGGGGGGGGGGGGGGGGGGGGGGGGGGGGGGGGGGGGGGGGGGGGGGGGGGGGGGGGGGGGGGGGGGGGGGGGGGGGGGGGGGGGGGGGGGGGGGGGGGGGGGGGGGGGGGGGGGGGGGGGGGGGGGGGGGGGGGGGGGGGGGGGGGGGGGGGGGGGGGGGGGGGGGATTTCGCCGCCTTGACGCAGGCGCTCACTCGTGCTGTTTAGTGCTTGACATTGGAGAGCTTCAGTTTTTATTATTTATCAGCTAAGAGTTTTTTCTAGTACTTGGATTGTGGACACCTGTGCGTCATTCTCTACCTCGAAAAGTAACCGCGCTTTCCGGAATATCGGCAATCTCACTGTAATTCACCGATTGCACGTCGGCAGCAAGCTGATATTTTACTATTAAAGAATATCTTAAACTACATAAAAACACAACGTAAGTATTTAGAACTTTGCTATTTGGTAGTGCCAGTTTCAGCGCTAGCTTATAGCGATTCTGTGCGATGACAGTTTACCCGACAGGCTGTTTATATTGCAATCACCCGGCGGCGGCTTTCGGAGCCATCGACATATTCTGCCTGCCGTCATTTAAATTACCTGTCACCGGACTATTTATTCCTAACTGCAGATAAATCGGGGGATAGACTGCGGTGGCGCTTGTGGAAGCTGCGTTCGTGTAATGCTTGCCAGCCTATCACTCCACTAGAGTAATAATAACTCTTTTCTAATCCATTCAAATCAGCTTCATACCGGTTTTTGTCAGCATCGCTAGATCTTTTAAAGAAGGTAAAACTTTAACGCAAACTATCAGACTGCCTTCACCTTAATCAGTTCGCCGCTCATGCGTTTACGTAACGTCCGCTTGGTGCGGTCGATTACCTCTCCCGCCAGCTGTCCACAGGCAGCGTCAATATCGTCACCGCGCGTTTTACGCACGATAGTGGTAAACCCATATCCGATCAGTACCTTGGCGAAACGATCCGTCCGGCTGTTAGAACTGCGGCCATAGGAGGCACCAGGGAACGGATTCCAGGGAATTAGGTTAATCTTGCACGGCGTATCTTTCAAGCATGCCGCCAGTTGATGTGCATGTTCGGTGTCGTCATTGATATGTTTCAGCATTACGTACTCTACTGTTACGCGCCCCTGATTGGCCTTAGATTTGTCTAAATAGTGGCGTACCGCTGACAACAAGCTGTCGATGCTATATTTACGGTTAATCGGCATAATTTCGTCGCGAATCTTATCGTTCGGCGCGTGGAGCGAAATCGCCAGCGCCACATCTATCATGTCGCTGAGCTTTTCCAGCGCCAGCAGCACGCCTGCCGTTGACAGTGTCACACGGCGCTTAGACAGGCCGAAACCTAAATCGTCCAGCATGATCTCCATTGCTGGCACTACGTTAGTAAGGTTTAGCAGTGGCTCGCCCATGCCCATCATGACGATATTGGTGATAGGGCGCTGGCCAGTAACCTTGGCTGCGCCGATGATCTTGGCCGCACGCCAGACCTGACCAATGATTTCGGACACCCGTAAATTACGATTAAAGCCCTGCTGCGCAGTGGAGCAAAAGGTACACTGCAGCGCGCAGCCGATTTGGGAGGAAACGCAAAGGGTAGCGCGGTTGTACTCGGGGATATAGACAGTCTCCACCTGCTGATTACCTACCTTCATGATCCATTTGATGGTGCCGTCAGCGGAACGCTGCTCTTTGGCGACTTCCGGCGCGCGGATTTCCGCTAACGTTTTTAGCCTAGCGCGCAAATGCTTGTTCATGTCTGTCATCTGATCGAAATCATCGCAACAATAGTGATAGATCCATTTCATTGCCTGATCTGCGCGAAAGGGTTTTTCCCCTAGCGACGAGAAAAATTGGCGTAGCTGCTGGCGGTTCATATCAAGCAGGTTTAATTTTTGATGGGCCGTGACTGCGAAAGAACCGGAGATTGCCGCCATAGGCGAGCGTTTAGATAGCATTTTATTGCAGACCTCATTATTTCATATAATGGCGCGAAATAGATAAAGAAACATTATTACCCATATTGTTCAGTCACTTTTAACAAGCTGCATGGCATTGCCTCTGCTTTTAATTTCGCCACTAAAAAGTGCAATATCATCACTTTCAAGTAATAACGCTGATTAAATAGATAATCAAGTTCAGTCATATCAAGAATTGCGTAGCAAGTGCTCGTTATGGCATTTTTAATGTTCCCTGGCAGACTGTCCGCCACTTAAGGCGGGATCTTCTTGCTACTAGTGTCACAACACCAGTAACGTGTCTTTTATAGCGATAATCAGCGTCGACGAATACCTTGAAACACGTCCAACCATCGCTGCCATCTACAACGAATGATGCTCTAAGAGGTATGAATTAAACTCGGGTGAAGTTTTCTAACTCGACGCAAATCGATCGGTAAAGGGTATCCCTGGTTTATTGTTGGCAACGTTGGTGGTAATCCTCTATAAAAAAATTTGTGAATCACGCCGCGCTACGCTTTTCCGACCGTTTACCGTCCAGGCAACCATCATTGATTTCGATACCCTGGGGAGGGCCGGTTGACTTGATTGCGTCCGAGTATGACCTGTAGAATTTTATGCTCCAGTTTCTGTATCGTTTTGCGGTTGACGCCCAACTTGCATAAAAGCTGTAACGTTGAAAAGACATTTTTACGTTGAGTCAAAAGATAGACTGCAAGGAGCTACGGATCTTTCTTTTATCCCAGAGTGGCCTGGCTTGAAGGATAAAGTCGCCTTTTTTAGTGGTTGCGTGGCGAAGATTAGCGAATACGAGTAATAATTTCATTATCGGCGAAGAAATAGGCTATTTCGCGCGCAGCGGCATCAGCAGAATCCGAACCGTGTACCGCATTTTCGGTAAAGCCGTCGGCATAATCGGCGCGCAAGGTACCGGCCAGTGCATTAGCAGAGTTTGTGGCGCCCATGATTTCACGATTGCGGCGCACGGCATCGTTCCCTTCCAGCACCTGCACTAGGATTGGGCCGGAAATCATAAAATCCACTAGGTTCTTAAAGAAAGGTTTACCTTGATGCTCGGCGTAGAACCCCTCAGCTTGCTCGCGGGTTAGCTGGAGCATTTTGGCGCCGACTACGGTCAGTCCGGTGCTTTCAAATCGCTGGATAATTGCACCAATAACATTTTTAACTACGGCGTTCGGTTTGATAATGGAAAAGGTTTGTTCGATAGTCATAATGATCCCTAGATGGTTTTTGTTATGGCGGTGCTATTCGAAGAAGTTTGCGTATCCTGCTCATTGATTGCGCTAAACATTGCAAAAATAGAAAGATGATGCACCATGGGAAAATCTACCTCACCAGCATTGCTGAAACCTATATTACTCTTGATTCCTTATTCCGTACCTGATTTTTTTGTTTTATAGAAAAAAGTAGGCAAGCATAAATAAATTATTTACTTTTCAAAATATAGATAGTTAGACTGTTTTGTAAAATCAGAACATTAGGTTTGAAACCTTATGCTTTTTATCATATTTTCTATGATACTTTACCTAACCAAGCGTAAGCTACACTGGCAATAAACACTTTTCAAGTAGACAAATACTCTGCTGAAATGCATGGTTAATACACACCTCGTACCTGGCTGAATTTGATTATTGATTTAACTAACGTTATGACTTGAGAACACTGATACTACAGTTCTTTATAGCAGCATTAAAAG
This sequence comes from Sodalis sp. (in: enterobacteria), assembly GCA_052258065.1. Lineage (GTDB taxonomy): Bacteria > Pseudomonadota > Gammaproteobacteria > Enterobacterales > Enterobacteriaceae > JBQQPY01. The sequence goes on along the minus strand of JBQQPY010000002.1, from coordinate 410,010 downwards.
CATACAGAATGCCATATTATAACCTCTTGAGGTTAGAGCGCTTTTGATTGTTCTTTAGCTTTTATAATATTATAAAATAAATAATTTAATTTTTCATAAAGCTGATAATGTATCAGAAGCCTATTAAGGCTAAAGATGCAATTCTTTTTTATCTTTCGCCTTATTTGCCGGATTTAAATCCTATCGATATGGCGTTTCCCAATCTTACATCTCTGCTCAGAGAGCTGTTGATTGTCTGTAGAATGCGATCACTCAAGTTATTGAGTTGATTCCCCATAAATATTGCTACAGTTTTTTACTGCAGCAGGATATAAGCCGGAATAGATAAAGTCTTTTATCAGCCTTAGCATAAGCAAAATCTATAATAGACTGTGTGTTTAGCCTGCAAATCGTGTATCTTGTGCTAGAATTATTTTAATATCGCAGCGTCAGTGAATCATAATGCGATTTACTGCCCGGTCTAACATGCGTTTGGCATTAGCCTTTATCGATTATATGAAAACCCAAGGCGTGGAGATAAAGTTGCGCTCGCAGGGGGCGCTATGCGGGCTATGGCTAGCCAAGGACGAAAAGACTGAACAAGTTCAGGTGGCGTTAGATATGTTTGTGCTTGACCGCAGCATCCCCGTTATCCAGCTGCTAGCTGGCGCACCGGTGTGCTGCATTACCACCGCGAAGCGGTGTCTAGCTTTTGTGCCTGGCTGCTGCTGCGTCAACAGGTCGGCCCCTTGACGTTAGGCGTGACGGCGCTGTGTGTGCTGATCTTTCTATTTATGGCCCTGCTCGGCGATGCTCAGGTGATAGCTCTGCTAGTGTATCCCGCGGGTCCGGCTAAGGATGGCCAGGTCTGGCGTTGGGTCAGCCATGCCTTTTTGCATTTCTCGCTATTGCATCTAGTATTCAATGTGGTGTGGTGATGGTATCTGGCAAGCCTGACAGGGCGCTATTGCGGCAAGTTATCATTAGTGATTTTATTCCTACTCTCGGCTCTCGTCAGCGGTGTGGTGCAGTCGCATTTTAGTTAGAATTTTTTAGCGATCTATCTCGTGTGGTGTATGCGCTGATGGGCTATCTCTAGTGGTACGGCGAGAAAAATCCTAGCAGGCCGCTATTTGTACCGCATGGGGTCATCGTGTTCGCTTTGTTGTGGCTGATTATCGGCTATTTTAATATTTTCGGTATTGTAATAGCTAACGCTGCGCGCGTAGCAGGTCTGGTGACGGGCCTACTGATCTCGTTCTGGAAAACGCGTCGGTATCAGAGTCACGGCAGTCAGCGCTAATTAACCCGCAGTAGAGCAGTAAATCTAACGCAAACACAGCGGCATGATGCCATTATCGAGCTTAATGCGCGAGTAAGGGCTACGTCAGTACCAAGAAGTTGCTAAAACACTTCACCGTCAGTTCCTAGAAAATACAGCGCGATCTGAAGGATATGATCCAGCAGAATAAAATCTAGCGCCATTATGGCACCGCGGCGATGCCGTTGAGTTCGATCAACGCCGCCTATCATGCTTGCAAGGTGATCTAGTCGGTGGGGAAGCGCGTATTGGGGCGTGTCGCCAGTCAAATCCCCTAGGTCCCAATCAATGGTGCCACGCCGTTTATCGATATCGGCATGATGCCGGAGGCGGCGGCGATCACGCTGCTGGATTATAAGAATCCACCTGATTATATATTTTATTTAGTCGGTCTTAAGCTGTTCTGGGAATAGATTCTTTTCGAGTAGAGGCATCGCGCTTCTGGATAGCAGCACTTGAAAGTGCTTATAATGCCATTAATGCTATGTAGTTTGTTGAGGCTGTGGAGCGATTTTCATTAACTTGAGCGATCGCATTTCAAGGCGAGTCAACGGTTCTTGCTGTAGTTTTTCTAAGCAGTAATTCCAGCTTGGAAGACATTGTTTTTTCATAAAGTTAATAGTGTACAAGAAGCTATTGAGGATAAAGGTGTAATTCTTCTTTATTTTCTGCTTTATTTGCCGGATTTAAATTTTATCGAAATGGCATTTCAAGATTAAATTTTTGATTAAAAAGCTGTAGCAAGAATCTTTTATTTGTTGTATAACGCGGTCGCTCAAGTTATTGAGTTAATTTTTATAAAAATTGCGATGATTTTTTATCTCAGTAGGATATGCGCTAAAATAGATGGAAAGTGATCTAATGCATAACCTTTCTTGAGTGATCTTAACAAAGCATGTCGCATGACTATTCATTAGCTATTTACAGGCAATAATAAAGAATTTTCATGTCGTCTTTTAGCCTGTAAAAACGTTAAGCTACCGGGAAACATGAATTCAACCGCTTATATACAGGGATTGATATAGAATACTGTCCTGGTCTATCGATGCATTTACAAGCGAGTGGTATAGTCAAGCGATACAATGATGTGCTGCAAAGCTACTATTTCCATCTTTCTGAAAAGCTTGAGACTATACTGCACCGATATGTTTAGCTCTATAATAAAGAATTACCTAAATCAGTATTAGATAGTAAAATACTATTGCAATCTATAAAATTTAGTGCAAAATAAAATAAAAACTATTCCATCTTCCGTAGTATGATACGAATCTTGAGACTGGGAATAAATATTCTGTGTTTTTTGTCAAACTATCCTAGCTTAACGAACCGCAACGGCTTAGCGAATCACAATAGCGCCGCTATGCACTGCCGAGCGGCAGCGCGCGGCGGGCTAATTAATGTTCGAACATAGCTGAGATAGATTCTTCGTTGCTAATACGGCGGATGGTTTCGGCTAGCATTCCTGACAGCGTTAACATGCGCACATTAGGCAGTGCCTTAATAGCCGGATCTAGCGGGATAGTATCGCAAACAATCACTTCATCGATCAGCGAATTCTTTATATTGTGAAAAGCATTACCCGAGAAGATCGGATGCGTGGCATAGGCAAAAACTCGCCTGGCGCCGCGCTCCTTCAACGCTTCAGCGGCCTTGCACAGGGTTCCCCCAGTATCGATCATATCGTCCACCAGAACGCAGTCGCGATGTGCCACGTCGCCGATGATATGCATGACTTTTGAAACATTAGCGCGCGGACGCCGCTTATCAATAATCGCCATGTCTGTGTCGTTGAGCAGCTTGGCTATTGCGCGAGCACGCATCACGCCGCCGATATCGGGGGAAACGACGATTGGATTTTCCAAATCCTGCTGAAGCATATCTTCCAAAAGAATCGGGCTGCCAAACACGTTATCCACCGGTACATCAAAGAAGCCCTGAATCTGTTCCGCGTGTAGATCGACCGTTAGCACGCGGTCAACGCCGACGCTTGAGAGAAAATCGGCGACCACTTTAGCGGTGATCGGCACGCGGGCAGAACGGACGCGGCGATCTTGACGTGCATACCCGAAGTGAGGTATTACAGCTGTAATACGGCCAGCGGAAGCCCGGCGCAGCGCATCCACCATGACTACCAGTTCCATCAGGTTATCATTGGTGGGTGCGCAGGTAGACTGAATGATAAAAATATCGCCACCACGGACGTTTTCATTAATTTGCACACTAACTTCGCCGTCGCTGAAACGACCAACGGCAGCATTGCCAAGACTGGTATATAAACGGTTGGCAATACGTTGCGCCAGTTCAGGAGTGGCGTTTCCAGTAAAAAGCTTCATATCGGGCACGAGAAGAACCTCAGGCTTGCGTCTAGAGAAGGTATTGAACCAGATCACGCCGGGGAAGAAGGCGGCGCCATGCTGAACAATGCTATACGGATAATGCATTAGACCGCTCTTGGGCGGCTCACTTATTCCTCTGACAAGGTGCGGTGTAGCGGGGAAATGTTAACGCCTCGGGCTACAAAACCGCGCATCCATGCCGGGGCCTGCGATAAAATCTGATAGGCTGCGGCTTCGGTATCAAATTCGGCAAATACACAAGCGCCTGTGCCGGTCAATCGCGAAGGCGCATATTCTAGCAGCCATGAAAGATGCTGTTCAACCGCAGGAAAATGTTTTCTTGCAATCGGTTCACAATCATTCTGAAAAGGGGCTGCCATAAGTTCAGCGATCGAGCGCAGAGGCGCGTCTCTGCGTAGTTCAGGATCGCCAAAAATACGCGGCGTAGCAATACTGATTGGCGGCATGACGACCAGATACCATTTTTCCACTGGCGCGGCTGGTGTGAGCTGCTCGCCGATTCCTTCAGCGAACGCTGCCTTGCTGCGTACGAATACCGGTACATCGGCGCCGAGAGTCAGGCCCAGCCGAGCTAGGGTAGCCAGCGTTAAACCGCATCCCCACTGAGTGTTGAGCGCTACCAATATGGTAGCGGCGTCGGAAGACCCGCCGCCGAGCCCTCCACCCATCGGCAAGACTTTCTCAAGCCGGATATCTGCTCCCGGCGGCGCGGCGTTATTGGTTGCCCAGCAGTAGTGCTGTAATAGCCGCGCGGCACGCACAATAAGATTGTCCTGTTCTGCGACGCCCGCGACTGGGTTCAGCAGACGGATGCGTCCGCCATCGGTCGGTGTAATGCTGAGTGTGTCGCTATAATCAAGAAACTGAAACAGCGTTTGCAGCAGATGATAGCCGTCAGAGCGGCGGCCGGTAACGTACAAAAATAGATTTAGCTTAGCTGGGGCTGGCCAGTGGCGCGTTATTATTTTCACATTCTGGAAATTGGTATAGTTAATTGTTTAATAATTTAGTCTTTATTTTATATCAATATTTTGCAAAATACAGTAGAGTTTTACTACGTAATACTAATTGAGGCAATGCCTAATTGTAGCGCCAGATGTGTCGGTGCAGTAGCTCTTAAACTCTTCACCAGTACATAAGATACTGACTTTGCAGCGCATTTTCATGCGTCTATTAAATGGCTCAGCTATATCATTTTTTTCGGAACGCTAAGACGGCGTGCTATATCAAATTTTACACATAAGCGGTCGAATTCATGTTTCCCCGCAGCTGATTGTTTTCGTAGGTTCAAAAGACGATCCGTAAATTCTTTATCATTGTCTGCAAATAAACGATAAATAGCCATGGGACCTAAGCGAATAAGATCACGAAAAACGTCCTGTATTAGCCGCAGTCTTGGCTTTGTAGAGGCGAATAAAAATCTAGCTACTAAGCGCTTTGTGCTTTGATTTGAGCGCTTTCTGTTTCAGTTACATCAGCTCTCCGATCCATGCCTGCGTAAGTAGCGAGCTAGGCTAGATTGATATGCGGCGAAGTTCAAGAATTCGTGTATGACCGCCAACAGCTTCTCTGGTTAGAGAAAAGCGTCTTCCGCAGGGAAACAGACACGGTTTCCTGGGCCGACGATAGCGTTATCTGAAAACTATGCGGAATATGGCTATGATCTTCAACACTATCTTGTTTCTAAAACTTAGAAACGATTAATTTAGAGATGCCATAATGATTAGCTAAAGTAGATTCTGGCTCGTTACTTGCCTTAAGAACGGCTCTGATTTTAGATGTTATGGTGACTTTACTATGGAGCCTAATCATTATTTTATCCTACCATTAACTCTAGTCTTTAGTAGCCATTTTGTCATGAGCAGGGCTATGCGACAAGATTCTATATAATAATCTGAGATTAGATGTCTAACCATGGCCAAAATCAAACTCAATGCGCTGATTATCTAATGCCTGAAGTGTCATATTGACAAGATAGAGATATTGCGACGTGAATTCATTACTTCGCAGAAATAAGGCAACCAGATAAACCTCGAAATAAGGCAACCAGATAAACCTCAAGATCGATTAGCATTTCAACGCTCGTATCAAGCTTAAGCTCTTTATTCGTCATGTAATGTGTGGCGTGGAACTTGTATCTTAACAAGTAAAAGTGGCGGTTTCAGTATCTCTGACCAAAGCTGAAGAAATTCTCTAAAATAGAGAAATAGAAAATAGAGTATTACCTTTACGTTGGAAGAAAGAATGCAGCTGAAAGCGTTGATTAGAGAGGCCAATCATGCCCCACAGAAGAGTGGCAAGATGTTGACGGAGATTAGACAAGTAGGTGCCCGAAATATTCGGCGAGTCAGCGTGATTATATTGACGAAGGGCGTAAGACGGTCCTGAGATGCAAGCCAAGAAAGCCGGTATATAACCGCATTTTAGATGGTAATGCCAAAACGTATTTAATTGCCTTAAGCTGAAGCTGGCTGCTAGAGGTGCGGGACAGTGAATATTATAACTGTTCGCTGATAAAGCTATCGAGCTGCAGTGTGTCAACACAATTTTACGTGAAACAGTAAAGCGCACGCTAAAAAGCGAACTGAAGCCGTGGATAAAGATTGGCTAGGTTGTACTGTCAGAAACTAATGCCGCATTCGTTTCGGATATGGGAATGTGCTGGATATATATTGTTGATTCTATGACCCGACAAATCCGGTAATTTACATAGATGAAACGCCTCATAAATTGATTGTACACGCACGGATGCTGCTGCCGTTAAGGCCAGGAAAACCTGTTCAGGAGGACTATAAATAAAAACGCCTGATGAATACAAACGCCTGAGGCTGTAAAATTTCTTCGGGGCCATTGAGCTGGTGGTGGCTGGTCGGCTAACTAAAAGTAATGCGGCATAAAGCCAGGATTTATTGGATTCACTTTTAAAGATATCTCAATAAAATATGCTTACGCGCAGCGAATGATGTTTAGTTATAGATTATTATATAGATCCTCGTCGCATATCCTTATTTATGGAAAGGTGGATACTGAGCGATATAGTTAAGGGGAAAATATTTTGATAATAAGGTTTCATGTGTCAGGCAACGAAAATGCCCAAGATTTTTATCTTACTGCTGAGCCACTAGAAAGCATGCATTGAATCGCTTATGTGCAGAGGGCTGCATATAGAACAATATCTTAGCCTGCCTATGTGCCTATAAAAGGAATGGTATAATCGAGTGATTATATGGTCATATAGAAGATATGCTGCAAAGCCAGCATTGCCATACTGGTAAAGAGTTTAAGATAACACTAGACTGATATGTCTAGTTCTATAATCAGGAATTACCGCAAGTAGTATTGGCTACTACAATGCTAAAAGCAAACATTCTCCCTTTTAAAAGCTGGCAATTTTTTGCTTTCTTGTGAAGCTTAATCTTCATCTGCGCACAGTGCGTAATCAGCTATGAGTAGTCCTAATATTAACTAATAAGAAATATTAATTTATATTGTATGCTTCGTGCATTTTGCTTAGAAGTGTGCAACTTTCGCCGAGCTAACTAATTGCGCGGCTGCTCCGATTTTGTTTGCCCCGTGCCGATAATGACGGTAAGATAATGCCGTATTAGTCATAAATACGTTTATTATGCCTGCTACTGGGTTGTGCCCGTAGCAGGTGGTGCAACTCTAGATCTTGAGAAAAATCATGTTAACTATCAACGCTAAAATCCGCAAAGACCAGGGCAAGAGTGCAAGTCGTCGCTTGCGTCTCGCGAACAAGATCCCGGCTATTGTTTATGGTGGTATTGAGGCGCCGGTTGCCATCGAGCTGGATCACGATCTCGTTTTGAATACGCAGGCTAAAGAAGGCTTTTACAGCCATGTGCTGGCTCTGGTTGTCGACGGCAAAGAAAGCAAGGTGAAGGTGCAGGTGGTGCAGCGTCATATGTTTAAACCGAAACTGACTCATATCGATTTCCTTCGCGCTTAAGCGTATACCGTACCTGCCAGATTTCCCTCTCAGAATGCTTTATTAGCGCGTGACTTTCCGCGGGGTCCGCGCCTTAGTATTTACACCTAGAGGGCAGTTCCCGCCAATTTTTTCTCTACGCTTTCAGGTGCGTCAGATCTAGCATGCTCTTATATAGTAAATGGTGTACGAAGACGCTTGAGCTTGATACGAGCGCCATCAGTAGTGAACTGCAAATCGATCTTGGTGCTTATTTAGTCGCGCTGCGTCTGCCAAGCCATGGCTCTACTTCGCAATATCTCAATCTTATTACAGGCATTAGATGATCAGTAGATTTAGTAAGATTTCTGCCATCTATAGCCAATTCCTATTCTGGGGTGCGTGAAAGAATTTAAAATTCTCTCATAAAGCCTTGGCCCAATCTAGTGAGAAGGTTGAGCATAACGAGCCTGGGCTATGGATGTTGTGTCTATAACCCTCATGATTTTTCTTATGCAAGAATATTTTATTCAGGTATCTTTAAGAAAGTCAGTCTATTCTGTCCTAGTTCTATATTAGTCACCTTGGTTAGCCAAGAACTCGAAAACGACTCACTGGCCATGAAGACATTGCATTCCCCAGCCATTTGCATTCATAGCCCTTCCGCGCAAGTGTTCTAGGCCTTAACGGCGGCGTAATGTGTGTATCTAATAAATTAACGAAGGTTTTCTTCTATGCAAACCGTCAGATGTATCCGGCTCGTAGCGAGAATAATGCAGTCTCGTACAGTCTCCATTGCGGAAACGAATTCGGCATTAACTTCTGGCATAATAACCCGGCGGATTTTCGTCTAGGGTGTGAGTTTATTTTTTTATTGTGGGCCTTACTTATTTCACGCGAGATTGTTTGGATAGATTCCAGTCCCGAAGCTTTGTCGGCAAGCACTTGGAAAGTCCACTTTCTCCGATCTCTGGTGCCTTGTTGAAGATTAGTGTCATTAAATACGCTTTGGCATCACCATCCATAATGTAGTCATGCAGCTGTTTGCTTGGTTTACGGCTTAAGGCTGCCTTAATTCCTTCTTTGACAGAAACGCTTTGCCCGATCGATCTTGCGGACATGTATTTATAAAATCTCGGCTAACGATTTCACCACCGATTTGGTTGAATATTCGACAAAAGATTCGTCTATATCTTTATTCTTAAAGGCTTTATAACTTGTCGCTCTTGTAAGAGCGCTTAACGGCCTCCGATAGCTGATCTTACCTCCTTGCTCCTCTCTCAATGTTTTCAATAACCAACTTTTTAAGGCTGATAGAACTATCTTGACATGCTCTTCTAGAGCAGCTTCTCCCGCTGATGCCATGATCTTATCCGCATTGACATTATGCGGCTGTTTCCGATGGTAGTTCCAGGCTCATTTCTCTGCCTGTTTCTGCGCCGATATCTTATTCCGGGAAAATATCAGTGCAATTATGATAATTGACATGAAGCATTTCAGCAGACATGTCAGTCTGCTTTTTACTCAAGAAGTAGTAAGCCTTTTTTATTGCCCTTACTGCACCAGTAGCGCTGTCGCCAGTTGCAGCAAGAGTATATAGAATAGTTTAATTTTTTAGCTGTATTTTAGCCTTCTCCTTATAGGGCATTATTTTTAGTTTTATAACAATCAAGTCATGTTTTGATTTTCCGTTCTCGCCGAAGAAGATTTACTTATTCGCAATCGACAGGGCTATAATATCCGGATAGACCTGATTAGATGACGCTTTTAACATCGTTTAGCATGTATTTTAATGTCTTATTGTTTAATATGATAACATCACCATTATCAACTAGTGTATCTTATTATGATGTAACCAACGTCTTTTTAAATCGTCATATAGACCCTCATTGCAGGATTCTGGTTATGGCAAGACGGCTACTTAAAGATATGGTTGAGACAAAATATCATGATGATTAGAATCCATAGTCAGGCAACTACAACACTTAAAATCAGAGCCGCTCTTCAGGGAAGCAAGAAGCCAGTTCAGACTTTGACTAAGCGTTATGGCATCTCTGAACTGATCGTTTCTAAATAACAAAAACTAGATGATGTTAAGGATCATAGCTATGTCCTCCGCTGGTTGCAGACGACGCTGTCGCCCGTTCAGGAAGCAGCGGCGATTTCCCTAGGGGAAATATTTTCTTCCATAATAGTATGTATTGGTGGTTGTATGCGAATTGTTTAATTCTGCTGTATCTCGATCTAGCCTGGATTACTGTTTACGCAGGCATCAATCAGGGAGTTTGTATAATATTAAGGAGAAAGCGCTACAATAAAAGTAAAAAGCCTTTAAAGGCTATGAGCCTGGTTGCCTGTATGTTGATGTAAAATATTTTAAAGATATAACATCAAACCTTACGACGTTGTCTATCTTATATGTAAATTGAATAATCCCATTGGTTTTTATCTTGCGGCTAATGCACGACGTTTTATCTGATCTTAGTCGAGCATGTTTCATGGCTATTCATCAGATGCTTGCATAGAATAGGGAAGAATTTAGAGATTATCTTTTTGGCCTGCGAAAAGACTCAGCTATCGGAAAAGATAAATTTGACTGGCTTATGTGCAGAACTTGAGATCATATTGCACCAATATATCTAGTTCCATAATCAGGAATTGCTTCAATGAGTGCTAGCTAGCAAGATTCCATTGCAGTCCATGAAATATGAGTATAAAGAATCAAGCATGTTTCCTTCCGAAACATAAAAATTATTCAAGTCTAGGCATTCTAGCAATTAGACTCAATTGCGCACATTATTTAGCTAAATTAAAGCTAATACTAAAATAGATAATGTCAAGTAGATCAATGCTCTTTTCTGAAGAATGTCAAAACGTCATAAATCCTACTTACTATATAATTCGTGGCAATATACGCTTCGTTACCTGGCCAAATTTGAGTATAGATTTAACTGACGTAATCATTTGAGAGTAGTAATTCCGTGCTTCTTGCTAAGCAGGATTTAAAGTATCAATAATGCCATGCAATCCATTAAGGCTAGTGAAGAAAAATAAGCAATTAGGTTATGTTTGATTTTTTCTGCTAGGTGGCTTTTAACCCTGAGGTATTTTAGGCGACGCAGAAGTCCATTTGCGGGCGCGAAAACTTGCAGTTATATGGGCTCAAGTGGCAAGCGGATATTTGTAATATAAATTAGTCTACTCTGTATGTTTCATGCATTTTGCTTAGAAGTGGGTTCATGATTAACCGTAGGTGTTTAACATGAAATATTATATTAACAATCAGTAAGGTGCGTAATAAGTTAATTAAATAATTACTATTGCTGTTTCTCAAAACTAAAATCATTTTCTCAAAAATAGAATAATTGCAATGAATGTAAAAAATTCTCAAGATAAGCAAAAAATCAATCAAAACATATGATGAAAACATGAGATTTAAACTCTTACGTTCTGAATGCAAAATGGTCACACTATCTATAATTTAAAAAATTAATAATTTATTTATGACTGCCTGCTTTTTGCTAAGATCAAAAGAAAAATCAGATGGACGAATTAATAACTTCTGCTGTCTTTATTTGACAACACGCTGTGCTGGATATCGCTCTCTAGCGCGATAGCTTTTGTGTCAGTGTTATCCGATTGCCAAAACAAGTGCCATTTCGCCTGATATTGCTGCGCCGCACCTTTCCAGGTGACGAATACCCCAAGGGCTGCGATAAGCTGGTCATTATAAAACAGCAGCGGCGTGCTGCCGCGTCGCCACGGCGGAATGTTTAGTTCTTGCCAAATTTTCTTCAATGTTCGCCCGCGATGCCGTCCAATGATATATAGCAGGCCGCGAACGGAGCCGAAGCGCACCGATACCCGCTCGTCGAGCAGCGGTGCGCGGACGATAGTCTGGGTCGCGGCTGTACCAGCGGAATTAGCGACTCTGGCGTTCATAGCGACGTTATTGCTTTCGGCGATACTTGCATCAGCGCCGGCGATCGCTATACCGCCGTGTAGGAGTCGCGACAGGGCGCTGTCACACTCCGGCGGAGTGATAAGCGGTTTGTCTTTCTCCCCGCTGTCGCTATCCACTGGGCGTCGAAAAAGCGTTCCAAGCCCCTTAGGCAGCCTAAGCTCCTGGTTTTCCGTTGGCCAGGGCAATGTTGGCACGTTATTGGAAAGTTCTGGCAAACGCGGCAGCACATAAAGACGGTTTCGAAAGCGTCGCACCTGCCGGTTATCGAGCTGCATGTGTGCAACCGCATCGCGCCGGCTGAGCGCTATTTCTTCCCACAGACGAGCTAATTGTGTGCGTGAAGGCATTCTCATGCCGCGGCTGGCTAACCAGCGGCGTAAAACGGCCGCACGCCGGAGATCACTCATCGTTGTTAACGCTGTTAAGCACAGCGATCCGTCTGCCTGGATGAGTTCCTCCAGCGTCTCGGCTAGTAGTTCATCTAAAAGCCGTTCCTGCTCGGAGCAAAGCTGCGCGCTGCGCGCCGCGGCGGCGGAAAATTGTGGCCAACGCTGCCGCAGGGGTGGTAGGATCTGCTGGCGTAGAAAATTGCGGTCGAACTGCAGTGCGCTATTGCTTTCGTCTTCAATCCAGATCAGCCCGCATGCACGGGCATAGGCCTCTAGCGCTATCCGAGCGCACCCGAGTAGGGGGCGCACCAGGCGGCGACCACAAAATGATGTATCCGCCGCCATCCCCGCTAATCCTGCCGGACCGCTACCGCGTTTAAGCGCCAGTAGCAGCGTTTCTGCCTGATCGTCTAGATGTTGGGCGGTAAGCAACACCTCATTGTCTACAAGCGTCGCCGCCAGCGCCCGATAACGCATGCTGCGTGCTGCGGCCTCAATACCCTCGGGCGTCGCGTCGAGCACCACATGCGAAGTGGTAAACGCGATATCGCGTAGACGGCATTCGTTTGCACAATGATCGGCCCACCGATCGGCGTTTCGGCTCAATCCATGATGGACATGAACCGCCCGCAGCACCGGCGAGTTTACGCCATCCAGTGCCTCATTGCTGTCGCGTAGCGCGGTGAGGGCATCCAGCAGCACCGTAGAATCTAGCCCGCCGCTGTATGCGAGCACCAGAGAGTGATAAGGCGCAACATGGATTGCGATAAGGTGCCGTAGCGCCTGTACCTGCCCAGCGGCATCAGGCTTCATATGTCTCCATCGGTAACTGATTTGGATCACTAAAAAATGAATTTCTTATGGATTAGTGGATGAGCCTGCACCGGCTCGTGATCTACTCCGTCGGTCTTAAGGCTAATAATCACCGGATCGATATCGGCGACGCTGAAGGTTGGAGCGCTTTTTCATCTGTTCCGGCTCATATCTTTCTACAATAAAAATTGCAGCAATCTTTATTAGAAAATAACTCAATAACTTGAGCGATCGCATTCTGCAGTAAATTAACGCTTCTTGCTGCAGCTTTTCTGAGCCATGATTTCAGACTGAAAAGCGTCATCTCGATAGGATTGAGATCTGGTCAATCAGGCAGAAGATAAAGAAGAATTGCATCTGTATCCTCAATAGATTTTCGTATACTATAAACCTTTTAAGAAGCTAAATTATTCATTATCACAATATTGTTTATTACAAGTTCAGGAATAAATACTTGTTCTACATAACCAAAGAAAGTATGTCCGTTCATTGCTGCATAGGTTGGCATAGTTGCATCTAATCTAGATAGACGTATAGTGGGAGCGAGCGTCTTTGTTTCCAGTAAGCTTGTACGACACAAGCCCGGCCTCGTTACCCTTATCTGCCTCATCTCTTTCGGCTCCTTGAACTACTTATATACTTATATTTGTTGTTGTTGCCGTTTCATTAATGAAAATGCTTTTTATGAAAAACATGATATTTCTTAAGACAATAATTTGCGCGCATGCACTACATCGTCGAGCCTTTTCAGGAGCATGTAAGGTTTTTTCTTGCCGTTATCATATGGCGCTGAAAAGCATAATAGATCGGTAAGAATCTTTTGAATCCTGAAAGAGTTTTTTTGGGCCTGTACTTCAGGCAAGATTAGATTACAAAACTTATTAATAAGCGTCAGGATAAAATCAGAATATACATCAATTCTTGAGCTGCGAGTTGAGTTTTTTCTAGCTTTGGAGATATAACTTCCAGTCTTATAGAATTGCTTACTCTAATAAGCCGCAAGTAGAAAAGCTTTCTTAATGACTATCTGTCATTGTACGAGCAGAGTGACCGGCCTCAATTAATACGATTATTCGTGATCTTAGGTCTTTAATGTAAGAATGTGTCATCTAGACCTCAGATCTAAAAATTGGCTATAGCGTATAGATAAATGGCCATTTAATAAACTAGAATAGATGCAAGGTGCTTCAAATAGCGAAACTCCAGGCTGCCCGGCGCCTGAACCGATTCGGCAGCCACAAGTCTTCTTTCCGGGAGCTTCGTTCGGCGCGGTAAGGTTTGTTGATAAGCGTAACACCCAGAACTTGACAGTAAAAATCTTTTTATTATGTACTTTATGCAGCTAATCTTGAGCTATACTGAAAATAGATATTTGCAAGTGAATGAATAATCTGCTTAATCATGTTAAAAATGTAATAATGGGTACTTATTATGCAATTTGTGACTAACATATGCCTTGTTAGCTAATGTCACATCACATATTAAATGACGGATAAAGACGTTTAAGATTGATAGCAACGTCATCAGTACTGAAATGCTAATCAATCTTAACCTTTATCTGGTCGCGTTCTGTCTGAAAAATGATGGCTTCACTTCGCAATATCTCAATCTTGTCAATATAATGATTGAAGAATTAGCCAATCAGCATCAGTGCATTGAGTGTGATCTTCGCCATGTTTAGCTAACTGCCGGGTTTCGGTATATAAACGAATGCAAAACGATCTCATAAAACCTTAGCCTGATCTGACAGGAAAGATGCGTACAACGAATCTGAGCTATGTGTGTTAAGATTATTCATGAGCAGTGTAATTCGGTGTGTGTAAGGATATTGTATTGAGATATCTAGTGAGACGACAATCTATCAAGAGTTTACTGTTTATGAAGACATTGTGCCCCGAGCCGTTTGTGTGCATACTCTTCCCGAGTAGGTTGCCTACAGCTTAACGGCAGCGCCAAGTGTGCATGTAATGAATCAATAAAGGGTCTCGTCCATGAAAACTAGTGGATATATCGGGATATAGTACTGATGATACACGTCCAGCATATTCTCAATAGTCGCAACGACTTTAGCATTAACTTCTAGCTATATAACCCAGCCGATCTTCGTGAATCGTTTTTACGCGAGATTATTTTGACGTATTGCAGTATTACGGCTTTATCGGCAAGCGGTTGAAAGGTCCATAATCCGCGCGGCCTCTAGCGGCTTACTACAGCTTAACGTAATGAAATGCATTGCGGCATCACTATGCATAATCAATGTATTTACAACTTTCTGTGCGGCCTACTTATCTATGGTGAGCAACGCTTTCAGTTAGATTCTTTCCCCAGCAGTAATGGTAAAAATTTATCTTTTAATTTTTCTATTTATGAGGTACGACCAGATAAACGCCACAATAGATTAGTATTTTACTATTAACAAGGCTCAGGCGCTTACACGCGTAATCCACCCGACGGGCTGCAGTCCTTATTAGTGATCTTGGTGATATTGTCCGCGAATAGGTGCTGGCCAGGCGGTAATTATGGAAATTAGTGAACTGGAAGGGTTAGCCCAGATTTGCACTTTCCAGCAAAGCGATCACTCGCCGCAGATCGTAGCGGGTCTTACCGGCAACGCGGACTTGCTTCTCCTGGATTTGAGACTGTATTTTTAGCTTTCTGTCTTTGATAAGTTTAACGATTTTCTTGGCTAAGCCGATTTCGATTCCCTGCTTGCGTTTTGCATCGATACTGTAGGTTTTACCGCTGTACTTCAGTTCATCCGGCAATTCGATAGCACTGCTTTCAATGTTGCGCTTGACTGATTTCTCTCGCAGGATTTCAGGCAATTGTTTCACCTGAAAATCTGATTCACTGGTAGACTTGATGGTCTGATTTTTTTATTTAACTCAAAGTTAGCCGGAAGATTGCGAAAGTTCCAGCGGCTACTTAGTTCGCGATTAGCGCTCTCTACCGCATTACGAACTTCTTGCATATCAATTTCTAACACGATATCAAATCATGCATACTATAACTCCGAGAAGAAAAAATTTGCTCATGTTTATACCCTTGAGGGAAAGAGATAAAAGAAGAGAGCCGTGCTCAATGTTACGTGTTGACACGCCGGAAAATTGCCTTATAACAGAAAAGTCTATAATTATAGTTCCAAGATCTTGTGTAGCTAGAGCCTTTCATCTCGGTATAGGGTAAAGAAAATGAAAGTAACCGTTTTGGGTTGTGGTGCTTTAGGAGAAGCTGTGGCTGGCAGCGCTTGGCCGTCGAGGACATAGCGTCTAGGGCTGGCTGCTGCGGGTGCCGCAATCGGTTTTTGCTGCGGACGTTATTAATCCTCAAGGGCGGGAAATCCGGTTCTAACTGCCGGTCAATAACGCCAATCATTTGTCTGCAAGCGATTTTCTGCTGGTCACACTGAAGGCTTAGTGGGTGTCAGAAACGGTTCGGGCGCTATTGCCGCAGTTGTGGGCCGATTGTGCTATTCTGTTGCTGCATAACAGCCTTGCCATGCGTAAAGAATTACTTGTTCTGGTACAGCCGCTGATTATAGAGACAACTACGCATGCCGCACGCCGTGAAGAAACCAAAGTCTACCATGTTTATGCCGGCACGTTATATCTGGCCCGGCAAGACCCAGACAAAACAGATTAGCGCCATCTCGGAAGTGTTGCACTATGCTTTACCTGAGGTAGCCTGACATAACAACATTGCCTCGTCTAGTTGGGTCACGCTTGTGGCCAACTTTGTGATTAACCCAGCCACCGCAATCCGCAATTGCCGCAACGGCAAGTGAGAACGCTATGCGACAGAAATAGAGGTCATTTGCCGAGAGGTCGCGATGGCAACAAGCCTCAAGGGTTATCATGCCCATTATGAAAGCCCGATTTTTTATCTTGGTTAGGTTATCCGTAGAGCTGCCGATGATGTATCCTCCATGCTACAAGAGATCCGGACGCAGCAGCATTCGTAAAGTAATTATATTAACGGCTATGTTCTGTGACGCGCCCGATCGCATGGGCTGAGCGTTCCGGAGAACTAGCGGCTGTTTAAGTGAGCAAAACGCAAGGAGAAAAGCTATGGATAAAACTGTTGCATCCAGGAGGGTAGTATAGTTGCTTTTAAAATACTTTGGCTTTGATTTTGTGTTAGTATTGCATAGACTGCTTCTTAATTTACGGTTCAGGATTGCCTCAAGCCCCTCTTCGACAACATCACGCTTGATCCAATCGATTTTGAGTGCATCTATTTGTTAAATCTTAGCGAACGCTTTACCACACGGTTGCTTTACACAACTAATTAATGTATCGCAATTTAACAAAATTAATGCATTCACAACGTTCTGTTTGGCCAGATTACCCCTAGCAATCAAGGCTCCTAGTTGCGCTCTTTCTTCCGACGTGAGGGTAATAATATATTTTCTATTTCTTTATTTAGAGGATTTATTCAGCTTTTGTTATAGATACTGACACCGTTAATTTTTACATGGTAAAATACTAGTTTTAATAATAACTATTTAATTATAAATAATCATTATTTGTTTATTATAGCTTATTGATTTTGTTTATTTTTAATTTTAGTAATTTTTATGTTTATTCTTAATTTAAGTGCGAAATGACGATAAGAAAACTCGATTGCAGTCTATAAAATATAGATAAAAACTAAACCTAAAAAAGTAACTATCCGGGATGTAACACTGTACCGAAATCGGTGTTTAATAATTATTTGTATTAGCCGCATAGTTAGCTCGATGCGCTGCGCATTAAACTGGACTATCCGCGGCCGACCCATTAATCATGGTAAAGTGCGTGCATCTGTCCTGAACGCTTATGAGGCCGCTAAAGCCGGTGCAGAGAGCCGGGCATACAACAAAGAGAGACAAATCCATGCGCAATACCGATCTTGAACAACTTATTAATCAAAAACTTAATAGCAGCGCGCTGGAAGACTATATTCCTAATGGTCTACAGGTAGAAGGTCGCCAGGAGGTAAAACGCATCGTTACCGGCGTGACCGCCTGTCAGGCGCTGCTGGACAGCGTTGTGGCGCACAGCGCCGACGCTGTCATAGTTCACCATGGCTATTTTTGGAAAAATGAAGCGCGGGTGATTGGCGGTATAAAACGCTGGCGACTGAAAACATTGCTGGCTAATGATATCAATATGTATGCCTGGCATTTGCCGCTGGATATCCACCCTGAGTTAGGCAATAATGCGCAGCTTGCGGCTGTGCTGGATATTCAGGTAACCGGTATTCTGGAGCCGCTTTTACCGAAAGGGCAGTTCGAGACGTGCCTGACCGGCGAACAGCTTCATCTGCGCCTCGAAAAGACACTGGGACGCAGCGTACTGCACTGCGGCGACGGCGGGCCGGCACAGATAAAGAAATTAGCCTGGTGTTCCGGTGCCGGTCAGAGATTTATCGAGCTGGCAGCGCAGGCGGGGATGCAAGCGTTTATTTCCGGCGAAGTCTCCGAGCAGACTGTCCACATCGCCCGAGAAGAGGGGATGCATTTTTATGCCGCTGGCCATCATGCTACCGAGCGCGGCGGGATTCGCGCGCTCGGGGAGTGGCTAGCCCAACAGTATGATTTTGATGTTACTTTTATCGACATTCCGAATCCTGTGTAACGGCTTTGCCTGCCGATTTTCCTATTGACAGCGCTCTCTGGAACTTATTAACTATTAATAAGCAAGACTGTGAATCCAGCATAAGGCCTGTTTCCAGGAGTTGAGTTTATTAACGAGTGCGATGTTATTTGTTGAGAGAACAAGTCGTTGTGCTAACGCTAGAACCACTGATTAGCCTGGAAAGCCCGTGACGCATTTAGGGATGGTTTTGGCGTATCGCATCGCATACGGATATCCGTAAGGCTTTTCCTGGCGTCAGCAAGTTAACCGTATTGTTGATCCAACGTCAGTACGCGACGCTAGGCACGATAGAGCGCCTAAAGCGCGAGTAGGAAAAAGCAAAGCGGTGCTGCCCGAGGCGCGGCAAATTATTATTCTAGTTATCCATGGAAGCGCCGCTGGCCCCGAACTGATACAGGTAAAAAGCATACTGGCGGTGACTCTACCGCATGTAGTAGAGTGCCACGCTTTTAAGTCTTCACTGTAAGAATGTGCGATTTAGAATTTAGAGAAAAAATTAGTCGCAGCATATAGATAAGTAGTTATTTAATAAACCTGAATAGATCAAACATGCTCCAGCCAATACGGATCTCTCCCTGCTGACAAACGATTTTCGTATGGGTTATAAGGGTCATATCACAGCTTTATCGACATCTAATAGAGCCCCGTGAATTGATGTGGGGCACGATTTTGTGTTTACGGCAAGCCTAGAACGACAAGCCGAAGCGGAACTTAATCGTCTAGGAAGCTGCGCAGAACTTCAGATCGGCTCGGGTGACGCAGTTTACGCAGTGCTTTTGCTTCGATCTGACGAATGCGTTCGCGGGTAACGTCAAACTGTTTACCTACTTCTTCCAGCGTATGGTCGGTATTCATGTCGATGCCGAAGCGCATGCGCAAGACCTTGGCTTCGCGTGCAGTAAGGCCAGCTAATACATCATAAGTGACTGAACGTAGGCTCTCGGAGGTGGCGGAATCCAGCGGTAACTCGAGGCTAGTATCTTCAATAAAATCTCCGAGATGTGAATCTTCATCGTCGCCGATAGGCGTTTCCATAGAGATAGGCTCTTTAGCAATCTTTAGCACCTTACGGATCTTGTCTTCCGGCATCAGCATGCGTTCGGCTAACTCTTCAGGCTTCGGTTCGCGTCCCATTTCCTGCAGCATCTGCCGGGAGACACGATTGAGCTTATTAATGGTCTCAATCATGTGCACGGGGATGCGGATAGTGCGCGCTTGGTCAGCGATAGAACGGGTAATGGCCTGACGAATCCACCAGGTGGCGTAGGTAGAGAACTTGTAGCCGCGGCGATATTCAAATTTATCTACTGCCTTCATCAAGCCGATGTTGCCTTCCTGGATTAGGTCAAGGAACTGCAGGCCTCGGTTGGTGTATTTTTTTGCGATAGAAATAACCAGGCGTAGGTTCGCTTCGACCATCTCCTTCTTAGCGCGCCGCGCTTTAGTTTCTCCAAGCGACATTCGGCGGTTGATATCCTTCACCTGCTCGATGGTGAGACCGGTTTCTTCTTCAATCTGCTGCAGCTTCTGCAGACTACGATGAACGTCATCATGGACTTCATGCAGTTTTTCCGACCACTGCTTATTCATCGCCAACGCGGCTTTGAACCAGCTTTCGCTGGTTTCATTGCCGGCGGTAAACAGGGTAACGAAGTTTTTCTTAGGCATCTTGCTGCTTTCGACGCACAGTTTCATGATTAAACTTTCCTGGATACGCACGCGATCCATCATAGTGCGCATGTTATTGACTAAGTAATCAAACTGTTTTGGCACCAGGCGGAATTGTTTAAACACATCAGAAAGATTTAGAATCTCCGCGGTCGATTTAGCATGGCTACGCCCATTGATTTTAATAACATTACGGGTAATTTTATACTGTTCACGCAGCTCCAAAAATTTTTGGCGGGCCAGATCCGGATCGATGCTGTTATCATCGTCCGTGCTGTCGGCTGTGCTGCCGTCATCGCCGTCCTCTTCATCGTCGTCATCGGTGATTGCATTAGTAGAGAGGTCAGAGCCGATATGAGTCGCGCTGGGCGCCATATCCTCTTCTGCGTTGGGATCGACAAAGCCAGTGATAATATCGGATAGGCGGGCCTCTCCGGCCTCTACACGGTCGTACTGTGTCAAAAGATAGGTGATAGCCTCAGAATACTCGGCGACAGAGGACTGGACCTGATTGATGCCATCTTCGATACGTTTGGCGATATCAATCTCGCCTTCGCGAGTTAGGAGTTCCACGGTACCCATTTCGCGCATATACATGCGAACTGGATCGGTAGTGCGTCCAATCTCTGACTCGACGCTGGATAAGACTTGCGCCGCGGCTTCCACTGTATCTTCGTCAGTATCAGAGGTAGTTTCGGCTAGCAGTAGGTCATCGGCATCCGGTGCTTCTTCCATTACCTGGATACCCATATCATTTATCATCTGTATGATATCTTGAACCTGATCGGAGTCAACGATATCCTCCGGCAGATGGTCGTTGACCTCGGAAAAAGTCAAATAGCCTTGCTCCTTACCACGTGTGACAAGCAGCTTAAGCTGTGAATGCGGGTTTTGCTCCATAAGACGGTATCCACGCTTCAGAATAATAATCGGTTTTGTTTGGTAAAAGCACATCACCAACAAGGAATCTGGGCTTCATTTAGCGCCGCAGCCCAATACGGCATTCGCAGGATCTAGCCCTGCCAGATATAGGCAATGAAGCATCGTCATGCAGGTTTTTTCGCCAGTGCCTGATTGAGCGACCAAAGCTCCTGGCGTTCTTCTGTCGTCAGGCCGTGGGTTCGGTCTCGAGCGATAAGCGCTTCCTGGCAGTTTTCAAGCATGGAATCGTAAAGACTTGCCAGGGTGTCAATAAATGTCGCCTCGATCATTTCATCAATAATCATGTGGTTCCAGATCGCTAAAGTTTCAAGCTGAGTGAAGGACTGACTCTCCCTATACTGCTCTAGTAATTGGCCGGTGGTTAGCCCCGGCTGGGCTTGGCAGGCCTGCAATAATTCAATAAACAGCGGAACACCCCGCTGATTTGCCTGCTCCAGTGCGTGGATTGCGGGCACAAGCTCGGAAAGCCACGGATGTTGCACTAGCAATCCTATCAGGATACGCATCGTTGTGCGTTTTATCGGTAGCCGTACTGAGATATTTGACTTTATCGCTGCCTTAGGCAGTAGTTTTTCTAGCTGGCTGTCGTCAAGAATTCCTAGTTTATTTCCCAAACTCTGGCGCAAATAGAGACGTAGTGTCTTGCCGGGCACTTGGCCTATAAGCGGCAGCGCTAAAGCGCTGAGCTTAGCGCGTCCGTCGGGGCTACTTAAATCCACCTGCAGTATCAGTGTTTCAAATAAAAACGTCGAAAAGGGCTCAGCTTGTTCGATGCGTTCTTCAAACGCTTCTTTACCAATTTTGCGCACTAGCGTATCAGGGTCCTCGCCTTCCGGTAGAAACATAAAACGCAGCTGGCGGCCGTCGTTCAGATAGGGCAGGGCGTTTTCTAGTGCACGCCAAGCGGCTTTACGCCCGGCGTGGTCGCCGTCATAGCAGCAGATCACCCGATCAGTTGCACGATATAGTAGTTGAATATGGTCGGAAGTGGTTGAGGTGCCTAGCGAAGCCACTGCATAGTCGATGCCAAATTGCGCCATTGCTACTACGTCCATATACCCTTCAACCACGAGCAAGCGGGATAATTTCGGATGCTGTCGTTGGGCTTCATACAGACCGTACAGCTGTCGGCTTTTATGAAAAATGTTAGTTTCCGGCGAGTTTAGGTACTTTGGTTGCCCATTGCCCAGCATCCGTCCGCCGAAGGCGATAACGCGGCTGCGTTTGTCGCGAATCGGAAACATAATGCGTTCACGAAAGCGGTCGTAGATTTGACCGTTTTCGTTGACTATTAGCATGCCGGCGTCGTTAAGAGCAGCACGCTCTTTAGTTGAACGACCGAAACGCTTAATGACATTATCCCAGCCCGTCGGTGCGAAGCCGATAGCAAAATGCGTAATGACCGCTTCGCTTAGCCCGCGATGTTGCAAATAGTGATTAGCCTGCGACCCGGTCGGCGATTTCAATGCTTGCTGGTAAAAACGACTAAGCGTATCCATCAACTGATACAGACTTTGTCGCTGATGGTGCGCCTGCTGATTCGGGCCGGAGCCGGTTTCATACGGAACTTTAAGGTTATACTGGGCGGCAAGTTCCTCAATGGATTCAACAAACTCTAGCCGATCGTAATTCATCAAAAAATCGATGGCGTTGCCATGGGCACCGCAGCTAAAACAATGATAAAACTGCTTTTTGCTGTTCACGGTAAACGACGGGTTTTTCTCATGATGGAACGGACAGCAGGCATGAAAGTTCTTGCCCTGCTTTTTGAGATTTACCCGCGCATTAACTAGATCGACGATGTCGGTGCGCGCCAACAAGTCATTGATAAAAATACGCGGGATTCGTCCAGCCATAAGCCCTGTCAGGTGAGTACTTGAAAGACAAAAAGCTACGCAATCCTCTTGTATGGTACGGCTTTCGCACCCAACAGCTAAGTCTGAGGATTAAGCACGTGGTCTGGGTCGCTTGCACCTTGGATGATCAATACAGACGAGTGCGGCGTGCGTTTTCGCGAGCTAATTTCTTCGTATGCCGTTTAACAGCAGACGCTTTAGCACGCTTACGTTCGGTCGTCGGTTTTTCATAAAACTCGCGACGACGCACTTCGGCCAGAACACCAGCTTTTTCGCAGGAACGCTTAAAGCGACGCAGGGCCACGTCGAAGGGCTCGTTTTCACGTACTTTAATTACCGGCATGTGCGTCTTACCTCGATAGAATTTGGATTTTATCGCTGACCTGTATCAGCATTTTTTGAAATGGGCAAATTTTACTTTAAGCCGGCTCATGTTGTAAAGTGCTGTGCTGCGTGATTTTATGCTCTTTACGTTACACAAGCCTTTGATGTCGAGGCAAAATGGCGCGAGAGGCGCGCAAAAACCTCACTCGGCGGCGTTGTTGATGACAGAGCTAATATTAATTGACGTTAATACTGCGATTGCGCTGACGGCTTGACATCGGCAAGATCGCGGTTAATGCGCCGGGATTCTGCTATGAACTTAGTCAACGACAGGCTAGCATTTTTATCATGAAGGCCGCTGGAAAGATAGCGTTTTACGCTAAAGCTGCGGTTTGAAAGCCTCCTTGCGGCGCAGAAGTAAAAAATATGATAAATTGTTTACCGCAAAAGGTGTTAAAAATTATGCGCATATTAGGTATTGAAACGTCATGCGATGAAACCGGCGTAGCGATTTACGATCAGCATAAAGGGTTGTTGGCTAATCAGCTGTATAGCCAGGTGAAACTGCATAGCGATTATGGTGGGGTGGTGCCAGAGTTGGCTTCCCGAGATCATGTGCGTAAAACTGTGCCTCTGATTCAGGCGGCGTTTGCGCAGGCGAGTTTGCAAGCGTCGGATATTCACGGGGTGGCCTATACCGCCGGACCGGGTCTCGTGGGCGCCTTGATGGTCGGCGCAACCATAGGTCGCGCGCTGGCCTATGCCTGGCGGGTCCCGGCGGTTGCCGTGCATCACATGGAGGGGCATCTACTGGCGCCGATGCTAGAGGCAAATCCGCCGCCGTTCCCGTTCGTGGCGCTGCTGGTTTCCGGCAGCCACACTCAGCTTATCGCGGCGACAGGTATCGGTGAATATCGGCTACTAGGAGAGTCTATTGATGATGCCGCCGGGGAGGCGTTTGATAAAACGGCTAAGCTCCTGTCGCTGGATTATCCCGGCGGACCTATGCTGGCGCGTCTGGCGCAGCAGGGGATTCCGGGACGTTACACTTTCCCGCGTCCGATGACTGATCGGCCGGGCTTAGCATTTAGTTTCTCGGGGTTGAAAACCTTTGCGGCTAATACCATTTATGCCGGCGCTGATGACGAACAGACGCGCGCGGACATCGCGAGGGCATTTGAGGACGCTGTGGTGGAGACGCTAATAATAAAATGCCGACGCGCGCTCGATCTCACCGGTTTTCAGCGGTTAGTGATAGCTGGCGGCGTCAGCGCCAATAAATCTCTGCGTGCTAGCCTCGGAGAAATTATGCGCCAGCGTGGCGGGAACGTGTTCTATGCCCGTTCTGAGTTTTGTACGGATAACGGCGCTATGATCGCTTACGCCGGCATGGTACGGTTACAGGGCGGGACGTGCGAAAGTCTAGCGGTGTCAGTACGACCGCGCTGGCCGCTAGAAGAATTGCCGAAGCTCGGCGCCTGAGTCAGTTTTTTCTTTTCTGCTGATCGATGTCCTGCTCTTTATCGGAGGCGAAAGATACGACTTTCCTGGTGGCACGGTATAAGCAGACAGGAAAGCATGGCGACCGGAGAGGTAGACTACGATTTAAATCATCATACCCTAGAAGGGCGCAATTAAGGCGCTGACGAACGTACCCAGCAAAGAATATCCGGAAAGTAGCACCGTTTTAAGCCACGTATCTATCATTAGCCCGGACAAATCATAGCCAATAGGCGCAATAGCTCCGAATGCGGTAGGTGACCCTTTAGTCGCTATAAAAGTCGGATAAGCCTGAAATAGGCTGCAGTCGCTACCAGGTCTAGGCAAAACGATGACAGTTTGAAGCCGTAGCCTATCGACACCGGCAGGAGCCCTTTCAGTATATCGAATACCATCACACCCGCTGCTATCAGCTTGTGGTCAAACCGCAACACATTGGTGGTATCGGAAGTGCTGGAGCCGCTGGTGCGAAGATTAGGTAGGCACACGAGCCTGCGGATCAGGAGCGCACTGTATGCTGAGCCGAATCGGTAGGCGAAGATTATCATGCCAATTAGCATGGCGTTTATAACCAGATTCAACTCATCAAAATTCGTCTTATTTAACTATTTCTGGATAATGCGCATATTCCTCAGGAAGTGGTAACCGATAGCAAAAAAAACGAGTATGGACACATGGATATTGTATTTATTGAGCAATTAACGGTAATGGCGGTGATAGGCGTCTATGAGTGGGAACAGGAACGTCTGCAAAAATTAGTTTTTGACCTGGAAATGGGTTGGGACAACCGTCCGGCGTCGCATAGCGATGATGTTGCGGACTGTTTGAGCTATGCGGCAGTTACAGGGACAGTGCTATCGCTGGTAAACAGTAAGCGGTTCGCGCTGATAGAGAGGGTCGCCGAGGAGACGGCGGAGCGGCTGATGACCCAGTTTAAATTGCCATGGATACGCGTCAAAATCGGTAAACCCGGCGCTATACCGCAGGCGGCTAATGTAGGCGTCGTTATTGAGCGCAGGCGACGATAAGTTTGAAAATAGCGTAGCAATAATCATTTTGAATGCGTTTACAACTAAATTGTCTTATATTTATCTTAATTTATGGGCAGTTTAGCAGCTGGTCTATTGACATACCGTCATTTTCATTTTCATAAGCTTGAAGTAAACGTTTGGTGGCGAATATGCATGAATGGCTTATCGCGTTAATTCTCGGGATCGTGGAAGGGTTAACCGAATTTCTGCCGGTCTCTTCGACGGGACATATGATATTAGTCGGTAGCCTGCTTGGCTTTACGGATGATAAAGCCAATACTTTCAAGGTCATCATCCAGTTGGGGTCAATCCTAGCTGTAGTCGCGGTATTTTGGCGACGGCTATTGAGTCTTATTGGTATTCATTTTGGCGCAGTGCGCTATGAGGCGGGCTGCATCAGCCGCTTGCGTTTAAGGCATATTTTACTCGGCATGATACCGGCGGTTTTGCTCGGTTTGGTCTTTCATAAGCAAATTAAAACCATTTTCGCGCCGCAGTACGTCATATGTGCCCTGGTGATCGGGGGTTTGCTTCTGCTGGCGGGAGAGTGGATGAAACCCAAACAACCGAATTCGGAGAATATTGATGATTTGACCTATCGGCAGGCCTTTATAATCGGCTGTTTCCAGTGTTTAGCGCTGTGGCCGGGCTTTTCCAGATCCGGTGCTACTATTAGCGGCGGTCTTTTAATCGGAGTCAGCCGTTATGCCGCATCGGAGTTTTCTTTCATACTGGCGGTCCCGATGATGCTAGGCGCTACAGTGCTTGATCTTTACAAAAGCCTTCCGTTTCTCGCTTGGCGGGATTTTCCAATGTTTGCCGTCGGCTTCGTCACTCCCTTTGTGGTGGCGCTGCTTGCCATCAAATTTTTCCTAAAAATAATTAATAGCATCTCGTTTGTGCCGTTTGCCATCTATCGTTTTACTCTAGCAGCGGTAGTGTACTGGGTCTTAATCAGCTGAGCTGAGGTTATGGATTCCCCTGCGTGAATGCCGACAGAATCGGGTAAGGCGCGGTAAGAGCAGGCATTGCTTTGAGAGAGTTCTGCCCGAAGCCAGCCTTCATGCTGGTGTCTACGGCAGCGTCTCACTTCTGCATAGTTTTAGTGACGCAGTGTGCCTACTGTCGCTTCCAACTGTCTAGGATCTGCTGACGCCGCCGGATGAGCTCCTCGCCGATCCGGGCGCCTTTAAATCCTGCCGTAATAACGTCGCGTGCGGTAACTGACGTAGTCATGCGGAACGCTTCACGCAGGAATTTCCCCTGTGGATAAGGGTGGTTTTCAAAACCGGTACGTCCGCGAGCGTCGGCTTCGCTGGCGAGGATAATTTGCTCTAGACGCCCGGGCCGGCGCCAGACATCAATAGCGCTGAATAATTTTATTAGCCTCTTTGGAGCCAGGCTCTCGGCGCTGTGCAGCAGGTCATGGTATCGGGCAACGATCATCGCTAAATTATGCAGAGGATTAGGCACTTTTAGGCGTTGACACAATTTTTCTATTACCATCACCCCAGCCGGGCCATGCCCGTTGTGGCTGGGCCAAAATTTGCGCAGAGTCAGCGCTTTGCCCATGTCGTGGCAAAGCGCGGCGAAGCGTACCGCGATATCGTCCGATAGCCGTGCCGCTATTGATACTGTCATCAAGGTATGAATGCCTGTATCGATTTCTGGATGCCATTTAGCCGGCGCCGGAATGCCAAACAGCGCATCTACTTCCGGAAATAACATTTTTAATGCGCCGCAGTCACGTAAGACCTGAAAATAGATTTGCGGGCTGCGGGTTGCTAGCGCTCGCTCGGTCTCTTTCCAGACCCGCTCTGGGGCTAGCTGCGGCAGCTCATCGGTCATGTGCTGGATAAGGGCCAGCGTTTCTGGTGCAATGCGAAAATTCAGATGGGCGAAACGTGCGGCAAAGCGTGCGACACGAAGCACCCGCAACGGATCTTCGCTAAAGGCGTCGGAAACATGACGCAACCAACGCTGGTGGATGTCGAGCTGCCCCTGATAGGGGTCAATCAGATTGTCTTGGTCATCGCGGGCGATAGCGTTGATGGTGAGATCGCGGCGGCGTAGATCCTCTTCGAGAGTGACTTTCGGTGAAGATTGGCAAATGAAACCGGCATGCCCCTGGCCGGATTTGCGCTCTATGCGGGCCAGTGCATACTCTTCGCGACTCTCGGGATGCAGAAAAACCGGAAAATCTTTGCCGATCTTCTGATAACCCTGCGCCAGCATCTCTTGTGGGGTTGCGCCAACCATGACCCAGTCTCTTTCCGTGACGGGGAGCTGCAATATACTGTCACGTACGGCGCCACCTACCAGATATCTTTTCACAATCCACTCCTGGCAAAGTCAGTGTTTTCTTTATCTACAATCATATCGCATCTAATTCTTCTATTTTATCCTAGAGAAGAGCAGGAAATCATAAATAAATTATTTTTTTAAAGTATAGGTAATTAGACTGTTTTATGAACTCAATCTAATATGTTTCATTATATTTTTTGTTCTTTTTTCTTCGCTTGAAGTTTTATGCTTTAAACTATAATGATTCTGATTTTAAGAAGAAATAATAGTGATTAGACTGCTTAATCATAAGGAATTAGACTTTTTTATATATAAATAGTTAATTTTATTTGTTTTTAATTTCTACTAATTTTGTATTTATTCCTGATTGAGGTGGTGAATGATGGTAATAACGGTATATATACTATATTGAGGCGCTAAATAACGGTATAAATACTTTTCATTAAATGTAGCAGTGTCTCGCGCAAGATTCATCAGTGCTGTTGCGGGTGCTACTAAGTTCGTCTAGAGAGTGTCTTTCTTGCAAAGCGGGCGGCCGAATGATATAGGGCAGCAGGAGGCCTTAAGGCAGGCCAACGCCTGCCACGCCGCTGCTATACATAAACTACCGTATAATAATGGCACTAAATAATAGTGCGCTGTTTATCTTTAAGATGAAGCACCGCCGCGGTGATCCTTTTCTGCACGGTTGTGCGTTGCTTCTTTAGTATCTGATTCTGTTCCTTGAGATCCTTAATAAGGTCATGGCTACTAGCTGATTTTTCTGCATGTCAGCAGTGGCTGGTTATAAGCAGCATCGAGAGCATGAAGCCTTTACGTTAGAGTCCGCAGTTTGTTACTCAAGCGCCGGAATTTAAGGTGCCGATAATGCGATGTTGGTCGCCTAGGCCGATATGGATATGCGTCATTATGTCATCGTAAGCATAACGTTGCTCATCGGCGCCGGAAAGACCTGGACCGATCGCGGCAAAGTAAATATAGCGTAATTCTAGCATGATTCGGTTATTTTTAAGCAAATGCTACAGGATAGTGGTGACGTTAGTTTGACGACGCAACGCCGAATCTGAAATGAGAATGTTCTTGCTTTCTGATTCGCGCCAAGCTGTTTCTACTAGACGATGAAGCCGGCATTCGCGGGTTAGCACGATGTGGCTACGCGCGCGCCGTTCCTTTCCAAATCACTGCCGGCCCTTCTGACGATTGGAGGAATTGAAAGATATTCTTGCCCTTACATTAAAAAAGAATGCAACTAGAGACTTTGATTAGCAAGAAAAGTATATCGCATAGAAGGTTATGAATGTATTGATGCTGTTGAATTGCTATGAATCAGTTTTACGTGTAAAGCGACCGAGTCGGGAAGCGTTGGCTAAGATTTTACAAAAAGTCCGCGCAAGATTAATCGAGTCAAACATTGTTGTTTTGAAGAAGAACTTAGGGCAGTCCTCAATCCTAAATCGAATAAACGGGCTTGTGATCGAATGATGCATGGTGATGCGGAAGTGCATTTAATTGCGTTAAGCTGCAGCGAGTCGCTAGAGAGGGGTAGGCTTTACAACTGCTTTCTGATAAAGCTATGGAACTGCAATGCGCTAAAATAATCTTGTATAAAACAGTAGGTAAAAACAAAAAAACGAACTGAAACTGTGGACAAAAATCGGCTGGATTGTGTAGCGAGAAGCCAATGCTGAATTTTTTGCGGCTACAGAAAATGTACTGAGCGTATATAATAAGTCTCATAAGCGGGTGCGTCGGGTAGTGTACATGGAAGAATGCTCTCGTCAGTTAGATCTTTTTGAATTCGTTTATACATCCAAACATCAAACTTGCTCTGCTGATCGGCCAATGCCTGCATCATCATATTAACAAGATTAAGACATTGCGAAGTAAAATCAGCGCTTGGTAGACGTAACGCAATCAGAGAAACGCTAAGATAGATTAGCATTTCACTGCCGATAACGTTTGCATCAAGCCTCAGTGTCTTGATTGGTTGCTTAATATGTGATGCGATACTATTGTTCTTTGCATTCTCGATGAATCGCTTTTCCAAACCACGTAATGTCAGGCTATGCTTATTAACTGAAGTTGTAGCGATCGGCTCAACCACACTGTCACTATCGGCATTGATTACCATGATGTGCAGCTATTTTGCAGCAGAGATAAAGACGCCCATTATTGTTGATACAGTCAGTATGGTGGGCTAGCAGGCTTATCTTAATAAAACATCGCAATGTGCGCCCGACAAGTCGATGACGGAGATTTTATCTCTTGGATCTGAATGGTCTTTATGTGCGTTGTCAGCCTATTTAGACGGCGCAATCACTTACTCAAGCGAGTGGGGAGGCAAGGCGTTTGCCTTAGTTGCATAATATAGTTTTTAGTATTGAAAATAGAACATTTGAGCCTTGCTTGTTAGCGGTCATCAGGCTACAAGAAGCGGTGAATGTCGTTATAGCAGCTTTCCCTTATTAGTAACCTTTATTACTAATAGTGGTTTACAATGTAAGGGTTGGCGATACCGCAGACAGCGTTTATACTGGGGCAATGCCAGCAGTCACTCTCTTAATCGTGTAAACAGCGGCGGCAACTATAACTTCGCTAAAAGCAATCTCGTTAACTGTACTAGCAGTGCAGGAGTTAAGTATAAAGTTAACAGCAATATTATTGCGTATCCGTCATAATAATATATTAAAAAAATTTCCCTACGGCGAGAGAATATAATGTATGTCGTGTGTATTAACATGACATACATTGCTAAAAGCCACAGGAATGTCAAGCACGGAACGCGCGTCATCGTCAGTAGAATCTGTTGCGCTCCGGGCAGCAAAACTGTTACAGGTTATCGGAAAACTGCTGGCAGAAAATCGGGCAGCTCTTTACTGAATAATAGATAGTTAATTAATTTATTTCTTAATTTATATATTTAATGCTATTAGAGTGGCCCTGTTAATCGCAAGATGGCTACTGAAGAATCTAGTTAAGGGTAAAATATTATGATAATTAGCCTTCATGGTCAGGCAACTACAATACCTAAAACTAGAGTCGTTCTTGGGCTAAGCAAGTGGCTTGCATCTACTTTGGTTACGCGTTATAGCATTTCTGGCCTGACCGTTTCTAAATGGTAAAAACGAGATAGTGTTAAGGATCACGGTTATATCGCCTCTCGTTTAAAGACGACGCTGTTGCCCGCTCAGAAAGCAGTAGCCTCTTCCCTGCAGAAGAGCCTTCTTCTGCAGGAAGATCTTGTAGCGGTCGTACGTAGCGGTCGTACGTAGCGGTCGTACGCAAATTCTTAAACGCGCTGTATCTCAATCTGGACTAGATAGCTGTTTACGCAGGGATAAATTAGGGAGTTCTCGTGTAGCATAAAGAGAAAAGCAAAAAACCAAAGCACAAAGCGTTTAAAAGCTATGAGTCTAGTTACCTGCATGTTTATGTGAAATATCCTTTACTTAATGAATGTATGTATGGAGGCTTTGCTGCAGCGCTACCATTTTCATTTTGGTTAAAAGTTTGAGCGTACAGTGTAGTGTGCCGGCACCTCCCACTCTACAATCAGGAATTGCCTTAATCAGTATTAATTAGTAAAACTCCATTGAAGTCTATAAGATATTAGTATAAAGTGCATCCCATATTGCCTTTCGGAATTTTACGGCACAAGTTGAGGTGCGTCAGGTCAGGAATCTTTATTATGTTGTGGTTTAAGAATATCGTAATTTACCGTTTGAACCGTCCTATCGAGATGTCGGCGGAGCAAATCGAACAACAGTTATCCGTTTTCTCTTTTACCCCCTGTCGTAGTCAGGACATGGTAAAATCCGGTTGGGTTTCGCCTATAGGCACTAAAAGTAACGCGCTGACTCATGCGATAGAGGGACATGTTTTGCTTTGCCTGCGTAAAGAAGAAAAAATTCTACCGTCTTCGGTGATAAAGCAGGAGCTGCAAGGCAAAATCAACAAACTGGAAAGTGAGCAAAACCGGAAACTTCGTAAAACCGAAAAAGACAGTCTGAAAGACGAGGTTCTCCATAGTTTAATGCCTCGCGCTTTCAGCCGTTTCAGCCAAACATTATTGTGGCTGGATTTGGTAAATCATTTAGTCCTAGTCGACGCCGGTAGCGTCAAAAAAGCAGAAGAGTGCTTAGCACTGCTACGACAATCTATTGGCTCGTTGCCGGTCGTATTACTGACCATGGAACAACCTATTGAAATAACCCTGACCGAATGGGTGCGTGCCGGTCATCCCGCTATCGGCTTCGCTATTCAAGATGAGGCTGAACTGAAGACGCTTCTTAAAGAAGGTGGCATCATTCGCTGTAAAAAGCAGGATTTGTCTAGTGATGAAATCGCATCGCATATTGAAGCAGGAAAACTAGTGACCAAGCTGGCGCTAGATTGGAGGGGGCGAATCCAGTTTGTACTGAGCGATGACGGAATGCTTAAACGGTTAAAATTCGCCGATATGCTAGACAAGCAGAATGCTGATATTGATCGTGATGATTCCGCCGTTCGTTTTGATGTTGATTTTACGCTTGTGGCCGGTGAATTGACGGCCTTAATCGCTGAGCTTATTGCGGGGCTCGGAGGCGAGACGCAGTCTCAGGGCTAGAAAACTTATCATTTATTTAATTTTATTAAATATAAATTCATATTATGCTGTAGCTAATTTTCTATAAGGTTTAAATGGCAGACTTTATAGTAAGGATTTAAGATCGCGAATAATCAGATTGATTGAGGCAGGCAGCTCTATGCGTGTAGCAGAATATGGATGTCAAATAAGCCTTTCTGCTGCAAGCTTGTTGGAGTAAGAAATTCCGTAGAATGTTTAAAGCGCCACAATGAGCACTGACCATTTCTAAATGGCAAAAACGAGATGGTGCTGAGAGCCATAGCTGCATTCTCCTTCGTATTTAGAGAAAGCTGTTCCCGTGCAGGAGGACCTTAGCCATCTTTCTGAGTAAAACGCTTTCTCTCACCGGAAGATCTATAGGCATGCATTGCGGCGTTTGCATTAGATGAAAGAAAAGACCAAAGCAAAAGCCTTTAAAAGTTATAAGCATAGGTTGCCTGCATGTTGATGAGAGATATCTCTCACAAACGTTAAATAGAACCTCACGACGTTATCTTTGCATCGATATGGGTCAAGCGGCTCATCAATAGGCCTGTAACTGTCTGGGCCAAGCTAAGGGTACGGATAGCTCACAACATTTTGCGTCATCTTAGTCGAGGCATGTCTCGTGTGTATTCATCGAGCACTTGCAGATATAAGCTATAGAAAAATATAAATTAGACCGACTTATATGAAAAGCTTTATACAAAACAACGTCTTAGCCTTACTGATTTCTCACAAATGAATAGTATGTAGGCGATTTAATAAATCTTAAAGAAGATATTATGTAAAGTCGCTATTACCATTTTGGTAAAGAGTTTGAGACCATGCTCCAGTGATATGTCTTTTTTTATAAATTAAAATTGCCTTAATGAGTATTTTTGCCTCAATGAGTATTCAGTAGTAAAACTCTATTGCAGTCTATAAAGTATTAGCATAAAATAAAACTAAATTATTCAAAAGCAATAAGATTGCCCTTCAGGATGTGAGTATCTCAAAACAGCGGAAGAGCTCGCGCTTCAAGATGCACAGAGTTTATTCCAAAATCACCGTGATCTGTTTCAAGAGTAACTAGTTCAGCCAATCCTATTGTGTTGAAACTGCGTGTTTAGATAAGATTTATTATCATAATAGCTCATCTTCTCTCGTAGAGTCTTGTTTATATAGAAAAGCTAAGATGAACCGCTTAGAAAGCAATACTGCTATATGCTCTACACTGCTGATCATCAATAGATAAATATAATAAAGTTATTGGATTTAAGATCCAGGATTAAAATCATAGGTTGACAAGGATGCAATCGTATTGCTTTCACGGGAAAATTTATAAAGTTATAGTTATTAATTTAAAGTGATTTATTCATCAAGCATACAATAAAGAATTGTGTAGTCCGAAGAGCTCAGACGGGGTGGCAAGGCATTAATCCAAATTCATCTCTGCACGAACTTGTTTAACCCACTCGTCGACGCGTTCAACAGTAAGCTCGGTTTGCCTGTCCTCATCAATAGCTAGGCCAATAAAGTGATCGTCGTCGGCTAGTCCTTTAGACGCCTCGAAATGATAACCGGCTGTCGGCCAACAGCCGACTAGTGTGGCGCCGTGCTGTTCAATAATATCCCGCAGAGTGCCCATCGCGTCGCAGAAATATTCTGCGTAATCTTCCTGATCACCGCAGCCGAACAGCGCAACAATCTTGCTACTGAAGTCGATATCTTCCAGTATGGGGAAAAAATCATCCCAATCGCACTGAGCCTCTCCATAATACCAGGTTGGGATACCTAAAAACAGCCGGTCGTACTGTTCTAAATCTTCTTTTCTGCTTTTGGCAATGTCAAAAACATCAGCAATATCGGTACCTAGTTGCCTCTGAATCATCTTGGCAATATTTTCGGTATTGCCGGTATCACTGCCAAAAAAATACCTATACTCGCCATAAATATAAAGACCTCACAAACATTAAGGGTGTTTTTAATTGTCAGCCTTAAGCGGATAAAGCAATGATAGCAGATCATTACTTAAGGAGATACCTACCGGCGTGTAATGTTTAAGGAGTATAAGAGCTCCATCGCGCACCATAGCGAACAGAAAGTCGCATTTTAGCCTTGCCAGAACCATAGTCGTCTGATTATACCATGTTCCTTAGCGAATTTTTCGTGTGTAGTAAACCCTCGAGATTCGATTTCTGAGCGAATCGAATGCTGACAGGAATAGGGCGTGCTTGAGGATCCCCCCGTTGTTATGAATATTCTCCGCGTATAAAAGAGCCGAAACGCCGAATTGCCGGCGTAAGTCTTGCATAGGCTGTGAGATAAGCGGCGGAATTAAAGGTTCTAGCGCGCCATCTTAGTCAGGATTCTAATAGAAATCCTGATACCAACGCCGCACATGCTAGTCAAGAGCGGGTAAAGAGAATCGACGATTAAGTGCAACTTAATCTCTCTTGCTCGCCTCAGTTGTCTGCACAGTGAGATTATCATCGAAGCTGTAGATCATTGAGAGTTCCGCGATTTGCTTGTTTATATAGAATGGATACTTGTGCTTGAACTTGTACTAGGGAATGTGGTGATAATAGATAATTTAGTTATTTATATTTTCTGATTCCGGAAAAGGAGACTGGTCTTCGGCCGTTGCGGGCTGTGTTTATCCGTAAATAAATCTATCGTGGTGCGTTCCGTTTATTCTTTTGACATGATTAATAAAGAGAAAATATGACTGTAAGGATTGAGGTTACTAGCGAACGGCCGGAACTCTAGCTAATATCTCTCTTGGCGTTGGTGTCACTGATACCTGGAAATAATCGGCATCTTAAGCTCACTATCTTCCCCTAGTGAAGCCGATAGCGAGAATAGCTAACTGCTGCGCATGCCTTATTCCTCCGCCAGAAAACGCGCCTCGGCGCGTAGCGGCGCCTCAGGTTTTTCGGGATCAATACAGTAGCGTGCGTTAGATGCTACATGGGCTGAGCAATTGTGTTTTATGCTATCTAGGGCGAAACGCTACTATCCTTGATAAAATGCTTTTGATAAAAACTGAATGGTGCACGGTTAATCGATATTCTGTTCCATCAGCTGCGTGGCGTCCTCACGGCTCGGCTAGCGTGTGCTAGGGTGCTGAAAATGGCGTCATGGCAGAGGGCTAAATCTGCCGAACAAACCTTGGTTCAGCACCACCGTTAGGTCATATTCCGGATGGTGCGCTGCCTGTGCAGCTGATAGTGTAATTGCATAGTGCTCTTTTGTTGCCAATAAAAGAAGCAGCCTAGTGTCTTAGCACATAAAAAGTGGTGATTGCACCATCTCTGGTTGGGGGAAATATATTATTACCCTGCGTCCGAATAAAGAATGCAACTGGAAGTATTGCTCAGAAAGGGAAAGTGTGCCGCACAGAAAGTTGTAAATATTTTGATTTTGTTGAATTATGATACATAAATTAGACCTGTAAATCGACTGAGCAGTGAGGCGTTAGGAAAGATTTTATAAATAAGTACCTGCAAGATTAATTAGGCTAAATGTTTTTGTCGAAGAAGAGCTTCGGGTAGTTTTGAATCGTAAACCGTAAGATTAGCTATTATATATCGCGAGAAGCCAATGCCAAATTTGTCATAGCTATAGAAAATGCGCTGGATGTGTGTCGTCGGCTCTATTATTCGATGCATCCGGAGGTTTGCATGCATAAACGTCTCGTTAATTATTGATGGGATAGAGATGAAGAGCACTGCCGTTGAAGCCTGGAAAATCTGCTAGGGAAGACTATGAATAGAAGTGGCAGCCGGTGTGCAATATCTTTATAGCCAGTGAGCAGTTGGGCTATCATCAGCCTACCAAGGTGACTGCGTATAGAACCGGGATGGGTGAACTCACTTTTTTAAGGACATCTCAATACAACATCCTTACGTATACCGCATTGTGCGGGCCACGGATAATCGCAATATGAATTGCCCAGGTTCATTGTACTCAATTTTCTCGCGCCTTATCGGGCATGGAATAGTTTAAATTCGTTTATATATCCCAAAATAGAAATATAGGAGTTAGCTAAGCATCGCAGAAATCGAACTCAATGCACTTGATCCGCGAATGCCTGAATTGTCATCTTGACAAGATTCAGACATAGCAAAGTGAGGTCGGCGCTTAGCAGACACAACGCCACTAGATAAAAGCAATATTAGTTGATATTTAATAATTGATAATGCTCCTATCAAATCCAAGCGTCTTATCCATTATTGAATATATGATCTGATGCTAGCATAAGTTTGGTGCTGAAAATATCGCAGCAGGGGAAAATAGCGGGTCACAAGCGGGCCAATTGGTTGAGAAGATTCTGATTTTTTCACCAAACAGCTGTTAGTGCTGACAATCCTGTGAACCTTCTCGGCGCAAGCCGTTATCGCGTCTACTAAAAGACTCTACAGCTATGTCTACGCGGATGTTACTGGCGATAAGAAAATTTTAAATTTAATTGACTAGCAACGGAGAAGTGCTGATGGCTAATCACCCCCGTGCAGGGCAGCCTGCTCGCCAGAGTGATTTAATAAATGTGGCACAATTAACGTCGCAATATTATGTCTTGCGGCCTGAGCCAGGCAATAGCGCCCAGGCAGTAAAATTTGGCACTTCGGGGCACCGAGGCAGCGCAGGACGCCATAGCTTCAATGAAGCCCACATTTTGGCTATCAGTCAGAGTATCGCTGAGGAAAGGGCTAAGCGGGGTATCACGGGGCCGTGCTACGTAGGCAAAGATACGCATGCTCTCTCAGAGCCGGCGTTTATCTCTGCGCTCGAAGTACTCACCGCAAACGGCGTAGAAGTGGTTGTCCAAGCAGATAATGGCTATACGCCGACACCGGCGATTTCTAATGCCATCCTGATACACAATCGCAGCGGCGGCACGTCGGCTGACGGTATTGTTATTACGCCTTCCCATAATCCACCAGAAGATGGTGGCATAAAGTATAATCCGCACAACGGTGGGCCGGCCGACACTAACCTCACTCGAATTATCGAAGAGCGCGCCAATGCACTTTTGGCGGATAATCTGCGTGACGTCAAGCGCCTGACTCTGGGGAAAGCCTGGCAAAGCGGCTATATCCATTCCAAGGATCTGGTGAAACCCTATGTTGAAGGGCTGTCCAGTGTAGTAGATATTCCGGCTATTCAAGGCGCCAATCTGAAATTGGGCGTCCATCCGCTAGGCGGCTCCGGTATCGCCTATTGGCAGCGTATTGCCGAGCATTACCGGCTGGATTTGACGCTAGTAAATGAAGAAATCGATCAGACATTCCGCTTTATGTCTCTTGATTATGACGGCATTATTCGCATGGATTGTTCGTCAGAGTCAGCAATGGCGGTGCTGTTAGCGCTACGGGATAAATTTGATTTAGCGTTCGCCAACGATCCGGACTATGACCGGCACGGCATTATTACAACCGCGGGCTTGATGAATCCGAATCATTATCTGCCGGCAGCGATTCACTACCTGTTCCAGCACCGCCCCGAATGGGGCGACGAGGTGGGAGTGGGTAAGACGTTGGTATCTATGGCCATGATTGATCGAGTCGTTGACAGCCTTGGCCGCCGGTTGGTTGAAGTGCCGGTAGGCTTCAAGTGGTTTGTGGATGGCCTGTTTGACGGCAGTTTGGGTTTCGGTGGTGAAGAGAGTGCTGGGGCATCATTCTTGTGCTTTGACCGTCAGCCCTGGTCTACCGATAAAGACGGAATCATCATGTGCCTGCTGGCAGCAGAAATTACTGCCGTGACCGGTAAAAATCCCCAGCAGCATTATGATGAGCTCGCACAGCGCTTTGGTACGCCCAGCTATAACCGCATCCAGACGCCGGCTACTCATGCGCAGAAAGCAATTTTGTTCAAGCTATGCCCAGAGCAAGTCAGCACCAGAACTCTGGCGGGCGATGCGATCACCGCGCGGTTAACGGCAGCGCCGGGCAATGGAGCTTCCATTGGCGGGCTGAAGGTAATGACGCAAAACGGCTGGTTCGTGGCCCGTGCTTCTGGTACGGAAGAGGCTTATAAGATCTACTGCGAAAGCTTCCTCGGTGCAGAGCACTGCCAGCAGATTGAAAAAGAGGCGCTAGATATTGTGAATGACGTGCTTATAGGGGCAGGATGAAATCCCGATCGCGGCATGTTGTGCCTGATGTAACGTTCAGGGAACTCAACGGATATTATTACTTGTAGCGAATGGAGTTTGCGAACTCAGCAGGTGTGATTGCCACTTGGTAAGGGATAAAGCCGTTATTTTATACCTAAATTGCTGTTTTGTTAGGGATCATTATATAGATCCTTCCGAAAGGTATGGTTAAAGAAAAAATATAATAATAATTAGACTTTATAGTTAGGAAACTATCACACCTAAAGTTTCTGAATTTCAAAAACGAGATAGTGTTGGGTATCATAGCCATCTTTCGTCTACAGATGCGTCTGTCACCCGATCGGGAAGCCGCAGCCGGCTTCCCTGAGAAAGATGCTTTTCTTCTACTGGAGGAGCCGTTGACGGTCGTACGAAGAATCTTACACCCTGCCGTATCTTGATCTGGCCCAGCTTGCTGTTTACGCGGGTATGGATTGGGAGTTTACGTGACATGAAGAAGGGAGCACCAAAACCAAAGCACAAAGCATTTAGAGGCTATAAACTTGGCCACCTGCATGTAGATATGAAATCCTTTTATAAAAACTAAATGAAACTTCAAGGCATGATGTTTTCGAAGGTATAGATTGAGCAATCCAGTAAGTTTTATCCGTTTTTAAAAAGCCAAGACTGCCGCTAATGCACGAGGTTTCTTAAGTAATCTTAATTGAGAATGTCCGATGGCTATTCATGAGGTGCTTAAAGACAATAGCAGCGAATTTACTGATCGTCTTTTAGGTTTGCTAAAACGTTGAGCTATAGGGAAATATAAATTCAACTCCTTATCTGCAGAGATTGATATAGAATAGCGTACTTAGAGTACTGTTTATCTATTCTGGTTTATATCTTGCTGCAATACAAAATTGCAGCAGTCTTTATAGAAAATTAATTCAATAGTTTTAGCAATCACATTCTACAGTGAATCAACGGTTCTTATTGTAGATTTTATGAGCAGTAATTTTAGCTTTGGGAAAGGCTATCTTGATAAGATTTCAATCCGGTTAACAAGGTGGGGATAAAGAAGAACTGTATCTGTAGCCTTAATGTCTTCCCGTACGCCATCAATTTATGAGTAGCGATATTATCTATTATTACGATATTCCTTGGTAAAAGTTTAGAAATAAGTACCTGTTCTAGATAAGCAAGGAAAGTATGTCTTTTTATTACTTTATCAAGCACCATAGTTTGACTTAATCAAGATAGACCTCTATCAGCAGTGAGTGTTCTCGTTTCCTGGTAGGCGTGTAGACATGAGTCCAGCATCGTTGCTATCGTCTACTGCGGTTCTTTAATCTACTCATATTGTCGTTGTTACCGTTTCATCAATAAAAATAAGTATCTCTAATAAAAATAAGTTTCTCTAGTAAAAATATGACATTTCTTCAGACTATAATCAGGTGAACTACATTGTCACGCTCTTGTGCGGTGGCATGTTCAGTATTTTTTAACTGTTATCATATGGCGGTAGAAACGCGGTAGAATAGCAAGGCTAGGTTGAATAGTAAAAGTGTTTTAGGGAGATCTGTATTTCAGGAAAGGTTAAATCATAAGACTCATCAATAAGACTCAGGATACAATAAGAATATGCATCAAGTTTGAGCCGCGATTTAGCTTTCCTCTAGGTTTAAAGCTTTAACTTGCGATCTTGTGGGATTGCTTACTGCAACGATCTGCAGTAGAAAAGTTTATTTGATATTTATTCGCTGCCGTCAGTTCGGAGTTACTGGCTTTAATCAATCCGATTGTTCGTGATCTTAAGGCCTTATTGTAATCTATTATTTAGACTTCAGAAAAAAAATTAGCCATAGCATATAGATGAATGCCTGTTTAATAAACTAGAATGGATGAAAAGTGCTCTAGCTCTACAAGCAGGAATTGCTTCAATGAGTATTAGGTAGTAAAATTTTATTGCAGTATATAAAATATTGGTAAAAACTAAACATAAATTATTCAAAAAAAAACCATTGTATTTTACAGGGTTTTACAATTAAAGGGTAGCAAGTCTTGATTATGTGATTGCCTTGCGATTGATGCGGGCTAAGAGTAAACTGGTCTCGCTTATCAAGCGGGTGACTGAATTGAAGATCAGCGCCCATCTATTTTCACAACTATTTTGGAGTGTTATAATGTCTCTAAGTGTTAAAGCGAAAACAAAAATTATTTCTGATTTCGGCCTTGATGCTAAAGACAGCGGTTCTACTGAAGTTCAGGTTGCTCTTTTAACCGCTCAGATAATCTATCTGCAAGACCATTTTGCGGAACACAAAAAAGATCACCATAGCCGCCGTGGTCTACTGCGTATAGTTGCACAGCGTCGTAAACTGCTTGACTACCTGAAAGGAAAAAATGTCGCGCGTTACAGCAGCCTTATTGAACGCCTGGATCTGCGACGCTAAGTCTTTGATTCAGATTGATTATATAGATCATTATCGCACGACGCTGTTCATGGTAAGATGGCTATTGAGAGAGATAGTTAAGGGCAAAATATTATGATGATTAGGCTCCATAGTTGGGCAACTATAACGCCTATGTTTAGAGCCGCTCTTCAGGCAAGCAACGAGCCAACATCTAATGCAGCCAAGTATTATAGCATTTCTCAACTGACCATCTTTAAATGGAAAAAACGAAATGGTACTGATGAGTATAGTCATATTTCCGATCGTTTGCAGCAGATGCTATCTGCTAATCAGCAATCAGCAATCAGCAATCAGTAGCGCTTTCTCTACGTAAAACGCTCTTTCTCCAGTAGGTAATCCGCTGGGGCTCATGCGTAAATTTTTGAATCCGCCATGTCTCGAGCTAGCTTAGGAGCGCTGTTTATTCAGGCATAGATTAAGAGGGCGTGAAGGTGAAAGAAAAAGCACTAAAACCAAAGCACAAAGCGTTTAAACGCTATAAGCCAAGCTCCTGCATGTTGATGTAAAAGATCCTTCAAAAATGCTAAATCAAGACTCGCGGCGTTATCTTTCGTGGGTATAAATTGAGCGACGCGCCGGGTTTTTATCCGTCTCTATAAATTAAAGACCGCGCCTAATGCATGACATTTCTTGCGTGACCCCCATTACGCACGCCCCATGACTATTCAGCCGGTAGTTACAGATAATAGTAAAAAAATTACAGCTGGTCTTCCCCCCGCGAAAACGTTTAGCCACTGGGAAACATGAATTCGACTGCTTATGTGCAGAGCTTGGTATAGGACGCTCTCTGAGTACACTGATACACCGATAAATGAATGGTATAATCGAGCGATTTAATGCATGTATAGAAGATGTGCTACAAAGTCACCTTTCCCTTTCTGGTTAAGAGTTTGAGATTGCACTCGATTGATATAGCTGGTTCTATAAGCAGGCATTGTTTCAACCAGTATTAGCCAGTAACAATCCATTACAGTCAATAAAATATTGATATAACTAAATTATTCAAAAATAACCATTCTGCCTTCTTGGATGTAACAGATCTGATGAGAAGGCTGTGCATCAATAGTGGCGGTCAGCTTAAGAGCGCCGCGCCCTTTGAAAAAGGAAATTATCTTGCTAAATCCGATTGTTCGCAAGTTTAAATACGGTCAGCATACCCTCGCGCTGGAAACCGGTATGATGGCGCGTCAGGCGACTGCCGCAGTTATGGTGAGCATGGACGATACGGTAGTTTTTGTGACTGTTGTCGGCGCTAAACAAGCAAAATCAGGACAGAGCTTCTTCCCACTCACTGTTAACTATCAGGAGCGTACCTATGCCGCGGGCCGTTTCCCTGGCAGTTTCTTTCGCCGAGAAGGGCGTCCGAGCGAAGGCGAAACGCTGATATCAAGGCTGATCGATCGTTCGATTCGTCCGCTATTCCCGAAAGGTTTCCTGAACGAGGTGCAGATTATTGCTACTGTAATATCGCTTAATCCGCAGGTAAGCCCCGATATCGTGGCGATGATTGGCGCTTCCGCCGCGTTGAGCCTTTCTGGTATTCCGTTTAGGGCCCCTATCGGCGCCGCGCGAGTGGGTTACGTCAGAGACCAGTATGTGCTGAACCCGACCCAGACTCAAATGGCTGAAAGCCGCCTGGATCTGGTGGTAGCTGGCACCCAGAATGCGGTGCTGATGGTTGAATCTGAAGCGAGATTGTTAGGCGAAGATCAGATTCTGGGTGCCGTGGTGTTTGGACACGATCAGCAGAAGGTGGTGATAGACAACATTAATCAGTTGGTCGATGAAGCCGGCAAGCCGAAATGGCAATGGCAGGCGCAGGACGTTAACGTGGTTCTCCAGGCTCGGATCGCCGAGCTCGCGGAATCCCGTTTAGAAGACGCCTATCGCATCACCGAAAAGCAAGAGCGCTATGCTGTGTTGGATAGCATCAAGGCCGATATCGTGGAGGTGCTAACGGCCCAGGATGAAAGCCTGGACGAAGGTAAAATTAAAGAAATCCTAGTCAC
This sequence comes from Sodalis sp. (in: enterobacteria), assembly GCA_052258065.1. GTDB lineage: Bacteria > Pseudomonadota > Gammaproteobacteria > Enterobacterales > Enterobacteriaceae > JBQQPY01. The sequence continues at coordinate 366,824 of JBQQPY010000002.1, read as the reverse complement.
ACTGGGGAAAAATGTTGTGCGCCGCAGGATATTGCGCGGTGAACCGCGTATTGATGGCCGTAGAAAAGATATGGTTCGCGACCTGGATGTGCGCATCGGCGTATTGCCACGTACCCACGGATCAGCGCTGTTCACCCGCGGCGAAACCCAGGCGTTGGTTATCGCTACCCTCGGCACCGAACGTTATGCGCAAAATATTGATGAATTGACGGGTGAACGGACAGACCGTTTCCTGCTACACTATAATTTTCCCCCGTACTCCGTCGGAGAAATTGGCATGGTGGGGTCACCAAAGCGTCGGGAAATTGGCCACGGCCGTCTGGCAAAGCGCGGTATTTTAGCGGTAATGCCGAATGCTAGCGAATTTCCGTACGCAGTTCGCGTGGTATCGGAAATCACTGAATCTAACGGCTCCTCTTCCATGGCTTCCGTGTGTGGGGCGTCGCTTGCACTAATGGATGCTGGTGTTCCCATCAAGGCTGCCGTTGCTGGTATCGCCATGGGCCTCGTGAAAGAAGGCGATAACTTCGTGGTGTTATCCGATATTCTCGGTGATGAGGATTATCTAGGCGATATGGATTTCAAAGTTGCCGGCAGCCGTGAAGGCGTTACCGCACTGCAGATGGATATTAAAATTGAAGGCATTACCCGCGAAATCATGCAGGTGGCGCTAAACCAAGCCAAGAGCGCGCGTGTGCAGATCCTTGGTGTGATGGAGCAGGCAATCAGCTTGCCGCGTGATGATATTTCTGAATTTGCACCGCGCATTCATACGATAAAAATCAGTCTCGATAAGATCAAGGATGTGATCGGTAAAGGTGGTTCGGTTATCCGCGCGCTGACTGAAGAAACCGGGACAACGATTGAAATTGAAGATGATGGTATCGTAAAAGTAGCGGCTACAGACGGCGATAAAGCCCTTTACGCGATTCGCCGTATTAAAGAAATCACCGCAGAAATCGAAGTGGGCCGTATTTATAATGGTAAAGTAACCCGCATCCTGGACTTCGGGGCCTTTGTTTCCATCAGCGGCAGCAAAGAAGGGTTGGTACATATCTCCCAGATTGCCGATAAGCATGTAGAGAACGTGGCTGATTGTCTTGAGCTGGGCCAGAAAGTGTTGGTTAAGGTTCTCGAAGTTGACCGTCAGGGTCGAGTTCGCCTGAGCATCAAGGAAGCCAGAGCTTCCAGCCAGGACGCCGTAGCCTGAAGCAGAATAGCCTTAAACTGTTAGCGTATTTAACAGCTCCTTGCTCTAGTAGAGAGCTGTTCGTATCATAAGGGTAGGATGCTTTGTGTTAAACCGATAAGGGACAGAACGTTTATCCAATATTCGGGAGTAGTAAATGAGGCTTTACTTGCGCTGGTGGTTCGTTGCGATAGTGTTAATACTGGTGGGATGCGGCAACAGTGATTGGCGTAGTAAAGATAGTTTGCTGGCTATACCTTTACAGCCCACGCTACAGCAACAAGTCATCCTGGCGCGTATGGAGCAGATACTTGTGAGCCGGGCCATTGCCGATCATGAAAGAGCGCGGCTATTATATAAGCGCGGAGTGTTGTATGATAGTCTCGGGCTAAGAGCGTTGGCGCGCAATGATTTTTCACATGCGCTAGCAATCCGCCCCGATATGCCGGAAGTTTTTAACTATATCGGGATATATTTAACGCAGTCAGAAAATTATGATGACGCCTATGAAGCGTTTGATTCTGTGCTAGAGCTTGATCCGACTTGCAATTATGCGTATTTCAACCGCGGCATCGCCCTGTATTACAGCGGCCGCTACCGTTTAGCACAGGATGATCTGCAAGCATTTTATCGCGATGACCCCAATGATCCCTTTCGCTCGCTGTGGACTTTCCTGGTCGAAAAAAATCGACGAGGGTAAAGCACGCAACGCGCTGCAAAGCCGTTATATTATGTCAAATAGAAAGCAATGGGGATGGAATATTGTCGAGTTTTATCTAGGGAATATTAGTGAATCAATGCTGATGGCGCGGCTCAAGGCAGACGCAAGAGATAACTCTTTACTCGCTGAGCATCTCAGTGAAACTAATTTCTATTTAGGCAAATACTACCTGAGTCTTGGGGACGAGAAGACCGCTTCCGCGTTGTTTAAACTGACGGTTGCTAACAACGTGCATAACTTTATTGAACACTGCTATGCATTGTTGGAATTGGTGCTTTTGGGCAAAGAGCAGGCTGTCCTGTCAGAATCAAACCAGCAATAGCTGACGAAAAAAACATACGTAGCCTGCATTACTCTTTTCATCCGCGAAGCTGATAGCCTATTTTTCGTTTTAAATATAATATTGAGCCGGTTCACTCTTTTGATGAAAATAAATGAAAGTTTTCACGACAAGGTATGTAGACTGGCCACCACTAAGAAATGAGGCACGTGTACATGTCTGAAGTAAAAGTTTCTTTTGCCGATCTAGGGCTGAAAGCCCCCATACTTAATGCACTGATCGATCTAGGTTATGAAAAACCGTCACCAATCCAGATCGCCTGTATTCCACATCTATTAGCCGGTCGTGATTTACTGGGCATGGCACAGACCGGTAGCGGTAAAACAGCGGCTTTCTCTCTGCCTCTGTTGCATAATATCAATCCCAAAATGGCCGCGCCCCAAGTGCTGGTGCTGGTTCCGACTCGCGAACTAGCGATACAAGTCGGGGAAGCCTGCGCGGATTTTGCCAAGCATATAAAAGGTATTAGCGTAGTTGCCCTGTACGGTGGGCAGCGTTATGACGTGCAATTACGTGCCTTGCGCCAGGGACCGCAGATTGCTGTCGGAACCCCCGGCCGCCTGCTAGACCATTTGAAGCGCGGCACGCTGGATCTGTCAAATTTAAGCGGGCTGGTATTAGATGAAGCCGACGAGATGTTGCGCATGGGCTTTATCGAAGACGTGGAAAACATTCTGGCGCAAGTGCCTACCCATCACCAAACTGCCCTGTTCTCCGCCACTATGCCGGAAGCGATTCGCCGGATTACCCGCCGTTTTATGAACGAACCCCAGGAAGTGCGTATTCAATCTAGCGTGACTACCCGTCCCGATATTAACCAGCGCTACTGGACGGTTAACAAAATGCGTAAGAATGAAGCGCTCATTCGTTTCCTTGAGGCGGAAGATTTCGATGCTGCTATTATCTTTGTGCGCACCAAAAACACCACACTGGAAGTGGCTGAAGCTCTGGAGCGCAGCGGCTATAACAGCGCAGCCCTGAACGGTGATATGAACCAGTCGCTGCGCGAGCAGACGTTAGAGCGTTTGAAGGATGGCCGCTTAGATATACTAATCGCAACAGACGTTGCCGCTCGAGGCCTGGACGTTGATCGAATTAGCTTAGTTATAAACTACGACATTCCAATGGATTCAGAATCTTACGTACACCGTATCGGCCGTACCGGTCGTGCCGGCCGAGCCGGTCAGGCGCTGCTGTTTGTAGAAAACCGAGAGCGCCGTCTGTTGCGCAATATCGAACGCATTATGAAGCTGACCATCCCAGAAGTAGAATTGCCAACAGCCGAGATGCTGAGTAATCGCCGCTTAGCAAAGTTTGCTAGCAAGGTGCAAAATCAGCTAGAAAGCAGCGATCTGGATATATATCGTGCACTGCTGGTCAAACTGCAACCGGCAGAAAAACTAGATATAGAAACGCTGGCCGCGGCGCTGTTAAAAATAGCCCAAGGTGAACGCCCACTGATCCTGCCGCGAGATTCGGTGATTGAACGCCGTCCGACTCGTAAGTTCCGAGAGCGCGATGATTGCCGGAATCGCAGTGAGTGTCCACCGCGTCGTGAACGCCGCAGCATGGGAGAAATGGATCTCTACCGTATCGAGGTAGGCCGTGATGATGGGGTTGAAGTCCGCCATATCGTCGGCGCAATCGCTAACGAAGGGGATATCAACAGTCGCTATATCGATAATATTAAACTATTTGCTTCCCATTCAACCATTGAGCTGCCGAAGGGTATGCCGGGAGAAATGCTGTCTCACTTTACTCGCACGCGTATTCTAAACAAGCCGATGAACATGAAGTTTATAGGTGAGACGCAGTCGTGCGGGGGCGTTCGACGTGGCGGTCTTGCTGCCGACGCTAGCCCTAGAAGCTATGGTGGCGAACATCATGAAAGCGGCCGTCGTAGCTTTGACTATCGTCGCGGTGACGCTGCCGGCAGTGCACGCCGGTTTAACCGAGACGGTCAGCGCCCTCGCGCTGGTGACGCGGCGCCGGCCGGCCGGCGCCGTTTTAGCGGTGATGCATAATTACTGAAATTGGCCTCGACTCAGGCGCCGGTCCTCGGCGTGGCTTAATCTTGCAGATGCCTACGCCGCCATAGTAATTTTAAATAAGCGCAGAGGCGCCTGATGATTAAAACTCTGGTCGTTGATTTACCAGTTCATCGGCGCTGCTATCTTTTGTCAGAGCTTTCAGCCTGACCTCAGTCTGCATTGCATCGCAGACAACCGTAAAGCTTGATCAGCAGCGTATTAATTATCTAGTGTCACATGACATATTAAATGATAGATAAAGATACTTAAGACTAATGCTAGCGTCATCAATAGTGAAATGCCAATCGATCTTAGCGTTTATCCGTTGCGTAGAGTTTGTTAAGCTCTGACTTCACTGCGCAATGTCTCAGTCTTGTCAAGTATGACGATTTAGATATGAGTTGATCGGTATTTTAGGTGTATGAACGAATTTAAAACGATGATATAAAACTTTGACCTGAGCCGGAAAGCAGGTTAAGTATAACGAATCCGGACTATAGATGTTGAGATTGTTCATTACCAGTGTAATTAGGTTTGCATAAGAAGATTATGTTGAGATGTTTTGAAGAAAGTGAGCCTAATCGATCTTTGTTCTATGTTTAGTCATGTATTCTAGTTAAAGACTAGCCAATTGCTTATGCTTCGTGAAGATATGTCGCATCCCCGTCTGTTTATAATTCCTAGTCCTCTTAAGGAGGTTTGCAGGCTTTAATAGCATTACCATACGCGTGTATCAAGTCACTTGACGAAGAGTTTTATCTATGCAAACTACCGGATACATTAGGTTATGGAGATGACATTTGTAAAATTTTGCTTTACACTTCGCCATTCAATTGTTTTACGCGTCTAAGTAATATATCGAAATTCAAAAAAATCAAGGCATTCAAAACTTTCTGTGTTACTTTCTCGTGCTGACCGATGATTTCATTGGCGTTCTGTCTTCTGACGTGAAGGGAATAATGTATTCTTCCATTTCTCTATTTTGGAGGAAGTTCAGCTCTGGCTACAGATATTGCAACTGCTACTATTTACGTGTTAAGACTTTAGGAGTAATCTTAATTACATAATCAAAAATTGACTCGTATTAAGGTTTTATCCTGACTTTTATTCATAGGTTTTGTGATCCACTCTTCTCTGAAATATAAGCCTCCCTGAAAAATACTTTCACTATTTAAACGAGCGTTGCTACTCTATTGCGCCTTTCATCGCTATATGATAACGGTTAAAAAGATCGCATATGACATGGAGAAAAAGCACGACGATATAGCTAATGTGCGCATATGATAGTCTAAAGAAACGTCGTCTTTTCACGAGAGAAACTCGTCATTATTGATGAAACCGCAACAACGACAAAGTATGAGCAGGTTAAAGAGCCGTAGCAGATGAAGCTAATGATGCCGGGATCATGTTTCTTATGCTGACTGGAAAATGATGATACTCACTACTGTTGTGGTCTATCTGTATTAAGTGCAACTATATTGCTCTATAGAGCAATGAGCCGATATACTCTGCTTGCTTATGTCGAACAGGTGCTTATCCCGGAATTTATATCAGAAAATATCTTGATAATAAATCACTTAGTTACTTGTAAAGCACATGCTGTACGAAAATCGATTAAGACTAAAGATGCATTTCTTGTTTTTATCTTCCGTCTTATTTTCCGGATTACATCTTGTCGAGATGGTGTTTCCCAAGCGGAAATCACTGCTTAGAAAATCTGCAGCAAGAACCGTTAGTGCGATAATTTTTGTCGCAGCGGGCTATAAATCGGAATAGATGAAAGTGCTCTAGTCTCTGAATGCGTAAAAAGTAGCTGTTGCACTATCTGTAGCCGGAAATGAAGGAATCATCCAAAGCAAAAAAATACATTATTACCCTGATATCGGAAGAAAGAACGCAACTAGAAGCGTTGATCAGAAAGGGCAGGAATGCAGCACAGAAAATTTTGCATGTATTGATTTTTTTAATTGCATAGATCAATTAAGTGCATAAGGTGACCGAGTGGCGAGGTGTGAGTCAAGATTTTACCAATGTTACGACCTGATGCATCCGGTGCTTTGCATAGACAAGACCCCTCTGAAATTGATGAGACGCGAAGGCTTAGCGCCGCGTTGAGGCTTAGAAAGCCTGCTCAGGATGACTAAGAGCGCAAACGGTTCCTGTTTGTAATGTATTCATGGCTAGTGCGCCGTCGGCAGGTTTGTCGGCTAATTAAAGTGACTGAGCATGGAATGAGTATAGGACCATAGTCTATTAGATTCGCTTTCTTAGAAATATCTTAACACAATACTGTTACGCACATCGAATTGGGGCGCTCATCGACAATCTTAACACCCATGGCTGAGATTCGTTGTATTTAGTCTTCCTTCCGGATTAGGTCAAGGCTTTATGAGAATCATTTTGAATTCGTTCATACACGCTAACATAGAGGTTGGCTAAACATGGTGGAAATCGAACTCAATGTGCTGGTCAGTTAATTTCTAAATAGTCATATTTATAATATTGAGACATTACAAAGTGAAGTGACTGCTTGGCAGATACAACACGACCAGATAAGTGCCAAGAACGATTTTCATTTTACTACTAATAACGCTCCTTCAAGTGAAAGCGTTTTTATTCGTAATTTAATATATGATATAACCTGAGGTAATTAGGTGTATGTTAAACGCGAATTTCATAATTAGTACTAATTATAGTGTTTTTTAACATTCTCAGATAGAGTATTAATTTTACTTAAAATTATTTATTTCTAGGATAGTTTAAGCTTATCTGGGTAAGATGAATAATCAAGTATTTTTATTCTTTTTTGCTTTATTTGAGGGTTTCTGCGTCAATCTGTAATAATTTTAGTTTTTAAAAAAGTGATACTGATCACTAAATGATGAGCAATAATATTTTTTAACTAATTGATTTTATTTATTTTTAATTTAGGTGATATGCGCCTTGCTATTTCACGCAAGGTCGCTTTGATGTATTGCAGTTCCATGGCTTTATCGGCAAGCAGTTTCAAGGTCTACTGTTCCCGCCTCTCTGGCGGCTAGCTGCAGCTTAGTGCAATTAAATACGCTTCGGCATGGCTATCTACAATATGGTCATGCACCCGTTTGCTCGGTTTACGATTCAATATTGCCTTAGGCACTTTTAAACAAAACACCACTTGGAGCTGATTGATCTTGAGTGTATCTCTTTGTAAAACCTCAGCTAACGCCTTGCCGCTTAATCTCTTTACGCGTCCAATTGATGTATCGCAATTTAATAAAATTAATGCATGCACAACTTTCTATTCGGTTAGAAGCCCTTGCTGAGTAAGGTTTTCAGTTGCGCGCTTTCTTACGACTCAAGGATAATAGTGTATTTTTGATTTCTCCATTTTGGGAAATGCTTTAGATCTGGCCATAAATACTACAGTTGTTATTTGTACGTGAAGACAATAGAGCATTTTTATCTATTCCAATTTATTTTTATCTAAGTTAATTAATTAACTAGCTATTCATTTATATTCTGTGGCTAATTTTCCAGTGAGGACTTGTAATCGTGAATAATCAGATGGCTTGAGGTGAAGTAGCTCTGTGCTTTTCAGCCGCGGATAGGTATAAATAGGTTCTTCTGCTGCGATTCGTTAGAGTCAGTCGTTCCGTAAGACCGGAAGTTGCAGCTCTGCACTTAGAGGCAACTCGAGTTACGGACAGAAAATTAAAACGTATTTTGATTTTATTCAAACGTTTATAGATAATTTTTATGATCTAATCTGGTGTGAAATATAAGCCTCTCTGAAAAGTAATTATAGTATTCAAGTGAGCTTTGCGACTCTATCGCAATTTTCGATCTCCATATAATAACGGTTTAAAAAGACCTCATATGCTAGCAAACAAGAGCATGAGGATGTTGTGCGTGCGCGCAAATTATGGTCTAAAAAATGTTATATTTTCACTAGAAAAACTTATTATCATTGATAAAGCGGTAATAACGACAAAATAAGTAGGTCAAAGGGCTGCAGAAGATAAAATAAGGCATGCCGGGTCGATATCCCGCATGCCTACAGGCAACGAGGTATACGTTTATCTAGATTAAGTGGAACTATACTATTCGATAAATGAATTAACGGACATGCTTTCCTTGCTTATGTAGAAGAAGTACTTGTTCCTGCACTTGCATGAGAGAGTGGCGTGATAATGGATAATTTTTCTACTTATAAAGTTGATAGTGTATAAGAAGCTATTAAGGTTAATAGATGTGTTTCTTCTGTGTCTTTTACCTTATTTGGCAGATTTAAATCCTATTCAGATAGCGTTTTTCAAGCTGCAATCATTGCTCAGAAAAGCTGCAGGAAGAACCGTTGATTCGCTGTGAAATGCGATTGCTTAATCTATCTAGTTAATTTTCAATAAACATTACTACAATTTTTGCAATGGAACATAAACCAGAATAGATAAAAGTGCTCTAGGCATCCGCTGTAGCTTCTGTAGCTCTTATAGTGTTAATAAATTTTTATTCAATGCCGGGTGATGGAATGCATCTTCAGAAGCTATTGTCGACCGGAGTGACCGAAGCCCCCTCGCCTCGTTCACTGGTATCGAAAGATTTTACGAAATTAAACTCCGCCTGCACTATCGGTATAAAGATCATTTGCGCGATGCGTTCTCCTGGTTCAACCGTAAAAATACCCTGGCCGCGGTTCCAGGCCGAGACCATCAGTGGCCCCTGGTAGTCTGAATCAATCAGTCCTAGCAGATTGCCCAATACAATACCCTGCTTATGACCCAGGCCGGATCGCGGCAAGATAATCGCCGCGAGATTAGCATCGGAAATATGAATTGCTAACCCGGTTGGGATCAGGGTGGTATTCCCTGGCGCCAGCACCACCGGTTCATCGATACAAGCGCGTAAATCTAGACCGGCAGACCCGATGGTGGCGTAAGCCGGCAACGGGAAACGATCGCCAATGCAGCGATCTAGGATTTTAACGTCGATTTTTTTCATCATAACGGATTATAATCTCGTCAATTAGTTGTTGAGCAAGCAGCAATTTATTACTTAGAGGTAAAAGAGTCTCCCCGTCCTGCCAGAACAGATGCAATGCATTATTATCACTCTGAAGTCCTTGGCCAGTTTGGGAAACGTCATTGGCGCAAATCAAATCTATCTGCTTATTGATGCGCTTTTGCTGGGCGTATTCTTCCACATTTTGGGTGTCAGCGGCAAATCCGACAACGTAAGGACGTTGTTTTATTGATGCGCCTACAGCCGCTACAATATCAGGATTTTTAATCAGGGTGATTATCAGATCATCGCCCTGTTTTTTGATTTTTTCCGGTGAAAAGCGGCTAGCACGATAGTCCGCTACCGCCGCGCAGCCGATAAAAATATGCTGTTGATGAATCAAGCGCATCACCGCATCCTGCATCTGCAGCGCGCTGGTCACGTCGATGCGATCCACATTCACAGGCGTTGGTAGTGAGACTGGGCCTGCTATGAGCGTGACCCGCGCGCCTTTGACTGCAGCGGCGTGCGCGATAGCGAAGCCCATCTTGCCAGAGCTATAATTGCTGAGAAAACGTATAGGATCTAGCGCTTCTTGGGTCGGTCCAGCAGTTATCATTATATTGAGGTGGCTTAGCGAGCGATCTGGAGTAAAATACTGAGCCACGTGGTCCATGAGCACTAGCGGATCTGACATCCGCCCTAATCCGATATCGCCGCAGGCCTGATTGCCGCTATCCGGGCCCCACAACAGCACGCCGCGGCCGCTTAACGTGGTAAGGTTAGCTTGCGTGACCGCCGCCCGATACATTTGTTGGTTCATGGCTGGAGCCGCCGCGACGGGGCCGCCGTCGCCAGGCAGATAGTAGTGAGAAGATCGTTAGCTATTCCCGCCGCTAGCCGCGCTAGCAGGTCGGCAGTCGCGGGCGCCAGCAAAACCATATCAGCCCATTTTGCCAGCTTGATGTGGACCATATCCGCCTCTGCGCCGAGATCCAGCAGGTCATCTGATACCTGGTAACCCGATGCCGCCTGCAGGCTCAATGGGGTAATAAACGCCTTCGCGGCCGCCGTCATTACCACGCGCACCTCGCTGCCCGACTCGCGTAAACGACGCACCAGTTCGGGGGCTTTATAGGCGGCGATCCCGCCGCTTACGCCAAGAACAATATGTTTACCGGCCAGTCCCGTCATCGCGCATGTCCAAGTCAAATTGTGATTATAGAGATATTATCATAACCCTTCTCACCGCGGTCATTGTTGCATCTGGGGAGCGAGTTTAATTGTTATTTTGAATAGTTTAGGTTTGATTGTGTGCCAATTTTGATAAACGGTAAGAGAGTTTTACCACTAAACACTGATTGCGAAAATTCTTGATTGTAGAGCTAAATATTTATTTTTATAGAGACGCATAAACCCACAAAGTCGCTCGATCTATACCCACGAAAAGAGAGCGTCGTCAGGTTTTATTTAGCATTTGTAGAAAATCTTTCAGATCAACATGAAGGTAGCTAGGCTTATAGATTTTTAAACGCTTTGTGCTTTATTCTTGGTGATTTTTTTTATATCAAGAAATATCCCCAATCTATGTCTGTGTAAATAGCGATTCATGACAGATTGAGATGCGGCGGGGTTCAAGAATTCGCGTACGACGACTAACAAAGCTTCTAGTGGGAGAAAAGCATTTCCTGTAGGGAAAAGAGCCTTAGCTGATGATGAGGCTACATCGTTAGGTAACTATCATACCTAAAATCATCGCTGCCTCTTTAGGCAAGCAACGAGCCAGTATCTACTTTGCTAAAAGATATGGCGTCTCTAAACTGACCGTTTCTGAATAGAAAAGCGAGACAGTGTTGAGGATTTTAGCCATATTCTCTATTGTATCTAGACGACGCTATCATCCACTGATGAATCTGTGCTGTTTACCTGTGAAAGCCGCTTTTCACTGGACTATCTATTGGCGGTCGCGCGCGAATTATTGAGGCCTTGTTTGTCTCTTGGTCTGAACTAAATTGCTATTTACGCAGGCATCGATTCGGGCATTTGCGTAACATTAAGGAGAAAGCAATACAGCAAAGCATTAAGCGTTTAAAATCTATGAGCCTAGCTACCTGCATATTGATCTGACATATCTTTCATAAATGCTCAATAAAATCTCATAGCGTTATCTTTTCGTGAGCGTGGATTCAGTGATTCAATAAGTTTTTGTTTGTCTTTATTAAGCTAAATTGGAAATAGATAATTTTAAGTGAATGAACGCTCTCCTGAGAACGTTAAAAACGCTATAACGGCATTTACTATGCTATTCGTGGCTAACATCTTCCTCGTTACCTGGCTGAATTTTAATATAGATTTAATCGATGTTATCACTGAGAAGCACTGATATCTTGCTTTTTCTGCCGGACTTGAGAAAACTTACAATGCTATACAGCCTGTTGAAGCTAGAGCACTTTCATCTATAATGGTTTATTAAACAGATATTCATCCAGATATTCATCTATATGCTGTAGCTAATTTTTCTCTTAACTCTAAATGCTACATTATTGCCGTGAACACTTAAGATCGAGAATAATAGGATTGATTAATGCGGTAGCTCTGTACATGCAGAGGAAGATAGATATTAAATAAGCTCTTCTACTGCGGTTCGTTAGAGTAAGTAATTTCATTAAATCAGAAATTATAGATTTAAGCTTAGAGAAATTTGAATCGCCGATCAAAAATTGATTCGTATTGTGATTTATCCTCACACTTATTGATGAGTCTTATTATCTAACCTCGTCTGAAATACAGTACTCTATGAAAAGCACTTTCAGTATTCAAACGAGTCTTCTCACTCTTGCGCTTTATAGTAACTGTTAAAAAGTTCGTATATGTCGCTGAACAAAAGTATGACGATGTACTTAATGCGCGAAATTTATATTCTGAAGAAATATTAAATATTCATAAGATAAGCTTATTATAATTGATCAGTCAGTAAAAACGATAAATATGAATAGGTCAAAGAAACCTAGAAGATGAAGTTAACGATGCCAGGCTGATGTTCCACATACCTGCAGGGAAACGACAGCATTCACTGCTTGCATGCGTCTATCTAGATTAAGTGCAATCATACTACTTGATGGAGCAATGAACGAAAATTCTCTCCCTGCTTATGTAAAACAAGTACTTATTTATTAATTTGTGTCATAAAGTACCGTGATAATGGATAATTTGGCTGCTGGTGCAGTTGATAGTGCACGAGAAGCCATTAAGGTTCCGGATTTAATCCTATTCAGATGGAATTTCCCACGCCGAAAGTACTGCTTAGAAAAGTTGCAGAAAGAACGGTTCATTCGTTGTGAAATTTAACCGATCAAGCTATGTAATTAATTTCTAATAAAGATTTCTATAATTTTTTGTCGCAATGACATATAAATCCGAATAGATGAAAAGTGCTCTAGTGTCATATGACATATTAAATCACGGATAAAGAGGCGTTAGCTTGATACAAGCATTATCGATTGTCCATGACCAGCGCAATTCGGTGGGCATAAGGCTGTTATGCTAAGATATCTTTAAGCAAGTAACCGCAATCGGTCTTAGTTCTATACTCGTTCTGTTCTCCTTCATTTTGTTTAGCCGACGACTCGCCAGAGACTCACTGTCTACAAAGGCATGGTACACCCCTAACAGTTTCTATTCATACTATTTCTAAGTAGGTTGATCAGGTCTTAACGGTAGCACACACGTGTAGGTCTAATCAATTGATGAGTGGTTTGTTTCATGCAATCTACTAGATGCATTGTGTCATAGCTCCGACTATCCCGAACCGCCTTAACCGCGAAGTGACAGCGCGGGTGCTTAAGGACTGCCTGTTTCTCGATATCTGAAGGCTGGACCATCTAATTATCAGCGCAGGGTAATTGTTTCTTTTGCAGGAAAACCAATGGTAAGCCTTTTCCCTCGATCTTGGCGGATTTTTAGCCGTACAAGACTTGAGCAGTGGTGCGTCAAGGCGTATACTACATTCTCTTTGAGAATCTTAGATCTAGCCTTAAGGGTCAATCTGATCAGATTGTCTTCGGTTAGAAGTCCCTTCTGCGTGAAAATGCTCAGGTAAGCTCTAAAGCCTGAAAAGCGGCTACGAAATTTCTTAGAGCATGAGCTAATTTATTTTTTGGAGAATAAGCATGTCCCGAGTATGCCAAGTTACTGGCAAGCGCCCGCTGAGCGGCAATCAGCGCTCCCATGCGATGAATGCAACCAAGCGCCGTTTTCTGCCCAACCTGCATTCTAATCGTTTTTGGATTGAGAGTGAAAAGCGCTTTATTACGCTGCGCGTATCTGCTAAAGGTGTCTCTGTAATCGATAAGAAGGGCATTGAAACGGTTTTAGCCGATCTCCGTGTCCGAGGTAAGAAGTATTAATCTAAGGAACTAATTTATGGCTAAGGGTGTTCGCGAGAAGATCAAGCTGGTTTCTTCTGCTGGTACTGGTCATTTTTATACTACCACGAAGAACAAGCGGACCAAACCTGAAAAGATGCAATTGAAAAAATTTGACCCCATCGTACGCCAACATATAATTTATAAAGAAGCCAAAATAAAATAATTTTGACGACTGGCTAATAATCTAGCTTTGGCTAGGCTTTTATAGGCTTTCGGGCATACTACTGTTAACCAGCCATGCCGTTAAAAGAAAGCATAAATTTCCTAAATTATCAGAAATAAAAATCAGCCGCCAAGCAATTAAATCTTGGCGTGCAGCGCAGACTATTCTGAAGTTGGAGGTATACGATACGCGGTCACGCTGGCAGGTGGACAAAGAGTTTATGACGCAGTGGGACAAAACGGTACTGACTTGTACAGCGTAGAGCAAAATATCTGCTGTTAGAGTTGGATTCAGCCCAGATCCTTATCCATTTCGGAATATCAGAAAGTTTGTGGACTCGACCCCAGTCGCAGTCGACTGAAAAACGCGTTGATGTTGCTCTAGTCATCAGCAAAGTCTATCCCATTCGCTGTGCTGATTCGCTGCGCTTTGGTAATTAGCTACAGATCGATAATTTGCTTACTAGCCGTGTGCTGGCCTACCTGAGACCCAAGCTACTCATCAATAAGTTCAATAACCACTAGCTATACGAAAAATCGCGCAATAAATGCACGCCGACAAAGCGATGATTAATATAAGCCGGGAGTCGTCGTCGGTAATATTTATGCCAGCGAATCGTTTTCTATCGCTAGCATTTTGCCTGATTGCATCGCCGATTGTTTTATATCAAGGCAGTATTGCTGCGCTCGATTAAGCAGGACGGCGCAACGCTGCAAGATTTTCTGTAATCCGATGGGTAACTCCAGCTATTTTTTCAAATGCTGCAAGTTTACGGCCAGGAAGGGGGCCCTCGTAGGCGTGAGGAGTTGCCGATACAGGCCTCCAAGCTAGCCAAGCTAAGCACTCTTCTGCCACAACTGTCAGTATGAGGCGAGAGGGGCAGCGGAAGGGCAGAACGATATCCAGCTCGTCTTTAGTAGAGCCGCGTTTTCGTAACGCCCGTCAGATGAGAAGTCGCGCGCGCACCTCTTTGGCGATAGGTAGGGGGAGAAAGTGATCTACATTGCCGCCGTGCAGCGCTACCTCCTTTACCAGCGTAGAAGAGATATAAGACCAGGCTTCGGCAGGTATCATAAACAGGGTTTCAAGCGTTGGCATTAAATAGCGATTCATTTTAGCTAATTGCATCTCATACTCGACATTAGTCATTGCGCGCACGCCGCGGATAAGAATATCTGCCTGTTGCTGGCGAGCGAAATCGGCCATTAGATCACTAAAGCCCGTTACCGTCACATTGGGCAGGTGGACTGTAACCTGGGTTGCCAGCGCTACCCGTTCATCCAAATCAAATAGTAGCTTTTTACTCGGATTGGCTGCGATTGCCAGTATGACCGAATCAAACACCTGTGCTGCGCGGGTCACTAAATCCAGATGACCATTAGTTAGTGGATCGAAAGTGCCAGGATAGATCGCTTTGGTGGTCATAGGTTATTCCCTTTCATCACGTGGTTTAAGGACCATAGAGTGATGTGTTTATTGAAAGTATACTGTGCATTTACAATCGCAAGCAACCAGCCCTGTCTCCCGTCTAAAAAACCGCCGCGCAGCAGCCACGTTTTAAGGAAAGCAGCGTAGGTATGGGTAATAATAGTAAACATGCCGTATTTACGACCTTGGCGATGGCGTTCCCGTGCCCAGGCTTCCGCGTATTGCAGCTGTTTGCGCTGAAAAGCCAGAAAATCGCGGCACGTTAGATGCTGTAAATCACCCGCTAGGGCAACGATACGGGCACCGCTTGTCTCTAAAGATTCATGAACCGGTAGCGCGTTATAGCGATAGTGCTCCCGTGCATACAGTCTAACTACTCGATCCGGGTACCAGCCGCTGTGACGCATAAAGCGACCGAGAAATAGATTGCGCCGCGCGCAGCTGTATACCGTATCCGGATTAGATTGTTGCAGGGCCTCCTGAATCGACCGGCGCAGAGGTGGCGTAACGCGCTCGTCGGCGTCAAGCATCAGGATATAATCGCCGCTAGCATATGCCTGAGCGCGCTGGCGCTGGATACCGAAGCCAGACCAGTCTGCGGTCTGGAAGACCAGCCCGCCTGCCTGCGCGACGATATGGCACGTTTGGTCATTGCTGCAGGCATCTAGCACCACGATTTCATCGGCCCAGCTTACCGACGCTAGACAATCCGGCAGAAGTTCAGCCTCGTTGCGTGTTATAAGCACTACCGAAAGATGCTTTTTTTGCGACACTCACCGACTCCGTTGCGGCAGATAAGGTTCAAGAAGATTTAGTAGGTTCTGGAGCGCACCCTGATTCTGATGTAGAACCTCAACGGCGTGACGGCCGTAATATAGGCGATAATCCTCATCGTTTAACAGAGTGGAGACTGCTTTAACGAGTGAGGGCAGGTCGGTGACGGTAATCAACGCCCCGGCTTCATCCAATTTTCTGCAAATATCATGGAAATTTAAAGTATGCGGTCCCATCAGCACTGGAATAGCGTGCGCTGCCGCTTCTAGCGGATTATGGCCTCCACGCGCCACTAGGCTGCCGCCGATGAACGCTAGGTCGGCAATGCCGTACAGAAGCATCAGCTCACCCATGGTATCGCCCACTACCACCTGCGTTCTGGGCGACGGGATTTCGCCGCTACTGCGCATGAGGTAATTGAATCCGGCCTTAATGGTCATATCCCTCGCCGCTGGGAAACGCTCCGGGTGGCGTGGGACTAATATAAGCAATAGCTCGGGAAAGTTTGCTAGCAGCTGGCGATGCGCCTGCAATAACAGCGTCTCTTCACCTTCGTGGGTGCTGGTAGCTATCCATACCGGGCGCCGTGACGCGCACTGGCTGCGCAGACTAAAGGCCTGCGCCGCTAAATCGGGAGTAACGGAAATATCGAATTTTAGGCTGCCAATGACCGCCAGCTGGTTTTTTCAGCCCAAGCTGAAGGAAGCGTGTGCCATCCTCTTCGTTTTGCGCCGCGATAAGGGTAATGCGTCGCATGATTTTAGCAAAAAAACCGCTGAATCTTTTATAGCCGGCAGCAGAGCCGGCCGAGAGGCGCGCGTTAGCGACCACCAGCGGGATGCCGCGGCGGTGCAGTGCCTTGATAAGGTTTGGCCACAGCTCAGTTTCCATAATGATAACCAGCTTAGGATTGACGCGATCTAGGAAACGACTCATTACCCCGGGTAGATCATAGGGAAGGTAGACATGATGGACATCATTGCCGAACGCAGACTGTACCCGTTCTGAGCCGGTGGGTGTCATCGTGGTGACGGTAATAGGTAGTAGCGGATAGCGATAGCGCAGGGCGCGCACTAGCCATATAGCCGCCAGGGTCTCGCCCACCGATACGGAATGTAGCATGATACCATCAGGTTTGACTTTTCCTTGGCAAAAGCCGTAACGTTCGGGCCAGCGTTCGCGGTAGGCTGGCGCCTTTCTGCTGCGCCATAATAACCATATCCACACCAGCGGCTGGATTAAATATATGATTATATTATAAATCATTACAATTAAATATTGTAAGGCACAGGGAGTCATGTGCTAAGTGAATTTTAATCAGAGAATGTCAATTTCCTGAAACCGGGAACACGCTACTGTTAGTATATTAAATAACGGATAGAGGCGCTTAAACGTAATATGACAGTTACAGCTAGTAAAATTCCAATGGATCTTGGCGTTTATCTGCTCGCGTTGTATCCACTATGTGGCAACTTACTTTGCAATGTCTCAATATTGTTAATATGACGATTCAGGTATTCACCAATTAGTAGATTGTGTTCGATTCCCACTATGGTTAGATAACGGCCATGTTGGGGTATATGCAGCAATTTAAAACATCCAGTGAACTCTCGGCCTGATCCGGCTAGAGCGCTGTGTATAAGTAGACTGGACTATGCGTGTTGAGATTATCTATTATCGGTATAATTCACTATGTGAAAGAGTATTGTATTAATATATTCTTAAGAAAGTTAATTTAATCGATCCCGGCTATATTCTCGCTCTATGCCCAGTTACTTTGATTAACAGATAACCCGGAAACAGTTAAATCATCATGAAGACATTGTATACTCCCAGCCGTTTGTATTCATAGCGCTCCTAAACAAATTTTAGGCTTTAACGGTAAAGCCACGTGTGAGTGTGCTATCAATTGACGAGGGGTTCGTCTATACAAATCACTGAATGATATCAGGTTATAGGGCCAACGATACACGTCCAGCAGATTCTCCATAGTCGCAACAAATTCAGCATTCGTTTCTGTTAATATAATCTGGCTGATTTTTGTCCACAGTTTCAGTGCGTTTTTTGCCTTGCAATTTACTATTTTACGTAAAATCATTTTGATATATTGCATTTCTACAGCTTTATCGTCAAGAAGTTGCAAGGTTTTCTTTCCCGGCTCTTCTAGCGGCCTTGCCGCAGTTTAGCGCCATTAAATGCGCTTCGGCATCACTATCCACCATGCGGTCGCATATCCGGATCATTATCTACAATGCGGCAGTATATTCGGTTTCTCCGTTTACGGCTCATGGCTGCCTTAAACCCTTTTCGAAAAAATAACGCTTGACACGATCAATCTTGCGAGTACCTATTTGTGAACGCTTGACTAATGCCTTGCTGCTCGGTCACTTTATGCGTCTAGTTGATGTATTGTAATTGAATCAAATTCATGCATTAATAACTTTCTGTGAAGGGATATGATTGCTATTGCTGGTTAACGCTTCTAGTTGCGTTTTTTTCTAACATGAGAGTAATAATATATTTTTATATTCTTCTATTTTTAGAGATATGCTCAGAACTGGCCACAGATACTGTCACTGCCACTTTTACCTATTAAGAAGGCCGATCAAAATTCTGGCGTATTCTGATTTTATCCTAATGCCTCTTGATGCATTTTGTAATCTAACTTTTTCTAAAAAATGCTTCCTTCAAAAGCGATTTCAACATTCAAACGAGTTTTTCCACTCTATTGCGCTTGTTAATCGTGATAGAATAACGGTTAAAAAAAGACTGTAGATGCAACTGAATAACAACGGGACGATATCGTTCATGCGCGCAATTATAGTCTAAAAAATATCACATTTATCACTAGATAAGCTTGTATGTATTGATAAAACGGCAAAAACGATAAATAGGTTAAAGGGCCACAGCAGATGAGGGTAATAGTGCCGGGCTAATGTTTCGTCTGCTGGGAAACAACGATACTCATTTGCTGGCATAAGTCTATCTAAATTAAGTGAAACTGTGCTACTCGATAGAGTAATGTGGGATATAAACTCAAATAGATAAAAAGTGCTCTAGCTAAATTTAAGTGTCGATTTAACCGACATTATGACTCGGGAGCACTCATGCTATTATCCATGGTAGCAGCATTGAAAACACTCTAATCTAATAAAGCCTGTTAAGGCTAATTGAGAAAAATTCGTAATCAGGTAAATCTTTGCGGCAAAAAGATTGACCTCCTGTGGCGCCGATCTTTTTGCCTACCTGCCGCCAGCAGGTTATTTGACTTCGATGCCTTTGACCTGTAAATCTGCGTGGTAAGACGAACGCACGAAAGGTCCGCAGGCGGCATGGGTAAAACCCATCGCCAAGGCTTCTTGTTTCATATTGTCAAATTCTTGCGGGCTCACATACCGTTTAACCGGCAAATGATGGCGGCTGGGCTGTAGATATTGCCCAAGCGTAAGCATCGTAACGCCGTGATGACGTAGATCACGCATTACCTGAATAATTTCAGCGTTGGTTTCGCCTAGTCCGAGCATTAGCCCAGATTTGGTCGGCAGCTTCGGGTTAGCGGCCTTGAAATTTTCTACTAGTTTAAGTGACCAGTGATAGTTGGCGCCGGGGCGAACCTGGTGATAAAGGCGCGGCACGTTTTCTAGATTGTGGTTAAAAACATCCGGCGGCGTGGCATTAATGATATCCAGCGCGCGATCTATCCGGCCACGGAAGTCGGGCACCAGAATCTCAATGCGAATGGTAGGATTTTTAGCACGGATTGCGCTGATACAATCAGCAAAATGCTGGGCGCCGCCGTCGCGCAAATCGTCGCGATCGACGGAAGTCACTACCACGTAGCTCAGCCCCATATCGGCGATGGTTTGCGCTAGTTTTCCCGGCTCGTTAGCATCCGGTGTAACGGGACGGCCGTGCGTAACATCGCAGAACGGGCAACGCCGGGTACAGATTGTTCCAAGAATCATAAAGGTCGCGGTACCGTGGTTAAAACATTCCGCTAGGTTCGGGCAGGAGGCTTCCTCGCATACCGAGTGCAGATCGTTTTTACGCATAGCGGCTTTGATGCCCTGAATACGACTCGAGTCGGCGGGCAATTTAATTTTCATCCAAGAAGGCTTGCGCAAGATTTCCTGACGTTCCACCGCGACGGTTTTGACAGGAATTAATGCCATTTTGTCAGCGTCACGGTATTTAACGCTGCGTTCTATTTGTGTCAGTTTACTCATATAGTGCAGGTTTGCTCCAAAAGTCGATAGTTTTATAAATTATCCTGTTACCTGACCACTAAACGACTATCAAAACGTTTTCATAAATTAAAACATGCAGTTTACAGTCGGTGAATGAAAAAAACGTGGCCCGATGGCCAATATGCTGAGACAGAGTACCTCGCTGAGGTTCAGACGTCGAAGTGCGTAGGATCCCAGCCCTGTATTTCGCTAGCTGTGGCGTCTAATAGCCGCAAGAATTGTGCGAGGAGCACCGGTGCCACATCGTCAATGCCCGTGCCAGGGGATAAGTCGCTCACTTGCGTCATGCGCAGGCCAGCATGGCCGCAAGGGTTAATGCGCAGAAAAGGCGAAAGATCCATTGCCACATTCAAGGCAAATCCGTGGAATGAGCAGCCTTTGCGGATACGTAAACCGAGCGAACAGATTTTATCGGCGCCAACGTAGACACCCGGCGCGTTGGTGCGGGCGTGGGCGGAAATAGCGGAATGCGCGAGGGTGGCAATGACTGTCCGCTCCAGGATGGTAATAAGAGTGCGGAGTCCAAGCTGGCGGCGGCGCAAGTCCAGCAATACATACATTACCTGTTGCCCTGGACCGTGGAAGGTCACCTGACCCCCGCGATCGCTTTGAATGACTGGGATAACACCCGGCCAAAGCAGATGTTTAGCTTTACCGGCTTGGCCTTGAGTAAAGACCTGCGGATGCTGCACCAACCAAATCTCATCCGCGCTGTCGGCATTGCGCTCATCGGTGAAAAAATGCATAGCTCGTAACACACGTTCATAAGGCTGCAGACCTAGCTGTCGGATAACTAAGCTCTTTAACACAATGATCTCCCAGCTTACAGTACCATGCGGACAATATTTATTTGACCCAGCTCTTCATACAGCGTTTCTACCTGCTCAATATGGGTAGCGGTAATGGTGATGGAAACGGAGTGATAATTTCCTTTGCTGCTGACTTTAACCTGCGGCGAATAATCACCAGGTGCATGGCGCTGCACTACTTCTACTGCCTGATCGACTAATTCCGGCTGAGACTTACCCACGATTTTATAGGTAAACGGGCAAGGAAATTCAAGCAATTCATTTAGTTTGATTTTCATAAAGAGTCCCGGTGGCCGACATAGATATGCTTCTTTGGCGGCGCCTTCGGCGCTCATGACGAAGCGAGGCAGATAGCATAGGGTTATTATGGAGGCGTGAATCTACGCCTGACAAGGGATGAACCGATTAGCCGTACAAATGGTTGACCATTAGCCTGACATAATCGATCATGAAAGTGAATAAATTACCTTCTTTTACTTCATTAAGAACAGCCAATGGGCGTTGTGCAATGGTTTTACCGTTTAATTGAAAATTGACGGTACCGACGTGTTGATTTTTCGCCAGCGGCGCGTGTAATTCCTGATGATCTAGCACATAGCTTGCCTTGAGATCCTTCATCCGGCCACGCGGGATGGTTAGATAAGCATCGTTGTCTACGCCCAGCTTCACGCTGTCGGTATTGCCAAACCAAACCGGCTCGGCCGCGAACTCTTTGCCAGCTTTCAGTGGCATTACGGTTTCAAAAAATCGGAAACCCCAGGTCAGCAGCTTGCGGCTTTCGTTTTCACGACCTTTCATAGAATGTCCGCCGAGTACTGCGGAAATCAGGCGCATCTGACCTTCGGTCGCCGAGGCGACTAAATTATAGCCGGCAGATTCGGTATGGCCAGTTTTAATGCCATCAACGCTTAGATGGCTGTCCCATAGTAGGCCGTTGCGATTATTCTGGTGAATGTTATTAAAGGTGAATTCTTTTTCTTTATAGGTAGCGTATTCATTCGGAAAGTCGCGAATCAGTGCTTTACCGATCATGGCCGTGTCTCGGGCGGAGCTAAATTGTCCGGGCGAATCCAGGCCGTGTACATTTTCAAAATGAGTATTTTGCAGCCCTAGCGCCTTGACACAATTATTCATTAGCGTTATGAACGCATGCTGGCTGCCGGCGATGTAATCCGCCATAGCCAGGCAGGCGTCATTGCCCGACTGGAGGATGATACCTCGTTTAAGCTGCGATACCGGCACTCTATCACCCGGTTTTAGGAACATCAGCGATGAGCCTTTTAAGACAGGATTACCGGTAGCCCAGGCGTTTTTGTTGACCGTAACTATATCATCCGGAGTGATTTTTCCGGCTTTGATCGCTTGATCAATGACATAACTAGTCATCATTTTGGTTAGGCTAGCGGGGTTGTGGCGTGTATCCGCATTCATTTCTGCTAGCACTTTACCGGAATTATAATCGACAAGAATGTAGGATTCAGCGTCGATTTGCGGTACGACCGGAATCATAGTCTTCAGATTGATATCGTTGGCAAAGCTTGCAGAAATAACGACTATAACCAAAACGGTACTCAAGACTAAGCGACTGAATAAGCGCAGTGTAGTTATATTTTCCATGTCAGCACAACCGCATCCGTGGGGAGATGTTAAAATCATGCTATACTATACCAGATGTTAAAAATGGCGGCATTAGGTAAAACGATACTGCGTGTAGCTGAGGAAAATAATATTTTTAGGGGTTTGCGGCCTGCATCGACTTATTGACGAGCAGTCAGCGGTGCCCCTCCCGATTTCGCCGGTCAGGGACATTATTAATTGCAGTGGCTATTGTGAGGTAATGAAAGCGGCTTGCTAGGCTTCTGCTCTGAAATTTCTGCAGCAGCGACTGCGCCTGCTGGTCACTCTAGAGCAAACCTCACTGAAAAGATTGCCGTTAGCCGACACTCTACACAGAACGCTAAAGCGGTTACTGAGACTTTTCTTCTAATTGCGGCGCGCTGGGCGTTGCCGATGACGCCTGCCTACATCATTAAGTAGCCGGCACCGCTTCACGTAGTCACGAGCAA
This sequence comes from Sodalis sp. (in: enterobacteria), assembly GCA_052258065.1. Classification (GTDB taxonomy): domain Bacteria; phylum Pseudomonadota; class Gammaproteobacteria; order Enterobacterales; family Enterobacteriaceae; genus JBQQPY01. The sequence goes on along the minus strand of JBQQPY010000002.1, from coordinate 343,650 downwards.
CGCCGCGCAGCTCAGAGCCGCCCAAGGCGGTAGGATAAATCTCTGTTTAGCTACCACGGTGCTGACGGTACCCAGACCGGTCAGCGCGCCTTCCGTTGCAACGTAAATAAAGTTAAGCCGTATTGTTAGAAATATTCAGTCGCTCGGCGTCGTCGCGGATCAGAACGATGATGCGTTCCGGTGGATAAGGGCCGCACTCATTCGTACGCACTAGTAGTTTATGACTGTTGGGTAGCGGTGGTATCGGGTGAGGCAGCGGACAGGGTGCAGGCGTCAAATGGCTCGACGCTGGCTGTGAGGGCATTACTAGCTGCTTTAGCAATCGTACCAGGCGTCGAAGCCCGTTTGGCTAAAGTTTTTCGTAATCTTGTATATTCCCTGAATTATAGGGCTGATAGCACGGTTCCGCGCTGCTGCTTTTCATAACAGGCCTAGAATCCGCCAGCTGCACAGGTACCCCGACGGCTGTGTCTCCTGCTAAATAATACAGGCGGTAATCAGCAATTCAGTATGTCGATCACGCACAAAAGCTCTTGCATCGCTTATCTCTATAAACTTTTTTACAACATTTTTGATGAGCATTTATTGATATGACGATACTAAATCCCGTCATTAATACTATTAGCGCCGAGCCGGAATCGCTTGCCAGTATGGGAGCTCTAAGCTACTGGTAAAATTTTATTAAATGTATCGATATTTACGAACACATAAACAAAAAAATCAGTATTAAACCGTCGGCTATAACCCGGACAAAATTGTTCTGCGTCTGTGTCGCACTGACCAGGACGCGGAGAGTGAGTGCCAGGTATGGCGCAAGCAGCACTAAGATGCGAATAAATCCCAGCTTCTCTCCCATTGCCGTAAAAATAAACTCGGTGTAAGACCTTTCTATGCCTATATCAGCGCTCGGCAACGTTTAAGCGGACCTGTCACTAGCGCTTCTAGTTGCGGTAGCGTTTTTCTGAACCGGAAAATTGCTACGATTCCGGCTTAAACAGCGAAGGTTTTTATTGATGAGGCTAAGGGTGAGTGCTAAGACCAAGATATAGAGCTTCACGGCAGAGGTTAGCGGATAGACCCCAGGCTGGTGCGATTAATAAGCAGGCGGTTTTCGTCTTCGAGCCATACGTGGCAATCCTTGCTGAAAATGTCATCGATAGCTAGTTAGGATCATAGCTGGCATTAAATACTAGCGCGCGGATACTGCCGTCTCGGAGATCGATCACCAACGCCGCTGAGCGGGCTGCCTGTCAGCAGTTTCTCAGCATATTGCTGTAGGCAGAGGTCTCCCAGCGTTAGGGTGATCGTTTTACCCGCCTGTAGCGGCCGCTCGCGCAGCGATTAAATCACTCGGCCGCGGTTTACTGCCCTCAACCTCTTCGCAACCTATTTTACCGTGCAGCGTGTTTTATATTAACGTTTGACATCCGATTAATCTATATCGTAGGTAGCGGCATAATCCTGCAGGATACCTTCTTTATCCGGACGTTCTGCGTCCAGGTCGTGAATGTTCGACACATAGCGGATAACGTGAGTAAGTGCAGAGTCGTAGAGGTAGTAGCTAGCGGTGCTGGTTCTCTTAATTTCAAAGCCGCGGAAGCGCTGCCCTTAAAGAGCAAAACGAGCCTGCTGCGCGCTAGTAAAATTCACTTTAAGCGCTAGCAAGGTAAGGCGTCTTGAACGTTTACACTCTTTTCAAAATTGGCAATATCGTCATTGATTAAATTGATTATCGGGCGAAGTGCGGCGATGATTTAGACTAAATTGTCAACCTTTCTCAACAGCAGTTCTAGCTGGCAGATTGTGCGATTCAGCGCCCGCGGGGCGCTGTTTCGAGCGTAGATAATGCCGCCGCTGAGCGCTATAGAGGCTAGTTTTATGCGGTTTTCGTTAGAGCCGGCGCGGTAATCCTCAAAGGGGAAAATTTGGAAATAGTACAGATTGACGATATAAAGGTCAGCAGAAAAATGCCGGCGAAGGTCACTGTGGCATGACGCACGCAAGCATTATCTCGGCTAAATAATCGCAAAAATAATTACCTTCTATTTTTATTCAATTGAGACTAAAAATAAAATTCTTCTTTATCTTTTGTCTGATTCACCGGATTTAAATCCTATTGAGATAGCTTTTTCAAAGCTGAAATCACTGCTCAAAAAATTTATAACAAGCGCTGTTTTGATAAGATTAGTACATTGTTAAGTCAAGTTGTTACTGAACAGATAAGACAGAAAAGATAAACGTCAAGATTGCTTAGCATTGGACTGCCTATAACGCTCGTATCAATCTCAAGCATCTTTATCCGTCATTCAAATATTGTGTAAAACTAGCGTCTTAACGTATAAAAAGCAGCGGTTGCAGTATCTGTAGCCAGAGCTGAAATTTTCTCGAAATAGACAAGTGGGAAAATAAATTATTATCTTCACGTCGGAAGGAAGAATGCAACTGAAAGCTTTGCTTGGCAATGGCAATCAGGCTGCACAGAAAGTTGTGAATGCGTTGGTTTTGTTGAATTTCTATACATTAATAGAACGTGTAAATTAAAAGAGTGGCGAAGCCTTAGTCGAGATTTTACAAATAAGTATCCGAAAAATTGATCGGCTGAAACTTTGTTTAGTCAAAGAGGGGCTTGAAGCAGTCTTGAGCTGTAAAATAAGTAAACGTATGTATAACTCCATCCTGGATAGCCATGCCGAAGCGAATTTAATTTAGCTACGCTTCAGCGAGCCGACAGAGAAGTGGGCACAACGGACTTTATCATTGCTTACCGATAAAGTAGTGGAACTAGAATGCGTCAAACGATCTCGCGTAAAACAGTAAAGTGCACATAAAAAAGAACTGAAGCAGTGAACGCAGATCAGACATATGCTGCTAGCAGAATCGTCATTCCCCACCGAAATCAGGAATGAATATAAAAATCAGTGAACATTAAAAAATAAATAAAATCAATTAGTTATTGCAAATAAGAATGATAAGTTATAATTAAATAATTACTATCATTTTTTCTTAAAACTAGAATGATTATGGCTTGACGCAGAAGCCCTCAGGCCAAGAAAAAAATGAAAAAAATATGATGAAAAATATCAGATTTAATATCTCACGTTTTGAGTTTTTAAAACAATATAAGTATTTATGTAGTTTCTTTTTTTCTGTGAGATGAAAAAAGAAAAATCAGGTACGGAATAATGGATAAATAAAAATTGCGTGGGGTGTGTAATGTCTTTATGATACGTGAATCGTTCGATGGTCATCGCCTAAAGAAAGTGACTGATTATAGAACCAAGAGCGATTAGGATTATTTTATTAAAAATATTTAAATAAAATATTCTTACGCACACTAAATTATCCGGGTCGTAAATAATCTAAATATTCATAGATCAGGTTTGTTGTATTCAGCCTTCACGCCGAACTAAAAAAGCTAATAGGGTCGTTTTAAATTTTTTCATAGTTCCAAGTATGGAATTTGTCTAGGTATGGCAGAGAATTTAATGCGCTGATCTGCTAATGACTGAATCGTCATGTTGACAAGACTTAGGTATTTTAATCTAAAGTTATTTCTTGGTAGACACAACTAGATTAGATAAATGTAAATGCTTATTTACCTTCTCGTATTAAATTTAAGAATATTTATTCGTAATTTAATATAGAATATAATACCAGGTAAAAATGTGTATGTTGGACGATTATTTCATAATAAAAAATATTCATCTACTTGAAAATTTTCTATTTCCAGTACAGTTCAAGCTTGGTTTTTTAATATACTTAATTAAGTATTTTTATTTATTTTTTATGGGCTTGAAGATTTCTGAGTTATTCTAAGTCTAATTTTCGGAAATTAATGGGATTTAGAAATTCTAAATTTATTACTATTCTTATAAATCAATTAGCATGATTACTCTCCATCTGACGATAGTTATTCTAACAGCTTTGCGACCATAAAAATCGTTAGAGATTAGACTGGTCATTATATAACTTTTACTGATAAAATCGTAAAAATACTAAAAAATGACTCTATATTTTAGAACCCTTCAGAAGCCTATAAAATATTTTATAGTTTTATATAGCCCATTAAGAGATAAAAAGCGGGCGCAGTGCTTAAGGGGTACAGGAGTTAATTCGAGCCGATACATGAGCTTAGCCAACTACGTATTGGAAGAATATAGCGAATGTCGGCAGTCGAATTAGAATGGCTCTTATTGAAATATTTTTTATTCACAGAGAATAAGGATATGTATAACATATAAGCTTACTTATTGCATTAGAAATGCTTATCTGAAGAATAATAAAATAGCATTAGCTGACTTATTTTAAGGAAAAATTGCTGAGATTACCTTTCTGCTGCTTGATTAGAAGAATTTCATATTGATACAAATTCTAGAGACTCTAAAAGAGCATATAATTATTGAATATATCCTAGAAATAAGCAGAAATTTGTAAATGATAATAATGTGTGCGCTTTTAAGAAGGAAGGAAAGACACAACAGATCGAATTTAACATGCATGCATAATAAGGATATTTAAAAAATATGAAAATTATTTATTGAGTTTTTAAAATTACAAGCATAAAAACTGTTTTATATGTTTTAAAACTTACTTAAACCACGATAAATCTAGTCAAGAATATAGTGCAAAAATCATTTTTACTAATTTTTGTAACGAGTCTAGATTTATTAAAATCGCTTTAAGCCGCGCTAAAAAAAGAGTTTTCGGCTAATCTATCCTGCTATTTTAATAGTCTAGAAATGATTGCTATCTCACATGCGAGATTTCTTTGACGTATTGTGGTTTCTCGGCTTTATCTGGAGTCGGTTGCAAGGTCTGCTATCTCCGCCATTCTGATAGCGCGCTATAGCTTAGTGTAATTGAATGAGTTTAAGCATCACTAGAAATCGCTAATTTTTACGTGTTAAAGCGCTGGTTTTGAAAAGTTATAGTGATTATTTAATTACTTTATTGCGTGCGTTATTTAGCGAAGCTTCGGATGCACTGAAAATAGACATTTTCAAATAAATGAATGCTCTGCTGGGCAATGTTAAAAACGCCAGAACCGGCACTTGTAATGCAATACGCGGAAAATATAGGCTAGGTTTCCTGGACGAATTTAAGTATTAATTTTACTAACTGTATGACTTAGAAGTGCTTATATTGGTTTTCTGGATAGCAGCATTGAAAGTATCCATAATGCTATACAGTTTATTGAGATTAGAGAATTTTATCTATGCGTGATAAAAAATTGTCTCAATCTTTATGAAAATTATCTCAATGGCTTGAGCAATCGTATGCCACGGCAAATTCACAGTTTTTCTATATATTTTCTAAGCAGTGATTGCATCTTGTGGCATCATCTTAATATGCTTTAAATCCAGTGAATAAGGTGGGAAATAAAGAAGAATAAAATCTTTAGCCTAAATAGTTTCTCGTACAGAATTAACTTTATGAGTAGTAAAATTATTTATATACCACGATATTCCTTAGTGCAAGTTTACAAAAATACCTGTTCTACATAAGCAAGGAAAGTGTGTCTGTTTATTGCTCTATCAAGTAACATAGTTGCACTTAATTTAGATGGGCATATGCCAGAAATGAGTGTTGTCATTTTCCAGTAGGCGCGTTAGACATTAGCACGGCATCGTTAATCTTGTCTGCTTAGGCTCTTTTCCTGCTTATATTTTTGTTATTGCCGTTTCATTAATAAAAATATCTTGTGAAAAATATTATATTTCTTCTGACTATCCTTTATAAGGATAAACTGCATCGGCGTGCTCTTATTCAGTAGAATGTAAGATCTTTGTAACCCTGATCATATTGCTCTGAAAAGCAAGGTAGAGTTACAAGGTTTGTTTTAATTCCAGAAGTGCTCTTCAGAGATGTCTGTGTTTCAGATAAGGTTAAATCATAAGACTCATAAATAAGTGTCAAGATACAACTAGAATACGCATCAATTTTTGAGCCGCTATTCAGGTTTTTACCTTTAGATCTATAAGTTACAGTCTGACAGAGTAGTTTACTCTAAATAGCCATAGTAGAAGAGCTTATTTGATATTTATTCTCCGCTGCACGTGCAGAGCTGGCTGTCTCAATCAATCCAATTATTAGCGATCTCAAGATCTCTCTATAAAAATGTCTTATTTTAATCTCAGAGAAATTAGCCACATAATATAGATGAATGAGTATTTAATAAACCAAAATAGATAAAAAGTATTCTAAACAATGCATTTTGCCGTACCGAGATCGCAGCGGTCGCCAGCTTGCTCAGTTAAATACTCTATTACGCCAGACCATAATTGATAACGGCTTTTTAATTTCTGTAGAAATGATCTATTATTATTATAGTTAGCGTTTGCGGGGAGATTTTCTCGCGCGTCCTGTGTATTGACGTAAAAGTTAGAAACTAAGGAAAGCATGGAAATCTTTTTTACGATTCTTATCCTCACCCTTATCGTATCCCTGTCTGGGGTAGTGACACGCATCCTGCCGTTTCAAATTCCGTTGCCTCTAATGCAAATCTCGCTAGGTGCGCTGCTTGCCTGGCCTAAATTTGGCCTGCATGTCGATTTTAATCCGGAGCTCTTCCTAGTGCTGTTCATCCCGCCGCTGCTTTTTCTGACGGCTGGAAGACGCCGCCGCGCGAATTTTTGCGGCATGGCGGAGAGATAGTAGCGCTTGCGTTGGTATTAGTTATTATCACGGTGGTGGGAATCGGTTATCTTATTTACTGGATGGTGCCGGGTCTTCCATTAGTAGCGGCGCTGGCACTAGCGGCGGTTTTATCGCCCACCGATGCGGTAGCGCTGTCGGGTATCGTCGGCGAAGGGCGCATCCCGAAAAAGTTAATGGACATTTTGCAGGGCGAGGCGCTGATGAATGACGCCTCCGGTCTAGTGTCGCTTAAATTCGCTATTGCAGTAGCGATGGGTACGATGGTGTTTTCTGTTGGCTGCGCTTCGCTTGAGTTCATCAAAGTGGCGGCAGGCGGCCTAATAGCTGGCGTGGCAGTAACGTGGGGGTATAGCAAGTCCCTGCGGCTTATTACTTACTGGAGCGGCGACGACGCCGCTACGCAGACAGTTCTGCTGCAGTTGCTACCGTTCGCCGCGTATCTGATTGCTGAACATATCGGCGTTTCCGGCATCCTAGCCGCGGTGGCGTCAGGCATGACTATCGGCCAGTCAAGCATTATCCGCAATGCGCCGCTAGCAATGCGCTTGCGCGGCAATAGCGTCTGGGCGATGCTAGAGTTTGTGTTTAACGGTATAGTATTTATTATGCTCGGGCTACAGCTACCCGACATTCTTAAGACATCTATTACCCAGGCTGAATTAGATCCCACCATCCAAACTTGGATGCTGTTTACTTATGTGATTCTTATCTATGCTGCGCTGATGGTGCTGCGTTTTAGCTGGTTGTGGCTAATGAAACGCATTAGTTTGCGCTTTATGAGAAAGCGACCCATGGTGTTTAGCAATTATAGTACCCGAGAAATTCTGATAGCGTCTTTTGCCGGGGTGCGCGGTGCCATCACGCTTGCGGGTGTGCTGTCTATACCTCTACTGCTCAGTGACGGTTCTGTGTTTCCTTCGCGCTATCAGCTCGTGTTTATCGCCACCGGGGTGATCCTGTTTTCCCTCATCTGTGGCGTGATTATTCTTCCGCTGTTGTTGCGCGGTATTCAGCTATCCGACAAGGCGCAGCACCGTCAGGAAGAGCGAATGGCACGCTCGGCAGCGGCGGAAGTAGCTATTGAGAGCCTGCATAAAATGGAAGAGCGACTGGCCAATAGCCAGGAAGAGAATATCGACAGTCAGATACTGAATGAAGTCAGTGCCAGGGTTATCGGCAATCTACGCCGCCGGACTGATAGCCCTGACGATGTAGATAGCGCGCTGTTTATTGAAAACCTCGAGCGGCGCATGCGGCTGAATGCATTGCACGCCGAGCGCAGTGAATATTATCATTTACGTGCGAAGCAAAAAATCAGCAATGAAACGTTGATGAAGTTGTTGCACGATTTAGATCTGCTGGAAGCGCTGCTCGTCGAGCACGAATAACGTGCGTTGTCGGGCTACCGCTTTCCACTTCCTTGCGCGTGCGAGTACTCGCTTCAACGCTTCGATGCATACAGATTACAATGCTTCTTCCCATAATATCTATGCTGCTCGCCCAGTTACTGCCTGGTTAGAGCACTTTTAATGTATTCTTGTTTATTAAATAGCCATTTATCTATATGCGGTGGCTATTTTTTCCTCTGAGGCATAAATAGTACATTCTTGCCGTCAGGACTTAAGAGCGCGAGCAATAAGATTGATTGAGGCGACTAGCTCTCTATGTGCAGCAGCGGATAGATATGAAATAGGCCCTTCTGCTGTGGCTCGTTGGAGTCAGAAATGCCGTCAGAGTGGAAGTTGCAGATCTAAACCTAGAGGAAATTTGAATAGCGGATCAAATATTGATGCGTATTCTCATTTTATTCTCAGGCTTATTAATGTGTCTTCTGGTGTAACCTTGTCTAAAATAGAGGTCTTCCTATATCGCTAGATGATAGCGGTTAAAAGATCGCATATTTGACTGAACAAGAGCGTGAGGATCTAGTTCATAGGCCCAAATTATGGTCCAAAGAAATGTGATCTTTTTCACTAGAGAAGCTTATTTTCATTAATGAAGCGAGTGCAATGAAAAATATGAGTAAGTCACAGATTGCCGCAGGCGAAGTCAATGATGCCAGGCCGATGTTCCATACGCTTACTGGGAAACGACGACACTCACTCTTAGCATGTGTCTAGCTGGGTTAAGTAAAACTATGCTGCTCAATAGAGCAATGAAAAGACATGCTTTCTTTGTTTATATAGAGCCGTTATTTTACACCTGAATTAGGTTTTTATTCTAGATCAGAATATAGACTCTCAGCGAATCGTCCTTTTTATAGCAGAAATGTCTACTGTATAGTAGAAGGCGAAATATGATGATAATTAGACTTCATAGTCAGGTAGCTACAACATCTAAAATCAAAGCCACTTTTAGGCAAGCAACGAGCCCATTAGATACCTTGTTGAAGCGTTCTAGCATCTCTGATACCGATCGTTGCTAAATAGCAAAACGAGATAATATTGCGGATCACAAAGATATTATGCATAGCCTCCAGACTAAGCTATCGCTTAGTTAAGAAGCAGTGGCCGTTGCTCTGCGGAAGACGCTTTTCTCACATTCGACGACCTATTCGCGGTCGTACGAAAATTCTTGAACCCTGCGGTACCTCGTATCTCGCTCTGATCTGGATCTCTTTTACGCAGACATGGATTGGTGTGTGCGTAACATGAAGGGGAAGAGCAAAAAAATCAAAAGCACAAAGCGTTTAAAGGCTATATGGTTGGTTGCATTTTGATATGAAGTGTCTTCCAGAAATATCAAATGAAATCTCACGACGTTATCTTTTTATGAGCATAAATCGAGAAACGCGATGGGTTTTTATCCGTTTCTACAAAACTAAGACTACGTTTAATGCTAGAGCTTTCTTGCGTGATCTTAGTCGAGTATATCCTTAGGCTATTCATCAGGCACTTACATACAGTGGCAAGGAATTTATAGATTGTTGTTGGCCTGAGAAAACGTTAAGCTACCTGAAAACATGAATGCGATAGCTTATGTGTAGAGCTTGATAGATGGCTTGCGTACTGATATAGAACGCTGTCTTAGCCTGCCGAGATAGTATTCTATATTAAGCCATGTATATAAGCGGTCGAATTCATGTTTGCTGGTGACTAAGTGTTTTTACAGAACAAAAAAATCTATAAAGCCGTTATTCCGAACCTAAATTATTAATAAATACAAGATTAGTAAAAAAATTAAAAACAAATAAAATTAATTAGTTAGTTATAAAAGCCAAGTCTGATTACTTATAATTAAGTGATCACTGTTACTTTTTTCAAAACTAGAATTATTTCAGGCTGAAGTAAAAACTCTAAAGCGCAGAAAAAATAAAAAATATAATAAAACATGATATTTAAGATCTTGCTTTCTAATTCTAGAAAAAATATCACTATTTTATTTTTTTAAAAATTATAAAATTTATTTATAGTTCTCCGCTTTTGGTAAGATAAAAAAAGAAAAATCAGGCGAGGAATGACGGCATAAATGCGTCAACCAGCTACTGCGTTGTGTCGTAATGGGGATTTCTCTAATAAACGTTTGGGGCCTGACGTAGCATGTTGAAAAATAAGAGCAATTAACGTTATACTGTTATGTAGAAGAATATTAACATGAGTAAGTCTGAAGCTCGCTCAACTCATTTTGTTTATAAGCTTATTTAAAGACCTAGTTTCGGATAAGCATACATCAGTAGATATCTATTTTCTACCGGAGCTCAATGGCTATTGCATATTGGTCATGCAAAATTCATTTTCTTCAATTTCGGTATCGCACAGAGTTATTGCGAATAATACAACTTGCGTTTTGATAATGCTAGCTCCGCTAAAAAGACATGCAATATGTCGATGTCACTATGTACGACCTGCAGTAATTAGGTCTTAGCTGGAGTTGTGACATTGACTACTCTTCTGATTATTTAGATCAGCTGTATGACTATACTCTGGGGCTTATCGACAAGTGGTTAGCCTATGTCATCAAAATGTCGCTGAGCAAAATACGCGAATATCAGGGCAAGCTGATGCTCGCGGGTAAAGATAGCCCGATCGAGATCGGAGAGTAGAAGAAAGCCACGCTCTATTCGCTAAAATGCGCCACGATGAATTTGCTCAGGGTAGTGCTTACTGGTGGAGAGGATCAATGTGGCTCCAAGTTTTATTGGTGATGCACGCCACGGTGTTATACCGAATTAAATTCGCTACTTACTATTAGAGCGGCTATACATCGTGTATTTATCCGATATATGACTTTACCTGCTGCATTTTTGATTTGCTGGAAGGTACAATCTATGCCTTATGCATGATAAATTTTCGGGATAATCACCCAGATAACACTAGTGAATTCTTCTAATTTGAATGCGAAGGCTATTTTACGCCGGTAGCCGCTACGTTAGTTTATCTGGCTCGGTGTGTAATCGCGGTATGGCACTGCCGGATATTTTGGCCAAAAATTTGGTATGTCATTTTTCTAGACCTTGCCTGCGCTATTATTTTAGTTTTTAGCATAGAGAGAGCGGTTGCGATGCGCTATCTATAATAACCCAACGGGCTTGAAGCCATTACCATCTTGATTACGCTTTATAGTCCATTGAGCCGCGCCTGTCTTTTCTTGCCTCTCTTTAAGATTTACGGGAAAGATTCACGACAAGATAACGTCGTGAGGTTTTATTTAGCATTTATAGCTTTAAAACGCTTTGTGCTTTTGTTTTGGTAATTTCTCCTTCATGTTACATAAACTTCTCAATTCATGCTCGTGTAAACATCGGTCTAAACCAGCTCGAGATATAGCTGGGTTCAGGAATTCGTGTATGACTGTTAACAAATTGTTCAGTGAAAGAAAAGCGCATTCCGTAGAGGGAAGCAGCGACTGCTTCGTGAGTGGGCGGCAGCGTCATTTATAAACGATGCGGAATATGCCTATGATTCTCAATACCATCTCGTTTTGCTATTTAAAAACGGTCAGTAAAGAGATGCCATAACGATTAACTTAAGCGAATTCTGGCTCGCTGCTTCCTTAAATAGCTGCTTTGATTTTAGGTATTTTAATTTCCTAACTATATCGTCTAATCATCATAAAATTTTCTTTTTAACTATATTCCTCAGAAGCCATCTTGTTATCAACAGCGTTCTGCGCCGAGTATCTATATAATGATGCTGGACTAAAAACTTAAGTTTTTGGTTTCATGGCGCCGTCTAGGTTTTTTAAGTACGATGAAAATGCATTGATAATAAATTTATTTATGCAATAAATTAGTATAATTTATGACATAAATAAAAAAAGAATACTGACGATTATATTAATCTAAAAGCATTAACCTTATAATTCACTGAATATTGGTTGGATGTGACTCAGATTTATTGATATTTGTATTTATTTAAATAAGATCGCTCTTTTGTTTCTGTAATTTTCTGCAAAAAATAAAAATTTAAAATTTTAACTCAGCACACATAAATATATAATCTTATTTTCTTATCAACAAGTCCGAGTCAAGACCCATTTGTTTGAGCTTTGTTATTTATCCGTCATTCTATATTAGATTTTTATTTCTTATCTTACCTGAAAAAGGAAGCCATTAATAAATTCTTTACTTTTAATTAATATAGATAGTTGGATTGTTTGTGATCTCAGACCATAAAATTTTAAACCTCTTGTTTTGGTTTATTTTTAGCTTTATTTAAGGCTTACTGCGTCAAGCGATAACCATTCTAATTTTAAGGATAATTTAATTATTTGATTGTGTGTTTTTCCGGCCAAACTTGAACTATGCTAGAAATAGACAATTTTTAAGTAGAGTATTTCTCTGCTAAAGGATGTCAAAAACGCTATGACGGGCACTGACCATGTAATTCGTGATCAACACATTTCTCTTTACCTAATTTGAGTATTGATTTAACTAACGTTATAATTTGGCAGTACTGAGACTATAATTCTTAGTGTCGGCATTAAAAGGTGCCGGTATTGAAAGAATCAAGAATTCTATCCAGCCTTTTGATAGCCGAGCAAAATGCGTAATTAAATTATAATCTTTATTGTTTACAACTAATTGATTTTACTTTTTTAATTTTAAATTATCTTTATGTTTATTCCTAATTTATATGCAATTTTTGCTATTGCCAGGATGTTTCTGTACGCTTGGGAAGTCAATTTGAAAAAATCATATTACGCTTTAGCGCGCTAGGGCTGACGGGGTGCGCAGGAGAGAAATGCTCAGAAAAAATGATAATGATCTTAGTTGATCACGGTGATTATGCGATGAATGCGTTATATCAATCTCAATTACGGGATGAACGTGTCTGATTTCTTATATTCCATCATACTGCCGTCGATGATAATGAATCCCTGAGGCTGCTGACGCATGGCGGCGTAAATTCTCATTATCTTATTCTTTCTAATCCCAGCAAAATGCGCGGGAAACCGGCGGTTTTGCAGTTGGTGCCGGAAAATAAGCGGGCCTGGCACGCGGGCGTAAGCGGCTGGGCTGGAGGGAATAATATTAACGATATGTCTATCGGTATAGAAATCGTTAATGACGGGTTTCATCAAGGTCTTGCCAGGAAACAGTGGATGCCGTATCATAAAAACAAATAGTGTTAGCGTATCGCCTAGCGCAAGATATTATTGCCCGTTACTAAATTAAGCCGCAGAACGTCTTAGCGCATAGCGATATTACGCCGTTAAGGAAAATCGATCCCGGTCTGCAGTTTTCATGGAGAGCAATCGCGCGTTAAAGCGTAGCAGCCTGGCCGGATGCGGCGATCGTAAGGAAATATTTGCAAGGCAACCCTCGTTCGTCCGCTGGTGATGTCGCGTTTATCCAACAGGCGCTATCCGTCTATGGTTACACCATCCCGCAAACGGGCAAGCTAGATAAGGAAAACTGCTCGTTATCAGTAGCTTCTAGATACATTTCTGTCCTTGCGATTTTACGGGCATAGCAGATAAAGAAACTGAGTCGATCATCCAGGCCTTGGTGGAAAAATACTGCAATCTAACCTGAAAACTGCCGTACCGACACGTCCGGTTACATGTCAGCTGCCCTACATTGCATTTATGAGTGCACGGTGTCGGTGCTGACTGTTGCGCCGCATGGTAAGACTTGCGAAGATTTTTGCTATGTTTGCACTGACGCGAGGTTTTTGGTTGTGATTTGCATAATCGTTCAGTCATGAGACTCATAATTTGATAAAAGAAAGTTCGCTGCAGGTAATAAAGAGGCTAATAGAGGTTATCTTGTCATGAATCCTGTCATGAATCCTGGTAGTTCACCCTTTTATAAAGGTGCTAAATAGCCTGTTAGGATATTGTTAGATATGATTGCCCAGTCACCCAAGTGAATCAAAAATATCGCTAGTTAGCTAATAGTAAAAGCAACGATTTTAGCTGAGAGAAAAAATACAGTGCTTAATCCCACACCCTGTTAAGATTCAATATTTCTGGTAGTGAATGCCTGGCAGTGGTAGAGCGCATTGAGTGGAGCGACGGCCATTCACTCATTGCCGATTGGATAGTCAGTATGTCATGATATTGCTTGTTGTCTTGACGTGATATATTGGCCTTTATAATACACTTTCCCTTTCTTAACTTCAATATCACCGTCTTTCTGACGTGATGATGGAGTCGGCTTTCCCTCCGAGCTTAGGGAGGTGCGTGCCCAAGTTTGCAAGCTGTTAAAAAGTTCTAAACTTAGCGGGTTATTGAATGCGAAAATTGCGGCTTCTTTTCAGAAGGCGTTGAATATGAAGCGAACTTCCGTCATGGTGTTACTGGCAGCCCGCAGAAGATGTGCTAGCGCATCGGAATATATGAAGATTATTCAGGTCCGGGCTCCGCAGGGCTATGGCGGTATCTGAACCGCTACGATGCGAGGAAGAAGAGCGCCAGCACCTGATAAGTCGTACGCTATTAGCGTTCGAGGTTGTTTTTCTTAGCTCTGTGTTGAGTGTGATACGCGCTAATCCTGCCCGCGAAACGCAAGGCGATTCCGGCTGTACAGCACTGAGTGACCTGTCAGGAAATCAATGAACTTAAAAACCAATACTAGATGCTGTAAAGCCTGTTCTACAATAAGTAGGCGGTAAGTCTGGCCTGATGCAGGCTTACGGTCCTTCCTTCTGACAGCTGGCAGATCAATGCCCAACCTTCCATCGGCAGATGTGTGATGCGCAGTGGTGGCCAAATAACCTGTGCCCTACCGCCAACCGCTCGCGCAAATATGTGACTATCGCCATGGGATATGTGTATAAGCACGCTTCGCCGAACGGCAGTAATACCGCCTTGCGTGACTAGTAAAAATAGCATTGCGGCACTCACGAGTAGAGAAAATATATTGGGCTAGCAAACGAAGAGAGTAACCGCATTTGCCATGATGAATGGCTATGCGCCGACCAGGCTAATTCCGTCATCTAGCCATCCGGCGTACTGAACTTATAGTGCGACTACAGGGGATGAAGATATTAGTAATGCTTAGGGTTATGTTAGCAAATTTATGATCATAAGCGAGCTCTAAATTTATCACGCCACGCTAGAAAGCAGACGCATTAACCGTAAATAGAGCGCTGACAGCTCGGCAGACACCTGGCGCTACCTCAAAGGTGCCTGTAGCTGCACCCGCGCCAAATGCTATCGCCAGAAACTGTGTTTTTTCGGTATGCACTCCGCTAAGCTGCACCATGACAGTGCGCAGTCCGTTTATATGCTGATCTTTGCTTGCCCGGAATACATGCCCGCATCTGAGAAATTATACGCGGCTATGTTATCGGTGCGAAATGGTCAGGAATTGTGCGGTGAGCTGCCGTAAGGCAAATTTCTGCATAAAAACTATAGATACAAAAAGATAACATGATCAGATATATTGCCAAATAGATCTCAAAAAAATCGACGATTATAGCATAGATAGTGAAACCGACCACGAAAGAGCCAGACTAATAACAGAAATCGCATGGTGCACTATCGCCTGGACTTCATGCTAGAAGATTGTCAATTTTAGTTTATTAGCTGCATGCCCGTCACCGTCTGGTGAGAGCTGCGCCGCATGAATGATAGCGAAGCTGCGCACAGCCTGCGCGTGGAATTTGCCGCCCCCATGATGCACCAACGCTCCTGATTAGGTAGGGTATATTAATGCATAGGGTGGCTACTGCTCAGGCGTCATGATCTAGCGTTACGCGCCTGCTGTCAGCTGCGAAGTGCTCGATCAATCCAGCGAAGAAATGCCTGGTATCCGTGCCCTGTTTGCTGTGCCCTTTAGTGGAAGTTTGCCCATCTTGATTCGTCTCAAGCAGTGAAAGATGGTGTCGCAGTTGGCCGTTGACGTTGGCAACGCGGCCGCGTTGCCTCGGTTTAAGCGGGATTTGTCTTTGCATGTTGCTCACTATCATTAACAATGTGGTTCCTTTCAATACGCCTTTTCACGCAACGTAAAAACAGCATCTCGGTATTACAGCCGTAATGCCACAGCTAAAGTAAGAGTAAATGCAAAAATTAGTAAAAATAAATAAAATAAATTATTTATAACCAACTAAGGTTAATTACTTATAATTAATTTATTATTAACACTTTTTCTAAAAAATAGAACTATTACAGATTGATGCAGAAATCCTGAAGCTAAGTAAAAAATATCTGATTATGGATCTTATCCAGTTAAGCTTAAGATAGACTGAGAATAAATATTCTCAAATGAATGAGCACTCTTCTCGAGAATGACAAAATGTCATAATGGGTGCTTTTCATGCATTTTGTGACTAACATAGACCGCGTTACCTAGTCGAAAGTGTCTTAAAGATGGCAGGAAAAATGTGTAATCAGGGAAAATATGATAAAGTATGTGAGAATTAAGATTTCACGTTCTGAGTTCACAAAAAACGTTTAACTATTTATACTCTTAAAAAGTAAATAATTTATTTATGGTTTTCTGTTTTTGCGTTATGATAAAAAATAAAATGTAGAATAAAAGTTACAGCCGTTTCGCGAGTTGGGAGGTGGTTACAACACAGCCTAGAAACTTAAGAGTAAAATTCTACAGGTTGGCATCAACCACAACCAAGCTAAGAGCCTCTACAGGCGTATCGAAATAAATGATGTTTGAGTCGATGGTGAATGTTCAGAAGCAAAAGGGTGCAGCGCAACTCACGAGTTGTCCGAGTATCTGCTCTTACCACTAATGAACAGGGACGCCTTTACAAATACACTTGAATTCAGTGAGGGCCTTCTCTAAGGCTGCACTAGTATGATTTGCAACATCATCCATTGTAAATTATAGCCATGTTGTTAGCTATGGCGTAGCGTATTTCAAAGTGTTCAATAATGCTTATTAGCGCTATAAATGACGCGTCATCGGTAGCGCTAGCAACAGTCACAAGTATTCATCCTTCAAGTGAGCTAATACTCTACTGAGCAATGTCAAAGCGCTATAACAGTCAGTTACTGCGCAATTCGTGGCAAACACACGCCTCGCCCTGCCGAATTTGAGCATCGATTTAACCGGCGTTATGATTTGGGAGCTATGATATCGCACTTCTTAAGGCGCAACATTACAAAGCACGTTTAATGCTGAAATTGGGTGCTGATACTGGCTTAAAAATATGCGTAATTAGATTTTTATGCTCTTTTGCGCTTGTATTGCTTGACTCATGACCTTTTGCTCTGTGCTGATTGAATCGTGAAGCTTAAACCTGAAACCGGCAGTCAGCCATAAATGCCAATTTATTGATCTACATGAGCTATGTAAAAAATAAAAATGACAACTTTCGTCGAACAATAAATTCGAGAGAGTCTCTGAGTGATAACCTGTATCGCTATTGATGTTTTTTCTGATTAATGGATTACGTCATGCAACTCTGCATTGGGGGAAGTCGATGCCGCAACTACAGAAGTTTACCTTTGCTCTGCTATATCCGCGCTATTGGTTTACCTGGTTCGGCTTGGGCGTGCTTTGGCTGCTGGTGCAGTTGCCGTATTCGTCGCTGAAACGGTTAGGCGGCTTCCTGGGGCGTATGTCCAAGCCGTTTTTGAAACGGCGAGTACGTATTGCCCGCCGAAATCTTGAATTATGTTTCCCTGATATGGATAGCACGCGTCTGGAAGACGCTGTTAACAATAACTTTACCTCGCTAGGCATGGGTCTAATAGAAACCGGCATGGCTTGGTTCTGGTCTGATGCGCGCATAAAACGTTGGTTTGATGTTGCCGGCCTGCAGAACCTACAGCGGGCCGGGCGCCAAGGAAGAGGCGTAATGCTCATCGGCATCCATTTTATGTCGCTGGAGCTCGGTGCCCGAGTGATAGGGCTATGTCAGCCGATAATGGCTATTTACCGGCCCCATAACAATAAAGTGATAGAGCTTATCCAGACTTGGGGACGCATGCGCTCAAATAAAGCCATGCTTGATAGAAAAAATCTGCGCGGCATCGTGCATGCTTTAAAGCAGGGCGAAATGGTTTGGTTTGCGCCCGATCAGGATTACGGCCCGCGGGGCAGTATTTTCGCGCCGTTTTTCGCGGTTCCCCAAGCGGCTACTACCCGTGGTACCTATATTTTAGTCCGACTAGCGCAGCCGCAGCTTGTCCCGGTAGTGCTTATCCGTAAGGAAGATAGGCACGGCTACCAGCTGTTGATTCAGCCGCAGTTGAGAGACTATCCGCAGGACGATGAAATGGCGGCTACCTGCTACATAAACCGGATTGTGGAACAAGAGATTCTGCGCGCGCCGGATCAATATCTTTGGCTGCATCGCCGCTTCAAAACCCGGCCGAATGGTGAATTATCGCTGTATCTGTAATTATGCAGCGTGACTGCTTTCGGTGCCCGTCATAAGCTGATTCTGGTGTCATGTCACATATTAAAAGACTGCCAAAAGCCCTTACGTTTGATATAAGCGTTATCAGTAGTCAAATAATAATCGATCTATCTTATCGTGTTGTGTCTGGCAAGTATTGACTGCACTTTGCAATCTCTTAATCTTGTTAATATGACGATTTAGGCATTAATCGATCAGTTGATGCGTCGCGCGATATTTAAAGCCAAAAGGTACGATAAATGGCAGGTTACTTTTTCCTATCAGTGCAAAGAAATTACACTTTTATTTTTTCATCAGAGCCATTTTTACTTGTTCGGCGTTTCGCTTAACTAGAAGAAATTTATAGATTCTAGTCAATGAAACCCCATGCAGTAATGTAAGTTGTTTTCTGTTATAATCATTTGCTAATAATTATTATTCTACTGTTTCTGTGTTAAAGATAGTGACTGATGTCTACCGCTAATACACTGGACTGCTTCTTGCTGCTGCAAAACCCACCTTAATACGCTCAATAATCAGTTCTCACTTTATCTATGGTAAAGTGCTCATCACGTGAAAGAAATAACGGCCTGTGAGCGTAGTATAAATAGGATACGTCAAACTATGAAGATGAGTATCTGCATCTTTTAGATTGGATATTAAAGTAATCAAACGTTTAATGCGGCGTTCTGGTCTATCTGGTTTCTGGACTGCCAGAGTATTGCCTGATTTTAGGCAGCTTAAGACACGTTTAAATTTAGATCTCTGGTCTTTTTTATCCTTAAAAATATGCATATAATTTGTGTAAGTTAAGGGGTTTTTCTGTAAAGCAGTGTTTTGAGTATTTTTATATAGTTGATTTGCCATTTTTGACTTTTTCTCAGATTCAGTAAGCCTTGTAATCGCTGCTTTATATCAAAGTTTTATCAAAATTTACAATTTGAGAAAACATTAGTTTGTTGAAAAGGTTTTATCAGTGGGTGCTCGCCGCCCTTAGCCGACTAAAAAATATTTCGATTGGACGACTACAATACAATGGTGATGTTTTCGATAAAACTGATTATCTAAAACTGACAGCTGTCTATCCTTCTATGCAGGATTACAGAAAAAATTTATTCGGGGTAGTGGACGAGGCGCAGATCTAGCTAGAAAAATATTAAGCCATCAGGATGGAACGGTTATTCCTAGTTTTGATGACAATGATAACGACGATATTAGCGCGCTGAGCACGCAAGGAGTTGCTCTGGGTCATGCGCTGACAGGTATGTAATTTTCAGTATTGATGCTCAGAAATGGATCATACTGGGTGTTCTGCAGAACACTATAAATAGCATACTTGTATCTCAGGTTGTTTGCGCAACATTACTTTTCATTATATCGTAAAAGCTTTCTAATAATGTGGAATTATTAAAAATTAACTCTGATATTTCATGGATTTAATCGCTATTTTGGGATGATCTGCACTAATAATTTAGGAGTGTCTATCTATTGCTATACAGGGTCCTGAAGTTCTGCCTGCGTTAATACTTTTATATTTCACTGGCGCTGGTAAGATAACATAAGAAAACAGACAAGATAATGTCACGGTATCAATCTGTCCAGCATTAAGTCGTGGTGTAATCTCTTATTGCCCAATAAAGCGAGTATGGCTACATCCTCACCATTCATTGATAGTAACGTTAGTGGTATTTTTTGTGTCTTTGTATTGATATGGCTATCTACTTCGGTTTTTGTATAATCGCCGACATTGCCAGCAGGAATGGTGTTATTTAGAGTGTCATTCTATAACGCGCCGTTAATTTTTTGTCACGTTTGCGATGTTGTTGCTAACTCCTCGTTGCCATCAAGATTGCCACTGATTAATGTGTTAAAAATCTGGATATTAATCCACAGATTTTTATTTCCAATAAAATAAGGTTTTATAAATTAATTTTATTGGTGGTATTTTAAGGATTATTAAGATCAGACATCTTTCAAGAATTAGTTCTGTCTGCTTTTTAAGCAGAATAAAATCCAGCGCTCTTGTGAAAAGCATTACTAGTGACTACTAAATCGCTGGCTTACATGATCTGAAACTACTGAGGTGTAAAAACCAGCTTTACTAAATTATTAACATAATTTTCAAGGAAGATCAAAACCGCATAAACGATGCGGCAGGAAAAGTTCATATAGCATTAGCAAACTTTGTTTCATTAGTGCTAGCGAAGAATCACGAATTCAAGAAGAGTATTGCTAAAATCGGGTAGACTAGCATTGAAAACTTCATGATGAGTAAATAATCTTATTGGATCAAGACTTATTGATTTTATTTTTTTAATTCTTTACTGATTTTTTTATTTAGGTACGGAATAACACTTCCATGTGTTAATCTAAACTACCAAAACACTATTCTTTCGACAATTAGTATGCTGTATCGCCCGCAGAATCCTTGGCATTTTATGCTGTATCTAGCAATAAAAGTGACTGTTTGATACATATTCATGATGGATTAGCGATGACATTATTAATTTCCTGCAAAAACTAGGTGAAATAAGCGTGATAATCATTAGATATCTGGTTCGGGAAGCATTTAAAAGCCAGCTTGCTATTTTGTTGATCCTGTTGTTGATTTTTTTGTCAAAAGCTGGTGCGGATTTTGAGCGCGATAGTGGATGGCGATATTCCAACAAACTTGGTTTTGTCTTTACTGGCCTTAGGCCTACCTGCAATCGCGCAATTAGTCCTTCCCCTGAGTTTCTTTCTCGGCTTGTTAATGACATTGAGCCGTATGTACACCGAAAGCGAGATTACAGTTATGCACGCTTGCGGGCTGGGTAAAATTGTTTTGATCCACGCGGCGCTTGTGCTCAGCTTAATTACTGAGATAGTTGCGGCGGTAAATGTGATATGGCTTTCGCCTTGGTCATCGCGCCATCAGGCTCTAGTGATGTCGGAAGCTAAGGCTAACCCTAGCATGGCCGTACTAGTTGAGGGTCAATTCAAACCGGCAGAAAACGGTAATTCGGTGCTGTTCGTCGGCAACGTTAAAGGTAAAGGGTTTGAGCAAGTGTTTCTAGCTCAGCTGAAACCGAACTATAATGCACGCCCTTCCATCGTCATCGCGGATCGTGGCCATATAACCCAGCGACCGGACGGATCGCAACTAGTCATGCTAGATAAGGGCGCTCGCTATGAGGGAACCGCATTGTTGCGTGATTTCCGCATTACCAATTTTACTAAATATCAGGCGGTTATTGGCCATAGGGAGGTGGCAGTAGAGGGCGCCCACGCTGAGCAAATGACGTTACGCCAGCTGTGGCGCTCGCCGGAATCCGAAGCTCGTGCTGAGTTCCACTGGCGGCTTACGCTGATAGTATCAGTGCTGATTATGGCGATGATGGTGATGCCGCTGTCGGTGGTCAACCCGCGGCAGGGCCGGGTTCTAAGCATGCTGCCCGCGCTGTTGCTGTATCTAATTTTCTTCCTGCTGCAAACATCGCTGCGATCCAATGGCGCTAAGAGCAAGCTTGACCCAGCGTTTTGGATGTGGCTGACAAATATCGCGTACCTGACGCTAGCACTGGTGCTAAATTTATGGGACAGCCTACCGGCAAGAAAGTTTCGAGGATGGCTGCATGGGAGAGAGGAGTAGCCTAATGTTTGGCGTATTAGATCGCTATATCGGTAAAACCATTTTCAATGCCATTATAATGACCCTGTGTATGCTGGTGTTACTTTCGGGCATCATTAAATTCGTCGAGCAACTCCGTAAAGTTGGCCAGGGAGGCTATTCGGCGCCAGGCGCGGGTCTATTTACCCTGCTCAGTGTACCGAAGGATATTGAAATCTTCTTCCCGATGGCGGCACTCCTAGGTGCCCTGCTAGGGCTCGGTTCGTTGGCGACCCACAGTGAAATGGTAGTAATGCAGGCATCGGGTTTCAGCCGTCTCCAGGTAGCGAGTGCGGTAATGAAAACTGCTATTCCGCTGGTTCTTTTAACGATGGCTATCGACGAATGGGTGGCACCGGCGAGCGAGAAAATAGCCCACAGCTACCGTACACAGGCGATTTACGGCGGATCTATACTCTCAATTCAAAACAGAGTATGGGCTAAAGATGGTAATGACTTTATTTTCATCGAGCGGGTGGTGGGTGGTAACGAGCTGGCTGGCCTCAATATTTATCACTTCGATGAGGCCCAGCGGCTTCAGTCGCTGCGCTATGCTGCCAGGGCCATCTTCAGCAACGGCAACTGGAGGTTATCGCAGGTAGACGAATCGGATTTAACCAACGGTAAGCAGATCACCAGCCAGAAAGCCCTGACTGGCAAATGGAAAACTAACCTGACGCCGGATAAATTGTGGGTAGTCGCGCTGGAGCCAAATTCGTTGTCTATCTCGGGGCTATATAATTACGTCAATTATCTCAAACATGGTGGGCAGGAAGCTGCCCGTTACCAGTTAAATATGTGGAATAAGATTTTCTTGCCATTCTCGGTAGCGGTGATGATGCTTATGGCGCTATCGTTTATTTTTGGATCGTTACGCGGCGTACCTGTGGGAGTGCGAGTTATCACGGGGATAAGCTTCGGTTTCTTATTTTACGTGTTAGATCAGGTCTTCGGGCCGCTGAGTCTGGTGTACAACCTGCCGCCTGTGTTCGGCGCCTTGCTGCCCAGTATTGTGTTTCTTATTATCAGCATTGTTATGCTGTTAAGGTGTCGGTAACTCGGTCATTATTCTATAGGAAGATGCTACTAGCTGATATCAACAGCACCATTATTTTATTGCCGCATCTTTCATTTTGAATATTTTTAAATATTAATGCTGTGTTATTTTAATAACAGAAAATGATTCATTCTGTAAACAAGATTTCTTTGATCAAATTCTATACCCGTTTATATAAATAATGCTGTTCTTACCCGGATTAAAATCCGCTCTAAAGAATTCTGCCTGCCATTCGGCACTTAATTTTTATCTTACCGAAAAGTAGAAAGCTATAAATAAATTATTTACTTTTCAAAATATAGATAGTGAAATTTTTTATGAATTTAGAGTTCAATATATTAAATCTGCCGTATCCAGAAGATAATGTAGCTTCTTTTTATTTTGTTTTATTTTGTATAGTAAACTTCACTAATAAATATTGATTGAGGACACCCCTGCTTATAGAGTGAGTGTCACATCAGGTCTTATATAAAAGATAGAGAGGAGTGATATTAATACGATATCGGTAGTTAGATTCTAATCTATTTTGG
Source organism: Sodalis sp. (in: enterobacteria) (assembly GCA_052258065.1). Lineage (GTDB taxonomy): Bacteria > Pseudomonadota > Gammaproteobacteria > Enterobacterales > Enterobacteriaceae > JBQQPY01. The sequence goes on along the minus strand of JBQQPY010000002.1, from coordinate 320,004 downwards.
TTTTTCTCTAGTCGAGTTATCTGCGCAAAGCTATGACTTCAATTCGCACTGTTTGAATATTGTTAATATAAAGATTCAAGCATTGGCCGAAAGGTACATTGCTTTAAAGCACATTAAATTTAATTTCTGCGATGTTTAGCTGACTGCTATATTGGGCTGCGTAAATCAATTCAAAAAAATTTTACAAAGCCTTCGCTTGATCTGCTGGGAGGGCTGAGTACAACGAACTTAGACTATAGATCTTGCGCTTGCCTATGATCAATGTAATTCGGTATGTGTAAGGATATTGTGTTGAGATATAACTAAGAAAGCGAGCCGAATTAATCCTGTCTCTATGCTTGTTTTATGTTCTTTATATATTCAGTCACTTTAGTTAGCTGACGACCCAGAAACGGTTCACTGGCTATGAAGATATTGCAAAACCCCAACTATTTATGTTCATAGTCCTCTCAAGTAGGTTTTGGGTCTCAATGGCAGCGTCACGCATGTGTGTTTAATTAATTAACGAGGGGTTTTTCATATCGGGTTGTCCTACGATACACGGCCAGCAGATTCTCTACAGCCGTAACAAATTGGTATTAGCTTCTGGAGGTATAAGCCAGCCGATCTTCATCCATAGTTTCTTGTTTTTGAGTGTGTGCCTTAATTTTTTATGCGAGATTGTTTTGATATATTATAGTGTTACAGTTTTATAGGTAAGTAGTTGTAAGATCCACTTTCCTACTTACTATAGCGGTTCGCTGTAACTTAAAGTACACTTCATTCTCTCTCCCAGTTTATTAAATAGCAATTCATTTATATGCTGTGGCTAATTGTTTCTCTGAGGTTGAAGTGGTAAATAGTACATTCTTACAGTGCGGACTTAAGATCGCGAATCATCGGATTGATTAAGGTGGATAGTTTTGCGCGTCCAGAGAGGTATGGGTGTCAAATAGGCCATTCTACTAAGGTTCTCTAGAGTAATAAATTCTGTAAGACCGGAAATTTCCGCTCTAAACCTAGAGCGTTTTCGTATATTTCGGTTTATGTTACGATAAAAAAATTATAGAAATCCTTATAGAAAATTAATTAAATAGCTTAAGCGGTCAAATTCTACAACGAATTCACGATTCTTTCTGAGGATTTTCTGAAAAACAATTTAGATTGTTAAATTCTATTTAGGTAAATAATGAAAAAGATAAAGAAGAGTTATATCTTTGGCCTCAATAGCTTATTTAATATTATTAAATTCTGAGTAATTACATTATCTGTTAGATTGCAGGAATCCGATTGTGCACGATCTTAAGTCTTTACTGTAAGAGTCTGCTATTTAGACCTCAAAAACTAGCTATAACTTATAGATGAATGGCTATTTAATAAACTAGAATATATGAAATGTGCTCTAAGTACAGCATCAATTGAACTTAATGTGCTGATTAGCTAATGTCTAAGTCGTCACATTAGCGAGATTAGGCCCTGCTAAGTGCAGTAATTTTTTGGAAAACGCAACGCAATCAGATAAAAATCAAGATTAATGAGCATTTCACTACTAATAACGCTCGCATAAAGCTCAAGCGTCTTTATTCGTAATTTAATATGGATGTCACACTGGATATATCAATGCAGTGTAATATCAATCTTTTCACAAGAATGGGAATCGTAGCTTTTTAGAAAATATTCTATACGCCCATTAAATTACTTGACTATATCATGCGTTTGTGGCTAAATCGATAGGATGTAATTATCTTCTACATCAGTCTCTATAGAGAAGCGATAAAATTTATTTTCCCAGTATCTGATCGTTTTCTCGGATTAAAGTATTACCGTCGGTTTAAAGCTGTGCTGCTCTGCTAATGAAATCGTTCTTTTTTCTTCTTTTATGAAGATATTAAAACAACAATCTTGGATATTTAAAACCATAAGAAAATTAAAACCATAAGAAAATTCAATAAGTAATGATAAGCGAATGCATATTTGAGGTCTCTATATTTGTTATTTTGTATCTAATAATTAACAGAAATAAAACTAATGAGTTATAACAAACTAAGTCTAGTGACTTATGATTGCTCGCACTTTGACAGCTAGTATTATTATAGTTTGATGTAGAAGCCCTTAAGCCAAGTAAAAACGAACCAAAAATACCTGATTACACATTTTTCTCAGAAAGAACGCATTTCATCTGTTGTTTAGGTTTATTAAATAGCAATTATACTTTAGCTAATTTTCCTGATGTCTAAGTTGTATGTTGCGACTCGTTAGAGCAAGTCATTCCTTGAGGCGAGAAGTTGCAGCTTTAAACAATAATGGAGATATTGATTAAAAAAGAAAACCTTATTGCAGCATTATCCAGATTGCCCGTTTTGCTCTTTCTTTATCTAAACATTGGTTACGACGTTTTATTTTATATGCTAAATACAGCCTAAAATTAATGCGATTAAAAATCGTGGTGTGGTCAGCTGGCAATGACAAAGAGTTCTAAACCTGAAAAGGAATTCTCTGGCTTTACTGCGGCGTCTACGTCGCTGGTGTGTGATTAATGGAAAAATAAATACGGCTAAACTAGGACTCTATCCGTTACGCCGCCAGTACTACTTAGTAGGCCAAAGCGTGACATTTAGTTGCTTCGAGCATGAATAATAGCCAAGTTTTGCATGCCACGTTGTGAAATTGGATGATTTATGAGCGAAAGTGCAACTTGCGCGATTTTTTTGTTGCATAGGTCGTCCTCTCTACCTAGAATGCGCTGCACCTGATGCCGGTATAGCTCAATTGGTAGAGCAACTGACTTGTAATCAGTAGGTCGAGGGTTCGACTCCTTCTGCCGGCACCAAAAAATCTGGTGGGGTTCCCGAGCGGCCAAAGGGAGCAGACTGTAAATCTGCCGTCATAGACTTCGAAGGTTCGAATCCTTCCCCCACCAACAAATTTATATCAAGCATGGTACACGCCCGTTTAAAGAGCCTCGTAGCGCAGGTAAAAGGGGTGAACTTTCGACTAAGGTTCGGAACAAGCCTAAAAAACAGCGATGTATCCTACAAGCTACAGAAATATCAGGTATCGAGTTTTAAGATGCGGGCATCGTATAATGGTTATTACCTCAGCCTTCCAAGCTGATGATGTGGGTTCTATTCCCACTGCCCGCTCCAATGTGCTGATATAGCTCAGTCGGTAGAGCGCACCCTTGGTAAGGGTGAGGTCGGCAGTTTGAATCTGCCTATCAGCACCACTTCCAGCCTCCCTCCTGATTCACTTTCTGTAAGAAAAATTCAGCAGGCACTTTGCTTAGTTGATGTGGTGATACCTCCGATATATTCGTGTCTTAGAGGGACAATCAATGTCTAAAGAAAAGTTTCAACGCACAAAACCACACGTTAACGTAGGTACTATCGGCCACGTTGACCATGGTAAGACGACTTTGACCGCCGCGATTACTACGGTTCTGGCGAAGGCGTACGGCGGTAGCGCTCGCGCCTTTGACCAAATCGACAACGCGCCGGAAGAAAAGGCGCGTGGTATCACCATCAACACTTCGCACGTTGAATACGATACCCAGACCCGGCACTACGCGCACGTAGACTGCCCTGGACATGCCGACTATGTAAAAAACATGATCACTGGCGCAGCCCAGATGGACGGCGCGATCTTAGTGGTTGCTGCCACCGACGGTCCGATGCCGCAGACCCGCGAGCACATCCTGCTGGGTCGCCAGGTTGGTGTGCCGCACATCATCGTGTTCATGAATAAATGTGACATGGTTGATGACGAAGAGCTTCTGGAGCTGGTAGAAATGGAAGTGCGCGAACTGCTCTCGCAGTATGACTTCCCGGGCGATGACACGCCGATTATCCGCGGTTCTGCCTTGAAAGCGCTGGAAGGCGACGAGGCCTGGACGGAGAAAATCATTGAACTAGCAAAAGCGCTAGACAGCTATATTCCGGAACCGGAACGCGCCATTGACAAGCCTTTCCTGCTACCGATTGAAGATGTGTTCTCCATCTCCGGCCGTGGCACCGTCGTGACCGGTCGTGTAGAGCGCGGCGTTGTCAAAGTAGGTGAAGAAGTAGAGATCGTGGGTATCAAAGACACGACTAAAACCACCTGTACTGGCGTTGAGATGTTCCGTAAACTTCTAGATGAAGGGCGTGCTGGCGAAAACGTAGGCGTGTTGCTGCGAGGCACCAAGCGTGACGACGTCGAGCGTGGCCAGGTCTTGGCCAAGCCGGGTTCGATTAAACCGCACACCCAGTTCGAATCAGAAGTTTACATTCTGAGCAAAAACGAAGGAGGCCGCCACACACCGTTCTTCAAGGGCTACCGTCCGCAGTTCTATTTCCGCACCACCGACGTTACCGGTACAATAGAATTGCCGGAAGGCGTTGAAATGGTCATGCCCGGCGATAATATCAAGTTGGTTGTCAACCTAATTGCCCCGATCGCTATGGACGATGGCCTGCGTTTTGCAATTCGAGAAGGCGGTCGCACCGTTGGTGCCGGCATCGTTGCTAAAGTTATCGCTTAAGACGATAAAGGCGTAAGCTGATAAACCTTGATGCTTGCTGAATAGCTATTCCTAATTGGATACCTTGCCCGACCTACGGTTAGGCTAGACTAGAAATAGACACTTCTTGAGCCAATGAATATTCTGTGAGAGAATCTCAAAAAAGCCATAATGGGTACGTGTACCATGCAATTCGTTGCTAATATATGCCTCGATACCTGGCCGAATTTGAATATCAATTTAATGGAGGATATGGCTCGAGAGCCATCATGTCACGCTTCTTAAGTAGCAGAATTGAGAGTGGCTATAATGTCATATAGGTCTGTTAAGACCAGACAGGATAACGTGCGTGATCTAGTAATCATTTAACGCAAGAGACGATTAAAAAGTATCATTCAATAACTTTATTCTACGCTGTGACAGGAAAATTATCTCATTAGCGATTTTAGCTTATAACTATTAGTGAGTTGGGCTCTTATTCTGCAGCGTAACATATTGAGTCTTTATTGCTAATTTAGCGCTATGCCAGGCTTTCTTAATATAAATTTTACCGGGCTGATAAGTTGTCTATCTGAATTTTATATGACGGGTTTTTATGATTGCGAATACCGAAACTAAAGAAAGCGGGCGCCGTCTAGAGGCAGTTAAGTGGCTGGTCGTTGTGATTCTATTGGTCGTAGCCATCGTTGGTAACTATTTTTACCGTGATTATGACTCACCTCTGCGAGCACCGACTATCGTGCTTATTATCGCTATCGCAGGCGGTATATCGATGATGACAGCCAAAGGTAAGTTCGCACTTGCGTTTGCGCGTGAAGCGCGTATCGAAGTACGTAAAGTGATTTGGCCGACCTATCAGGAAACGTTACATACCACGTTGATCGTCGCCGCGATGACCGCCGTGATGTCATTGATTTTATGGGGACTCGATAGCATTCTAGTGCGTGTAGTGTCGTTTATTACTGGCCTGAGGTTCTAAGATGTCCGAAGCTCTAAAAAAACGCTGGTACGTCGTTCAGGCGTTTTCCGGTTTTGAGGGACGGGTAGCGCAGTCTCTCAACGAATATATCAAACTAGAGGATATGGAAGAGCTGTTTGGCGAAGTTATGGTTCCAACGGAAGATGTGATTGAAATTCGCGGCGGCCAGCGTCGCAAAAGCGAACGTAAATTCTTCCCGGGTTACGTGTTGGTGCAGATGGTAATGAATGATGCCAGCTGGCATCTAGTGCGCAGTGTACCCCGCGTTATGGGCTTCATCGGCGGCACGCCGGATCGTCCTTCGCCTATCAGCGATAAAGAAGTTCATGTCATTATAAACCGACTGCAGCAGGTCGGCGACAAACCGCGGCCGAAAACCCTCTTTGAGCCGGGCGAGTTGATCCGCGTTAACGATGGCCCCTTCGCCGATTTCAACGGCGTAGTGGAAGAAGTAGACTACGAAAAAAGCCGTCTTAAGGTGTCCGTGTCGATCTTTGGTCGCGCCACGCCGGTAGAGCTCGATTTCGATCAGGTTGAGAAAGGCTGAGTTGCTTAATTGCGTTTTTTCTTGCTTAGGGCGCGAAATGAATGCGCCTTTCTTTTTTATGCATTTTAAACGCGTAAACGCTTATTGGCGGGGGAGCCTTAACCGGCGATATCACCCATTAGAGGAAATCAATATGGCTAAGAAAGTACAAGCCTATGTCAAACTGCAGGTTGCTGCAGGCATGGCAAACCCGAGTCCGCCGGTAGGCCCAGCTCTGGGTCAGCGGGGTGTTAATATCATGGAATTCTGTAAAACTTTCAATGCTAAAACGGAAGGCATTGAAAAAGGATTGCCGATCCCGGTTGTTATCACTGTGTATTCCGACCGTTCTTTCACTTTCGTTACCAGGACGCCCCCGGCTGCCGTGCTGCTGAAGAAAGCCGCAGGTATTAAATCGGGTTCCGATAAGCCAAATAAAGATAAAGTCGGTAAACTCACTAGCGCTCAGGTGCGCGAAATCGCGGAAATTAAAGCGGCTGATATGACCGGTGCCGATCTGGAAGCGATGTCACGCTCTATTACGGGCACCGCACGTTCCATGGGCCTGCTAGTGGAGGGTTAAAAATGGCTAAAATGACTAAGCGCATGCGTGTTATCCGCGACAAGGTTGATTGCACTAAACAGTACGACATCAGCGAAGCCTTGGTGCTGCTGAAAGAACTAGCTACCGCTAAGTTCGTTGAAAGCATCGACGTTGCCATTAATCTCGGCATTGATGCACGTAAATCTGATCAGAACGTTCGCGGCGCTACTGTATTGCCGCACGGCACCGGTCGCAGCGTTCGCGTTGCAGTGTTCGCTAACGGCACTAACGCCGAAGCGGCAAAAGCCGCAGGCGCAGATCTGGTAGGCATGGATGATCTTGCTGATCAGATCAAAAAATGCGAGTTCAATTTTGACGTAATTATTGCTTCTCCAGACGCTATGCGTGTCGTCGGCCAGCTAGGCCAGATTCTCGGTCCGCGCGGCCTAATGCCGAACCCGAAATTCGGCACCGTTACCCTGAACATCGCTGAAGCGGTCAAAAACGTTAAAGCCGGTCAGGTGCGTTATCGAAACGACAAAAACGGTATCATCCACACCACCATCGGCAAAGTAGGCTTTAAGTCTGATAACTTGAAAGAAAACTTAGAAGCTCTGCTCGTTGCCCTGAAAAAGGCTAAACCGACACAGGTTAAGGGCGTTTATATCAAGAAAGTCAGCCTTTCCACCACTATGGGCGCGGGCATAGAAATTGATCAAAGCAGCCTATCTAGGGCAACTACTTAATTATTGCTTTACGTAGGCGTTGGATTTGTCTAAAATCCAACGCCCGAAGTTTTCCGGGGACGGTCTTCTTTTGACTGCAAGCGGAAACGCTAAGATTTTTCGGTTGGGGGCTTGGCATATTCCCAGCCTCCGTCCAAGACCGCAGGTGTGTATTACAGAACTGAGTTTCCTATGTAAATAGTGACAGAGCCTGAATAACATATTCGTTTACTGGATTCTGCCCACTGTATATCGACGCTTACCGTCACCGTAATGGTAATGTGAAGTGAATGCTGGGAGTTTCCCCCGGCTAAATCCAGGAGCACGAGCTAATGGCATTAAGTCTTCAAGAAAAACAAGCGATTGTTGCTGAAATTAGACAAGTAGCCAAAGGCGCACTGTCTGCCGTTATTGCGGATTCTCGCGGCGTTACGGTAGATAAAATGACCGAACTGCGTAGGGCAGGTCGTGAAGCCTCTATTTATATGCGTGTTGTTCGTAATACGCTGATGCGCCGCGTCGTTCAAGCCACCCCTTTTGAGTGTCTAAAAGACGCCTTGGTTGGTCCGATCTTGATTGCATTTTCTAACGAACATCCCGGCGCCGCTGCTCGTTTATTCAAGGTGTTTGCCAAAGACAATGCTAATTTTGAAGTTAAAGCCGCAGCCTTTGAAGGCGAAGTTATCCCGGCATCGCAGATCGACCGTTTGGCAACTCTGCCAACTTACGAAGAAGCAATCGCTCGCCTAATGTCGGCCATGAAAGAAGCCTCTGCAGGTAAACTAGTTCGCATGCTGGCCGCACTGAGCGATCAGAAAAAGCCGCATAATCGCCGTCTTTATTCTGAAGAAACTGCAAACGTATACACACTTTCTGAATTTTAGGAACACTTGTTATGTCTATCACTAAAGAACAAATGCTGGACGCAGTTGCCGAAATGTCGGTAATGGATGTGGTTGAACTGATCTCCATGATGGAAGAAAAATTCGGCGTTTCCGCCGCTGTCGCTGTAGCCGTTACCTCTGATAACCCGGTTGAAGCCGTAGAAGAAAAAACCGAGTTTGAGGTTGTGCTTAGCGCAATCGGCGCGAACAAAGTCGCTGTCATCAAAGCTGTGCGCAGCGCAACCGGTTTAGGTCTGAAAGAAGCTAAAGATCTGGTTGAATCCGCACCTGCTACCCTGAAAGAAAGCATGAGCAAAGATGACGCTGAAACACTAAAGAAAACACTGGAAGAAGCAGGTGCTTCTGTTGAGGTTAAATAAGTTAACGTGCCAGATTGCAGCCTAATTTAGGCTGATGGCTGGTGGCTCTTGGGTCACCGGCCTTTTTGCGCTGTAGGGAAGCAGTGGCGTTTCACATCATTTTGCTGCTGATTAACCATAATATTTTCTATCTACAAATTAATATACTGCATCTCCTGCTGAGGCTGTCTGGTTTAGCAAAGTGCAGCGAAATGATTTAAGAGTGATGGAAACGGGTATTGCAGAAAAAATAGCAAATCTCCGAACACGAAAATGGTGTTGCATGTACTGTCCTAGTAGCGCGGACAGAGTGAGTCGACTTGTCAGCGAGCCGAGGAACCCTATGGTTTATTCCTATACCGAAAAAAATGCATTCGTAAGGATTTCGGAAAACGTCCGCAGGTTCTGGATGTTCCCTATCTTCTATCCATCCAGCTTGACTCGTTTCAGAAGTTTATCGAGCAAGATCCGGAAGGTCAGTACGGTTTGGAAGCTGCTTTCCGTTCCGTATTCCCGATACAGAGCTACAGTGGCAACTCTGAACTGCAATATGTCAGTTACCGTCTGGGAAAACCTATTTTTGATGTCAAAGAGTGCCAGATCCGTGGGGTGACGTTTTCTGCACCGTTACGCGTGAAGCTGCGCCTAATTATTTATGAGCGCGAAGCTCCGGACAGCGCCGTAAAAGATATCAAGGAGCAGGAAGTCTATATGGGGGAAATCCCCCTAATGACCGACAACGGTACCTTTGTCATTAACGGCACCGAACGTGTTATCGTTTCCCAACTGCATCGTAGCCCCGGCGTATTTTTTGACAGCGACAAGGGTAAGACGCACTCCTCCGGTAAAGTCCTGTACAACGCACGCATTATTCCTTACCGCGGCTCCTGGTTAGATTTTGAATTTGACCCGAAAGACAATTTGTTCATCCGTATTGACCGTCGCCGAAAATTATCGGCAACCATCATTCTGCGCGCTCCCCCCCCCCCCCCCCCCCCCCCCCCCCCCCCCCCCCCCCCCCCCCCCCCCCCCCCCCCCCCCCCCCCCCCCCCCCCCCCCCCCCCCCCCCCCCCCCCCCCCCCCCCCCCCCCCCCCCCCCCCCCCCCCCCCCCCCCCCCCCCCCCCCCCCCCCCCCCCCCCCCCCCCCCCCCCCCCCCCCCCCCCCCCCCCCCCCCCCCCCCCCCCCCCCCCCCCCCCCCCCCCCCCCCCCCCCCCCCCCCCCTCAACTACAGCACTGGTCAGATCCTCGATGCGTTCTTCGAAAAAGTGATTTACGAAATTCAGGATAAAAAGCTACAGATGCAACTTATTCCTGAGCGCTTGCGTGGTGAAACTGCCTCGTTTAATATTGAGGCTAACGGCATAGTTTATATAGAAAAAGGCCGCCGTATTACTGCGCGTCATATTCGTCAGTTAGAAAAAGATGGCGTCGTACAAATTGAAGTGCCTATCGAATACATTATCGGTAAGGTAGTTATAAAAGATTACATTGATAAAAATACCTCTGAAATCATCGTTCCCGCCAATATGGAACTAACTCTGGATCTTTTGGCGAAGCTGAGCCAGGCAGGGCACAAGCGTATTGAAACGCTGTTCACTAACGACTTAGATCACGGCACCTATATTTCCGAAACCCTGCGCGTCGATCCGACCAGCGATCGCCTAAGCGCACTAGTGGAAATCTACCGTATGATGCGCCCCGGCGAACCACCGACCCGCGAAGCCGCCGAGAACCTGTTTGAAAACTTATTCTTCTCGGAAGATCGTTACGATCTCTCCGCGGTGGGCCGGATGAAATTTAACCGTTCGCTGCTGCGGGAAGAGATTGAAGGTTCTGGTATCCTGAGCAAGGACGACATTATTGATGTGATGAAGAAGCTTATTGATATCCGTAACGGTAAAGGCGAAGTAGACGATATCGACCACTTAGGTAACCGTCGTATCCGTTCGGTAGGCGAAATGGCGGAAAACCAGTTCCGCGTTGGTTTGGTGCGCGTGGAGCGGGCGGTCAAAGAGCGTCTGTCTTTAGGCGATTTAGATACCCTGATGCCGCAGGATATGATTAACGCCAAACCGATTTCAGCAGCGGTAAAAGAGTTCTTCGGCTCAAGTCAGCTGTCGCAGTTTATGGATCAAAACAACCCGCTATCCGAGATTACTCACAAGCGCCGCATCTCCGCGCTGGGTCCGGGTGGTCTGACCCGTGAGCGTGCAGGCTTTGAAGTGCGCGATGTACATCCGACTCATTATGGGCGCGTATGCCCTATTGAAACTCCAGAAGGACCGAATATCGGTCTTATCAATTCGCTGTCTGTGTATGCGCAGACTAATGAGTATGGTTTTCTAGAAACTCCTTATCGCCGAGTGCTGGACGGTGTTGTTACGGACGAAATCCATTATCTGTCGGCAATTGAGGAAGGCAACTTCATTATTGCGCAGGCTAACACCAATCTCAGCGAAAACGGTTCTTTCGTTGATGATCTGGTGACCTGTCGAAACAAGGGTGAATCGAGCTTGTTCAGCCGAGAGCAGGTTGACTATATGGATGTTTCCACCCAGCAGGTCGTATCGGTCGGCGCCTCACTGATTCCGTTTCTGGAGCATGACGATGCCAACCGCGCCTTGATGGGTGCCAACATGCAGCGTCAGGCCGTGCCTACTTTGCGTACCGATAAGCCGCTAGTCGGCACCGGCATGGACGAGCGGTTGCCGTTGACTCGGGCGTGACCGCCGTAGCGAAACGCGGCGGAACGGTTCAGTACGTGGACGCCTCACGTATCGTGATTAACGTTCATCCAGATGAAATGTGTCTAGGCGAAGCTGGTATCGATATTTACAACTTAATCAAATACATTCGCTCTAACCAGAACACCTGTATCAGCCAGACGCCCTGCGTTTCGCTGGGTGAGCCGGTTGAGCGCGGCGACGTGCTGGCCGACGGTCCATCCACCGATCTAGGTGAGCTGGCGCTGGGTCAGAATATGCGTATCGCGTTCATGCCGTGGAACGGCTATAACTTTGAAGACTCCATGTTGGTCTCCGAACGCGTGGTACAGGAAGATCGTTTCACTACTATCCATATTCAGGAACTAGAGTGCGTGTCTCGTGACACCAAGCTGGGGCCCGAAGAGATTACCGCTGATATTCCGAACGTGGGTGAATCCGCGCTCTCCAAACTGGATGAGTCCGGCATCGTGTATATCGGCGCAGAAGTGACCGGCGGCGATATTCTGGTAGGCAAGGTGACTCCGAAAGGGGAAACCCAGCTGACGCCGGAAGAAAAACTACTGCGCGCAATCTTCGGTGAAAAAGCCTCCGACGTAAAAGACTCATCGCTGCGCGTGCCGAACGGCGTTTCCGGTACTGTAATTGATGTTCAGGTTTTTATCCGTGATGGTGTGGAAAAAGACAAGCGTGCGCTGGAAATTGAGGAAATGCAGCTTAAGCAGGCCAAAAAGGACCTGACCGAAGAATTGAAGATCTTTAAGGCAAGTCTATTTATCCGCATTCACGACCTACTGATCTCTGGCGGTATACAGGCAGAGAAGCTAGATAAGCTGACCCCCTCAAGCTGGCTAGAGCTGCACCTAGCTAACGAAGGGGATCAGCATCAGCTTGAACAGCTAGCCGAGCAGTATGAAGAGCTTAAATGCGAATTTGAGAAGAAGCTAGAAGGAAAGCGTCGTAAAATTACCCAGGGCGATGATTTGGCTCCGGGCGTACTAAAAATCGTCAAGGTCTATTTAGCGGTAAAACGTCAGATTCAGCCTGGCGACAAGATGGCGGGTCGCCATGGGAACAAGGGCGTTATCTCTAAGATCAACCCAATCGAAGATATGCCTTACGATAAAAATGGCATGCCGGTAGATATCGTTCTGAACCCACTGGGCGTGCCGTCGCGTATGAATATCGGTCAGATTCTGGAAACTCATCTGGGTATGGCTGCCAAAGGCATTGGCGACAAGATTAACGCTATGCTCAAGCAGAACGAAGAAGTAGCCAAACTGCGCGAATTTATCCAAAAAGCCTATAATTTAGGTGATAACCTGCGCCAGAAGGTGGATCTAAATACTTTCTCCGACGAAGAAGTGCTGCGTCTGGCTGAGAAGCTGAAGAAAGGGATGTTGATGGCTACGCCGGTATTCGACGGCGCAAAAGAGAAAGAGATTAAGGAGATGCTACAGCTCGGCGGCCTGCCGACCTCAGGTCAGATTACCTTGTTTGACGGCCGCACCGGCGAGCAATTTGAACGTCAGGTTACCGTAGGCTATATGTACATGCTGAAACTTAACCATCTTGTTGATGATAAGATGCATGCACGTTCTACTGGCTCCTACAGTCTGGTCACCCAACAGCCGCTGGGGGGCAAGGCGCAGTTCGGCGGTCAGCGCTTTGGGGAAATGGAAGTTTGGGCGCTAGAAGCCTACGGCGCGGCGTATACTCTGCAGGAAATGCTTACCGTTAAGTCGGATGATGTTAACGGTCGCACTAAGATGTACAAAAACATCGTGGATGGCAATCACATGATGGAACCCCGTATGCCGGAATCCTTTAACGTTCTGTTAAAAGAGATCCGCTCTCTGGGCATCAATATCGAGCTAGAAGAAGACTAATTTCCCCGCCCGGGGTGGGTGCGATTCGCTCTAGTAATCAGGGTGCCTGAGTGTTTCAGGCGCCTAACAGGTCCAACTCCGACAGGAGTCAATCCGTGAAAGATTTACTTAAGTTTTTGAAAGCGCAAACTAAGATCGAAGAGTTTGATGCAATTAAAATTGCGCTGGCCTCGCCAGACATGATCCGTTCTTGGTCTTTCGGTGAAGTAAAGAAGCCGGAAACTATTAACTATCGTACCTTTAAACCGGAGCGCGATGGTCTTTTCTGCGCGCGTATTTTCGGGCCGGTAAAAGACTATGAATGCTTGTGCGGTAAATACAAGCGTTTAAAACACCGCGGCGTTATCTGTGAGAAGTGCGGGGTCGAGGTGACTCAGACTAAGGTGCGTCGTGAGCGCATGGGGCATATCGAGCTGGCCTCGCCTACCGCCCACATCTGGTTTTTAAAATCGCTACCGTCTCGTATCGGCTTGCTGCTGGATATGCCCCTGCGCGATATCGAACGCGTACTATATTTTGAATCCTACGTCGTAGTTGAAGGCGGCATGACTAACCTTCAGCGCCGTCAGATCCTGACTGAAGAGCAGTATCTGGATGCATTAGAAGAGTTTGGTGACGAATTTAACGCCAAAATGGGCGCTGAAGCGATTCAGGCTCTTTTGAAAAAAATAGATCTAGAGGAGGAATGCGAGCAGCAGCGTCAAGAGTTGGAAGAAACTAATTCTGAAACCAAGCGCAAAAAGCTGACCAAGCGCATCAAGCTTCTAGAAGCCTTTATACAAAGCGCCAATAATCCGGCATGGATGATCCTGACCGTATTACCGGTGCTGCCGCCGGATCTGCGTCCACTGGTCCCGCTAGACGGCGGACGCTTTGCAACGTCGGATCTGAACGATCTATATCGCCGCGTAATCAATCGCAATAACCGTTTGAAGCGCCTGCTAGATCTAGCGGCGCCGGATATTATCGTGCGCAACGAAAAGCGTATGTTGCAGGAAGCCGTTGACGCACTTCTGGATAACGGTCGGCGCGGCCGCGCCATTACTGGCCCTAACAAGCGTCCGCTGAAATCTCTAGCCGACATGATTAAAGGCAAGCAGGGTCGATTCCGCCAGAACCTACTAGGTAAACGCGTCGACTACTCCGGACGTTCGGTTATTACCGTCGGTCCGTACCTACGTCTGCATCAGTGCGGTCTGCCGAAGAAAATGGCGCTAGAGCTGTTTAAGCCGTTCATTTACGGCAAGCTAGAACTGCGAGGTCTTGCCACGACGATCAAAGCCGCTAAGAAAATGGTGGACCGCGAAGAAGCGGTGGTTTGGGATATTCTGGATGAGGTTATCCGCGAACATCCGGTTATGCTTAACCGTGCGCCGACGCTGCACCGTCTGGGTATCCAAGCGTTTGAGCCGGTGCTGATTGAAGGTAAGGCTATTCAGCTACACCCGCTGGTATGTGCAGCGTACAACGCCGACTTCGACGGTGATCAGATGGCGGTACACGTTCCGCTGACGTTGGAAGCCCAGTTAGAAGCGCGTGCCCTGATGATGTCCACAAACAATATTCTATCGCCTGCTAACGGCGAGCCCATCATTGTGCCGTCTCAGGACGTGGTGCTGGGTCTGTATTACATGACTCGCGATCGCGTCAACGGCAAAGGCGAGGGCATGCTACTTACCGGCCCGAAAGAAGCAGAGCGCATCTACCGTGGCGGCGTGGCCGAGCTGCATACGCGCGTTAAAGTGCGTATAACTGAACATGAGAAACGCGACAACGGCGAGTGGGTAGAAAAAACTAGTCTGATAGACACCACCGTCGGCCGCGCTATCTTGTGGATAATCGTGCCAAAGGGATTGCCGTTCTCGCTGGTGAACCAGGCGCTGGGTAAAAAAGCCATCTCTAAGATGCTTAATACTTGCTATCGCGTGCTGGGTTTGAAGCCCACTGTCATTTTTGCCGACCAGATTATGTACACCGGTTTTGCCTACGCCGCCCGTTCTGGCTCATCTGTCGGTATCGACGACATGGTAATCCCTGCGAAGAAAGCCGAAATCATCGATGAAGCCGAAGCCGAAGTCGCCGAGATTCAAGAGCAGTTTCAGACTGGTCTGGTAACGGCCGGTGAACGCTATAACAAGGTTATCGATATCTGGGCTGCTGCCAACGAGCGTGTTGCCAAGGCGATGATGGACAATCTGTCTACCGAAGCGGTGATTAACCGCGACGGCAAGGAAGAGCGTCAGGTGTCGTTTAATAGCATCTTTATGATGGCCGACTCCGGCGCTCGTGGTTCAGCAGCACAAATTCGCCAGCTGGCTGGCATGCGTGGTTTGATGGCTAAACCCGACGGCTCTATCATCGAGACGCCGATTACCGCGAACTTTCGTGAAGGTTTGAACGTACTTCAGTACTTTATTTCCACTCACGGCGCGCGTAAAGGTTTAGCCGATACCGCACTGAAAACTGCTAACTCAGGCTACCTGACCCGTCGGTTGGTTGACGTCGCGCAGGATCTGGTGGTGACGGAGGACGACTGCAGTACCTTCTCCGGCATTGTGATGACGCCGGTTATTGAAGGTGGTGACGTGAAGGAGCACCTGCGCGAACGCGTGCTGGGCCGCGTCACGGCGGAAGATGTCCTGAAGCCTGGCACCGCGGATATTCTGGTTGAGCGTAATACTCTGTTGAACGAGCAGTGGTGTGACGTGCTCGAAGAAAACTCGGTAGACAGCATAAAGGTGCGTTCTGTTGTAACCTGCGATACCGATTTTGGCGTGTGCGCTAACTGCTACGGCCGCGATTTGGCGCGTGGGCATCTGGTTAATAAAGGCGAAGCCATCGGTGTTATCGCTGCGCAGTCTATCGGCGAGCCCGGCACACAGCTTACCATGCGTACGTTCCATATCGGAGGGGCCGCATCACGTGCGGCTGCAGAATCTAGTATTCAGGTGAAGAATAAAGGGACGATCCGTCTTAGTAACGCCAAGTTCGTAGTTAACGGCAGCGGCAAGCTGGTAATTACCTCGCGTAATACCGAGCTGAAGCTGATTGATGAATTTGGCCGTACTAAAGAAAGCTATAAAGTGTCCTATGGCGCCGTGATGGCCAAAGGCGACGGCGCGGAAATCATGGGCGGCGAAATCGTTGCCAATTGGGATCCTCATACCATGCCGGTGATCACTGAAGTCGACGGTTTTGTCCGCTTCACCGATATGATAGACGGCCAGACCATTATCCGCCAGACCGACGAACTAACCGGTTTGTCCTCTATCGTAATACTGGATACTGCCGAGCGTACCGGCGGCGGTAAAGATTTACGGCCGGCGCTACGCATTGTGGATATCAACGATAATGATGTCCTGCTTCCGGGCACCGATATGCCGGCGCAGTACTTCCTGCCGGGGAAAACGATCGTGCAGCTAGAAGACGGTGCCAAAATTACTGGCGGAGATACGCTTGCCCGTCTGCCGCAGGAAACGAGCGGGACCAAGGATATTACGGGTGGTCTGCCGCGCGTTGCTGATCTGTTTGAAGCCCGACGTCCTAAAGAGCCAGCAATTCTAGCCGAGATCAGCGGTATCGTTTCGTTCGGCAAAGAAACCAAAGGCAAACGACGCCTGGTTATCTCGCCGGTAGACGGCAGCGACGCTTACGAAGAAATGATTCCGAAATGGCGCCAGCTCAATGTATTTGAAGGTGAGCGCGTAGAGCGTGGCGATGTGATTTCCGACGGTCCTGAATCGCCACACGACATTCTGCGTCTACGTGGCGTGCATGCGGTGAGTAGCTATATCGTCAACGAAGTCCAGGATGTCTACCGTCTTCAGGGAGTGAAGATCAACGATAAACACATTGAAGTTATTATTCGTCAGATGTTACGTAAAGCGACGATTGCCGGCAGTGGTAGCTCGGAGTTTCTAGAAGGCGAACAGGCCGAATACTCGCGTATCAAGATAGTCAATCGTCTGTTGGAAAATGACGGAAAGATAAAAATAACCTACATGCGCGATCTGCTGGGCATCACAAAAGCCTCGCTGGCCACAGAGTCGTTTATCTCTGCGGCGTCGTTCCAGGAAACCACGCGAGTGCTGACCGAAGCCGCCGTTGCCGGGAAACGCGATGAGCTACGCGGCCTGAAGGAAAACGTCATCGTCGGACGGTTAATACCGGCTGGGACCGGTTATGCTTATCATCAGAAACGCGCACGTCATCGTCAGCAGGGCGAAGCGCCTGCCACGCCCCAGACTAGCCTTGATGAAGCTTCTGCCAACTTGGCTGAGCTGTTGAACGCGAGTCTGGGTAGAAACGACGAATGATTATCGGCATTGTACTTCGCCGTTGACAAAGCCAAAACAGCTCCAACGGATGCATTAAATAAACATTAATACATTGAAAATAAAAGGATTTAATTTTCAGTATTTATATAACGTCTATTTTTGATAAAAAGCCCCGGTTTTCAGGGATTTCATCATCTATTTAAGTTTCTTAACTAGTGATTCATCTATATGCTGCGGCTAATTTTTTTAAAGTTTAAATGGTAGATTCTTACAGCGAGGACTGAAGGTAGTTATTAAGCAAATTGATTGAAGCGGGTAGCTCTGTGCTTGCAGCAACCGATAGATATGCAATAAGCATTTCTAGTGTTACTCCTTAGAGTAAGTAATTCCGTAAGACTGGAAGTTACAGCTCTAAACCCAGAGGATCATGGTTCTAAAAATTATGCGTATTCTAATTTTATCCTGGCCCTTATTGATGGATCGCGTGATCTAATCCTGTCTTAAATTTAGTTTCCCCTGAAAAGTGCTTTTAGAATTGCAATAGGCCTTGTCACTCTATCGCGCTTTTCACTCTC
Organism: Sodalis sp. (in: enterobacteria); assembly: GCA_052258065.1. GTDB lineage: Bacteria > Pseudomonadota > Gammaproteobacteria > Enterobacterales > Enterobacteriaceae > JBQQPY01. The sequence continues at coordinate 302,045 of JBQQPY010000002.1, read as the reverse complement.
ATATGATAACGGTTAAAAAAGATTATAAATAGCACTCAATAAGAGTACGCCAATGTAGTTCATGCGCGTAAATTATAGTCTGAGAAAATGTTACATTAATGAAACCACAACAAAGATAAATCTGGGTAGTTCAAAGGGACACAGCAGACAAGTGCAACGATGCCAGGCTGATATTTTGCACGCTGACTAGAAAACAAGAGCACTTATTGCTGGTGTCTGTCTATCTAGATTCAGTGTAACTATGCTGCTTTATAAATAAATGAACAGACATATCTTACTTTCTTGTGTAGCATAGAGATTAATTTCTAAATTTGTATCAGGAGGCATTATATTAATCGATAATTTGGTTACTCATAAAGTTAATCGTATGCCAGAAGCTATTAAGGCTAAGAATATAGCTCTTCTGTATCTTCTGTCTTGTTCGGAGGATTTAAATCCTATGGAAATAGCGTCTTCTACACTGCACTAACTGCTTAAAAAATCTGCAGGAAGAACTGTTGATTCCCTGTGGCATGCAATCGCTTAATCTATTGAGTTAATTTCCTATAAAGATAAAGATTATGTAGTGGGGTATAAACCGGAATAGAGTAAAAGTACTCAACCTTCAACGGGCCGTATAGTATTGTGGCATTTTCAATGCCGCTATCAAGAAGCGCATTCTTAGTCTACGCAAGTCACAATATCGGTTAAATCGATACTCAAATTCGGCCAGGTAACGAAGCGCATGTTAGCCACGAATTGCATGGCAAGTGCTCGTTATAGCGTTTTTGATATTTTTCAGCAGAGTATTGATTTTCTTAAAAATGTTTATTCCAGTTTAGCTTACACTTGGTTGGGTAAAGCATATAATCAAGTAAAGTCTTAATACGAAATTAAACCTAAATTTTTAAAAAAAATACTACTTTCCGGAATATAACGGTTGAGGTAAGATCTCTTATCTTTATTGTATTGAAGTTATGAGTTATTATTAGTGCGCGAAATGATAAATGAAGAAAACTGTGGAGACATCCATTTGGTGAATCCTTTATCATTTTGGGTAATTAAAAACACGGCTAAACTTTCACGCAATGCTAGCTGTTTAGCTTTTTCCGTACCAAGCACCATTAAAGCGGTATCCCAACCGTCCGCTTCTAGCGCGGTCGTGGCAATAACCGTCGCCGAAACCAGTTTGCAATCTATCGGCCTGTCGGTCACAGGATCAATGATGTGGCTTATGCGTTTGCCATTAAGCTCATAATAGTTACGATAGTTGCCGGAAGTGCTGATTCCATGCCCTTGCAAATCCACGATAGCTTCTGCCGCTAGGGTTTCGTCGGTAGGGTGCTGTATAGCTACTCGCCAGGGCTTTTGGCTGGGTGACAAACCGCGGGTTAACACGGCACCCCCCACTGACACTAAATAACGGGTAATACCATGTTGCTCCAGCAAGGTAGCAAGATGATCAGTCGCATACCCCTCCCCAACGGTAGAAAGATCTAAGTACAGGTCAGGCAACGTTTTTTGCAGCCATTGTCCCTTGCTAGTTTCGATAAGCCGTAGATGCTCCAGTCCCACACGCGCCCGCGCGTTTTTAATTTGCTGGGCGTCGGGGGGCGTCGACGGCTGTTTTTCTGGACCAAACCCCCAGAGATTAACCAAAGGTCCTATGGTGATATCCATCGCACCGCTAGTTCGCGCGCCAATACGCAGCACGCTGGATACAATATCCGCTATGCCCGGAGTAATAGGCTGTGGATCGGTTCCTTGATATCGGTTAAACTGAGATAAAATCGTGTCAGCTTGCCAGGTCGATAATTGATGATTGTCTTGTATCATCTGCTGTTCTATCGCTTTGGTCAGGCTAGATAGAGCCGCTGTAGGGGGAGTCGCAACAATCACGCGGTAATAGGTGCCCATGCCTTTTCCTTCGGCGCGCCAAGACTGTTCCTGATCAACCGGTTTTGCGCTGTCGCATCGCGATAGCAACATTAATGTTGCTATTGCTACCGCTAAAAATCTGATCATAATATATTTTCCAAAAGGCAATATGATTACTTTTTGAATGATTTAGGTTTGATTTTACATCAATGTTTTTGTATTTTAATAAAATTATACTAAAAAATACCGATTGAGGTAATGTGTAGTTATAGAGATAAGTATATCAGTGTGGTGTGATCTCAAGCGCTTTAGCAGAATAGAAATCATGGCTTTATAGCGGATCTTCTATACCCCGATTAAATCACTCGACTATGCCAGTCGTTTGTCGATGTATCGCTTGGCTAAAAAGGTATTCCAATCAAGCTCTGCATGTAAGCAGTCGAATGTATTTTAGGGGTAACTAACCGTTTTCGCAGCCTAAAAAGGCGATCCGTGAATTCCTTTCCGCTGTCTATAAGCGCTCGATGAATAGTCATAGATATGCTCAACTAAAATTATGCAAGAAATATTAGCCGCGGTCTCTGCTTTGTAAAGACGGATAAAAACTCACCGAGTTGTTGGATCTATACCCGAAAAAAGATAACGGCGTCAGATTTTATTTGGTATTTGTGGAAAAATATTTCATATCAGCATGTAGATAACCGAGCTTATAGCTTTCGCTAATTACGTATCTCAACCAGATAAGCTTGAGTTACAATGGAAATAGAGACTTGCATGGTGAGGAAATATTTTACTGGAGAATGTAAAAATACTATAATAGAGGCATACCATATGCTTAATAGCCAATATGCGTCTCATCACCCGGATGAATGTTAGCTGGCTGGATTCAAGAAATGACGCCAAACTGATATATCTGCTCCACAATTAGACACTTCTTGAATAAGTATTCAGTGGTAAAAATTTTACCTTAGTTTATAAAATATTAGCACAAAAGCTAACCTAAATTATTCAAAACAATTATATTACTTTTCAGGATATGATGCTGACCTAGTCTCAGACGATCCATCAGGACTATGCGATGGCGCTTCTGCTGTTATCGCAATTCGTACACTGGCAGAAAGCGACTCTGACTGTAGTGGTCACCATTAGTCTAGCGGTTGCTATGCCGTTACGGTTCCACTTCTTGCAGTTACTAAATTTTACGCACTAAGTCTAGTGATCTAGCAGCCGTCCAGTTTGATTGCCTCAGTACCACGCGCCTCGGCTGCTCTTTGATTAATAACAGCTTTATGCTCATCGGGCTGATTAACGTTGGTGTGTTCTGCAGCTTCGTCGGGCTTCTGGTTCACGTCTACTGGCTGATGTAGTCGCGACGGCCGAAAACAGAAACCGATGTGCGGCCGGTTGTGCCCTGAGATGAACAGTCTCTAAGCGATTAACCAATTTTAACCCTCTCTCTCTTTGACAAGCTTATAGACTCCCGTTATTATACCAGTCACTCCATTATTCCTCTGTAGTTCAGTCGGTAGAACGACGGACTGTTAATCCGTATGTCACTGGTTCGAGTCCAGTCGGAGGAGCCAAGATTCTTAGAAAACTGATCTTATATGATTAAAGCAGAATTTTTGTCTTTAAAAATTTCTGGCAGTCGCTGAAAAGCAAATCTAATGACTTGCTTTATAAAAATAGATTTATGAAATCCATTGTAGAGATTAAAAACTTTCTCTAGCTTGCACCCTTCTATTATGTATAATAAAATTATATATTTATTTTTGAATAGATAAGATTGAGTGTTGCGTTAATATTTCATGGACTGGACTAGAGTTCTACTCTTCAATACTGATTGAAATAATTTCCGATTGTAGAGCTAGACATATCGATGCAGTGTAAACCTACACGCTTCGTCAGAATAGAAATAGTAACTTTGCAGAAAGTCTTCTATATACTGATTGAATCGTTTGATTAAACTACTCGTTTGTCGATGCGCGGATAGGCTAAAAAGGGTTCAAATTCATATTTCCAGGTAGAATTTATATTTCCAAGTAGTTGTATTTTTTTAGGCATAAAGACAGTTCGTAAATTCTTTGTCATTATACTGCAAGCTCTGGATAAATGGCCATCAGGCATGCTTTGGGTGCGGCTTCCAGAGTGAGTTACAGCGCTTTTGTAAACAATAGAAAATATAGTTTTGACTTTTAAAGATAATTCCCAAGTGAAATACACAAAATACGCAGAGTAAACTAATTCCTATTATAAATTACTGTTGACCGCTTAAGTCTATATAATTAGGAAGCTTGATACCGCCACTTTTGCGTTGCCTGAGATATCTAAATGCGTTAAAACAGCCTAGTAGGATCAAAATCAAAATACAATCGCAGGAGCTGCTCGTGCAGCTTGCTATGCTTACCTGTTAAAAGTTCTGGTGTATGCAAAAAGTATTAGCATTGCTGATGAGCTTCAAGGTCAAAATAGTCTTAGTACGGCTTAAACTCTGGAAATTTTGCTCCTCCAGCTTACTTATTTCATAACAGCATATAGATTGAGTCTCTATCGCGCATTTCATTTAGGAATAAGCTTGTAAAGCGCTCTTGCAAGCATGCCGTATAGAAAATTGTGAATGAATTAGTTTTTTGAATTTTAAGATATTAACTGGACGTATAAAGCGACTGACTAGCGAGGCGTTAATCAATATTTAACAAATAGGTGCCCGCAAAATCAATTGAGTCAAGCCTTGTTCTTTTTAAGAAATATTTTAGGCAGTCCCAAGCCGTAAACTGAAAAAACGAGTGCATAACTGCATTGTCGATAGTGATACTGAAACGCATTTAATGGCGCTAAGCTGCAGCGATCCGCTAAAGGAGTGTTGACAGTAGACCTTTCAACTGCATCTCAATCAAGATCTAGAACTGTAATACGTCAAAACGATCTTGCATAAAACTGTAAAGTGCACACTAAAAACGCACTAAACCGTGGAAGAATATCGGCTAGGTAATGCGATTAGGAGAGAATGACGCATTCCTTGCGGCTAAAGCACATTTTATCTAAGTATAGTTTACTGACTAGTTATTTATTTATAATGCTATAGCTAATTTTCTCTGGGGTATAAATAGTGGATTTTTATGATGAGGACTAAGAACGCGAATAATCGGATTAGTTGAAGTCGATATTTCTGCACATAAAAAACGGATAGATATCCAATAGGCGCATCTATTGCGGATTCTTAGAATAAGCAATTCCGTGATATCGGAAGTCACAACTCGAAACCTAGAGGAGACCCGAGTCGTGGATTGGAGATTGATCCGTATTCTGATTTTATTCTGACGCTCATTGGCGAGTCTTATAATCTAACCTTTTCTGAAATACAAACTTTCCTAAAAGTATTTTCAGCATTTAAATAAGCCTTGCTATTCTATCGTGCTTTTACAACTATATAGTAACGGTTAAAAAAGACCGTAGATACTACTAAACAAGAGTGTGACGATGCAGTTTATGCGTATAAGTTATACTCTAAAGCAATGTCATCTCTCACTAGAGAAGCTTATTATTATTGATAAAACGGTAACAACGACAAATATGATTAGCCCAAAGGGCAGTAGCAGACGAGGTCAACTATGCTTTGCTGATGTTCTACAGGCTCACCGGAAGACGACGACACTCACTGCTGGCATACGTCTATCTAGATTTTAACTCACACTATTTTATTTGATATAGCAATGAAAGAATATACTTTCCTCTCTTGCTTAGAACGAGAATTTTTTTCTGAACTTGTGCTAGGGAATAAAATTGGTGGTGTGTGAGAAAATATTGAGGCTAAAGATACAATTCTTCTTTATCTTACGCCTTAGTCAGTGGATTTAAATCCCATCTAAAGGGTATTGCCCAAGATGCAATAACTGCTTAGAAAAGCTACAGGAAAAACCGTTGCTTCGCTCCAGCATGCGATCGCTTAAGCTATTAAGTTAATTTCCCATAAAGATTGCTGCGATTTTTATCGCAGCGGGATATAAACCGAAAAACTGCTCTAGGCAGCTGTGCCGTTAAGGGCGCCTAACAGGAAAAACTCTTAACGTCGGTCAATACCCAGCTGTATTCTCTCACCCTAGCTTCGCGTACCCGCAAATCAAAACCGGCTGCTTATAATCGACAACTTTCGCCGATCATAACGCTGACCGGTTAGGATCCCATGCTCTCGTGCAGCGTCTGCGACAGGGGCTCTATGCACCAGCAACGAGCGCAGTGCATCGTCAATTCCGGGCAATGCCCTCGCCAGACCAGATGATCTCGCCGGTTTGTACCAGCATCAGTTGGAGGTCTAGTGTAGGTTCTTTCACGTCGCCCTTAGCGGCGCTATAGAGCACGTACTGGGCATTGAGATAGCGCGCAATCCCTACCGCTTTACTGCGCGATTCCAAGCTGTCGTCAGCGAAAAGTGCCAACGTCTGGCGCGCCGCGTTCAGTTTTTCGGCACTTACTACATGGAATTTGCTACTGCCTCTAGCAATGAGGCGAGTAAGTTCCGTTGTTGCTTTACCAGTCTGTACGCTACCGTTAGTGGCGTTTTTTAGGGTATTTACCAGCAGCACGCTGCCGTTATTGATGCCCTCCACCGTCAACATTTGTTGCACCATAGGAAACAGGCTAGCCTGCCAGTCAATGCTCTTAATTGTCGGCGGCATGGGCACCAGCGTGCTGGTAACTGTCGGGGGCGCAGGCTCTATAGTAGCGTGCGGCAGCTCTGGAGATCGAGTAATACAGCTGGCAAGAACCATCGCTGCAAGGATGATTAAAGCAATCTTTTTCATTCTAAACTCGACGTTTATCTTTATTGCAAAAAATAGAAGAGATGTGCGTGTCTTGCCTTCGGATTAGCATTCACCGCTTTTATCTGTATTTTCCCGCCAGGCAGCACAATCAGCATACGCATCGTGGAAACCGGCATGACATCAAGTCTCTACGCATCGCACTAATAGAAAAGGTAATAAACGATGAGCAACACGGGATGATCGTTCCTCAGGATCCTGTAAGCGGGTAATCACCCGAGACCGGCGGAGGCGACGGTGCCGCGGTGGTAATGCCGGTGCTTAGTGCTGACGAGTCTATTACTGATATTATATAATGTATTAAAGGACGGATAAAGACGCTTAGATACGAGCGTTATCAGTAGTGAAATGTAAATAAAGCCTTGGCCTGATCCGGTGGAAAGGTTGAGCGCAACGAAACTGGACGATGGATTTTAAGATTGTCCATGACCGGCTTAATGTGGTGTGCGTAAGGGTATTGTGTTGAGGTATCTTTAACAAAGCAAACCTGATCGCTTCTAGTTTGTTCTTGGTTATGCTGCTTAACCTACAAGCCGCCAATAGTTCAATAACCATTAAGACATTACACACTCCGAGCCGCTTTTTATTCATGCTCCTACCGAGCAGGTTTCCTAGGCCTCAACGGCAGCGACATGAGTGTGCGGCTAATAAGTTGAAGAGAGTTTTATCCATATAAACCACCGAATACATTAGGTGATAAAGCCAGCAATACACTTTCAGCACGTTCTCCAGAGCTGCAATAAATTTGGCATTGCCTTCTGGCAGTATAACCTATCGACTCTTCGTCCGCGTTTTCAGTTCGTTTTTTAGTGTGCACCTTACTATGTTGTTTAAGATCGCTTTGATGCATTGCAATTCTATAATTTTATCAAAAAATAGTTGCAAGGTCGTCCGTGCTTCTTTGTTGGCTTACTGCAGTTTAGAGCAATTCAATGCGCCTCGGCATCGTCATGCAGAATGAGTTTATACACCCGTTTCTCGATTTGCGACTGAGAACTGTCTCAAGATCTTCTTCGATAAAACAATGCTTGACCTTATCGATCTTGCGGGCACTTGTTTATAAACGCTCGGCTAACGTCTTGCGACTCGGTTGCTTTATACGTTTAATTGATATATCGCAATTAAAAATCAAATACATGCAAAACTTTCTATGAAAATACCTACCATTTCTAACTAACGCTTCCAGTCGAATTCATCCTTCTGGCGTAAGGGTAATAATGTATTTTTCATTCCTCTATTTTGGTCAATTTCTTCAACTCTGGTTATAGATACTGGAAATGTCATTTTTACGTGTTAAGAGACTAGTAAATGCTGATTATTGATTACCAATATACGAGCAGCCACTACTGCTACCGCCATAGCCGGTTAACAGCAGTAGCGTAACTATCCCCCGGCTGCTAAACGCATGTTTTTCTCTAACGGATCATGTTATAAGCGGGCCAAGCGGTCTGCCGCCTAAAAGATGCATGTGAAAATGATAAACTTCTTGGCCGCCGTGGCGGTTGCAATTTACTATTAGCCGGTAGCCTTCCTCATCAATGCCCTCTTGTTGGGCAATTTTTGCCGCGACGGTAAAACATCGTCCTAACGATGCCTCATGCGTAGCGTTAACATCGTTAACGGTGGGGATCAGGAGATTAGTCACAATCAGAATATGGCTGGGTGCCTTGGGGCTCGTGTCGCGAAAAGCAGTAACCAAATCGTCTTGATACAGAATGTCAGCGGGAATTTCTAGGCGAATAATTTTACTAAAAATTGTTTCTTCAGCCATAGCAGTGTTCCTTGTTTCCTGGTTAGTTGGTGGCGGAAGTATGAGTGAGGCACTCACTGCTTTTCAACTGGCCGCGTTATTAAAATAGTTACTTGGGCATACAATGACGATATGGATGTGTTAACTATAACTGTTTAGTCTCGGATTATTATGTAGAATCTCTGCGTACAGCCTCTTTCATTACAAGATGGCTACTAAGATATATAGTTTTAGCTAAGCGCCATGGCATTTCTGAATTGACCGTTTCTAAGGTTGCAAAAATGAGATGGTGTTAGAACCATAGTTATATTCCCTATCGTTTTCAGACGACCCTGTCGTCCGCTAAGAAAGCCGTGGCTGTTTCCATGCAGAATATGCCTTCTTTCACTGGACGATCTGTTAGCGGTCGTATAAGCATTCTTAAACCCCGCCGTATCTGAATCTGGCCTGGACTGCTTGCTGTGCAGGCATAGATTCGAGTGTTTGTGTTACATAAAGGAGAAAAAACCAAAACCAAAGCATAAATCGTTTAAAAGCTATGAGCCTAGTTACCTGCATTTGATATGAAATATCTTCCACAAATACTAAATAAAACTTTACAACGTTATCTTTTTGTTAGTATAAATTGAGTGACTCGATAAGTTTTATCTGTCTCCACAAAGTTAAGATCGCCGCTAATGCATAACGTTTCTTGTGTAATCTTAGTTGACATATACTATGGCTATTCATCGGATACCTGTAGATAATCGCAAATAATTTACAGATCGTATTTTGGCTTGCGAAAAGACTTAGACACCAGGAAACATAAATTCGATTGCTTACGTACAGGGTTTGATATAGAACACCGTTTCGGCTTACCGCTGCAGCTATAAACGAATGGTATTCGTCGAGTGATTTAGTGGCTATATAGAAGAGCTGTCGAAAAAACACTATTCTCATTCCGGTGAGGAGCTTGAGATTACACCGCACCAATATTTTTGATTCTAAAATTAAGAATGTAGCTGACTCAATCAAGCTCGAGCTATACTGGAAATAGATACCTTTAAGTGGATCAACACTCCTCTGGAGAATGTTAAAAATGCTATAATGGGAAATTACCACGTAATTCTTAGTCAACATACGCCTCGTTACCCGTCTGAATTTGAATATTGATTTGACCGATCTTATAACTTAAAAGAACTTATTCCGCTTTTCTTTGTAGCGGCCTGGAAAGCACTCGCACTGCCATGCGGCCTGTGAAGGCCAGAGTACTTTTTATCTATTCTAGTTTATTAAATAGCGATTTATCTATATGCCGTATCTTATTTTTTCTTTAGGGTCTAAATGGTATATTCTTACAGTGAGGACTTGAGATTGCGAATCATTAGATTGATTAAGGTGTGTGGATCTGTACGGCAGCAGTAGATAGATATCAAATAGGCTATTTTACTGTGACTCGTTAGATTGAGCAGTTCCGTTAAAATAGAGAAACAGAAAAATAAACTATTACCGTCACGTAGGAAAAAACTCAACTGGAAGCGTTAGTCAACAAGATGAAGCATACCACTGCACAGAAAATTGTGAATGCATTGATTTTATTGAATGGCGATATATCGCGGAATTCGTTGCCGCTATGGAGGATGTTTTAGGCGTGTATCGTCTGAGCTATGACCCGATGCATCCAGTCGTTTGCATAAAAGAGATTTCTAGTCAATTAATTAGACGCACACGCGTGGCGCTGCCTTTGAAGGCTAGAAAGCTTTCTCGGGAAGACTAAGAATAAAAACTTTGGGGTATACAATATTTTCATGGGTATTCAGCAGTTCGTAGCTATTTAGCTCACTAAAGTGACTGAGTATAGAAGGAGTATAGAAGAAGCATAGAAGCAGGAGCAATTGAGTTTACTTTTTTTAAAAAAATCTTAACTATTTAAAAATATCTCAATACAATACACAACGCTGTTCATAAACAATCTCAAAATCTATACCCCTGGTTTTGTGTACTAAGTTTTTTCGTCGGATGAGGTCAAGCTTTTATTAGAGCGTTTTGAATTCGTTCATACACCTAAAGATGTCAGTTAGCTCAACATGGCGAAAATCAAAATAAATGCACTGATCGGTCAATGCCTGAATTGTAATATTGATAATATTGAGAAATTGCGAATGGAATTCACCGTTTAGCAGACACAATGTGACAAGATACACCTCAAGATCGATTGGCATTTTATTGCTGATAACGCTCGTATTAAGCTCAAGCCTCTTTATCCTTTATTTACTATGTGATCTACTCCTAGAGTAAGTTCGAATCGCGGAGCAGAAGTTGATGCGCATTCTGATTTTATTTAGATGCTTATTGATGAGTATTGTGATCTAATCTTGTCTGAAATCCTAAACTTTCTAAAAAGTACTTTCAGTATTCAAATGAGTCTTGTTATTCTGTCGTGCTTTTCACGCCATATGGTAACGGTTAAAAAAGACCGTAGAGAGCACTGAAAAAGAGTTAGGCGATCTAGTCCATGCGCGAAAATTATGGTCTGAAGAAAGGTCGCATTTTTTACTAGAGAACTTTATTTCTATTGGCAAATATGAGTAGGTAAAATGCCGCAGCAGAGGGGGTTGACGATGCCGGGCTCGTGTCCCATAGACTGACTGCAAAACGACAACACTCACTGCTGGCATATCTAAATTACGTGCAATTATTCTACTCGATCGAGTAATGAACGGATATACTTTGCCTTCTTATGTAGAGCACGTGCTTGTTACTGAACTAATAGAAAGAAATATCGTAGTAATAGATAATTGTGCTACTGATAAGGTTAATAATGCACGAGAAGCCATTGAGGATAGAGATGCAATTTTTCTTTATCTTCCCCTTATTTCCCGAATTTAAATCCTATTAAGATAGTGTCTTCCAAGCTAAAATCAGTGCTCAGGAACCCTGTAGCAAGAACCGTTGCTTCGCTGTAGAATGCGATTCCTCAAGCTATTGAATTAACTTATTATGAAGATTTTGACAATTTTTTATCGTAGCGGGATATAAATAAGAATAGATAAAAGTGTTCTAGATAAGTAAAATATTTAATTAAAGAAAATATAATAAAACACATGCAATTGAATATTTTACGTTCTGAGTGCCTAAAACAGTCTAGCTATCTATTTTTAATAAAGTAAATAATTTATTTATGGTTTTCTTATTTTTCGGTAAGATGAAAAATCAGGTATGAAATGATGAATAGATGCTAATCATTATGATGTTTTCTGAGGTGGTATAGTTTCCATTAAATAATTTATGTTTGCTTTTACCAATATTTTATAGACCGCAATAGAATTTTATTGCCTCAATACTGATTGGGGCAATGCCTGGTTGTAGAGACAGACAAGTCAGCACACTTTAATCTTCAGCTCTTTATTAAAATGGAAATACTGGCTGTACAGAACAGTTTCTATACTAAAGCGTTTGACCATACTATTCGTTCGCGCTTGTATTGGTGCACTAAGGACGGTATTCTATAATCAAGTTCTGCACGTAAGAGCTTAAATTCATGTTTCTCGTTAGCTAAGCGTATTGTTACGGCATGATTCCGAGCGCAACCTTAACAGCACCGGATCTCAGCTGTCCGGCACCATTACTAATGTGTTTATGAAAGTGAATAACTGTAATATCCAGTCTTAGTAATGCTTGTAAGCTAGACTTTTTATGGCATACCACCTCTCTTTCGTAGCAATTTTCCACGACAAAGCAATCTCTTTTCGGTACGACGCTAATGCGACAGACCGCGCAACGATATTTCTCCGCCCCAATATGCGTGGCGTTCGCCGTCTTGTTCTAACAGCAAGGCTCCATGGATGTTGATGCCGCGCGCAATACCCCTGATTTCCCGATCGCCAATGAGTAATTTTACTGGCCGATCAAAGAAGTTATCTAATGCCTGCCAGCGGGTTACAAAGGGTGCGAATCCGTCACGCTGAAACTGCCGTAATGCCTGACGCAGCGTATCAGTCAGTTCGGCGACCAGCGCATTGCGATCAATAGAGATGCCGGCTTCCTGCAGATTGCTCCAACCCTGGTTGATTATCCCCGTCGCAGGTTCGCGCATCGCTAGGTTGATACCGGCGCCGATCACAACATGGGCGTCGTCGCCAGCTTTACTGATAATCTCCACCAGGATTCCTGCCAGTTTGCGATCATTGAGATAAAGATCGTTCAGCCATTTGACGCGCACCCCTTCAGCACCCAAGCGTTGCAGCGTCTCTGCTATAATGATACCAACCATCAGACTAAGGCCGCTGCCAACGGTCGGGCACTGCTCAAGACGCCAATAGAGAGACAAATAAAGATTATTACCGAACGGCGATACCCACTGGCGACCGCGCCGTCCGCGTCCCTGCGCCTGATATTCCGCCACGCAGGCATCGCCCGACTCTAAGGTACTGATACGCTGGATTAAATACTGATTGGTGGAGTCAATAACTGGCAAGACTGCCAGCCGACCCGACGGCAGGCGAGCGCGAATTGCGGTTTCATCTAATAATTGCAGCGACGCATGCAAACGGTACCCTTTGTCGGGTATCGTAATGATATTTATGCCCCAGTCGCGTACGGTTTCAATGTGTTGTTTGATGGATACACAGCTGCTTCCTAACGCCTCGCTAAATTGTTTGCCGGAATGAAACTCGCCATCGGCCAGTAAACTTATTAGCTTAAGCGGTATACTTACATCTTTCATGCTATTACTCGCAATGCGTCTACTTCGCCAATGGCGCCAATAAAGCGTACTTCAGGCTCTAACCAGACGGAAAAGCGTTGTGCAACTTGACGACGTACATGGCGCGCTAGGGCTGCGACATCCTTGCCGGTAGCCTTGTCGGCGTTAACCAACACCAACGCCTGTTTATTATGCACGGCCGCGCCACCGAGCCGATAGCCTCTCAACTCGCAGCGATCGATAAGCCAAGCCGCAGCTAGCTTTACGCCGCCCCCAGGCTGAGGGTAATGGGGCGCGTCGGGATAGCGGCTTAGAAACTGTTTCGCTGCCAAGGCGTTGATAACCGGATTTTTAAAGAAACTGCCGGCATTACCTTGCCGCGACAGGCCGGGCAATTTAGTGCGGCGCATTGCGCAAACCGTATCATAAATCTGCCGAGGAGTGGCGTACTGGGCATTTAGGTTAGTTAAATCGCCATAGTTTAAAATCGGCATCCAGGACTTTACAAGTCGGAGGCCGACCGCGACAATAGCACTGTGTTCGCGCAGATCGTGTTTAAAGATACTGTCTCGGTAGCCAAATTCGCATTCAGCTGTGCTAAGACGGCGTTTAGCGCCATTTTCTAACTGCAGTACGTCAACATATTCACAAAATTGCTGCAACTCGACGCCATAGGCTCCAATATTCTGTATAGGCGCAGAGCCAACATAGCCCGGGATAAGCGCCAGATTCTCCAGACCCGGCATATTCTTTTTGAGACAGCTATTCACTAGATCATGCCATACTTCTCCCGCGCCTACATGCAGATGCCAAGCGTCAGCGTCCTCCTCGATTTTCATTCCCGCAATCCGGTTCAGCAACACGGTGCCGGCATAGTTTTCCAAAAAAAGCACATTACTTCCGCCCCCTAGAACGAGCGACGGTGTATTGTTCTCCGCGGCTTGCCGCCATAAGGTGAGCAACTTAGCCTCCGTATGCGCCACGATTACGCGCCGCGCTAATGCATTAATTGCAAGGCTATTTAGGGACTTTAGCGCTACACTGTCTGTCATCATTACTTAACCTGTTATCATTGGGTTGCCGTTAGTCTGCTCGATGGAGCAAGGCCGCAAGAAACATTTTACGACGAAGCTGGATTAGGGCGCTTTTATATAAAATAGTTTATTAAATAGCTGCTCATCTATATACTGCGGCTAATTTTTTCTCTGCCATCAAAATGGCGCATTTTTACAGTGAGGGCTTAAGATCGCAAATAATCGGATTGATTGAGCCAGGTAGCTCTGTACGTATAGTAATAGATAGAGATCAAATAGGCTCTGCTACTGCGGCTCCTTCCAGGAAGCAATTGCGGGTCGTGACTCGGATTTGTTGATAATAAAACAAGATTACATATTTATTCTTCTGAGTGATACTGTTAAATTTTAATTTTTAGAGACAATTGCAGAAAAAATTGCTCTTATTTATTTAAATATACACAAGTATCAATAAATGTTACTTACAAGCTCAATATGCCTTGAAGCTTCTGAGCGCGATATATAAGAGAAGCTAGCTTGCCGAATGCTATGGTAGCGGAAACCTTATTGGCGTCCTGCTTAGCGTTTTTTACGATGCAGAGATCGAGCATATGAATGCGCTTATGATGACTTATCGAACTGTCTTATTTTTTCAAAAATCTAAAGAATAGTGATTTAATTAGCGGAGTGTATTAACTTTAAACAGTTACTGACGGCTCTTTATAGGAATAGAAGTTTTAGCTTTTTGGAGCACATTTTATAGGCCTATTAAACTGCTTGATCATGCACCTGCAAAATGAAGCCTCACGACGTTATCTTTGTAGAGGTATAGATCGAATAACTCGATGGGTTTTTATCCGTATCTATAAAGCTAAGAATGCGCTTAATACACAACGTTTCTTGTGTGATCTTAATTGAGTATGTCCGATCACTATTTATCGGGTACTTATAAATAATGGTAACGCATTTATAGATCGTCTTTTGCTTTACGAAAACGCTTAGCTACCGGAAAATGTAGAATACCGTCTTAAATCACAGATGCATCTATAAACAAATAATATACTTAAGCAAGTTAGTCGGCGTATAGAAGATGTGCTAAAAAGTTACTATCTTCATTCTGGTGAAGAGTGTCAGATGACGCTGTGCCGACATGTCCAGCTTTACCATTAGAATTGTTCTTAATCAGTATTGGATAATAAAACTCTATTATATTCTATGAAAGTTTGTATAAAATAAAATATAAATTATATAATAAGTAACTATTCTATCTTTCAGGATATGACGCCTGATTTAGGTACGAAATAATGGATGTATTTATGGTTTCCTGCTTTTTCGGTAAGACGAAAACAGAAAAACCAGACGCGAAATAACGGCTATAACTCAAGCTCAATATCGTCGACCGGGAGGCAACAGCAGGGCAGAATTTGCCCGAGGCCGACAAACGCCAATGGCTGTTGGTGATATTTTACTTCTCCCGCCAGCAAGCGCAAGCGACAGGCGCCGCAGTAGCCGGAGCGGCACTGGAATTCGACAAGAACCTGGTGTGCCTCCAGTGCGTCTAGCAGCGAACGATACGGACTGCTGCAGGAAAGCGCTAAGCCATTTTGGCGCAGATAGATAAGAGACGGAGTCATGTTACAGTTGGAAGCCGCTAAGGTCGTCGCTATTAACTTCGGCGTCAATTTGCCCTACTAGATAGGAGCTTGCTTCGACTTCTTGCGGCGCAACCTGGACGTTATCCGACACTAGCCAAGAGTTAATCCATGGAATTGGATTAGAGCGGGCGGTAAAGGGCAGAGGCAGCTCAATCGCCTCCATACGGATATTGGTGATGTATTCAATATACTGACATAGTATATCTTTATTTAAGCCAATCATCGATCCGTCGCGAAACAGATAGCTTGCCCAGTCTTTCTCTTGTCGCGCTGCCAGCAGGAACAGATTATGGCTTTCCTGCTGGCATTCGCGTGCAATTTTGGCCATTTCTGGGTCGTCTTCGCCGGAACGCATCAGGTTAAGCATATGCTGGGTGCCTGTCAGATGCAGCGCTTCGTCGCGGGCGATTAGGCGAATGATTTTGGCGTTACCCTCCATCAGTTTGCGCTCGGCAAAGGCGAAGGAGCAGGCGAAACTAACATAGAAACGGATAGCCTCCAATGCGTTTACGCTCATTAGGCAAAGATAGAGCTTTTTCTTCAGGTTATGCAGATTTACAACCAGCATTTTACCATTGACCTGGTGCGTGCCTTCCCCTAGCAGATGATAATAGCTGGTCAGTTCGATAAGACTGTCATAATAGCTGGAAATATCCTTGCCGCGCTTCAGGATCTCTTCATTAGTGATGATATCGTCAAACACCAGCGACGGATGATTGACTATATTCCGGATAATGTGGGTATAGGAGCGCGAATGGATAGTTTCTGAAAAGGCCCAGGTTTCCACCCAGGTTTCTAGTTCCGGTATTGAAATCAGCGGCAGAAACGCGACATTGGGGCTGCGGCCCTGAATAGAATCCAGTAGCGTCTGGTACTTAAGATTGCTGATAAAAATATGTTTTTCGTGCTCCGGCAACGCTTGATAGTCGATGCGATCGCGTGATACATCCACCTCTTCCGGGCGCCAGAAGAATGATAATTGCTTCTCAATCAGCTTCTCAAAAATGTCGTATTTCTGCTGATCGAAACGAGCGATATTAACCGACTGACCGAAAAACATCGGCTCTAGCAGCTGATTGTTTTTAACTTGTGAAAACGTAGTATAGATCATAAAGACTCCCGTTACGCGCGGGCGACATCGTTACCGCCCGAATTCATGTTCAAATCTTGCAAGCTCCACTTTCGCAATCGTCCTGCTGCGTAGACTGCATACTTTCCTGAGCGTCTTTTGCCCCATCGCGGGTATTCTGGTAATACAGGGTTTTCACCCCAAATTTGTAGGCGGTCAACAAATCCTTCAATAGCTGCTTCATCGGGACTTTGCCGGTCGGGAAACGAGACGGATCGTAATTGGTATTAGCAGAGATAGACTGATCGACAAATTTCTGCATTATGCCTACCAAGTGCAGGTAACCTTCGTTGCTTGGTAACGCCCACAGCGGCTCATAGGCTTCCTGCAAACGGACCGATTCCGGCACTACTTGCCGTAGAATTCCGTCTTTGGAGGCTTTAATGCTCACTAAGCCACGGGGCGGCTCGATACCGTTAGTGGCGTTAGAAATCTGCGAAGAGGTTTCCGACGGCATCAGCGCCGACAGGGTAGAGTTGCGCAAGCCATGCTGCAATATGTCCGCGCGCAGCGCCTCCCAGTTGTAATGCAACGGTTCGCTGACGATACTATCGAGATCTTTTTTATAGGTATCAACAGGCATAATCCCCTGCGCATAGGTAGTCTCATTAAACCACGGACAGGCGCCGCGCTCATGGGCTAGATCGTTCGATGCCTTCAACAGGTAGTATTGAATAGCTTCAAACGTTCGGTGGGTCAGGTTATTGGCGCTGCCGTCGGAGTAGCGTACGCCGTGCTTGGCGAGATAATAGGCGAAGTTTATTACCCCTACGCCAAGGGTTCGGCGTCCCATTGCACCGCGCTTGGCGGCTGAGATCGGATAATCTTGATAGTCTAGCAGCGCATCGAGGGCGCGCACTGCAAGCGTTGCTAGCTCGCCTAAATCATCCAGGCTATCGATTGCACCCAGGTTGAAGGCCGACAGAGTACACAGGGCAATTTCGCCGCTGTCGTCGTTAACATTCCCTAGCGGTTTAGTGGGGAGAGCGATTTCCAGGCACAGGTTAGACTGCCGGATCGGCGCCACGAGGGCGTCGAACGGGCTATGGGTGTTACAATGATCGACGTTCTGCACATAGATGCGGCCCGTGGAGGCGCGCTCTTGCATCATTAGCGAAAACAGCTCCAGCGCCTTAATAGAGCGCTGACGTATGTTGCCATCCCGCTCATACTGGGTATACAGCTTTGCGAATTCATCCTGATCGGCGAAAAAAGCGTCATATAGTCCTGGTACGTCTGAGGGGCTAAACAGTGTGATATCCTTGCCTTTGATTAGGCGCTGGTACATTAGTTTGTTAAGCTGCACTCCGTAATCCATATGGCGCACTCGGTTAGTTTCCACCCCGCGGTTGTTTTTCAAAACCAAAAGACTTTCCACTTCCAGATGCCAAATGGGATAAAATAAAGTAGCCGCTCCGCCGCGGACGCCGCCCTGCGAGCATGATTTGACGGCAGTCTGGAAATGTTTATAAAAAGGAATGCAGCCGGTATGGAAAGCCTCGCCACCGCGGATTGGGCTACCCTGTGCACGAATGCGGCCGGTATTAATGCCAATTCCCGCGCGCTGAGAAACATATTTTACAATCGCGCTGGAGGTGGCGTTAATGGATTCGAGGCTATCGCCACATTCGATAAGCACGCAAGAACTGAACTGACGAGTGGGCGTGCGTACGCCGGACATAATGGGTGTAGGTAGCGAAATTTTAAACGTCGAAACCGCGTCATAGAACCTTTTGACATAGTCCAGGCGTATTGAGCGGGGATAGCTAGAAAAGAGGCATGCGGCCACTAGCATATAGAGAAACTGGGTGCTCTCGTAAATCTCGCCTGTTACCCGGTTTTGCGCTAAATACTTTCCTTCAAGCTGTTTGATGGCTGCATAAGAGAAATTCATATCGCGCAAGTGATCGATAAACCCATCCATTTGCTCAAATTCGTCGGCACTATAGTCTGTTAGCAAATGTTTGTCGTATTTACCCATCTCAACCAGTCGTGAGACGTGATTGTAGAGTTTTGGTGGCTCAAACTGGCCATACGCTTTTTTGCGCAAATGAAACACCGCTAGCCGTGCAGCGAGGTACTGGTAGTCAGGCGCTTCGCGCGAAATCAGATCCGCCGCGGCTTTGATAATGGTTTCGTGAATATCAGCAGTTTTGATACCGTCATAGAACTGGATATGGGAACATAACTCGACCTGAGAAACGGAAACATTTTCCAGCCCTTCGGCCGCCCAGTCGATGACTCGGTGAATTTTATCAAGGTTAATAGTTTCTTTGCGTCCGTTGCGCTTCGTGACTAGCAGACTCTGGTTCATGCGGTTTTATGCCTATCTGTATGACCCGCAAACGCCCTGCTGGCGCGCAGACAAAATAGTGTCTTGCTAGAGATAAATCACTATATATGGGGTCTTCTCGTTAGTTTAGTAACAAGATAGTGACAAAGCTACTGTAATGCAAGTGAGTAACTTGCCAGCTCTTGTAGATGACATTGGGAAGAAAAGGTCAGAATGCAGGTAAACCGCTATAGTTAAACGACTTAATTGTGATTATATAATCTGATTATGCATTTTGCTCAGTTATCTTCAACAGGCTGCATAGCATTGTGGGTGCTTTCAATGCCGCTAGAAAGAAGCGCGGTATCAGTGTTACTAAATCATAGCATTGATTAAATCAATACTTAATTTTGGTCAGGTAACGAAGCGTATGTTGGTCATGAAGTGCATAGTAAGTGCTCGTTGTGGCGTTTTTCACATTCTTTAGCAGAGTATTCATCTACTTAAAAGTGTCTAGTTTTAGGACAGCTCAAGCTTGGCTGGTTCAAGCATATAATCAGGTTACATGATCTATATAATTTATTTTTTTAATCCCGTATCATTATATAGATCTTCAGCGCACAGCTTTGTTCATAGCAAGATAGCTGACAAGAATATAGTTGAGGGTAAATATGATGATAATCAGGCCCTCTATGCAGGCAACTACAACACTTAAGAGCAGAGTCGCTCTTCAGCCAAGAAACGAGCTAGCATCTACTTTAGCTAAGCGCTATAGCACCCCTAAACTGACTATTTTAAATAGCAGGGATAGTGAAGGGGTCTATATTCTCTGTCGTTTGCAGACGACACTGGCACCCGCTTGGGGCGTCACCCTTTCCCTGCGAAAGAAGATATCTCCTACTTGACAATCTATTAGCGATCGCACCCGAAGTCTTAAACCACGCCGTATCTCAATCTAGCCCGTATTGCTGTTTATTCAGGCATGGAGCAGGGGCTTTCGTAACATGAAGAGTACCCAAACCAAAGTAAAAAGCGTTTAAAGCTATCAGCCTGGTCACCTGCATTTTGCAGTCAAATATCTTCCATAAATGCTAAAAGAAATCTGACTATACTTGCGTAAACAGCAATACGGGCTAGATTGAGATACGGCGTGGTTTAAGACTTCGGGTGCGATCGCTAATAGATTGTCAAGTAGGAGATATCTTCTTTCGCAGGGAAAGGGTGACGCCCCAAGCGGGTGCCAGTGTCGTCTGCAAACGACAGAGAATATAGACCCCTTCACTATCCCTGCTATTTAAAATAGTCAGTTTAGGGGTGCTATAGCGCTTAGCTAAAGTAGATGCTAGCTCGTTTCTTGGCTGAAGAGCGACTCTGCTCTTAAGTGTTGTAGTTGCCTGCATAGAGGGCCTGATTATCATCATATTTACCCTCAACTATATTCTTGTCAGCTATCTTGCTATGAACAAAGCTGTGCGCTGAAGATCTATATAATGATACGGGATTAAAACTATCTTATATCTAATAACGGCCGTCATCGAAGATGCTTTATGGGTTTACCGATGGCATAACACTATTTTCTAAAATTGTCACAGCATCTTCGAGCAGCGTTAAGCAATAATTCAGCTCACTAGGGTATGTGTTTGCTTGCTAAGGATAAGGCTATCGCGGGGACAGATAGTCTAGCGCCGGCGAGTATCGAAATTTTGCTGGATGCTACCATTCAAAAACCCTGTTCGGCAATATCCATAGCGAAATAACTTAGGATAATATCTGCTCCGGCGCGTTTGATGCCGCCTAAAGTTTCGCGTACAATCTGCCGTTCATCAATAGCGCCAGCGGCAGCCGCGAATTTTATCATCGCGTATTCACCGCTGACCTGATACGCCGCGAGCGGCAAATGAGTTGCCTCGCGAATATCACGGATAGTGTCTAAAAAAGCGCCAGCCGGCTTCACCATAAGCGTATCGGCCCCCTCTTGCTCGTCCATCAGGGATTCGCGAATCGCTTCACGTCGGTTCATCGGGTTCATTTGATAGCTTTTGCGGTTGCCCTTGAGGGCGGTGCCGCTAGCTTCGCGGAACGGGCTATAAAATGCAGAGGCGAATTTAGTAGAATATGCCATGATCGCGGTGTCGGTGAAGCCGGAACCGTCAAGGGCTGCGCGTATCGCCTGGACCTGCCCGTCCATCGCAGCCGAAGGGGCAATAAAATCCGCTCCGGCTCGCGCCGCCGCTACCGCTTGACGTCCTAAACGCATAAGCGTAGCGTCGTTATCAACCTCTTCATCGTGCACAACGCCGCAATGACCGTGAGTAGTGTATTCGCAAAAGCAGGTGTCAGATATGACAATCATTTCAGGCACAGTCCCTTTACAAATGCGCACCATCCGCGCGATCAATCCGTTTTCATGCCAGGTATCGCTGCCTACCTCATCTAGATGATGGGAGATGCCGAAGGTCATGACAGATTGAATGCCAGCTTTGGCATAGCGCTCAATTTCAAAGGCCAAACGCGCTTCTGGTATTCTGACTACGCCCGGCATCGCGAACACTGGCAGATAGTTACTAACCTCCTCCTCAACGAATATCGGCAGAACTAGAGAACTTAACTGCACCTCAGTTTCCTGAAATAAAGCGCGCAAAGCAGAGGTGCGCCGCAAACGTCGCGGGCGTAAATCGGGATAAACACTGGACATTTCTTCTCCTGTTAGTGGTTAAGGATCGCCTAATTACACATTTTATTCAGCTAAATAATTTTTATCTATTCCGGTTTATTTCTCGCTGCAAAAAAATGTCGTAATCTTTGTATAAGATTAATGAAATAGCTTAAGCAACTGCATTCCAAAGCAAATCAAAGCTTCTTGCTATAGCTTTTCTGAGCAGTGATTTCATCTTATAAAACGTCATTTTTATAGGACTTAAATTCAGGGAATAAAGCGGAAGATAAAGAAGAATGTCATCTTTAGCCCCAATAGCTTCTCGTGCACTATTAACGTTATGAGTAGCCAAATGATCGATGATCGCAATATTGCATAAGCAAGGAAAGTATGTGCCTTCATTGCTCTATTGAGTGGCATATTGCGCTTAATTCAGATAGACATATGCTAGCAGTGAGCATCATCGTTTTCTAGTGAGCGTGTGGGATATCAGTTCAGCATCATTGACTTCGGCCACTGCGGTTTTTTGACTTACTCATATTTATTGTTGTTGCCGTTTTATCAATGAAAATAGGCTTCTCTGGTAGACATTTCTTCAGATCTTCAGGCTATAAATTGCGCGCATGAACTACATCGTCACGCTCTCGTTAAGTCGCATATACGGTATTTTACCGTTGTGATATAACGAAAGGATACCCTGGCAAGACTCGTTTGAATCCTGAAAGTACTTTTGAGGGAGGGCTTTATTTTAAATGAGGTTAGGTTATAAGACTAGTCAATAAGCGTCAGTATAAAATTAGAATACGCATTAATTTTTTATCTGTGCTTCGGGTTTTCTCTAAGTGTAAGGCGGTAATTTCCTATCTTACGAAACTGCTTACTTCAAGCAGCTACAGTAGAAGCGCCTATTTGACATCTATCTGCCGCTGCACGTGAAGAGCTATCCGACTCAATCAATCCGATTATTCGCGATCTTAAGTCCTCACTATAAGAGCATGCTATTTAGACTTTAAAGAAAAATTAGTCACGCATATAGATAAATAACTATTAAAAAATTTCTGAAAAATACGCTATAACTCTTACGTTAGGAAAAACGCAACTAGAGGCGTTAGTCAGCGATGCCAGGCATGTTACACGGAAATTTTTTAATCCATTGATTTTATTGAATTCCGATACATAATTAGACGTGTAAATCGACCGAGTGGCGAGGCATTAGGCAATATTTTATAAAAATAGATGCCCGTAAGATCAATTGGGTCAAGCGTTGTCTTGTCTAAGAAAGGCTTGAGGCAGTCTCCTGAGTCATAAACTAAGAAACAGGTGCATGACCGTATTGTGGATAGTGATACTGAGGCATGTTTGATTGTACTAATCTGAAGTGAGATGCCAGAGAGGGGCGCAGTGAACTTTGCAGTTGCTTGCCGACAAAGCTGTAGAAGTGTAATACGTTAAAACGATTTCGCGTAAAACCATGCAGCACAGACTAAAAAACAAAATGAAACTATGGACGAAGAAATTCTGAATTCATTGCAGCCTCGTATACTATCAGGAGCGAATGTTAAATTCATTGCAGCTATGGGGAATGTGCTAGACGTGTATCGTCGGTCTTGTGAGCCGATGCATCCGGTAATTTTCATAGACAAGATCTCTCGTCAATTAATTAGAAATACATCCCTAGCACTGCCGTTGAGGCCTGTAAAGCCTGCCCGGAAAAACTATAAATAAAATCCGCTGGGGGTATGTAATTTCTTCATGTTCTGCGAAAAGTTCGCCGCTCGTCGGCTACAAGCGACTTAGTATAGAAGAATTAATTGAGCTTACTTTTTTAAGAATGTCTCAATATAATATTCTTAGGTACACCGAATCATATTCATGCCGGATTAGCGCAAGGCTTTATCTAAGACTTTTGAATGCGTTGACATGGTTGAACATGATCGTTAGACAGGCATGGCGAAAATTGAACTTTAATCGGACCGTGACTTAAATCGTCGTGTTGATAAAATTAAGATATTGCAAAGTGAAGTTGCCGCTTGGCAGAGACAACGCGACGAAATAAGCACTAAAATTGATTACTATTTCACTACTGATAATGCTCGTATCAAGATCAAGCGTTTTTATTCGTCATTTAATATATACTGTGATATTGGTCGAATTTGAGTATCGCTTTAACTGACATTATGACTTGAGAGTGCCTGATGCCGCACTATGTGTGTCTTACGCGTGAATTTTTATGTTGATATTTTTTATCTCTAACTATTTGACTTTATTACTACCGTTCAATTGCTGTGCTATAAAATTGGTGGAGCTGGCGGGATTTGAACCCGCGTCCGGAATTTCTACGTCCTTGGCACTACATGCTTAGTTCAGTCTTTACATTCGCTTGTCAGCTGCGGATGAACACGCGACTAACAAACTAGCCTAGTTAAATTTAACGGTTTAGCCTTAGGCAGGATATCCACGCGATCTCTTTTAGATTTAACTTCTCTTGTTCCCCGTCCTAAGAGCGGAGGCTAGGGAGAGAAGGAACCTTCAGTTTATTAGACTGATTAAGCTGCTAATGCAGCAGGCTCGTATTGCGAATCATTTGCAATTATTTTTTAAGGATTTTTTACGAGGCCAACCTTACCTCGGCATGCACCTTGGGTTTCGTAAATCCCGTCGAATCCAGGATCAGCCCCGAATTTTCATTTCATTATAGCAAGCTTAAGGTCTAGTTTCAAGCTTATCGGCTAGCATGCTTCATGATGCGCGCTTTGTCGAGCTGCCATTTGCGTTTCTTAATGTCAGTACGTTTATCGTACTCTTTTTTGCCCTTGGCAAGGCCGATTTTTACTTTTGCCCATGCGTTTTTCCAATAAAGCGAGAGCGCGATAACAGTATAGCCTTCACGGTTTACGCGACCGAAAAGCGAATAGAGTTCACGCTTATTCAACAGCAGCTTGCGGGTTCGCATAGGGTCACAGACTGCATGAGAAGATGCTACTTTTAGCGCCTGGAATGTGGCACCAAAAAGATAGGCTTCGCCATTTCTCAGCAGTACATAGCTATCGTTAATGTTTGCTTTGCCGGCGCGTAGCGATTTTACTTCCCATCCCCGCAACGAAAGTCCTGATTCAAACTCCTGTTCAATAAAGTATTCGTGTCGGGCGCGTTTGTTTTGCGCAATAGTGGCTGAACCGGGTTTGTCTGATTTTTTCTTTGTCATAGTGCCTAATATTACACAGTTAAGGCCGGAAAAGAAAAGCTTTCATCCCGCTCCGGGCCTTTTCGTTCGTCATTCCGCACCTGATTTTTCTTTTTTTATCTCACCGAAAAAGAAGAAAAAAATAAATACATTCTATATTTTTAAAAATATAAATAGTTAGACTTATTGTGAATTAAAAGCGTGAGATCTGAAATATTATGTATTTTATTATATTTTTGATTCGTTTTTATGCTTGACCTGAAGGTTGCTATATCAAGCTGTAATAATTTAGGTTTGTGAAAAAATTAATAGTAGTTATTCTATTACCTGATGACTGATTTTGATCAGCTATCTTAAGGCTGAATGGCATTGTGGATGGTTTTAATTCTGCTAACAAGAAGTGCAGTATAAGCGAATTTAATTCATTAACGTTAGTTAAATTAATACTCAAATTTAGTTAGGGAACGAGGCGTATATTGACCATGAATTGTATGGTAAGTGCCCGTTATCGCGTTTTTTGACATTCCCCAGAAAGAGTATGCATTCACTTGAAAAGTGTTTATTTTGAGTCTAGTTTAAGATAATTTAAGCAAGGCGCATAGTCAAGCGTAATTATGAGTAAATATATTTTATTTATTTTTATTTTCATTGATTTTTGTATTTATTCTTAATATAAGTGCGGAATGACAATTTGAACAAGTTAACAAGCCCATCTTAGCGGACGATAGGCGCTAAGGGGGGTAGAGCTTTACCTTAGACAAGCACCCTCATGCAGCGTGCTGTTTATCCGTCATTCCGCATCTAATGAGGAATAAATATAAAATTTTTTAAAAAAATAAAAATAAATAAAATAATAAGTTATGATTACTTAAGCCTTGTTGCTCATAATTAAATGATCAATATTGCTTTTTTTAAAACTAGAATTATTACAGTCTGATTCAGAAAACCTCAAGCCAGGTAAAAACGAACTAAAAATATATTGACATTGACTTAGTTATGCCGCCAGAACCCAATGCCAAATTCTTTGCGGATATAGAAAACTTGCTGGATGTGTATCGCCAGTCTATGACTCCATGCATCCGGTCGTTTCACTGACTAGACCCCTTATTAATTAATTAGACATACATATGTGGCACTGCTGTTGAAGCGCAGGGAAACCTGCTCGTAAGAGTTATAAATACAAGCGATTAGGCGTGATGTGCCTTCATAACCAGTAAGTTGTTGACGAGCTGTCCGCTAAACAAAGTGACTGTGCATAGAACCAGGATCGATTAGACTTACTTTCTTAACGATATCCCAATATAATATGCTCGGCCGTACCAGCAGAACAGGCCAGGCTTTATGAGATTATTTTGAGTGTACTCATACATATAAACATAGCAGTTTCCTAAAAATAGCAGCAATTAAACTCAGTGTGCTGATCAGAAAATACCTGACTCGTCATATTAAAAAGATTAAGATATAGCGAAGTGAAGTGGCCGTTTGGCAAAAATAAGTTGATCAGGTAAGCGCCAAGATCGATTGGCATCTTATTACTCATAAGGCTCGTGTTGATATTGTCTATGACTGGGGCAATGCGGTCTGTATAAAGATATTATGTTTATATATACTTTAAGAGAGTAAGATTAATTGATCACTGGTTCTATGCTTAGTCCTTTTGGTTAGTCCGCAACCAGCCAACGGCTCGCTGAGCATAAAGAAATTTCACACACAAGCTATTTTTATTCACAGTCTCTCCTGACTAAGTCTTCCAGGTTTTAACAGCATTGCTACGCATGTGTATCCAATCAATTAATGAGAGCTTAGTCCATGAAAACTACCGGATGCATCGGATATAGGGCCCACGATACATGTTAAGCGTGTTTCCAATGGCGGAAACGAATTCGGTATTAACCTTTAGCGGTATAACCCAGTTGATCTTTGTTCACGGTTTCGGGTTATTTTCCTCTGATTACATATTTTTCTCAGATAGCATCCATTTCGTTTCATATACTGCTGAGAAAAATTATCGCAATCTTTATATGGGATTAATTTAATAGCTTGAGCGATCGCGCTCTAGAGCGACCGAGCAGTTCTTACTGCAGCTTTCTTGAATCAAGATTCAAGATTAGAAAGCGCTATCTTGACAGATATTTTAGTTCATTTTTGCTTGGCTTAAGAATTTTTATGTTAAGCTATAATTATTTTAGTATATTAATGCATAAAAATAGCGCTTGCAGTATCTGTGGCTAGAGCTGAATAAAGCTCTCAAAATAGAGAAATGCATTATTACTCTTGGGTCGTAAGAAAAAGGCAAATAGAAGCATTGATCAGCAAAGATAAGCATATCTAATAGAAAGTTGTGAATACATTAATTGTGTTGAATTGCGATACATCAATTAGACGTGTAAGGCGGCCCAATGGAGAGGGGTTGGCCGAGATTGTAAAATAGGTTTCGGCAAGATTAATCCAGTCAAACGTTATTTTATTGAAGAAGGGCTGAAGACACTCCTAAGCCGTAAACTGAGGAAACGAGTATATGACAGTACGCCTTGCAACTGTTTACGATAAAGCAGCAGAACTGGAATATATCAAAATAATCTCGCGTGAAACAGTAAGACGTATACTAGAAACGAATTGAAACCGTCATAAAAATCGGCCGACTTATCCGGCTATAAGCCAATGTAGAATTCGTTGCAACTATAGAGAATCTTCTGAACGTGTATCGTTGGCCTTATAACCCTCCCCTATTTACCCGGTGGTATTCATGGACAAGATATCTTCGTGAATTGATTCAACATACACGCGTAGCGCTACTGTTTAAGGCTAGAAAACCTGCTCGAGAGGACTATGAATACAAACGGCTAGGAGCGTGCAACGTCTTCATGGTCCGTCAGATGTTAGTTGCTCGTCGGCTAGCTAGCGTGCCTGGGAATAGAACGAGTATAGAGCGAGCATAGAGTCAGGATTGATTAGACTTACTTTCTTGAGGATATCCCAACATAGTATCCTGACGCACACCGAATCAGGCAGCTTATGAACAAGCTCAACATTCTGTAGACTATATTTATTGTACTCAGCTTTTCTGTCGGATTAGACTAAGGTTTTATGGGATATTTTGATTTTATATTTTAGAAGACAGCATATTTTTTAAAATAATTTAGGTTAAATATTATACTAATATTTCATAGACGGCAATAAAGTTTTACTAGCCAATACTGATTGAAGTAATTCCTGATTGTAGAGGCAGATATATCGGTACAGTGTAATCTAAAGCTCTTTAGCGGAATAGAAAGAGTGGCTTTATAGTGCATCTTCTATATGCCTATTTAGTTGCTTGGCTTGACAATTTGTTTGTGGAGAAGTGGTGGTTTAAGGCAGTTTTCTATATGAAGCTCTGAGCATAAGCGGCCAAATTCATGTTTTCCGGTTGTTTAATTTTTTTCAGAGGCCAGAGACGCTCTGTAAATTTTACCATTGTCTATAGGTGCCCTATAAATTGACATGAGGCATGCTTGATGCTTCCCGGCGGCTATGCCAGTCAGCAGTTCGCTTCTCTAACGTATCGAAGTTTAGAAGCTTCAGCGCGCGTTTGTAAGTACTTTTGCGTTTCGTATGCTTCAGCATAATTGCTTATTTATGATTACTAGTTTTAAAAAACTATTTAGCAAGATGGATAATTTTTTAATTAGTACTGACAGCTTGATTAAGATTAAGAAAAAATGTCGTGTATTAGCCGAGGCCTTGGCTTTGTAGAGATGGATAAGGCTAATCGAGTCGCTCAATATATACCCAAGAAAAGATAATATCTTAAGATTTTATGTTTAGCATTTGTAGAAGATATTTCAAATCAAGATGCAGGTAATCAGGCTCATAGTTTTTAAGGGCTTTATGCTTTGGTTTTAATGATTGCTTCCTCATGTAACGTAAATTCTACAATCCATGCCCTGCGTAAAAAGCTATTCAGGCCAGATCGAGATGCGGCAGAATTCAAGAATTCGCATACGACCGCAAACAGAATATCTAGTAAGAGAAAAGCATTTTCTCTAGGGAACACATAATCCTTTCTGAATAAGCCAAAGCGTCATTAGAAGATCATGGGGAATATGGCTGTAATCCTTAGCAGGATCTCATTTTTTCCATTTAGAAACGGTCAGTTTAGGGATGCCATAACGCTTAGCCAAAGGAGATGCTGACTAGGTGCGTGCTTGATGATGGAGTCTAATCATCATGATATTTTCTCTCAACTATATTTCTCAGTAGAGATCTGACTATGAAGAAGTGTGTGCGACGAGGGTTTATATAATTATCCGGGACTAAATAGTTAAGGAATTGATGCCAATGATGCGTGATTTTATCTATCATTTTCCCCTTGACCCGCGGCGCCGCCGGCATGTTAGTATTATATATATAATTTTAGTTTAAAACTATCTGCCGTCGGTGCGGCGGTTTGTGAGAGGGGTTTACCGAACGTGTTGCTAACTCGCGCACCGCTAATATTAGCAGAAAAATTCTTCTGCCAGATTCTGGATGTTTTTACCTCTATTACTTATTAGCCCTGCTAGGCAGATCCTAGCATTATTCTTTAATACGTTTTCTGCGCGCGCATCGCCGTATTTAACTTAAGGATCACTGGCCGCCATGAAAGAGTTTTATCATCCGGAAGAAATAGAATCTACTGTGCAGCAACACTGGCATGAAAATGATACATTCAGCGTTACCGAAGACCTTGACAAGGAAAAATACTACTGTCTTTCTATGCTCCCCTATCCCTCCGGCCGCCTGCATATGGGGCATGTGCGAAACTATACCATTGGTGACGTCATAGCCCGCTATCAGCGCATGCTAGGCAAAAATGTCCTGCAGCCCATTGGATGGGATGCGTTTGGTCTGCCAGCCGAAGCGGCTGCAGTAAAAAACAATAGTACACCGGCCCAGTGGACTTACTCCAATATTGATTGTATGAAGAGGCAGCTCAAACTGTTAGGATTCGGCTACGATTGGGATCGTGAACTCGCTACCTGTAACCCAGAATATTACCGTTGGGAGCAGTGGTTTTTCACTCATCTTTATGAAAAAGGCTTAGTGTATAAAAAAACTTCGGCAGTTAACTGGTGCCCGCAGGACCAGACAGTGCTGGCCAACGAGCAGGTGATCGACAGCTGCTGCTGGCGCTGCGATACGAAAGTCGAACGCAAGGAAATCCCGCAGTGGTTTGTGAAAATAACCGCTTATGCCGAAGAGTTGCTGCACGATCTAGATAAGTTGGAGAGCTGGCCTGAGCAAGTAAAAACCATGCAACGTAACTGGATCGGCCGTTCGGAAGGGATGGAAATCACTTTTCAGGTTGCCGAGAGCGAAGAGACGATCACGGTCTACACCACCCGACTCGACACCCTTATGGGGGTGACTTATATCGCGATCGCGGCCGGACACCCACTTTCTCTGAAAGCCGCGGCCTCGAATCCGGCGTTGGTTGATTTCATCCAGGCATGTCGCATCACTAAAGTGACGGCAGCAGAAATAGCCGCGATGGAAAAAAGGGGAATGGATACGAGTCTGCGCGTCCTGCATCCGCTGACCGGCGAGACGTTGCCGGTCTGGGTCGCCAATTTCGTGCTGCCGGATTACGGGACCAGCGCGGTAATGGCGGTACCGGGTCACGACGAACGTGATTTTGAATTTGCTCGAAAATATGACTTGCCTATCAAGACGGTCATCCTTAACGTTGATGGTAGTGAGCCGGATATCAGCGCCCAGGCGATGACCGAAAAAGGCATCCTGTTCAATTCTGGTGAATTTAACGGTATGGATTTCCAGATCAGTTTCAATGCCATTGCTGATGCTCTGGTGGCACGCGGCGTCGGCGAGCGCAAGGTGAATTATCGTCTTCGCGACTGGGGAGTGTCCCGCCAGCGATATTGGGGAACGCCAATACCGATGATAACGCTTGAAGATGGCACCTTTGTGCCGTCACCGAAAGACCAATTGCCGGTTGTGCTGCCGGAAGACGTGGTGATGGACGGCATCTCCAGTCCGCTAAAAGCCGATCCCGAGTGGGCCAAAACCATCTATCGCGGTCAGCCCGCGCTGCGTGAAACAGATACCTTCGATACCTTCATGGAATCCTCCTGGTACTATGCGCGCTATACTTGTCCGAATTATGATCGCGGGATGCTGGATCCCGCGGCTGCCAACTATTGGCTTCCGGTAGATCAGTACATTGGCGGCATTGAACACGCTATCATGCACCTGATGTATTTTCGTTTCTATCATAAACTGCTACGCGACGCCGGGCTTGTCACCTCTAGCGAGCCGGCTAAGCGCCTGCTGTGTCAGGGCATGGTGCTGGCTGACGCTTTCTACTACCTTGCCGACAGCGGCGAGCGCATCTGGATTTCGCCAGTAGATGTCAGAGTAGAGCGCGATGAGAAAGGCCAAATCGTCAAAGCGAACGATGCCACGGGTCGCGCGCTAATCTACGCTGGCATGAGCAAGATGTCGAAATCAAAAAATAACGGTGTCGACCTTCAGGAAATAGTAAAGAAATACGGCGCTGATACCGTTCGCCTGTTTATTATGTTTACTTCACCGGCAGAAATGACGCTTGAATGGCAGGAATCCGGCGTGGAAGGCGCTAATCGTTTTTTAAAACGCGTGTGGAAACTGACATATGAGCATACTCAGAAAGGCCCGGTAGGTGCGCTGGATATTACGGCCTTGAACAAGAGTCAAAAAGTGCTGCGTCGCAAAGTGCATAAAACTATCAGCAAGGTCACGGACGATATCGGCCGCCGCCAGATGTTCAATACTGCCATCGCCGCTATTATGGAACTAATAAACAAGCTAACACGCGCGACGCAGCAGACCGGCCAGGATCGTGCTCTGCTGCAGGAGGCCTTGGTGGCAGTTGTGCGGATGCTTTATCCATTCACTCCCCATGCCTGTTTCACGCTTTGGCGAGAGCTTCATGGCGCAGGAGATATCGATGACGCTTTGTGGCCGATCGCTGACTCTGCCGCTATGGTCGAAGATGCTAAGCTAGTGGTCATTCAAGTCAATGGCAAGGTACGCGGCAGAATTAGTGTGCCCGCGGATGCAGACGAAGCCTTAGTGCGTGAGCGCGCCTTGCAGGAACATATGGTAGCGAAACATCTGGAAGGGATCACGGTACGCAAGGTGGTTTATGTGCCGGACAAATTAATGAACCTAGTCGTGGGTTAACAGAAGGAGACGTTTTGCGATATCACATCTTAGCACTGATACTAGGCTTGCCGGCGATAACTGCCGCCGGCTGTGGTTACCACCTACGTGGCACTACCGCCCAGGTACGGACCGAAATAAAAACTATAACATTAAACAGTTATGATCCTTACGGCCCGCTAACTCGGGCTGTGCGTGCGGAGCTGCGTCTAAACAATGTAGCGCTGGTTGACGCCGCTCAAGACAAGAGCATGACACTGCCCTCGCTTAGGATTGTCAATGCACCGGAAAGTCAGGTGACCGCGTCGGTATTCCAAGACGGTAAAACTGCTGAATATCAGATGATGCTGAGTGTACAGGCGCAAGTGTTGATGCCTAGCAAAGATTATTACCCTATCGACGTAAAAGTTTATCGTTCTTTCTTTGATAACCCGCTGACGGCACTGGCGAAAGATGCTGAAGAAGATATTATCCGTGAGGAATTGCGCCAGCAAGCAGCGCAGCAGCTGGTGCGTAAACTGCTTGCGGTGCATATTGTCGAGGATGCAGAGAGCGTACTTGATGCGAAATTAAAACAGCAGAAATCGCCGCTACCGGTGGCAACGGCGTCATGATAAATCTGCACTCTGTCTCACGGAGGGCCGCGCTATGATCCGACTTTATGCTGAGCAGTTGGCTGCTGAGTCGCAGGAGTCATTGCCCGCCTGTTACTTGCTATTCGGCAACGAACCGCTGCTACTGCAGGAAAGCCAGGATTATATTCGCGATCGGGCCCAGGAGCAGAAGTTTGATGAACATTTCAGCGTTACGCTAGACGCTGGCACCGACTGGGACGCAATTTTTAGCCTATGCCAAACGCGTAGCCTCTTCGCTAGTCGTCAGACGCTGTTGCTTATCCTGCCGGACGATGGCATTCAAGCTGTCATAGGGGAAAATCTGCTTCAGCTAGCGTCTTTGCTGCATGAAGATCTGATTCTGATTTTGCGTGGCAGAAAGCTAACCCGCGCCTTGGAGAGCGCCGCTTGGTTTAAAGCGCTTGGCCCCCGGGTGGTGCTGGTAAGCTGCCTCACGCCGGAGCAAGGGCAACTACCGCGCTGGGTCGCGAGGCGCGCTAAAAACATGAAGTTGACGCTGGATGACGCCGCCTGCCAGATGCTATGTTATTGCTACGAAGGCAATCTGCTGGCGCTAGCCCAGGCGCTAGAACGGTTGTCGCTGATTTATCCCGACGGTAATCTTACGCTGCCGCGGGTCAAGGTAGCGGTAAATGATGCGGCACATTTTACCCCGTTTCACTGGGTCGACGCCGCGCTTTCGGGTAAAAGTAAACGTGCTGCGCATATTCTGCGTCATCTGCGGCTGGAAGGCGCTGAGCCGGTAATCCTGCTGCGCAGTATTCAGCGTGAAGTTCTGCAGTTGCTAACGCTTAAAAGGCAAATGGCCGTCGCACCCATGCGCACGCTATTCGACTGCCATAAAGTGTGGCAGAATCGCCGGCCGCTGCTTACGCAGGCGTTAGGGAGGCTTACCTTGCCGCAGTTAAGGAGAGCGGTGGCGCTGATGATCCACATTGAATTAATGCTGAAGCAGGATTATGGCTATCCGGTATGGTCTGCTCTGAATGCGTTGGTTTTGCTATTGTGTGGAAATGCGCTACCCGCAGCGATGCTTAATGGCTAAACGCGCCTTTAGGGCCTTTTACGGCGGTACCTTCGATCCAATCCACTACGGGCATCTGCGGCTCGTCATCGCGTTAGCACGCCTTGTTCACCTTCAGCAAGTGATCCTACTGCCGAATAATCTACCACCTCACCGGCCGCCTCCCGTAGCGTCCGCGCAGCAGCGGCTGGCCATGGTGCGCCTAGCCGTAGCAGAGCTGCCGGACGGGCTATGCAGCCTTGATGATCGTGAACTCTGCTCTACAACGCCCTCTTGGACGGTAGATACGCTAGAAGATCTGCGCCAAGAATATGGCCCCAACACGCCGTTAGGCTTTATGATCGGCCAGGATTCGCTGCTTACTCTGCCGCAATGGCACCGCAGCCTGGCTTTGCTGGATCTCTGTCATTTGTTGGTGTGCGCTCGTCCTGGATATGGAGACAGACTGGAAGATGAGAGCGATAATAGCTGGCTTACCCGCCGGCTAACTCGGGATGCAGAGGCGCTGCATAGGCAGCCAGCAGGGCTTGTCTATTACGCGGATACGCCGCAACTTGCTATTTCTGCTAGCTATATTCGGATGCGGTACCGGAAAGGTTGTAACTGCGATAGTCTGCTTCCTCGCACAGTGCAAGGTTATATTGAGGAGCAGGGTTTATACCGTTAGTCTATACGTCATTCTATGTACCTTAATTTTTACGCCAAATCGGCGCTGTTAATCTAAGTTTATTTTGCCGCCAACCGGATTCTTAGTGGCAACTATCCCATTGACTGCCATCTGACCTGATTCCGACGTGGCGTGCGCGAAGCACACTAGAAGGAGAGCTTTTTTAGATACTATGCTCAAAGATTTTGTTGCTAACAAGATAAAGGACCTGAAAGAGCAAGACACTATTGCCCGCGATGTACGCGATAATGTCAAATATTGAATGTACTATTGTTTAGTATAAACAATTTAAACTTTATTATTTCTAAGATTTAATAGACCGAAATAGAATTTCATTACCCGATACTGATCGAGGCAGTTCTGAATAATCCTGCTTTTGCAGGCATGCTTTATATATCTATTAAATCCTTAGACCATGCCATTCTTTTGTGGGTGTATCGGTCGGTTAAGAAAGTGTTTTATATCAACCTCTAGACATAAGCGATCGAATTTATGTTTCCTGGTTCCTGAAAGTTGCACAGGCCAAAAAGACAATCTGTAAATTATTTGCTATTGTCTATCATTGCCCGACGAATAACCATAAGAGATACTCGATTAAGATTGCGAAAGAAATGTCCAGCAATTAGCTGGCGTCTTGGTTTTCTAGAGATAGATTAAGATCTATTGAATCGCTTGATCTATATAATCAATGCCTGCGTAAAT
Organism: Sodalis sp. (in: enterobacteria); assembly: GCA_052258065.1. Classification (GTDB taxonomy): domain Bacteria; phylum Pseudomonadota; class Gammaproteobacteria; order Enterobacterales; family Enterobacteriaceae; genus JBQQPY01. The sequence continues at coordinate 266,815 of JBQQPY010000002.1, read as the reverse complement.
AGCAATTCAGGCTAGATCGAGATGCAGCAGGGTTCAAGAATTTGAGTAGACTACAAACAGATCGTCCAGTCGAAGAGAAAGTGTCTTCCGCAGTAAAACGGCTACTACTTACTGAGACGGCGACAAGGTTGCCTGCAAATGATAGAAAATATGACTATGCTCCTTAACACCATATGGTTTTCTCTATTTAGAGATAGTTAGTTTAGAGATGCAATAACGCTTAGTTAAGTTAGATGTTGGCTCCTTGCTTGCCTCAAGAGCTGCTCGGATTTTGGGTGTTATAGTTGCCTGACTATAGAGCTTAATTATCACGATATTTCTTTATTACGCATTCTAATCGGCTATAGCAATTTTCACTGATTTCAGTTTGTTAAATAGAGATTTATGTATATGCTGTGACTAATTTTTTCTTTTAGGCTTAAATAGCGAATTCTTGTAGTGAGGACTTAAGATCGCGAGTAATCGAATTGATTGAGGCAAGTGGCTCTGCACGTGTAGCGGCGGATGGATGTCAAATAGGCTCTTCTGCCGCGGCTCGTTAGAGTAAGTAATTCTATCAGACTAAAAGTTGCGGCTACAACCCTAAAAGAAATGTGAATTATAGCTTAAAAATTGATGCGTATTCTGATTTTATTTAGACGCTTATTGATTAGTCCTGCGATCTAATTTCGTTTAAAATAAAAGCCTTCTTAAAAAGTGCTTGCAAAATACAAATGAGTCTTTCCGCTCTATTCTCCTGCTGCTCGTCTTACTATCGCTTATGACCTGTTCTAGTACGCGAGGTTAATATGCGATCGCGCAACGCCGTTCCAGTGTCGAAAGTTAACTCTATCGCGCGCTTTTGATTAACCGTGAAGTATTGTTATCTGCGTTGTTAGCGTGTCCATAATTACTATAAATAAACGCCGCTTTCGTCTTGCGTTTATCGTGGTGCATGTGCCCACATTCGGCACATTCTTACGAGGCATAAAAGACTGGAATGCAAAATAGGTTTTGCTGTCCTGACTCTTTTTTGCTGAGTGTATGTTTCTAGACTTGCTAGCTAACGTCAATAATCAGTTGATTGATTACAACTTTTACTTTAGCTTTTTAGGCAGATAACGTCTATTTTGTCTTGTTTCCCTTTCAGTTTTTGCGTTACGCCCTGAGTTTTAGCTCCTGAAAAATAAATACCTTCCCCGCCTTAACCATGACTCGGCTAGTCTAATGTGCAAAGTTATTGCGGATATCAGCAGACTTCGATATTGTCGGGACATTCCCGTTTTGTTCGGGTTGCGGTGATTATGACCTGTATTTTGGTGAGAAAGACGATATCGTTGCAGGCGGCTTAATGTGACGATCTGTGCTTGTCATATGCCTGTTCTGGCTGTCGCTCTAATCAAACTCTGCAAAACTCGCGTGAACGAAACAGTAGCGCGCTAATCAAATATCGATGGTATTGATATTAAGACAGTGACAACCTGCTCTCCCTGCAAAATGCGAGATGTTTTTCATTGACCTGGGCTTGTGCTGCACCGTTATTATGAAAAAATGACAGGTAACATTGTCTATACTCTTTGCCGATATAAAGCAAATTTAGCGCGTTGAAGCTGACGTAAGGCTTAAACGAAAAGTAGTCAATATTATATTTATCTTTGCGCTAATAAACGGCCTGACATTGCGGTCAGCGCAACAGTTGAATCGGAAAACTTCACGGGTAAGATAGATACTAGCGAAATCCGTTTTTACTATGAGTGTTTGTTACCCGCATGCACCTTTAAGGAGTTTTTTCATAAGTCTTATACCAGTTAACATCGCTATTACGTAGCATCTAGCTGGGGCATTCAGAGAGAGAAGGCGTTAGCTTTTTATTTTTAAATTGTACTGCAGTCAAGTCTAGCAGGGCATAGGAATCCACGGGTGCGTATTTTCGGGCAAAAGTGCGGTAATGCCGCTTTTTATAATATTTTGCATTCTAGATAATGCGAGCACACTTCATCTATTGGCTTAACATCAGCCTTCTGGAAAGCATCGGATTAACGCGTAAGCAGATAACTGTCAGCATCTTTTTGATGCACTTTTGAACGCCAGTTGAACTATGCTCGAACTTAAAATTTATTTATACCGAACGAATCTAGCCTCTTTTGAAATCCGGAAATCTTCATCTGGATCACTTTCATCTATGCTAGTTTATATCCCACTGCGATAAAGAATTGTCTCAATCTTTATAGAAAATTAACTCAATAGCTTGATCAATTGCATTCTACAGCGAATTAACGGTTTTCCTGCAGTTTTTCTGTGAAATGATTTTAGCGTTGGAAACGCCATCTCGATAGGATTTATATGCGGTGAATAAAGCGGAAGATAAAAAGAATTGCATATTTATCCTGAATAAGCTTGATGTGCAACACTAACTTTATGAATAAAAAAAATTATTTATTATCACGACATTCTCTGGTGTAAGTTTATAGGAAAATGCTTGTTCTAAATAATTAAAGAAAGTATGTTTATTCATTGCTCGATTGAGTCGCATATTTTTATATAATCAGCTAGACGTATGCCAGTTATCATTCTGAAGCTAAATTAATAATAAATACAAAGATAAGTGAGAGATTAAAAAATAAAATATTTGATTAGTTATAATGAAGTTATCATTATCATTTTTTACTAAAAGTAGAATTTAATATGGCTTAACGTAGAAATCCTTAAGCCAATCAAAAAATCTAAGAACATAATGCGCCACATGAGATTTAAGATCTCACATTCTGAGTTAACAAAACAGTTTGAAAATCTATGTATTCGATAAGATAAAAAAGAAAAATTAGGTGTAGAATAACGGATGCAGGAGTAAGTGTCATCTTCTCCAGGCAAGCGTTTGAGCCATCAGACCTGTATCCTTGATCTCGTCTGTTGCAGTTTTTTGACCTACTCATATTTGTCTTTGTTGCTGTTTCATTAATGAAAAGCTTCTCTGGTGAAAAGCATGAAATTTCTTTGAATAATAATTTACGCGCATGAAGTGCATCGCCGACCTCTTGTTTAGTGGCATGTGCGGTCTTTTTTAACCACTATTATATAGTGGTAAAAAGCGCGATAGAGCAGTAAGGCTTGTTTGAATGCTGAAAGTGCTTTTCAGGGAGGTCTACATTTCAGACAAAGTTAGATCATAAAATGCACCAATAAGCGTTAAGATAAAATCAGAAGACGCATCAATTTTTGAGAAGCGATTTCGGTTTCTTCTAGGTTTATAGCTGTAACTTTGGGTCTCACGGAACTGTTGACTCCAGCTAGTTGAAGTAGAAGAGCTTATTGAATATTTATCCGTCACTGCACGTGTAAAACTGTTCGTTTTAATTAATCTGATTATTTCGCGATCTTTAGGTTCTCATCCTAAGAATGTGTTATTAGAAGTTAGAGAAAACATTATCCATAGCATATAGATGAATCGTTATTTAATAAATTAAAATAGATATTTAGCTGAACAAAATCTATAATCACAATGAGTGATAATTAATCAAGGCTGGTTGCTGGTAATTAAAGCCGGTTGTGAATATTGCCTAGCTATCTTAAACATTCTGCAGGACATTGTGGCGTTCTTTAATCCGTTATTCCGCAACTAATTCTTTCTTTTCATCTTACCGAAAAGTAGAAAACCATAAATAAATTATTTACTTAACAATATAAATATTTAAACTATTTGTAAATATAGAGCATAAGATTTCAAATCTGATGTGTTTCATCATATTTTTCTTGATTGCGTATATAAAACAGCCACGTTTGAGCTACACTAGGAATTGATATTTTAAAGTGGATGAGTACTCTGCTGGGGAATATAAAAACGTCATAATCAATACTTACCATGTAATTCGTGACAAACATAGATCTTATTGCCTAGCCGAATTTGAGTATAAATTTTATCAACATAATTTGAGTATCAACTTTATCAACATAATGAGTTGAGGGAGCTGATCCCGCACTTCTTGGTATCGGCATTAAAAGTAACCGCAATGTTATAGATTTTGTTAAGAAGAGCTTAATCAAAATGCGTAATTATATATTTTTTAGTTAATTTTTTGCGTGGGTATTTCTGTGTCAAGCTATAATTATTCTGGTTTTGAAAAAAGTAACAGTGACCACCTACCTATAAGTAACCAAATTTAGTTATTTATATAACTAACTGATTTTTATTTTTTTTTAATTTTTCACTGATTTTTGTATTTATTTCTAATTTAGGTGCGGAATGATGGCAAAACCATCTTATTTTTCGATTTAGAAGCGATAAGTTCAGAGATGCCATAAAGTTTAGTCAAAGTAGATAATATCTCGTTGTTTGCTTAAAGAGCGGATATAATTTAAGGATTATAGTATCCTAGATGTTGAGTCTAATTATTATTATATTTATCTTAACTATATCTCTCAAAAACGCACTGCCTTTAGTCGTGCGTTAAGGAGGGCTCCAAGAAGTGCGCCTTCAGGCGGTTTGGTTTAAGCCGGACGTGCAATAACAGAGCGGTTTTCCATTCTGATTTCGACGAGAGTGATGTCAAGCATATCCCCCTGACGGTAGCATTCCTTGCCTTTCACCTGAACAGTGCCGGTATCCTGGCTGCAGACTAGCTCATCACGCACGCTATGAATAAAAGGGGCCGGGATAAACGCCCGCGCACCGTTATCAAGAAGACGCACCCGCATGCCGCCCCGAGAGATATCCGTTATCTCCGCCGGGAAGCGGTGGCGGCTTCCAGCTTTCGGCTGCAGGAAACGGGCGTAGAGCCAATCTCTTACTTCCCGCTCCGCTATGCGGTTTTGCCGGCGGCGTTCGGCAAGAAGAAACAGGACATCTTTACTCGGCCGCTTGGCTTCGCCGATGCCAATTAGTGCCTTAAGAAGACGGTGGTTGAGCATATCGCCGTATTTACGGATAGGCGAAGTCCAAGTCGCGTAGGCATCTAGCCCTAGCCCGAAGTGCGGGCCAGGCGCGGCGCTGATTTCTGCAAAAGTTTGAAAGCGGCGGATACGGCTCTCTAAATAGGCGTTAGGCAGGGCCTGCAGACGCCGCCGAAGAGCACAAAATCCTTCTAGCGTTAAAAGTTCGGTAGGCTCCACTTCTATATGATAAGTGCGCAGCATAGTTACCGCCTGATTGACTAGCAGCGGCTCGAAGCCGTGGTGTACATTGTACAGTCCGTAACCCAAGCCGTCGCGTAATATGCGAGCGGCGCAGACGTTTGCGGCAATCATCGCCTCCTCGATCATACGGTTAGCGATACGTCGCGGCTCGACAATAATATCGTCTACGTTGCCTTTTGTATCGAGCACAAATCGATAATCGGGTCGAGCTTTGAATACCAATGCATGGTGTTCTCGCCAAGCGCTGCGGGCTTCGTACACTTCGTGCAGAAGGCGAAGCTGATGCGCGATGGCCTTATTTGCCGGTTGCCAGGTGCCAATGTTTTCCAGCCAGTCGGAAACATGATCATAGGTCAGTTTGCTTTTGGATTCCACCCAGGCGGTAAAGAAGCGCGCGTCATTGGCCAGGGTCCCGTCCTGGTGTACTGTAACGCAGCACGCCAAAGCTGGACGCCGTTCGTGATCGCGCAGTGAGCAGAGATCGTCGGATAGCGCGCGGGGCAGCATAGGAATATTAAGACCGGGCAGATAATTAGTGAAGGCGCGCTCACGGGCGATGCGATCCAGCGGGCTGCTGGCCGGCACCCATGCGGTCGGATCGGCTATGGCGACGGTCATGACCCAGTCACCGTCCGCCGCGCGGGCTACATGGATGGCGTCATCCATATCTTCGGTGCTAGCGCTATCGATGGTAAGAAAATCCAGCGCGGTAAGATCATCGCGTGCCGGTCCAGATTCGTCTTCTTGCAGAGTAATTCTTTCTGGCATTTCTGGTGCGATACATTCAAGATTATGACGGGCGAGAGTGACCCACCACGGCGCAAAATGGTCGTCGACGGCGGCGACCATCGCGACGATTTCCGCGTAAAACTGCCGATCGCCTTGTAGCGGGTGGCGCCGCATTTCTGCGACCGCCCAATCGCCGGTTTGGAAGGTATGGCTGAGACCGTGCTGCAGTCGGGTTGGGATAACCTCTTTGATCAGTGGATGGTCTGGAACGATAGTCATGCGGTTATTCTTCACTTGAACCTGCCCGACAAAGCGCGTTAAAAACCGTTCGATAAGTTTTTCTGGCTCTGCCATTTCTCTTTCTTTTTCTGTGTGTACCACAGCGGTGATTTTATCGCCGTGCATCACTTTTTTCATAAAAGGGGGTGGAATAAAGTAGCTTTTCTGGGCGTCAACTTCTAGGAAGCCGAATCCTTTTTCTGTGCCTTTTACCACGCCTTCGACACGTGGCGTCTGAGCATGTAGGTGCTGTTTTAGCTGAGCAAGCAGCGGATTGTCTTGAAACATAATGTCCGGGAAATTGAATTAGAGTAGGCCGAATTGCGGCAGATAGTTTTACGCGATTCGGTCTGCGGCGGCAAGTTTGCCGGTTATATAGCCAAGAGACTTAATTTTGATTACGCTATGTGGACTGAGAATAAAAGCTCTGTCTCGCAATCTCTCTCTTGTTTTTTGCTTTTTCTTGTGCCTGTTGATACTCAATCGGATTAAAATTTGGCGAATATGTAGGCAAGTACTCCAGGATGCGATCTTACTAATTATTATATAGTTTATTATAGATAGAATACAAAAAATAAAATATTCTTTATTAAAAAATGGTATTTTATTTTCGAAGGATTATTGATGTGAAATATTTTTCAAGAATCGTCTGTTGCGCGCTTTTTAAGCAAAAAAATTACGCCCTGGTAAGTACTCCATAATACTAATTATCATTATCTCATAGAGACGGCGGAGCTAGGCCTATCCGAAGGCTATTATGACTGCTGGCAGGCTGTTGACTATTAAAGCATTGGCCAACGCGCTGGCCTCTTCTGCGCAGCGAACAGGCAATTTAGCGCGAGTAAAATTCTCTCTAAGAAGCTGCTCAAAAAAAAGATCCCCGAGCTTGAAGTCTTTGCTAAACTATGTTTTTAGCACTTTTCTTGTTAGACAAGCACTGAAAACGCCATAGAGCACTTTTCGGCTGTTTCAAGACGCTGCGTATTGAGCATGTGCTGTGCAGCCTGTGAGCCTATGTATGATGATCTAGGGCGTTTAAAAGCATGTCAGAAGTCGGATTCCTGCCGATTTCGCATTGACGGAGATCCCTTAACTAATCTGGAAAAGGTAGAAGAGCCCTGTGCCCAAGCCGGCATATTTATTCTTGCTACTAACGATTTCAGTAAAACTTTGAGCATGGACGAACTTTATGGCCATTTTCAAGATGCAAAAAGGTCGAGAAGAGCTTCTGTTTCTTTAAAAGTCTTGATTTATTGACCTCTTGACTCTATCTGAAAAACAGGAGCGTATTTAAATACGATTCATGGAAATGACCTGTAGTCTGTTGATCTATTCCACTATCGAATGTCGCATCGATAATACTTTGTCGGTTCAATGATGTAGCCTGCCAGATATGAAAAATTGACTCAAAACCAATGGTACGTTAGGTTTTTCTCTTTTTTATAGAGTCTACGAGTTCAGTGTGAATGATGGATCATCTTAAGTATTCAATCTTAATTCTGTTCACAAAATCATCATTGATATTCTTAACGAGCGATACCGTTGAATCTATGCCTACATTAGGTGCGAAATGACGCACTTAAGAGCTTACGTTCTGAGTTTATAAAACAGTCTAACTATCTATATTTTTTAAAAAATAAAGAATTTATTCATAGTTTTCTGCTTTCCGGTAAGGCTGGAAAGCAGGTGCAGAATGACAGTTGAACGCATCCACAATGCCATGCAGTTTATTGAGATTGGCTATGAAAATTCGTAATTAGAAAGAATTTAGAGCTTGGCTTAATTTCCTTCTCAGTGGAGAGATCCCGGGTGATCCACCCATTGGGAATGTTACGGATTAGTACAACGGCGCTATTGTCGGTAATACTTAAGCTGATTTTTTCGAAATGGATAAGATTGCCATCAAATGTAAAGTCTACTAACTAGTCAGGGAGCCGTTGATAGTCTCGGTAATTTATTTTTTATTTTTCAGCATCCGGTAAGCTTCCATATTTAAGGTGATGCCTTTCGGGCATTTATTTGGGTGAATAATCAGATAAATCTTAACTTTGGTGGCGCTGTGCCAGACGATCTGCGCGTTGCCATTCTGTGGCCGCTTGACTTCGTCTGAAAAATTCACGCGATTAATCTGGTTGCCGCAGGGCGATATCGCGTAGAGTGCGGAGAAAACACGACAAGTGCGCCGCGATACTGGACAGCTTGCTGTTCAAGGCGCGATCGATAATACGGCTAATAGTTTGGGGCGCACAAAACGTGCTATTTTATCCATCACGTGCAACTTCTCAATTGCCTGATTGCCTAGCAGTCGCCGCCTTCGGATTCCAGCATCAGCTCTATATCTAGCAAGAGGCCGGCTGCCACGAGAGCGGGGCTGTTAACTACGGTAATGTTGTGGGGTTTCACAGACGCCCGGCCAACGCTTCCGGATAATTAACCGACAGGCGCGGAAAGAGCTGTATATCCAGGCTAAGGACTCCGCCTCTTCCCCTTACAAGCCAGGTTTCTTCCGGCTGAATGCCCTGCCTGTAGCAGTTCATAGCCAGCGTCCTAGTTGCGCGATAAGTGTCGCGCGTAGTCTACGGCATCCTTGATAATCGCCGCGGTAGCGGGCTACGCTAGCACGAACTCCTCAGCATCAGCTAGCTATAAATCTTCCGCGATCAGGAGCATATTGAGATTGCTCTGGATGTGAAGCGATAACGTGTTGCAGATATTGATTGTGCCGGTGCCGACATGCAGTATCACCAGCTCAATGTCTTTGGTTTCGCATTGCGGGCGATTAACCTGATTAACCTGAATGGTTAGCAAACTCATGCGGCTCTCCCATTTAATATCCTGTGCTTTTACATCTAAACCAAAACTGGTAGGCTAAAGTTAGTGAATAAAGACTTGGTTAAATTCATCGTCATTCATGCAGAGAAACGCGCGGGCGAGCACCTCTATCGTCCAGACAGTTTGCGCCGCCCAGTGAGAGAAGCTTTTAATCAGTAGCCGGAACTACGAAAACGGCATTTGCCTAGCGGTAGCTTTTATAGCGCCGTATGCTAAAACATTTTTCATTTATATTCTGTGGCTAATTTTTTATCTGAGATCTAAATTGCATCCGCTTACAGTGCAGACTTTAGATCGCGAATAATCGGATTGATTGAGGCGGGTAGCGCTACATGTGTGGCAGCCAATAGATGTTAAATTAGCTCTTCTACTACAGCTCGTGCAGGTACGCAATGCCGTGAGACCGGAGGTTACAGATCGAAACTTAGAAAAACCCGAATTACGGCTTAAAAATTGTTACGTATTCTGATTTTATTTAGACGCTTATTGATGAGTCTTGTGATCTAACCTTGTCTGAAATAGGAGCCTCTCTGAAAAGTACTTTCAGCTCTCAAACGAGCCTTGTCACTCTATCGCGCTTGTTCGCCGCTACATGATAACGATTTAAAAAAGACCGTATATGCTTCTAAAAAGAGTGCGATGATGTAGTTCATGCGCGTAAATTATGGTCTAAAGAAATATCATATTTTATCAGGGATGGAAAAGTAACAAAGACAAATATTAGTAGATCAAAGAGTTGCAGCAAGACGAGGTCAACGATGCCGGACTGATATCCTATATGCCTACTGAAAAACGACAACAATAATAGCTGGTATACGTCTATCTGGATTACGTTTAACTATGCCACTAGGTGGAGCAAGAAGTAGACATGATTTCCTTGCTTATACTTGTTCCTGAGCTTGTATTAGGGAATATCGTGATAATAGACAATTTGGCTACTTATAAAGTTGATAATGCAGGAAAAGCTGGTGAGGCTAAAAATGCAATTCTCTTGATCTTCTGTCTTACTTGTTCGCCATATTGAAATCCTATTAAAATGGTATTTTCCAGACTGAAATCACTGTTCAGAAAATCTGCAGCAAGAACCGTTAATTCGCTGCGGGATATAAACCGGAATAGATAAAAAGTGCTCTAGCGTTTCACTCGCTTAAGCTTATAGGCAAGGACGCGCAGTTTCTTTTTCTGGAACGGTGTAGAGCTGCGGTCTCTCTGGTCAGCGGTTTCCTTAGCATGGTTGCGAGTAATAGAAGCCCGAATCCTGAATGACTGGCTGTAGCCACCAGGCCCGTCGGCACAGCCTTGTAACCGTTGCGATAGCTACCCGTCCTTGGAGATAAACTGGAGGTAAACCCTGAACGCGTCAAGCTCAGGCATCTCGCGTATATGCAGCAGTTGGGACGGAGTGAGCAACCTCTTGCCGCGCGAGGAGGAGCTGTTCGGCTGCTGCTGTTAACGGCTGCGGGGAAAATACAGCTCTATGGCATAGTTCTGGGTGGCTTCCTCTTGTTGCCCAAGGCCAGATGGCTTTTAACTGTTGGTATCTGCCGCAGTAACAGTTCCTCGCGCTTCAGTATGATGCATTCATTGGTTTGAGAGAGCCTGGCGGTACGCCAGAGCACGATCAGCATATATCGTAGCGCTGTAACGCTGGGAGTCGGGGAAATGACCGTTATCCGCCCGTACCTGGCTAGCCAGGCTTAAAATCGACACGGGCTTCTTTATCTTGCCGATAGTAACCGCGCTTTCATCAAAGGCAGCATAAAAGGCGGAATGCAGCTGTGCGACTTTCACGGCATAACCTTCGTTACGTAGGTATTTTCATGCTGCCTTGGGATCTTTAACAGCCTCTGCTTTGCGCTAGCGGGGTGCTGCGCTTGGTGTAGATATGAACTTTATGTAATTGTGATAATGAGACGCTTGCCAGGCATAAACCGAGGCAGTATAGCCGTGAGGGCAGCAATAAAGGTCACCGGTATCTAGGCAGCAATCTTTTCGATCCGGCGTTCGGCTTGCCTGATCAATGCAATTCTGATGGCGGCCACTAAATCAGCCGCCATCAATACCGTCAATAGCGGATAATTAAATCGCTGGACCGGAATTTTTCATTAATGAGGTTAGATAGCATCGCATCAAGGGGTGTATAATTGACAGCTTCTTCAAGCGTAACCCGCTGGTAATGACTTAGTTTATAGCGAAATTTTTTACAAGCGGCTGCCAGGCAATGTTGATATCTTTACCATCGGGATGTGCTTTCGTAACGGCAATTTTGGCAACAGATGTACCGTTAAATCTGATACGCAGCATATCTAGTAATTAGTGAACGCCTGTATGCGCTGAAAGCGCGCTTCTTCGCTTCCAGTCTTGGACAAAGACGGAGAGCAACGACCATGTTAACGCTGCTTTGAAGTTCGTCGCGCTTGGCTTATACCCGAGGCCATTGAATCTAGTTTGGCAGATAAAGCGCACGCTCTCCTTTCGCCCGATAAACAGGCCAGAATTGCCTGCATTAACTACCTGCCTCTGAAGCTGGTTGACATGCAGCTAGGTGATCAGGTGAAGTGTTTAGTCCTGGATGATTATATCGGTGATGCCGCACCTGATTTTTCTTTTTTATCTTTTTGAAAAATAAAGAAATTATAAATAAATGCTTTGTATTTTATAAAATACAGAGAGTTAGCTTTTTGTCGACTTAGAATACAATATCTTTAATCTCATGTGTTTTATTATATTTCGGGGGTTTGTTTTTTGCTTGCCTTAAGAATTTCTGTTTCACACTGTAATCATGATGGATATTAGCTAAGCATTATAGCATCTCTGAACTGAGCGTTTCTAAATGGCAAAAACGAGATGGCATTAAAGATCATAGTTATATTCCCCGTCGTTTGCAGAACAAACTATCGCCTGCTCAGACAGCGGTCGCCATTTCCTTACGGCATCTGCTCTGGCTTCTACTTGGCGGAACCGTTCGCGGTCATACGCGAATTCTTGCAACCTCGTTTACAGGCATAGACTGGGGTGCTGGCGTAACATCACAGGAAAGAGCGAAAATTAAAAAATAAAGCGTTTAAAAACTATCAGCTTGTTTGCCTGTATGTTGATATAGAATATCTTCCACAAATGCCGAATAAAACCTCACGATGTTATCTTTTTAGTATGCTTTGAGCGAGCCAAGAAGTTTTGATCTGTCTCTATAAAGCTAAGACCTCGCCTAATGCACGGCGTTTCTTGCATGATCTTGGTCTAGCATATCGGATAGCTATCCATCAGGTGCTTGCAGACAATGGCAAAGAATTTACAGATTATCTTTTAATCTTAGAAAACGCCTAGCTACCGAGAAACGTGAATTGAACTGCTTATGTCTAGAGCTTGATATAGAACATCGTCGTGCTCCGCCGCTGCACCGACAAACGAATAGTTTGCTCTAGCAATTTATTAATGAGCGTATAGAAAATGTACTGCAAAATAACTATTTTCATGTTGCTGAAGCGCTTAGATATAAAGCGCGCTGATGCGAATAATCACGACAGCATAGCAAGCAAAATCGGTATGCTAGGATAGCTAGAGCACTTTTTATCTATTTTAGTGAATATTCTAGTTGATATCCTGCTGTATCCTGTATCGTGCTGTTATAAGAAAGTGTAGCAATCTTTATAGAAAATTAATCCAATAGCTTGAACGATTGCATTCTGCATCCAATCAGCGGTTTTTACTGTGGTTTTTATTGGCAGTGATTTCAGATTGGGAAACGCTATCTTGATAGGATTTCAATCCTGTGAATAAGGCGAAAATACATAAGAACTGCATATTTAGTCTGCATAGCTTCTCGTACACTATCAATCTCATGAGTAGTTAAATTATTTACTATCACGATATTTCCTGGTACAAGTTTGGGAAAAGTCTCTGTTATATATAAGTAAGAAAAGTATATCCGTTCATTGCTCCATTAAGCGGCATAGTTGAAATTAATCCAGACAGACGCATGCTAGCATTTAGTGTTGTCGTTTTCCAATAGGCGTTTAGAGCGTAAGTCCAGGAGCGTCAACCTTGTCTACTACGACCCTTTCACCCACTCATATTTGTCGTTGTTACCGTTTAATTAATGAAAATAATCTTCTCTAGTAAAAATATAACACTTCTTTAGACTATAGTTTTTCCCCATGAACTACATCGTCCCGCTTTTGTTCAGTAACATGTAAAGTCTTTTTTACTGTTATCATATAAGAGTTAAAAGCGCGATAGAGTGGCGTGCCTCGTTTAATTGCTGAACCCTCTTTTCAGAGAGGCCTTTATTTTACAGGATGGTAGATTATAAAGTTAATAATAAGCATCAAAATAAAATCAGAATATGCATCACTTTTTGATCCGAGATTCAGATTTCTTCTAGATTTGGAACGGTAACTTCTAGTCTTACCGAATTGCTTACTCTAACAAGCCGAAGTAGAGTGGACTCTTAGAGATCTATTCGCCGCTGTATGTTTAGAGTCACCTGTCTCAATCAATGGAATGAGTCGCATTCTTCGATTCTCTCTGTAAAAATGTGCTATTTAAACCTTAGAGAGAAATTAGCTATAGCCTAAATAGATTAAAAGTGTTTTATCAGGGGGTTGTCGCTCGCGAAGCATCGTGTGATAGGAGTGGCCTCATGGCAGGCAGTGTGTCACAGCATAAAGAGCGTCATGGCTGCAAGCGGGCCAGGAAAGGTAAGAGGCGAGCGCTTGACATTAGTCGTTGGGCAAGAAGCAGAATGTCAAGCCTCCGAGATGATCAATCGAGATCAAGCTCGTTCATAGCTGCGATATTAAAGCCGCCATCCACGTGCACCACCTCGCCCGTGATACCTAAAGATAGGTCAGAGCAGAGGAAAGCGGCGGTATTGCCGACGTCTTGAATGGTTACCACGCGCCGGATTGGCGTCACCGACTCGCAGTGGGACAGCATCTTTTTAAAATTCTTGATACCGAAGGCGGCCAGTGTACGGATAGGGCCCGCCGAAATAGCGTTCACTCGGATACCTTGCGGCCCCATGGCATTAGCCATATAACGGGTATTAGCCTCAAGAGAGGCTTTGGCTAGGCCCATGACGTTATAGTTAGGGATGGCGCGTTCTGCGCCCAGGTAGGTTAGCGTCACCAGGGCAGCGTTAGTATTAAGCATTGACCGACAGGCCTTCGCCATTGCGACAAAACTGTAAGCGCTGATATCATGTGCGATAGCGAAACCTTCACGGGTCACGGCTTTCACATAGTCGCCGTCCAGTTGGTCGCCGGAAGCATAAGCAATCGCATGCACGAAGCCGTCAAACGTCGTCCAGACTTCGGCTAGACGGGCGAACAGCACTTCGATACTAGAATCTTTCGCTACGTCGCACGGTAGCGCGATGCTGGAATTGAAATTAGCGGCAAAACCTTCTACCCGTGATTTCAATTTGTCATTCTGATAAGTGAAAGCGAGCTCTGCACCCTCCCGTTGCATAGCCTCAGCGATACCGTATGCAATTGAACGGTTACTGGCAATACCAGTTACTAGAATGCGCTTACCGGTAAGAAAACCCATAGCATTAATCCTTGTGATAATTATTTTATGCAATTGTGTGCACCGTACTAAATCTATGCAGCAACGCCTGTTGTTTATAGGCCTGGCAAAGTATAGCATGAATCTTTTCCGGATAACTCTGAAGTGGAAGTGCCAGTGCGTGCTTAATGGGTGGCGCCATTGCGCTGCCAGGCCTCGCCTGTTAGGGGTTAACCGAAGTGGTTAGCGATAAGCCGGCGGGTTAAATCGTGAAGCGGCATCGCTAGGATGTCAGCGCTGCTGCCGCGTTCCACCACTTCGCCTTTTTGCATGACGATAATGTGATCGCTCACGTGTTTCATCACGCCAAAATGTTGAGTTACGTAAATAAACGAGATAGCTTTTTTCTCTTGAAGCTCGAGCATAAGATTAATAATTTGTGATCGCATCAACATATCCAGCGACGTCAGCGCTTCGTTCACCACAATCACTCTTGGCTGCAAAATTAGCGCGCGTGCCAGACCGACACGCTGTTTTTCCCCCGTAGCCAGCATGTGCGGATAGTAATAGGCATGATCCGGCCGCAGGCCGACTTGGCAAAGAGTGGTGTTGATAGCTCGCTCGCGTTCTCTGCCGGTCAGCATGGTGTTCAGCCTCAGAGGTAGATCCAGCAGTTGGCCGATACGTTGGCGCGGATTAAGGGTGTTGCTGGCGTCCCGGAAAATCATGCGAATACGCTGGCTACGGTAGCGGTAATCGCCGAAATGCAGTGGGTAATCGTCTATTAAGATTTCGCCGGCGCTGGGCTCGATGCTGCCGGCCAGCATTTTCGCCAGCGTCGATTTACCAGAACCGTTTTCACCAATAATGGCTAACGTTTGGCCTTCACGCAAAGTGAAGCTGACATTTTTTACCGCTGCCACCTGATGGCGGCGGAACAGGCCGGTGCGGTAGCAGAATGTTTTGCTTAGGTTGCGGGCTTCAAGCAGGGTTTCCATGCCTATTGTTCCTCCAGATTAAGCGGATAATGGCAGGCGAAAAAATGGTTTTTAACTAGTAGCAGTGGCGGTGCCTGGATGCAAATCTTCTGCGCATAAGGGCAGCGAGGCCCTAAACGGCAGCCGATAGGCAGATGCTCCAGCGACGGGATACCGCCAGGCAGGGTATTCAATCGGCTTTTTGGCGGAATCGAATGACTGAAATCGGGAATGGCACGGATTAACGCCTGAGTGTAGGGGTGGTGCGGCCTAGTGATTAAATCCTCGCTCTGGGCACTTTCGACCGTTTGGCCGCAATACAGCACGTTGATGCGATTGCACCACTTGCTCATCATCTTCAAATCATGACTTATCAGCAAAATAGTGGTGCTATTATTTTGATTAAGGCGCACCAGCAAGCGAAAGATTTGCGCTTGGGCCGTTGGCTCTATGACGTTTGTGGCTTCATCGGCAATCAAGAGGCGCGGTTGATTAGCCAGAGCGATAGCGATCATCACTTTTTGACATTCGCCCTCAGTCAGCTGGTGGGGGTAAGCGTGGATAATCTCTTTATGGGTTTTAAACCCTACCCGGTGTAGCAGTTCAATGACGCGCTGTTTGCGCCAGCTAAATCGCTGCCACCATCGGCCTGTATGGGTCCACGCGGGAATGGACTGGATTATCTGCCAGCCGATGCGCTCTGACGGATCGAGACAAGATTGCGACTCTTGAAATATCATCGACATATTATGGCCTACTACCTTACACCGCTGGCGCGAAGTCAGCGCTAGCAAGTCAAGATCATCGAACCGGAAGCGATCGGCGGTCACGCGCCAATTATTGCGGGTTACGCCACAAATGGCTTTGGCGATAAGGCTCTTTCCCGAGCCAGATTCTCCCACTAGGCCGCGGATTTCCCCTTCGTTTAGGGTTATGCTCACGCGATCTACCGCCTTCACTGGTCCCTCGGATGTCATGAATGTAATAGTAAGATTGCGAATATCCAATAACGGCATTATTCCACCTCTGCTACCATAGCGCGGTACACGCCTTCACCAAATATATTAACGATCAGTACGCTTAGCATGATCGAACAGCCAGGCAGCATGACGGCCCAGGGCGCGATATACACCAGTTCCAATTGATCGTCCATCATTGCGCCCCATTCCGGCGATGGTATTTGTGCACCTAGATTGAGGAACCCCAGCGCTGCAATATCCAGAATCGCCATGGACAAGGCGCGGGTAAATTCCGAAACCAGCTGACTGGCGATATTCGGTATCACTGCATAACGCAGAATATGTGACATCGACGCGCCGTCCATCCGCACCGCCAAAATATATTCCTCTTCCAGTTCGCTATGAACTGAAGTATAAACCGTGCGCATAATGTGCGGCAACAGCGCGAGCCAGACCGCTAACATAGCATGTTCCAAACGGGGCCCGAGGAACGCCACTACTATAATGGCTAACAGAAGAGGGGGTATGAGCAGAAGGGTGTTAAGCATGTAATTTAGCAGTGCCGAGCACGGTCCGTGAGTGACGCCGGCTAACACGCCGAGCGCGAGACCGAGCAGCGTTGCCGACATCGTTACCAGCAGCGCCGAGCCAAAAGTTGGGGCAGCACCGGCGAGCAATCGGCTCAACACATCGCGGCTTAAGTTATCAGTACCAAGAAAAAAGAGACGTCGCCATAGCGCGACCATGAAGGGGGAAGAAGTTGATGGCCTAAAAACTGCTGATCCGGCGGGTAGGGGGCCAACAGCGTACCGAATAGCCACAATAGGATTAGCAGAGCAAAACCGTAAAGACCCAGCATCGACATATTGTCATGAGAAAAGGTGCGCCATATTTGCGCTATCAGGCCGGGCATGTGTTTTTCGCGGTAAACATTATCTGAGGGCATGCCACTCCTTATAGCGCAGCGGATTTGCCAGTGCGCCGAGCATGTCTGCTAGCACGTTAACGGAAATGACCAGTGTTCCCAGCAGCATAACGCCGGCAGAAATCGCAGTATAATCTTTTTGGCGGATGGCGCTGATAAGCCAGTAGCCCAGGCCTGGTAAGCTAAAGACCACCTCGGTAATCATTGCCAGAGTCAGCATCGTAGAAAATTGAATTCCCAGTTGGGGGATAATCGGCGGCAGCGCATTATGCAATAAGTGTCGGCGTACGATAGTCCAGCACGACAAGCCGCGAGTCGCGGCAGCGCGGATATAATTACAGTCTATGACTTCAATGGTGCTGAGACGCATCATCCGCACTACTTCAGTGGTCGGCGCTACGGCCATTGCGGCAATAGGCAAAACCATATGCTTGAGCGCGCTGCTGATCATTTCGCTGCGGCAAGGGGAGTTCGATAGCCAGGCATCTATGAGCCCGAAGCCGGTAATGCGCTGGACGGTATACAACAGATCGATGCGTCCGGCAACCGGAAACCAGCCTAGATGCAGAGAGAAATAGAGCGTCAGCAACAGCCCTAGGCAGAATACCGGCATTGATAGACCGAGTAGGGCGAAAATGCTGATACTGATATCTTGCCATTTACCGCGCGCTACGCCGGCGATAATCCCTAGTGGAATGCCAACCAGCAGCGCCAGAAAAAAAGCCAGCAGACAGAGCTCTATCGTCGCGGGAAATACTTCGATTAGTTGCAGGCTGATCGATAGGCCGTTGATACTGGAGACGCCGAAACTGCCGTGGATTAGTTTCCAGAAATAATAGCGATAAGCGTCAAGGAGCAGAGCACCGCCCAAGGGGGCCCCTGGGATACAATAATTCAGGGAAAAGCTAACTAAAGTTAATAGAAGCAGCGCGACGAAAAGCAATACAAGCCGGCGCAGAGTAAAGATTATAATGGCGTTTTCTCCTTTAGTTCATCGCGGTACACACTGGCGAAGGAAGTATTGCCGGACGAACTGAGCACTAAACCTCGGATGCCGAAGCGATATGCCTGGAGACTCAAAGACGAGACCAGCGGCAGCACCGGCAACTGTTGCACCAGCATTTTCTGGGCGTCATGATAGATCTCAGTGCGGCTAGCGAGCTGCTGAGAAAATAATGCCCTATGTAGCAGCGCGTCGAACGCTGAATTGCACCAGCGCGCATGGTTGGTTTGCGAATTGATGGCGGCGCAGCTCAGCGGTAGACGAAAAATACTGTCTAGATCATTGCTGTTACTGGACCAGCCTGAGAGTGTTATATCGTCAGTCACCTCCGTCAACGGTGCCTGCTGAAAATGCCTCTCTATCGGGATAATTGTCAATCGTATACCGACTTGTGCCAGATCGGCTTGTATTAGTTCGGCCGTTTTTAGCGGGCTGGGATTATAGGATTGTGAAGCGGTCGGCACGAGTAGGTTAAGGCGTAACGACAACTTACCCAGCTTACGCAAAAGAGCGCGTGCCTTAGCTGGATTATATTCTGTAATCCGTGATTTGTTATCATAAGCCAAGGAAGCACGTGGTAGCAGCGCCGCCGCGGATTCGGCGACACCATAATAGATAAATTGTATCAGCCGTGTATTGTTGATCGCCAGGGCGATCGCGCGCCGCAGTCGGATATCGTTCAGCGGCGGCTTACGTGTATTAAAAGCCAAGTATGCAATATTCATCCCTGGGCCTAGAGTCAGCCGTAGGCGAGGATCGTCGCGCAGAATAGATAACTGGCTAGCGGAAGGATAGGCTAAGACATCACATTCACCGCTCAAAAGCGGTGATAAACGCCCGATTCTGCCAGCGCTCAAATCAATCACCACTTGCGACATGCGCGGCATTCCGCGCCAATAATTTTCATGGTGGGTGAGACGGATAAATTGTCCTGAATGGTATTCATTAAGCATAAACGGCCCAGTACCGACCGGTAGGCGGTCCAACTGTTTCTGATGACCGATGACCGTAAGCCTGTCGGCATATTCCGCCGATAGTACCGGGGCATAGTAATTCGCCAGATGCCATAAAAATGAGGCATTGGGGCGTTCTAAACGGAACTCTATCGTGTCGTTATCAATACGTTTTACGCTCCGCGCCGCTTGCGGGAACTGTAAACTGTCGAAATAGGGATAATTGCCGCCGTTGACGGCGTGCCAAAGGTGATGGATGTCGAACATGCGAGCGAAGCTGAACACTATATCATCAGCATTGAGCATGCGAGTTGGGGTGAACCAGGCAGTATGCTGGAAGACCATATTTGTGCGTAAATAAAAACGATAGGTCGCACCGTTATCCAGGACTTCCCAGCGCTGCGCCAGTTCGGAGATAAGCCGATAGGTATAGGGTTCAACCGCCAGAAGCCGATCGTAAAGCTGCGCAGATAAGGTGTCAACAATGATGCCGCTACTGGCCATTTGCGGGTTAAAGGTATTGACTGCGCCGCTGATGCAATAGACGAATCCGCTCTGGCAAATTGGCAGCAGCAGAGCGTGCTCGGCATTCGACCGGGGAGGGGGTGATGTAGCATCAGGAGCAGTATTAGCGGCCTCACGAGCCGTCCCGACGGTTATGATCAGAGCGATCAAGAGCGTAACGGTGCGTCGCGTTAGACTGCAATCAGATTTTATTGACATAAATCACTTTATTTCTGCCAGTAATGACTTCAGTTTACCTTGCTCTGGGCAACCTCCCAATGCAGATGCGCAGAAAAGGCACGCGTTTCGCTGCCGATACACTTCTATATTGGCTACGAATTGCATGGCAAGTGTCCGTTATAGCATTTGTTAAAATTTTCCAGGAGAGTATTCATCTACTTGAAAAGTATTTCGTATACCGGGAGGTAGTATAGTTTATTGAATAATGTGGGTTAGATTTTGTACCAATATTTCGTAGACTGCAATGGAGTTTTACTACCCAAGACTTATTGAAGCAATTCTTCATTGTAGAGATAGACGTATCGGTGAAGTTTCATCTCAATTTTTTCACTGGAATCGAAATCGTGGCTTTGCAGCGCATCTTCTGTATGCTCATTAAATTGCTTGACCATACTATTCGTTCGTTTATCAGTGTATCTATAGGCTAGAATAGTGTTCTATATCAAGCTCTGCATATAAGAGAGTCAATTTATATTTACCAGTAGCTGAGCGTTTTCGCAGGCTAAAAACGAACTATAAATTCTTTGCCATTGTCTGTAGGTATAGATGAATAGCCATCAAACATGCTCAACTAAGATCATGCGTAACTGGTATTCCATCATATTTTAAATAGCGGACAAGGACGTTTGAACTTAATACGAGCGTTTCCATTAGTGAAATGCAAATCGATCTTCGCGTTTATCTGCTTGCGTTATGTTTTCCAGGCGGGGATTTGACTTTTCAATGTTTTAATCTTGTCAATCTGACGCTTCAGGTATTATCTGATAAGTGCATGTATTTTGATTTTCGCCATGTATAGCCAATTGCTATTTTTGTGTCTATGAAGGAATTTAAAACGATCCAATTGATGAGGCGCTTTCCCATGAAAACCACTAGATATATGGGGTCATAGGATTGACGAGACAAGTCTAGAATATTCAGCATTAGCTTCTGGCGGTATAATCCAGCCGATCTTTGTCCTCGGGTTCAGATTTCGCTTTACTATTTCACGCGCGATTGTTTTCATGTATTAGAGTTCTACAGCTTTTATCAGCAAGCAGTTGAAAAGTTGACTGTCTCTGCCTTTCTAGCGGCTCGCTGGAGCTTGGCGAAATTAAATGCGTTTTGATATCGCGATCCACAATGCGGTCATGCACGCGTTTGTTCGGTTTACAGCTCAGAACTCTCTCAAGCCCTTTTTTGATAAAAAATGCTTAACATGTTTAATCTTTCGGGCGCTTTTTTTAAAATTTCGCATAACGCTGCGCGCTCTTTCGCTTTATTCGTCTAATTAATATAATCATAATTCAATAAAATCAATGCATTTACAATTTTCTGTGCGGAATGTCTCCTCTTGGTGACTAACGCTTCCAGTTGCGTCATTTCTTCCCATGTGAGGGTGATGATGTATTTTCTTGATTAACTATTGTAGGAGATTTCTTTAGTTCTAGAGTACTTTTATCTATTCCAGCTATATTAAATAGTCATTCATATATATGCTGTGACTAATTTTTTTTGAAGTCTAAATAACATATTTTTATAGTAAAGGCTTGAGATTGCGAATAATCGGATTTATTGAGGTGGTGAGCTCTACACGTGTAGTGGCGGATAGATATCGAATAGGTTCTTCTTCTGTGACTCGTTAGAGTAAGAAATTTCGTGGTACACTTAGAGAAAACTTGAAGCAAGAATTAAAAATTCATGCGTATTCTAATATTATCCTGACGATTATTAATGGATCTTTTGATCTAACATTTTCTAAATATAGGCTTTCTTAAAAAGAATTTTTAATATTAAAACTACTTTCGCTACTCTGTCTCGCCTTTTCACTGCCATATCATAACGGTTAAAAAGACCGCACATACTACTGAATAAGAGCGCAAGGATATAATTTATGCGTAAAAATTACGCTTTGAAGAAATGTTATATTTTTAGCAGAGAGGCTCTTCATCTTTGATGAAACATCAACAACCATAGATATGAGTAGATCAAGAAATTTCAGTAGGAAGTCAACGATGCTGGGCTGATTCCACACGCTGACTGGAAAACTCACTGCGAGCATATGTATATCTAGTTTAAGTGTAATTATACTACTCGATAGAATAGTTAGTGGATATACTTTTCTTGATTATGTAGAGTATGTACTTTCCCAGGGTTTGTAGTAGGAAATATCGTGATAATAGATAATTAAATGCTTATAAAGTTGAGATTGTACGAGAAGCTATTGAAGATAAAGATGTAATTCTTCTTGATCTTTCGCCCTATTCACTGGATTTAAATATAATCGAAATGGCGCTTCCCAAGCTGACATCGCTGTTCAGAAAGCTAAGGAAAGGACTGTGGATTCGCTGTGGTGTGCGATTGCTCAATCTATTAAGTTAATTTCTCATAAAGATTACTATAATTTTGTTGCAGTCGGATATAAACCGGGATAGATAAAAGTGCTATAGCCACAGATACTGCAACCGTTACTTCTTACGTGTTAAGATAGTATGCAGTAGAGTTTAAGAATTTGCGTACGACTGCCAACTGCCAACAGATTATCTAATAAAAGCGTATCCTGCAGGGCAACGGCTACGCTTCCTGAGCGGGTGACAGCGTCGTCTACAAGCGATAAGAAATATGGCTTGATCCTCACAGCGCCATCTTGTTTTGTCAGTTAGAGACAGTCAATGTAGAGATGCCATAACGCTTCGCTAAAGTAGATGTTAGCTCGTTACTTGCCTTAAGAGCCGCGCTAATTTTAAGTGTTGTAGTTGCTTCGCTATGGAGGCTAATCATCATTATATTTACCCTCGACTATGTCCCTCAATGGCTGTCTTGCCATAAAAAGCTTTGCGCTGGGGGTTTATGTAATGATACAGAATCAAACATATGGTCTCTATTTTATAGTGTCACGCTTTAAAATTCGTCATTTTTTAAAATAAATTGAGCGCCGAGTAATTCGTATAGCCAGATGAGGAAAGCGCATGTTTACGGGGATAGTACAGGCCACCGCGCCCATTATCGCTATTGAAGAAAGAAGCCATTTTCGTACCCATTATGTCCGTCTGCCGCTGGCGCTATTAGCAGATTTGGCGATCGGCGCTTCGGTAGCCCATAACGGCTGTTGTCTGACGGTTACCGGGATTACTGACGATGTGGTGAGTTTCGATCTGATGAAAGAAACACTGAGACTGACTAACTTGGGCGAGCTTAAGGTCGATGATGAGGTCAACCTAGAGCGGGCTGCGAGTCTCCGGGCAGAAATTGGCGGTCATCTAATGTCAGGGCATATTATCAGCACCGCTGAACTGACCAAAATTGTCATGCCAGAGAACAATCGGCAGATTTGGTTTTCCTTGCGGAACAGACTGCTAATGAAATATATTCTGCATAAGGGTTATATTGGCCTTGACGGTATTAGCCTGACAGTAGGCAAAGTCGTAGACAATCGTTTTTGCGTATACTTAATACCTGAAACATTGCTGCGCACCACGCTCGGGAAGAAACGACTTGGCGATAGCGTCAATATCGAAATCGACCCTCAGACTCAGGCGATAGTTGATACCGTAAAACGGGTTTTGACGGCTCGCAAGCTCGCTTGACACAGGAGGGTGGCGGACTCGATGCCGTACGGGGCAAACATAGATATCCCAAGCGTTATATGTTTTAATGCCGAATTATTATACCTCCTTGTCGTATAGCCATGTTCATCGATACTAGCGCGGGCTCGGGGAGACAGAGTTGCTATCCAGGTGTTGATATGCTAGCAGTGCTGACGGGTAGCAAAAGTTTTGCTCATTCCGGAATCCGAAAAATGGCAGCTATGCACTGTGCTAACCAGACAAACTGAAAGACTGACTATATTCCCTTACCCGTAGTCGTTTCTAAAAATTGTAGCGGCGTAGGCAAGGTCTTTTTTCTGATAATCGGTTAACCAGCGGGTTAGCAGTTCCCAGCCCGCTGATTATTGCCGTTATGACTCTTGTTGAGAAGGCTGGATACCACCGCACTAGATTGGTCGGTCTCGCGAGCAAGCTGTGCCTGCGTAATCTGACCCGTATCGCTTAACGGTTACCACTGCTTGATAAGTACTGTGTTTTTAAGCATCGTATCGCTTCCTGATAAAAGTTATTTTTTATTTCAATAAGCTTTTCTGTTGACTGACTAGATGGCGCTTTAGTACACCAAATTAATCTGCTGCGTATTCAGTAATGCCGGCCTCCGTTGTAACGCTGTATTCATAATGAAGTCGTTCTGTTCTTTAACCTGAGCTTTCAATGCAGCATTTCCCACTTGGTGATAAATATTAACCGGTAATCCGGAGTCATCCACTTTTTGCCCGACAATACCGGGGTGTTTTCTGTATTAGCAGCGCTAATTTTCTTTATTCTTCTTGCGTATTCTTTTAATAAACTGCTACCGGTTGTGATACTCCGCCGTCACCGAGACGGCCAAGCGTTTATTGCTACCCTAAAGCGCTTCAGACAGATAGGTGCCGGCCATGCGGCCCATAATAACTTTTCTAGCATCAGGCGTATCGTAACTGACCAGTACTTGGTGGCTGTGTTTATTAATCAGTTTGGCAGTATGGTAAATGTTGTTGAGAAAAAGGATTCACAGAGGATGACGGTGCGTTCTGTCTGCGACATAAGAAAATCACGTAGTTCAAAGTGCGTTAACCATTCCAGTTCGATAGGGTCGTTTCTTAGTTTCCGGTGGCGAAATTCGGCTAGGGCTATAATTCTGGCTATTAAGTCGTTTGGGAGGCTCGCTGTGCGGACAGGCGTTGTACTATTCAGCCCCGGCCTTGATTTTATCAATTAGCATCTTCTAGGAAAGCAGCTTGCGCGGCGCACTCTCTTGAGCGACGGTCAAATTCATGGCACTTGGCCTAGACGTGCGGCACCGATTTAAGCGTCTTGCTGGTCTTACGTACGGTTTTCCGTCTAGCTCGATACCGTAAAATAGATAGAAAAGCAGCCGGAAATGTGCGTGAGTAAGGTAGGATTCAGCTGTTCGATCATGGTGTGCCTCTAGGTATTCCGTCAGTTGCTGGTCGGATATCCAATTTCAGACGCCTTAAAGTGCCGGTAATATTTTTATCGAACGTGTTATTGGTTTTTCGGCTGCCATTATCTGAATAATAGAGAAACTTCTTGCTGTGGGTGGTTGGGTATCGGTGACGGCAGGTATGTTCTTAGAGAGTTATACCTCCAGCCGCTAGTATAGGGGCAGCTATCGATAATGAAGGGAATTGCAGCGAAAACGGTTAATCATAGTCAGGATAGATGACTTTTATTTTCATGCCGTGACTGTCGCTAATTCCAGCGTAGTTAGTCGGGAACTGGTCTAGTCGCGGAAGCCTTTCCAGCTTTCGGTATTTGCTGTCGGTTTTGCGCCCGCGCTGTTTCACTATTTTAGAAGATTTCTCCATTGAATAGAGCCCAGAATAATAAGAAGGCTGCGCAGCTAACGTCAGCGGCTCATCGGCATAGCACTATTACCGTGCAGTGTAAAATCTGTATATGCCTTCTTATGCTGCATCTGGTCGGCTCGCGATAATGCGCGCTAGAGACTTATGCGGCCGAGCGATTTGCTCTGGTTTAATCATTTTGCGATTGTGCGACGCTAGCACAGTCACTCGTTCGGCAGGGGGTGGCTTTTGTGTGGCCGTCGAGTGAGCTCTTAAGGGTGATTGCACTGGGTTGAGGGCACTGTCTTTTCTTGGCGTTGGCCGCCTCTGCCGCTTGAGGGGTGCCCTTAGATAACTGGCCTATTTTGTCTATTAAGCGATAAAGTGCATGGCCTGAGCGCAGTTAGAATGGGATTTGACCGATTCTGGGGATATAATCAATATATTAACATGTGTGTGTCGGAAACATGGCATTGTTTATCGGTCAAGCCGGCTGACGGCTTGCCAAGCAATGCCGGGTAACGGCCTTAAATATAGAGCTTAACCAGTTTCTAGCGATCGGTGCTGCTCTGTGATGTAATGCTTTTTAGCGAGATTATTCATTGTAACAGGGATCATTATTTGTTGAAGATGATTCTCACGGATTTCGCGTTTTGGTTAAGTACAATAAAGTTTCCCTAATATATTTAGAAATTTTGAGGGGAGTCGCTATGCAATCAGTTCTTTAGTAATAATAAATATAATTATGATACCTTACGTATGTAACTTTTTATTTTGTAACGACTGAGCTAAATAGTTTCGGCCCGACTCCCAGTGTCTTAGTAATAATCTTTTAATGGTTTTTACAGGGCGTTTGTAAAACCGTTTGAAGTGAATCTTTGCTGTAACCAGCTTACAATGTCGGTGAGAGAAGCGACAACTCTCGCTTATAGATTTCCGCTTTAATTTTCTCTAGATGTTAATTGGTGCACATGTCTTCTTTTTTAGCGATCATTCGTCTACGCTAAAAATTATCCGCATGAATCACTAAAAGGTTGTGCGTAAAAGTAAAGCATAAGAACCAAAAGAAAGTCAGTCAAGGTTTCTTTGTGGTTTTAATGATTTTGTTAATTGCTTTTTATAAATTAACACAATAAATTGTAGATTTTAGTGATGACAAAATGGTCGTGCTTTCTTGAATACGAAAAGAATCGGTAATCAAGACAACTTTAAATTTTTTATAGATATTTATCTAGAAGTGAATACGCGGGGATTGAGAGATGTTAGTACATTAAAATTATTATAAAAGAAGACACTTAAATCCAGGCCATAGACGCAGTTGGTTTTTTTGAAGAGAGCCGAATACGAAAGCGTTTCTCTTAATTGGCTTCTTAATGGTGAAGCTGAAATTTATAAAACCAATAAAATAAGGAATCCAATAAGTTGTTTTGAAATAGAGATGCCGAGTAGAAGCTTTTTGAGCTTTAAATCGCTTCTGGAGAATCAAGAAAAGTCAAGATTATTCGAGATTCTTGCTAGCAAAAACTTAAGACAGCTTCTTGCCTACTGGATATAAAAATTAAGAATCTTTAGAATTAAAAAGAGATAGAAAACGAATAGTTTTACGGTTAGAATCTGCATCAGAAGAAAAGATTAGAAATATTTTATCTAAAATCAAAATCAGTGCCGAAAAAATAATTTCGTAAGTAGAGCATATTGCTGCTGATCTCAGAGTCAGAGCATAAAATAAGTTTTTGCCCAGGAATCTGTTTTATAAATACAACCTAAAAGGCATTAAAGCTTGTTTATAGTAGTATAAAATATTTTACTCACAGATAAAAATAGATTCTTTTTAAGAATTGGTATCAAATCAGAAAATTATATATAAACTTCAAGTAATCTTATGATTACCGGCCAATTTCTGGATATATTACTATCTCTCTTCTGGAAGAGAATAAGGTCTATCAACGTGGAAACTGGTTATGTTGAGATGCACTGTTCCATTCTTTAAGGACCGGCGTGGCTAGTGCATTTCAGTAATTATCTGATAAAGTGTGGAAGCGTCGGCATAACAATAGCATCCAGGCAGCGTCCTAGAATGTCGTCGTTGATATCGTTTTTACAGATTTCGGGCAAATTAGCTGCTTGACTAGTTTATTGGTGCAGAAGTCTGGAAACATGTGTAGGTGCCGCTGTGAAAGATCAGTTCTTTCAAAATTATAGAAATTATCGCCTGGCCATGTGAGACGTTGCCCGTTGGGGTAATGTGGTGTTGATCGTTCTAGGCGGCACAGTCTTTAGCCTGTTGGAAAGAACCAGATCATTGTACAGTGCAGCGATAAGGCTTAAGTGATTAAGGTAACATATAGTTGCGTGGGAAGTGATCATGCTGATTGATCTGCAAAAGGCAGTAATAAATTCATAACTTTAGAATAGTATTACGTCTCGAGAAAAATCAGGTGTGGAATGATGATTCTGCATCACGTCATAATGATGATAGCTTTAAGAA
Organism: Sodalis sp. (in: enterobacteria); assembly: GCA_052258065.1. Lineage (GTDB taxonomy): Bacteria > Pseudomonadota > Gammaproteobacteria > Enterobacterales > Enterobacteriaceae > JBQQPY01. The sequence continues at coordinate 238,929 of JBQQPY010000002.1, read as the reverse complement.
AAAACTAATAGTGATCATTTCATTACATGATTACGCATGTGTTTTAACTAGTTTGAACGGGCTGGTGCCGTTACCAAGCGGTGCGATATTAGTGGTCTTAATGATAACATCGATTGAGTCGATACTTAAACTTAGCTAGATGATGAGGCGGTTAGCAGCGTATTGCATGTTAAGTGTCCATGATGATGTTTGAATGCTCTTCAGCGGAATATTTAGCTACTTAAAAGCGGAATGACAGATCGTATTTCCTGTAAAAGCATGGCAAGCGCGCATAATGCTTATATTAGCGAGGGATGGCAGAATCAAGCGCGCTGTCGCGTGAGCGTAGCGAACATCTAATCTACTGCATTTTATGAAACTGCGCTTGAGTGCGCTGAAAAGCATTTTTTTAAAAGAAAAAGTTAAATTTGTATTCTGCCAAGAGCAGGAGGTAAATGCTCAGAAAAAAGCTCTGCTCGTGTATGAAAACGAGCTGAAGAGACAGCTTAAAGAAAGCGAAGCGTGCGCATGAACAGGCAGAATAATTGAGATTATTCTCCAGGGATCCGTGATAAAAGTGCATCGCCCACGCCGATCAATCAGAAAAAAAGAACTGAGCTGAACGGGTCAACTCTAAAATACCAAGACGCCCAGGTCGTTACAGCTGCGTAGCGGCCTGGGCACGAATACCGCGCACCATAGCCTGAAGACCCTGCGACCGAGATGGTGTCAAGTGCTTAGTGAGCGCTAGCGTGTCAAAAAAGGGCCGCACGTCGTAGGTGATGATTTCGGCTAGCGTCATATCCTGATAGAGGATAAATACCATAGCGATGAGACCTTTGACGGTAGCGGCATCGCTATCGCCGTACAGTTGGACGTTGCCATTGTCATTTGCCGCCATGACAATCCACACCTGGCTTTGGCAGCCGACGATAAGATGATCAGGGGTACGCATGCCCGCCGGCAATGGCGGCAAATAGCCTCCTAGCTCGATAATATATAGGTACTTCTCTTCCCAATTGCCGCAGCGGGAAAAATTGTGTAGCAATTTATCTTTATTAGGCAGCTTTGCCATCTTTACTCGTTCTCTCTTTGGCTATCAACCCAGCAAACGCTGGATTCGCAATAGACCAGCGACCAACCGGTTAATATCGTCGCGATCGGTATACATAGCAAGGGATGCACGGCACATACTAGCTACCTGGAAATAGGCTATTAGTGGCATGGCACAATGATGGCCAGTGCGGATAGCGATGCCGTACTGGTCAAGAAAACTACCAACATCATAGGCATGATGTTGCCCCAGGTTAAAAGCGATTACGCCGGTACGATTGTCGGGTCCGTACAGCGTCAGGCTCGGAACTTGCCGCAGTGCTTTGAGCGTATAGCACATTAAATCATGCTCATAAGCCTTAATGTTATCAAGTCCCACTTGCTCAACATAGTCGATAGCGGCGCTCAGCCCCATCATCCCGGCGGTATGGGGCGAACCTGCTTCAAAACGCCAGGGAGCATCGTTAAAGGTGGTGCCCTCATTCAGGCTGACGGTGCGGATCATAGCGCCGCCACCTTCCCATGGCGGCATGGCGTCAAGCAGCGCTTTTTTAGCGTAGAGGATGCCAATGCCTGAGGGGCCATAAAGCTTATGCCCAGAGAATACATAAAAATCGCAGTCTAGCGCCTGCACGTCTACCTTCTGATGCATAATGCCTTGCGCCCCGTCGACCAATACCACTGCGTCGCTCGATGCGCGTATTTGGGTGATAAGTTCCGGCAGCGGATTGTGGGTACCGAGCACATTGGATACCTGAGTAACGGCGAAGATGCGGGTACGCTCATCAATTAATGTTGGCAGTCGGAGAATGTCGAGCGTGCCGTTGGGCAGCAAGGGAATGTAGCGCAATGATAGCTGCTTTTCTTCGGCCAGAATTTGCCAGGGAACAATATTAGCGTGATGCTCCATCTCGGTGATAATAATATTGTCGCCTGGCCGTAGGTTGTGTCGCCCCCAGCTATTGGCTACTAGATTGATTCCTTCCGTAGATCCTTTGACGAAAATAATTTCGCCCGCTTGGGAGGCGTTAATAAAGCGCGCTACCTGTTCACGCACATTCTCCATGTGTATTGTGGCTTCACTACTTAAAGTATGAATGCCGCGATGTACCGCAGCATATCCTTCGCGATAATAGGCGCTTTCATAATCGATGACGGCATTGGGTTTTTGCGCGCTCGCCGCGCTGTCGAGATAGGTCAGTGGCTGGTCGTTTATCTGCCGTGCTAGAATAGGAAAATCAGACCGGATTCGCGCAATGGGATAGGTCATGCCGCCACCCTCCGTAAAGCTTTAGCAATACGCTCTAGCACGGTGTTGCGCACCCCATTATGCCTAATCGTTTCCGTTACTTCCGCAGCGAAAGCATGAATTATCATCTGCTGGGCAGCCTCGCGGATAATGCCACGCGAACGCAGATAGAAGATTTGCTCTTGATCAATCTGACCGATAGTAGCGCCATGGCTACATTTTACATCATCGGCGTAAATTTCCAGATGAGGTTTGGTATCTATCTCCGTCAGTCGGTCAAGCAACAGATTATTATTAGTCATCTGACCGTTCGTCTTGAGCGCATATTTTGACACCTTAATCAGGCCGTTAAATACGCCTTTGCCGCGGTCGCGGGCGATTATTTTATGTAATTGGCGACTCAAGCAATAGCCTTTGTTGTGCTCGACATAGGTTCGGGTATCGCTGATATCCCGCCCTGACGGCAGTAGCAGACTGTTTATCGCTAGATCGGATCCTTCACCGTTCAACTGCGCGCTAGATTGATGCCGGGTCAAGCCTGAACCGAGAATAAACGCACTGCTGCGCACCACCGAATTTCGGCCCATGCTAATATCGTTATGGCCAAAGTGGTAACTGGCGCGACTTTCGAAGGCTAGTTTAATATGGCTGAGGTGCGCGTTGTCACCGACTACCATTGACGTGCGTGCGCCGGTAAAATGCCCCTGGGGGTTAATGCTAACGAAATGTTCAATCACCTCACACTGCGCGCCATCTCCGATATCCAGATGGTGGCGGTAATTCAGTGTGCTCAGCGTTTCTTGATCCTCGCTGCCTTGACTAATGTGCAGTAAATATAAGGGGCATTCTGCTGCCTTGCGCGCCGGCAAGCGAATCCGGGTAATTTCCTGGCTCAGACTTTCGGTCAAATGCAAGAACAGCTCCGGCTGGATCGGAGCGGGCAGCGCTCGCCTGGAAGCGCCCTGTTCTACCTCGACTTGCCACACGCCGGTATCGCTGTCACTCAGAAACGGAGCGAAACAGCCATCGACAAAAACCAGACGGCATGCGTCTAGGCCCAGGCTCAGCGCATCGCGGTCAGCGGCGGATACCGCGCGAGGGGTGGCGGCAGCAAAATGGTGCGCTAACAGCCCGTCAAGCGGTGTGTATTTCCAGTGTTCTTGTTCACGGATAGCCATCAGCCCCAGGCGCTCAACGTCTTGCCAATGCGCATAAGCTTCTGTAGAGCGCTCCGCGCTCTGGCCGGCAAACAATTGGTGCCACTGTGTTAGCACGCGGGCATTACTGTTGTTCGGTAAGCCAGGCATAGCCTTGTTCCTCAAGCTGTTTTACCAGGGAAAAATCACCGGATTTCACAATGCGACCCTGATACAGCACATGAACGTAGTCAGGTTGGATATAGTCTAGAATACGCTGATAATGCGTGACTATAATAAAAGAACGTTTGCCGTCGCGCAGAGTATTCACGCTGTGGGCAACGATTTTTAGCGCATCAATATCTAGACCGGAATCGGTTTCATCCAGAATGCACAAATCAGGCTCCAGTGCTGCCATTTGTAAAATATCATTACGCTTTTTCTCACCGCCGGAAAAGCCTACGTTAATCGACCGGGTTAGCAGGTCAGCCGGCATTTTTAGCAGTTCAATCTTGGCTTGAATAAAATCGGTGAAATCAAAGCGGTCCAGCAGCGACTGCTCTCGATATTTACGCACGGCATTGACTGCCGCTTGCAGGAAAAACTGGTTGCTGACACCTGGGATTTCTAACGGATATTGAAATGCCATGAATACGCCTTCTCCGGCGCGTTCTTCCGGTTCCAGCGTCAGTAAATCACGGCCTTTAAACAAGACCTCTCCGGAGGTAACGTGATAGTCTTCACGCCCGGCAAGGGTCGCTGAGAGGGTGCTCTTTCCGGAACCATTGGGCCCCATGACGGCATGAACCTCACCGGACTTCACTTCCAGGTTTACCCCCTTGAGAATGGCGTTGTCTTTCACGCTGACGTTCAGATCTTTAACCGATAACATGTTCCATTTTCCCTTTACTCGGCCTGTCGTGGCATCCGGGCAGTAAATACGATAGCGTGGCTTCAGCCCACACTGTGTTCAAGACTGATAGCAAGTAAATCTTGTGCTTCCACGGCAAACTCCAGCGGCAGTTTGGAAAACACGTCTTTGCAAAAGCCATTAACGATCATCGAAATCGCATCATCTTCTCTGATGCCGCGCTGACGACAGTAAAACAACTGATCATCGCCGATACGCGAAGTGGTGGCCTCGTGCTCTAACTGCGCGGTGTTATTTTGCGCTTCAATATATGGAAAGGTGTGTGCGCCACATTCGCTACCAATTAGCATCGAATCGCATTGGGTAAAGTTACGCGCGTTAGTCGCGGTTGGCATAATCTTCACTAGCCCACGATAGGTGTTTTCGCTCTGACCGGCCGAAATTCCCTTTGAAATAATCGTGGAGCGAGTGTTCTTGCCGATGTGGATCATCTTAGTTCCGGTATCCGCTTGCTGGCGGCCGTTAGTCAGCGCCACCGAAAAGAATTCCCCACCGAATTGTCGCCGCGTAGAATCACGCTTGGGTACTTCCAGGTAATTGCCGAGCCGGTTTCAGATTGCGTCCACGACATTTTGGCATTTTCGCCCGCGCAAAGCGCACGCTTGGTAACAAAGTTCAAAATACCACCTTCGGTTTCGCTGCCGGCAAACCAGTTTTGCACCGTGGAATACTTTACTTCTGCATCTTTCAGTACGACAACTTCTACTACGGCCGCATGTAACTGATAGCTGTCGCGCATCGGCGCTGAGCAGCCTTCGATATAGCTGACATAGCTATCTTCATCGGCGATAAGTATAGTGCGCTCAAACTGGCCGGTTTTAGCGGCGTTAATGCGGAAATAAGTTGACAGCTCCATCGGGCAACGGACGCCTTTCGGTAAATAAACGAATGTACCGTCAGAGGCAACGGCCGAGTTGAGTGCAGCGAAGAAGTTATCGTTGGTCGGCACCACGCTACCCAGATACTGTTGCACTAATTTCGGATATTCATGAATAGCTTCGCTAAAGGAACAGAAAATAATGCCCTGCTCCGCTAGCTTGTGGCGATAAGTGGTTGAAACTGAAACCGAATCGAAAATAGCATCTACCGCGACCTGGCTGACTTCGCGCACCGGAACGCCAAGCTGGTTAAACGCTTGTTCCACCTCATCGGTCAGATAGTTCTTTGCCCTTTCCGAGCCGGGCTGTTGCGTGGCATCGGGCTCCGACCTGCCGGTATCGTTACAGGCACTGCAGGACGGTGCGGAATAGTAGCTGTAATCGTTATAGTCGAGTGGCTTATAATAGGCTTTTAGCCAGTGCGGTTCGTCCATTTCTAGCCATGCGCGGTAGGCATTAAGACGAAACTCCAGCATCCACTCTGGTTCATCGCGCTTCGCCGAGATAGCGCGCACTACGTCTTCGCTGATGCCTTGCGCCAGTTCTTCGGTTGCCAGTTGGGTAAAAAAGCCTTCTTTATATCGCTCGAATTTTGCCCGGGGTTGAGTCGCGTCAATCGCCTTAGGTGTTTTAGTAGTATTTTGTGCCATAATGATGCGTCGCTCAAAGGCCAAAACTTTCGCTGCACCCGCAGGCGTGCTGAGCTTTGGGATTGTTAAATCTAAACACATGGTTCAGGCCTTCCCGAACGTAGTCTAGTTCGGTGCCGTCGATGAAAGGCATCGCTTTCAGCGGCACATATAATCTGGCCCCTTCATGCTCATAAACTCGGTCGCTGTTTTCAGCCTGCGTGGCTTTTTCCATAACATAGCCGAAGCCGGCGCAGCCAGATTCTTTCACGCTAAGCCGTAACCCCACCGTGAGATGGTCACCTTCCACTAGGCGTAGGATTTGGCGGGCGGCGGAATTGGTTAGCGTCAGGCCGCGCCAGATAGTCTCCTCAAGGGAGAACGTCTCAGCTTTATTGTCTACTTGCATCAGGTTTACCTCATGATATTGCAAGGTGATACTTGTAAAAAATTCCTATGCTAAAAAGTTTTATTATCTCTTTAACTATAATCTTTAATAGGGGTATAGGCCGTTTTTAAAGGGAAGAGGATATAATTGTCGCTAGAAAATGCTATTTCATCCACAACTCCCCTAATTTATATAAGGCTGTTTTATTGCTAATACGCTGATTTTCTTCATGCATAAGAAGAAAAGACCGTTTTTTAAAACTAAAAATTTCTGCCTCGCGACTAAAGCGAATATTCATTAAAATAAAAATAAATTATTTTTATAATAGGCGAAGAATAATGCCTGATCGTGCATTTTAATCAGCTATTTTAACAGGCTATATGGCATTGTGGATGCTTTCAATGCCGCCAGCAAGAGGCGCGGTATCAGTGCTTCCACGTCATGACCGTCGGTTAAATCCATGCTTAAATTTGGCCAGGTAACGGCCATATTGGCCTCTCATTGCGCGGTAAGTGTGCGTTATATCCAAGTGCTCGTTATATCTAATTGAAAGTTGTCTATTCTTAGTGTAGCTTAAGGTTGGCTGGGCTAAGTGCGTAATTAGAAATTACTTTATTATTTTTATTCAAAAAGCAAATGAGTGAGTAACCTCTAAAATACGATGAAAATGAATGCAGAGGCGATATTCTCTTTATTTAACGTTAATTATCATTAGCCTAGTTGATCGGTGATGACGCCGTTTATATTAGAGTAGTCTGTATTTATTTACCTTTGATGATTCTATATTAAGAAGAATCATATCACAAAAAAAGCGCTGGCGGCAAGCTCGTCAAGGTCTCCCCGCCGCGCTAATAGAAGAACTACGCACCACATCCCTTGCGGCATCAGAAGTAAATAAATGCATTCTCTCCCCATCATTTTTCACCTTTTCACTTTTTCACCTTTTTTATTTGCTATTTGACCATTGATAGCCCGCTGGCTATTTTGCCGGTGTTGAGCCGCAACGCCGCTGGGGTTTTCTCTTCTCCTGGTCCGCATTAGCCTTATTTCACAGCTAAATGAGGTGTTTAATTCCGGCTCATTATATAGACGATTAGCGCACAGCTCTTTTAATGCCAATGCGGCTACCGAGAGATATAGTTAAGGGCAAAACATCATAATGACTAAACGCTATATTTAGGAAACTATAACACTTAAAATTAGAGATATTCCATCTTAGATGGTAGCATAGTTGATTTTTTAAAAAATTTCAGTTTGATTTTGTGCAATATTCAGAGATTACAATCAAGTGTTACGACTCAAACTTCCTGATTGTAGAGCCAGATATATCCGTGCAGTATGCCCTGAGCTCATTCAACAGAATAAAAATAGTCGCTTTGTAGCATATCTTCTATCTTCACATTAAATTTTTCAATCATACGATTTATTTATATTGTGCGTGCATCGGTCGGCCAAAACAGTGTTTTATGTTAACCTCTGCGCATGAGCGGTCGCATTCATGTTTCTTGATGGCTAAGCGTTTTCGCAGGCTGAAAAGACGATCTGTAAATTCTTTGCTATTGTACTATAAGTACCCGATGAATAGCGATAAAATACATTCCACTAGGATTACGCAAGAAAAGTCGCGTATTGTCTTCGCGCTTAGCTTTGTAAAACGGATAAAACCCGTCGAGTCGCTTGATTCATACTCACGAAAAGATAACGTTGTCAGGTTTCCTTTGATATTTATAGAAGTTATGTTGCGTCAACATGCAGGTGAGCGGGCTTTATGGCTTTTGGATGCTCTGTGCTTTGGTTGTGATAGTTTTTCCTTGATGTTATGCACACGCTTTAATCTATCCCTGCATAAGCAGAAATCAAGGCCAAATTGAGATATAGCGGGATTCAAGAATTCGCGTACAACCGATAATAAATCATCCAGTTGGAAAGAAGGTTTTTCTAAAAAGAAAAAGCCACGGCTTCCTGAGCGGGCAACGGGGTCTTCTGCAAGCAATGGGTAATGTCACTCGTTTTTTTCAATTGAGAAACGATCAGTTAAGAGATGCTATAAGGCTTAGCCACAGTAGATACTGGCTCTTGACTTGCCTGAAGAGCTGCTCTGATTTTAGGTTCTGTTTTTAGTAAACTAAATATGATAGATAAACAGCTCGCTGCTTATAAGTCTGCTTGTAATGCCTATGAATAAATTGCGCAAGAAAAATAGCGCTTTCATAGCAGGGGGAATAGCACTATAATAATTTGATAGTTAGCAACGCATCTCTGTCTTGATAAAGGTATCAGAAGCGATAAGAGTATCGGAGGCGCACTATGCAAACGGCGTTGCTCTATGTCAAGAACGTCTGCTATTGTGAGTTGGAATACGTTCATATATGCCGGTTTATGTTCTACTGCGACCAAAAAACTGTTTTTATCTTTATGAAAAATTAACTAAATAGCTTGAGCGCTTGCATTCTAAAGCGAATCAAAATTCTTGTTGCAGATTTTTAGGCAGTAGTTTTATCTTAAAGAATGACATTTTAATAGGGATAGCTTCCCGAAAGGTATTACTATTCTTTTGAGCAATTTAGGTTGCGTTTTACACCAATATTTCATAAACCACCTCTGATTAAAGCAATTTCTAGTTGTAGATCCGGGTATATCGGTGCGGTGTAATCTCATTCTCTTTGCAGAATCGAAATAAAGGCCTTGCAGCGCATCTTCTATGCGATTGATTAAATCGCTCAACTATATTATCTGCTTGTGGGTGCATCTGTAGGATAGGTGTCATTCTATATGAAGCTCTGTAGATAAGCGATCGAATTTATTTTTCTCCGCAGCTTAGCGTTTTGTGGGCCAAAAAGATAATCTGTAAATTCTTATGCCATTGTTTGTAAGTTTCCGATGAATAGTTATAAGACCTGCTTAACTAAGATTTTTCAAGAAACGTCGTGCATTTAGTCCCGCTCTTCGATTTACAAAGATGCATATTAAGTTGCTCCATCTATGCCACCAAAAGATAACGTCGTAAAATTTAATTTTGCATTTGTAGGATTTATCTCACATTAAGATGCGGGTAGTGGGGCGCATAGCTTTTCAACACTTTATGCTTTAGTTTTAGTGATTTTCTTCATATTACTAAGCTCATGACTCTATGCCTGCCTAAACAGCGATGCAAGTCAGATCGAGATACACCTTAGATCGAGATATACCGGAGTTTAAAAATTTGCGCGTATGACCGTCAATAGATCGTTCAGTGGAGGAAAGCGTCTTCCGCGACAAAATGATATCTTCTAAGTGGGCAGCGGCGTCGTCTGCAAGCGATAGCTAATATGGCTATGATACTCAGTACGATCTTATTTTCTATTTAGAAATGATCAGTTCAGCAATGCCATAACGCCAACCCAAAATAAATACTGGCTTGTTATTTCCCTGAAGAGCGGTTCTGATTGTAGAGCCTATCATTGCTTAACTATAGGGCCTAATCATCATGATATTTTCCCTTTAACTATATCTCTGCCATGAAGATAGCTCTGCAATGAGAGTCTATATAAAAATCCCGGACCAAATATATTTGCTAGAATGAAAGAGCCGTGCTTGCAAGTTGCACTAACGGCCATGTAAGCAAACATAAACGCCAGCGTGCCGGGGAATTTCGCCACTCCTGCAAACGTTAATGCGAGCGGCTTCCAGAACGCTGATATAGAAGATACAACGTGCCGTCAGGGAAGGAGTAACCGATGCGACACGGGAATAGTGATGCGCCGTTAACGCTCATGGAGATGAGGGCGCTGGCTGATGGGGGATATGACGCTATCGTTCCCGCAGCTGCCTGAGAGAGCTGCCATTAATGTTCGCGTGTTTTATAGAATTTAATATCCGAATAACGTTCTTGGATCAGATTGAGTTTTACCATGCTTGGTGCGATATAGGCGAGGTTATCGCCGCCGTCGAGCGCCAGATTGAGTTCATTTTTTCGCTTGAATTCTTCGAGCTTTTTTGGGTCACTGGATTTCACCCAGCGGGCGGTGGAAACTTTTACTGATTCATACAGCACTTCTACTTTATATTCGCTCTTCAGCCTGGCCACGACTACATCAAACTGCAGCACGCCAACGGCGCCGATGATAAGATCATTATTAACTAGCGGGCGAAAGACCTGTACTGCCCCCTCTTCCGACAGTTGAACCAGCCCTTTAAGCAATTGCTTTTGCTTGAGCGGATCGCGTAGGCGGATACGGCGGAATAATTCCGGTGCAAAATTGGGAATGCCGGTAAATTTTAGCTCTTCACCCTGGGTAAAGGTATCGCCAATTTGGATAGTCCCGTGGTTGTGCAAGCCTATAATATCCCCGGCATACGCTTCTTCAATATGAGAGCGGTCGCCCGCCATAAAGGTTAGCGCATTAGCGATAACGATATCCTTGCCGGTACGCACTTGGCGCAGTTTCATGTTCTTTTGATAGCGGCCCGACACGATGCGCAAAAACGCCACTCGGTCCCGGTGCCGCGGCTCCATATTTGCCTGAATCTTGAATACAAAACCGGTGAACTTTTCTTCTCGTGCCGGCACAAGCCGAACGTCGGTCTGACGCGGCATGGGCGGCGGCGCCCATGCTACTAAGCTATCCAGCATATGATTGACGCCAAAGTTTCCCAGCGCACTACCGAAAAAGACCGGCGTTAGCTCGCCCGCTAGGAAAGCCTGTTCGTTAAAGGGATGCACTGCACCCTTTAGTAGCTCTAGCTCTTCGCGTAGCTGCGTGGCTAGATCCTCGCCTACTGCTTTCTCCAGATTAGGGTTGTTTAACCCCTCTACTACTCGCAACGTCTGGATGGTATGGCCCTGGCCGCTTTGATAAAGGTAGGTTTCGTTTTTCGCCAGATGATAAATGCCCTTAAACAGTTTGCCACAGCCGATAGGCCAGGTGATCGGCGCGCAGGCAATGCGTAGTTGGCTTTCCACTTCATCAAGCAATTCAATAGGATCGCGTATATCGCGATCCACTTTATTCATAAAGGTTAAGATTGGCGTGTCGCGCAAGCGGGTAACTTCCATGAGTTTGCGGGTCCGATCTTCAACTCCTTTGGTGGCGTCGATCACCATTAAGCAGCAGTCGACCGCCGTGAGGGTGCGATAGGTATCTTCAGAGAAGTCTTCATGTCCTGGCGTATCTAGCAGATTAATTAGTACCTGGCGGTAAGGGAATTGCATTACGGATGTGCTAATGGAGATGCCGCGCTGCTTTTCTATTTCCATCCAGTCTGATTTAGCGTGCTGGTTAGAGCCACGGCCCTTAACTGTGCCAGCGGTTTGAATCGACTGTCCGAACAGAAGAACTTTTTCAGTGACAGTCGTTTTACCGGCGTCAGGGTGAGAAATAATCGCAAAGGTGCGGCGTGTCGCAATTTTGGCGGTGTAGAGATTATTTTTCATAGTTATTTTCTCGATGGGCACGCGACAAGTTCGCGCCACAGTATCTGTCTAAAGGGAATTTACTAGTTATAGATTCTATATAAAGTGGTAGGCATGGATAGCTATCCGGTCGGTAAGCAGTGTCAGCTTAGCGATAGCGCCATAATGATGGCATCCTCCAGGCCGTCTACCGCAGGGTAGTAATGGCGCCTGATTGAGATCTCATTAAATCCTAACTCGCGATATAGGGCTATAGCTGGCGTATTGGATTGACGCACTTCTAGCCATAGTGTTAATACTTGCCGCTCTTTCAGCTTGGCAATTAGATGATTAAGTAGCGCCGAAGCATGGCCCTGTTGCTGAAACTTTGGATGAACCGCGATATTAAACAGCGACGCTTCATTCAGCACGGTTTTTGTAATGGCAAAAGCTGCGATGCGATCTCCAATGCACAGTTTGAAATTCAAATAACGCTCGCCTTGATTATCGGCAAAGCTTTTAGCGTTCCAGGGGAAAGCGTGGCTGGTCTTTTCAATGTGCCAAGCTTCGCTGAAATCAGACGGCAGTAGCGGTAATATGGTATTCATCATTACTTATCCAGCGCCATAGATTGCGCTTCGCCCTAGCATCTCCCGAAAGCGCTGCTAGAGGCGGCGTATGAAAAGATATTCCTTGAAAGTCGCGCAGTGCTTTGAGGCCAAGCCACCAACAATGGCAACGAACACTATCCGGCAGCATCATCACCTGTAGAGGTGTCAATCCGTAAAGCTGAGCCGGCGTCAGCGTCATGCTGCGTGCTACATCGACCACCAGCGGATGATCTAGCGGCGGCAGTACCTCGGCCACCAGCAATAAACGAATATGCCCAGGCAAAGTGACCGAAACCTCTTTCTGCAGCATCTCCGGGCGCCTGAGCGTCCATTGCATAATGCCTAGTTTTTGTAACAACCAATTGCGCCTTGTCATCATTGTTTATCCTAATTGAAAGTCTAGATGCTACGCTACTATGCTACCAAACTCAGCGAAATCAGAGCAATAAAGCATTATACTCCCTGCTTGCATTACATAATTTAATTGATTACGTTATTATATATTATAGTTATAATAAGTGTAGAACGTTTCACAGTATCTTTTATTATTAATTTGTCTAATTTTTATCTATATCCATATCCGAGTAGGCATGTTGCTCAATGAGCCTTAAAAGGCTGTATAGCATTCTGGATACTTTCAATACCGCCCTCAAGAAGCGCGGCATTAGTGCTCCAAAGTCATAATGTCTGTTAAATCGACACTTGAATTTGGTCAAGTAACGAGGTGTATGTCCGCGAATTAGATGGTAAGTGCCTATTGTAGCGTTTTTGACATTCTCAAATAGAGTCTTGAATTTTTTAAAATTGATCTGAAAAGGTATGTAATCAAGTGTAATTATAAGCAACCAAGCAGAGTATTTATCCACTTAAAAGGTGTCTACTTTAATTTTAAGTGGCCGGGTAAAATATGTAATTAGGTTTAATTATGAGTAATTAGCCGTATTAGTTATAACCTATTGATCTTATTTTTTACTGATTTTTATATTGAATCTTAATTTAGGTGCGGAATTACGGTTTGCTTTTCGATCGTGACTCAGATTTGTTGATAAGACAAGAAGGCTATATCGTGATTCTGTGGAGTGATACTATGAAATTTTCATTTTTTACAGACCATTGTAGCAACAAAAGAGCGCGCTTATTTATGTGAATATAAAAAGTATCAAAAATCTAAGTTACGACTCGATCTCCCTCATGTTTAGCCAACCGCGCAAATGATCCCATAAAGCCGAGCCATAATCCGGCGCGGAAGGCTAAGTATAACGAATCCGGGCTATTGATATTGATATTGTCTACGCCTGGCGTAATGAGGTATACGTAAGAGATATTAAATTGAGATATTTTTAAACAGTAGCCTAATCAATTCTGGTGTTATGCTGAGCCACTTTGCTTAGCCCTGACCCGCCAACAGCTCGCTCGGTATGAAGAGATTTCATATGCCGGCCGTTTTTATTTATAGTCTTTCCGCATGGGGTTTTCAGGCTTCAATGGTCGCGCTACGCGTGTAAGTTACATTAATAGATTGGGGGTTTCGTACATGCAATAACCGGATGCATCGGGTCGTGGGACTGAGGATACAGGTCCAGTGCGTTTTCGATAACCGCAAAGAATTCAGCATTGGCTTCTAGCGGTATAACCGAGCTGATCTGTGTCTACGGTTTTAGTTTTTTTACTGTGCACCTTACTCTTTCCCGCGAGGGGATGCGCATTAGAGTTCCGCGGCTTTATCGGCAATCACTTATAGGGGCACACTCTCTTCGCTCTCTGGCGGCTCGCTGTGGCTGAGCAAAATTAAATGGGCTTCGGTATCGCTATCATAATGTAGTTGTATGCTCGTTTTCTCGGTTTACGGCTAGGACTGTCTCAAGTATTTCTTCGAAAAAGCAAGACTTAACAGGATCGAGCTTGCAGGCACTTATTTATAAAATCTCCCCTAACGCCTCGCGACTGGGTCGCTTTACATATACAATTGATGTATAGAAATTCAAACAATCAATGCATTCAAAACGTTCTGTGCGACTTGCTTACCCTTGCTGACTAACGCTTCTAGCTGTGTTCTTTCTTCCGATGTGAGGGAATAATGTATTTTCATTCTTCCATTTTAGAGGATTTCTTTAGCGCTGGCTACAGATACTCAATAAGTGCCCATTATAGTGTTTCTAACACTCTTAAGCAGTGTATTAATCTACTCGTGTCTATTTTTAGCCCAAGCTTTGCTGAATAAGGTGCGCAATCAAGTAATTGATTTAGCCCCTCGGGTGCGGTAATGGTTATTCCGCCGTGAGAACCCATGGGTTAATAATCAAAAATTTTTCTTGGTCTGATGATGCTGGGTTAATAAATTTTCTATCGGTATTTGAAGTTGCAGATAGAAGCCCTGCTCTTTAAGTAATTCTTTCACCTTCTCTATATCTGCAGAAGCGAGTTTTTTGGTTCCGTCTAAAGGCAAAATTATTGAAAATATCGGTTTGCCGAAGTTCGCTATTAAGTCAGCTGGTACGCGGGTAAAATCCTCTTTTCTTTCAACAAAAAGATAGGTTTTATCGTGCTTTGAACTTCGATAGATTACACAAAACATATTTTTTACTCTATTCCGGAGTCTGGTGTCTTGTTTGTATATAGCGGTAACTATAACATGCATGCAGTACTTCGGAATATCGTCTCACGTGATGATATTAGAAAATTACACTTGCTAAGATTGAGTCAGAATAGATGTCGCAAACGCCAATTGAGATAAAAAGCAGTAATTTTACTTTATCGGTAATTCATCTGCATGATGCGCAGCCAGAGGAAATCTGTCGGGCAATAGAGGAAAAAATTGAACAAGCACCTGGGTTTTTGAAAGATGCACCGGTTGTCATCAACGTTGCAGGCTTCAATCGCGACACGCTCTGGGAGACTCTGTCACAGGCGGTAGTAGCGACCGGCCTGCACGTCATCGGCGTCAGCGGCTGTCGTGATGCTAAACTAAAGCAGGCAATCGTTCGTAGCGGGCTGTCGTTGCTGACCGAAGGGAACGCATCAAAGCGGCGCGTTGCCGAAGTGCCGACTCTGGTACCTGCAGCGGTTAAAACACGTCTTGTCAACGCGCTGGTGCGCTCCGGGCAACAGATTTACGCCCGCAATAGCGATCTGATTGTTACCAGCAGTGTTAGTGCCGGCGCCGAGCTTATTGCCGATGGTAATATTCATATCTATGGCATGATGCGGGGGCGCGCGCTGGCTGGTGCGTCTGGCGATGCCGAGTGCCAGATTTTCTGCACTCATCTCTCTCCAGAGCTCGTATCTATTACAGGCCAATATTGGCTGAACGATCAAATTCCGGCCGAATTTTCAGGCAAATCCGCGCGGTTATGTCTACAGGACGGAACGCTTACCATTCATCCTTTAATTTAGCCCTTGACAAGGAATCTATTTATGGCACGCATTATAGTTGTTACTTCGGGTAAGGGGGGCGTTGGAAAGACCACATCGAGCGCGGCCATCGCTACTGGTTTAGCCCAAAAAGGAAAGAAAACCGTCGTGATTGATTTCGATATTGGATTGCGAAATCTCGATTTGATTATGGGTTGTGAGCGCCGGGTAGTCTATGATTTCGTCAATGTCATCCAGGGTGATGCCACGCTAAATCAGGCGCTAATAAAAGATAAGCGGACTGAAAATTTATATATATTGCCCGCGTCCCAGACACGGGATAAAGATGCCCTGACTCGCGAAGGTCTAGAAAAGGTATTGCATGTTCTGAATACGATGGAATTCGATTTTGTTGTTTGTGATTCACCGGCTGGCATTGAAGCCGGTGCTTTGATGGCACTGTATTTTGCCGATGAAGCGATTATTACTACCAACCCAGAAGTGTCGTCGGTGCGTGATTCTGACCGTATTCTAGGTATTCTATCGTCAAAGTCGCGCCGTGCCGAAAGCGGTCAAGACCCTATTAAAGAGCACCTGTTGCTGACGCGTTACAATCCGGGACGTGTTAGCCGCGGCGAGATGCTTAGCATGGAAGATGTGATTGAAATTTTACGCATTCCTTTGGTAGGTGTAATCCCCGAAGATCAATTAGTATTGCGGGCTTCTAATCAAGGAGAGCCGGTAATTCTCGATGAAGAGTCTGATGCTGGCCAAGCTTATGCAGATATGGTTGATCGCCTATTAGGAGAAGAACGTCCCTTCCGCTTTATCGAAGAAGAGAAAAAGGGATTCCTGAAACGCCTGTTTGGGGGATAAGCCATGGCATTACTTGATTTTTTTCTCTCCCGTAAAAAAATGACAGCCAATATAGCCAAGGAGCGACTGCAGATCATTGTTGCTGAGCGGCGCCGCGGCGATAACGAGCCACATTATCTACCGCAGCTAAAACGCGACCTCCTTGATGTCATCAGTAAATATGTGCAAATTGAGCCAGAAATGCTATCGGTCCAATTGGAGAAAAAAGATGGGGATATCTCTATTCTAGAATTAAACGTGACGCTGCCGGAGATAGAGGAAAGCACTAAATAAACGCTGACGTTTCTTGCCCCATCCCTAAGCGAAATGCACGAAGCGTGCAGTGCGAATTAATATTACTTGTTAGTTATCATTTGTAACTTCTGCCCCTTTTAAAAAAATAGTTTTGCAGCGCGCACAAGCGCAGTGTCATAAAATGCGGGAAATAGAATGCTTGTTACGCTCAAGTAGCGATGCGCTAACATGGTAATTCGTCTATGTAAGCATTATTCATCTCTTCCATGTCTGTATGGGAATAAAACTGTTCGTATATTAATTGTTGCCTAATTACGTATTTTAAACAGCTCAAGAAATTGATGATAGTTACTTAAATGGTAAACACTCGGGACAGCGCGGGTGTTGTAAAACTTACAAGTTTTCCTTTGTAGGTGCCGTCATTAGTAATGAATAGAGAGATTCTTTACTGGTCCAGTTGAATCGAGTGGGAAGCTCAACCTGAGCTGACTCGCACGATTTGCAACATCATGAATCGTGGATAGCAGCGATGTTGTCAGTGATAAAGACGCGTGTTGCAAAGTATTGGAGAGCGTTCATTTCCTCATGAAAGACACGTCACTTGTGTTGGTAGCGCTAGCGTGCTTTTTATCTATTTTAATTTATTAAATAGTCATTCAGCTATATGCTGTAGCTAATTTTCTCTGAAGTCTAAATGGTATATTACTTGCAGTAAGGATTCCAGACCGCGAATAATCGGATTGATTTATGTAGCCAGCTCTGTATATGCAATTGATGGGACCAGGCGTTATTTTGTTAAAGTTGCAAGGCCCACTTATTTACACCCATCTGACGGCTTGCTGCGGCTTAGCGTAATTAAATGCGATTCGGCATTGCTATCCACAATTGTCATGCACTCGAACGCTTGACCTGAGCGATCTTGCAGGTAACTTTTTTAAAATCTTGCCTAACGCCTCGCTATTCGGTCAATTTGTTAATTATATTAATATATTAAAATTTAATAAAATTAATGTATTACTAACTATTTGATACATCATTTTTCTTTTTTATCTTACCGAAAAACAAAGAAGCCATAAATAAATTATTTACTTTTTAAAAATATAGATAGTTAGACTTTTATGAAGTCATAAGATAAGATCTTAAATTTCATGTATTCATTATATTCTTTAGTTCTTTTTCTTAGCTTGAGGGTTTCTGCGTTAAGCTATAGTTATCCTAATCTTAAGAAAAGCAATAGTAATCCATTAACCATAAGCAATCATCATTAATTGATTATAATTAATTTACTTTGTTTTTTAATTTTTACTGATTTTTTTATTTATTTCTAATTGAGATACGAAATGACGGATTCACAAATTTCTATACGGCATGCTTGTCTTTTCTGACCAGCTTCCCCATTTGTATTTTTTCTTCTGAGGTTAAGATAATAATTTATTTTCAATTCCTCTATTTTAAAGGATTTCTTTAGCTCTGATTGCAGATACTGCAACTTCCACTGATAGGTGTGATCCCCGAAGACCAATTAGTATTGCAGGCTTCCAACGAAGGAGAGCCGGTAATTCTCGATAAAGAGTCTGATACTGGCCAAGCTTATGCAGATATGGTTGATCGCCTATTAGGAGAAGAACGTCCCTTCCGCTTTATCGAAGAAGAGAAAAAGGGATTCCTGAAACGCCTGTTTGGGGGATAAGCCATGGCATTACTTGATTTTTTTCTCTCCCGTAAAAAAATGATGGCCAATATAGCCAAGGAGCGACTGCAGATCATTGTTGCTGAGCGGCGCCGCGGCGATAACGAGCCACATTATCTACCGCAGCTAAAACGCGACCTCCTTGATGTCATCAGTAAATATGTGCAAATTGAGCCAGAAATGCTATCGGTCCAATTGGAGAAAAAAGATGGGGATATCTCTATTCTAGAATTAAACGTGACGCTGCCGGAGATAGAGGAAAGCACTAAATAAACGCTGACGTTTCTTGCCCCATCCCTAAGCGAAATGCACGAAGCGTGCAGTGCGAATTAATATTACTTGTTAGTTATCATTTGTAACTTCTGCCCCTTTTAAAAAAATAGTTTTGCAGCGCGCACAAGCGTAGTATCGTAAAATGCAGGAAGTTGCTACAAAAAAATTGTAAAAATTTTTATGGGAAATTAACTCAATAGATTGAGGGCTTGCATATCACAGCGAATCAACGGTTCTTGCTGCATATTTTTTAGCCAGTGCTTCATCTTGGTAAATGCGATATAGCTAGGATTTAAATCCGGTGAATAAGGCAGAAGATAAAGAAGAATTTTCTCTTTTATCACAATCGCCTCTCGTGCACTATCAACTTTATAAGTAATTAAATTATCTATTATGACAAGATTTTCTGATATAAGTTTCGTAACAAGTGTCTCTTTTGCATAAGAAAGGAAACTATGTCTGTTTAATGCTTCATTAAATAGCATGGCTGCATTTAATCTAGATAGATGTATGGCAGTAGTGAGTTTCGTCGTTTCTCTGTAGGTGTTTAGGGGTATTAGTCTGGAATTGTTGACCTTATCTTCTGCGCTTCTTTACTCTAATCGTATGTATTATTGTTATCGTTTTATAAGTGAAAATAAGATTCTCTGTTGAAAAGTATGATATTTATTTAGGCTGTCATATGCGTACATGAATTATATTATTGCGCTCTTGTTCAGTTGCATATGCAATTTTTTAACTATTATTATTGGCAGTAAAGCGTGATAGAGCCGTAAGGCTCGTTTGAGCGCTGAAATATTTTTCAAGAAGTCCTGTATTTTAGAAAAAAGTTAGATTTTAGGTTAGAGATTATTATATAGACTGTTGTCGTATATCCAAGATTGTGTTAAAATAATTATAAATAGATATATTTGAAAATAAAATATTAGATTATACTTCGTAGTTGGGGAGCTACAACACCTAAAATCAGAGTAGTTTTTCAGGCAAATAACGAGCCAGCACTCTGCTATAGCTAAGCATTAGAGTATCTCTAACTAACCGTTTTTAAATAAAAAACAAGACAGTGCTAGGAGGCATAGCGACATTCCCCATTTTGCAGACGACGATGTCACTCAAGAAGGAATTCTTGAGCCCCGCTGTGTCTAAATCTGTCTCGGATCGCTATTTTCCTAGTGATGGGTTAAGTGGTTTGTGTAACATGAAAGAGAAAGCACTAAAACCAAAGAACAAAGTGTTTAAAAGCTATGAGCCTAGTTGTTTATATGTTTATATCAAACATTTTCTAAAAATATTAAATAAAACCTGACGACATTATCTTTTCATGAGTATATAGCTAGCGACTTGTTTTTATCTTAATTAAGTATATCCCATGGCTATTTATCGGATACTTACAAACAATGGTAAAGACTTTATAGATCGTTTTTTTGGTCTGTGAAACGCTTTGCTATCAAGAAATATAAATTCGATTGATTATTTAAAAGCTTGATATAGAACACCGTCTTAGCGTACAGGAGCACTATAAGTGAATCGTATAGTTAAGAGATTTAATAGGCGTATAGAAGATGTATTAAAAAGCTACTGTTCTCATTCTAGTGAAGAGCTTGAGATTAGAATGCACCGATATATCTAGCGCTATAATAAGAAATTGTCTTAATCAATATTAAACTTTATTGCAGTCTATGGCGTATTCATAAAAATAAAAAATAAATTATTTAAAATCAACGATTTATCTTACGCAACATGATAGCCGACGGAATACGCGGGATAATGGATGAAATTTACTACCGGCCCTTTTTGCCACCAGCGGGCACTAGTAGACCATATCACTTTCATTATTTTGCTGCCTTGCTGACAGTTTGCGGCACTCGGCTACTCTTCTGGAGCCAAACTAGCATGCGTACCAGCCAATATCTGCTCTCGACCCTTAAGGAAATCCCCGCCGATGCGGAAGTGGTCAGCCATCAGGCAATGCTGCGCGCCGGGATGATTCGTAAACTGGCCTCCGGCCTTTATACTTGGCTGCCGACCGGTTTGCGCGTACTGCGTAAAGTAAAAAATATCATACGTGAAGAAATGAACAACGCGGGCGCGATTGAAGTGTCCATGCCGGCAGTCCAGCCAGCGAATCTGTGGCAGGAAAGCGGACGTTGGGTTCAGTACGGTCCAGAGCTGTTACGGTTTACAGACCGAGGAGCCAGGCAGTTTATATTGGGTCCCACGCATGAAGAGGTAATAACCGATCTTGTTCGCAATGAAGTCAGCACCTACAAGCAGCTACCGTTAAATTTCTATCAGATTCAAACTAAATTTCGCGATGAAGTGCGCCCGCGTTTTGGCGTCATGCGTTCGCGAGAGTTTGTGATGAAAGACGCCTACTCGTTCCACACTAGTCAGGATTCGCTGCAGGCGACTTATGATGCGATGTATCAGGTCTATAGTGCCATTTTCACCCGCATGGGACTGCAATTCCGCGCGGTACAGGCGGATACTGGCTCCATTGGCGGTAGCGCATCCCACGAGTTTCAGGTGCTGGCTAACAGCGGTGAAGACGATATCGTCTTTTCGACTGAATCAGACTACGCCGCTAATATTGATCTGGCGGAGGCAGTCGCTCCGGCCGCCGCTCGCGCCACACCGTGTGAGGAGATGCGGTTGGTGGATACTCCCAACGCCCGAAACATCGCTGAACTAGTAGCACAATTCGCGATACCGGTAGAAAAAACCGTTAAGACGCTACTGGTCCGTGCTCAGGAAGGCGCTAGTCATCCGCTAGTGGCGCTAATGGTGCGTGGCGATCATCAGCTCAACGACGTGAAGGCCGAGAAATTGCCACAGATTGCGGCGCCTCTAACATTCGCGAGCGAAGAGGAAATTCGTCTGGCGGTTGGCACGGGCTCTAGCTCGCTTCGCCCGGTAAATCTGCCGCTGGTTGTCGACCGCAGCGTGGCGGTAATGAGCGACTTCGCCGTCGGCACTAACGCCGGCGGGAAACACTTCTTCGGGATTAATTGGGAACGGGATTTGCCACTGCCTGAGGTTGCTGACCTGCGCAAGGTCGTTGACGGCGACATAAGCCCAGATGGTAAAGGATTGCTGCAAATCAAGCGCGGAATTGAAGTGGGGCATATTTTTCAGGTAGGCACAAAATATTCAGAGGCGATGAAAGTCGCTGTGCAGGGTGAAAATGGGTGTAATCAAATGCTGACTATGGGCTGCTACGGAATCGGTATCACCCGCTTAGTAGCGGCCGCTATCGAGCAAAACCATGACGAGCGTGGTATTGTGTGGTCCGAGGCCCTTGCGCCCTTTAATGTTGCCATTTTGCCGGTGAATATGCATAAATCTTTCCGTGTAAAAGAGATAGCGGAAGATCTTTACCGGCAGCTGCAGGCTCGGGGGTTGATGTCCTACTTGACGATCGCAAAGAGCGTCCGGGTGTAATGTTTGCCGATATGGAGCTTATCGGTATACCGCACCACTTAATCATAGGTGATCGCAATCTGGATGCAGAGGAAATCGAGTACAAAAATCGACGCAGCGGTGAGAAGGAGAAGATTAAACTTAGCGCGATTATTGACTTTTTAGTTAGCGAAATTACTGCCATGAAATAATAAGATTAGCACTATACCTCTCATTCATGGATCGACTATAGTCAGCGGACTGCGTGTTGTATTGTCGCATGTGGAAACTAAGGCACTTTATCTATTTTAGATTATATCCTGCTGCAAAAATTGTGGTAATCTTTGTAGAAAATTAACTCAATAGCTTGAGGAATCGCACTTGACAGTGAATTAACGGTTTTTATTGCAGCCTTTTAAGTGGTGATTCCAGTTTGGAAGACGTTATCTCGATGGAATTTACGTCAGGTGAATGAGCGAGGTTAGAAATAAAGACGAATAGTATATTTAGCCTGAATAACTTCTAATAAACTATCAAGTTTGTGAGTAGCCAAATGATCCATTGTTACGGTATTGCCTGGGACAAGTTAAAGAGCAAATAGCAGAATTGAGTGTCGTTCTTTTTTAGTTAGCGCATGGGATATTATCCCAGCATCTTTGACCGCGTCTATTGCGGCTTTTTAACCCGTTCATAGTTGCTCTTGCTGTTGTTTCATCAATGAATAAGCTTCTCTGGTAAAAATATGACATTTCTTTAGACCATCATTTGTGTGCATGAACTGCATCCTCATACTTTCGTTTAGTGGTATCTGCGGTGTTTTTAATCTTTATCATGTGATGTTAAAGCGCGATAGAGTCAAAAGGTCCGTTTGAATGCTGAAAGTGCTTTTCACAGAAGCCTGTATTTTAGATAAAGCGAGATCACAAGAATCATCAATAAGCGTTAGGATAAAATCAGAATAGGCAGCAATTTTTGAGAAGCGATTAGAGTTTTCTCTAGATTTGGAGTTGTAACTTTTGGTTTAACGGAAAGTCGCACTACAACGAGCCGCAGTAGAAAAGCCTATTGATATCTATCCGCTGCTGTACATGCAGAGCTTCCCTCCTCAATTAATCTGATGATTCATGCTCTTAAATTCCCACTGTAAGAACGCGCTATTTAGGCTTCAGAGAAAAAATTAGCTACAGCATATAGATAAATGGCTATTCAATAAACTGGAGCAGATGAAGCGTGCTGTATCCTCAGATTATATATCAAGTTTCGGATAAAGATGCTTGAGCTTAATACGAGCGTTATCAATAGTGAAATATTAACCGATTTTGGTTTTTATCTGGTCCCGTTGTGTTTACGAATCGGTGACTGCACTTCGCAGTGTCTTAAATAATGAATTCGGCATTGATTTCTGGTGGTATAACCCGACTAATCTTCATCTACGGTTTTAGTTTGTTGTTTAGTGTGCGTTTTAGTGTTTTATGCAAGAGTGTTTTGACGTCTTGCAGTTTTACTGCTTTATTTTCAATTAGTTGCAATGTCTACTATCTCGTCACCTTTAGCATATGACTACAACTTAGCGCAATTAAATGAGCTTCGGTATTGTCACGCATAATGTGGTCATAGCTAAAGAAATTTTTTAAAATAGAGGAATGCAAAATACATTATTGCTCTCAAGTCGGAAGTAAACATGCAACTTAAAGTATTGCTCAGAAAGAGCGGGCATGTTGTACAGAAAGTTTTGAATGTATTGATTTTGTTGCATTGAGATGCATCAACAATTGAATGTATAAAGCGAGCGAGTGACGCGGCGTTAGCCAAGATTTTACAAATAAGTGCTCGCAAGACCGATCCGGTCAAGCGTTGTTTTGTTGAAGAAGGGCCTGAGGTGATCCTGAACCGTAAACCTCGCAAAGGGATATACGACTGCATTGATGTTAAATTCGTTACGGCATTGTGCGCCGAAAGGTAGTATAGTTGTTTTTTAAATAATTTAAGTTTGATTTTGTACCAATATTCTATAGATTGGAAGCTTCCTTGTGGCTAAGCGTTTTCGTGAGCCAAAAGACGATCTGTAAATTTTTTACTATTTTCTGTAAGCATCTAATCAATAGCCATTGAACATGGTGCACTAAGCAAGAAACTTCGTGGATTGATCCGCGGTTTTCTCTTTTTATAGACGGACAAAAACCCATAGATTCACTCGATCTATACCTACAAAAAATAATGTCGTGAGAGCTTGCCTGCTGTTTATCGAAGGGGTTTTGTATCAACATGCAGGTAAGCCGGCTTATGGATTTTAAGCGCTTTGTACTTTATTTTTGTGTACCTGGCATGACGCGTAGCGCCTTGATGAACACTCTCCGTTGACTGTGTGGTCAAGAAACGACTAAGAAGTGCCAGTCCTCTACATACCCGGTGAAGGCAAGTACTAGCTGAACAACAAGCGTGCTTACCGCGAGAGAAATCTGAAGAAAAAAAGAAAAATGCTGACCTGATTAATAGAAAGCGGTTTAGGCAGCGCCGCCGGGTAAGGCGGCCAATATCGTCAAGGCCCAATACTCACATAAAACGCTGTAACGTATAACCGACAAGTATAAGTAAGAAGGTTGCGTGCATTACCCCGAAAAGCCTGTTGTTCTGCCACAAGGCTTCTAACGTTGTGAGATGTTCGGATAGAACAGCAGAAGTCAACCGAGGCCGCACTAGTGCTGGTTAACTGACAGCATGAAGAGCCGAACATGATTAAGCATAATTAAGATACTGATGCTCGACAAGGATTGATGAAGCACAGGCGCAGACAACTGCGGCCAGAATGGTATACGGCAGATGGTATTCGTTAATATCGCGTGCGGGTGCTGAAATAACAAGCAGTCAGGAGGCAAATAAAGGCGGAAATGTCATTGACCATAATAGAAGCGGTGGTAACGAGAGAAAATTTGATGCTGTTCTGTCAGTGCTTTGTAGAAAACAAAGGTGCGGCAGAGGCAGATAACTTGAACGTAACGGCGTTGAAACCTTAGCTGCAATAACATTGAGCAAGTATGCAACAGGCATTGATAGCAGGCGATATGACGAATAGACATCCTGAAACTAGACGGTAGCGTGAGAACCTTAGGTATTCCTGCATTGGTAGACAAGCTTATCCAACAGGCGATAGCGCAGAAACTTGAGCCTATCGTAGAGCCGAACTTCTCGCATTTTAGCTATGACTTTAGGACAAATCGTAATGTATCGCAAGCAGTGCAACAAGCACAGGGTGACATATAGAGCGAGAAACTCTAGGCTGTAGATATGGATTTAAGGATTTTCTTTCCTTGGGTTGATCACGACATTCTTATGTCTCGTCTGGCCGGAAAAATTAAGGATAAGCGGTTACTAAAACTAATATGCCGCTATCTTGAGGCAGAAATTGTAAAGGGGAAAGCCGCGGAGTGGCTAGTGAAAGGAATGCACGCCCGCTGTCACCGCTACTGTCAAACATCCTGCTGGATAAACCGGATAAAAACTAGAGTGCCGGGGACATTGCTTCTATCGTTTGTCGTTATGTTGATGACTGCAACATCTATGTAAGCAGCTACAAAGCAGGCAAACATCTGCTTAGGTTAATCAGTCAGTTCCTTGTTTGCTTAGGAGTAGATTAAAACTGCAGATAAATGAGCAGAAGAGTTCAGTAGTACGTCTGTGGAAACGCAAGTTTTTCAGGTACAGTTTGACCCTGCACAAACAGATACGACTGAAATTGCTCCAATCAGCGTGATCAGTATGGATGATAACATCCGCAGTCTGACCACGGGCAACGGGATGAAATCAGTGAAGGTTGCCATCAATAAACTGAATGCAGTACTAGGGCTGGACCAGCTATTCAGGTACAGTCAAGTCAAAAGGGTGCTGGAAGAGATAGATGGTTGGGTAAGACGCAAACTTCGCTGCTGGTCATGGCGGTAATGAAAGCGGAGATACAAGTGAGCAAGAATGTTAATGCAAGCTGGATTGCCTGAAGAAAGTGCGTCGATCTCGGCGAGCAACCAGCGAGGAGACTGGTGGAGCTCGGGAGCCAGTCATATGCATCGAGCAATAAAGAGATCACTAGGCTTAATATCACTGTTTGAGCAGCAACGGCAAGTCCAGTGTTAATGTGAAGCCCGGTGCCCGTATGCGGCACCGCATCTACGGTGCTGTGAGAGAGCGGCGGGAGTTCTCCTGCTCCTACTCAACATGCTTTCTCCTCTATCTCACCAAAAGATTCAAGTCCATGCCTGCGTAAACAGTTATCCAGGCCAGATTGAAATCCGGCAGGATTTAAGAATTCGTGTAAAATCACCCGCAGATTATTTATTGGGAGAAAAGCATTTTTCGCAGAGAAAAGGCTACTGCCTCTTGCAGAGGCGACAGCATCGTCTTTAAGTAATAGAAAGTATGGTTATTATCTTTTATGCTATCTCGTTTTTTTATTTAGAAACGGTCAGTCCGAAGATACTATAAGGCTTAGCTAAAAACCAAAGTACGCCTAATGTACGATGTATCTTGCGTGATATTAGTTGAGCATATTGCATGGTTATTCATCGGGGGCTTATAAACAATGGCAAGGAATTTGCAGATCGTATTTTCGGCTTGCTTATTTACCAGGAAACATGAATTTAACCGCTGATGTGCAGAGTTTGGTATAGAATACCGGCCTTAGGCCACCGATGTACTTGTAAACAAATGGTATAGTTGAGTGATTTAATAGGCGTATAGAAAGTGTGCTGAAAAAGTATCATTTAATTCTTCTGAAGAGATTGAGAACACACTGCACCGATATATCTGCACCTACAATCAGGAATTGCTACAATTAGTATTGAGCAGCAAACGCTACAGCAGTTTATAAAA
The DNA here is from genome assembly GCA_052258065.1 of Sodalis sp. (in: enterobacteria). Taxonomy (GTDB): domain Bacteria; phylum Pseudomonadota; class Gammaproteobacteria; order Enterobacterales; family Enterobacteriaceae; genus JBQQPY01. The sequence continues at coordinate 212,018 of JBQQPY010000002.1, read as the reverse complement.
TATTGTCATTAAATTAGACATACTTATTTAAAAAGCCAACATGCTATCTTCTAAGGTGTGATACTTAAAAGAGGTAACGTAGTTCTTACTTGCTGAGTGAGCTAGAATGAAAATAAGTCCTTTCTTCATTGTTTGCTATTAGTTTTATAATAATGCAGTGATACATTTTCAGGCCAACGATTGTCATAAGCTATGTTAGCTTATGACTTACTTATTAAGTAACAGGACCAAGCCCGCATGACTAATAATAACATGGCATTAAAGAAAGCCGGCCTGAAAGTGACGCTTTCTAGGCTCAAAATCCTGGAGGTGTTGCAATATCCAGAATCTCACCACGTTAGTGCGGAAGATCTATATAAAAAGCTGATCGATATGGGTGAAGAAATCGGGCTGGCTACTGTTTACCGCGTACTCAATCAATTCGATGATGCCGGCATTGTCACCCGCCAAAATTTCGAGGGCAGTAAATCGGTTTTTGAGCTGACCCAGAAACATCATCACGATCATCTGATTTGCCTGGATTGCGGCAAGGTCATTGAGTTTCGCGATGAGTTTATGGAGATGCGTCGGCGCAACATTGCAAAAGAGCACAACATTAAACTGACTAACCACAGCCTCTATCTTTATGGCCATTGCGCAGAAGTTGGCTGTGATAAAGATGACATCTTGCATGATATCGATGATCCGCACCTAGTAAAATTCTGATATCTGAATAAAAATACGGTAAGAGACTGTAAAATAATCTTTGTAAATAGAATTTTAAGAAAAAACTTGAGAGGATTACAAAATTTTTATTTATCAAAAGGTCATATAGTTTTTTAAAATTTATTTTAATTTTGAAATAATATTTCAAAGACTGCAATAGGGTTTTTCTCCTTAATATTGATTAAGGCAATTCTTGATTATAGAGCCAAAATATGATCCTCGCAAAGATATGCCTAATAACGCACCTTTTCAGTTAAACTTGATCTACACTAGAAATAGATACTTTTTAAGTGAATGAATACTATACTAAGAATGTAAAAATAATAATAAGGACTTACCATAAGATTCGTAGCAAATATGTATTTCCTTATCTGGTTAAATTTAAGTATTGAATCAACCGACGTGATGACTTAGGAGTAAAAAACTGCGTTTCTTAGTGTTAGAATTTAAAAGATCTACAATGCCATGCGGTCTATTAGAGATAGCTGAGAAAAATGCATAATTAAGAGGATATAAATGCAAAAGATGACTTATGGGACTTTCATTGTGCATGTAAATGAGAAATGCTCAACAGCCTTTCTAGCATTGAGGCTCGCTTTCAATTTATTTATCAAGACAAGAAATCACGCTCTAAGTTTAGAAAATAGTAAAATTTTTTAAAAATAAATAATTTATTTATGTTTCCCTATTTTTCGGTAATTTAGGTATTGTAGTTGTCTGACCATGGAGTTTTATCATCATGATATTTACTCTGAACTATCTTCATTAGTCGCTATCTTATGATAAACAAGGCTGCGCGATGAATATCTATATAATGATCCGGAACCAAACAGTCAAGCATACTTTATGGAAATTGATCAGGCATTTACAGATTATTACAGAGAATCGACAGATCGTCTTTTGGTCTGCGAAAACGGTTAGTCACCGGGAAGGATTTGTTCAATTGCTTATGTAGAGAGCTTGACATAGAACGCTGTCTTATCCTATCGGCACAACCACACCGAATAGTATAGTCAAGGGGTTTAATTAACATATAGAAAATGTGCTGTAAAATCATAATTTCCATTCTAGTTTAGTACTTAAGATCAGAATGCATCGACATGTCTGACTCTACGATTAAGAATTGCTTCAATCAGTATTAAGTAGTAAACACCATTACAGTCTATAAGATATTGGAAAAATCAAACCTAAATTATTCAAAAACCTATACTACTTTCTGGCATGTGATACATGATTACAATCACGAGTTTGTAAGGTTGTGTCTAAATGCTTGGGTTAGCGTTGATGATATTTATATTATCGATCAATAAAGACATATTCTAGCGAAGCGGTTTGAAACAGCAATAAAATATCCTTGCTTTTTTAATTGATAACACATTATTTTATACGCTAATTTAACACTTTTTAATCATAGCCGGCAGGCCGGCTAGACTATCAATGATCCAATCTGCCGCCATGCTGGCTTGCTCCGTTACCGCTTTACCGCTGCGTACCAGCACCCGAGTGCCGACCCCTGCCGCTTTGCCTGCCAGTATATCGTCTAATTTATCCCCTACTATATAGGAAGTAGCCATATCGATGTGCAGGTGTTTCTGTGCATCCAGCAGCATGCCGGGTTTTGGCTTGCGGCAATCACACTCTTGGCGTAATTCCTCTAACCCAGCCTGCGGATGCGGACAAAAATAAATACCGTCCAGATTGACGTCATGAACTGCTAGTGATAAATTCATCCATCTCGTCAAGCGAATAAATTGCTCTTTGCTAAAAAGACCTCGAGCTAGCCCGGATTGATTGGTGACTACCACTAGAGCGAATCCCATCTTTTTCAATTCCTGCATGGCATCGATAACGCCCGCAATAAATTGAAAATCTTCAATGTTATGTACATAACCGTTATCTATATTAATCGTACCGTCGCGGTCTAAAAAGATTGCGGAAATAGACTGTGCCACTGCAAGGCTCCTGATTACGAAGCTTTAAGTATCGCATATTTTGATACAGAAAAAGAAGATGATCACAGATTACGCACGGCATGGATTAGGACGCTTGCGTGACGTTAAGAAGAAAGGAGTAAATTCAAAGAATAAAGCGCTTAAAAGCTATAATCCCGATTATATACATGTAAAAATATCTTTTACAAATGCTAAATAAGACTTCGCGATATTATATTTTTTTTGGGTATAGATCTGGAGGTTCGATGATCTTTTATCCGTCTCTATAAAGCCAAGATGGCTGATAATGAACGATATTTTGCATGATTTTAATTGAGCATCTCCCGTAGTCATTTTTCGGTTAATTGCAGAGAATATTGAAATCGTCTTTTTAGCCTGTGAAAAGGCTCAGCAAAATGTGTTCGACCTCTTTATGTGCGGATCTTGATAATGCATACCGTCTTAGCCTACTAATTCCCTTACAAGCGAATCTTATGGTCGAGCTATTTAATGGGCGTATAGAAGATATATGCTAAAGCTACTATCTCTATTCTAGTAAAGAGCTTCAGATCAGACTGTGCCTGTGTATCTGTCTCTGCAATCAGGATTTTCCTGAATCAGTGTTAGATGATTTTATCCTATTACAGTCTATAGATTTATGAAATATTTGATACGAAATAAAACCTAAAAAGTAACAACTTGCAGGATATAGTATCTACGTTTCTCGCATGCCTGATTCTTCACCCTGTACACCGCCGTTATCGGGTTGTAATTAACTGCCGGCGTAACGCCTATCTAGCTGGACAAGCCAGCCCTCACGAAAAAATTTAATAAAATTAAAACGGATTAATCTTGTGATTTTAGACATTTATTGTTTATTTTATAGAAGCAGTTGTGCTGTCTCCAACATAAAGATTCTTAACTATGGACTGTAAATAGACAAGATTAAACTGCACTCGCAATAGGCGCTGTTTAAGTAGATGACCGTTTTGTTAGAGAATGTCAAAAATACCATAATGGGTACTTACCATGCAGTTTGTAGCTAACATACGTCTAATTATTTAGTTAAATGTAAGTATTTATTTAACTGACGTTGTAACCCGGAGCACTGATGCCTTGTTTTCAGGTAGCAGCATTAAATGTCATGCAGTGCTTTAAAATTAGCTAAGAAAAATTCGTAAGGTGATACACTTGTTCTCAGATCCTTTCAGAGAAAGCTAATTTACGTGCGTATCTAATTAAGTAAATAGGTCTAAAGGCGTCTGCGGCACTGCAGTGGTGGAAAATTAAATATAGCGTATCGGCGATATGCATGCTTATCCCAAATAATCTTGCTAGCGATGCCACTAGTAAACCGGAAATATTATTGTCTATCACAATGGATGAATGCGTAGTAAGGATTTTGGATATCGATAGCACAATTTACTAGCGCTTTTTTCTGAATGATGACTATAGACTAAAGGCAGTGATAGATTCACTCTGCCGGCAGTTAAGATCCAGTAATATGCAAAATTTATCACTAATGCTTGATAATAACATACTGGTAACCTGGTCTTTATTTGTGGCGTTATTATAACGACGCCAGTTCATGCTTGCGCTGGCTAGCAAATCCGTTGTAATCAGGGAGCTTCATGAAAAATAAACCTAAACTGAATAGCAAAAAAGAAGTCATTGCCTTTCTGGCGGAGCGATTCCCGCTCTGTTTTACGGTCGAAGGTGAAGCTAGGCCGCTTAAAATCGGCATTTTTCAGGATCTCATACAACGGGTTCAGTGTGAAGATAATATCAGCAAGACGCAATTGCGTTCCGCATTGCGCTTGTATACCTTAAGCTGGCGTTACCTTTACGGGATCAAGCTTGGCGTGCAGCGCGTTGATCTCGACGGTAATCACTGTGGCGAATTAGAAAGGCGGCATGTTGAACGTGCACGAAAACAATTAGAGGAAGCCAAAGCCCGCATTCAGCTTCAGAGAGCGGCCCAACAGGCGAATAAAAGCAAAACCGGCGGGACCGTTGCACCGCATAGTCCCGTTACGTCGAAGCGGCCCGCTAAGAGCGACTCCGTTGCGTCTCGCGTTCCTGATTCTAAAGAAAAAGCATCTGCCACTCGGCAAGCGACGCCGGTCGTCAAAGCTATGCTTTTCACCGAAATTTCGACGTTGCAAATCGGCCAGACTATCAAAGTCAAAGTGGGTAAAAACTCTATGAACGCAACCGTCATGGCAATTGCTAAAGAAGGGATAAAAGTAAAGCTCTTTTCCGGGATAGTTTTGATAGTGCGTGCAGAATATCTGCAGTTATGATGCGGAGACCAAGCGGGGCATGAACACATTTGTCAGAGCCGCAATGATAGCGGGGGCGCTGCTAGCGAGCGGAGCTATAGCGAAAGACGGCATCACTCGCGCCGATCAAATCCCCGCGTTAAAAGAAGAAGCACATCAGAAAACGTTGAGCCAGCGGGTTAGCGCGCGTTTTACGCGGTCGCACTATCGCCATTTTGATCTGGATGCGGCGTTTGCCGGAAAAATTTTTGACCGTTACCTTAACATGCTAGATTCCAATCACAATGTGTTGCTATCTTCAGATATTGCGCAGTTCGCCGCCCAAAAATCACAGCTGGCCGATGAGCTCAAGAGTGGTAAGCTGGATTTGCCGTATGCAATATATAACCTAACAGAAAAGCGCCGATTCGAGCGTTATCAATATGCGCTAGCGCAGTTGGCTAAACCGATGAATTTCAACGGTAGCGGTGCCATCGAAATCAACCGCAGCAAAGTTCCCTGGCCCAAGGCTACGGCTGAGCTAGACGCTTTATGGGATGCTAAGGTGAAGTATGACGCGCTCAATCTCAAGCTAACTGGCAAAGCCGAGAAAGAGATCCGTGAAATTTTGACCAAGCGCTATCAGCTCGCCATTCGGCGCCTGACTCAAAGCAATAGCGAAGACGTTTTCCAACTGATTATGAACGCTTTCGCCCGTGAGATCGATCCGCACACTAAGTATCTTTCGCCGCGGAATGCCGAGCAATTTAACACAGAGATCAGTCTGTCGCTGGAAGGTATTGGCGCGGTGTTGCAAATGGATGATGATTACACCGTAATAAGCTCCCTCATACCGGGCGGCCCGGCGATGAAAAGCAAAGCTATCACCGTGGGTGACCGCGTCGTGGCTGTAGGCCAGACCGGCAAGACGATGGTGGATGTTATCGGCTGGCGGTTGGATGACGTAGTATCGCTGATAAAAGGGCTGGAGGGCAGCAAAGTGCGCCTGGAAATATTGCCTGCCGGCAGAGGCAGCAAAACCCATATCGTCAGCGTTACTCGCGAGCGTATCCGGCTTAAAGATCGGGCGGTAAAAATGTCGGTGAAAACCATCGGCAAAGAAAGGGTGGGGGTTTTGGAAATTCGCGTTTTTTATCTAGGCTTGACAGATGATGTCAAGGTGCAACTGAAAAAGCTAGAAAAACAGAACGTACAAAGCATTATTATTGATTTACGCGTTAATGGCGGCGGTGCGTTGAACGAAGCTGTATCGCTATCAGGGCTGTTTATTCCCAGTGGGCCTGTTGTGCAAGTAATTGACAATAAAGGTAAAATCATCAATGGTAGCGATACCGATGGCATTCTCTATTATAAAGGACCGCTGGTGATATTAGTCGATAGGTTCAGCGCTTCTGCGTCGGAGATCTTCGCCGCGGCGATGCAGGATTATGGCCGGGTTCTGGTAGTCGGCGAGCCGACCTTCGGTAAAGGCACGGTGCAGCAATACTGTTCACTTAACCGTATCTATGATAAGATGCTGCGGCCTGAATGGCCTGCGCTGGGGTCTATCCAATATACGAGCCAAAAATTTTACCGGATTAACGGTGGCAGCACGCAGCTTAAAGGCGTATTACCGGATATCATCATGCCCACCGGCATAGAAACCGTCGAAACCGGCGAAAAATTTGAAGATAATGCGCTACCCTGGGACAGCATCAACCCGGCTACCTATATTAAAGCCGACTATTTAAAATCGTTCTTAGCCGACTTGCTTAAAGCGTATCAGGCACGCATCGTTAAGAATCCTGAATTCCAGTATATTCAACAGGATATTGCGCGTTTTCATGTCATGAAGGAGAGGCGTAATTGGGTCTCTCTGAATCTTGCACAGCGAGAAAAGGAGAAACACGAGGATGACGCTATCCGTCTGCAACGCACTAACGAGCGGCTAGTGCGTCAGGGCAAGAAACCTGTGAAGAATTTGAAAGCCATTTTCAGGAATTATAAAGAACCGGATCCCTATCTAAATGAAACGGTACAGATTGCACTAGATCTTGCGCATGCGGAGGCTCGCCAATCCGCTGCGCCCCAGGAAAGAAGTCGCAAGTTTAATAAAATGTAAAGTTATGCTTTTTAAGCAACTTATCGACGCGTCATGCGTTGAAAACGCTGGCGAAAGCCTAGCTTATACTAAGCTGATTTAAAAATAATTACTGTCAATATCATTAATATATGCTAAAATACTTTACTATTGATCAAATAATTCATATTTAAATATATCCAAAATAGATAATTTTTATATAAATTAAACATATAAAGAGTCTAATTAATTGTAGATATAAATTGATATCTAGAAGAAAAGTAAAAAAGGTTCGTATTCAAAAAGCAGCGGGGCTGGTTTCATGCTAGATCTCTGTCTATAGCACCTTAGATTCATTAAATAGAGTAAAGTCTTGACTACGCGTAGATAAAAAATTGATAAATTTGAATTAATAAAATATATTAAAAAATATCCAGATTTTTACTAAAAACGCACAGAGAGTTTTTGCGTTTATCAGAAATCCATTTAGTAAGTTCTTAAAAAAGAGGATTAACCTATAAAGCTCTACGTCATTCTTCCTTTTGCTTCTTTCTATTCAAACTAGCGGAAGTTGCCCAGCAAGTATTTTACTAAAAGTAATAAGAGCATAAAAAAGAAAGCGGTTGTTTTTATTGATAAGGGTGGCTTGATGCATGATACCCCACGGATTTACAGTTATTTCTTAAAATGTTAAGGGTATTTCATTGAAAAGTTATGAACCCAAGAACAGAAAGAATGTTATTAGCACTTTATTAAGAATAATGATTTTGATATTAAATAATTTATTATTAATACTAAAAGAAAAATTTTCTATATCTAAGTTATAAAAATCTTTATCATAGATCTGATTGAAATCAGTCTAATCGTGATAAACAATGTAAGTTTTTACAAGAAATATTATATTGAATAGGCAGTCACTTTTATTTATATAAAAGTAAAATATTTATCTAATTCAGAAAAAATCTAATTTAGTATCAATGGAAAGAAGCAAAGGGAAGAGAGGAGTTGCGAAATGAAAGATTTTATTCTCAGCTAATATTAGTTTAATCAAAATTAAATTGCTTATCTATAACGTTATGCGATAATAGTAATTATTTTATAGGAATCTAACATTTTATGATGCGTATTGCTCTTTTCGTATTTACTAACCTAGCGGTGATGGTGCTGTTTGGTATTGTGCTAAACCTTACAGGGATACAGTCCTCCAATACCGCCGGATTGATAATAATGGCCGGGCTTTTAGGTTTTGGCGGAGCCTTCGTATCATTGTTAATCTCAAAATTTATGGCGCTGCGCTCGGTCGGTGGCGAAGTTATTGAACAGCCACGCAATGAAACCGAACACTGGTTGCTGAATACCGTCCGTCAGCAGGCGCAGCAGTCCAATATCGCTATGCCGCAGCTGGCGGTTTATCACGCGTCCGATATTAATGCTTTCGCTACCGGCGCGCGGCGTAATGCCTCGTTAGTGGCCGTCAGTACCGGTCTGCTGCAGAATATGAATCGCGACGAGGCTGAAGCGGTTATCGCGCACGAAATTAGCCATATCGCTAATGGCGATATGGTGACCATGACCCTGGTCCAGGGCGTAGTGAACACTTTCGTAATTTTCGTATCGCGTATCTTAGCTCAGCTAGCGACGGGGTTCATGTCGTCAGACCGAGATGATGGTGAAAACCGCAATGGCAACCCGCTGGTGTATTTTGCTGTCTCCTTAGTGCTGGAGTTGGTGTTCGGAGTACTGGCAAGTATCATTACCTTGTGGTTCTCGCGTTATCGCGAATTCCACGCTGATGCCGATTCAGCTAGGCTGGTGGGGCGTGAAAAAATGATCGCGGCACTTCAAAGATTAAAGACTAGCTATGAGCCGCAAGAACCAAGTAGTATGATTGCTTTTTGTATAAATGGCCGCCAAAAGACCTTTAGCCAACTGTTTATGTCTCATCCACCGTTGGATAAGCGGATTGAGGCGCTGCGTTTGGGTGCTTACCTGAAATAAGGCGTGCACTAGTAAGATCGCCATCCAGGAGAAGTATTTTACGCCTCCCGATAGAGACTTAAAAACCGTCAGCACCGTCCAGGAATTGTAATACTTTTTTAAGACTGCCTGCTTCAGATCTGCTCGATGGCTGCGGTTTTAACTACACACTAATTGCAGCCGTTTAGTCTTCAGCTTAGCTGGGAAAGAATAGGTTTTATTAACCTGAAACTAGTTATATAAAGCTGTCTTCTTAAGACGCGCCGTAGCTACTGCCTTTTCGGAGATTATCGGATAAAGTTCGGAAATGTCGGCATTAAACAGAGCATCCGGGCAGCCTTCTAGAACTTCCTCGTTGAAGTTATCTTCACGGCTTCCTCAGCTAATTAGCCCGTTCGACCGGCTTGTTAGCGAAGAACAGTCAGAACATCTGAAGGGTACCGTTGTGCAAGCTTAGTCGGTTCAAGGTCATAGCGATAATCGCCTGGCGATATAAGATTTTAGCCAGATATTTTTTAGTCAACAAAGTATTTACAATGTTAGCAATACCTAGAACACTTTTCATCTATTCCGGTTAGAGCTCACTGCGACAAAAAAATTATAGAAATCTTTATGAGAAATGAACTCAATAGCTTGAGCGATCGCATTCTACAGAAAATCAACGGTTATTATTGTGGATTTTTGGGCAGGCATTTCAGTTTTGGAAACCTCATCTTAATGGGATTGGAATCCGGTAAATAAGGTATACGATAGAAGATAAAAAAGAATAGAAGAGTTTATATGATATATCTGCTGCTGCATGTATAAAGCTACCCGACTGAATCCGTCCAATTATTTGTAGTCTTAAATTCTAACTGTGAAATATGCTATTTAGACTTCAGAGAAAATCAGCTACAGCACATAGAGAAATGGTAATTTAATAAACTGAAATATATGAAAAGTGCTTTATCATGAATAAGCTGCATATTATTATGGGTGCATTTCTACTAAGAAATGCGGTGGCAGTGCTTGAAGGTATAGCATCGGTTAGAGCGGTCTTGACTCAGATATATTAATATTTGTATCTATTTATATAAATAAGAGCGATCTTTTATTACTGAAATTATCTGTAAAAAATGAAAATGCTTCGGTTTCACTCAACATATATAAATCTGTGCTCTTCTTTTCTTATCAAAAACTCTAAGTCACGACCGGTTGAATCGATACTTAAATTCAGCTAGGTATGTTGGTCACGAATTGCATGATAAGTACATTTATGGCGTTTTGATATTTTTAAGTAAATCACTTATCCACTTTATAATTGTCTATTTTCAGTGTAGCGTAAGATTAGATAGATTATATATATGATTAATAATTATTAGTACATTTGCATATAGTTTAGATAAACTGATAAACTTTAAATGCTTATTGCATTTTCGCCAATTTGATAGGTGTCGCATGTTACGCAATAAGATTTTTGAAGCACTTTTTTATTAATTATCCTAGGTATGTTGCTAGACAGTTCTACTGCTTTTTCTGACACCGATGTCTTTACCCCGCGCTAGATGATCTTTCCACCGCCAAAAAGCTTCGATGGCGATGCTCAGGCAAGCTACAATGCTCAAAGCGGCAATGCCCGCAATTCCAGTCTGACCGCCAGTATTACGACGACCTGTTCTTTCTTTTTGCCCAAAGGAATTGGTTAAGTGATTTCTATCACGGTCACTGTCTGTTTCATGCGCTGGTCGCCGATTGCAGTCGACAGATTCTCACCGTGTCTATTTATACCCTACGTATCGAAGCGAGTCTTGGAGTGCGCTATAGTGAATAGGAGAGCAGCAGCAATGCCACCAAAGTGCTGGGATATTCGGCAGCTTCTTATAGCTATTAGTTGACTAACAGCACTAAGTGTATTCAGAAGCTGTCGCTGCTTACCAACGGTAATACGACGGTGAAATCAGAAATAAGTCTGAATATCTATGTTAATCAACATGTTACGCTGAAAGTCTCTAGCAACGTGAGCGAGAATCAAAAACCGCTGGATAGTATGCAGAAGAATACTAATATAAAACATCAGTCTCGTTAGTTTGTAAAATGCAGTGATTACATGCCGGCGCTGACGCCATAAAAAGTACTAGTCAGTCGTGACAGATATTTGATGTAATTAAGGAATCATAGCGCCTTTTTATGTGTTAACCACTGCCGATTTTCAGCAGCAGCGGTTGCAACGTTTGAGTATCGCCTATTGCGGTTCGTTTTGATTGCCATATGCCGTTGTCTATAAGTTTCGTCACTGTCCGGCTGACGGACTGGTCAAATTGTAGATCGTAGGAGCCCCGTCGCTTTGCTTTTTCGTCAATAGATGGCTCCACCAGCTCAACGTGAACTGTAAGTCAAAATATTTTCTGATGATGAGTACTTTGCTGGAGAATATTAAAAATCTAATAATAGACACCTATAATGCAATTTGCGGAAATGTCTTTTTCCCTGGCTGAATTTGAGTATCAATTTAACCGACCTTATGAATTAGGGGCATTAATACGACGGACCTTGTTAGCGGCATTGAAAGTATCTGTAATGCTATACAGCCTATTGAGGCTAGAGCATTTTCATCTATTCTACAACCTTCTCTGCTATAGCCTTTCAACCTGCTCATATTTGTTGTTTTTCTCTTTTATTAATGAGATCAATATTCTCTAGTGAAAATGTGATATTTTTGGAACGTAATTTGTACATATGGACTACATCGTCGAGCTCTTATTCAGTAGCATGTACGGTCTTTTGACCGTTATTATATGACGCTGAAGAAGTGCGATAGAGTAGCAACGCTAGTGTTACATCATATATTAGATGATGCCAGCCCTATCAGTAGTGAAATGCCAATCAATCTTGGTATTTATCTGGTCCTGTTTTCTTTCCTGAGTATTGACCTCATCGCACAATTTCTAAATTGTTAATATAACGATTTAAGCGTTAGCTAATCAGAACATTGCATTCGATTTCTATCATGTTTAGCCAACTGCCATTTTTCGTGTATGAACGAATTGAAACTATCCGATATAGCCTTAGCATGAACTACCAGAAAGGCTTCTGGGGTTGTGAATGTTGAGGCTATCGATGACGACTTTAATCCGGTATCTAGGGGATATTATGTTGATATATCCTTAAGAAAGTGAGCTCAATCAATCCTGGCACTATACTCAGCCACTTGAGTTAGCAAATCAGCTCGCCACCGGCTCATTAGCGATGAAAACATTACAGATCTGCAGTTGTTTATATTTATAGCTTTTCTAAGCAGATTTTAGGTCTTAACGGTAGTGATACCTGTGTGTCTAATGAATTAATCAGGGGTCTAATCCATACAAACTACCGGATGCGGCGAATCATAGAAACCATAATTTTAGTGTGTACCTTACTGTTTCAGGCGATAGCGTTTTCACGTATTGCAGTTCTACTGCTTGATCGCTAAGCGGCCGCAAAGTCTCTTGTCTCCAAGCCGCTAGCGGCTCGCTGCAGCTTGGCTTAATTAAATGTGCTTCGACGTCGCCATTCAAAAATGCGTTACCCGTTTGCTTAGTTTAGGGCTTAGGAGCGCCTCAGGCTCTTCTTTAACAAAACAACGATTGACCCAATCGATCTTGCGGCGCCTTTTATAGAATCCAAGCATGATATCACGCGACGCAGCTGCTTTACGCGTCTAATTAATTTATTTAATTCAATAAAATCAATGTATTCACCACTTTCTGTGCGGTATGTCTTCCCTTGCTGACCAACGCTTCCAGTTGCGTTCTTTTTTCTGGTGTGAAGTTAATGATGTATTTCCAATTTCTCCATTTTGAGAGATCTCTTTAGTTCGTCTATAGACACTGTAACTGCCACTTTTACGTGTTAAGACACTAAAAGGAAGCCTATATTTGAATCAAGCTTAGAGCATAAGAATTATCAACAAGTGTCAGGATAAAATAACAATACGCATTAATTTTTAATTCGTAATTCGAGTTTCCTTTGGGTTTACATTGGCAATGTCCGGCCTTACAGAATTGATTATTTTAATCCGCTACAATAGAAAATCTTATTTGATATCTATCCGTCTCTGCATGCAGAGCTGCTCGACTAAATCAATTTGATTATTCTCGATTTTAAGTCCTTACTATAAGTGCGTACTATTTAGATCTTAAAGAAAAAACTAGTCAAGGTGTATAGATGAATTGCTATTAATAACCTAGAATAGATGAGAAGGGCTCTAGCTGCATTTGAGTATTGATTTAAATGATTTTATCAATTTTAGCATGATGATGTCGCTCTTCTTCTGGCATCATGAAAGCATCCCAAAATATCATGCAGCCTCTAAAATGCTTAATCAGATTTAATGATAAGCGAATAGCCTTGATATTTATAATTAATTCACTTTCTTTTTTAATTTTTCACGGATTTTGTGTTTAGTTCTAATTTAGATGCAAAATGACAGGTTAAAAGTTATGAGCCTAGTTCTCTTTATATTTATGTCAATATCCTCTATAAAGGCTAAATGAAACTTTACGAAATTATCTTTTCATGGGTATAGATTTAGCGACTTGATGGGTTTTTATCTGTGTTACGTGCCGCAAGCTATTATAGTTGTTTTAAGCAGTTTAGGTTTTATTTTTTTTATAAAAATTTTATGGATTTCAATGAGGCTTTACCATCCAATGCTGATTAATATGATTCCTGATTGTAGAAGCACGCATATCAGTAGGATTTAATTGCAAACTTCGTACCAGAATTGTAATAGTTATTTTTCGATATATCTTCTATAAATTTCTTGAATATACTATTCGTTTGTAAATGCACCGGTAGGATAAGACGGTTTTTATACGAAGATCTGCACGTAAGCGGTCGACTTCGTGTTTGCCGGTAACCGAAAGTTTTCGCAAGATAAAAAGATAACCCGTCAATTTTTTACTATTATCTGTAAATATTCGGTAAATAGCCACTGGACATTCTCGACTAAGACTATGCAAGAAATGTCGTGCATTGTCTGTAGTGCAGGCTTTGTAGAGACAGATAAACCCCATCGAGTCGCTCTATCTATACCTATGAAAAGATGACGTCATCAGATTTCATTTGACATTTGTAAAAGATATTTCATGTCAATATTTGGGTAAACAAGCTCATGGCTTTAAACGCTTTATGCTTTTGTTTAAATACTTTCTCCTTCATGTTAGACAAATGCCTTAATCTATACCTGCGCAAGCGGTGATGCGGGCCGGGTCGATATGCGCCGGGATTTAAGAATTCGCATACGACTGCTAACAGATTGTCCCGTACAAGAAAACGCGTTTTTGTAGGGAAACGGCCATGACTTTCTAAGCACGCAATCGTGTCGTATGTAAACGTTAGGGAATATGGCTATCCCGTCAATGCCATCTTGTTTTTTCATGTAGAAATGATTAGTTCAGAGATGCTATAACGCTTAGCTCAAATAGATGCTGGCTCGTTGCTTGCCTGAAGAACAGCTCTGATTTCAGGTGTTGTAGTTGCCTGACTGTAGCGCTAAATCATTAGGATATTTTATCCTCAACTATATCCCTCAATAGCTATCCTGCTATAAACGGGGCGGTACGCTAGGCATATGTATAATGGTCAGAAACCAAAAAAAGATAATTTAGGCACGGAATAATAAAATGAAATGATGAATATCACTTTTTCTTAAAACTAAAATTATTCCAGCTTGACACAGAAGCCCTCAAGTCAAATAAAAAGCGTTTTTAGCCTAAAAATTCCATAAATATAATTACTTATGTAAAGAAATTGATATAGAACAATGTCTTAGCCTACTGGTGTGTACAAACATGAATTCTATACTCGAATGAGTTAATGAGCGTATAGAAGATGTGTTGTAAAGCCGCTATTTCCATGCTAGTGAAGAGCTAGAAATTACACTGCGCCGATGTATTTAGTGTCTTAACACGTAAAAAATAGCGATTGCAGTATCTGTGGTCAGGGCTAAAGAGGTTCCATAAAATAGAGGGATGAAAATACATGATTGCGCTTACCTTAAAAGAACGTAACTGTAAGCGTTTGTCGGATTAAGCGCACACATCTTTGTATATCCCTAAATATGTGGTGTGAAACTAGCTCGATAATTAGGATTCGTCTCGATCAGTATAGGATAGCAAGATACGATTACAGTCCATAAAAATATTAGTAATAATAAAGCATAAACTGTTTTAATATCAATAATATTATCTTACTTAATGTGAGATTTTTGAAGAGCAGGGTAAAGGTTTAACCCTCTGTGCTTCACGTGCGCCATATGTAGCGTAAAAATCAAAGATTCACTCCGGATCTCAGGCTGTTTGCAGCTGTGACTAGCGTGCGATTAGACCAGGGGAAATCTTCCAGCGTTTTCCTTCTGTATCAATCGCTTTTTAGTTACCGCTGGAGGGCATCCTTGGCCGGTCCAGGTTTTAGTTTCGCCTTTTTGTCGGTGTAGTCATAGTTAACTAGACGAGCGGTACGCTTAATTTTAGCCGTAAATTCGCACTTATCGACTGCAGAAATTCGTTCGGATCAATCCTGTCGGAAATTAACATTTTACAGTATTTCTGTAATTTACACATACGCTCTTTAATTTTAGTCTGCGATTAGCTGTCGTCTCAAGACGTTTGTTGACAGTAATCTCTAGCTTTTCCATTATTTTTTCAATAGTGTCCAAAGTGCATTCTCTTGCTTGTGCGTGCAGAGTGAGGATATGATTAAGATTCTTTGGTGTATTGCTCACTGACATAAAATCAAATATTATAAAACAGGCATTCTAGTAATAATAGAGCGCTAGTTTCTTTTCTGCAATAGGCAAATTTTAATTAATTAAAAATACTTTTTATAATTGTAATTTCTTGCCTGATTCTTCTATTTTCATTTTACTGAAAATAGGAAAACATAGATTTTATTCAAAAATATAGATAATTATACTTTTTATAAACTCAGAAAATGAGACATTAAATCTCATGTGTTTATAATATTTTAGTTAGTTTTTTTTGCTTAGCTTGAGTGTGTCTGCGTTAATCTTTAATGATTTTAGTTTTAAGAAAAATTAATAGTGAACCAGATTTGTTAGGTTATAACTAATTAATTTTATTTTCGGTATAGTGTGATCTACAGTTATTCATAAAAGTAACTTTAAAGCGCATCTTCCGAATTGAAATTGATTAAAACGATATTACCTAAAATAGTGTGGCGAATACTAAAAACGAACTAAACCCGTGGATAAAGAGTACCTTGGTTATAGCGTTAGAAGTCAATGCCGAATTCGTTGCGGGTATGAGGAAGGTGCTGCTCTGTATCGTCAGTCCTATTATTAAATATATCCGGTGATTTGAATGGATGAAGCACATCATCAATTGATTTAATGTAACACGCGTTGTGCGGCCGTTCAGACCGGAAAACCTGCTCGGGAAGATTATGAATACAAACGGCTAGAGTCATTTAGTGTCTTCATAGCTACTAAGACATTGTCGGGGGCCTCTGCTAGCCAAAGTAATTGAGTATAGAAACAGAATTGATTCGGCACACTTTCTGAAAGATATTTCAAAACAACATCCTTACGCATACCGAATTATGCCGACTATAAACAATTTCGATCTCGACTAAGATTGCTCAGAACAATCGTGTACAAGCCGCGATCTTGGATTTGTAGAGACGGATGCTCTACCCAAGAAAAGATAATGTTGTGAAATTTCATTTGATATTTGTGGAAGATCTTTCAAATAAATATGCAGGTAAGCAAGTATATAGCTTTTAAACGCTTGGCGCTTTAGTTTTAGTGTTTTCTCCTTAAACCATATCTGCGTAAACGGTTATCCAAGTCAGATCGAGATATAGCGAGATATAGCGGGATTCAAGAATTTGCGTACGACTGCCAGCGGATCGTGCAGTGGGATAAAAGTATCTTTTGCGGGGAAAGAAAATATGGCGCTGTTCCTCAAGAACATCTCGTTTTTTCATTTAAAAACGGTCAGTTTAGAGATGCTAAACACTTAGCCAAAAAAAGGATTCTGGTTCGTTATATATCCCGCAGGAGCTATCTCGTCATGCACAGAGCAGTGCGTTGAGGATATATATAGCAAACTGAGACGAAAAAGCTAGCAAAGCTCTATTGCGGTCTCTGAAATATTAGTACAAAATTAAATCTAAATTATTTCAAAAAATAATACTGGCTTCCGCAATGTGGTCTCTAGCGTTTTCTGCTGAGGGAAGAAATTAGCTCTAAGAGCAGCTGTAGTTTATTTTGCCGATATAGCTAATATCGACAGCCGATCCTGAGAGCTCTGACCACTAGCCCTTTCCTGTCGCGTTCGTGTGCAAATATCATTAGGGTAAGAAAAGCATCGCCGGCACCGCCTGGCGTTCAGGGAAAGTCCAGGGGACATGGAGCGTCCGGTAACGATGCGGTCGAAATTCTTGCTTAACCGCGCCATCATCAACGATGACTAGCAGCTAAAAAAGTATAATAGGATAGGCAGTATTTAAGACCCGTTGTTTTTCTATTATCTTTTTTTAACAAAACGGCACATGAAAAAGGCAACCTTTTATTTGCTCAACCAACACGCCATCCGCGATGGGCTAAGCGTCGTGGAGCAGCTTGCCTGCGATTTGGCAGCCTGCAAATGGCGCGAGGGGAAGCGGGTGCTTATCGCCTGTGAAGACGAAGCCCAAGCGCTCAGGCTAGACGAGGCGCTGTGGGCTCGCGATCCTGATGCGTTCGTGCCACATAACCTGGCGAGCGAAAGCTCGCGCTATAGCGTGCCAGTGGAAATTTGCTGGCCATCCCGCCGCGGCAACACGAGGCAGGATCTGCTGATAAGCCTGCTGCCGACCTGCGCGAATTTTGCCTCCGCTTTCGATGAAGTGATAGACTTCGTCCCGGATGAAGACACTTTAAAACAGCTGGCGCGCGATCGATATAAAGCGTATCGCAGCGTAGGCTTCCAATTGACTACGGCTACGCCGCCAACGCAGTGATTAATGACGCATAATGCAAAAAATATACAATCCCAAAGATATCGAGCAGCCGTTGTACGAGCGCTGGGAGAAGCAGGGGTATTTCAAACCGAATAATGACAGCGGTCAGGATAGCTACTGTATCATGCTACCGCCGCCGAATATCACAGGCAGCCTACATATAGGCCATGCTCTCCAACAGACTATTATGGACACCCTGATTCGTTATAAGCGTATGCAGGGTAAAAATACCTTGTGGCAGGTAGGCACCGATCATGCCGGCATCGCGACTCAGATGCTGGTAGAGCGCAAAATTGCCGCCGAAGAGGGCAGAGCCCGCCGCGATTATCTCCGCAACGCTTTTATTGATAAAATTTGGCAATGGAAAGCAAAATCCGGCGACACTATTACCCATCAGATGCGTCGGCTGGGTAATTCGGTGGATTGGGAGCGCGAGCGATTCACCATGGACAGCGGGCTATCCAATGCGGTGAAAGAAGTGTTCGTGCGTCTGTATCAAGAAGATTTAATCTATCACGGTAAACGCCTGGTGAACTGGGACCCGAAATTACGCACCGCGATTTCGGATCTGGAAGTGGAAAACCGCGAGTTGAAGGGCTCAATGTGGCACCTGCGTTACCCGCTTGCCGCCGGCGCGCACGCCGCCGACGGTCTAGATTATTTAGTTGTCGCCACCACTCGTCCAGAAACCATGCTTGGCGACACCGGCGTGGCAGTCAATCCGGAAGATCCGCGCTATCGCAATTTGATTGGTCAGTTCGTCATTCTGCCGATTGTCGGCCGACGTATCCCTATCGTCGGCAGTGAGCACGCTGATATGACTAAAGAAACTGGCTGCGTCAAAATTACGCCGGCGCACGATTTTAACGACTATGAAGTCGGCAAGCGCCATGCGCTGCCTATGATTAATATCCTGACTTTTGATGGAGATATCCGCCAGGAAGCCGAGGTGTTTGACACTCACGGTGAGACTAGCGAGGTGCTGTCTGGCGAAATTCCGGCGGCGTTCCGTGGTCTAGAGCGTTTCGCTGCCCGCAAGGCGATCTTGGAAGAATTAGATCGTCTGGGCCTGCTAGTCGAGGTGAAGACCCACAATTTCTCCGTCCCTTATAGCGATCGCAGCGGCGTAGTTATCGAGCCAATGTTAACCAATCAATGGTACGTACGCGTCGCACCGCTGGCAAAAGTAGCGATAAAAGCGGTCGAAGAGGGTGAGATTCAGTTCATACCGAAGCAGTACGAAAATATGTATTTTAGCTGGATGCGGAATATTCAAGATTGGTGTATTTCCCGTCAGCTGTGGTGGGGCCACCGCATTCCAGCTTGGTACGATAACGAAGGCCGGGTCTATGTGGGCCGCCACCAGGCCGAGGTGCGCCAGAAACATCAGTTAGCAGCAGACATACCGCTGCGCCAAGACGACGACGTTCTGGATACCTGGTTTTCCTCTGGACTATGGACTTTTTCCAGCCTAGGCTGGCCGGAAGACAGCGAAACGCTGCGCACGTTCCATCCCACAAGCGTGGTGGTAAGCGGCTTTGACATTATCTTTTTCTGGATAGCGCGCATGATCATGCTGACAATGCATTTTATCAAGGATGACAATGGCAAACCGCAGGTGCCGTTTAAAGCCGTCTATATGACCGGTCTGATTCGCGATGAAGAAGGGCAGAAGATGTCTAAATCCAAGGGGAACGTTATCGATCCTCTGGACATGGTGGATGGTATTGCGCTACCTGATTTGCTTAAAAAGCGCACTGAAAATATGATACAGCCGAAACTAGCATACAAGATCCGCAAATGCACCGAAAAACAGTTTCCGAACGGCATCAAGCCGCACGGCACCGATGCTCTCCGTTTTACGCTGGCGTCGCTGGCTTCTACGGGCCGAGATATCAACTGGGACATGAAGCGCCTGGAAGGGTATCGTAATTTCTGCAATAAATTGTGGAACGCCAGCCGTTTTGTCCTGATGAATGCCGAAGATAAAGACTGCGGTTTTAACGGCGGCGATCAAGTGCTGTCGCTAGCGGATCGCTGGATTCTGATAGAATTTAATCAGACGGTAAAGGCGTTTCGTGAGGCACTGGATGGTTATCGTGTCGATTTAGCGGCCGGGATTTTGTACGAATTCATCTGGAGCCAGTTCTGCGACTGGTATCTGGAACTGACCAAGCCAGTTATGAGGGGCGGTAGCGACGCTGAGCTTCGCGGCACCCGCCATACGTTGGTCAAGATGCTGGAAGCGTTGCTGCGTCTAGCGCATCCTATCATTCCGTTTATCACGGAAACCATTTGGCAACGAGTGAAACTTCTCACCGGCGAACAGGGCAAAACCATTATGCTGCAGTCGTTTCCGGCTCATAATGCGGCGCTGGCGGACGCCGCTGCGCTCAGTGATTTGAGATGGATTAAGCAAGCTATCGTCGCGGTGCGCACGATTCGCGCTGGAATGAAAATTCCGTCCGATAAGCGACTGACAGTGCTGCTGCGCCGGGCATCATCGGCGGTAAGGCAAAGGGTGAAGGAAAACTTGAGCTTTATACTCGCCCTGGCTCGGCTTAATAATATTATCCTACTGCCCGAAGAGGATAGAGGGCCGGTTTCCGTAATCCAACTTATCGACGGCGCCGAACTGCTAATCCCGATAGCGGGCCTAGTCGATAAAAACGCGGAGCTGGGTCGTCTAGCAAAAGAGACGGCGCGTATCGACGCCGAAATTAATCGTATTACCGCGAAACTCGGCAACAAGGGCTTTATCAGTCGCGCGGCGGAGACGGTAGTGGCGAAAGAGCGCGAGAAGCTGGAAAGCCACCAGCAGTCTAAAGCGAAATTGCTCGAACAACATGCTATCATCACTAGTTTATAATCGTACTTGTGTTAATTAGCAAGCACACTATAGTCGGTAGGTTAGGTAAAAGCCGATTCTTGAGGAAAATGCACGAAGGGTATGCTGTAAATTAATGTTTTTATTAGTTATTATTTTTAATTTCTGCTTATTTTAAAGAAGAATAGCTTTGCAGCGCGCGTCAGCAAAGTGTCCTAAAATATGCTAGATCGGCTGTTCGCTATCTGTTAGATGCCGGAAACTAGTATAGTGTTATTGAAAAATTTAGGTTTAATGCTCTACCAGCATAGATTATAATGGAATTTTACTATCTCAATATTGATTGAGATGATGCCTAATTGCAGAGTCAGGCATAGCGGTATCGTGTGATCTTAAGCGTTTTACCAAACGCGACTAAGATCAGCAAAAAATTTGATGCATTAGCCGCGGCTTTCGCTTTGTAGAGAGGGACAACAATCCATCGAATCGCTCGGCTCTATGCCTACGAAAAGATAAGGTCGTGAGGTGTCAGCACCGGTTTAAAACTTATACATTCTGCATTATTCTTTTGCTGGGAAATCAACAAAATAATCTTAGATACTTGAAAATCATAAGAAAGTTAGACAAGTCATCATAAGTGTATCCATATATGCAATCTCTACATCGCAAAAACTCTAAGCAGGATGCTGACGTAGTTTCTGGAGACATACTAATCACAAACAGTTGGCTTTGCTCCGGTATCGGCATGGGGAAGCTTCAGCGCGAATTTATATATACTTTTCACCTTCATGCGGTATGAAGGTGTGTCTATGGCCACTAGTTTTAATAAAAACTCTTTTACTTAGTAAAATATACTATTTTTAATTAGTAGTGACAGCGAGATTTCATTTGGCATTTGTGGAAGGTATTTTCCATCAACATGCAGATGCAGGTAACGAGATTCGTCGCTTTTAAACGCTTTATACGTTAATTTTAGTACTTTCTCTTTCATTTTAAGCAAACGTCCTAATCTGTATTTGCATAAAGCAAGCAAACAAAGCGAGATCGAGATGCAGCAGGGTTCAAGAATTTGCTTACAACTATCAACGGATCGTACAGTAGAATAAAAAGCTTCTTCCGCTTTTCCTGATCCAGCGATTGCATGTACTGCAAACGATCGGAAATGTGGGTATTATCCTCAGCATTATCTCGTTTTTGTCATTTAAAAATATTCAGTTTAGAAATTCCACAACACTTAATGAAAGTTGATGTCAGCTAGTTACGTATCTGAAGAGCAGTTCTGATTTTAAGTGTTTTAATGGTCTGACTATGAAGCCTAATCATCATGATGTTTTGCCCTTAACTATATCTCTTAATAGCCATCTTGCCATGAATAAGGCTACGCGCCTAGGATATATACAATAATCCGGGACTAAGCAGAATTGTAGCTCGAGAGAAACGTTTCTAGTCTTCTCAGAAAAGCTCGAGCCGATTAAGAGCAGTTGGCCTGCTAACTCTCGTGGCAAATAGCATCCAATTTAAGGATAGAGAACAGATTCATGAGGCAACAGAGCAGCACTTAGCCTTGATCGTCACACTAGATTTGCTAATAACTCATGCTGCCGTCGATTGCTGCTATCTGGCTGAAAAGCCAGCCAGATAGAACAGACCGCGCAGGTCATCCCTCTGCAAGTCTATCTTATCTCTATCGGTCTCTGATAGTGATAATAGTGTCCACGCTGCGCCATCAGCGCCTGGTGGCGGCCCTGTTCAATTAGCTTGCCTCGATCCATCATGCAGATGCGGTCTAAACGTTCCAATCCTCGCATCCGATGGGTAACGATAATCACTGTCCGCCCCCGGCTAAGTATGGTTAACAGCTGCAGTATTTTCTGTTCAGTGATAGCATCTAGCCCCTCGGTAGGCTCGTCAAGCAGCCAAAGCGGCCCGGCGTGAAGCAGTGCGCGGGCGATTCCTATTCGGCGTTGTTCGCCTCCCGAGAGCGCTCGGCCTCCCTCTCCAAGCCACGCGTTCAATCCTTCATCCGTCAGTAGTTTTTCCAGGCCGACCTGCTGTACAGCCGAGTAAAGTTGCTGATCATCAGCGTCCTGTGCCGCTAGACGAAGATTATCGCGCAATGTCGCGCTGAAAATATGCACGCGCTGCGGCACTACGGCGGTCATCGCACGTAGAGCACTTTCGCTCCACTCCCGCAGCGGCACGCTGTTGAGCGCAATATCTCCCGCCTCGGGATCCCAGGCGCGCGTTAATAACTGTAACAGCGTAGATTTCCCGCTACCGGTATGACCTAGAAGAGCGATATGCTCGCCGGCGGCAACCGTTAGCGATAAGTCATCGATAGCGGGCGTTGCTTGTCCTCGATAGTGAAACCGCACCCGGCTAGCGTTAAGGGCGACGCTCGCGGCCGGGGCAGGACTCGCGGTAGGAAAAATTACCTCTGGCGCCTGGTTAATAACGACGTTGAGGCGCGTAGCAGAGGCCACCACTTGTCCCAGATGTTGGAAGGTGCCGGCCACTGGACCCAGCGCCTCAAAGGCCGCGAGCGCCGCGAACGCGAACAACGCAATGAGTGGCCCGGCCGCTCCCGCGCCTCCTACGCCGCCGGCAGCGAGCCATAGCACTAGAGTTAACGTCAGCCCGCTCAGGAGTAGCAGTAGACTTTGTGCTCTGGCGCCTAGGCCGCTCTGGCAGCGCTGGTGTCTTTGCCAGCGTTGCTCTGTGGCATCTAATTGATGGCGATAACGCCGGGCGGCGCCGTACAGCGTCAGTTCGGCGTTGCCGGAAAGCCAGGTATTCAGCTGCAGGCGGTAATCAGCGCGTATTGCCGTTAGCGCTTCGCCAACTGGTTTGCCGGCGCGGTAAAACAACAGCGGGAACAGCGACATAATAACCAGCATAATCGTGCCGAGCACTAGGCCTGATTGCAGGTCTAGCAGACAAAGGCTGGCTGTCACCGTAAGCGTCACTACCAGCGCCCCCGCTAGCGGTGAAATCACTCGCAGATAAAGATGATCGAGCGTATCCACATCTGCTACCAGGCGATTGAGCAGTTCCGCTCGGCGAAAGCGCGCAATCGCGCCAGGAGAAAGAGGGAAAATGCGGCTAAAGATGTAAAGCCTCAGATTCTGAAGCACGCGAAAGGTAGCATCGTGACTGATCACTCGCTCCGCCCAGCGGCAGGCAGTGCGAGTGATCGCGGCGCCACGCACGCCTGCAGCGGGCAACATGTAGTTAAAACTGTATAGGCCAGCGGCGCCGCCGTCGCTGCGCTGGCGAGAAACCAGCCGGATAGAGTCAGCAGACCGATGCTAGCTAGTAACGTAGAAATAGCAAGCAGAACGCCAAGGGCAAGCTGGCCGCCGTGACGGCGATAGAGAGTGAAATAGGGCAGTAAGGCTCGCATGTTTACGGCTCCTGTGCTCGGGAAGCAATTAAATCAGCCAGCGGTCCGTCTCTGGCCGCCAGGTCAGCATAGTGACCCTGTTGCGCGATAATGCCGCCGTCCATTACCCATACAGCGTCGAAATCTACGATGGATTGCAACTGATGCGTAACCAGCAGCGTAGTCTGGCGACGCGTAGCGCTTTCTACTGCGCGCATGACCAGCCGTTCTATGTATACGTCAAGGCTGGTAGTTGGCTCATCCAGTAACAGAAGCCCCGGGGCACGGATCAGCGCGCGAGCCAGTGCGACACGTTGCGCCTGGCCCATTGACAGACGACCGGCGTCTTCGCCGACCGCACTGTCCAAGCCATATGGCAGCGTCTTAAGAAATTCTGTCATATAGGCATCATCTAGCGCCTGCGTCAGTTGAGAATCACCTGCCGTCGGGGCACCCAGCAGAACATTTTCGCGGAGGGTTGCCGCCGGCAGCATCGGATTCTGACTAACCCAGCTTAACCGTTCACGCCACAGGCGTGGTGATAGCGCTCGTAGCTCGCGGCCGTTAACCTGCAGCGAGCCGCTATAGGGCAAGAACCCCAGTAAGACGCTAAGCAGCGAGCTCTTGCCCGCGCCGCTAGCGCCAACGATAGCAACTCGCTGGCCTGCCGCGACGGAAAAATTCAGCGGCCCGGCGAGTTGGCTTCCGTTCGTCGATAGAACCAACAGATCTCTGGCGAGCAAATTAACCGGCCCTGCGGCAGGTGCTTCCTGGCCGGCACCCTGGCTTACATCGTCGTGTTCCAAGAAGGAAACCAGCGATTCTGCTGCGCCCACCGCCTGGGCTTTAGCGTGATAAAAGGTGCCCAGATCGCGCAACGGCTGAAAAAATTCGGGTGCGAGGATCATCACCAGAAAGCCGGAAAACAGCGTCACGCCGGTGCCGTAACTGCCGAAATGCAGTTCTCCTAGATAGGAAAAACCAAAATAAACCGCCGCGACGGCGATAGAGATTGAGGCGAAAAATTCCAATACGCCGGACGATAGAAACGCTAGCCGCAAAACTTCCATGGTCCGCTGACGGAAGGCCTCGGTTGCGCGTTGGATGTCCTGCATTTCCGCCTCGGCGCGAAAGAACAACCGTAGGGTTTCCAGTCCGCGCAGCCGGTCGAGAAAATAACCTGATAGGCGCGCCAGCACTAGAAAATTGCGACGGTTAGCATCAGCGGCACCCATGCCTACTAGCGCCATGAACAGCGGAATCAGTGGGGCGGTTAAAAATAGAATAAGCCCCGCCGCCCAATTGATAGGAAATACCACGATAAGGATCATCAGCGGTATCAGCACGGATAGCGACATTTGCGGTAAATAGCGGGCATAATAGTCGTGCATATCCTCAATCTGCTGGAGCAGCATGCTGCTCCAGCTGCCGGCGGGTTTTCCGCGGATCCAGGCCGGTCCTAGCCGATCGAGACGGTCCAGCATTTGAGCGCGTATTTTCCGGCGTAATACGCTGCCGGCGATAAAACTCACCCGCTCACGACCGTAGTTTACCGCCGCGCGTAGCGCGAATAAGGCTGCCAGACAGACAAAGCGGTCGGTCAGGTTAGCGCGCGGAACTTTCTCCACAATTAAAGCCTGTAGCAAGGCGGCCAGCGACCATGCCTGGGCAACGATGACCAAGGCACTCAGGAGACCTAGAAGCATGGAAAAGCGCAACCAGCAGTTTACCAGTTTACTTTGCAACTTGAGCCAGCGCACTAGGATTTGTTGTCGACTTTTATTCATTAAACGTCAGTTTCCAACTGGAGCGGCAAGCAGTGAAGGTCGAAACCCTTATGCCGAGAAGCGAGATAGGAATGACCTATAGGTTGTTAGTCTGTTGACATCTTGCCCTCTTACGCGAGAAGAGAAAATCACTGTCGGTGAATTACTACCCATCAGATCGTTAAGCTGCGTTGCGTTCCGCGGGCAGGGGAACAGGCGGCCCGGATAAGCTTATAGTGCTACCCAAGGTTGCGACGACGCAATGGCCGCATACGCAGGCGCGCCGTTGCCCAATAGGGCACGCTTATTGCGCTTTATGGCGTATTCCGCGCACAAGGGTGAGCACTGTAAGCATCAACAATGGCCGCTGGTGCCCGCTCTGAGATAGCCAGATGGCTATCAAATTCGACACCAGTCTTGCCGCGCAGAAGCGTGGCGATATCAGAGAGATCCGGTTAGCGCCAGTGTGTCGAGATAACGTGCGGCGTCTAAAGCCGCCATGCAGCCGGTCCCAGCGGAGGTAATAGCCTGGCGGTAGTTATGGTCAATGGCATCCCCGGCCGCGAATATTCCCGGAATTGAAGTGGCGGTTGCGTTGCCGTTCATTCCGGACTGCACCAGAAGATAACCGTTTTTTAGCGCCAGCTGCGAGCGGAAGATATCGGTGTTGGGGCTATGGCCAATAGCGATAAAAACCCCGGCAACCCTCAGATCTTCATAGACATTGCCGGCCACTGCTTTGAGCCGCACGCCGGTGACACCCATCTCGTCTCCCAACACCTCTTCTAGCGTTCGATTCGTATGCAAGACGATATTGCCGTTATTGACTTTAGCCATCAAACGGTCGATGAGGATCTTTTCCGAACGGAAAGTGTCACGACGGTGGATCAAATGCACTTCCTCCGCGATATTGGCTAGATACAAAGCTTCCTCCACGGCGGTGTTGCCACCGCCGACGACCGCCACTTTCTGATTGCAATAAAAGAAGCCATCGCAGGTAGCACAGGCGGATACCCCTTTCCCCTTATAGGCTTCTTCGGACGGCAGGCACAAATACCGCGCGGAGGCGCCAGTAGCGATAATAAGGGCATCGCAGCTGTATTCACCGTTATCGCCGACCAGGCGGAACGGACGGTTTTGCAGATGAACTTGAGTAATATGGTCGGAAATAATTTCCGTTTTAAATTTTTTAGCGTGGGCAAACATACGCTCCATCAGTAGAGGCCCGGTCAACCCTTCGGGGTCACCAGGCCAGTTTTCTACTTCGGTGGTCGTTGTCAGCTGTCCGCCTTGCTGCATACCGGTGATTAA
Organism: Sodalis sp. (in: enterobacteria); assembly: GCA_052258065.1. Classification (GTDB taxonomy): domain Bacteria; phylum Pseudomonadota; class Gammaproteobacteria; order Enterobacterales; family Enterobacteriaceae; genus JBQQPY01. Next base: position 184,796 of record JBQQPY010000002.1, on the reverse strand, counting down.
AATCGGATTTAGATTGGCGCGCGCAGCATATATTGCGGCCGTATAGCCCGCTGGTCCTGAACCCAATATGAGTAATTTACTGTGTTTTACGGTAGACATGTTTCCTTCGTTGTTATCAGCCTAATAAGCAAGGCATTATAAGAAAATTACTAGATTTAAAAAAGGATGTAAAAAGTAGTTAACGATTTTTCTAAAAATCAGGGTATCTATGCCGCTGGCAGGGCATAATTGGGGGAAAATCGCTAAAAATGTTTCGTAAGGAAGGTTATCGCTAATAATCAGTATGTTATTCTGATTTTTAACGTTTTATTTTTACAATCGTCGGCGCTTTTGCGAAAAAAGCTAGCCGGGTAAATAAAAATCTGAGGCTGGCAGTTTCTGCTAGTCAGCATAGAGGGTTTCTATTGCAGCGCGTCTAGCGCTCTCTAATGCCGTTCAGTATGTTCACAGACAGATTTTGCATGATTCTAAAAGTTTACCTTAAAAATGATCATAGGTCCTTAGATAACCCCTGACATAATGAAGTTCGTAAGGTTATGGAAGTATAAAGAAATTAAGAGAGATACTAATTTTTGCAGACAATAAAAGTGCCCAGGGAAAGATTGCGATCGTATCGACCGCAACATCCTGAACGAGCTGCAAAAAGACGGAAGAATTTATAACGGACGAATTTCTAATGTTATGTTATCGAAGCGGGTCGGCTTATCGCAACCCCATGTCTGGAATGCGTGCGGCGCCTGAAGTGCCAGGGTTTTCATCCAGGGTGATGCTGCTGCGCTGCGCACTACCTAGGGGCATTATTACTGGTATTTATTGAGGTTACTCTTAACCTCAGCGCGCAGGATGCGTTTGAATAATTTAACGCTGCAGTGCAGAAGTTAGAAGAAATTTAGGAGTGTCATCTGGTTTCCGGCGATTTTGACTATTTATTAAAACGCGAGTGCCGGAATATATCCGCCGATCGTAAACTGCTTGGCGAGACACCGCTACGTTTGCCCGGCGTGAACGATACCCGGATCTGTGTGGTAATGAAGGAAGTAAAACAGAGTAATCGCTTGGTCATAAATACACGTTAAAAAGCAGCCAGCTGCAAATATGATTTGTTTTAGTTACACTTCTGTAGATTCATATGCAGTCCCAGCTCCCGACAGCACCTCGGTGCTGTTATTGTATCGGTTAACAGGAACCCAGAGAGTGTTTTTTGAGCCAGGAATATAGAGAAGATAAAGACATCGCTCTAAAAAAACTAAGCAGCGGCCGACGGCTACTGAAGGCTGTGCAGGTTTTTGTGAGTATTTTTGCGTTTTATTTGATCGCAGCGTTGCTTAGTTTTAACCCCTTTGATCCGAGTTGGTCACAGACCGCCTCGCGCGGTCCTATACACAATCTGTGCGGCGGAATAGGATCGTTGTTTGCTGATACACTTTTTTTACCTTTGGTCTGCTGGCCTATGCGCTGCCGTTTATCATGCTGTTTTTTTGCTGGAGCGCATTCGTTCAGCGCGATAGACATGACTATGTAGATTTATTCGGCTTGTCGCTGAGGCTTATCGGCAGTTTAGCGCTGCTGCTTACCTCCTGTTGCTTAGCCTCGCTTAACGTAGACGATCTTTACTATTTCGCTTCCGGCGGCATTATCGGCAGCCTCTTGAGTAACGCGATGCTTCTGTGGTTCAACGGCATTGGCCTCAGATTTGTGCTTTTATGCATCTGGGCGTCGGGACTTACCCTGTTTACCGGCTGGTCGTGGCTCACTATGGCGGAAAAGATCGGCTCGGTAGTGCTGGGGTGTCTGACCTTTGTCTCCAACCGCAACCGTTGCAGTGATGATGAGGACTACACTTGTCTTCACGTCCGGCATGACGACAACGACCCGCTACTGCGTTCGCGCACGGTACGTCTGAGCGAAGCGGAGCGGGGCAGCGACTGCATGCCTAGGCCTGCAGCACGCCGGGCCAGCCGTTGATGCTGATCCACGGGCTGATGAGCTCAGCGATTAGAGGCACGCGGCGCACACATCGACGACAATTGAGCCCCAGAGATTAGCCGGCCGCGTTAGGGGCGCTATGTTGCTGCCCGCGGAGAACGACGGGCCGCGTATTAGCGACTCGTAACGCGATTTAGATGGGTTCTGCACTCCTTATAAATTCACCTTAGCTCAGCAAAGTAGCGGTATAGTCTGGGTCGGCGTCACGAAGCAAAGTGGCGCATCGCTGATCTTCATGCCGGCTTTTTCTACTAGCGACACTGACCGCAATCCGCAGCTGAAACAAGGCATAGGGCCAGAGCCGCCGCGCTCGAAAGCGGCACCCATCCCGACGTGCCGCGAACGCATTTGACTAAGGGCTCAAGATCATTTCTTAGCAATGACTACCTCTGAAAGGGAGATCGTGAGTATGCCCAACATGAGTTCACTCCGTCTGACCGCGTATATAGCGGCGAAGTGCCCGCCGGTGCGCTATCAGCCGACGCGGCGCCAGAGCCGATCTTCACCTTGCTAAACAAGAGCCTAGATTGGGATAAGCAGCAGCGTCTGGCAGAAGATTTTACACATCAGGAAATGCAGCGCTATCCCGAAGGCAACACCTCGCCGCTATCCATCCGCAGTCGGCATAAACCCTCTGCCAAGAGGCTCGTTTTTCGGCTGCGGCCCCGTGGTTTACGCTGTTTCCCTACGATGACTGCGGGGGATACGTTGCTTATCTGATCGGTGACAACAGTGGCCAAACAAAGAAGCTTCCTTGGCACGACGATAACACGGGGCCGCAGCAGGGCAATCTCAAGTTATGGGAGTTTTGCCCGGGTGGGGCATTGCCCGCTTCGGGCTAGATCTACGCTCGGGGTGAAAGCCGTGCGTATTTTTAATCTGTCACGCGAACTGGCGTAAGCGCTGTCGGCGACGGCGGTGCGGAATTGTGGGGTTATTTTCGTTAAACCCTGTGTCGGCTTGGAACCTCCCAACAAACGCATAGTCTATCTGCATGAAGCATTTAATTGCGAGAAATTCCGCGACACCGCATTACCGCCGGTACGGCAAGGCGAAAAAACATGCGTGTCTAGACTGGGGACTGCCTTGCTGGATAGCCGCCTGCTTGAGTGTAAAAGCGCGGTCATGGCTGATTTTCATGATGACACCTGGTAATGTATCAAAGGGGATTATCTTCGCCTGGAAAAACCAGCGCCGACCAAGTGCTACGAAAGACTTTGACTCGCTGCCGCACAACATGGCTAGCCGATACCTTCGCTAGATACGGTGCGGCGTCGCATTGAGGATATTCCGGTTGAGGTGCGGGTGATGTCCCGTAAAGAGAAACATGCACTGATGCGGACTGATCCGTCCCAGCAGCGATCAGTAGCACAACTTAATGGCCTGCAATTGATTAACGGGGATAGCTATCAGCATAACGTGTTCGTTAAATGGTTTAACGGCGATATTATCCGGCCTAAAACCTGATTCTGGCAGGATAGCCGCACACGCTGGATTGTTGACTGGCGTACCGACCTGACCGAAAACACTGACGCTATCCGTCTGTCGTTTATGGAGCTGATCAAGTCGTATAGCATTCCCGAAGATTTCTATCTCACCATCGACAACACGCGCGCTGCGGAAACAAATGGCTGACAGGAGACGTTAAAAACCGCTACCGCTTTAAGGTACGTGAAGATTATTCAAAAGGGGTGTTGGCCATTATTAGTGTGACTGTTCACTGGGCGTCGGTTATCGTCGGGAAAGGCTGGGGTCAGGCTAAGTTCATTGAGCGCGACTTTGGGGGCTGGTGGCTAGAGGAACATATCGATAACCACCCCGCACTATCCGATGCCTACACCGGACCGGATCCGATGCATAAACCGGAAAATTACGCCAGCTGGGCGGTAGATGCCGCGCTGTTTTATCAGCCTTCGCGGAAGGGGTTGCCATATTTAACGCAAAAGTGGGTCGCCAGACCGAAATTTATGCCGGGCAATATTCCTTCGATCAGATCTTTGCGCGCGATTTTCCGCAGACGCTGGCACGCAGGCTCACCGCAGAATAGTTACGCCTGTTCCTGCTTCCTGCTAAAGCGTTGTCAGTGGATCACAAGAGCCAATTTACCCTCAATGCCGGCGACGCAGCGCTGAATGCGAAGAATGTTTATTACCATGCCGCATTAGTGGGCATTTCTCCGCGTAAGGTGGTTATGCGCTTTAATTCTCAGCGCCTGTATAGTGCAGTATTCTATTGCACCCTGGAGGGACCAGTTTATCTGTGCTGCGTCCTGTGTTCAAGCCCGTGCATTCGGCGATACCCAAGCAGCCCGTGAGCACGCCCCGCAGCGTAATAAGCTTAAAAAGGCCACCAAAGCTATTATCAAAACCACTAAACGCATGGATGCACTGGAAGTTTCCGAACTGCTGCCGAGGATGGGCGCACTTACGCGCTCTGAATCACAGGTCTTTGAAATATTCAGGGCAGTGGGCAATGTCGTGCTGACCTGAGCGATTTGCCCGGAAACAAAGGGACGCTGGCGCGTGCAATTCGGCAGCGGTCGAACGGCAGGAATAGGCTGGTAATTGTCGACGAGGCCGACCACTTAGGCATTGATAGGCTGTAGCAGCTTTGCGCCATTCAGGATGCGACCGGTGTCGGTATGGTACTGATTTGTAACCCGCGCAGGCTTGTCGAAATCGGCTCGCTCAACCTAGGGGAACATGATCTAGCCTGGCTCATCGCCCGCTCCAGGCGCTTGTTAAAAGCTAAAAAGCAGATGTGGCTGCGATTGCTGCCGTCTGGCACATTACCAGCGAAAGTGAGATGACGCTACTATAAGCCATTCGCCAGAAAGCTGATGCCTTGTAGGTTCTTATCGCACTCCTTGCGCCAGGCGTGGCTGATAGCCAGCGGTGAGGCACAGGCCCAACTGGGGGAAATATATCAAGTCGGCGTTCGGGGAAGCGTATGCCGATATTGACCTGCTGCCGGCAAGGAGTGAGTATGGGCGGCGTGCTCTTTACCGACAGCGCCAGACGCCAGATGCTTCTCAATACCCGGTGAGTGGTGTCCGTCTCACTGGGATCGTCACACAGCCTGTTAGTGTCCTTTCGAGACCAGGGGAGCGCTCTATGTTCTGCCGGATGCGTAGGGGTGGTGATGCAGGTCTGTCATGACATGAACCAGTTATTCAGGAAAGGCAGTAATAAATAACCCTTTACGCCATGAAATCCGCGCCCTGCAGCGTATGCCCCGCTACGCACGTTATGACGTTGATAACAACATCCGACGACATATTACCCTGTCACGCGGGGCAACGCAGCACCTCTTTCTGGGCCGGTATGAGGTGGCGGCGGTGACCTTGCTCCGGCCCAGCAACATTATTACCGGTGGCAGGATTTGATGTGGATATCTGGGAAGTGCTGCAACTCGGCTGTTATCTCTCTGATCCAAGCCGACGTCAGGCGTAGTACGCTGCCTGGCGCACCTTAAGGGCATTGCTGTCCGGGGCGGGCAGTGCCGTCCGAATCGGGGCTGGTTTTGCTGAGAAAACCACTGTGTGAGGCTTGGCTATTAATGAAAATGCTGAAAAGGACAGGTCACTATGATGAACATGTTTAATGCCATGAACGCCGTGCGCAGCCGGCTATGTCAGGCGAGTAGCGACATCCTGAGTGCCCGGTTTTACTGCCAGTGCCCCTTTATAAAAATTACCCCGCCGGTACGCCAGGAGGAGAAGGATAGCGCGACAGAAATTACCCTTTGCTGTCAAGGAGAGCGCCATCAGGTGTGCGCCCGATTAATTGAGGGGTGTCTGGTGTATTCGGAGTGGCTATGAGTAAAGATGATGTTGTGGCACTGCTGTTTTTTATCAATCATACCGCTGGCGATAGCTGACAGTGGTAATCGCAAAAAAAGTAAACATGAAGCTGACGATACCGGTGTAACGCACAGGGTCACCTGGTGCCTGCTGACACTATCAAGCTCGTTGATAAGCTGCGCGACGATCTGGTTAATGCCCCATTTGACGAGGCGCGTCAACTACGGTGTCAAATCGCCGCGTTCAAACTGCGCGCTATGCAGCAGATACGGCATGTTGTCGACCTGTCTACCGCAGAGTGTAGCGTCAATTATGGGGCTACTAAAGGTAATGTGACACTGACCAGCCTTGACCGAGAGCGATGTGTGCGCAGAGCGGCGGATGAGTGCCATATTTTGATGAGTGTATTCAGGTTGCAAAAGAAAAAATAGGGGCCTGTAGTACTAAATAGTCAGGCAGTGCCGATGCCAAATTAATGGCGCTGGTCAACCGCGCTTTCAATGTCAATAAACAGGGATGCATTGATATCAATAGCGTGCTATCTCTACGAGGCCTTGATATTGATGATGAAGACTAGCAAGAGGCTATGCGCGCCGTGACAGACTCAACAAAAGTCAGCGGCTCGACACGTTATATTCGTTTTTATCAACGGGAGGCGTACAAAGAATATATACAACTGCTGCTTGATATCTCTAGACTGTAATGCCTTTTGGTCGATTATTTTAAATCTGGCGCGTGCATCAGGGCTTCGTGCGCGCAAAATTTAGCCGAGGACATATTATATCAGTGAATGAGTAGTCTATTTATTAATGCCGCCTTTGCACGATGGAGCCATGACCGGAAAATGTTAAAAACCATTGATGCCTGCGGCCGACTGGCCGCGGCGCTATCCCGTGTCCTTATTCATGAGCAGAACGTCGGGCAGGTTTGCGCGGTCGCCGTCGAGGTTAACGTCATGATTGAACAGCTGCGCGTTGGCGGAATGAGGCAATAATAGCGGATGAAAAATCTACAAATTGCACCGCCGCCGACAAGCGTCTGGCTGCCCGGTTTATCCGTAAGGCGGTCGGGAATTTCTGGCATGCGGCCCAGCACTGCATCAGTAAAGCACGGCGCGAAGCAACACCGTCCCGGGAAGTTTCAGCATGAGTTATATTGTAATAAAATAGGTCCTTGAGCAACTGCATGTTACCCCGCGCCTGACCTGTAGTGACCTGGATCAACGCATGGTCTTCAAGCCCGGTGAGCTGAGGGTGGTCCTCAAATCCTCACTCTCAGTGCGCTTCCATAAAGCTTTAATTACAGCACTTGCTCTTCTTGCCGGTCGTCAATTTCTGGCATGTAACGCCTGTTCCGAATAGGTTTTAACTGCACTGCACGCATGGTGGAGCAAATGGAATTTCTGGGTATTGCAAACTCACCCAAGCACAATGACAACCGCGACGTGATGTTCCCGTTTTAACGGAAATAAGCCACAGCCTGAAAGTCGCGTGCAAAGATGCGTAAACCGAGACATTTCAGAGGATATTATTTCTATTGCTTCCCGGCCGTCTTCCGATAAAGTGAACAGTGTTGCCGCGCTTTAAAAAGGAGCGCTTGCGTTCACTCTCAAGGAATTTCCATAATGAAAAAATGCTTGATGACTGCTTCGCTGTTTATCGCTGCGCTAGCGGCCCCGGCTTTTGCCGACGATGCTGATGTCCTGCAAAGCCGCCTTAATCAGGTTAATAGTTTCTACGCCAGTTTTACCCAGCGGGTGACCGCTGCCGAAGGCGGCACGGTCCAGGAAGGGAAAGGCGACCTATGGGTTAAGCGACCGAATCTTTTTAACTGGCACATGACCGCGCCGGATGAAAGCGTGCTGGTTTCCGACGGAAAAACCCTGTGGTTCTATAATCCTCTCGTAGAGCAAGCGACCGCCAACTGGTTGAAAGACGCTACCGGCAATACGCCGTTCATCCTGATAACTCGCAACAACGCTGCCGAGTGGCGTCAGTACAATGTGAAGCAGAGGGGCGATACCTTCTCGCTAGTACCGAAATTTAATAACAATAATTTGAAGCAGTTTACGATCAAAGTGACCACCAACGGCACTATTGAAGGTTTCACCGCCGTAGAGCGGGATGGCCAGTGCAGTGCTTATGAGCTGAAAGTCCAAAAGAATGGCCAGGTGAAGGAGGAGAAATTTTACTTTACGTTGCCGAAAGGCGTGACGCTCGATGACCAGCGCTAGCGAGGTAACTATGACTAACCTATCTCTGGATTTTCCAGCGCGCATTTCAACTGCTGGCGGCGCACATACGCTTATCGACGTTTAAGGAGTATATCGGTTAGAGCCATCTGCTGATAGTAGACACAATGTTGTCGCGAGCGATCAAAAATAGTCAACGCTATTCTGTAATTTTTAGGGCCCTGAGGAGAATGGATTATTGATCAGGCGATTATCTATCTAGCCTGAACTCCGCAAAGCAATTCGGTCTATACCGCGTTCAAAGCCGTGATGCGTTATGCGTGCGAAAAAGGGGATTATGATATGCCGCCGAATCTGTGCAATGCTATAATCTGGTTGATCAAGGATATAAGCGTACGCGCAGAATGTTGCTACGCTTAGGATGAATCTAAAGCCTACGCCGCCGGCGAGAAGTATTCCCCGCCTGAAATAGCGCATGCTCGTTACTATTAACTGAACTCAGGCACGCTCGAGGGAAAATTGCTCAAAAGCTAGTTTAGAGCATTTTTCATCTATTACGGTTTATATCCTGCAATCCTATTATTCGCGTTCTTAAGTCTTCACTGTAAGAATAGTCTATTTAGACCTCAGAGAAAAAATGATCTAGAGCATATGGATGAATGGCTATTTAATAAACTGAAATATCTAGCTAAGTCAGTTGGATTAAAATAGCCTGATAAAATGCTATTGATAACCTCACTATTGCGGTAAGATTGTCGATGCTAAATTCATGACGACGCCCCGCTTTTAGCGCAGCGCAGCTATAAACTCACAGAATAAACATATATCAAATAATAAGTACAGGACTAGCATGCTCGATCCCTATCTACTGCGTAATGAAATCGATGCAGTCGCCGAAAAATTAGCTCGCAGGAAATTCAAACTGGATGTGACAACCTTGCGCCAACAGGAGGAGTGCCGCAAAGTTCTCCAGGTAGAAACCGAAAATTTACAGGCTGAACGTAATGCTTGCTCTAAGGCAATCGGCGCCGCAAAATCGCGCGGGGAAGATATCGAGCTACTGCGCCAAGAGGTCAATCGGCTGGGTGAGCGTTTGGGTATCATCAAGACAGAACTAGAGGTCTTGCAGGGTGCAATTCGCGACTACGCGCTCTCGCTGCCCAATATCCCTGCCGACCAGGTGCCTAACGGCCGTGATGAAAATGATAATCGGGAAGTGTCGCGCTGGGGTGAGCCTCGCCAATACGATTTCGCCATCCGCAACCATGTAGAGTTGGGGGAAATGGCGGGCGGGCTCGATTTTGCCGCAGCAGTGAAGCTGACCGGCACGCGTTTTGTTGTGATGTATGGCCAAATTGCCCGTCTACACCGCGCGCTGACCCAGTTCATGTTGGATCTGCATACCGAACAGCATGGCTATCTGGAGCATTATCTGCCCTATCTGGTAAATCACGCCTCGCTATATGGAACCGGACAATTGCCGAAGTTTACAGGAGATCTGTTTTATACCCAGCCGCTTAGTGAAGAAGCGGAAACTAGCGCCTATGCGTTAATCCCGACTGCGGAAGTGCCGCTGACAAACCTAATACGCGACGAGATTCTCGAGGAAGATGCGTTACCGCTGAAAATGACCGCCTATACGCCGTGCTTTCGCTCCGAGGCCGGCTCTTATGGTCGCGATACCTGTGGGCTTATCCGCATGCATCAGTTTGACAAAGTGGAAATGGTGCAGGTTGTCAAACCGGTGCAGTCGATGCAAGCGCTGGAAGAGATGACCAGTCATGCTGAAAAGGTGCTGCAGTTGCTGCAACTGCCGTACCGCAAAGTGTTGCTGTGTACCGGCGATATGGGCTTCGCGTCCTGTAAAACTTACGATCTGGAAGTCTGGTTGCCGGCGCAGAATACTTACCGGGAAATCTCCTCGTGCTCCAACATCGGCGACTTTCAGGCGCGCCGTATGCGGGCGCGTTACCGCAGCCGAACGAAAAAAAATTACAGCTGGTACATACTTTGAACGGCTCTGGCTTGGCGGTCAGCCGCACGCTGGTAGCGGTACTGGAAAACCATCAGCTGTCCGACGGTCGGATTGAAATACCGGCGATTCTGCGTTTCTATATGAACGGTTTGACTCATATCGGCTAAGGGTCAGGCGATCAGGGCGCGCATGTTGAGACGCGTTCTTTCGCATAATTAGGTATGTTTTTTCTTCTTGCGTAAAAATGCGGAGGTAAATTTTAGCTGATTAACTTTTGATGCCGTGGTGACACCATGCGCGGAATCTTTTCTCTAAGACTGCCTTTTCCATGCCATGTTAGTCTATTCTCGCCCAGTGTTATTATTGCCCTCGGGCTCTTCTTATTGATGGGTTCCATGGCGCTGCCAAACACACTAATTTCATCCTGGTTCGGCCATTCCTAGCTTACTATTTGGCAGATTAGGCCGCCCAATTCGTTCTATTTTACTAGTAAATCTTGCTGGCATCTTGCTTGCTGAGTTGTGGATTAAACCGTTTGGCTTCGCCCGAAGTTGTCATGTGACCTGTTTACTGTTCGCACTTACGACTGCAGTGCCAGGGCTGGCAGATGAGTTTCCTAGCTAGATGATGTTAAGAGTTTTGTCGGGTGTTGGCTAGGTGATGATTTGGTTAGTGGTAGAAAGCGCACTCATGTGCGGCGGTACCGTTCATGTCTGCGGCCAGCTAGATAGATATCAAAGACGATTTTCTGCTGCATCGAGTGAGTATAAGAAATTCCGCAAGATCGGCAGTTACAGCTATAAAATTAATTTCTTAATACGTAAAAGTGGCGGTTGCAGCATCTATTGCCAGATCTAAAACATTCTCTAAAATAGAAGAATAGAAAAATACATTGCCTAATTCATCAGTGGCGCGCAGAATTTTTTAGTGCCTTATCTTCTATAAAACTGGCAATCTAGATCATCGCCGATAAGAGGCTGGCGTCGACCGTTAAACTTTGCGCCAATGCCGCTATCTGCATAGTGTGTACCACACAGCTGGCGCAAACTGCCTGTTTGCAGAACGACACATTACTTTGAGTATCGCAGTAGGTCAAGACCGTAATAATTAGCAGCGCGCGAAATGGCGCCTTTTTGCTTTTACAATTCTTTTTTGATCGACACCAGCCTTACGATTGACTGAGTACTTTGCTCAGGCAGGCATGGCCTTTCCTGTGATGATGATAAAGCGCCACGGCTGCAGAGCGCCAGGGTCAGGCTCGCGTATAGCCTCCCCTTTGCGCCGCAGAAGCAGAGCCAACGCTTTACCAGACGCTCGGATTCGATTAAACGGGAAGCTTGCGCGCCGATTAAGTAACAGCTCCAATGCATCTATGAGTTTACTTCTAAGGTAGGATATGGCGTTAACGGCATCATGGCGCCTTGGCCTGTAATCGAATGACTGCCCTTATTAGGCAAGGTAGAAACAGGATGATGCTAACGTTTCTTCGTTTGCTCAAGTGAGAGCCTTAACGCATAGCGTTAAAGTTTACTTCTAGCATTTTTTAGATCGCAGCGAAAAATTTTATTATGATTTTTCACTTCACTATTTTATTGGAGATTTCATGCGCACATTCTGGCAAATTATTTCTGGCCCGTTTAAATGGGGCTGGCGTTTACTGAATTTTATCCGTAAATTTATTCTGAACGTGTTGTTAGTGGTCCTCGTTATCGTGGTGATCGGGATCTGTTTACAAGTACGACATGCGCCGACGAGGCTAGGAAGCGGTGCATTAGTGATGGATCTGACTGGTACAATAGTTGATAAGCCTGCAATAAATAATAAATTCCGTCAGCTTCGACGCGAATTGCTCGGTACCTCTACTAGTCGATTGCAGGAAAATTCGCTGTTTGACGTGGTAGATACACTGCGCCATGCAAAAAGCGACATCAATATTACTTGCTTAGTGCTGTTACTGAAAGATTTCTCCGGAGCAGATCAGGTATCCCTGGAGTACATAGGTAAGGCGCTCCGCGAATTCCGCGATAGCGGCAAACCTATCTATGCCGTAGGCGACCATTATAGCCAAGCGCAATACTTCCTTGCTAGCTATGCTAATAAAATCTATCTTACGCCGCAAGGCGCCGTAGATTTACAGGGTATCGCAACGAGTAATTTCTACTATAAGACCTTGCTTGATAAGCTAAAAATTAATAGACACATCTTCCGTGTTGGAATTTATAAATCTGCGGTTGAACCTTTCTTGCGCGATCATATGTCCGACGAAGCCCGCGATGCCGATAGTCGTTGGGTATGTCAACTTTGGCAGCATTATCTGGCGATAGCTGCCGCCAACCGGCAAATTACTCCACAGCAATTTTTCCCTGGTGTCCAGGCAATGCTGGAGGGTTTGCGAGCTGTACAGGGCAATAGCGCGCAATTTGCGCTTAATCAAAAATGGGTCGATGAGGTGGCGTCTCGTTCAGCGATTGATGAGGCGCTGACTAAAGAGTTTGGCTGGAACAAGCGGGACAAGGCCTTCAACGGTATCAGTATTTATGATTATCAGTCCGCACAGTTGTCGCAACAAGGTAGCAAAATCGCCGTAATTTTCGCAAACGGCGCTATTATTGACGGCCCGGAAAGACCCGGGTCAGTCGGCGGCGACACCACCGCCGACCAGATCCGTGATGCCAGATTGGATCCCGATATCAAAGCAATCGTGTTCCGGGTCAACAGCCCCGGCGGCAGTGTCAGCGCATCTGAAGTTATTCGCGCAGAGCTTGCCGCCGCGCGCGCCGAAGGCAAGCCTGTAGTGGTCTCCATGGGCAGTGTGGCGGCCTCCGGCGGTTATTGGGTGTCCACGCCCGCCAATTATATCATCGCTAGCGCCAGTACCCTGACCGGATCAATTGGTATCTTTGGGGTAATTAACACCATGGAGAGTTCTCTCGACGCCATCGGTGTCCACACCGATGGCGTCGCCACATCGCCGATAGCGGATGTGTCGATGACAAAAATGCTGCCGTCTGAATTCTCACAGATGATGCAGCTTAATGTTGAAAATGGCTATCACAACTTTATCGACTTAGTTGCGAAATCCCGCCACAAGACGGCAGAAGAGGTCAATAATATTGCTCAAGGCCATGTCTGGATTGGCAGCGATGCTGCACAAAACGGGCTAGTGGATAAATTAGGAGACTTCGACGACGCGGTAAGTAAAGCCGCTGAACTAGCCCAGTTGAAGCAATATCAGTTAAACTGGTATCGGGTTGAGCTAGGGCTTTTAGATTTACTGTTTACAAAAATTAGCACGTCGGTGGATGCCTTAATTTCTAGACTGATTCAGTCTTGGCTGCCAGCGCCGGTTACCCAGGCAGTCAACCTGCCTAAGATGGATACCAGCTTGGAGTTTAAATGGAACGATCCGCAAAACCGTTATGCTTTCTGTTTCTCCTGCAAACCAGTGGTGCGCTAAAGGAACCTGCCGCGTCCCACATCAATGCCCGGTCAAAACTGGGCCTTTTTCAGACGCGTTAGACCGGCGTAGCCGGTATTATTTAATAAGCGCCTTATACCCGTTCATAACGCATCGCTTTCTATGCAGAAAAAATTTATTTACGGTACTTTTATTAGCGGTCCCTTGGCATGTAGTGCTCTGATGATGGCTATGCGCTGGTTTTTGGGCATTTACAACGTGTAATATCCCGAAAAGTAGAATAGTTGATTTTATTTTGTGCTAATATTGCATAGACTGCAATAGAGTTTTACTGCTCAATAGAGCCATGCAGTGTAATTTGCGGCTCTTCAACAGAACGGAAATAGTCGTTTGCAGTGTATCTTCCCCATACACAAATTAAAGTACTTGATTATACTATTTTTGTTGGGTCTATCAGTCGGCTAAGATAGTGTTCTATTCGTCATTCTTTACCTAAATCAGAAATTGTCTCAATCAGTATTAGGCAGTAAAACTCAGTTATAGTCTATAAATACTGGAAAACCATTAAATATGAACTATGCGAAAAGAAAATACTATATTATTGGATACGACAGATTGAAGATTTGACGTTCTGAGTTTATAAAACAGTATAACTATATATATCTTGAAATATAACTATATATACCTTGAAAAGTAAATGATTTATAGCTTCTTACTGTTAAGATGAAAAGAAAAAAGTCAGGTTCGGAATGACGAGCGATGTACTGCTATGCCGATCGAAATAGAACCCGGCGCAGATAGTCTATTGCATTTTACGTTGCAGTCCGACATTAAATGCCGGTGGCGTTAACATAACGGCTGCTGTCGCTGCTCCTTGAAGCTAGCTGAACCGTGCGGCGCCAAATGAAAAGACTAACGTACAGTCGGTTACTATTCGTATTTATGTGGCGGCTCAATAACAAGAAGCCGCCATAGGGTCGGTGTTTTAACGCCGCATAATATGGCGATTACGCTTCAGGTACAACTAACACATTTAGAGCAGCAAAAACATCGCTGTGTACCTGGATGCTGACTTCGTGGTCGCCAGTAGTGCGCAGAACACCGTTCGGTAGACGCACTTCGCTTTTAGCGACGTTAACGCCAACGGCAGTAATGGCGTTGGCGATGTCGCGAGTACCAATAGAGCCGAACAGCTTACCTTCGTCACCCGCTTTGGAGGTGATAGTGACGCTCCCTAGTTCATTGATTTTCGCAGCGCGTGTTTTAGCTTTAGCCTGAGCATCCGCCAGTTTGGCTCGCAGTTCAGCACGCCGCGCTTCGAAATATTCCACGTTTTTCTTAGTGGCTGGCACCGCTTTTCCTTGCGGCACTAAGAAGTTACGAGCATAGCCTGCCTTAACCTTAACCTGATCACCTAAACTGCCAAGGTTAATAACTTTATCAAGCAGAATTACTTCCATTATCTTATATCTTATCCTGTCAAAGACTTAGTGAAAAATAACCGATTACTGATGGCGATCAGTATACGGCAATAGTGAAAGGTAGCGAGCACGCTTAATCGCACGGGCAAGCTGACGTTGGTATTTAGCTTGAGTACCAGTAATGCGGCTTGGGACAATTTTATTGCTTTCAGTGATATAGTTTTTCAGCGTAGCGATGTCTTTATAATCGATTTCAGTAACGCTTTCTGCAGTGAAACGGCAGAACTTGCGACGACGGAAATAGCGTGCCATAGGGCTAGTCTCCAGAATCTATCAAATCAATCTGCTTGGCATGCAGAACTATTTTGCTAAGGCCATTACGCCCTTGATGACAACTGATGAACCCCTGCACGGTGATCTGCGCGCCCACCGTTATACTATGAGTCATATCGAGAGTTTCTTTTCCACTAACTACTACGGGAAGTCGGCACCATGCCTGGCGTAGAAAACTTGCCTCTTGCTGCACAGAGCGGTGATTAAGCACGAACTGGCAATGCAGGATACCTGACGGGCTGACCTTGCGGATGGGTGTCTTGCACACAGTGCCCGACAGCATCAGACGGTTTGCCGGTATCATCGATTACTCTTCAGAATTCTCAGGGTCGGCATCTTCGTTGGTATCAGTGGCAAAATCTTCACGCCGATCGCGGCGTTCATCTTTCGCTTTAACCATTGGAGATGCTTCAGTGACGGCGTGCTTAACGCGCATAATCATGCTGCGGATAACGGCGTCATTGAAACGGAAAGCAGTTTCCAGTTCATCGATTGCTTCTTGCGGTGCTTCTACGTTTAGCAGAACATAGTGCGCTTTATGTAGTTTGTTAATCAGGTAAGCTAACTGACGCCGGCCCCAGTCCTCTAAGCGATGAATCTTGCCTTCAGCGCTGGTAATCAGGGTGCTGTAGCGTTCGATCATACCAGGAACCTGATCGCTTTGATCGGGATGAACCATAAAAACGATTTCGTAATGACGCATAAAATTGCTCCTTACGGATTATTTAGTCTCCTTTCGGGGTCAAGCCGCGGCCCATGGAAACAAGGAACATCATAAGTGTATGGTTAAAAATAAAGCGTAATTATACTTATCTAGCGGGCTTAATACAAGAACTGCGGCGGATTATTTCCGGGTTACGCGGCCATCGCTAGGCATTCGCCTACGACGTTTTGCCTTTAGTCACAGCACTAAAACACTTCGCAAAAAAAGCGATAGTCGCCACGAGCGTGCTCACTGTAATTTTATGGCATCTACTTAAAAGTTTTTTCTTTCCAGTGTAACTCCAGCTTAATATGTACTCAGATAATTAAATAATTACTATTATTTTTTTCTCAAAACTAGAATTATTACAGTGTGACGTAGAAATCCTCAATACCAGCAAAAGAATCAAAAGTACATGATTATGAATTTTATCCAGCTGAACAGGCTATATAGCATTTTGGTTGCTTTTAATTCTGTTACCAAGAAGCGCGGTTATTAGTGCTTCTAAGTCATAACGTCAGTTAAATCGATACTCAAATTCGGCTACTCAAGGCGGCGTTTAGTGTTTTGTTGTAGCGTGATTTCCAGCCTAGTCAGAAACGATAGCGGCTATCAGCTGTCTTGCACTATTACCAATGAGTTTATAAAAATGAATAATGGTAATCTCTGGTTTCGATAATGTTTATAAGGCAAACTTTTGTATGGCTTAACATCTCTCTGTTATTGAAATCATCCACAAAATCAATCAGCAGGATACTGCGCCCTCTCCGAATTCAGGCACATCAGAAATAAGCATAACTCAACAGTAGAAAGTCTGCAGGACGCAAAGAGGTGGCAAAAATAAAAGGGGTGTTATCTAGTTTAACTTTTAGCAATCGGGCGCTCCCAGCCCAGTAACGCCGGCCGCTTTGACCATGTTCTTTAACTCATTAATAGCCAGGATCGTTGCCTTGTCGATCCGACTTTACGGAGCGACACGGGGATATTCTCCCAACGTTTAGGTGGTCGCCTAGCTCTCTAAATCCCACAGCGCGCTATCGATGGCGTTGCGAGCGGCGCCATCGGGCAGTAATTGCAGCAAGGCGTCCCATTTTATACCCTGTTCTATGCCGTGTAAGATGCAGTTGATTTGCTTGGTAACCGAAGCCTTGTTTCACCGTAAAATGGATAGGGCATACATTTGTTAATACCACGTACTCTATCCTGCTTAATATTCATCATTACCTAAACTTCGGTACGCTTGCCGTGTGCAATGACGAACAACGTTGCCAACAGCTAAGCCTTCGGATAAAAATGCATTGTTCTTATCATGAATTTTTAATAAATTATTTTTTAAATCAAAAGGATAAATGGAAAAACCGCCTATCGCAAAGGGGAAGAAGAAATTTCGTAATTCGGCTCAATTACGCTTATTCTCTTAATGAATCGTAGACTGCACCCAAAAAGATACGATTTATGTCAAAGACCATTACTTTGAAAAGCCAGCCGGTTACGGTGGCCAGTGCGTTTTTGGCACAAGATGCCAAAGCGCCAGATTTTTTTACTGGTTGCCACCGATTTATCTGATGTGACCTTTTAGCTGATGTGACCTTGAAAAGGCATATTGGTTAACTTAATATTCTTAATATTTTACCGAGCATAGAAACTGGTCCATGCGCAACGTCAGTACGCAAGTGCAATTAAGTACCGAGAGCGCTCGATAATATTCTGGTATTCTGTGTCTCCGTCGACTTGCTGTTTGCCCAGAAACAACTTTGCGGCGACGAAGAGCTGGGCAGGAGATAATCGTCTTTCCCGCGTTGCGCGATCCAGCATTCCGGCAGCATGATTGCATAGCGATCAGTGCATCGTGCTGACCAACGTTGCGTCTCTTACCGGTCTACCGGCGAGAGGCCGTGAAAGTCGATTTAGCACGCTTAGTGTCTATATTTATTAGAAATGGCGGTATGGAATGCTTTAAGCCGTTTCGCCAGTTTGCAAAGTCTAGGATGCGTATCCTAGAGGAGGGTTAAACTGAACGCTTAAACCGTTTGCTGATGTCATCTGGCGAACCGTTCAATTGGTCGTCCGTTAGCCGCAGGACCTGACTAAAGTTAAGCGGGTTAATATCTTTTGTGAATAACGTCGGTTCTTCCTGCTTGCGCCATCGCGTGTAATAAAGCGCAGTTTCAACTGCGGCACGTTGCCCAGCCAAGGGGATAAAATCTTAATCTAGCAACCAGAGCCGGCGCTAGGCGCGGCCACATCAGCTCTTGTTCGTCGTAGAATCGGGCGAAAAACAGTGACGCTAACGGAATAATATCTTCTGGGCGCTCGCGCAACGGCAGGATTGTCAGGGTAAGCGCGTTCAAGCGATAATGCACATCTTTTCGGAAATAGCCGTTCGGTGTCAGTTTGAGTAGATTATTCTGTGTGGCGCAAATTAGTCGCACATCCAGATGCAATTCCTTGTTGCCTCTACCCGGCGGAAAGTGCTGTTTTCAAAAAAGCGCAATAACTTTTTTTGCATGCGCCGCGGCATTTTCGCTAATGTTATCCAACGGAAGGGATTCGCCGTCTGCCTGTTCAAAAAACCTTTTTACTCTCGAGTGCGTTGAGGTAAGCGCCTACGGCATGGCAAAACAGCTCGCTTTCGGCGACTTAACCGGGCAAGCGGAGTAGTTGAGAGGCAAAAGGGATTACTTTTAGGGGTGCCGCGCAGATAGCAGGCGTTCGCCAATAAATATTCCCCGGTACTGGTCTCATCGATTATCAGCGGGGACGAGTCCAGTATCGCCTTCTGGCATTATTGATAACTGAGCGCATAGGCTTGCTGCTAGCCAATAGATGATTAAACGCACTATTGGTGTGAAACGAATAGTCTTTTAATTTCCTTTCCATGTTTTCCACCGATTTCTATATGACGATAGCGCCGACGGTGATTGCGATCGTTCCCCGGCAATTGCGCGGGGTGATATCCAGCAGGAAATCTTCACCGTAAATTACGACTCGTTCGGCAGCCGGAAGCTGTACTGTTTCCTCAAGCTAACAATTGAAATGAAAATTAACAATCAGCAATAATACGGATTGGCTGATAAGTTTCTGTTTACTGACATTGAAAAATTGCGCCACCTCTGGATTAGATAATGCGATTCGGCTTTTAAGGTTGATAGAGAATAGGGGTTCCAGCATCGCGGCAAGAATAGCATGTATCGCGCGCGAGTCGCGTTCAGTTTGTATACAGGCAACGGTGTGCGCGTCGGTCACGCGGTCTATTTAGCGAATGTCTGCCATCAATAATCGGGGAATATCGAATTCCAGTTGGGTAAAGGTGAACGCCCAGCCTGCTGTCGGGGGTAAGTAGGTCAGAATCCACATCCAGGTTAGAGCGCTTTCATCTATTCCGGATTATATTCCGCTGAGATGAGCATTTTCGCAATTTTTATAAAAAAATTGACTCAGTAGCTTGAGCAATCTGATTTCACAACGCATTAACAGTTTTTGCTGCAGCTTTTCTAAGCAGTGATTTTAGATTGGGAAACGCTATCTTGATAGGATTCAAAGCAATAAGTACCTGTTCTATATAATCAAGGAAAGTATATCCGTTGATTACTTTATCGACTTCCGGTCTCACGGAATTGCTTACTCTAACGAGTCTCAGCAGAAGCGCTTTTTTAATATTTATTGCCGCTACATCTGCAGAGCTGTCTGTCTGAGTCAATCCGATTATTTGCGATCTTCAGTCTTGACTGTAAGAGTGTGCTATTTAAACCCCAGAGAAAATTAGCCACGGCATATAGATAAATGATTATTTAATAAACTGGAATAGATGGAAAATGCTCTGGCCCGGGAATTGCTTCAGAACCCTGTTTGGCATTTTTACGACGTAAAGATCGGGCGTATAGATGCGCTTTATGTTGATTTAAAACATATAGTTTTAAACTATAGTAAAAAATTTACAGGTTATCTTTTTATTCTACAAAAAAACGCTCCGCCGCTGGGAAGCGCAAGTTGGATTGTTTATATACAGGCCTTAATATAGAACACCGTCTTAGCGTACAGATGTATCCACAAACGGCTCTGTATTGCAGACGCTGATCTTTTTATCAAGCGTTAGGGAGCTGATAGATTAGATCCTTATTATTTAAAGGCTTATTTATTGTAATAATTATTATTTTTCTACGTGATACCCGGGACGAGATTTGAACTCGTATAGCCAAAAGCCGAGGGATTTTAAATCCCTTGTGTCTACCGATTCCACCACCCGGGTCCGGGAAAACAAAACTGGAGGCGCGTCCCGGAGTCGAACCGAGGTCTACGGATTTGCAATCCGTTGCATGGCCACTCTGCCAACGCGCCTAATCTTATCGCTTGTCTTTGTACTACAGCAGGCTTTGTTGATGAATTGCCGAATGATTATCGTGCAATCAGTGTCTTAACGCGCAAAAGAGGTGCCTGCAGTATCTGTGATTAGAGCTGCTAAAATTTAAAAAATAGGAAAATACATTATAACCCTCACGTCGGAAGAAGTAATGCGACTGGAAGCGTTTGTCGGTAAGAGCAGGCATGCAGCATAGAAGATTAGTATTTACTACTAATAGCGTTTACATTAAGCTTAAGCGTTTTCATTTGTTATTCAATATGTAATGTCAAGCTAGAAATCATAAAGGCAACTGATTTGTTCTATTCTTAAATTATCGCTCGCTTTAGCAGCGATGGCAAGCTTTTTTAGCATAGGATTTTTAGATACTTATATCACAGCCAAGCTAGGCGGACAGACCTTAAAAGATAGAGCGATTACTAAGACTATGCTATCCGGCTGCCTGCCTAAGGCGTTATTAACCGATCGATTCCTAAGGGAAATACACGAAATATGCAATCTAAATTAATATTTTTATTAGTTAATATTTTAGCTTGTACTTATTTTAAATAAAAACAGCTTTCCAGCGCGCGCAAGGCGCAATTTTATAAAATATAGTAGATACGATATTCGCTAAGCTGATGTAGAAGCGTGCCTAATTCTATCTTTCTCCTGTGTAAGTGTTGTCGCGTTTTCTATGCCCCTAAGGGAATAGAACCAGTCATTCGCTTCTGCACGTGCAGAGATATCGGTCTTAATCAATATAATTATTTTCGATCTTAAATTTTTGCTTTATGAATTTTTATTCATACCTCAGGAAAAAATTAGTCATAGCATATAGATGAGTGGATTTTTAATAAACTAAAATAGATAAAAAATGTTTTAGCCAAAGTAGATGCTGGTGCGTTGCCTGCCTGGCTATGGCTCTTAATCAGTATAATGTTTTACTTCCACTATATTGCTCACTAGCCATCTTGCTATAAAAAGACTGTAAGAGCAGGGTCTATATAATGATATAGGACTGGGTGATGATGAGGAATTAGATAGTTTGTGTCTAAGAGAAGGAAGGACGAATGCAGGTTGAGTTGGGTGGAGGTCCCGCGAGCGACATCCCGGCACACACGTGGCTTGCTGCGGCTGCTTCCTTCCGAATCTGACCGAGTTTACAAGGTAGTGTTGCGAGAGCGCCCGCGAAGCCTCCATTGATGGAGCGTTTTAAGCGAGTCAGAAGCATTATTGATTAAGGCTTAGGTAATTGCAAGCTAAGGCGGTTTAAGCGCCGTTTTCTTATCCAATATGTTTCACGCGTAACGCTACCGCTGACGGATTGCGCTCGCCACGCTAAATCTGAGAGGATAATTCCTACAACGAATTTAACTAGAGAAATACCTTTTCTACTTATCAAGGTCATAGTGTTATTTTGAATAATTTATATTTGATATTATGATAATATTTCATAGACTGCAATGGAGTTTTACTGCCTAATACTGATTAAAAAAATTCCTGATTGTAGAGCTAGATATATGGGACAGTGTAATCTTAACCTCTTCACCAGCATGGAAATACTGGCTTTGCAAAATACATCTTCTATGCGATGATTAAGCCGCTTGAGCATGCTATTCGTGCAGGTCAATCGGTAGGCTAAAACGGTGGTCTATATCAAGCTCTTCATATAAGCGGTCGAATTGATGTTTCCTCGTGGCTAAGCGTTTTTATAGGCCGAAATGTGACCTGTAAATTCTTTGCAAGTATTTATTATTATCTGATGAATAGTCATAGGATAATATGTTCGACTAAGATCAAGCAATAAACGCCCGATATTAGCTGCGTTCTTGACTTTATAGAGACGAACAAAACCTATCGAGTAGCGTGATCTATACTCAAAAAAAGATAACGTAGTGAGGTTTTATTTGGTATTGATGAAAGGTATTTCATGTCAAAATGTAGCGCACTAGTGTTTCAAAACGAAAAAATAAGATGGTGTTGAGAATTATAGCCATATTCCTTATCGTTTTCAGACGACGCTGTCGTTCGGAGAGCAGTGGCCGTTTCTCTGCAGAAGACGTTTTCTCTCTGAATAGGGCGACCTGTTTGCAGTCGTATGCGAATTCTTTAACCCCGCCGTATCTCAATCTGCCTTAGATTGCTATTTGCCCAGACATAGCTTCGAGTGTTTCCGTGACATGAAGGAGAAAACACCAAAATCAAAGCAGAAAGCGTTTAAAGCTATGGTCCTGCTGACCTGCATATTTAATGTGAAATATCTTTTATAAATGCAAAATGAAGCCTTACGACGTCGTGGTTACAGATCGAGCGATTCGATGAGTTATTATCCATCTTGGCAAAGCTAAGACTACCGCTAACACACGATGTTTTTAGCGAGAGCTGAGTCAGGCATGCTACATCGCCATGCATCAGGCATTTAAATATAATGGGAAAAAATTTACAGATTGGCTTTTTGACTTGTAAAAACTTTTAGCTATAGGGAAAAATTAATTCAATCGCATATGTGCAGAGTATTGTATATAATAGCGTTTTAGTCCGACGATGTATCCAAAAATGAATGATATGGTTCAGTGATTTAATAAGCAACAATATCCGGCAAGGCCAGAATTTTCATTCTGGTGGAGAGCTTTAGATTACACTGCACCAAGATGTCTAGCCCTACGGTCATGGATTGCTTTAATCAATATTAGATAGCAACATTCTATTGAAGTATATAAAACATTAGTTAATAATTAAACAAATAAACTATATTTTGCTGAAATGTGATAGATTAAAAATCTTATTTTATAGTTTATAAAAGCATCTCAATATCTATATTTATTTAATTTATTTATAATTTACTTGTTTTTAACAACAAATAATCAGGTGCGGAATGACGGATATTTCACTCAAATTGAGTGTCTGATAGTTTTATGCATCATTCCGCATTTTATTTAAGAATAGACGCTGTAACGCTTAGTGCCCATCGTATTGCTAGTGCGCGGTATCCGTTGATGCCGCTGATGCCGCTGCGTGCAGGCTTGGTGTGGTATGTGTTGCGACTGTAACGGTCGATAATTCGTAAGTCATTTTTAGCCCTTCGTTAACCCGAGCAGGTTGTTACCGGCACGACCTGTACATGGATGCGTAGTTTACGGTGCCATGACTTGTTTCCCGGCGAGTTTCGCGCGACGCACTTAGCGGCTGATACCCAATATCGAAGCTGCCGGGGACTCGCGACTCGCCAGCGCCGCGGTGGAGCCGTCATAATATATTCGCCTGTCCACTACTAATAGGGTGCGCGGCGCCAGCCGCAGGGCATCATCTAGATTATGCGATACCATCAAAAGCGTGAGGTGGCGCGCCGCGCAAACGTCATTAAGCAATCTAATCATCTCCGCACGCAGTGCCGGATCCAGAGCGGAAAAAGGCTCATCAAGCAGGAGAATTGGCTCTTGGCGCACTAGACAGCGGACTAGAGCAGTGCGTTGGCGCTGGCCGCCGGAGATTGCCGCCGGAAGCCGGTCTAGAACTTTTTCTAGCCCGGCCTGCCGTGCGGCGTCTCTTAATTGGATGCGTTGCGTGGATGTTAAACGCAAGCCGGGATGTAGCCCAATGCCGATATTTTCCGCCACGGTCAAGTGCATAAACAGGTTGTTTTCTTGAAAGAGCATCGATATCGGCCGTCGTGCCGGCGGTGTCTGATGATGGAGAACGCCATCTAGCCACAGATTGCCGCTGTGTGGTGTCAGGAAGCCGGCAATTAAGTTCAGCAGCGTGCTTTTACCGGCACCGCTCGGGCCCAGTACCGCCACCTTTTCTCCGCCGTTCAGATGGAGATGGAAGCGCATGGGTAAATCGCGATAGAACCAAGTGATGTTATCCAGCGTTATCATGGGACCCCGATAAGGTTTCAAACAAAGTAAATAGCAGCAGGCAGAGCAGTAGCAATATCAGGGCAGTCACTGCTCCATCCTGGCTGCGGTAGGCGCCTATCTGCTGATAAAGGTAAAGCGATAAGTTACGGAAATCCTCTCTGCCGAAGAGGGCAATTATGCTAAAATCCCCTAGTGATAAGATACTAGCAAAAGCCAGTGTCCGCCCTGCCGGCTGTCGCAGCGCGCGCCATTCGACTAGACGCAACCGGTTAAGACCGCGGAGATCTAACGCCAGACACAGTTGACGGTAGCGCTCGGCAACATCCTGCATTGGACTTTCTAATACATTCAGCGCATAGGGAATAGCCATAAGCGCATTGGTCAAAATAACCAGCAGTGCCGGCGAGGCAGGCAGTCCGCCGTTGTCTATTGCCAGTAGACAAAAACCCGTCGCCAGTACAATGCCGGGCATCGTTAGGATCAGCATGCCGATCAGATTCAATAGCTGAGCGCACAGTCCGTGCTGGCGTAGACGTAATTCGCGGCTGCTCCACAGCAGCATGCCGGTAAGCAGCAGACATAGCAGGCCAGCGCAAAGTGCTATAGACAGCGAGGTGAAAACTGCTTGCCATAGCGCAATTTGAGTTAAAACCCTCAGCAGGCCACTGTTTAGACCGTCAACCACCACCGCTATCAGCGGCGGTGCTAGCAACAGCAGTGCGGTTAGAATAATCAAGATATCGCATACTTTCCCGTGCTGTGCCGTCTGGCAATCGCGCCAGTGAGCGTAATGACTATGGCTTACCGGCAGCGCTCCGGCTAAGCGCTGGCTCAACATGATTAACCCAAGGCAGCAGAGCATTTGAATAAGCGCCAGCAAGGCGGCTCGGCTGACATCGAAATCATAGCTGAGGGCTTGATAAATCGCCAACTCTATCGTCGTCGCCCGCGGGCCGCCGCCCAGCGCCAGGACAGTAGCGAAACTAGCGAAGCACAACATGAAAATTAGTGCGGCTGCCGGCAATAGCTGACGGCGTAAGTAAGGCCATTCAACTAAGCGAAAAAACGGTCCGACGGACATGCCTAATTGGGCGGCTAGTTGTCGCTGTTCTACAGGGATGCACTCCAGTGCCTCTAGCAATAATCGCGTCGCCAGCGGCAGGTTAAAAAAGACGTGCGCCATGAGAATACCGCTTAGGCCATAGGGAGAAAACTCATATTTTACATGCAGCCCGCGGCACAGCTGCGCTAGCCAGCCCTGCTGGCCAAACACGCTCATAATCCCAAATACGCCCACGAGCACTGGCAGTGCCAGCGTCATACCGCAAAAACGCAGCAGCAGCGTACGGCCGGGAAACCGCCGACGGTAGAGGGCCTGGGCCAGCACTACGGCTGGTAGTGTGGAACACAGCGCCGATAGCAGTGCCTGGATAAAGGTGAAGGAGACTACATGCCATAGATAGCGATCCGCTAGCAGCGATCGCCAAGGGTTTGCGGGGGCATGCTGCCACAAGGCGCTGAAGACGGCAATAGCAATCATGGTAATCACTGACGCCGTTGCGATGCCGGGCCATAGCCACCCGGGAAAGCGGATGCGGCTGTGCGCCATCGAGACGGCAAGGCTTCTGGAGGTCGCGGTTCTTTTGCCGAGAAGCCTATGCCGGATGAATTGACCCGGCCACGAGCGATCTCTCTGCTCACGCGCGCTGCTTCGACGGCGGGGGTGGACATTAGCGGCTGACGGCTTCTTGCCAGCGGCTAATCCATTCGGCGCGCTCGGCGGCCACCTGCTGCGGAGTAAAACTCAATATCCGCTGCACGGGGGAACTAAAACCGGCTGGTAGCGATGTATTTGTCACCGGATACATCCAGTTGCCCGTTGGAATAGCCTGCTGGAACGCCGGCGTGAGGATAAATTGCATAAAGCGATGAGCCAGTGCTAACTGTTTGCTGGCTGAGAGTTGTCCGGCTACTTCGACCTGCTGGTAGTGTCCTTCGCTAAAGATCGCCGCTACGTACTGATTTTTCTTCTCTTCGATAATATGATATGCTGGCGAGGTGCTATAGCTAAGCACCATGTCCGCTTCGCCTTTTAGAAACAGACCATAGGCTTCGCTCCAGCTTTTATTCACGGTAATGGTTTTCTCGGCCAGCTTTTCCCAGGCCGCCTGCGCGCTGTCGCCATAGACTTTCTGTACCCACAGCAGCAGTCCTAACCCCGGGGTGCTGGTGCGCGGATCTGTGTAGATGATTTTTAATGATGCCGGGCTGTCTATCAGTTCATGCAGGCTGCGGGGTGGGTTTTTGAGTTTAGTCTGGTCATAGACAAACGCGAAATAACCATAGTCGTAGGGGAAAAAAGTGTTGTCATGCCAGCCGCCTGGTAGTGTAAGTACTTCGGTATTGACCTGATGAGGGGCAAAGAGGCCGGTATCGTGCGCCGCCTGCAGAAGGTTGTTATCCAGACCCAGCACGATGTCCGCCCGGCTGTTTTTTCCTTCTAGACGCAAGCGGTGTGCAAAATGGGCACGTACCCGCGATGAAGCAGCGAGCAAGCTGTGTGCTGGGCTTAACCGACATAATGAATACCAGCGCACGGAAAATCTCAGCTTGCCGGGTTAAACCAGGCTCAAGACGGGTATCACGGCGTAACTGTCAGACTTCGGTCGCCGGTCCAGTGTGTGGCTCGTCACCTCAGTACGGCACAATTTTAACAGGAAAAGCGGCTATACCTGCGAACTGGAGTTAGGTCAGGAGCCGATTGCCAATCCGCATAAAAAGCAAGACCAGCAACCCACAGAAGTTAATGGTCATCGGCAAAAAAGCCGACGGCAGCATTAACATGGTGGAAAAAGAAACGCCGGTTGCACAGGAGAAAAAACGATGAGCGGTATCAAATTTACCACCGGCACGGTAGTGCGGTGGATGAGAAAACGGTGCGGGTACGCGTTCGTTTGCTGGAGCTGGATAATCTGCGTACCGTCTGGCTTGAGCTGCTGCAGCGTAACACCCAGAATAAAAAGGATTACTGGCAGCCGGATATCGGCGAGCAGGTTAAACTGTTACTTAACCCCTATAGCGATGATAGTGTGGTGTTCGGCGCGGTCTATTCACAGGTCGACCGACCGGCTGTTGCGTCACGTGATAAATGCCTGGTCGACTTTGCCGATGGCGCTTTTGTTGAGTATGACCGCAAAACCCATGTGATGGCCGTCGCCGGCACCCTCCAGACCCTGATACTGACCACCCAGGACACTGTGCATATCCAAACGAAAAATTCGACCGTGAAAGCGAGCAAACTGCTCACGCTCGATGCGCCTGATACTCTCTCGACCGGCAACCTGACGGTGCAAAAGCGACTGTCTTATCAGGGTGGACTCTCCGGAAACGGTGGCGCGAAGATTAACGGGTCACTGGATATCAAGGGGCATCCAGACCAGTGAAGACATCAGAACGGCCCACCCATCTGTCGACAATGCGCCATCAGATTTAGATAGGCTGAACAAGCTAGCGCAAGCTATCACAGGAATCACCCGAAATTTTCCGAAAGCGTGACGTAACTGTTGAGCTAAAAACTGGCAAAAATGAAAATAGCGCTGACATTCCCGATAAAAATTAATTCCTGAAGAACCTTGGTTTAACCGAAAAGGTAGATTGTGCAAAAAAATACGCTGTATAAACGTACCGGCGACACCGTCAAGGGCGACATTATTTTACAGGGTGCTAAACTCTTACTGCAAGGGGATAGATGCAAGCATCTGGGTTTTCATAATCAAGAGGGTAGCATTCACATCTGGCTCTAAAAAGACAAGGGTGGCGATGGCATTCGTTTAAACAATGGCAATGACGGCAGCGGAGATTGGTATTCAATAAAAACAGGCATTTTATTCCCTTCCCCTAAGCACTTCAGCCGCAGGAGAGGCCTATCAAGAGGATGGCAATAGCCTCGGAGCAGTCTAGGGTAGATGTTTAAGCGGCTGGGTGAATAACAGTGTCAATAGTCGAGCCACTTGGGATTATGTTAACGGCGCATTTGTGCATGATATCAGATTAGCTGGTTTGGAAAGTGTAGCTGCATGGAATGGCATGAATATAACGATCAGGACGGTTATGTTTTAACGGGTGCAAGAAATTTCAATTACGATTATTATATCGATACACTTTACCGACGCCCCGACAAAAATATTAATGGTCAGTGGATGAATGTTGGGAGCATTCAATGATGCTGAAAAATATGGAAAATTTCCAATTTGAAAAACTAGAAACGCCCGAAGAAAAAATATTACTTCAGGAGAAGACTAGTATCAATGCTAGGCAGAATTCAAACCCGACACCATAAAATTGATGTATGATAGTAATGTTGTTATTTGTTCCTTAAGCCGTAAGCCTGATGCAAGGGGCGTAATTGATGCATCAGTGCAGAAAAAAGAAAAATGGCAGTGATGGCTCAAGCAGATCAAGCCATAAGGCCACTCCAGTATGCTTTAAAGCTCAAACGGGCAACAGAGCAGGGAAAAGTGATGTTGACAGCCTGGAAGCATTATCTCGTGTACTTGATGCGTCTTGATATTCGTACTGCTCCCTGGTTCAATTAGGCCCGTATCACCTGCGGTGTGTTGATATTGGCTATTAAGTAAGGAAAACGAGTATATAGCTGTTGCTTGATCACGGCAGTAAGTTTTATCTCGATTCAAAGCACCTGTAGTAGAGGGTTCAACACGTCCCATTACTGCGATGCCAACAGGATTATGCAGGAGGTAAAGAGAAAAAGAAATGTTGCCTAAATAAATAAGTGCGCCAAGAATGATCTTTGAAAGTATGTCTCCGCCAGTGTTAAAGTAAGAGCAAATCCACTCATGACAAGGGTGCTGTTAATGTTTAATGCTCTAATATTATTGATATATAAAAATAAAATAATATATATCAGGATCATAGCTGAGAGCACAGTATAAACTAATGGAAGAGACATTAACATGATGCGTTTTTTCATCCATATATGTAAATATCCGACCATCGCACTAATCAAAAACTCAAGGAAAACAGGGTTTGACAGAAGGCCATAGAGAGGGTTCTGAGCCGGGGTGCATTGCGCGCCAAATGTTAGGACCGAGCCCACCAAAAGGGATGATCCGCGTTGCCAGCGCGCCCCAGCATAAAAAGCTATCAGCTGATGTCTGATCAGCAGGCACAGAGTGAAAACAAGATAAAAATAAGCCTTATAATTAAAAGTCCAGCGAATGCTGTATATCCCGCCATCGTTAATGTAATGAGGCATAGCGTCTATCTTATAGATTGTAAAAGTAAGTGCGCTAATTAAGTTTTGTATTTTCTCTGGGTGATAGAAGTACTCATAGCGCCACCTAAGAGGAAGGCAACGAGTAATCTAAAATAGTAGATGGGTATAATTCGTACAGCGATTTATTAGAAATCGTCGCGAAGATATGAAACCCCACTGATAGTGGTGTCTAGTACAAACCATGATAAACCCACTAATTGTTAAAGAATATATCAACGCTAATTCTTCCCCAGAAAAATAGTGCATCCTCTATGCTAGAGCCACTCACATTATTTCTGCGAAGGTAAAAACGGTAGTGAAATACAAGCACCAACAGCGCCGTAACACCACGCAGGGCTTGGAGAGAGTCTAACTTCTTATCTATCAATCGTCGCACTTTCGATTCAAAATCATCGTGATGCGGCGTACGATATTTGAAGCCAAAACATGCGATAAATGGCAGGCTTTCCATCAGTGCAACGAAATTACACTGTCATTTTTCATCAGAGGCACTTTAATCTGCTTGAGTTATACGATCAACGGGACAATATTTGTAGATGCTGATCAATGAAACGCCATACAGTAATGCAAGCTGTTTTCTGCTATGACCATTCGCCAATAATTTTTGAGCTTCCTGTTGCTGTGCAAAAGATAGCGACTGAGGTCTGCCGCCAATACGCCCCCTACTTCTCGCTGCTGCCAAACTTGCCTGAGTACGCTCAATAATCAGTTCTCGCTCCATCTGTGCCAACGCACTCATCACATGAAAGAAAAAACGGCCAGCGGACGTAGAGGTATCAATAGCATCCGTTAAGCTATGAAAATGAATACCTTCATCTTCCAGTTTAGATATTAAAGTAATCAAATGTTTAATGCTGCGACCCAGTCTATCCAGCTTCCAGACGACTAAGGTGTCACCCGATTTCAGTGCATTTAGTGCGCGTTTTAATCCGGGTCTCTGATCTGTTTTTCCGCTGATTTTATCCTCAAAAATATGCTCACAATTTGTACAAATGAGTGATTTTCGCTGTAAATCGGTGTTTTGGTCATTTTTTGACACCCTCATATAGCCTATTTTTGCCATTTTAGCCCCCAATTCTCCCCCGAAAGCCTTCTTATCGCTGGTTTTGGTCAAAATATTAGCTAAATTCCCGATTTAAGAAAACCTTGGTTTGTTGGAAACGGTAGATTGTGCAAAAAACACGCTGGATAAACGTACCGGCAGAACTGTCAACGGAGGGGTTACTTTTAGGCAAATATAACCATTTCATGGGGCGGCAGAACAGCCACTTATCATGAAAATGGTGATATTACTGGCTCAGCTTGGGGTGAAGCGTTGAGCGGCTAGATTAGCGCCCGCACAAATGAAGCACAAAGCAATGCTTGTCAACATGCCGATCATGTAGCGAACGGCCGTGCCACTTGGGATTATGTTAACACCACGTTTGTACGGGATATTCGATTGGGCCATATGCAGAAGATTCAGATATGGCGAGACACGGGTTATCGTGATGAATCTTATTATGTAATAACTGGTGTGTATAACGGAAACGTTGATGCCTATGTGGATTATGTTTAGCGCTGCATCTTACAAAAAACATTAACGATAACTGGATAAATGTGTGTGATAAAAAATATTGAAAATTTCAAACGCTATCATCCTAACTCTGTTGATAAAAAATGACTAGAACACGCTGTTGGGGCGATTTTTCTGATCTCAGAAGACGGTCAAGACTGGTATCAGTGCTAGAAAAGCTTTAAGCCCGATACGATGAAAGTCGAGCATGAATCCGACGGTGTAATCCACTCAATGGGCCATGATATCAGCGGCTTCTATCCTGAAGAGCGCAGCATAGCAGAGGTATCAGAATGGCCTCAAGAGGCAGCCCCTAATCGAAAATGGTGTTTTATCGATAGTGAGATCGTTCCACGTGTTTATACCGCAGATGAACTCAGGGAGCAAGCGACTCATAAACGCGATTATCTGCTTAAGCAGGCAGCAAAAATTATAGCGCCGTTGCAGGATGCGGTAGACCTTGACATGGCTTCAGAAGCCGAAAAAGCATCACTGCTGGCCTGGAAAAAATATCGTGTGCTGCTTAACCGTATTGATATCAGCCGCGCGCCTGATATTACGTGGCCAGAACTGCACCTTTTTTGCGGAAAATTTGATGAAACTGCCTGGTCATCCATTACCCATTGCGCCCAGATTTTCTGCATAGCATTACCTTGTGAGCTTAATATCGTTCTGTCTTTATCGATATCCCGTCCAGCATCCCAACCTCGAATAAATTCTCCTCGCAAATCAGGGAGTTTTCCTGACGGATAGGCGAGTGCCAAGAGCGGATATTCTTTCTTATTAAAGGTCTCACCATTATATATACGCCAACTAGCCGGAGGTGTTTCAGTAGGCCAAGGCAGAGGAACACCTACCGGGATTTCGACACGCAATACTTCGGGCGTAACAGCATGAACATCGGCGGCGATTAGCTGCACACCCTGAGTCAGAGTTTTGCCGTTAATTTTACGCTGATTGGGTGTGGCATTTTTAGTCAGATTTATTTTTTCTAAAAAACCAAGGTTTTCTTAAATCGGGAATTTAGCTAATATTTTGACCAAAACCAGCGATAAGAAGGCTTTCGGGGGAGAATTGGGGGCTAAAATGGCAAAATAGGCTATATGAGGGTGTCAAAAAATGACCAAAACACCGATTTACAGCGAAAATCACTCATTTGTACAAATTGTGAGCATATTTTTGAGGATAAAATCAGCGGAAAAACAGATCAGAGACCCGGATTAAAACGCGCACTAAATGCACTGAAATCGGGTGACACCTTAGTCGTCTGGAAGCTGGATAGACTGGGTCGCAGCATTAAACATTTGATTACTTTAATATCTAAACTGGAAGATGAAGGTATTCATTTTCATAGCTTAACGGATGCTATTGATACCTCTACGTCCGCTGGCCGTTTTTTCTTTCATGTGATGAGTGCGTTGGCACAGATGGAGCGAGAACTGATTATTGAGCGTACTCAGGCAAGTTTGGCAGCAGCGAGAAGTAGGGGCGTATTGGCGGCAGACCTCAGTCGCTATCTTTTGCACAGCAACAGCAAGCTCAAAAATTATTGGT
This sequence comes from Sodalis sp. (in: enterobacteria), assembly GCA_052258065.1. Taxonomy (GTDB): domain Bacteria; phylum Pseudomonadota; class Gammaproteobacteria; order Enterobacterales; family Enterobacteriaceae; genus JBQQPY01. Next base: position 152,360 of record JBQQPY010000002.1, on the reverse strand, counting down.
GAATGGTCATAGCAGAAAACAGCTTGCATTACTGTATGGCGTTTCATTGATCAGCATCTACAAATATTGTCCCGTTGATCGTATAACTCAAGCAGATTAAAGTGCCTCTGATGAAAAATGACAGTGTAATTTCGTTGCACTGATGGAAATAAAAGTAGCCTGCCATTTATCGCATGTTTTGGCTTCAAATATCGTACGCCGCATCAACTGGGAGATCGAGGGTTATGGCGTGGATTTTGGTCTGGAGCAATATGAAAAATTGGCAGGGATGGGACGAGACCTAGCGGGCATGATGAATATTCGGTCAATGATATTCCTGAAATGCGTAGAGTGTTTCAGGACTTTTCGATGGAGAGCCTTCCGATCCGCTATAGTCTCAACAGCAATCAGATTACGCAACGGCGTGAGCTCATTATTACCGTTAAATAATCCCCTTCGCGCCAACGAAGGGGGGTTAAGCGCGCTGACGAGTGGCTTTTCTCGGATAAGGCAGATATCGTGCGCTGGACAATATTCCGTGACTCACTTGGAATATGCCTAAATGCTGTCAATAAGTTAGCCTCTTTTCCATCGTGCACCACATCGAGCGCACTGGCTTCATCGCTGCGCTCACCTGTAATAAGAAAAAGAAATCTACCCCAATAGCCTTTGCAGCAATGAAGCAAGCAGCATCTGGATACCGCTCACTTTTTTGTAGTTGTACTAGGTAAGTTTTTAACGCCACAGCGTTCGGCAAAGCTCTCCGGGCTAAGCCTCAACCGCAGGCTCTCGGATTTGAGACGGTCTTCCACGCCTTCTAGCGTTAGCGTAACCTACTGCTGGGTATTGAGCGGAGCCTGTTCATCTCTCATAGCCGTTGTAGACGTCTTTCCAGCCAGTTGTTGACTTAACTGTTGCAGTTGTTTCTCTTTTTCGGCCACTAGTTACTGGCTGCGTTTAAGAGCTGCCTCATCCTTTGAAACCGGATTTAATGAACAACCTTAACGCCCTGGCTGAATATCGGCGTGCCATTATGGAGAAGTGCGGTGAGAGGTTGCCCTATCAGCGCAAGCGTATTGTGCATGAAGCCGCGCTTCTATATGGCACAGAGTGCAGAAGCCATGCTGGAGGCGAGCAAGTGGCTGATTATTATCAAAGAAAATGAACCCAATGGAACATTTACAAGTATCGTTATAGAGCAGCTAGGGATGGCTTACAGAATAGCCAATCTCATTATGAATGCTGCTCTTAAATATACTTCGTCGAAGCCAGAGTCAAAAGTGCAATCACTTGCCGTTTTGGGAAAAATTAAGCTCTTTAAACTGATAATAGAAGGTGATTAAGACCTCGCCGAACTGGCCGAAGGTGGCGCTATTGCTCGCCTGACGCTGGATGAGATTAATCGCATGTCGTCGCGAGAACTGCGCGCAAAACTGCGAGAGACAGAAAATATACTCAAAGCTAGCCGCGATCGAGTCAGAGAAAAAGAAGAAAAAATCAATAAACTGAGTGACAAGCTGATACTCGATCAACTTCGACTATTAGGGGAAAGAAGGCATACGCCAGCTTCGTAAAGAAATTGGCCTGGTGGGTTTTGATGTTAAAGCCGATATTAATCGGCCGCTTTCGGAAAGGGCTGGAAAAACTGAATAGCCATGGTGGCGATATCACGTTCCATGCTGACTATTTAGCCGGCTTACTCAATGATATTGAGTTTGAAATCAATGTGTTACGCAGTAATTTTTCGTTACCTCGCCGCGGTATCAGAGTTGGTACCTGACTGGGCAAAAGCCGATGCGGATGTCGACGATGCGGATTTTGAGTTACCGGAACATCTGCGCGGCACCGGACTGGATAACGTTGAGGCGGTGGTGTAATTAACCCCATCCTGACCGAACACCTGTTAACCATAGCCTAGACCGCCGAAAAGCAGGACATGGGGCAAAGACGCGTTTATCAGGCGGGATGTCAGGCGCGCGGTATTTCCAAAGCTACGTTGCTGCAAAAAATCAAACAGGTCAGTTATAAACCGCCGCGCAAACAGCGGGTGGATTATGGCGACAGCGCCCTGACCGTGAGGAAGCCCTCTGCAGATATCCGGCGTGATGATGGCCTCGCATCGCAAGAACGGCAAACGCCTTGACAGCCTGGAGCAGGCGGTTAACGACCTGCGGGCGAACAACCTGATTAATGCCGGGTATATTTATAATAAAATCGGCGAGTGGTTCCCCTTGTCAGTCGATGACATCAGCCGGGCACTGTATCGTTATCGCCTACACCCCAACCAGTTAGGCGCACCAGCCCCTTGCGTCCAGCTAAAAACCGACCATCCCACTCATGTCTGGAAACTGGATGCATCGCTGTGTGTGCTCTATTACCTGAAAAACCCAGGCAAGCGGCGCACGACGCGCGACACCGGCCTACGCATGATGCGTAAAGCAGAATTTAACCCAAACAAGCCCAAAAATCTCGGCCGCATTGTTAATGACCGCGTCTGGTCATTTGAGCTGACCGATCACACCAGCAGCTGGATTTATGCCGAGTACCGCTTTAGCGGCGAAACAACACAAAGCTTTACCGATGTGCTGATTAACGCCATGCAAGAACGCGATGGGGCCGACGTACTGCATGGTGTGCTGCGCATCCTTTATGCCGACCCCGGTTGCGCGCTGATCTCGTCCACGATGCGCAACCGGTATAAAACTCTTGGTATTCAACTTATCGCCCATAAAGCCGGTAATGTTCGCGCCACCGGCTCAGTGGAAAAGGCGCGCGACATTCTGGAATGCCATTTGAATCTGGCCTGCGGTTTGTGTAAGTCGATAATATTGATGAACTGAACCGCCTGGTCTGGTTGTGGCGTAAAAAATATAACCGTACCGCCATCTACCGACGTACCGGCATGACCCGCATCGACTGACTGCTGGTGCGTATCACCCCGCACAGTTAATCAAGGCACTACCTGTTGACGTACGCCGCGAACTCGCGGTGAGTCTAGCCGAAAACCGTAAGGTTAGCAGCCATCGCGTGTCGTTTCAGGGGGAGTGAATACGATGTGCGGCAAGTCCCCGGCGTTCGCGTGAGCGACACCGTACAGATAGTGCGTAACCCCTGGCGCGACAGTGAAGCGCAGGTGGTTATGATGAATGAGACGGACAAGAAATCTTCTGCCGGGTGCCGGAAGTGGCGAAAGACGACTACGGTTTTGCCCTCAATGGCTCGACATTAGGCGAATCGTTTAAGGCATTACCCACACCACGGCGCAACACCATCTGGCGGAAGTTAAGCAGACCCTGTATGGCACCACCACGCCAGGCGAAACCGCCGCCGCAAAAAGCTAATGCACTTCAGGCAGCGAGATGATTTCAGGAATCGTTTAATTTACGTGATGATTCTTGTTACACTATGTGTAACTTAATAACCCTGACTTGTCTTAGATAGATCCAATTTGTCCCGGGTAGATCTACATCTATCGCACGTTTCCCTTTTAAATATCTCAAATCTTATCATCATAGTAGCTTAATACGATAAGGTAAAGCTATCTATGGGCAGTTAATAATGATTACTAATTATATAAAGTGTAATTTTGTTACACTGATGGAAATAAGAGTAGCTCGTCATTTAGCGCATGTTTTGGCTTTAAATATCGCGCGGCGCATCAATTTCACGCTCCTGGCGGCGGCACTGGCAAAAAACTGTTACAACAGTCGACGATACATCAGCGTTTAGCCGCTCTAGCAGAGTTATTGTGCATCGAGCGGATCAACCCGATAGGATCTTTAGACATAAGCCATAGCGTGGGGTAGCAGACCATAGTCTCCTGCGTTATCTTTGAAGATAATGGGCCGGTACGCGTCGAATATCGCCGCTATAATATATTGAAGGCATTACTTCCTAGCGATGATTATGCCGCCTTAGTTCAGGTCCTGCGCTGCCGTTATTTTAAAGCACTCAAAGAAAAGAAAATCCCCGATATGGTGATTATCCATGGTGGTAAAATCAGTTTGCTATGGCTAAAGCGGTGTCTGAGTATTGAGTCATATCCTAGAAAAAGTCGCGCGTAATTTTTCTCGGGGCGGCAAAGGTGTAGAACTTAAAGCGGGTTTTAAAACGCTGTTTTTGAAGCCTAATTGCGAGGGCATAGCACTGCCGCCTGATTCGCTGGCGCTGCATGTGATTCAGCACATCCGCAATGATTCGCACAATAATGCAATTACTGGCCATCGCAATAAATGTACTAAGGTAAAAAAATACTAGCGCGCTGGTATTAATCGAGGGTATCGGTCCTCGGCGTCGACAGTCGCTACTAAAGTGCATAGGCGGTCTTCAGCCGCTACGCAATGCGAGCGTGAAAAAATTGCCTAAGTACCGGGTATTCAGGCGTCTTAGTAGAAAAATATTTAATGCGTTGAAACACTGGCCGCAATGTAGCAACATACTTATTATTCCCACTCGGGTTAGATAGTTAATAAAGCACTATGCAACTGAATATACCGACTTGGCTGACCATGTTCCGTATCGTCGTGATACCGTTTTTTATTCTAGCCTTTTATCTGCCTTTTAAATGGGCGCCGCTGAGTTGCGCGCTAATTTTTATCTTGGCGGCGATGACAGATTGGTTTGACGGTTTTCTGGCTCGTCGCTGGAAACAAACAACTCGCTTTGGCGAGTTTCTCGATCCCGTAGCAGATAAAGTGATGGTCGTTACGGCGCTGGTGCTGGTGGAAGAACATTTTCATTCATGGTGGATAACGCTGCCAGCGGCGACCATGATTGCTCGTGAAATCATTATTTCTGCATTGCGTGAGTGGATGGCGGAGATCGGCAAGCGCAGTAGCGTTGAGGTTTCTTGGATTGGTAAAATGAAAACTACCGCGCAAATGTTAGCATTGGTAGCACTAATCTGGCGACCGGACGACATCGTGTCGGCGATAGGTATTGTCGCAATGTATATCTCTGCCCTACTAACTCTCTTGTCAATGTTCCAATATCTGTATGCCTCCTGGAACGATTTGTTCGAGCATTGAACGAATCGCTATAAAAATAAGCAAATGCGTTATTGATGATTGTTTTTATATTGACTGATACGATCAAGTGAGTAAAATAGTCATATCTAAAACAGTCAAGTTTTTTTTATATCTATGCGGGAATAGCTCAGTGGTAGAGCACAACCTTGCCAAGGTTGGGGTCGCGAGTTCGAGTCTCGTTTCCCGCTCCAAATTCTAGTCAACCAGTTCAGTGCGTTTATAATCCTCACGCCTAAATAATTAGCTCTTTCGTTATCGTTCGCTCAATTTTACCTCCCAGGGAGTATCATGCTATTTGCTACTGCTAGTTCATGCTCTATCTAAAAGATACTATGCTTATTCCTTAAAATAATTCTGTTTATCTTATTCTAATCTCTGCCTAAAGAGCATCTCTATCCCAACAACAGACTAAATCAGTATTGAAAATCAATTTTCTATTGTTGATAAGCAACTTCTATATCCCGGAAGGTAATATAATTTTTTAAACAATTTAGGTGTTAACTTTTTATTAATACTTTCATAGCCTGTAATTGAGTTTTACTACCCGATACTGATTGAGGTAATTTGATTTAGACATATCGGTGTGGCGTGATCTTAATCTCTTTATCAGAATAGAAGTTGTGGCCTTGCGGAATCTCCTATACGATGATTAAGTCTCTCGACTATATTATTTGTTTATGCGTGCATAAGTAGGCTAAGGCGGCGCTCTATACTGAGCTCTGCACATAACCGGTCGAATTCATGTTTTCAGGTAGCTGAGCGTTTTCACAAGCCTAAAAGATCATCTGTAAATTTTGCCTTTTCTGTAAGTACCTGATGTATAGCCATGCAATATGTTAAATTAAGATTATGCAAGAAACATCGCGCATTAACTGCGGTCTTGATTTCGTAGAGGCTAATCAGACTTATTAAATCGCTTGATCTTTGCCAAAAAATAACGTCGTGAGGTTTTATTTGGCATTTATGGAAAATATTCTCACCATCAGTTTGAAGTTGATTCACTGTACTAACTAAGTTACTCTTCTTTTCGAAGAGACGAATAATCTTAGATATTTAAAAAGCACAAGGAAGTTAGACAAGTGATCATAAGGGTATCGATATAGACGATCTCTATATAGCAAAAACGCTAAGCAGGGCGCTGACGTAGTTGTTCGGGCTATGGCTAGTCAGAAGTTTGCCTTGCTCAGTTACCCGGCCGCAGAAGCTTCAAGGCGAGTTTGCAAGTACTTTTTCGCCTTGCATGCCTTCAATGCCGTATTTATAACCATTAATTTTAATAAAAAGTTATTTTACTCATTAGAGTTAATCTTTTTAATAAAAAGTGATAAGATATTTTATGTCAACATGCAGGTAACCAGGCCAATGGTTTTTAAACGCTTTTGCTTTTTGGGGTTTTCCTTTATGTCACGTAAACTGCCTAATCTATCCTCCGTAAACAGTGCGCTAAGTCAGATTGAGATGCGGCGGTGCTCAAGGGTTCGCCTACGACTACGAACAGGGTATCCAGTACGAGAAAAGTATCTTCCGCAGGGAAAAGGGGTAAGGAGTACCCACTTCTGAGCGGGCGACAGCGTCGTCTGCAAACGAGTCTATAATCCTGAACGCCATCTCGTTTTGCCATTTAAAATGGTTAGTTCAGAGATGCTATAACGCTTAGCAAAAATAGATGTTGACTCGTTGCTTGTCTGAAGAGCGGCTCTAATTTTAGGTGTAGCCTTCTTCCCATGAGTAGGGCCGTGCGCTTAAAGTCTATATGAGGAAGTATATAATAATCTAGGAGAAAAGACGCAAAATAGCTATATTTCTATCGTTTACAGATGACTCTGTCGTCTGCTCGGGGAAGAATGGCATGTTCCCCTGCGGAAGATGCTTTTCTCTTACTCGACGATCTGTTAGCGGTCTTACGCGAATTCTTAAATTCCGTTGCGTCTCGATTTAGCTTAGAGCGCTGTTTATGCAGGCATAGATTCGGAAATTCTCTTTATATAAATGAAAAGTCTCAAAATCAAAGTAAAAAGCGTTTAAAACTATGAGCTTGCTTATCTGCATGTTGATGTAAAGTGTCTTCTATGAATGCTAAATAAAACTTCACGACGCTATCTTTTCGTAGATATAGATTGAGCGATTCGATGGTTTTGATCCTTTTCTATAAAACCAATACCGAGGCTCATGCCCAGCGTTTCTTGTGCGATCTTAGTTAAGCATGTCCTATGACCATTCATCAAGTGCTGATAGGCAATGGTAAGGAATTGATAGATCGTCTTTTTGACTTAAGAAAACGCTCAGTCCCCGGGAAATATGAATTCAAATGTTTATGTGCAGAGCCTGATATAGAGCATCTTCTTAGAGCGCTTTTATATATTCTAGTTTATTACAAATAGCCATTCATCTATATATTGTAGATAATTATTTTCTCTGAGATATAAATAGTACACTCTTGCGGTGAGGATTTAGAATAGCGAAAAATCGAATTAAAGGGTAGCTTTGCAGGTCTGCCTCGGATAGATGTGAAATGAGCTTTTTGTTGAGGTTCGTTGGAGCAAAAAATGCCGTGAGATAGAAAGTTACACCTCTAAACTTAAAGAAAGACCGAATTGCGGATTAAAATTGATGCATATTCTGATTTTATCTTGATGATTATTTATAAGGTTTTATCTAACCTTATCTGAAATGCAAGCCTCTCTGAAAATACTTTTATCATTTAAACGGGCGTTGCCACTCGGTTGCACTTTTATGATAACGGTAAAAAGACCGTGCATGCCACTGCACAAGAATGCAATGATGTAGTTTATGAGCGCAAATTATGGTCTGAAGAAATTTTAGATTTCTCGCTATTTCAGTGATGAAGTGGCAATGAAGACAAATATGAGTATATCAAAAGGCTGAAGAAGACGAGGTTAATGATGCCAGGATGATCTCTTATATATCTACTGGAAAATAAAGACACTCACTCCTGATATGCGTCTATCTGCATTCAGTTTAACTATAGTGCTAGATGGAGAAATAAACGGATATGCTTTTTTCTTATGTGGAATGGGCATTTTCCCTAAACTTGTACTAGAGAGTATCATGATAATAGATAATTTTGCTGCTCATAAAGTTAATAGTCTATGAGAAGCCATTAAGGATAAAGCTCTAATTCTTCTTTATCTTCAGACTTATTAACCGGATTTAAATTCTATTGAGATAGATTTCCCAAACTGAAATAATTGCTTAAAAAATATTTAGTAAGAGCTTTGATTCGCTGTGAAGTGTGATGGAGCAAGCTATTAGGTTAATTTTTAATCTTGAATAGATGAAGGTGCTATAGACTATCATCGATGCAGCTAGAAAAAATGACATGGTCAAGTGATTCAATAGCAGTATTAGAGATGTGCTGAAAGGCTGCTATTCTTATTCTGATAAAGAGTTTTAAATCATACAGCATCGCTGTGTCTGATTCTATAAGCAGGAATTACCTCAATCAGTATTGAGTAATAAAACTCTATTGTAATATATAAAATATCTGTAATAAAAAACCTAAATTATTTAGAAACAATGCTAACTTTCTGAATGTTATATCTGAGTTGCTCATTTTCATATTTATTCATCGGATTCTTGCAGAACATGGAAAAGATATGCAGATCGTTTTTTTGGTCTGTAAAAACGCTCAGCTGCTAGGAAAAATAAATTCGACCGCTGATCTGTAGAGCTTAAGATATAATGCTTTTTAGCCTACTGATGCATCTAAAAACCAATAGCATAGTCAATGGAGAAACTTAATGCAGGATGGTACAATATCTATTGTAAAGCTATGACATTATTCTGATGAAGAGATCAAGGGAAAGCTAGACCGATATCTCTGTTTACAAAATCAGGTATTGCTTCAATTAGTGCTGCGGTAGTAAAGCTCTGCAGCAGTCAATGAATATTATCACAAAATTAAATTTAAATGATTTAAACAATCGTTTTGCTGCCGGAGATATAACAAGTAGTCAGCTTTAGTTTATTTGCTGATTTATGTATTTATTCATAATTTAGCGGCGGAATAGCGGTTAATCATAAAAATCCGTGCACTGCTTTTATAATTCCCTTGTAGGTTTATGTATCGGATTAAAAAAATCTCATTTAAAAAGAATGGTTAAATTAGATTAATTCAGTCGAAAGGTTCGGCCGCCAGCCAGGCGGGTAAATCGTTTAACCCCATCGCCTGCTTAATAAAACGTGGCTTGACGCCCGGTAGCGAATCTGCCAGCCGCAAACCGGCACTGCGAATCCACCTCTTTGGCTGTTTTTGGCCGGAGAAAAGCTCTTGAAATCCCTGCATTCCTGCTAGCATCAGCGCGGCGTTATATTTGCGGCTGCGTTCATAGCGCCGCAGGTTGGGGTAATGGCCGATATCTTTTCCGGCGTTTCGCAGGCGCTGCACGTCTCCTAAGAGTTCTGCAACATCCATGAAGCCCAGGTTAACACCCTGTCCCGCCAGCGGATGGACGGTATGCGCGGCATCCCCTGCGAGTACTAGGCGGTGAGCAGCGAAATTGCGCGCATAATGACCGGTGAGTGGAAAGGTTTGCCGCTGGCCCTGCAGCTCGCATAACCCCAGCGCCAGACTAAAGTTCATAGCCAGGGCGACGTTAAACGCCTCAGCAGACGCTGTCAGGCGCTCTTGTGCTACCGACGGGGGCAAAGACCAGACTATAGAGCTTAAATAAGGATCGCTTAGCGGCAAAAACGCCAGAATGCCGTTACCATGAAACGTCTGGCGAGCAATATTGCCATGGGGCCGGGCAGTGCGCACGGTCGCCACAAGCGCGTGATGCTGGTAGTCCCAAAAAGTTAGTGGGATATCGGCATGTGTCCGCAGCCAAGAGCGTGCGCCATCCGCCGCTATGACTAGTCGAGCTGTTAGAATCCTGTCGTCGTCAAGGGTAATAAGCGCTTTATTTTCGTCCCAGATGACCTGGCGCAGCGCGGCGGGTGCTATCAGCGTTACCTCGAATAGCTGTTCCGCGCGGCGCCATAATGCCTGCTGTATGACCTGATTTTCAATGATGTGTCCTAGCTCAGGATATCCCAGCTCAGCACCGTCGAAAGAGATACGTCCGAAACTGTCCCGCTCCCAGACTTCCATGCCATAATAAGGATTAGCGCCCTGCGCGGTGATGTGCTCCCAGACCTGCACATATTGCAGCAAACGCCGGCTGGCAGCATTAATAGCGGAAACCCGCAGAACAGGCTGATTGGTAAGGAGAATCGCTTTCGGTCCCTGATGCTCAATAACCGCTACGCGCAGCCCGGTTCTTTCTAGGCCGCAGGTCAGTGCTAAACCGACTATACCGCCGCCGCTAATCACGATATCAAATTCTTGCATAACTTAATAGATCCTTCCTTACGGGTCGCAATCATCGGGCTACCCAGCCAAGTGTTTTACGCGCCAGAGTATCGCGCAGCGACGGAATATGGGCTACGGCTAACAGCCCAAGATTACGGCCCACTACTATCGGCAGGTGACGGTTAGTAAAAAGACGAATAAGCCCGTCGGTGATGCGAACAGTGTCTTCCTGATCGGGCTGCCGCCGACGCTGGTAGCGTGATAAAACGGCGTAATCGCCGATATCCTCTCCTTGCACTGCAGCCTGCGTCAGGGTTTCCGCTAGTGTCATCACATCACGCAGTCCCAAGTTAAAACCTTGACCGGCAATAGGATGCAGCGTTTGCGCGGCATTACCCACAAGCGCTAGGCGATGGGTGATATGCCGCTCTGCCGTACACAATCTTAACGGGTAATACTGACGCTCGCTGGCAGCGGTAATATGGCCAAGCCGCCAGCCAAATGCCTGCTGCAATGCCTGGCAAAACTGTCCTTCGTCCCAGCTGGCAATGTCATGCTCATATGCAATAGGCAAGCACCAGACCAGCGAACTGCGCGCGCCGGACATGGGCAGCAACGCCAGCGGGCCCCGTGAGGTAAACCGTTCAAACGCGTCGCCGCCGTGAGGCACGGTGGTAGTGATGTTTGCGATAACCGCAATCTGCTGATAATCCAGCTGCCGCCAGCGGATGCCGCATTGCGCGGCTAGCGGCGAGCGCGAGCCGTCTGCAGCTACCACTAGTTGTGCGTTGAGTTCTAGGCCGTTATCCAGTATAACGATGTTACGCGCTAGCTCTCGCCTGATGCCTTCAAGCGTTGCCGGACAATGCAGTCGCACGCCGGGGGCTTCGTGCAGGAGGTCAAATAGCCGTTTGCCAGCCGCGTGCAGCTCTATAACATAGCCCAGAGCGGGTAACTGATAGTCGCCGGCCGCAATCTGCACTTTACCTAGATGCCTTTTATCGCTTATCTCCACCCGCGTAATGTCGGTGGCGCAGGATGCCAGCGCCGGCCAAACGCCAATGGCGCTCAGCTCGCGGTAAGTCCCCTGCGCTAGAGCGATAGCGCGGGCGTCAAAGCCCGGATCATGATCACGGCTTTCCGGTGTCCGCGCTTCAACCAGATTGATTTGCAGAGTGCCACGGCTCAGATGCGAAAGCGCAAGTCCAAGCGTTGCGCCAGTCATGCCGCCACCGATTATGGTGATGCTCATTCTTTTCGTGCCAACGCCATAAGGGCTTCAATCGCCTCTGACTCTTTGACGACTGAGGCAGTGAGATTTTCGTTACCCGTAGCGGTAATCACAATATTGTCTTCAATACGGATGCCGATACCGCGGTAGGCGGAAGGCGCATCGGAATCAGAGGAAATATAAATACCTGGTTCGATGGTCAGCGCCATGCCTGGCTCTAGCGTCCGGTTACGTTCAGATGAGCCATAATTACCGACGTCGTGTACATCAAGTCCCAGCCAGTGGCTCAGGCTATGCATAAAAAATTGCCGGTGCGCCTGTTCGGCGATGAGTGCCTCTACCTTGCCCTTTATAACGCCAAGCTGAACCAGACCGGTAACCATAATGCGCACTGCCTCTTCACTCACCTCTTGAATACTGCGCATTGGACCGTAGAGCTCAAGAGCGCGGTTAAGCATAGCTAAGACTAGATTATAAATCGCGCGCTGTGCCGGTGAGAAACGGCCATTGATTGGGAAAGTGCGGGTGATATCAGCGGCATAGCCCTGATATTCACAGCCGGCGTCGATCAACACCAGATCGCCATTTTTCATCTTCGACGTGTTTTCGGTGTAGTGAAAAATGCAGCAGTTTTCTCCACTGCTTACTATAGTGTTGTAAGACGCAAAGCGGGCTCCGTGGCGGTTGAATTCATGCTGAATTTCGCCTTCAAGCTGATACTCGTACATACCGGGCCGGCATTGCTGCATGGCGCGGGTATGCGCGAAGGCGCTTATTTTGCAGGCATGGCGCATTACCGACAGCTCTTCTTCCGATTTTATCAAGCGCATGTTGTGTACCCAGGGCCGCCAATCAACCAGCGTGGCCGGCGCCTGCAATTGATGATGGACGCCGCGCCGCAATTTATCTAGTGCATTGAAGAGAAATCTGTCGGCAAAGTCGTATTCACCCTGCGCATGATAAACCACGTCAAGGCCATTGAGTAGTAGATGCAATTGGCTATCAATATCATCCCACGGCAGCGCTCGGGAAACTACTAGGCGCTCCGGCGCTGCCTCCTGACCTAGGCGGAGGCCCGTCCATATTTCGGCGGTCTTATCGCGTGCCCGATTAAATAGTACGCTGTAGTGATGGCTTTGGTTTTTTTGACCAGAATCAACAGCGCTTCAGACTCGTTAAAGCCGGTAAAATACCAGAAATTACTATTTTGACGATACGGATATTGGCTATCGGCACTCCGCGTTACCTCGGGAGCGGCAAAGAGCAGCGCGGCGCTTCCCGCTGCCATTTTCGCTAGCAATCTTTGACGACGGCGGCTATATTCTTGTGATGTTATTGCTGCCTCTAGCTTAATTAACATGCTTTGCTCCTCTGCCGTGGTCAATACGCCGACGTAAGACCGGCTTTAATGTTAATATAATGCCGGACAGGCGGAGGTAGGCGCCGCGTCGTCATCCGGATGAGCAAAATCACTACCTGATTACGTACTTTATCCAGCCAAGCTTGAGTTACACTGAAAATAGATAATACGTAGATGAATACTGTGCTGGAGAATCTGAAAAAACCATAACAGGCACTTATCATAGTATTTATGGCTAACATACGCCTCGTTACTTAGGCAAATTTAAGTATTGATTTAAGCGACGTTATAACATTGGAGTATTGATGCAGTCTTTTTTAGTAGCGATATCAAGGCATTTATAATGCTATACAATCTATTGAGAATAGCTGAGTAAAAGGCATGATCAGGAATCATTATTGTAAAAGATAGCGGCGATGCGAACATGCTCAATCACTTCCTCCAGCGATTGCTCCAATTCCTCGCGATCTCACTCTTTGTCATGCTCTAACTGACTGATTTTGTTTAAGTCGTCCATAGCCTCACGTATGTTGCCCTGCGCCTTGTCTAACTGCGGCTGCACCATTCCTAGGGAATTTTTTATCTATTTCGGTTTATATCTCGCTGCGACACAAAATGGTTGCAATCTTTACAGGGAATTAATTTAACAGCTTGAGCGATCGCATTCTACATCGAATTAACAGTCCTTGCTGAAAGTTTTTAAGCAGTAATTTCAGCCTGAAAAACGTCATCTCGATAGGATTTAAATTCGGTCAATAAGGCGGAAGATGAAAAACAATTGCACCTTTAGCCTCAAGAGTTTTTAGTAACCATCAACTTTATAAGTAGCCAAATTATCCATTATCACAATATTGTCTGGGGCAAGTTCAGAAATAAGTAGCGGTTCTGCATAAGCAAGGATGATATGTTCGTTTATTACTCTATCGAACAGAATAGTTGCGGCTCTTTGACCTGAGCATATTGATCGTTGTTTCTGTTTCATCCATGAAATAAGCTACTCTTTTGAAATATGATATTTCTTCAGACCGTAATTTGTACGCATGCACTACATCGTCGCGATTTTATTCACTTGCATATACGGTCTTTTCGCCTTTATCGTATGCTGATGAAAACAGAGCAGATAGAGTAACAAGGCTTGTTTGAATGCTGAAAATATTTTTCAGGGAGGTTTGTGTTGGAGATAAGGTTATATCATGAGACTTATCATAATAAGCGTCAGGATAAAATAAAAATATGCATCAATTTTTAATCCGCGATTCAGGTTTCCTGTATAGAGCTATCACTTCCGGTCTTACGGAATCGCTTATTCCAATAAGCTACAGTAGAAGAGGATATTTGATATTTGTCCGCCCCTGCACGTGCAGAGCTGCCGCCTTAATTAATCTGATTATTCAAAATCTTAACTCTTGACTCTAAGAATGTGCCATTTAGATTTTAGTGAAAAAATTATCTAAAGTATATAGATGCATGTATACTTAATAAAGTAGAATAGATGAAAAGTGCTCTAGCCATAACAGAAAATGATTTAGCCAGTAGGTTAGGGCATCCAGTCGCGTGAACAGCGCATTTCCCTCGTCGTAGCCCGACTACAGCAATAGCTCACATGGAAAAGACGCATAGGCTAGCGCGATAGCGGTGCCTTGATATAAATCACGTAGCAGACCAGTAAGCGTTTGGCTCAACGCCAACTCGTTATTGGTCAATTCATGCACTAGAACATGCCACTTATCGTTTTTCTTACGGCTATACAGTATGCTGCCTAGCAGTCTATGTATCTCTATAGCGGTGAATTTTACCGCCTGCGAGAGAAAAGCTAGTCTAAGTTTTTATAATCGAGGAAGATATTTTATCTAGACATCTGCTTGCATCAATATTGGGAGAATAAATGTGCATGATGCTATAGTTACGCTCCTTCGCATTTAGCTGGCATTACACAGCGTTAGCAGGGGTTGGCAAGGCCAACAAAGACAGGAAAATAGTATGTCTTCGCAAACAGAAAATATTTAAATTTTGGCCGTATATTGTGAGTCAATTGTCTCTGTTCAGGCTCGTCTGATAAGCCCTAAGGTTTCGACGCTAGGTTCCTCTAGAATTAAAGATTCGAGGTACAGCCTGCGGCCGCCTATCGGAACCCCCTAGTTAAGTGCCGTTTCCCCATGAGTGCTTCAAATAGAAAAATTACTGCTATGCCGGTCGCTGCATATTCATATACGCTTGCAGCGTCGCGCTCTGTCGGCTCAAGAAAAAATGGATGCTCATTCCGCCGGAGACTACCCTGCACGTAGTCAGCGGCGTTATGAGCAATGCGCATACTGATGGCTTTATACGAGTTATCCTCTCTTTCAGCAGCGAGCTCGATGGTTGCTGGTTTATAGATGTCTTAGATATTTTATATGCCGATGGCAAGCAGGTTTATTTTTCTGCACTGTATTCTTTTAACCCAGACCACTTTCTTTCCATGCATTATAATGCCACCAGGTCGCTGATGTTGAACCGGTTGCGCGCATCCCGCAAGACTCAATAGGATGTCGCCACCTATTGGCCGCTCATCAGCCTGGATGTGCTGTTTACGTTCCTCTGGTAGGGTGCGATTTGCAGGGGCAGCGATTCCAGCAGATTTTATAAGTGCATGCTACAATGCCGGTGTCTAGAAAACTTTTAGACTATCGGCTTCCTGCAAGACTGCCAGCAGTTGACAGGTTCGCTGTTGGTTGAGCAGTAGAGATGCTGCTACTGGAAATTAGCAGCCACTCCAGTTGCTGATGCTAGCATAATGCAGGAAGTAAAACGCGGAGCTAAAAATACAGGGGCAAAACGGCTAAGGCCGTTTTGCCAGGTTTTTTTCTGCTGGCGCCCTGCGCTTGCGGGGCTTTGGGGGGGCGATAAGTAGATTCAGCGGGCGCGAATGGTGTTCGATATCGCTTTCATCAGCTGCAGCGCGGTATCGTCTGCTGCCGTTTCTATATCGATGACTATATAACTGATTTCCGGTATGGTCTGCGGATATTTGCGTGCCCGCACAGTTTTCATAGATATACAGCAACCCACTTACGATTTTTTGGCGCTTCGGCAGCGACACCTTAAAAAATTAAGCGCCGATAAGGTAGACTTATTATCAGAATGCTTTATCAGTTTTTTGGCTATTTCTATGCAGATATTCTTCTGGGCTTCTTGGGTTGATTTGCTAATATGCGGTGTTAGGATCGCCTTGTTCAATTTATACAGCCGGGACGTGAATGAATCGCTGCTGATCGCCGGCTTCTGCGGGAAAAGTAGAGTGCGCACTGGAATATCCATGACCGTACCCGCCTGAACTATTACTCAGGAGCGTGCCAGCCTTCATTGTGCGCCAGTTTGGTTTTCCCGATCGTATTGCGACTCGATAGCATATTCGAGACATGTAAACTTATCAGATCATTTATTGCCAGCAGTTCATCCGGGGTGTGACTTTCTTGGAATGATCCAGTTTTATATCCCATCCTAATATACTATAAAATAATAAATAGTTCGACTATTACATTTGTTTTTTGATAAATCGGTAGGCTAAGATAGTGTTCTATATTAAGCTCTGTACATAAGCGGTCGAATTCATGTTTCTCGGTAACTGAGTGTTGCAGGCTAAAAATGAACTGTAAATTTTGCCATTCTCTATAAGTGCTTGATGAATAGCCATGGCGCATACTCGACTAAGATTGCACAATAAGCGTAGGCATTAGCCGTGCTCTTGGGCTTTGTACAGGTGGATAAAGCTCATCGAGTTTTGCGATCCATGCCTAGGAATAGGAAAAGATAGCGTTGTGAGGTTTAATTTTGCATTTGTAAAAGATGTTTTGCATTCATATGCGATAACCAGGATTTTAGCGTTTAAGCGCCTTATACTTTGATAGTGGGCTTTTTTCTTAATCTTGCGCATACTCCCAGCCTATGCCTGCGTAAACAGTAATCCGGGCCAGGTCGAGATGCAGGCAGGCTTAAGAATTCATATATAACCGTTAACAAATCGTCTAGTGGGAAAAAATCTCTTCCTAAGGGGCTGCTACTGCTTTTTGAGTGGGTGACAGTGGCGTCTGTAAAGGATGAAGAATATGACTGTGATCCTTAATTCTATCTTATTTTTGCCATTCGGGAACAGTCAATTCAGAAATGCTGTAGCGCTGAAAAAAAGTAGATGCTGGCTCGTTGCTTGCCTGAAAAACGGATCTGATTTTAGGTATTGTATTTACCTGACTGTTGAGACTCATTATTACAATATTTCCTCAACTATATTCTCCAGCAGACATCTTGTCATAAAAGGGGTTGTGCGCTGAAAGTTTTTATAATGCTCCCGGATTAAGCACACATGAAGCCTCATGATATTCTCTTTTTAAGAGATCTTCACATAGAAGACCGTCTTGGCCTACAAATGCATCTATAAACGAATAATATGATCAAGAGATTTAATGGGCGTATGGAAGGTGTGCTGCAAAGCCGGCATTCTTTCTGATAAAGGGCTTGAGATAACGCTGTATGGAGATGTCTGATTCTGCAGTCAGAAATTGCCCTAATCAGTGTTGGATAGTAGAGCTTGATTGCAGTCTATGAAATATAATTATAAATTAAACCTAATTATTCAAAATAAAATAGGATATTTCTCAGCATGTGACAAGGTGTCAGTAGTTCTAAGTTATAGCGTCGGTTGAATTTATATGCAAATTCGCTTAGATAACGATGTGTATGTTGGCCATGAATAGAATCATAATAAGTGGTCTGCATGGCATTTTTAATATTCTATAGAAGAATATTCGTATAATTAGAAATTTTTTATTTTCAGTGTAGCTCAAGTTTGGCAGGATAAGATACGCAATCAGGAAATATATTATCAGTTTTTATTAAGAGTGGTGGCGATGACCATGTCCCGCTTCTCAGGTTACTCGATGACTTTAACGCCCTGTTCGCTGCCGATAAGCGCCATGTCAGCTCGGCGGCGCGCAAACAGGCCAACAGTAACGACACCTGGAATGTTGTTGATTTGCTCTTCAAGCGCGACCGCATCTAGGAGCGCCAGATTATGTACATCTAGGATAATATTACCATTGTCGGTCACCACGCTTTGGCGATAAACAGGCTGTCCGCCGAGGCGCACTAGTTCGCGGGCAACCCAGGCGCGAGCCATGGGGATTACCTCGACCGGAAGTGGAAATGTGCCGAGCACGTCCACCAGCTTACTGGCATCAGCAATACAGATGAACTTGCGTGCCACGGCAGCGATGATTTTTTCGCGGGTCAAGGCGCCGCCGCCGCCTTTGATCATCTGCATCCTTCCGTTAATCTCATCGGCACTATCAACATATATGTCTAGAGAATCAACATTATTAAGGTCGAATATCGTAATACCCAGGCTCCTTAGTTTGATGGACGACGACTCAGAGCTGGAAATAACTCCCTCTATTTGATGATTAACGGACCCCAACGCATCAATAAAATGCGCTACGGTAGAGCCGGTCCCTACACCTACAATCGTGCCGGGCTGGACATGTTTTAGCGCGGCCGATCCCAGCATTTTTTTCAGTTGTTCCTGAGTCATTGTCTATTTCTGTCCGTATTTAACCCTGTCTGGGCTTCAGTATAAATTAAGCTTGGCGGCAATGGCGTGAACTGTCATTCTGTATTTAATTGAGTAATAAATTCGACGGCATTGCTCTTACCGATAAATAATGCTCTTGTAAATAGAATTGAGATTAGATGCTTGTCGTGGTCCGTCACTCACACTAAAGTCGTGCATTTTACAAAAAAAGATGAGAAATTAACGTGCTGTCAGTTTTTGAACGATTTTTTCATATCTAGCACGCTATGTCCTTAAACCGCTAAAGTATTACATGTCATATCTCGAAAGTAGCATGATTTTTTTTTGAAAAAATCAGTTTTAATTTTATACCAATATTTTATAAACAACGATAGAGTTTTGCTGCTTAATACTTATTAAGGTACTTCCTGATTGTAGAGCTAGACATATCGGTGCAGTCTAATTTTAAGGTCTTTACCAAAATGGAAATGTTGGCTTTGCAGAATATCTTCCATAAGCCCATTAAATCGCTCAACCATACACCTTGAAGCTCTGCCCTTGACTAGGATTACGCAAGAAACGTCGCGCATTAGCCGCAGTTTTAGCTTTGTAGAGACTGATAAACATGCGTCGCGGCTTTCATTCTATATACATAGAAAATAACGTCGTGAAGTTTTATTTAGCATTTATAGAAGATTATTTCATATTAACATGCAGGTAATCAGGATTATAGGTTTTAAAAACTTTGTGCTTTAGTTTTTGTGCTTTCTCCTTCTCCTGCATGTTATGGAAATGTTCCAATCTATGCCTGCATAAAACGATCCGGGGCAGATAGAAATACCGTGAAGTTTAAAAAACCGCGTTTCGACTGTCAATAGATTATTATCTAGTGGTAGAAAACCTTTTTTAGGGAGGCGGTGCATGCTTTCGGGTGGGCGACAGCGTCATCTGCAAACGATGAGGAGTATGGCTATGATCGTTAACACCATCTTGTTTTTGCAATTTAGAAACGGTGAGTTCAGAGAAAGCCGTAACGCTTAACTAAAGCAGATCCTGCTTCGTTGTTTGCCTGAAAAGCATCTCTGATTTTGGGTGTTGTAGTTGTCTGGATATGGAGTCTGGTTATCATGGTATTTTAATCTCAATTATATTTTTCAGTAATCATATTTCCATAAAGAGGGTTGTTTAACGAGGTTTTATATAATAATTTAGGATAAAACAGTATCGGTATTCCGCCTTGTCCCAACAGGTAAACTGATATGTTTCCCTAGAAAATCAGGAATTGTCTTAATCAGTATTCGGCAGTAAAACTTGATTTTAGTCTATGAAATATTGGCATAAAATCAAACATACATTATTCAAAAAAACTATGATGTAGATATAATTAGCGGCTCGTGAGCTAGCTACAGAGGGCACTCGGTCACAGCTTTAGATATGCTACTGTTTCAGTAGCGCCAGTAGCGAGGCAGCCTTCGCCAGGGTTTCCTGATATTCCTCCTCTTCATCGCTGTCGACGATAAGACCACCGCCGACGGAGCAGTGAATATGTTGGTCCGCTACCAGGAGAGTGCGGATTGCGATATTTGTGTCCATCGCGCCGCAGCAACTGATATAGCCAATACTTCCGGACCAAGCGCTGCGCCGCTGCGGTTCGAGCCTTTCTATGATTTCCATCGCCCGCACTTTAGGCGCGCCGGTAATGGAGCCGCCTGGGAAGCAAGCGCGCAGAAGGTCGCAGGAAGTGTAATCGGCCGCCAAGGTGGCGGTGATGGTGCTGACCATGTGATGTACCGTCGTATAGCTCTCTATAGAAAACAGTGAGGGCACACGTATGCTGCCGGGTTGCGCTACGCGCCCGATATCGTTACGCAGCAGGTCTACTATCATCAAATTTTCCGCCTGATTTTTGGCAGAAGCGGCCAGCCGTGCAACCTGCTGGCGATCGGCGTCAGCATCCGCCAGCCGTGGCAGCGTTCCTTTAATCGGGCTGCTCTGGATTGCGCCGTCGCGCAGACGCAGGAAACGTTCCGGCGACAAGCTCATCACTGCTTCTTTTCCTAGGCGGATAAACGCCGAAAATGGCGCCCGGTTATGAGCAAGCAAATGCCGGAACGCCGACCATTCATTGTCGCAAGGGGCGCTAAAGCGCTGTGCTAAACAGACCTGATAGCAGTCTCCCGCCAGCAAGTGCTGCTGGACCTGGCGGAATTTCTCGCCATATTCAGCGCGCGTCATGTTGGCCTGCCAGGGTCCAAGAAGATGAAACGGCATCGATATTGGGGCTGGCGCTGCACTCAATTTGGCAAGCAAGGGCGCGGGATCGTCATGGCTGACTAGGGTCACTGTATGGCGATGGTGGTCGGCTATGACTGCCCAGCGATAAATACCTATCGCCATTTGCGGCAGTGGTAAGTCCTGTTGCGCTTGCACTGGCAGAGTTTCGATGCTACGGGCTAGATCGTAGCCAAAATAGCCCAGTGCACCTCCCTGGAATGGCAATAATGCGTTTGGCAGGGCTGTCATATCGGCCGCCGACAACTGCTGCTGGACAAGCGAAAAGGGATCATCGTTGCCGATGGTGCGGTTATTGCCATGGCAGATCTCAGTAACTCCGTCATGAGTTACCAGAGTTGCCACCGGCGCTGCCACCAGAATATCGTAACGGCCGTCAGGATGATTGCTATTTCCGGAGTGCAGCAGCATCGCCCAGGGTTGATCGGCTAGCAGGGTAAAGTAATCTAGCACGGCATCGGGTCGGTAAGGTAAGACCGTCAGTTTTGGCTGCATATATAAGCGCCTGCTTCTAAATAACGCGGAACCGGAAACTTGTCCGCATTTGTGATAACCTATGAGGTAATCTTAGCATATATCTTCGCCATGGTGTAACAAGTCGCTTTATAAGATAATTGACCCAATCGTCATCACAGAGAGAAAAATGTTAAAAAACATGCCAATATTAACGCATCAGTAAAAGAAAAGCATTGTAATAACATTATTATAATAATATATTGCTTGCCTTATGCAGCTAAGTTTCAAGTAGATGAATACTCTAGTAGGGAATGTTAAAAACACTATAACGGGTACGTGTATATAATGCGTAGCTAAAATATATCTTGTTACCTAAAACACTTTTCATCTATTTTAGTTTGTTTAATAGTTATGCATCTATATTCTATGGTTAATTTTTCTCTGAAATCTAAATTGCACATTCTTACACTGAGGATTTTAAAGGACGCGAATCATCAGATTGATTAAGGCAGGTGGCTTTGCGCCTGTACCTGCAGCGTCGGATAGATATCAAATAAGCTTTTCTGCTGTGTTTGACTAGAGTAAGCAATTCCGTAAGACTGGGAGGGAGTGCTCTAAACCTTGAGGAAATCCGAATCTCGGTTCAAAATTGATGCGTATTTTGATTTTATTTTGACGTTTATTGATGAATCTTGCAATCTAACTTTATTAGAAATACAGGTTTCCATGAAAAGGAATTGAGTGTTTAAACGACCCTTGCCACTCTATCGTGATTTTTCACCGGCATATGATAATAGTTAAAAAACCATATACGCCACAGCAGCTTATTTGCATTAAAAAGGTCACCAATGACAAATATAACCAGGTTAAAAAACTGCAGCAGCCGAGCTCAACAATGCCGGGCCGATGTGCCATCACCTCCATTAGAAATAGATAACTCTCATTGCTTTTATATGTCTATCTAGATTAAGTGTAACTATGCTGCTCGATGGAGTAATGAAAGGACATACTTTTCTTGCTTATGTAAAACAAGTGCTTTCTCTAACCTTGTATCCGGGAATATCGTGATCATAGATACTTTAGCTACTTATAAAGTTGATGGTGTACGAGAAGCTATGCAGTAAAGATGCGCTTATTCTTTATCCTCCGCCTTATTTACGAGATTGTAATCCCATCAAGATAGCGTTTTCAGGCTGAAATCACTACTTAGAAAAGTTGCAGAAAGCACCGTTGATGCGCTTTAGTAGGCGGTCGCTTAAGCTATTCAGTTAATTTTGCATAAAGATTGTGACAATTTTTTATCGAAGTGGGATATTGACTGGAATAGATAAAAAGTGCTCGAGGTCCGGCATATTTGCTGAGACCTTCTGTAACGTGTATATCGGAACTGGCTCTCTGTAGTTACTGGAACCTGTACAAAGAATCGCGCAGAATGAAAAAATTCAGCGATTATGCATAAGTCTATATTCTTATTCACGTCGATGTCGCTAAAGATGCGTATGACGCCGTTACCGTTAATCTTTCATGGAAGCGCTTTTTTCGATAGAGCATTACACAACGACGAAAAAACCTCAGGTTACTGATATCTAACATGAAACAGTATGGTCAGATGATGCTGGCTGAGAGGTCCACCAGCATCGGCTTACCTTCCTTGGCTGCTACGTAGGCTGAGGCAAGCAGAAGAGCGCATCGCCGAACTTTTAATGGCCCTTAGCCTTGATGATGATCTTGCTGTGCAGACAATTTAGGCCAGCAATTATATCAGCAGTCTTCTAAGCCAGATACTTCAATTCTGGAGCGAGCACTCGGACTGCAACTAGACAACCCAGCAATACTTGAGTTTATTAAGCAACACCCATCTCCAGAAAAATGGCTTCGATAAGTTAAAAGAAGCGAGCGCCCCAACTCTATAAGCTCTTTTCTTGTCTGGAAAGGCCTTATTGCGGACATCGCCCAGGCGCTTACTAGGGAGAGCCTCGTTGTTTTGGCGTGCCTGGCACTCCAGCTTTTCACTCTGAGCAAAGAGAGAAATAAAGGTTTGCTGAAGCTAGAACAGCAGGTTCTTGTCAATCCTCTTTATCCAGTTCTGGCTAGAATTCTTGGAGTTCGAGTCAGGATTGCTGTCAGGTCTCTGACAGAGATAGTAAACGGAACCTTTGCTTCCGCCGGTCACCTCGCAGCCTATTCAGGACTTTCTCCGGTAATTTAGTGCGATTCCTCGACGCGGACGTTGTGTAACGCATCAAAGAACATACCTCATGCCCAGAAAGATCTGCAATCTAGGCGTCAACTTCAATAGCCCGCGGTCTGCGTGATGCTATTTACGCAGCCTGATCCTATCTACCGCATGATTGTGGTTTTTACACAGAATTAAACTGGCACGCTCGCGCGTGATAAGAATGTTTTCCTGCAAATTGCGTCCGTTGATTTCTGTCCATAGCTGGGTAGCGATGGTTACCGCCTCTTCTTCAGAAAGTTGGGCATAATTGTGAAAATAGGAATCAGGATTAGAAAAAGCACCCTGACGGAATTTCAAAAAACGATTGACATACCAGCTTTGCAGCAGCGCTTCAGGCGCATCGACATAGATAGAAAAGTCGATAAAGTCGGAAACGAATACGTGGTGCGCATTATCGTTATAATCGTTGCAGCTTTGTAAAACATTTAACCCCTCTAAGATCAAAATGTTCGGGTGGGAAATGATTTTTTGTTTGTCGGGAACTATGTCGTAGATCAAATGGGAATAGACCGGTGCGGTCACACGCGGTGTTCCCGATTTCACTTTTGAGACGAAATTGACTAGGCTACGAATATCATAAGATTCTGGAAAGCCCTTCTTCTTCATAAGATCTCGTTGCTTAAGTACTTGGTTGGGATACAAAAAGCCGTCGGTTGTCACTAACTCTACCGTGCGGTGTTCAGGCCAACGGCTTAGAAGCGCCTGCAAGACGCGCGCCGTAGTGCTCTTGCCAACGGCCACGCTACCGGCAATGCCGATAATATAAGGGATGCATTGACCGTCGGTGCCGAGAAACTGCTCTAGCACCGCCTGGCGCCGTAGATTAGAACTAATATAAAAGTTAAGTAGACGCGACAATGGAAGATAAATTTCTACCACTTCTTTCAGAGAGAGAGCTTCATTAATCCCCTTTAGATTGATAATTTCTGCTTCAGTGAGCGTGAGCGGAACGGAATTACGCAACACGGCCCACTGTTTACGGCTGAATTGCAGATATGGTGTGGGGAGAGATTGCATGGCTTTATTTCATAGACTGCAATAGAGTTTTACTACCCAATACTAATTGAGATAATTTCTGAATGTAGAGCTAGACATATCGGTACGATATGATCTCAAGCGCTTTACAAGAATAGAAATAATGGATCTGCAAGATATCTTCTATGCATCGATTAAATCGCTTAACCATACTATTTATTGCTGGATATGTCGGTGGGCTAAGACAGTGTTCTATATCAAGCTCTACACATAAATGGTCAAATTCATGTTTCTTAATGACTGAGCGCTTTCCCAGGTCAATAAAAGGATCTGTAAATTCTTTGCTATTGTACTGTAAGTGCTCGATGAATAGCCATGGGGCACACTTGATTAAGAGAGTGCAAGAAACGTCGTGCATTAATACAGGCTCTTGGGTTTAGAGATAGATAAAAACCTATTGAGTTGCTGCATGTATCCCCATGAAAAGATAACGTTGTGAAATTTCATCTTTTTATAGTTCTCTACCTTATTTTTCTTTTTTTAACCTTAAAGAAAATAAAGACATAATAAATAAATTATTTACTTTTAAATAGCATAGATAGTTAGACTATTTTGTGAACTCAAAATGTAAGATCTTCAATCTTACCTTTTACTATATTTTTATTCATCTTTGCTTGGCTTGAAGGGTTTCCCCGCGCAAGTTATAATCATTCTAATTTTGAGAAAAAAGTAACAGTGGTTATTTAACCATAACTAATTATAGTTTATTATAAATAATTGATTTTATTTACTTTTAATGAAGATATGGAATGACGAATTTGGAATTTATAGAGAATATATGATATTGAAATGGAAATAACTAGAAGCATAGATTCTAAATACTTTGTGCTTTAACTGTAGTATTTTTTCTGCATGTCGCGAACAGGCTCCAATCGATGCCTGCGTAAATAGCAATCTAGGCCCGAGATACGGAGATACTTTAAAGGTTCGTGTACGATAGCCAACAAAATATCCAGCAAGAGAAAAGAGTCTTTCACAGAAAATCAGCCACTATTGTCTGAGCGGGCGACACCATTGTCTGTAAACGATAGAGAATATGGCTCTGATCCTCAATATTGTTATTGCTATTTAGAAACAGCCAGTTTAAAGATGCCATAACGCTTAGCGAAAGTATATGTTGGCTCGTTACTCTCCTGAAGAGCGGTTCTCATTTTATATAGTTGCCTGACTATTGAGTCATTCCTCCGCATCTAAATTAAAAATAAGTGTAAAATCAGTGAAATAAAATCAATTTTTTATAACAAATTAAAGCTGATTACTAATAATTAAATTATCACTATTACTTTTTCTAAAAAGTAGAATTATTATAACTTAACGTAGAAATTATTAAGAAAAGAAAAAAATTAATAAAATATATAATGATGAATATTATTTATATAAAGCGATTTTATCTATTCCGTTTTATATCTCGCTCCTAAGAAATGGTAGTAATTTTTATGGAAAACTAAATCAATAGCTTGAGCGGTTGCATTCCACCGAGAATCAAAAGTTCTTTCTGCAGCTTTTCTAGGCAGCAATCCTAGCTTAGGAAACGTCATCTCAATCAGATTTAAATCCGGTAAATAAAGCGGAAGATAAAGAAGAATTGCATCTTTATCCTCAATAGGCTTATTGAGGCAGTCCTGAGTCGTAAACCAAATAAATGAGTATATGATAGCGTTGTAGATGGGAATGCTAAAGCGCATTTAATTGCACTAAGCTGTAGCGAGTCGCCAGGAGGACGGAGATAGTGGGCCATACAACTGCTTGCCGATAAACTTATGGAACTGCAATAAGTCAAAATGATCTCGCGTAAAATAGTAATAGGTAAAAGTGAAACCGTAGATGAAGATCGGCTGGATTATGCCGCTAGAAGCTAATGGCGAATTCATTGCGGTTATATAGAGAGCGTGTTGGATGTGCATCCTCCAACCTACGGCTTATGCATCCTGTGGTTTGCATGAACGAGAGTGCTCGTCAATTGATTAGATGCAGATATGTGGTGCTGTCGTTAAGGCTAGAAAATTTGTTTGGGAGGACTATGAATGCAAAAAGCTAGGGATGTGCAATGTCTTCATGGCCAGTAAACCGTTAACGGGTCGTAGGCTACTAAACTGATTGAGCATAGAACTAGCATATAACGCGCATAAGGGTGAGATTGATTGGGCTTACTTTTTTGGAGATATGTAAATACAATATCCTTACGAAGATTAAATTATGCTGTTTGTAGAGCGCCTCAAGATCAATAGCCCAGGTTTGTTGTGTTCAGTCTTTTAATCGAATCAGCCCAAGGCTTTATGGTATTAATTTTAAATTAACTTATGTACCTAAGCATATTGTCATGTTAACAAAATTGGGCGCTGTGAAGTGAAGGGCGTGCTTGGCAGAAATAACGCAATCAGAGAAACCTTAAGATCGATTAGCATTTTATTACTGATGACGCTTATATCAAGCTTAAACATCTTTATCTGTCATTTAAGATATGGTGTGACACTAGCTGTGCAATATGTGTAATTGGAAAATATTATAATAATTGAGCTCTACAGTCAGGCAACGACAATACCTAAATCAGGGCAGCTTTTCAAGCAAGAAAGCAGCCAGAACCTACTTTTGTTGAGCTTTATAGTATATCTAAACTGATCGTTGCTGAACTGGAGATGATATTGAGGATTATAGCGATATTCCCTATCGTTTGCAGACAACGCTGTCTCTCGCTCAGAAATCCCTGACTGTTTTCTTGCAGAATATGCTTTTCGTTCACTGCACAATCTGTTGCTAGTCATGCCTGAATTTTTGAGCTTGGCTGTATCTCGATAGTTAGGAAATTGAATCCATCATAGATATGCATTGATTTGCAATGCGAAAATATTATCTCTTATTTTCTCAGGTTAGCTTGATGAAAAAGGATTGTTGTATAAAATTCATGCAGAAAAGAGTGAAAAACTAAATTTTAGATAGGTGTTTCTCTATGCGGCTAGACGAAGCTATCGCTTTCTTTAAAATTAGTGGCGTCGTTTAGCCAACAGTTCTTCTGGTCGTAATCCTGCCTATACATAGCTAAAAATTATGCGATTGCCGCATAAAATACATTGGTAAGTGTCGACATTAGTAAGATATTTCATATGCGTAGCAAAGCCTGGTTTTGCAGGCTTTTGCTTCAGCTCTTAAAGCATCATAGATTTTCGATAATAAAGCTGAATACTTGCGATTAGAAAGAAAGCCGTAATATCTGATTATCTTAAAATGCTTGCTTAGAATATAGCTGATATATCGTCTGATTATTTGGCTTAATATGTGTTTTCTATGCTGTTGCGTCCGGTAATCATAGTAATTATGCACAATCACTCCGAGGCTGTAATGTCTCAGTTTTGATGCTGATCTTGTGGCCGTTTAAGGTGTTGGCTGATGTAAATGATGTTTTGCCACGCATTCTCTGTCTTTTTTGGAGCATGTGCTTTCCATCAGCGCTGAAATTGCACTTCTAAGGATTGAGACTATTCGCGTTATGCTGACTTGCCTGCTGGCTATGTGGGATATTAACTGGGTGTTTTTAGGCAACAGAGTCTTGATCATATCTGCAATAACGGGCTCATTAGACAGTGCAACAACGAGATTTAACTGATGAAGGTTACGGATAGTGCCGTAGGGAGTAATCGTGCTGTGTAGTCTGCAACAAGGAGTAATGAATTTAGAACCTCGGCATGTCTTCAAGTATTGAAAAATCAGGTGCATAATAACGGTACAAAACCAAGAACGTGCCTAATTTACAAAGTTTCTTTCGTGATCCTAGGGACATGTGCTATCGCTATTCATTCGGTACTTTACAGATAAAAGCAAAAAAATTTACCGATCATCTTCTTGAGCTGCGAAAATGCTCCGCTACCGGAAAACCTGAATTCGACCGCGAGGATATGCAGAGCTTGATATCGAACACGCTCTAGCCCATGGATGCGCTTAAAAACGAATAGTATGGTCGAACGATTTAATAAGCTTATATAAGAGGTGCCACAAGGCCACTATTGCCGTTCTGGTAAAGAGCTCGATATCATACTATAGCGATATGTCTAGAGCACTTTTCGTCTATTCTGATTTATATCCTGTTGCAAAAAATTGTCTTAATCTTTATAGGAAATTAGCTCACTAGCTTGAGCGATCGCATTCCACAGAAAATTAACGGTTCTTGCTGCATCTTTTCTGAATAGTGATTCCATTTTTAGGAAACGCCATCTCGATAGGATTTAAATCCGGTGAATGAGCCGAAAGGTAGAGAAGAATTATATCTAGAGAAGAATTACATATTTAGTCAGAATGGTTTCTCGTGCATAATTAACTTTACGAGTAGCGACATTGCCTATTATCAGGAGCTTTCTTAGTATAAGTCTAGAAACAATTAATTGATTTACATAAATAAAAAGTATGTTTGTTTATTTTTCTATTGAGTAGCGTAGGTGGATCTATTATTCAGATAGACATATGCTAGCAGTGGGTGTCGTCGTTTTCCATTGACCGTCTGGGACATCAGAGTAGCATCGTTGAACTCGTCTATTGCGGCCTTTTTATCTAATAATATTTGTTGCTGTTAGCGTTTCATCGATGAAGTAAGCTATCTCTGATAAAAATATCATAGTTTTTCAAACTATCATTTACTCGCATGAATTGCAAATCCGATTTTTCGCAATCTTAAGTCTTTAATGCAAGAATGTGTTATTCAACCTCAAAAAATTAATTGTATCATATAGATAAATAGCTGCTTAATAAGCTAGATATAGATAGAGGCTGCTCTAGTTCTGCAATCAGGAATTGCTTCAGTAAGTATTGAGCAGTAAAACTCTATTGCAGTCTATGAGATACTAATATAAATATTTAAAAAGCAACAGTGTTTTCTTTTAGAATACAAGAAGTAACCAGCCTTAGTTGTTTATAAAACTCATTTTAATTGTTTTTTAATTTTCACTGATTTTTGTAATTATTCCTAATTTAGGCACGGCATCGCAGCTTTAAGAGTTAGTCCGACAGTTTGCTACAGTAAACGACAGATGCAAGCGGCGTAACGATTAAGCGATTTTCCTGTTGCATGGATGGTGCAAAACGATATCATGCGTCGCCCGCGCATAAAAATGCGCTAGGCATACTGGGTTGATTAACACTATTTTTAAAGAGGATATTGCATGTTAGGATTTTCCCCACGGCAGCGGCTACACGCCTTGATCTGGCTAGCACTATTGCATTTATTAATTATTATATCAAGTAATTACCTAGTGCAGCTGCCGGTATCGATTTTTGGTTACACGACAACCTGGGGCGCGTTTAGCTTTCCTTTTATTTTTCTCACTACCGACTTGACTGTGCGGATTTTTGGCGCCCGGCTAGCACGTAAGATTATTCTCATGGTAATGATGCCTGCATTGCCAATATCTTACTGCGTTTCGTCGCTGTTTTATCAAGGCGTATGGCAGGAATTTGCCGCGCTGGGAACGTTTAACCTGTTTGTGGCCCGTATCGCCTGCGCCAGTTTTATGGCCTATGCTTTCGGTCAGATTCTAGATATATACGTCTTTAACCGCGTGCGCCAGCGCTGCAGTTGGTGGATCGCGCCGACTGTTTCCACGCTATTTAGCAACACTGCCGACGCCGCGGCATTTTTTTTATCGCCTTCTATCAAAGCCCGGATCCATTTATGGCTACTCACTGGATCGAAATAGCTCGGGTCGACTATTTTTTTAAAATGATAATTAGTATGATTTTTATTCTGCCTATGTATCGCGTACTACTTAACCTACTGCTTAAAAGGTTTCGCTCGCGAGACTATAAGCGTTATAGTATCTCTAAACTGACTATTTATAAATGGAAAAAATAAGATAGTAATTGAGAGTCATGATCATATGCCTGATCGTTTGCAGACAACGCTGTTTCCCACTTAGAAAGTGGTGGCCGTTTCGCTATAAAAGACGCTTTTCTGTCCCTTGACGATCTGTTAGAGATCGTATGTAAATTCTTGAACACATCCATATCTTGATCTGGCCCGGATTGCTGTTTGCCCAGGTATGGCAGGTATAGATTGGGATGCGTCGTAATATGAAAGGGAAAGAACCAAAAACAAAGTACAAAGCGTTTCAAAGCTTGTGTTTTATTCTAGATCATTATATAGATCCTCATCGCACAGGCTGATTCATGGTAAGATAGCGCCTGAGAGATACAGTTGAGGCAAAATATCACCTGATTACATACCTAACCCAGTCAAACTTGAATTACACTATAATACTCTGCCGAAGAGTGTTAAAAACACTATAATGGGCACTGACCACGCAATTCATGGCCAATACACGCCTCGTTGCCTAGCCAAATTTAAGTATCGATTCAACTGACGTTATAACTTACTAAGACTGATACAGTACTTCTTGCTAGTGGGATTCAAAGTATCCGCAATGCTATGTAGCCTGTTGAGGCTAGATGATCAAAATGCGTAGTCAGGTTATCTTTTGGTTTTTATCCTACTGATCCCCCTTAAGCCTTGATGCGTGTCAAGCGACTTAGAGGTCTATTGGCCGGCACAAGAAATAGCAATTATATAGACTAGAGTGATTTAATATAAATTAGTTTGCTATATGAGTTTCTTGCATTTTAATTGGAAATGGACTGGTAAAAGCGGTAGTAACGTGTTTCACGCCGTTCACTTTACTGGCGATTTCAGCTGCGGCCTTGCCTTCGGCGTTGCTCACCAGCCCCAGCAAGAAAACTTCGCCGTTCTCCGTAGTCACTTTGACGTTGAAAGACTTGACAGCATCGCTGGCTAGCAGCTGTGAACGGATCTTGGTAGTGATCCAAGCATCTATTGACATGCGTCCAAGCGACAAGGGGTGTCCCTGACGGATTTCATTATAGACTTCGGTAGCGCCGTTGACGCCCATCGCGATCTGCTTGGCACGCTTGGCAAGCTCTGGGTCTGGCGCCTGG
This sequence comes from Sodalis sp. (in: enterobacteria), assembly GCA_052258065.1. Lineage (GTDB taxonomy): Bacteria > Pseudomonadota > Gammaproteobacteria > Enterobacterales > Enterobacteriaceae > JBQQPY01. The sequence continues at coordinate 120,952 of JBQQPY010000002.1, read as the reverse complement.
CCGGTCAGTAGGATTTTCCCGTGATAGGCAGTATTAATTATACGTGCCTCCTGCTTCAGTTTCTGATCTTGGGCTAGTGCATTGGCAACTCGGACTTCAAGCGTATGGTCATCGATCTGGGTGCCGACGGTGCGCGGATCTGTGGCGGTTTTAGTGGCGACCGCAGCAGTACCAACTACCACCGCGCCGATGCATCCTTGCAGCATCAGGGCAGCACATAGCACTATTAATGACAGATGAATCTTCATTTAGGCTCCTTTATTATCTATCAAATCATCATATAGACAGTTTACGGTGAACATATGCATCTCATTAATTCGCGCGCTGCGATGAGATAAAATGCGGATTTCAACGTTTTGTTGACCCGAGCAGGCCGGTTAATTCTCCACCGTCATAGCCCGTCAGGGCGATCATTTTCATGTCCTAGGTGACCGCTGCCTCCACAGCTTTTACGATATTACGGATGTTGCCGCAGGTGGAAATCGTCAGAAGAATATCGCCGATCTGCCCAAGCGCATGCACCTGCTTAGCGTGGATTTTCTCTTGCTGGCTATCGTTGGCAATGGCTGTTAAAGCGACGGTATCAGCATTCAAGGCAATTGTTGGCAGGCTGGGACGCTCGGCTTCAAAACGATTCAACATACAGGCAGAAAAGTGCTGCGCGTTGTCGTCGGGTGCGCCTTTACCGCGGCATAAGATTTTTTATCGTCGAGCAGCGTTTGCGCCAGCACGTTGGCGGCATGAGCGATCGTGTCGGGCAGATCCGCCGCCGCTGCAATCTGGGTTTAGATACTTTCGGTAAAACAGGCTTTTATTTTCCCAGCACGTTTAACAGCCTGATAAATCAAAAAATGAATGGAGCCTCATTATAATGCGTTAAAGGCGTTTTTCAGCTATTCTACGCGCTATTCTGGTAATGGCGATAATGTCAAAGCAACAAGCGGATGTGTTAACATTGACGCCGCGCTAGCCATGGCTGTACTGCCCACAGTAAAAGATAGCGCCTTACGCGCGTCACGCTTTAGCGGCAATGCCATGGGTTCGGCTAGCGGCCGTAGCGGACTTCTATGAACACCCAAGTAAAACTATCTCATATGGTCAAGTTAATCTTGCTGCCGGGACTTGCGTATTAGCGGCGACAAAATGCAAACTAGCCTCCTCGTGTAAACCGCTTGAACCGCTCTGCCTGGGCTTCGCGTGAGCGGCCGCTTATATCGCCGCAGAACTTGGCGCATACTTGTGACAGAAACGCCGGGTTTTCGCCACTTCACAGCGGGATATTGCTAAATTCCAGCTTCTTTCAGGCGGTAATCCGGACCATCATTAGCCTGATTGCTCAGTAAACTGTCATGCAGCGCTAACTGAGCGCGCGAGATTGTATCAATGATCCGCCTAATCGGCGCCAGCTCGTCGGAGGTGTTCTGATATAGACCGGCTCGATACCGCTATCAGCGTTGGCAGACTTGTATGCCGTACTGCGTCATCTGGCTATTCTCGGATAGTCAGGCTTTCCATGGTCATTGAGGCGTTCGTCGGCATTTCGCCAGCAGAGCTACCGCGGCGCCAAAATTATCGTTATACAATGGCTCCACGTCATTTTTCAACAGTGGATTGATTATCATGCTGGCACCGTCTGGCTGCGTCTGTGCTAGAGGCGCCCACAATGAAGCTGGCTGGAGGTATCATAAACTTCCCCTGAAAGATGCTGGCGCCTGGATTTTGCGCTCGGGGTCTCCTGCCGCAGCCAGGTGTGGACTTGTGCCGGAAGCGGTCATCGATCCATCCTGGTTTGTATTGCCGCCGGAAAGCGGCGTTCCCGCCTTGCTGCCATTCAGGTTTGCGTTATCGGCAGTCTGAACAGCAGCGTTAGTATTCTAAACAGAGGTGATTTATTAAGCGGTTATGCCCTGAACCCCTGCTGAATAGCGTTAGAAAATGCATGTGCCTGACAGTTTAGCGGTAGCAGAAAAGTAATATTGCCCACCGATAACGATGAATAGTTTTACACTTAGAGCACTTTTCATCTATTCCGGTATATATTCCATTGCGACAAAATTGTCTCAGTCTTTATGAGAAATAAACTTAATGGCTTGAGCCATCGCATTAGACAGCGAATTAACGGCTCTTGTTGCAGTTTTTCTGAGTAGTGATTTCAGTTTGGGTAACGCCATTTCGATAGGATTTAAATTCGGTAAATAAGGCAGAAGATACATAAGAATTGTATCTTGAGCCTTAATCGCTTCTCATATAGCATCTACTTTATGAGTAGTGAAATCATTCATTATTAACGACATTTTCTGCTATAAGTTCAGGAAAAACACTTACTTTACATAAGCAAGGAGAGTATATCTGTCCGTTGCTCCATCAAGTAGCATAGTTTTCTTTAATCCAGGTAAGCGTATTCCAGCAGTTAGTTTCGTTGTTTCAAGTCGGCGTGAGGGATATCAGGCCGGAATTGTTGACGTTGTCTTCTGCAACCCTTTGATCTAATGATATTTATACTTGTTGCTATTTCATAAATAAAAATAAGCTTCTCTGGTAAAAATGTGACATTTCTTTAGACTATAATTTTCGTGCATAAACTATATCGTCACGCTCTTATGCGGTGATACATATGGTTTTTTAGTTGTTATCATATGAAGGTAAAAATATAAAGATCAAAAAGCGCGATAGAGTGGCAAGGCTCGTTTTAATGTTGCAATACTTTCAGAGAAGCTTGTATATTAGAGAAGTTTAGATTTCAAGATTCATGAATAAGTGTCAAGATAAAATGAAAATACGCATTAATTTTTAATCCGAGATTCTGGTTTCCTCTAGAATTTAGGGCTGTAACTTCCGCTTTAATAAAATCACTTACTCCAAAGTAGAAGAGTCTATTTGATAGCTATCCGCCGCTGAACGTACGGAGCTATTCGTCTTAAACAATCCGATTATTCGCGATTTTAACTCTTGACTGTAAGAATGTACCATTTAGATTTGAAAGAAAAATTAGCACAGCATATAGATAAATAGATATTTAATAAGCTTGGAAGATGCTTTTCTCCAGCAGTTGGGCAAGGTTTCAGCGGCGGGTTTTTCGGATAGCAGGGTCTGCTGGTCCCTGCTTGCCGCTTGCGGCAGGATCGTATCCTGGCAGATAGTCTGATAGACCCGTAACGGAACCAAGCAGCCCTCTAGTACTTTCTCATCGGCGTTGATAACTAAATTACCCTACTGGGAGAGAGTGACGCCTGTATTTACCGGGTCTTGTCAATAGAACATTTTGCTGGCGGGTTGTTGTCTCGGTAAGCGGCGGTATCTGAGCAATATAGGTTTTGCCAGATTTAGAGGGGGTTGGATCTCAGCGGAATTAAGCATCATTTGTCTGTAGCGCCGGCGCAGCTGTGCATCGAGGGAGGCGCTATCGATTTGCCGTAGGGCGGTTTCAGCGATCTGTGGCTAACGCGAAGCCAGCGCGAATTCCGCACTCAACAGAAGCCGTCCTTCTTTAATAAGCCTGTGAATGGGGAGTAATTTGTAGTCGGTCTTGTATCATTGCAGTTTTACTGCATCTGCTGTAGATAATGTTCGGTATTGGCATTGACCGGAATAAATGCATTGCTAGTCTGGTTTTCTCGGCCTTGGGTGGTACATGCGGCCAGCATCAACGAGGGCGGTAAGATAGAAAGTAAGCGTTTTATTTTAAAATAAAATACATAGTAGGAAGCATACACTAGCTAGTGATCTTTTTAAGATGCTTATATAAAATCAGTAATCCGAATAAAAGAATGAATCAACATCAATAAGCGAATATTCCCGCATCAACGCTACATGTCGTACCGACTTCCATTTGGTAATTTAGAAGACATCATCCGGCGAAGCGTGTCTATCTTGAAGAGCGTTGCTTTCATTGCCTCTGAAGACCTGCCTCATGCCGGTCTATTATTGCAATATTTTTCTATAAATGCGTGGCTGTTCAGGGAACAGAAAAGACGGACGTTTTCTTAAAAAAATTGCAAGACGGACAGAATAGCGCTGGTCTCTGCTGCCGGCACTCCGCTTATCAACAACCCGGGCCATCATCTAGTGCGCCGTTGCTGCCAGGTCGGTGTTCTCGTGGCGCCGTTACCGTATGCCTGCATCTCCATTACTGCGCTGTCCGCTATCGGGCTGACCTCCGATCGTTTTTATTATGAAGGATTCCTATCTACAAAGTGCAAAGAGCGGCTCGATTCTCTGTAAACATTGGAGTGGTAGCCATACCCGTTGCTTTTCTACGAGGCCCTCTGCGGCTGTCCAGTCTGGGGGGAGTTCTGCTTCGGTACGGGAAAGACGACATACGCCGCCGCGGCGAAATAGTGCTAATCCTTGAAGGCTATCACGAGCCAGGCAGTGCGCATTATCGCTGTTGCTAGCCGCGCCCCTAAAAACCGCGGCGCTAGTGGCCGAGATTTACAGCGTAAAAAGAATGTGCTGTACCGTTATGTCCTCGATCGGCAGAAAAAGCGTAACGCAGCGCGGGTGCTTAATCCTTGGCTCGAATATTGCAGATGACAAGCGCTGGGAAAGTGCCTATACTCTGCCCTAGAGTTGACCAGACAGTCGTCGCTTCGCCACCGTCTACTTAAAAAGACACAGGGGAAGGGGAGGAAAGTCCGGGCTCCATAGGGCAGGATGCCAGGTAACGCCTGGGGGGTGCAAACCTACGACAAGTGCAACAGAAAGCAAACCGCCGATGGCCTGCGTAAAAAGGAACAGGTAAGGGTGAAAGGGTGCGGTAAGAGCGCACCGCGCAGCTAGTAACAGTTTGCGGAACGGTAAACTCCATCCGGAGCAAGGCTAAATAGGGGTTCATAAGGTGCGGCCCGCACTGAGCCCGGGTAGGCTGCTTGAGCCAGCGCGCGAGCGTTGGTCTAGATGAATGACTGTCCACGACAGAACCCGGCTTAACGGTCAACTCTACTCCTTCTGCCGCTGGCAACTGTGGGATTACAGCGCTAGACATTCGTCCTCCTCTAATCAATCAAAAGAGCCTGTAACAGCGTGGTAGCTAGAAGTCGAATTAGCCGCCCATCATGCCACATACCGGAAAACAATGCGCTGGGTTTAAAAGGGTTTGCTGATTACGTTCTTTATCCGGCCAAGCTTAAGCTACATTGAAAATAGACACTTTTAAGTGAACGAGCACTCTACTAGAGAATATCAAAACGCCGTGACTGGCAAGCACTATGCAAGTTATGGCAAACATACACCTCGTTACCTGGCCGAATGTAAGTATTAATTTAATCGATATTTTGAGCTGGTATCAGCACTGAAAGCAATCGCAATGCAATAAGGCTTGTTTAAGGCTAGAATACTTTCATCTGTTATTCCAGTTTATTGAATAGCCATTATTCTGGTAAAGACTAGAGATCGCAAATAATCGAATTGAGTGAGGCGGAGAGAGCTCTGCACGTGTAGTATCGAATAGATATCCAATAGATTCTTCTAGTGCGGCTCGTTAGAGCAAGCGATTCCGTGAAAAGGGAAGGGACCGCTCTAAGTTCAGAAGAAACTCGAATCGCGGGTTAAAAATTGATGCGTATTCTGATTTTACTCTCACGCTTATTGATAGGTCTTTTGACCTAACTTTTTCACTGTCATATGATAACCGTTAAAAAAGACCGCATATTGCTGCTGAATAAGAGCGCGACGATGTGATTCATTTACGAAAGTTATGCTCTGAAAAATATTATATTTTCATTAGAAAATCTTATTTAGATTGATGAAATGGAAAAAAAATTTAATTAGTTTAAAGGGCCGCGGCAGATAAGATCAACGATCCTGAACTGACATTCCGCCTGCCTAGTGGGAAACGAAAATATTTACCATTGACATATGTCTGTTGGGATTAAGTGCAACTATGCCACTCGATAAAAAACAAACGGATATACTTTTCTTGCTTATGTAAAACAGATTCTTGTTTCTGAAATTATAATAGGAATATCGTGACAATAAATAAATTCGTTATTAATAAAGTTTATGGTATACGGGAAAATATCGAGACTAAAAATGCAATTTTTCTTTATTTTCTCACTTATTTACCGGATTTAAATCCTATCGAAATAGCATTCTCCAACCTGAAGTCACTGCTTAGAAAATCTACAGTCAGAACCGTTGTTTCGTTCTAGAATAAGCTTGCTCAAGCTATTGAGTTAATTTTTCATAAAAATTGCAATAATTTTTTTCGCAGCGGGATATAAACCGGAATCAGATTGTATTTTTAGTTTTTATCCTGATACTGTTTTATCCTGATACTGTATTAAGACGTAAAAAGTGACGATTGCAGTATCTGCAACCAGAGTTACTAAAATGAAAGAATAGAAAAATACATTATTACCCTTACAGCGGAAGAAAGAGTGCAACTGAAAGCGCTAGTCAGCAATGGGAAAGCATTCGCACAAAAGATTAGCACCTCACTACTGATAATGTTTATATTAAGCTTAAGCGTCTTTATCAGGCAGCTTGCAGCCCATTAGCGAGCATGAGAGCTCCTAGTTATATAGACGTAAGCGGCCAACAGTAATTTCTAACATTCATTAGTTTGCTATGCGTATTGCGTGTATTTATGCTTGGGAATAGGCCGTGTCTTAACTAATGTTAGGCTGCTTGTAACGTTGGATTACTTGATAAGAATATCTTTCCTACTGATGCAGTATTGCCAACATACGCATATCCGTTTTCTGACTAACGATTAGAGTGTGACAAGGTTTATTTTACGCTGCTTCTGGTAGCGGAAAAGCGCCGCTGCAAAATCTGCTCGAGCAGATGGCCCTCAGCGTGGATCTGGTCATGAAAGTCTGTACCCCTAGATTATTTGCATCACGTATACCCAACGTTGACAACGGCTCAGGTGATGAGGCTAGCAGCGGCAAGCTAAACGCTAGCCTGAGGCGTTTGTATCAATAAAAGCCGTAAGGAATAAACAAAAAAACTTAAATTCCCTATCTGGCCGGGCCTTATCAAATGGTTTTGATAGCGATCTTCGTCGGGATGACTTCACCCTGCCAATAGAGTTGTGCCGCCACCTTCCCTGCTAGCTGGCGATATATTTTGGTAAATTTGCTGTCTGGACGACTCACGACCGTCGGCTCACCGCGATCTAGATCCTCGCGCAGGCTGATATGCAATGGTACTTGGCCAAGCAGCGCGCACTGGTACTGCTCCGCGAGCTTATTCCCGCCGCCGGTGCCGAAAATGGCTTCGAGATAGCCGCAATGATTGCAGATATGCATGCTCATGTTCTCCACGATACCGAGTACCGGCACGCCTACCTTGGAAAACATCACAATACTCTTGCGCGCGTCAGCCATTGCAATGTCTTGCGGCGTCGTCACTACCAACGCGCCCGTTACCGGAATCTTTTGTGCCAGCGTCAGTTGGATATCGCCGGTGCCGGGAGGCATATCCAGTATAAGATAATCCAGCTCAGGCCAAAGCGTATCGGTCAGCAGCTGCAATAGAGCTTTACTAGCCATGGGGCCTCGCCAGACTATCGCGTTGTCCTCGGTAACCATATAGCCGATGGAGTTGGTGGCCAGGCCGTGAGCCATTATCGGTGCCATATGCTGCGCATCCGGCGACGTGGGGTGCTCGTGGGTCCTGCCTAACATGTTCGGAATCGAGGGGCCGTAAATATCGGCATCTAGCAGTCCGACGCGTCCGCCTTCCGCCGCTAGCGCCAGTGCCAGATTGACGGCAATGCTTGACTTACCTACGCCACCTTTGCCGGAACTGACAGCAATTAAATTGCGCACGCCGTTTACGCCTGCGGGCTCCTTAGCTCGTTTCATCGTGGCAATATTATGTATCAGCTTCCAGTCAATGGCGGTGGTGCCTGTTAAATGCAGCAATTCGGCGCTGGTGCTTTCCTGCAGCTCTGCGAAACCGCTTTTCCAGGTAAACGGCATCACCAGCTCGATGTGCAGAGTGCGGTCAAGCAGCGTGCTATGATGCAATGCTTTCAATAAGGTTAAATCGCGTTTAAGCGTCGGATGTTTGAAGGCGCTTAGCACACTGCTTATCTGCTTGTGCAGCGCCTTTTGAGTTGTTTCTTGAGCAAAAAGTTTCATCCGGTTCCTTGCGATTCTGTTTAGAGGATGAGTAATCATTAGCCTGAGCATAACAGACCTCATCGGCAGCGGCGGGCAACGGTTTACGGGCGGCGAGCGCGCATGCCGCTTATTTACGTGAGGCATCACTATCGGTTACCATCAACTGCCTTATGACACTTAAAGAAAGCTAAATTTTACTATGACTCAAGTTGCAGAAAAAATATTGGTAACCTGCGCATTACCTTACGCTAACGGTTCAATCCATCTCGGCCATATGCTGGAGCATATACAGGCGGATATCTGGGTCCGTTATCAGAGAATGCGTGGTCATAAGGTTTATTTTATCTGTGCTGATGACGCTCACGGCACACCAATTATGCTTAAGGCGCAGCAATTAGGTATGGCGCCGGAAGAGATGATTAATGAAATGAATCTTGAGCATCAGACCGATTTTTCCGGCTTTGGTATTAGCTATGACAACTACTATTCGACTCATAGCGAGGAAAATCGCCAGTTATCGACACTGATTTATCAGCGTCTGAAAAAAATAATTATATCAAGTCGCGAACGATTTCCCAGCTTTTTGATCCCGAAAAGGCCATGTTCCTTCCAGATCGTTTTGTGAAAGGCAGTTGTCCAAGATGCCATTCACCCGATCAGTACGGTGATAACTGCGAAGTCTGCGGCGCCATCTATAACCCAACAGAGCTCACTAATCCGAAATCAGTGGTGTCTGGCGCTACACCGGTGATGCGGGAATCGGAACACTTTTTCTTCGATTTGCCGGCCTTTAACGACATGCAGCGCGCCTGGACACGCTCGGGCGCTCTGCAGGAACAGGTGGCTAATAAAATGCAGGAATGGTTCGAGTCAGGATTGCAAGAGTGGGATATTTCCCGTGACGCGCCCTATTTTGGCTTTGAAGTGCCCGATGCGCCCGGTAAATATTTTTATGTCTGGCTAGATGCGCCCATTGGCTATATGGGCGCTTTTAAAAATCTTTGCCAAAAGCGTAGCGATCTTTGCTTTGACGAGTTCTGGGGCGTCAATTCTAAAGCCGATCTCTACCATTTTATTGGCAAAGATATTGTCTATTTTCACAGCCTGTTCTGGCCGGCAATGCTGGAAGGTAGTCAGTTCCGCAAACCGACAAATTTATTTGTCCACGGATATGTCACCGTTAACGGCGCTAAAATGTCTAAGTCTCGCGGCACGTTTATCAAGGCTAGTACCTATTTAGTACACCTGGATGCGGACTGCTTACGTTATTACTATGCTGCCAAACTTTCGTCGCGCATCGATGATATCGACTTGAATCTAGAAGATTTTGTTCGGCGGGTCAACGCCGATATTGTGAATAAAGTAGTTAACCTGGCCTCACGCAACGCCGGCTTTATCAATAAACGCTTTAACGGTCAATTAGCGTCCACGGTAGCTGACCCGGTGCTATATGCAACCTTTATCAATGCGGCAACGTCGATTGGCGAAGCGTTCAGTAGCCGTGAGACCAGCCGCGCTATCCGCAAAATTATGGCCCTGGCGGATTTGGCTAATCGCTATGTGAATGAACAAGCACCCTGGGTGGTGGCGAAACAGCAGGGGCGTGAGGCGGATCTGCAGGCTATCTGTACGATGGGAATTCAGCTGTTCCGAATACTGATGATCTATTTGAAACCAGTGCTTCCTTCGCTGGCGGCTCGGGCAGAAGACTTTCTTGCCTCACCGCTCACCTGGGATACGTTTTCAACACCGCTATTATCGCATTCTATCAATCCATTCAAGGTGCTATTCAGCCGGATCGAATTGGCGCAGGTAGAGGCGGTTGTCAAGGCATCGCGCCAGGAGGCGGCGGCAGTTAGTGCGTCGACGGCAGAGCTGAAATACCCTTAAACTAAGCCCCCTCTCGCCGATACAATTGAGTTTGATGATTTCGCCAAAGTGGATATGCGTGTGGCTCTAATTAAGCGCGCCGAGCATGTAGAGGGATCGAAGAAGCTACTGAGGCTTACCCTTGATCTCGGCGGCTCAATGCGCCAGGTATTCTCCGGTATCCGTACCGCATATCCTGAGCCTCATGTACTGGAAGGGCGCCTGACGATAATAGTAGCTAATCTGGCGCCGCTTAAGATGCGCTTTGGCGTATCGGAAGGAATGCTAATGGCGGCCGGACCCGGAGGTAAAGATATCTTCCTGCTCAACCCGGAAGTCGGAGCGCTACCTGGTATGCAGGTGAGATAGCCTGCTGCGCATTCTCGGAGGCGGCGGCTTTTGCTGCCGCCCAGGCATTTTCCTTTTATAGATTACCGCTCGTTTCTACCGTCATTCTTCTCGCATTCATTCGCTAAATTTTACCTGATTACTCATTTTATTCAGCTATAGAATTTCATTTGTTTCGGTTTATAGTCCGCTGCAACAAAAATTATTACAATCTTTATGGGAAATAAAATTAATAGTTTGAGTAAGAACATTTTACAGCAAACAAACAGTTATTTCTGAAGATTTTCTAAGCAGTCATTTCAACTTAGGGAACGTCATCTTGATAGGACATAAATCCAGTAAATAAGGTGAAAGATAAAAATTGTATCTTTAGCGCCAGCAGCCTCTCGTACACAATCAACTTTATGAGGTAGAAAAATTATCCATTATTACGATATTTCTTAGTATGAGTTTAGAAAAACTGTCTGATTTATATGAGCAGGGCAAGTATGTCTGTTTATTGCTCTATCGAGTAGCATAGTTGCACTTAATCACAATAAGCGTATCCGAGTAGTATAAGTGTCGTCATTTTTCAGTGGGGGTGTAGGACATCAGTGCGGTATAGTGGATATCCACTACTGGAGTCCTTTAATCTACTCAGATTTTTTGTCGTTGCTGTTTCATCAATGATGAATAAGCTTCTCTTGTAAAAAATATAATATTTCTTAAGACCATAATTTCATGCATGAACTACATCATCGCTCCCTTGTTGAGTTGCATGTACGGTATTTTTTAACTATTATCATAGAGTGGTGAAAAGCGCGATAGTCTGAAAAATCGCTTTTGAATGATGAAAGTATTTTCAGGAAAGCTTATGTTTCAGAGAAAGTGAGATCATAAGACTCATCAATAAGCGTTAAGATAAGATCAGAATATGCATCAATGCTGGATCTGCGATTCAGGTTTCCTCCAGTATCAGATCATATATTAAATGACGGATAAAGATGCTTGAGCTTGATGCTAGAGTCATCAGTCATGCAATGTCAATCGATCTTGATGTTTATTTTCTCGCGTTATGTCTGCTAAGCGATAACTTTATTTTGCAATGTCTCAATCTTGTCAATATGACGATTCAGGAATTGACCGATCAGTACATTGAGTTTGATTTTCACTATGCTTAGCCAACTGCCATGTTGTATCAACTAGTTTAAAAAATCTGATAAAGACTTAGCCTAATCTGATGGGAATGCTGAGTAAAACAAAGCTAGATTATAGAAGTTGAGATTCTTTATGACCAGCGTAATTCGGTGTATATAAGGATGTTGTGTTTATATATCCTTAAGAAAGCAAGTCTAATCGATCGCAGTGCGATGGTCAGTCACTTTAGTTAGTCGACCACCCGCTAACAGCTAACTTGCCATGAAGACATTAAACACCGCTGCTCGTTTGTGTTCATAGTTTTTCCGAATAGCTTTCCTAGGCCTCAATGGCGGCGCCATGTGTGTGTATCAAATGAATGGAGAGATCTGTTCCATTTAAACTACTGGATGCACCTAATCGTATGGCCGACGATACACGTCTAGCACGGTATTCATAGCTGCAACGAATTCGGCATTGATTTCTGCCGCTACAATCTGTCCGATCTTGGTCTACGGTTTCATTTTTTTAGTATGCACTTTAGGAATACAGCTAGCGTATGCGAAAAGTAGCGTCCTGATAAAGGTCGTTAATCACGACAAAATCCGTACGGCATGTAGACACCACAACTCGGAAAACTTTCACTCTATACATTTTGGAAAATCCTTTGATCTCGTTTTTTCTTGGGTTGGTTTATTTTTATTCCGGGCCAGAAAATCTAAGTAATAATAAGGATTTACACTACATCAGTCATCCGCCAAACGGCTATTGTTCAGTCAACATTAGTTGCATCGCTATAACTATTCGATAAGTAACATAATCTTCTTAGTGGCATATGATGCATCCATCAACACTGCGGTAAAGGGCGGGCACGTATGCCTAACTATGTTTTTTAGCACAGCCCATACATACTCGAGTTTCGATTTACTATCACCATGAGGATGGTAGATAAAAAATCAATGATCTAAAATTGTTCCGTGCTAGGATTGACATACACGCAATTTACCGCATTAATGCCTTTGATTTCTCGATGGGCGTTACTAATATACTTACGTTGTAAAAACCCTATGTGGTCCGAAAAGTTCTTGTTTAGTAATATGTTATTAAATAAAAGATGGTCTGACTTGCTTTTACAAAGCGCTCGCAGTTACGTGATCCTTTCGTAAATAGCAATTAATCGCATCAAATTCACCATAGCGTATAGACAAACAGCTATTTAATAAACTAGGATAGATGAAAAGTGTTCTAGCTAAGACAATGTGTAATCAGGAAGTATCATGATGATTAAACTTAATGGTCAGGCAACAAGCACACTTAAAATCAGAGAATCTGTTCAGGCAAGCAACGAGTCAGCATCTATTTTAGCTGAGCATTATGGCATTTCTAAATTGACCGATTCTAAATCGCAAAACGAGATGCTGTTGAGGATCATGGTCATATTCCCTGCAGTAGCTGAGTCCCCGTAAAAGACGCTTTTCAGTCGACGATCTCTTCGCGGTCTTACGAAAATGTTTTCAGGCGTCTTCATGACATGAAAGAGAAAGCGCTAAAACCAAAGCATAAAGCATTTAAAATGCTATGAGCTTGCTTATATGCATCTTGATATGAAAAATCTTTCATAAATTCAAAATAAAACTTTACGACGTTGTATTTTCGTGGCTATCCTTCAAGCGACTTAATGGGTCTTTATCCGTCTCTATAAAGTTAAGACCATGACCAATAGATCACGTTTCTTGCGTAATCTTAGGCGAGAATCTTCCATCGATATTAATTGGCCACTTACGATCATGCCAAAATTTACAGATTATCTTTAGGCCTGCCAAAACCCTCAGCTGCTGGGGAAAATGCATTAGACCGCTTATGTTCAGAGTTTCATATAAAACAATGTGTTGCCCACTGATTTACCTACAAACGAATAGTATAATTGAGCGATTTAATCAGTGTATAGAAGCTGTGCTGTAAGCCGCCATTTCATTTTACTCAAGAGCTACAGATTACGCTGCACCGATATGTCTAGTGTCTTAATACGTAAAAGTAGAGATTGCAGTACCTGTAGCTAGAACTGAAGAAATCCTAAAAAATAGAGAAATAGAAAAATAGATTATCATCCTCACGCCAGAAGAAAGAACGCAACTGGGAGCGCTGGTCAGTAAGTGTAAGCATGCTGCAAAGAAAGTTATAAATATATTAATTTTGTTAAATTATGATAAATTAATTGAACATGTAAAGCGACTGAGTAGCGAGGCGTTGGCCGAGATTTTACAAATAGGTGCGTGCAAGACAGATCAGGTTAAGCGTTGTTTTGTCAAAGAAGAGCTTAGGCGTCCCTCAGACGTAAGCGGGAAAGCGGGTATATGACCGCATTGTGGAGCGTGATACTGAGGCGCCTTTAATTGCGCTATTCTGAAGCGAGCCGCAAAAGAGGCAAGGATAATAGGCCTTGAAACTGCTTGCAGATAAAGCTCTGGAGCTGCAATACGTTAAAATGATTTTGCGTGAAACAGTAAGGTAGACACTAAAAAACTGCAAACTGTAGATTAAGATTGACTGCGTTATACTGGCGGAAGCCACTGCTAAGCTTGCATCGACGATGCCTCGCGTAAATTGATTGTGGACACACACGCGTGGCACTGAAGTTGAAGCCCGGGAAACTAGCTCTGCACGAAGATGAATACAAACAGCTCGAAAAGGCAATATCTTCATAGCCAGTAAGGCATTGGCGGGTCCGTTAGCTGCAAAAAGTGACCGAGCTCGGCCAAAGTACAGTGACTGAGCATAGAATCAGGATAAATTTAGCTCATTTCTAAGTGATATCTAAATACAATCTCCTTACGAAAACCAGATAAAGCTGTTTATGAATAATCTCAAAATCGATAGCCCAGGTTTATTTTGCTTAGCCTTCCCGTCAAATTGTAAGAAATTATCTTAATGAGTATTGAATACTAAAACTTCATTGCAATATATGTATGCAATATTGGTACACAACTAAATTTAAATTGTTCAAAACAACATTACCTTGCCGTATGTGATAATATATTTATAAGCACGGATTTTAATAAAAACTATTTTACTTAGCAGTATGGAGCAATGAGTAATAACACATTATAGCAAAAGCCGGTGTTTAACCGGTCTAGACGTATTGCGTATAAACGTAAGTGTCCTTACGCTAACGTTTTAGATTTCCTGTAAGCCTAGCTTTCTCTCTAGATAATGGATGTTGGTGGCACCCTGCTGAAAATTTTCGTCATTCATTATCTTCAATTGCAAATCGATATTGGTTTTAATTCCGTCGATAATCAACTCTGCCAGCGCATTTTTCATGCGGGCGATAACCACGTCGCGAGTTTCACCAAAACAGATCAGCTTGCCTATCATTGAGTCGTAGAACGGCGGCACCGAATAACCGGCATAGATGTGCGATTCCCAGCGCACACCCAGGCCGCCTGGCGCGTGGAACCGGGTGATTTTGCCCGAGCTTGGCAGGAAGCTTGTCGGGTCTTCCGCGTTGATGCGACATTCTACCGCGTGACCTGATACCTTTACATCCTTCTGCTTTAAGGAAAAGGGCTGCCCGGCGGCGATGCGCAGCTGTTCTTTGATCAGATCCACGCCTGTTATCATTTCAGTGACAGGGTGTTCCACCTGGATGCGAGTATTCATCTCAATAAAGAAAAATTCACCGTTCTCGTACAGGAATTCAAAGGTACCGACGCCGCGATAGCCGATTTCTACGCAAGCTGTAGCGCAGCGCTCGCCAATAAAGCGGCGTAATTCTTCAGTAATGTAGGGGGCCGGTGCTTCTTCCAATACTTTCTGATGACGACGCTGCATCGAACAGTCTCGCTCCGCTAGGTAGAGAGCGTTGCCTTGACCATCAGCCAGCACTTGGATCTCGATATGGCGTGGATTCTCTAGGTACTTCTCCATGTAGACCATATCGTTGTTAAACGCGACTTTTGCCTCCGAACGCGTCATGCCGATAGAGGCGTCCAGCTCTTTATCGTTGCGCACGACGCGCATTCCGCGCCCGCCGCCGCCGGAGGCCTTGATAATTACGGGATAGCCGATTCGGTTAGTGATGGTGCGATTTTTATCCATGTCTTCACCTACCGGTCCGTCGGAACCTGGAACACACGGGATACCGGCCTTTTTCATTGCGTTAATGGCGGAAACTTTATCCCCCATCAACCTAATAGTTTCTGCACGCGGGCCGATAAAGATGAAGCCTGAACGCTCAACCTGCTCAGCAAAATCGGCATTCTCGGAAAGGAAGCCGTAGCCCGGGTGGATAGCTGCCGAGCCGGTGATCTCCGCTGCGGAGATAATAGCGGGGATATTGAGGTAACTTTTCACCGATGGCGGAGGGCCGATACAGATTGTCTCATCGGCCAATAGCACATGTTTCAGGTCGCAGTCAACGGTGGAGTGCACAGCCACGGTTTTAATGCCCAGTTCTTTGCAAGCGCGCAGAATACGCAATGCAATTTCACCGCGGTTTGCAATGACGATTTTATCTAGCATTTGGCGCCTCGTTATTCGATGACGACCAGCGGCTCTTCGAATTCAACCGGTTGACCGTTGTCCAGCAGGATAGCTTTCACCACGCCGGCTTTATCTGATTCAATCTGGTTCATCATTTTCATTGCTTCAACGATGCAAAGGGTGTCGCCAACGTTGACTTTCTGACCGACCTCGATGAAAGGTTTTGCATCCGGGCTAGGGGTGCGGTAGAAGGTTCCGACCATCGGCGAGCATACAAGGTGACCGCTCATGGTCGCAGGCATGGTGACGACCGGCGCCGCGGATTGCTGCTGTATTGTAGGGACATAAGCCTGTTGCATCATCGGGTAGGCAGGTTGCGCCGTAGCACGACTGATACGAACCGATTCTTCACCCTCAGAAATTTCCAGCTCGGAAATACCGGATTCTTCAACCAGTTCAATCAGTTTCTTGATCTTACAAATATCCATACCGGGTTCCATACTTTAATTAATTGGATGTGGACAGGCATTTGACCGCAGTTTGTAAAGCAAAGTGATACCCATCGGCGCCGAGACCGCATATCACGCCAACCGCAATATCAGACAGATAGGAGTGATAACGAAAAGATTCTCGCGCATACACGTTGGAAAGATGAATCTCAATAAACGGGATATTTACCGCCAACAGCGCATCACGCAGAGCAACGCTGGTATGGGTAAACGCGGCAGGGTTGATAACGATGAAATCAGTATTGCCTTGGGCCTGATGAATACGTTCGATTAGAGCATGTTCTGCGTTAGACTGAAAATGGCTGAGTTCTGCCCCAAGGTTGCCGGCCAGCGTACTCAGATCCGCAATAATCACGGCAAGCGTGGTATGGCTATACTTGTCCGGTTCACGAGTGCCGAGCAAATTTAGGTTCGGCCCATTGAGAAGCAGGATGTGGAAATGATCGGCCATTATGCAGCGATCTCCTTTTAATTTACGTTACCCGTAGAAAATAACCAACGGTAGACGATTTGTCATCTTTTTGCTGATATTTCGATGATGAATAACCTATTCCCAAGCAAAATGCACGAAGAATGTAATGTAAATTAATATTTTTATTGTTTATCATTTTTAACTTTTTCTTCTTTTAAAGAAAAACGGCTTTGCTGCGTGCGCAAGTGTAGTTTCGTAAAATATAGTAGATAGGATGTTCGCTATGCTCACGCAGTGGCGTGCTTAACCTTGCTGTTTGCTCATGCAAACATTGTTCGTGCTACGGGCATAAGCTTACTTATATTGTCAATTTTACCTGATTATGTACCTAATCAAGTCAATCTTGAGCTCTACTAGGAATAGAGAATTTCTAAAAAAATAGAATTCTCTGCTAGAGAACATCAAAAACACCATAATGGGTGCTTGCCATGCAATTCTTAGCCAAGATACGCTTTGTTATCTAGCCGAATTTGAGTATCGATTTAACCAAAGTTATGACTTAAAAGCACTGATACCAAGCTGCTTGGTAGCGGCATTGAAAGCATCCATATGCTATACAGCCCGTTAAGGCCGACTGAGCAAAATATGTAATTAAGATTTTATGCTGTGATTAAATATTCCATGAAAATAGAGTGGGGTGATTTATAACCTGGCGATTTTCTTCTAACAGTCTTTCGATGCCTGATTTTTCTTTTTTCAAGACTTGACGACATTTAGAGATTCTGAATGTATTACTGTTTTTGCAGACTAATCAGCATGATCATCCGCCTCCTCCACCTCACTATCCGCAACCTTGATTACTTAGGCATTTGTCCCGGACAATGATATAGATTCGCGGCGTAAGGCCTTATTCATGGGAAGATAGTTAGTGAGGAATATCGTTGAAAGCAAAAGATCAGGATGAGTTGTGGATATATTGATTTTGTTGAATTGTGAGATATTGATTGGACTTGTAAAACAATCGATTAGCGAAGCGTTAGCCAAGATTTTATAAATAGGTGTGCGCAAGATTGATCGAGACAAGCATTCTTACTTCGAAGAAAGCCTGAAGGCATGCCTGAGCCGTAAACCGAGAAACGGGTATATGACAGCATAACGATCTTGCGTAAAACAGTAAGGAGCGCACTAAAAAACGAACTGAAACCGTAGACGAAGATCGGCTGGGTTGTTATACCGGCGTAAGCCAATATCGAATTCGTTGCGGCTATGGAAGATCTGCTGGACATTTATCGTCGGCCCCATGACCCCGATGCATCCAGTCGTTGACATGGGAAAGACCTTTCTTCAATTAATCAGACACACATGCGTGGTGCGGCCGTTTGGGCCTAGAAACATTGATCGGGAAGGCAATCAAGATAAACGGATTGGGCCGTACAATGGCTTGATGGCCAGTAAGCCGTTGGCAGAGAGCGTTAGCTAAAAAATGATTGAGCATGGAATGAGCATAGACCGGGCATAGAACTAGGATTAATTAGGCTCACTTTCTTGAGAATATTTCAACACAACATTTTTACGCAAACTGAATAGGGATTGATGGAATAATTTTGAATTCGTTCATGCACTTAAATATAGCAGTTGGCTAAACATAGCAGAAATTTAGCTCAATATGCCTGACAGTTAATGCCTGTTAACAAAAGTGAGACATTATGTAGTAGAGTCAAGGCTTAGCAGACACAGCGTGACCAGGCAAACGTTAAGATAGATTGATATTTTAATAAAAATAGCGCTCTTATTAATCTCAAGCATCTTTATCTGTTATTTAATATACGATGTGAAATTGCTCATATTTTCACTGTTACAGTTTGATTAATTAGAATTAAGATTCTACGGTGAAAAGTGTAATATTGCTTCAGAGAATAATTTATGAGCATTCGCTACATCATCACGCTCTTGTGCAGTCACGTATACAGTCTTTTTTAACTGTTATCATATGGCGGTGAAAAGCGTGATAGAATGGGAAAGTTTGCTTTAATGCTCAAAATATTTTTTAAAGAAATCTCTATTTCAGACAAAATTAGATCAAAAGAATCATCAATAAGTATCAGGATAAAATCCTAATGCGCATTAACTTTTGATCTGTAATTTAGATTTTCTTTAGGTTTGGAGCTGTAATTTTCGGCCTCACGAAATTATTTATTCCAACGAGCAGTAGTGGAAGAGTCTGCTTAATATCTATCCGCCGCTGCACATGAAGAGTTATTTGCCTCAATTAATCTGATTATTCGTGATCTTAAATCCTCGCTGCAAGATTGTGCCATTTCAATCTTAGAAAAATAATCCACAGTATGTAGATTAATGACTATTTAACAAAAAATTAGTAATTAGATTTTTCTTTGTCATTTTTTCTTACGTTGTTTTTAAGTCTGTTGGTTTGAATTAGTTTTATTTAAACTGCAGGAGAGGTAGATGCCTCAGTAAGCATGCTTTTTCTATTTTTCTGGAATGATTTCAGTAGAATTTAGGATTACGAATCAGATTTATTAATACTTGTTTCTATTTACATAAATAAGATCGATCTTTGTTGCTGAAATTGTCTGTAAAAAAATAAAAATTTACAGTATCACTAAGTAGAATAAATATGTGGTCTTCTTTTTTTATTAAAAAATCTGATTCTCGACCGAATTCAGGCTGCCTGAAATTTGTTAAATATAAGTTCTAGAAACACTTTTCTTTCTATCAATGCGGTGCATGCGAATACGGATTTTTAAATACATAAGTGAGTGTAAAGACTTAATCTAATGTGTGTACTCATATAGATCATAGTGACTTATAGATATATAAAGTTTCTAGTATCGGTATTTGGCAAAAAAGACGATTTATCTTTGATAAACGGCGCAAAGACTCTCCACTGTAATTTCCTCTATGCATAAGAAAATGCCAATCGTTAGTTGTTGAGAAATAGCTTGGTCGGCATGAGAGGATTTGAACCTCCGACCCCCGACACCCCATGACGGTGCGCTACCAAGCTGCGCTACATGCCGAACTAATAATATTTTACAATTACCTATTTTATTCAGTTAGCCACAATAGGCGTTATGGCATTAATCGGTGTTTTAATAATGATAGGAGAAAGCGCGGTATCAGTTCTCTCTAAGTCATATGTCGGTTAAATGAATACTCAAATTTGGCCAAGTAATCGAGGGGTATGTTGGCCGAAGATTGCATGGTAAGTGATCGTTATAGTCTTTTTAACGTTTTGTAGCTGAGCAGTGATCTAGTTAACATTTATTTATCCTGGTGTAGCGTAAGCATGGCTGGGTAAGATAGAAAAACAAGTAGAATCATAACAGTTCCTGCCATGAATGCAAGAGCTAACCCTAATGACTGCTTTAGTTTTAAGCATTTAGTTGGCAATAAAGCGTTTTTCATTTGTTAGTACCTGTAATAATAGCGTTAGCTGTAGTTTTTTCTGCCCTATCTCCTTGCCGTTAACGTCAAAGGTGCGATAACTGCCGTTATTGTTCAATAATAGTGTTTCATTTGACGTGGTGATCGCTAACTGATGTCTATCAGCGCTCAATACCCAATCATTACGGCGTCGCGGAGCGAAAAGATCCTCGCCCTGTGCATAGTCGCTGGCGCGGTTCTTGACATGCAGCAGACGCTGCATAAGTGTCACGGTGACATCATTGTGGTTCGTGAGTTTCGTCACCAGCCGTGCCGGTATGCCAGGCCAATGCACTACCAGCGGCACTTGCAACTGCGCGCGGTTAAAGCGAGTGCAACTCTCACGCAGCCTGCGCCTGTCGTTGTTTAATTCTAGCCCGGTAGCGGCGGTGATAATAACGACGGTATCGTCTAAATTGCCGCGATTGCGCAATGTATCCAGCATTTGCGCTACGCTATTATCCAGACGCTGCGCCTCTTGCTGATGGCGGCGGATCATATCCGGCGTGTTCAGTAAGCTGGCGCTGACGTTCGTGCCGTCGAATGAAACATAAGAAAACCAGGGTGAGGTACCACTGTAGCTATCTCGCCATTGTTGCCACTGTCTGGCAGTTTGCGCGTCGCTCTGCTTTAAGGATTCAGGGAGTGTAAAGTCGGCCAGCAACGCCTGGCGGTAGAGCGGAGTACGAAAGCCGTCAGAGTGAAATAAGCTGAGCTGATAGCCTTGTTTATTGAGAGCGTCTAATAACACTGATGATTTTCGCGTCGCCAGAATCCCATCTAAATAAGAAGCCGAAATGCCATAAAAAAGACCGAATAGCCCGGAGTCTACTTGATTGCCCGTACTGAAGTGTTGCGTGAAGCGAATGTTTTCTTGGGCAAAGCGCTTAAGGGCCGGCATTTGTTGGTCTAGGCTGTCATTACGTAGCATGCCGGTGGTAATAATGAGCAGATTCAGGCGGCTGCCCTTATCGTTGAAGCTTATTGGATTTAAGGGGTACTCCACCGCCGACGCTTCTGGGTTTCCCTGCTGGACGAGCCGCCGCTCGAAATCCTGGGCATCAAGCAGGCCATAGCGTTCTAGAAAGCCGCGCGCAGTCATTGGATAAGACAGCGGCAAATTAGCGCGCTGCATTGTAATGGGCCGGTAAAAATTCGCGTCAGCCCAAATATAAGCTAGATGAGAGGAAAAAAAGGCGCAGATAAAGAGGGCACTAATAACTTTGCCGATGCGATAGCGATTAAGGATTTGCAGTTTTTGCCAGCTCCAGGTGCTAAACAGTATCTCCACTAGGAAGATTGCGGGAATGCCGATAAACATCAGTTGCCAGCCCCGGGCCAGCTCTGTCTGATTCGGGTTTGTCATTAACTCCCAAATCATTGGGTTTAGATGCTGGTGAAAACGGGCAAACACTTCGGCGTCTACTAGCAGCAGCGTAAGTACTGCGGTGGCTATAATGCTGGACAGGAATCGCAATAGCGGCTGCGACATCAAAACAAAAGTAAGAGGAAATATCACAAGCAGGTAAAGCGTGAAGCCAATAAAGCTAAAATGGCCGAGCCAACTGGCGAGCGCATACAGCCGACCCGCTAGCACGCTAGGCCAGTCTGCGAAAAACAAATAGATACTGCTGAGCCCCAAGCTGAGCAAGATATTAAAGAGGGCGAACCAGTGACCCCAACTAATCATTTTAGATACTTTACGGTGGCGCTGACTATCTGTCACCATAGCTCTGTCTTGGCTTATGCTTAATGCGTATCGGGAAGCGACGCCGAAGTATACGAGGCGCCGGTGAACGATTTTACCAGTGTCTGGCGTATCTCCGGTGTGATGCGGGTGCTAATCGGATGGGTAACCATATTTCCTAAGGGCATCAGAGCGAGATTGGTTGGCGTACAATGTTTTCGAATATCGCTGCCTGCTCGGAAAGCGGGCGCTCTATTTGTTTATCAATGTAACGGGATGCTCGTAGTCTAATACTATCTATGTGGCCTGTCAAAGTCTTGCATCTTACCGTATCAACTCTCTTTTCCCGCACTTTATATCGTTTTTAATCTCTTTTAGCGTTTCAGGTTGAGCATGACATCTCGGAAGGTAATATGTTTGATTTTTAAATAATTTAAGTTTAATTATTATAAATATTTTATAGACTGTAATGGAGTTTTATCGCCCAATACTGCTTGAGGCAATTCTTGATTGTAGACTTAAGCATATAAGTGTCGATAAATAGTTATGAGATATTCTCGATTAAGATCAGGCAAGAAACGCTGTGCATTTATATCTACATAAAGATACGTCGTAAGGTTTTATTTGGTATTTCTAGAGGATATGTTTCATCAACATAACGGTAATCATGCTCGTGCTTGTTCCTAAATAAAATGTATGAGAGATGCTCAACGTACATCGTGCTTATAGGCAAATGAAACCCAAACCGTACCAAGCCGGTTTTAATCTTGAAGCTCGGTGGCGATGCTGGTGCTTATTTGCGTGCGTGAGAACTTTTAACGGGTAGACGCAGCTAGCGTTGCCAGCAAGTCTTGATATTATATTCCTACTTATCTACCTTGCTGAGGCAAGCTTATCTATACAGAAATAGATACTTTTTAAGTAGATAAATATTTTTCTAGAAAATGTCAAAAATCTTATAATAATAATTTGTCATGCAATTTATAGCAAGCGTCCGCCTTATTATCTTACCGAATTTTAGTATCGATTTAATAGATTAACTGACGTTATAACTTAAACAGAACTAATGCCGCATTTCTTGATAGAAATATTAAAACTGTCATTCTGCACTTGATTTTTCTTTTTTATCTTACTGAAAAATCAGAAAACTATAAATAAACTATTTAACTTTTAAAAAGTTAAACTGTTTTCTGAACTCAGAACATGAGATCTTAAATTTTATGTATTTCATCATATTTTTAGACTTTTTTTACTTAGCTTGAGAGTTTCTGCGTCAAGCTGTAGTCTGTTATTTCGCATCTAAATTAGGAATTTAATCCCATATCATTATATAGGTCCTTTGCACATAGCCCTGTTCATGGCAAGATGGCTACTAAAGGATTATAGTTGACGGTAAAATATCATGATGATTAGACTCCATGGTCAAGCAACTACCATACCCAAAATCAGCGCTGTTCTTCAAGTAAGCAACGAGCCAGTAGCTACTTTGACTAAGCGTTATGGCATCTTTGAACTGACCATTCTAAATAGCAAAAACGAGACAGTGTTGAGGATTATAGCCGTATTTCACATCGTTTTTAGGCAAGGCTGTCACCAGCTCGGGACGCCTTGGTTGCTTTCCTGCGGAAGATGATTCTTCTGTCACTAAACGATCTTGGCGGTCTTGCGCAATTTTTAATCTGCCGTATTTCGCCGTATCTCTATCTGGCCTGAATCGCTTTTTACGCGGGCATAAATTGAGGTACTTGTGTGACGTGAACAAGAAAAAACCAAAACTAAAGCACAAAGTGTTTAAAAGCTACGAGCCTGGTTGCCTGCATGTTGATGCGAAATGTCTTCGACAAATGCTAAATGAAACATCAGGATATTATCTGTGGGTGGGTATGGACTCACCGACTCAATAGGTTTTATGTGTCATCACAAAGCTAAGAGCGCATCTAATGCAATACACTGACTTAGGTAATCTTAGTTTTTCTTAGAGAATCTTAGTTGAACATGTTTTGTAGCTATTTATCAGGCACTTGCAGACAATGGCAAAAAATTTACAAATCGTCTTGTTGACGTCTAAAATGCTCGGCTATCGGGAGATATGAATTCAATCGCTTATGTGCGGAGCTTGATATGGAGCACTGTTTTAGCCTAACGATGCGCCCAAGAATGAATAGTATGGTTGAGCGATTTAATTATCGTATAGAAAATCTGCTGCAAAGCCACTATTTTAATTTTGCTGAAGAGCGTGAGATTACGCTGCACCGATATGTCTAGTTCTACAATCGGGCATTGCTTCAATCGGTGTTGGGTAGTAAAACTCCATTGCAGTCTATAAAATATTAGTACAAAATAAAACCTAAATTATTCAAAAATCTATACTATCTTCCGGGATGCAACATGCACTCCTAAGTGCCAGCTTACCCTGTGGACAAAAAGGATGAAAACTGTGTAGAAGAAGAGGAGGATCTGTGTCGTGGTTTGCGTTATCATCCGCACTCCCTGACGGAGTGCCTCGCTAAGCTCCGCCGCTGGAAAAACCGTTTAAGGCGGTTCGCAGGCTGCATTACAGTAACCTGTGTCAAAAAGATAATCCTGAATCATACAGTTTTGCGCCTTTTCTTTTGTTGATTTTGTTCGATTGGAGTCCACCGTGTCACTTTCGCTTTGGCAGCAATGTCTTGCCCGGTTACAGGATAAGTTACCTGCCACAGAATTCAGTATGTGGATACGCCCGCTGCAAGCGGAACTGAGTGACAACACTCTGTCGCTCTACGCCCCTAATCGGTTTGTGCTGGATTGGGTGCGGGATAAGTATTTGAACAACATCAACGTGTTGCTAAATGACTTCTGCGGCGCCGATGCGCCGCTGTTGCGTTTTGAGGTGGGCAGCAAGCCACTGCAAGTGGCGTTGCTTCAGCCCGTGAGCCATTACGCTAGTGAAGGCTCGTCACAAGCGGCGGGCGCCTGTGCGCGGCCTAGACTGGGATAACGCTCCGCTGCAGCCGGATCTTTCTTATCGATCTAATGTGAATCCTAAACATAAATTCGATAATTTCGTTGAAGGTAAATCTAATCAGCTGGCTCGCGCCGCAGCGCGGCAAGTCGCAAATAATCCCGGCGGCGCCTATAATCCGCTTTTCCTTTATGGCGGTACCGGGCTGGGTAAGACCCATTTACTGCACGCCGTAGGCAATGGCATGATGGCGCGCAAGGCCAGTGCCAAAGTAGTGTATATGCATTCCGAGCGTTTTGTTCAGGATATGGTCAAAGCATTACAAAATAACGCTATTGAGAAATTCAAAGGCTATTACCGATCGGTGGATGCATTGCTTATCGATGACATTCAGTTTTTCGCTAATAAAGAGCGCTCGCAGGAGGAGTTTTTCCATACCTTTAATGCCTTGCTGGAAGGCAGCCAGCAGATTATTCTGACATCCGATCGCTATCCGAAGGAGATAATCGGCGTCGAAGATCGGTTAAAGTCGCGCTTTGGTTGGGGGCTGACGGTGGCGATTGAGCCGCCGGAGCTTGAGACGCGTGTGGCGATATTGATGAAGAAAGCTCATGAAAACGCGATCCGCCTGCCAGGGGAAGTGGCTTTTTTTATCGCCAAGCGTTTACGTGCTAACGTACGCGAGCTAGAAGGAGCATTAAATCGCGTTATTGCTAACGCCAACTTTACAGGCCGGGCGATTACCATTGATTTTGTGCGCGAAGCGCTGCGAGATCTGTTGGCGCTGCAGGAAAAGTTGGTCACTATTGATAATATCCAGAAAACTGTGGCGGAATATTATAAAATAAAGGTGGCTGATTTGCTTTCTAAGCGGCGTTCACGCTCGGTGGCTCGTCCCCGGCAGATGGCGATGGCGTTATCGAAAGAATTAACCAATCATAGCCTGCCCGAAATTGGCGAGGTATTCGGCGGGCGTGATCATACTACGGTGCTGCACGCCTGCCGGAAAATCGAGCAATTGCGTGAAGAAAGCCACTATATTAAAGAAGATTTCTCTAACTTAATCAGAATATTGTCTTCCTAACTATGAAATTTATCGTTGAACGTGAGCATCTGCTTAAGCCTCTGCAGCAAGTGAGCAGCCCGTTAGGGGGGCACCCTACATTACCGATTCTGGGTAACTTGCTATTGCAGGTGACGGAAGACTGCTTACTGCTGACCAGTACCGATTTAGAAATGGAAATGGTTGCGAGGGTCGCGCTGAGCGTCGATCGTTTGGGGGTGCTACTACGGTGCCAGCGCGCAAGTTTTTTGACATTTGCCGTGGCCTGCCGGAAGGGGCAAAAATCGCCGTGATATTGAAAAGTAACAGGATAATGATTCGCTCGGGGCGCAGCCGCTATTCGCTTTCTACCCTGCCTGCCTCTGACTTTCCCAATCTAGATGATTGGCAAAGCGAGGTCGAATTCACCCTATCTCAGTCAATTTTAAAACGATTAATCGAATCGACGCAGTTCTCGATGGCCCATCAGGATGTGCGTTACTACCTCAACGGTATGCTGTTTGAAACCGAAGGCGAGGAGCTGCGTACCGTAGCAACTGACGGGCACCGTTTAGCGGTCTGCGTTATGTCCGTTGGCAAGGCGCTGCCATCTCATTCCGTCATTGTACCGCGTAAGGGCGTAATGGAGCTGGTGCGCATGCTAGACAGCAGCGAAAACCCCGTCCAGTTGCAAATTGGCAGTAATAATATTCGCGCCCGTGTTGGTGATTATATCTTTACTTCTAAGTTAGTCGACGGCCGTTTCCCTGATTATCGCCGCGTTTTGCCGAAGAATCCTGATAAAATGCTTGAGGCAGGTTGTAATGTGCTCAAGCAAGCTTTTACCCGAGCTGCGATTCTATCTAACGAAAAGTTTCGCGGTGTGCGGCTCTATCTCAGCACCAATCAGCTGAAAATTACTGCTAATAATCCGGAACAAGAAGAAGCGGAAGAGATACTCGATGTCGCTTATCGGGGTGGCGAGATGGAAATTGGTTTCAACGTCAGCTATATACTTGACGTGCTGAACGCTCTGAAATGCGAGGAAGTACGGCTGCTTCTAACCGATGGTGAGTCCAGCATACAGATTGAAGATAGTGCCAGCCAAGCAGCTGCCTATGTAGTTATGCCGATGCGTCTATAGTCAATGTGGTAAAGTGGTGTGAGTTAATGCCCTTGTCGCGTCTGTTAATTCGTGATTTTCGTAACATCGCCTCCGCTGATTTGTCTTTGGCCGCTGATTTTAACTTTCTAGTGGGTGCAAACGGCAGCGGTAAAACTAGCATTTTGGAGGCGATTTATACGCTTGGCCACGGCCGCGCGTTTCGGGGTTTGCAATTTAGTAGGGTCATTCGCCATGAGCAGCTAGAATTCGTGCTTTATGGACGTATTGACGCCGGAGAGCTAGACACACAAGCGACTTCGGTAGGGCTATCGCGGAATCGACTGGGCGACAGCACAGTGCGTATTGACGGCAGCGACAGTCATAAAATAGCGGAATTAGCCCAACTTTTACCGATGCAGCTGATTACACCGGAGGCGTTTACGCTGCTCAACGGCGGCCCAAAATACCGGCGTGCATTTATAGACTGGGGCTGTTTCCATAATCAGCCGGGTTTCTTTAGTAACTGGAGCAACCTGCGCCGGTTGCTGAAGCAGCGCAATGCGGCCCTACGTCAGGTCAGCCGTTATCAGCAGCTGCGCGCTTGGGATTTAGAGCTGATTGCGCTGGCGAATCGTATTAGTCAATGGCGCGCCGAGTACAGCGAGGCTATCGCGACGGATATTGCCGCCATCTGTGCGCAGTTTTTGCCGGAGTTTCATTTCGATTTCAGCTTCCAGCGTGGCTGGGATAAAGAAAGCGACTTTAGCGAGCTGCTAGAGCGCTATTTTGAGCGCGATCTCGCGTTGACCTACACCGCGTCAGGTCCTCATAAAGCAGATTTCCGTATCCGCGCTGAAGGCGTGCCCGTAGAAGACATTCTGTCGCGCGGTCAGCTAAAATTATTAATGTGCGCTCTGCGTTTAGCGCAAGGCGAATTCTTTACCCGCCGGAAAGGCAGGCGTTGTCTTTACCTTATCGATGACTTTGCATCTGAACTGGATACAGGACGCCGCCGCTTATTAGCAGAGCGTCTAAAATCTACCCATGCCCAGGTTTTCATCAGTGCTGTCAGCGCGGATCAAATCCGTGATATTGCCGATGAAAAAGGAAAGATATTCAAGGTAGAGCAAGGTAAAATAAGTTTTCAATCCAAAATTTAAAATGAGCGGGAAACGTTGATGTCGCATTCTTATGATTCCTCAAGCATCAAAGTACTCAAAGGACTAGACGCGGTGCGTAAGCGCCCGGGAATGTATATCGGTGATACTGATGATGGTACCGGTATGCATCATATGGTGTTTGAGATTGTGGACAACGCTGTTGACGAAGCCCTTGCCGGTTATTGTAAAGAAATCGTGGTGGTAATCCACGAAGACAAATCGGTTTCCGTCGAGGATGATGGTCGCGGTATCCCGACCGGCATTCACGAAGAAGAGGGTGTATCCGCCGCCGAAGTTATCATGACCGTGCTGCATGCGGGCGGAAAGTTCGACGATAATTCCTATAAGGTGTCGGGGGGTCTGCACGGCGTAGGCGTCTCGGTGGTGAATGCTCTGTCAGAAAAACTCGAGCTGATGATAAAACGAGAAGGAAAAGTATATCAGCAGACCTATCATGGCGGCGTGCCTCAATCGTCGCTGGAAGTGGTCGGCGAAACCGATCAGACAGGCACCACCGTACGATTCTGGCCGAGCTTTGCCACTTTCACTAATAATACGGAGTTTCAGTACGAGATCCTGACCAAGCGACTGCGTGAGTTGTCTTTCCTCAACTCCGGCGTGTCTATCCGTTTACGGGATCAGCGCAGCGGAAAAGAAGATCATTTCCATTACGACGGCGGTATTAAGGCTTTCGTAGAATATCTAAACAAGAACAAAACTCCTATCCACGCGAACGTGTTTTATTTTTTTACTGAAAAAGACAGTATCGGCGTAGAAATCGCGCTGCAATGGAATGACGGATTCCAGGAAAATATCTACTGCTTCACCAATAATATTCCCCAGCGCGACGGAGGTACTCATCTGGCTGGCTTCCGAGCCGCCATGACTCGTACGCTTAATTCTTATATGGATAAAGAAGGCTACAGCAAAAAGGCTAAAGTTAGCGCCACTGGCGACGATGCCCGTGAAGGTCTTATCGCCGTCGTTTCGGTCAAGGTGCCAGATCCAAAGTTCTCTTCCCAAACCAAAGATAAGCTGGTGTCCTCAGAGGTGAAATCCGTGGTAGAGTCGCTGATGAACGAGCGGCTGGTAGAATATCTGCTGGAAAATCCCAGCGACGCTAAAATTGTGGTGGGTAAAATCATCGATGCCGCCCGCGCTCGTGAAGCCGCCCGTAAAGCG
This sequence comes from Sodalis sp. (in: enterobacteria), assembly GCA_052258065.1. Lineage (GTDB taxonomy): Bacteria > Pseudomonadota > Gammaproteobacteria > Enterobacterales > Enterobacteriaceae > JBQQPY01. Next base: position 91,577 of record JBQQPY010000002.1, on the reverse strand, counting down.
CGCGAGGTGACCCGCCGCAAGGGAGCGCTGGATCTGGCAGGTTTGCCCGGTAAGCTAGCCGACTGCCAAGAGCGCGATCCGGCGCTATCAGAGCTGTATCTGGTCGAGGGTGATTCTGCAGGTGGTTCGGCGAAGCAGGGACGTAACCGCAAAAATCAGGCGATATTGCCTCTGAAAGGGAAGATTCTTAACGTTGAAAAAGCCCGTTTTGACAAAATGCTCTCTTCTCAAGAAGTCGCTACGCTGATCACCGCCCTTGGCTGCGGCATCGGCCGAGACGAATATAATCCGGATAAGTTGCGTTACCACAGCATTATTATTATGACCGATGCTGATGTTGATGGCTCGCATATCCGTACCCTATTGTTAACCTTTTTTTATCGGCAAATGCCGGAAATTATCGAGCGTGGCCATGTGTTTATCGCCCAGCCGCCGCTTTATAAAGTCAAAAAAGGCAAGCAGGAGCAATATATTAAAGATGACGAGGCTATGAATCAGTATCAGATAGCGTTAGCCATAGATGGTGCAACGCTGCATGCCAACGACTATGCTCCGGGGCTAGCCGGAGAGCAGTTGGAGAATCTAGTAGCCGAGTATTACGCTGTGCAAAAGATTATTAGCCGCATGGAGCGACGCTTCCCGCGTGCGCTGCTTAACCAGCTAATTTATCATCCGGCATTGACGGAAGCGCAGCTGCATCAGCAAGAGCAGATAACAAGGTGGATCACATCGCTGGTGAAAGCGTTAAACGATAACGAGAAGCACAACAGCAGCTATAGCTTTAAAGTGCAGGAAAATCGCGAGTGCCAGCTGTTTGAGCCGCTGCTGCATGTACGAATGCGCGGCGTCGATGCCGATTATCTGCTAGATTATAATTTTATCCATGGGGGGGGTATCGCAAACTTGCAACACTTGGTGAAAAGCTGAGAAATCTTATCGAGGCAGATGCTTATATCGAGCGTGGTGAACGCCGACAGGCAGTTGCCAGCTTTGAACAGGCGCTGGAATGGTTGCTTAAAGAGTCTCGCCGCGGCCTGACGGTGCAGCGCTATAAAGGTCTAGGCGAGATGAACCCAGAACAGCTATGGAAGACCACGATGGATCCGGATAGCCGTTGCATGTTGCGCGTTACGGTGAAAGACGCCGTCGCCGCCGATCAGCTCTTTACTACACTGATGGGGGATGCGGTTGAGCCAAGGCGCGCGTTTATTGAAGAAAACGCGCTAAAGGCAGCGAATATTGATATTTAACGGCCAATAAAGATCTATCCGACACTTGAAATCAAAGAGTCTGTAAATACCCGATCCGTAATTCTACGCCTAATTTTCTTTTTCGTTTTACAGGGAAAGCAAGAAACTATAAATAAATTATTTGCTCTTTAAGAGTATAGATAGTTAGAATGTTTTGTAAATTCAGAACGCAAGATCTTAACTCTCTTATATTTCATCATGTTTTAGTGCAAATTTTAATCAGCTAACAGCGACGGGCTGTATGATATTCTTAGTGCTTTTAATGCCACTACCAAGAAGTGCGGTATCAGTACTCCCAAATCATAATGTCTGTTAAAGCGATATTCAAATTCGATTAAGTAACCTGGCGTATATTAGCCGCGAATGGCATGATAAATACCCATTATGGCGTTTTTAACATTCTCCAGCAGAGTATTCATCTACTTAAAAAGTTTCTATTTCTAGTGTAGTTCACGCTTGACAGGGTAAGGCACTTAATTAGATTTACTTATGGTTTCCTGCTTTTCGGTAAGATGAAAAAGAAAAATTAGGTGTAAAATAACGGATTCAAAACAATCTCATAAAGCCTTAGTCTGCTCCAGCAGAAAACCTGAATACGACGAAAATGAGCTGTGGATATTGAGGTTCTCCATGACTAGCATAGAATTCAGTGTGCGTGAGGGTATGACGCTGAGATGTTTTTAAGACAGTAAGAGCAATCGATCCTACAAAACCATTTTATTTAGCAGGATGTATCATTTTTTAATTAGTAGCAACATCGTTATCGCATGGCTAGAGATGCGGTTATGTATGATGCTAAGAGGATTTACCTTCTACATCAGCAGCAAAAACTATTTGTAACGCGTATGCCTCTAACATTGAAAGAAGCCAGGAAGGCTCTTGTCAATATTGAGGAGGCATAGGCTTAAGCTACATGTCTACAGGCTAGCATGGCCGCTAAAAAGCCGTTGAACTATAGCGGTATCCTCTAACGCGCTCGCTTCTTGTGCGCAGCGAGTAAGTAAGTCAGCGTAAGCTGAATGCTCTCTTCAAGATGTTTCTCAGGGAAAGCACCCGCAAGTTCAAAGCCTTCGATAAATTATTCGCTTAGCACTTTACTTATAAGACGGACGCTGAAAATACCTTACAGCATTTTTTGACTGTCTTAAGACGCTGCGTATTGACTATGAGTAGTGCCGAAGTCAGTCTGTGTGTAAAAATCTAAGACGTTAAAAATAGTTGAGAACTCGGATGCCTACCGATTTCGTATTGAATCACATGTCTTCACTTGCCTGGAAGAGGTGGGGAGGCATGTGCCTAAACCGGCGCATTTATTTTCATAACTGACGATCGCAGTGAGCCTTTGACCACGGAGGAGCTATTGATTACTTAGAGGGCGCAACAAAAGGTCGAGCGGGCTTCCGCTTCCTTAAAAGTCTTGATTTCTTGACCTCCCTACTCTACTTAAAAAACTGGAACACATCGAAGCGCTGGTGATGGTGATAACCTGGAGCATGATGGTTTATGTCGCTCTTGAATATTGCATATGTAATGCTTTAGCGCTTCCAGAACGTAGCGTACCAGATATAAAAACTAACTTAAAAACTCACAGAACGTTAGGTTTTCCTCTATTTTTTATGATTCATGAGTTCTGTCTTGATGATGGACCACCACAAGTATCTAACCTTAATTCTGTTGACAGGACTTTGATTGAGGTTTTTAGTGATCGATACCGTCAAATTTATCCTTAAATTATGTTTAGAATTACGGAACAAATACTCTGCTTAAGAATATTAAAAACGCTATAGTAAGCACTTACTACTATGCAGTTCGTGTCCAACATACGCCTCGCTATCTGCTATCACATTACATATTAAATGATGGATAAAGACGCTTAAGCTTGATGCGAGTGTTATCGGTAGTGAAATATCAATCGATCTTAGCTTTTATTTAGTCGCGTTGTGTTGAGCAAGCAGGCACTTAACTTAGCAAGGTTTCAATCGTGTCAATATGAAAATTTAGGCATTAGCCAATCAGCATATTGAGTTTATTTTTAATTTTTTATTTGTGCCTAATTTAAGTGCGCAATGACGGATTTATGCTTTCCCCGAGTAGGTTTTCAAGACCTAAACGACAGAGATCCGAGCGTGTGTTTAATCAATTGACGAGGGGTCTCATCTACGGAAACCACCGGATTCATAGGACCAGGAGGCTGACGATATGCGTTCAGCACGTTCTCTATAGCGATCACGAATTCGGCATTGATTTTTAGCGGTATAATCTCTGTGAATCTTTATCCGAGGTTTCAGTTCGTTTTTTAGTGTAGGCCTTACTGTTTCACGTCAGAGCGTTTTGATGTATTGCAGTTTTACTGCCTTGTCGGCAAGAAATTGCAAAGTCTACTGTCCTTACTTCTCTGGGATTTGACTCTGGTATAGCGAAATTAAATTCGCTTCGCTATCGCTATCAACTATTTTATTATTACACCCCTTGATTCGGCTTACGAATCAGAACTGCCTCAAGTCCTTCTTCGAAAAAAATAACGCCTGACCTGTTCGATCTTGCGGTCCCTGACTCATGAAATCTCCGCTAACACCTCGCTGCTCGGTCGCTTTGCACGTTTAATTAATATATTATAATTAAACAATATAAATATATTAATAACTTTCTGTGTGGCATGTTTGCTCTTGCTGAAGAGTGCTTCGAATTGTGTTTTTTCTGACAGGAGGGTAATAATGTATTTTCTATTTTTTTATTTAGAAGATTTTTTAGCTCTGGCTATAGATACTTCAACTGCCACTTTTGTATGTTAAAACATTAGCGCGCTTTTCATCTATTCCAGTTCATATCCCGCTACGAAAAAAATTATAGCAATCTTGATAGAAAATTGACTCAATAGCTTGAGCAATTGCATTCTAGAGTGAATCAATAGTTTTCAGCCTCAATAGCTGTTTGTGCCCTATTAAACAGCCGTATGAGTAGAAAAATTATCTATTTTACGATATTGCCTGGTATAAGTTTATGAATAAACATCTGTTCTACATAAGCAAGTAAAGTATATCCGTTCAGTGCCTCATGACGCATGTTAGCAGTGAGTATCGTCGTTTCTCACTGGTTGTATAGAGTATCAGCGCAGCATCGCTGACCTTGTCTGCTGCGGCTCTTTGATCTACTCACGCCAATTTGTCGTTTTTGCCGTTTCATCAATGACAATAAGCTTCTCTAGTGAAATATGGAATTTCTTTAAATCATAATTTTCGCGCATGAATCACATCGTAGTGCTCTTCTGCAGTGGTATGTATAGTCTTTTTTAACTGTTATCATATGACAGCAAAAGTGTGATAGAGTGGAAAAATTCGTTTGAATGCTGAAAGTGCTTTTTAAGAAGGTCTGTATTTCAGACAAGAGTGAGTCACAAGACTCATCAATAAACGTCAGGATGCAGCCAGAATGCGCACCAATTTTTGATCTAGGATTCGGATTTTCTCTGGATTTAGGGCTATAACTTACGGTCTTATCGAATTGCTGATTCTAACGAGCCACGGCAGAAGGTCCGATTTGATATTTATCCGCCGCTGAACGTGTAGAGCCACCCGCCTAAATTCATTCAATTATTCGCGATTTTAAGTGCTCACTGTAAGAATTTGTCATTTAGACCTCAAGGAAAAATTAACTATAGCAGCTAACAAGAAGAGCGACATTAGTGCTCCCCAGTCATAACATCGGTTAAATCGATATTCAAATTTAGCGAGGTAACGAGATATATGTTAGCCACGCACTACATGGTATGTGCTCGTGATGACTTTTTAAAATTCTATATCAGAGTATTGATTTAATTAAAAGTTATCTATTACTAGTCTGGCTCACGCTTGCTGGATAAGGTAGATTTTTAAGAAAAAATATGATGAAATACATGAGATTTAAGATCTCGCATTCTGAGTTTACAAAAAAGTATAACTACTTATATTTGTTTGAAAAGTAAATAATTTTTATAGTTTCCTGTTTATATTTAAGATAAAAAAGAAAAATAATGTGCTGCATGACGGTTCAAAACCCCCTGTTGCAGGGCCACTTAACGCGTTAATTTTAGACAATAGGACGTTTGCGGAGTGCCGTTCAGACTATTGTCGCTGTCAAACAAAAGAATAATGAACGCCAGAGACTGCATGTCGAACGAGTTGCCAAGGGGAGCTAATTAATGGCTGAGTCGTTTGTTTATATTGCCACGTGTAATAAAGATCATGGCATCTCGAGTTCTTCTTTCCGATAAGGACTGCGAAACCGGCCGTAATCGGCTCATCGACAACAGACAGTAGCAATCTTCTCCCTGTAAAATAGATATCTATAGCCAGAGCTGAAAAAGATCGTCCAAAATAAAAGAACGGACAATACATTATTACCTTCTTTCTGGAAGAAAGAAGGTAAATGAAAGCTAATAAAAGCTTTGGTTAGCAAGAGAAAGCATGCCATATAAAAAGTTATGAATGCATTGATTTTGTTAAAGCGTGAGATGTTAATTAGACGCGTAAAGCAATCGTGTAGCGAGGTGTTAGTCGAAATTTTATACAAAGGTGCCGGAAAAATTAATCAAATCAAGCGTTATTTTTTCGAAGAAGGGCTTAGAAGCAGTCTGAGTCGTAAACCAAGCAAACGGCTTTATAACCGCATCGTCGATAGTGATGCCGAAGCAACCTTAATTGTGCTAAACTACAGGAAGCCGCCAGAGTAGCGAAGACAGTAGTCTTGCAATTCATTGCCGATAAAACAGTAAAACTGTAATACTTTAAAAGAATCTTGCATGAAAGAGTAAGTTGCCAACTAAAAACACACTAAAACCGTATACGAAGAGCGCTTCGGTTATGTAACCAGAAGCCGATGCCGAATTCGCTGCGGCTGATGGGGCGTTCTGGAAGTGTTTCCTCGGCCCCATGATTTGATGCATGCGGTAGTTTGCATAGACGATATTCTTCGTCAGTTAATTCGATACACGCACGCGTGGTCCTTATCATTACAAAAGAATGGAGGTCTCCAATCGCTTATAGCGAGTCAGTGGTTGTCGGGGTTATCGGCTAACTAAAGTGACCAAGCATAAAACTAGGATCAATGAGACTGACTTTCTTAAAAATATCTTAATACAATATCCTTACGCACACTAGATTACGTGGGCGATAAACAATCTCAACATCTATAGTCCAGGGTAGTTATACTTTCGCTGGCTCAGGTCAAGGTTTATAGGGTTTTTTGAAGTTAATGTAGCAAACATGGCAGTTGGCTAAAACTGCCGGAAATCGCATTTAATCTGCTGATTAAACAATACCTGAAGCATCTTATTGATAAGATGTGGACAGTTAGAAATGAAGTCACCGCTTGGCGGGTACAACGCACTACTTATAACGCTTGTATCAATGTCAAGCTTCTTTATCTATCATTTAATATGTAATGTGAAGCTCAGCAAACTTTAACGGCTCAGGATTTGCCAGGCGCACGCTAACTTCAGGTCAACGGTAGGCAGATTGAACAGAAAAACAACACTATGAATTTAACAACACCATGAATTTATTGAAATCGCTCGCAGCAGTCAGCTGCATGACGCTTTTTTCCCGCTTATTGGGGTTTGTTCGCGATGCTATCATGGCGCGGGTATTTGGCGCGGGTATAGCGAGCGACGCTTTTTTGGTCGCCTTTAAAATTCCCAATCTGCTGCGTCGCATCTTCGCCGAAGGGGCTTTTCCCAGGCGTTTATGCCTATTTTAGCGGAATACAAGAGCCAGAAAGGTGATGCGGCGACGCGCGTGTTTGTCTCCTATGTTGCCGGATTGCTTACGCTGGTGCTAGCGCTGGTCACCATAGCCGGTATGCTGGCTGCTCCTTGGATTATTATGATTACCGCAGCGGGGTTTAGTCATACGCCGGAGAAGTTTGCCCTCGCGACCGCGCTATTACGCGTGACTTTTCCCTATATTTTATTAATTTCGCTTACCTCCCTGGCGGGAGCAATACTTAATACCTGGAACCGGTTTTCAGTGCCGGCGTTTGCACCGACATTGCTTAACGTTAGCATGATTGGTTTCGCGCTGCTGGGAGCGCCGCTGTTTCATCCGCCGGTTATGACGCTGGCTTGGGCCGTGGTAGCCGGCGGCGTTCTCCAATTAGGCTATCAACTGCCGCATTTGAAAAAAATCGGCATGCTGGTACTGCCCAGAGTGCAATTTCGCGATGCTGGCGTATGGCGCGTGCTTAGGCAAATGGGGCCCGCCATTCTGGGAGTTTCCGTCAGCCAGATCTCGCTGATTATCAATACTATATTTGCCTCTTTTCTAGTGTCCGGCTCTGTCTCCTGGATGTATTACGCCGACCGCCTAATGGAGCTCCCATCCGGGGTGCTGGGCGTGGCATTAGGGACCATTTTGCTGCCCTCGCTCTCGCGCAGCTTTACTCTGGGTAATCATGATGAATACTCTCGCCTGCTGGATTGGGGATTACGCTTATGCTTCATACTAGCTCTGCCCAGTGCGGCAGCGCTCGGAATTCTGGCGCACCCGCTGACAGTAGCGCTGTTTCAGTACGGAAAGTTTTCCGATTTTGATGCCTTGATGACCCAGCGCGCGCTGATAGTTTACTCGTTGGGCTTGGTTGGTCTGATTCTGGTAAGAGTGCTGGCCTCAGCGTTTTACTCCCGTCAAGACATTAGAACGCCAATGCGCGCGGCGATCATTACGCTGCTCATGACCCAATTAATGAACTTAACTTTTATCGGTCCGCTGAAACATGCAGGTCTGTCGCTGTCTATTAGCCTGGCCGCCTGTCTTAACGCTGGACTTTTGTACTGGCAGCTATGCCGACAAAAATTGTTTCAGCCCCATCAGGGCTGGCTCAGCTTTTTCTGTCGTTTGATGCTGGCGGTCATTATCATGGCAGCTACGCTGCTCGGTCTGCTCTCTGTCATGCCGGATTGGGCGCAGGACTCCATGCCCTATAGGCTGTTACGCCTGATGGGCGTGGTGGCGGCAGGAATTGTTGTCTATTTTACTATGCTGTGGTCGGTAGGATTCCGTCTGCGCCACTTTGTATGCTCGGTGCAAGTTCACTAAGCCTTTTCTTGCAACAAAAAAGATAGACTGCGACGGGCAAAGCGAGCTTCTCAATGATTGCGGCAGTTAAGCGTTGCGCGATTCTGGCATAAAGCTGTTAGCTACATCTGCTCGACTGTTTCGATACCCAGCAGATCTAGGCCTTGCTTTAACGTACGTGCGGTGAGCAGAGATAGTTGAAGGCGGCTTTGGCGCAACACTTTGCTTTTGGCATTCAGGATCGAGCAGTGTTCGTAGAAAGCAGAAAACAGCACGGCCAGATTATAAAGATAAGCGCACAATACGTGGGGCGTACCATTGCGCGCCACCGTCACAAGGGCCTCTTCCAGCTGCAGAAGACGCACCGCCAGTTGTGTTTCCTGCTTCGCTTCCAGCCAAATATCGCCAGTGAGCTGCTGCTTATTCTTGCTGCTGCGCTTGAAAATCGAGGCGATGCGGGCATAGGCGTATTGTATATAGGGCGCGGTGTCACCCTCGAAATTCAGCATATTGTTCCAGTCGAAAATGTAATCGGTAGTGCGGCTTTTCGACAAATCCGCATACTTAACTGCCCCTATACCCACTACCTGCGCTAGCTTTTCTAGCTCAGCGTCGTTCATAGCGGGATTTTTAGCCGAAATCAAGCGGCGTGCGCGTTCTAGCGCTTCTTCTAATAGTTCAGTAAGTTTTATTGTGCCGCCGGCACGAGTTTTAAACGGCCTGCCGTTCTTGCCTAACATCATGCCAAACATGTGATGTTCAAGCGGTACCGATTCAGGTACGTAGCCGGCCTTACGAACGATGGTCCAGGCCTGCATTAAATGCTGATGCTGGCGTGAATCGATATAGTAGATGATACGATCGGCTTTCAGAGTTTCGTAGCGATATTTGGCACAAGCAATATCGGTGGTGGTATAGAGGTAAGCGCCATCCTTTTTCTGAATAATCACTCTCATGGGCTCCCCTTCTTTATTTTTAAATTCCTCAAGAAATACTACAATAGCGTCTTCGCTCTCTACAGCTAGTCCTTTTGCCTGCAGATCAGCTACGATTCCGGGAAGCATGGGGTTGTACAGGCTCTCACCCATGATGTCTTCGGGCTTAAGCGTCACGTTGAGCCGGTTATAAATTTCCTGATTCTGCGCCATAGTGACATCTACTAGCTTGCGCCACATCCGCCGACAATAATTATCACCGCTCTGGAGCTTCGCTACATAACCACGAGCGCGAACGGCGAAAGCAGGGTCATTATCATAGTCTTGTTTGGCCGCGCGATAAAAGCTTTCTAGACTGGAGAGCTGCATCTCCACTTCACCGCCGTCCTGCACTTTTTCTAGATAAGCAATCAGCATGCCGAATTGTGTTCCCCAATCTCCTACGTGGTTGGCTCTTATTACCTTATGACCTAAAAATGTCAGCGTGCGCACCGAGGCATCGCCGATGATAGTAGAGCGCACATGGCCGACATGCATTTCTTTGGCGACATTAGGCGCGGAATAATCCACGACAATAGTCTGCGGCGCGACGCATGCAATCCCTAGACGCGGCGAGGAGATAGTCTCGGAGAGATGTTTCTCTAGCCAGCGTGGATCGAGAAAGATGTTGATAAAACCGGGACCGGCAATGTCGACTTTGCGGGCAATGCCGTTTAAATTAAGCGAGGCGATGACCTTTTCCGCTAGCGCGCGGGGCGGCAGAGCAAGCTCCTTAGCGATCGCCATAATCCCATTGGCCTGATAATCGCCGAACTGGGTTTGTGCCGATTGCCGCACGTGCGCTTTGCAGTTAGCATTCGCGCCGGCGGTCACGAGAGCCTGCTGAATTTTTTCAGATAGAAGTGTCTGGATGTTCACTTTAATCCCTTTATTGCATGGGCCGGAGGCAGACACAGCGCTGACATTTCCTGATAGCCTGATTACGCTATCATAATCGGGCGGCCCGTGATTAGATCCGAAAAATAACCTGTCTTTATACCATAAGATGCAGAGGAAGTCAGTAGAGTAAGGTAAGGCAGATTTGCGGGAGACATTCAGGAATGTAAAGAGGCTGCCTGCGCTAAGTGGGATTATGGCTGTTGACGATGAGCTATGGTATATTTTGCGGGAAATTCTGAACTGATTACGATTTTTAGTGCGTAAATGCTAGATTATAGAGTAGATAGCTAAAATAACCAGCAATAGGTGTAAAGTCTTATATTCTGAAAAGTAAAGTAGTCAATCGTTAAATAATTTATTTTTTATTTTATGTCAATATTTCATCGAGTGCAATGGCGTTTTACCACTCAATACTAATTGAAGCAATTTCCGCTTGTGGAACTAGAGCGCTTCTCATCTATTCTGGTTTATTAAATAGCTAATCGTCTATATGCTGTGGCTAGTGTTTTCTCCGAAGTCTAAATGGCGTATTCTTACAGTAAGAGGTTAAGATCGTAAATAATCAAATTAATTTAGGAGGGTAGCTTTGGACATGCAGTGGCGGATAGATATCAAATAGGCTCTTCTGCTGTAGCTCGTTAGAGGGAGTAATTCCGTGAAACCAAAAGTTACGTTTCCAAAACAAGAGGAGATCCGAATCGCGGCTCAAAAATTGATTTTGATTTTATCCGGACGCTTATTGATCAGTCTTATGATCTAATTTGCCTGAAATATAGGCTTCCCTGAAAAGTATTTTCAGCATTCAAACGAGACTTGCCACTCTATAGCGCTTTTCAGCGTCATGTAATGGCGGAAAGATCGCATAAGCCGCTGAACAAGAGTGCACCGATATAGTTCATGCTCGAAAATTATGGTTTGAAAAAAATGTTACACTTTATCAGAGATGCTTTTCATCATCGATGAAAAAGCAACAACGATAAATATGAGTAGGTCAAAAAGCTGTAGCAGACGAGGTTAAGGATGCTGGGTTAATGTCTGAGACGCCTAACGGAAATTGAAGAGACTAACTGCTGGCATACGTCTATCTAGATTAAGTGCCACTATGCTATTCGATTGAGCAATAAACAGACATACTTTTTGATTATGTAGAACAAGAACTTGTTTCTTAGCTTGTAAATATCCTTATAAATAATAACTTGGCTACTCATAAAGTTGATAATGTATAAAAGCTGTTGACGATAAAGATATAATCTTCTTTATCTTCCCGGCTTCTTTATCAGATATACATCCTATCGAGATGGAGTTTTCCACGCTAAAATCACTTCTGAGAAAAGCTGCAGCAAGAACCGTTGATTGTCTGTGGAATGTGATGATTACTCAAGCTATGAAGTTTATTTTAGAACAAAGATTGTTGTAATTTTTTCGCAGCTAGATATAAACCGGAATAAATAAAAGTGCTCTAGACATATTCGTGCGGTGTGACCTTAAGCTCTTCACTAGAATGCAAATAGTAGCTTTGAAGAACATTATCTTTTCTATACACCCCATAAATCGATCTATCATACCATTCGCCGTGCGTTTATAAATAACTCGGTGTTTTAAAGCGGTATTCTATACCAAGCTCTTTATATAAACGTCAAATTTATATTTCTCGGCGGCTAAATGGTTTTGCAGGCTAAAAGGACAATCTGTACATTATTTTCTATTGTCTATAAGTACTCGATAAATAACTATGGGATATGCTCGACTAAGATTATGAAAGAAACATCGTGTATTAGTTGCAGTCCTGCCTTTGTAAGGACGGCTAAAAATCTATCGAATCATTTGATCTATGCTAATGAAAAGATAACGTCGTTAGGTTGCGTTTAGCATTTTTGGAAGATATTTCACAGCAATATGCAGGTAACCAAGTTTATAGTTTTTAAATGCTTTATGCCTTGGTTTTAGTGTTTTCTCTTTCGTGTTACTTAAACGCCCGCATTCATACCGACCTAGACAGTAATTCGGGTCAGATCTAGATATCGGGAAATTTAAGAATTAGCGTGCGATCGCCAACAGATTATCCAGTGGTAGCCAAAGCGTCCTTGTCAAGGACGCAGCCACGCTGCATGAGTAGGCTATAGTGTCATCTGCAAACGATGTGGTATGCGGTCAAATAGCATCTCGTTTTTGCTATTTAGAAACGGTCAGTTCAGAGATGCCATAACGTTTAGACCAACTAGATACTGGCTCGTTGCTTGTCTTGAAGAGTGGTTCTAATTTTAGGTGTTGTAGTTGTCTGATTATAGAGTCTAATCATCATGATATTTTACCTTTAACTATATCTTTTACTAACCATCTTGGGGTGAAGAGGGCCGTGTTACGAGGGTTTATATAATGATTCGAAAACTAAACAAGTACGTAATCAGGTTTAATTATGAATAACCAGCCTTAATAGATTAGAACTCATTCATTTTATTTATTTACTTTAGATGCGGAATGACGGGCACAACTATTTATATTTTGAAAATAAAGAATTTATTTATATTTTCTGATTTTCGGCAAGATGAAAAGCAGGTGCGGAATGACAGCCATAAAATAGTGATTTAATTAGTAGAGTGGTTTAGCTTTAAGCTGGTGCTGAAACATATTTCTAGACTGTAGTGGTTAAGGGGAAACTAGGAGGAACAATTCCTCTGTACACCCGGTGAGGGGAAGTACCAGCTAAACGGAAGGGTGCCTACCGCGAAAGGGGTCTGAACGAAATCAAAAGCAAAATGCTGACCGAACTAAAAGGAGGCGGTATTAGGCGGCGCAGAGGGGTAAGGCGGCCAATATCGTCAAAGCCCAAAACTCAGACAGAGCACTGTAACGTATCACGGACAAGTATAACCAAGCAGGTTGCGCGCATTACTCCGAGAGATCTATTGTTCTGCTATAAGGCTGCTGACGTTGTGAGATGTCGGGATAGAACAGCAGCAGTTAGCCGAGGCCGTAGTAATGCTTGTTAACCGAAAGCATAAAAGGCTGAACATGATCAGGCGTTATTCAGATACTAATACTCGATAAGGATTAATGAGGCACAAGCGCAACTCTGCTAGAAGCGGGGCGGCAGCCGGCATTCGTTAATATCGCATGCGGGTGCTGAAATCGACAAGCAGTCAGTAGGCGCAAATAAAGACGGAAATGTCGCTGACTATAGAAGCGGTGGTAGCGAGAGAAAATCTGATACTATCAGCCTGTGATAGAAAAAAGGTCCGGAAAAAGTAGATGATCTAAATGTAACGGTGTTGAAACCTTGACTGAAATAACGTTAGGTAAGGATTCAATGAGGATTGATAGCAGGCGATTACCAGCCGCAGGCAATACGCCGCATAAACATCCTAAAGGGACGGTAGCGTGAGAGCCTTAGGTATTCCAACGGTGTGGTAGACGACCTCATTTAAAAGGTAATAGCGCAGAAACTAAGGTTTATCGTAGAGCTGAGCTTCTCAAATTCTAGCTATGACTTTAGGCCAAATCGTAATGCATGGCAAGAAGTGCAATAAGCATAGCGTTACATGCAGAGCGAGAAACTCTGGGTAGTAGATATGGATCTGAGAAATTTATTTAACCCGGTGGATCGCGACATGCTTATGTCTCGTCTGGTCAGAAAGATTAAGGATAAGCGGTTGCTGAAACTAATACGCCGCTATCTTAAGGCAGAAATCGTGAGGGGAAAAGAAGCAGGGTTGCCAGTAAAGGGGATGCGGGCCTGCTGTTACCGCTAATGTCGAATACCCTGCTAGATAGGCTAAATAAAAAACTAGAGCGTCGGGGAAATTTCTTCTGTCGTTTTTTGTTATGGTAATAACTGCAATATCTATATAAGTAGCTACAAAGCAGGCGATCATCTGCTCAGGTTAATCAGTCAGTTCCTTAGTTCTTTAGGTGGTAGATTACAATTAAGGATAAATGAGAAGAAGAGCTCGGTAGCACGTCTGTGGGAACGAAAGTTTCTCGAGTATAGTCTGACCTAACATAAACAGATAAGACTGAAAATTACTCCAATCAGCATACTCAGGGTGAATAATAAAATCCGCAGTCTAACCGCGTCCAACGGGACGAAATCAGTAAAGGTTGCTATCAATAAACTCAACACAATGCCACTGGGCTGGATTCAGCCACTTTAAACACAGTTAAGTCAAAAGAGTGCTGGAAGAAGTGGATGGCTGGGTAAGACGCAAACTTCGCTGCTTGTTATAGCGGCAATCAAAGCGGAGACACAAGTAAGCTAGAATGCTAATGCAAGCTGGATTGCCTGAAGAGCCTGCATGAATCTCGGCCAGCAAGCAGCGAGAAGCCTGATAGAGCTTAGGAGCCAGTCACATGAATCCAGCAATAAAAGAATCGGCCTTTAAAATACTAGGCTTGATATCATTGCTTGAGAAGCAACGGCAGTTTCAGTGTTAACATAAAGTGTTGTATGCGGAACCGAGTCTACGGTGCTGTGAGAGAACGGTGGGAGTGCTTTTTACTTCCTACGCGATGCTATAGATTGAGCGATCCTCTCCGTCTCTACTAAGCTAAGACATTGATTAATGAAAGATATTTCTTACGTAATGTTAGTACATCATGTCTGATGGCTATTCATCGGGTATTTATAGACAGTGGCAAGGAATTTGCAGATTGTCTTTTCGGCCTGTACAAACGCTTAGCCACCGTAGATTTTCCTGCTTATATGCAGAGCTTGATATAGAAATGTTTCTTAGCCCACTGATGCACCCATAGCATGCTTAAGCGATTTAATCAGAGTATAGAAGATGTGCCGTAAAGCCACAATTTCTATTTTGGTAAAGAGCTTATGCTCATACCGCATCGATATTTCGGACTCTATAGTCAGGGATTGCTTCAATTACTACTGAATAGTATTTCAGTTTGAAAATATTTATACAAAAACTAAATATAAATTATTCAAAAAAAAGAAAAATATTAAAGCTTGAAATATGACACGTTTAAAATCATAAAATTATGTTAGATACCGAAATTAGGTGCGGAATGATGCTGCTTCGTCAATCTGCAACCATTCTAGCGTCATTCAATGTATTAAATGATAGAGAAAGACGCTTAAGCTTGATACGAGCGTTATCAGTAGTAAAATGCTAATTGAGCCTAGAATTTTTTTGCGTTTTGCCTGCCAAGAAAGGAGTACGCCACTTCTCAATGTCTCAATCTTGTGAATATAAGGATTCAAGCATTGGCCAATTAGCGCATTCATTTTGATTTTCCACTATATTTAGCTGACTGCCATGCTTGTCTGTATAAATGAATTCAAAACGATTCCATAAAGCCTTGGTCTGCTCTGGCAAGAAGATTGAGGGTAACGAACCTAGACTATCGATGTGGAGATTGTCCATGACCGGCGTCATTTTGTGTAGATAAGAATATTGTTTTGAAATATTTTTAAGAAAGTGAGCCTAATCAATCCTGGTTCTATGCTCAGTTACTTTGCATGGCCAATGATCCGCCAACGGCTCATGAGTCATGAAGATATTGCAGACCCTCAGCCGTTTTTATTAAGAGTCTTTCCTAGCCGGTTTTCCGGCACTTAATGGTATAGCGCTAGGCGTGTGTGTCTAATTAATGAGTGAGGGCTCTTGTCCATAAAAATAACCGGAGTATCGGGTTGTATGCGTGCCGATTCATATCCAGAAAGTTCTCTATAGCTGCAATGAATTTGGCATTAGCTTATCGTGATATAAATCAACTAATTTTCGTCTATGGTTTCAGTTCTTTTTATTGTATGCATTACTGTTTTATGCGAGATCGTTTTAACATATTCCAATTCTATAGCTTTATCGGCAAGCATTAGCAAGGTTTAGTGTCTCTACCTCTATAGCGGCTCGCCGCCGCTTGGCGTAATTAAATGCGTTTCGGCATTACTATCCAAAATGGAATTATATACCTGTTTGTTGGGTTTACGCCTCAAGATTGCATCAAACTCTTCTTCGAAAAAATAACGATTGATCCGATCGATCTTGCGGCACTTTTTTATAACATCTCGAATAACGCCTCGCCACTCAGTCGCTCTACACGTCTAATTAATATATCATAACTCAACAGAATAAACAGATTAACAACTTTCCATGCGGCATGCATGATCTTGCTGATCAACGCTTCTAGTTGCTTTCTTTCTTCTGACCTAAGGGTAATCATATACCGTTTTGGAAGATTCCTTGAGCTTTGGCCTTGGATACTGAAACCGCCACTTTTAGGTGTTAAGATATCAGCTCTGAGGGAAAGTGATAGTGATTATTTAATCATAAGTAACTAGCCTTAGTTTATAATAACTTATTGATTTTATTTTTTTATTTTTCACTGGTTTTTATATTTTTCCTAAAATAGATGTGGAATGACGGATAAAACAGTGTAAATTTTTAAAAAAGTAAATAATTTATTATGATTCCCTGTTTTTTCGGTAAAATGAAAAGAGGAAAATCAAGTGCAAATGACGGTTCTATCAATAATTTTTATCTAAAATAATTATACAAACGCGTAGGGTACAGGCCTATTCATGACAAAATCAATAGTTAAGGATATAATTGAGGGCAAAATATCACGATGATTAGGCACTATAGCGGCAGCTACAATATCTAAAATTAGAGCTTTTTAGGCAAGCTACGAGTCAGCATCTCTTTTAGCAAAGTGCTATAGTATCTCTGAACTGATCGTTTCTACATGGTAAAAACGAGATAGCAATGAAAATAATAGCTATCTTCCTTGTCGTTTGTAGAAAATGCTGTTGCCTGCTTAAGAAGAAGCGTCGCCGTTTCCCTGCAGAAACGGCCCTGCCCTACTGAGCCAGCTACTGGCGGTAGTACGCGATTTTTTGAACCCCGCCGTATCTCGATCTGACCTTCGACCTCTTATTCCATACCTAAATTGAGAATAAATACAAAAAATAGTGAAGATATAAAAAATAAAATTAATTAGTTATAACTAACTAATGCTTATTGATTATAATTTACTGGTCACTATTACTTTTTCTTAAAACTAGAATCATTATAGCTTTATAGGTAGAAGCCCTAAAGTTAAGCAAAACAAACTAAAATATGATAAAACATATGAGATTTAAGATCTCACGTTTTTATAAAACAGTTTAACTATTTATCCGTTTGATGAAAAGAAAATAAGTGCGGCATTATGGTTATAACTAATTGATTTTATTTGTTTTTAATTTTTAAACGATTTTTATATTTGTTTCTAGCTTGGTTACAGAATAACGGATGCATCAATATATTGGCTGAATTTTCCTTGCGGCGAGAGTATACTTAAATGCTTTAACGTGTAGAGATTTAATAAAGGGAGTTTTTCGCCCCATGCAAGAAATGATGAAATTTGTGGGAAATCATTCCATGCTTAGTTTAGCGTGGTTTATCCTTTTAGGAGCCGTAATTTTTACTAGTTTTCAAAGCCGCTTTTCCAAAGTGAGGGACATCCCTCGCGATGAAGCCATACGCTTGATCAACAA
Source organism: Sodalis sp. (in: enterobacteria) (assembly GCA_052258065.1). Taxonomy (GTDB): domain Bacteria; phylum Pseudomonadota; class Gammaproteobacteria; order Enterobacterales; family Enterobacteriaceae; genus JBQQPY01. Next base: position 73,915 of record JBQQPY010000002.1, on the reverse strand, counting down.
TGAAGACGCGGTAATTGTTGATCTGTGTAGCCGGGATGATTATCGTAAAGGGCATATTCTCAATAGCCTGAATCTGGCGGCGGCGGACATTAAATCCGGCAATCTGGGCAATCTAGATAAGGCAAAAGGTAAACCGGTCATTGTCGTTTGCGCTAGCGGCACAACTTCGCGCGCTCCGGCGAAAAACTTGATCAAAATTGGATTTGAGCGGGTGTATGTGCTTAAAGACGGCATATCCGGCTGGAACGGGGCAAACTTACCACTTATCCGGGGTAAATAACTTTTTCCAATCAAGAGGCGAACACAATCATCAATATTAAAATTTATACTAAAGAAAATTTGCCCCTATTGACATCGCAGCAAAGCGTTATTCACCTACAAACAGGTTCCTTTTAGGAAACCCCAATCCACGGTAGTGTGTAGGTCTGCGGGAAGGGCCGATTAAGCAAGGCGGTCGGACCATCATGTCGCAGATTATTGTTGATGCTAAGCGTGTAGGGATAGATATTAATGCTCTGCACGCGCTTGCAGAGCGCGGCGGCCCGATCCCTGTTTAAATAAACAGAATAGACGCGGCTGCCGCCTGTATCCGGCGCTTTAATCAAAGGTTTTTTCAATGTCAGCACAAAATAATAACAAGATAGTATTTCAGATTCAGCGCATTTACATCAAGGATGTTTCGTTTGAAGCGCCGAACGCGCCTAAGGTGTTCCAGCAGGAATGGCAGCCTGAAATCAAGCTTGATCTTAATACCGCGTCTAGCCAGCTAGCGGAAGAGATTTATGAAGTCGTTCTGCGGGTTACCGTAACAGTGATGCTGGACGACGATACAGCGTTTTTATGTGAAGTCCAGCAGGCTGGCATCTTTACTATCTCCGGCCTTGACGACACCCAGATGGCGCACTGCCTCGCTGCCTGCTGCCCGAATATTTTATTTCCCTACGCTCGAGAGTGTATCACTAGCCAGGTCTCCCGCGGTAGCTTCCCGCAGTTGAATCTCGCGCCAGTCAACTTTGACGCGCTGTTCATGCAGTACTTACAGAAGCGGGCCGCCGGCGCAAGCATCCAGTCCGCTCAGGGCGCCTGATTATGTTTCGGGAAGCTTCAATGATTGTTATCGGTGCTGGATCTTACGGTACTGCCCTGGCTATCACCCTGGCACGTAACGGTCATGAGGTGTTGCTCTGGGGGCACGATTTAGCCCATATACAGGCACTAGAAGCGGTGCGCTGCAATCATGCTTTCTTGCCTGATGTGCCATTTCCGCCGACGCTGCGCCTGGAAGCGTCCCTGTCGACGGCGCTAGCCGCCAGCCGCGATGCGCTCATTGTTGTCCCGAGCCACGTATTCGGCAGTGTGCTTACGCAACTTAAAGCACATCTGCGGCAGGATGCACGCATTGTCTGGGCCACCAAGGGACTGGAGGCGGATACCGGACGACTTCTGCAGGAGGTGGCAAGGGAGGTTTTGGGTGACAAAATACCGCTGGCGGTTCTATCAGGGCCGACATTCGCGTGCGAATTGGCGGCCGGTTTGCCTACTGCTATCGCATTAGCCGCTACTGATGCCACGTTCAGCGCCGATTTACAGCGGTTGTTACACTGCGGTAAGAGTTTCCGGGTTTACAGTAATCCCGACCTCATCGGCGTCCAGCTCGGTGGCGCGGTGAAGAACGTTATCGCCATTGGCGCTGGCATCTCTGATGGTATGGGTTTTGGTGCCAACGCGCGCACCGCATTGATTACCCGCGGCCTGGCGGAAATGTCGCGCCTTGGAGCAGCAATGGGTGCAGAGCCAGGCACCTTCATGGGCATGGCCGGATTCGGGGATTTGGTGCTTACCTGTACCGACAATCAGTCGCGCAATCGCCGTTTTGGTATGCTGCTGGGGCAGGGCACTGGCGTTGAGGACGCGCAGGGAAAGATTGGGCAAGTGGTGGAGGGCTACCACAATACTAAAGAAGTATTGGCGCTAGCTGGCCGTTACGGGGTAGAAATGCCTATTACAGAGCAAATTTATCAGGTGCTGTATCAGAATAAAAATGCGCATCAGGCAGCGCTGACGCTGCTTGGTCGCGCGCAGAAAGATGAAAAAGCCGGCGGCTAAGGGGGGAGGCTTTTCATGCAGGAATAAAAGAGGTTTGCTTATCTAAACTTCATACAAGATATGGTATTATGCATGCTTTCAATGCCGTTACCAAGAAGCTTGCTATCGATGATCTGAAGTCATGACGTCCGTTAAGACGACGCCAAAATTTGCCCAGGTAACGAAGCGTATGTTGGCAAGAATTGCATAGTAAATGCTCATTATGGCATTTCCCATTCTTAAGCAAAGTATTCATCTACGTGAAAAGTTTCTGTTCTAGTAGATCTTATGCTGGGCTGGGTAAAGTGAGTAATCGAGTAACATTAAAGCCGAAGCGCGATTGCTGGTCGATTGTGAGCACATGCGAGCCAGTTTAATCTTGCTAAAGGACAAAAACCCGGGCAGTGCATTGAGCTATATGCTAGCGAATATAGTAAGCCTATTATGCCGACTATCTCCATACATGAAGTAGTGGAAGAGGTCTACAGCGCTGACTCAGGAATCACTTTCTTGCACGCACGCGATATCTGCTCGGCGTGGCTGCATAATCCGGGGGTAGATAAAGATTCCATGTCGCTCCTGTACCTTAAGGAGTTCGAGTCCCTGCCGGCTTCCTGTGTCGGCCACCGACTCTAGTATCAAAATCGTCAGGTACGGGCGATTTATTTCCAGAATCAGATTGCCGTCTCCTTTGGCGTAGATTTCCCGGTGCAGATCAACTGCAGCATCATGCTTGATCACGCTACGGAGATTTCATTGCAAGGTCTTCGAAGGGGTGATAAACGGCGCACGCGAATATTTTCGGCAATTAGGTAGCTCCGGAAGAGAGGCGAAAATAGGTACCGGTTTAGTCGTCTTACTATCTGTATCAGCTCATGCGGCCGCCGACGGGTGTGCCTTGCGTGGGTATAAGACAGGTTGTGCAGCGATAGGCCGTCAGGAGAGATAGATTAGTCTTTTAGCAGCGTCGGTTTTGAATGCGGCGCCGGATCTGGTGGCGGTTTGTGGCCACACGTCTGCGCAGTCTAGCTGACGACAAGACTGATACACCACGATAAACACCGCATGAGATAAGCGCATGATAATCTAGATGATAGGTACTTACTTTATCCATGGATAGTATATAATCTAGCATATTCGGGAATATTATGCTTTAATATTTTTAAAAAATAAGCCCAATCGATGCATATTCTATGCTCAGTCACTCTGATTAACTGCCGACTGGCAAACAGCTTACTGGCTATAGAAACATTACTCATCGCCATCCTGTGTGTGTCTATGGTTTTCCCTAGCAGGTTTCCTAGACCTCAACGACAGCGCTCCGCGTGTATCCCCAATCAACTAATAAAGGATCTCGTCCATGGAAGCTACTGAAGGATCTCGTCCATGGAAGCTACTGAATGCATCAGATCATAGAGTCGACGATATGCGTTTAGCATATTCGGCATAGCCGAAACGCATTCAGCATTGATTACTGGTGGTATAAGCCGGCCGATCTTCGTCTACGGTTTCAGTTTTTTTAGTGTGCGCCTCACTTTTTTAAGGGAGATCATCTTAATATATTGCAGCTCTACAGCTTTATCGGCAAACAGTTAAGGGGTGCACTGTCGCGCTCCTATGGCAGCTTGCTGCATTTTAGCGCAATTTAATACTCAGGCATTGCCATTCACAATACAGTCATGCACCCGCTTGCTCGGTTTCTGGCTGAGGATTGCCTCGAGCCATTATTAGATAAAATAACGCCTAAGCCGATTGATCTTGGAAATACCTTTTGTAAACTTCTGGGTAACGCTTCGCGATTCGGTGCTTTACACGTTTAATGAATGTATAGCAATTCAAAAAATCAATACATTAATATGCGCCACGCTTACTATTGCTGACTAACGCTTCCCTTCCAGTTTCGCCTTTTCTTCCGACGTGAGGCTAAGAATATATTCCCCATTCCTCTATTTGATAGGATCGCTTCCGCTCTGATCACGGATGCTGCGACCGCCACTTTTTATCTATTAAGATGCTAGAGCGCCTTTTAATATATTTCAGTTAATTAAATAACTATTCATCTATATGCCATAGTTAATTTTCTGAGTTCTACATGGTAAATTCTTGCGGTGAGAACTTGGGATTGCGAATAATCGGACTGATTGAGTCTGATAGACCTACACGCATAGCGGCGGATAGATACTAAATAGGAACTTCTACTGCGGCTCGTGGAAGCAAGAAATTCTATAAGGTCGGAAGTTATCTCCCCATGCCTAGAAAAACTCGAATTGTAAATAAAAAATTGATTGTGTATTCAGGATTTTATCCTGAGGAGTATTGATGATTCTTGTGATCTAACTCTGCTTGAAATACAGGCTTCTCTAAAAAATACTTTCGGAATTCAAATGAATTTTGCCACTCCATCATGCTTTTGCCATCATATAATAATGGTTAAAAAGACTGTGCATGCTACTACTATAATCTAGTTCATGTGCAAAAACTAAGGTCTGGAAATGTCATATTTTTAAACAGAAAATATTTTTATTGATAAAAAGACAACAACAATAAATATGCATAAATCAAAAGGTGGCAGAAGACGAGATAAACTATGCCGAAATAAGGTTACATCCGCCTACTGGAAATAACGATGCTCACTCTGGATTAAGTGAAACTGTGGCTACTCGATAGAGAAGGACACGAAAATACTGTCTGTCCTTGCTTTTACAGAAGCATATACTTATCTTCTGAGCTTGTATCAAGAAATATCGTGATAATGGATAATTCAGTTGCTCATGAAGTTAATAGTGTACGACAAGCCTAGTGAAGCTAAAGATGTAATTCTTTTATCTTCCGCCTTATTCAGCAGATCTAAACCCTATCGAGATAGCATTTCCCAAGCTGAAATTACTATTCAGAAAAGCTGCAGGAAGAACCGTTGATTCGCTATAGAATGCAATTGTTCAAGATATTAAGTGAATTTCTTATAAAGATTGCGATATTTTTTTGTTACAGCAGAATATAAACAAGAATGAATAGTAAAATACTTTAGCCAACTTCAGCGTTGAGCAAAAGGGGAAGCCAGATAATCAGCCGCAGCCCGCCGAGCGGGCTGTCTTCTGCCTTTACCCAGCCGCGATGCTGCATAACAGCGTTTTCAACTATCGTTAGCCCAAGACCGGTGCCACCGGACTCACGATCTTGCGCTTCATCCGCGCGGTAGAACGGTCGGAAAATCTGCTTGCGGTTATCCTTGCTGACGCCGGGCCCATCATCATCTACGGTTATGGTGATGCCCTGCTGATCGGCGCTAAACCCGACCGAGATCCGCCGGTGCGCATAACGCAGAGCGTTGCGTACGATATTCTCTAGTGCGCTATCCAGCGCAGAAGCATTCCCTATCAGTGTCCAGTTGCCTGGCGGCGATGTAAGCTCTAGGCTTTTGTCCATTTGTTTCGCTTCAAACTGTGCATCGCGAAGCACATTCGACCATAACTCGTTGACCTTTAAAACTTTCGGCGACAGCTTATTTTTATGCTGATTGCGGGACAGCACTAGCAAATCGTTAATCATTGAATCGAGCCGCTGAGCCTCGGTCTCTATGCGTGCGAGTTCATCTCCCTCGCCGTGGCGCCGGCGCATAAGCGCGGTAGCCAGTTGTAGTCTGGTTAACGGTGTGCGCAACTCATGAGAAATGTCCGACAGTAAACGCTGCTGAGCGATCACAATCCGCTCCAACGCTCTGACGATCTGCTTGAAACAGACGTCAGTGGCTAAGAATTCTTGCGTCTTAACTTCAAGCGTTAGATTTTGCCGTGCATCCTCTGGCGCTACTTTGTTGACAGTGTGCTTCAGTTTGCGGGCTGGCTTGGCTAAGTTCCAGGCCAGCCACAAGAGCAGGAGAGTGTGGATAAGTATCATAATAATCAGCAGTAATAGGAGGCCATCAAAGAGCGGGCTAATGAACACCGACTTGGCACCACCGGCGGGCTGAATCTGGTAAAGCTGATAATTGTTCTCGCTGTCATGAATGGCGAAAGGTCCCGCCAGTTCTACGTGGCCATATTTTTTCTTCTGCGGATGCTCGGTATTGTCTAATTGATCGATGAAATTACGGATAATGTGTATTTTATTGTGTTTAGCAGTGATGATGCGCCCTTCGCTACTTGCCAGAATTAAGCGCTGTCCGGGCGCCGCGCATTGATCGATGGCTAGAAAAAGCCGGCGCCAACACATCAGAGCGTTAGCTTGCTCGGCGGCTAGCTCCGCATCTACATGCTGTTTTAACATCACGCTCTGACGCTCCTTTCTGTAGAGCAATTGCGTTATTTGGCTAGAGTCTAGGTTGAGCACAATAAGCATACACATGAGTGCCAAGGAAAGGGTCAACCTAAAGATGGCAAATATGCGTAAAGCCAAACTATTGATCATGCAGAGGATACCATCAAATAGCCTCGGCAGCGCAGCGTTTTAAACCATGGATGCCCGTCTTTGCGTTCCGGAAGCTTGCGACGTAAATTAGAAATATGCATATCAATAGCCCGGTCAAAAGGCGTCAATCGCTTGCCTAAAACTGCTTGGCTTAAATGCTCGCGCGACACTACCTGGCCTAGATTCTGTATAAGTAAATACAGCAAGGTAAATTCGGTACTGGTTAATTCCAGTGGCGTATTATCGAAAGTTGCTTCCTGCCGTCCTGGATTTAGGCACAGAAAATCCACCTTGAGGGACGGCATGGCGGCCTCGCCAGTCTGTTGTTGTTCAGTCCAATGCGAGCGGCGCAGTATTGCCCGAATGCGCGCCACTAGTTCGCGATCGTTGAACGGTTTGGGTAAATAATCATCTGCCCCCAACTCTAAGCCCAAAACGCGATTCGGCTCGCTACCGCGTGCAGTCAGCATAATGACCGGCGTCTGGTACTGCTGACGCAGCTCTTTCAAAGTATCAATGCCATTCTTTCCTGGCATTATCACATCCAGAAGCAATAAGTGAACAGAACTATTCAACTGGCTTAACGCTTGTTCTCCGCTATGAGCCACCTGGACGTTAAAGCCTTCCATTTCTAATAGCTCCTTCAACAACGACGTTAATTCGCGGTCATCATCAACCAAAAGGATTTTATTCATTTTATTTCCGTCATTCCGCACCTGATTTTCTTTTTTCATATTACCGAAAAGCAGGAAACTATAAATAAATTCTTTATATATAAAAAATACAAATAGTTAGACTGTTTTGTGAACTTTGGCTGAGAAATAACGATTATTGATCTCCTGATATAAATATACTATTAATCCTTTCTGATATATGATTTATGTAACGTTATATTTTCTGACGCATGTTTATAGAGGTTTAGATAAACTACTCTATATCATATAGCAAAAAAGAAACATACTAAGGGACCCTTATGCAGCAACACATCTTCTTGTTTATCAGCGCAACACTGGTTTCTGTTAATAGTGTAGAGATTGAAAAAATACTTTGGAAAATTGGCAATAGAATACTCTTATGTACAGGATGCTCTTATAAAAAATACTCTTGTATAGAATGCTAGATACTAGATATCGGAAAGACATTAAAGTATCTGCGATGGCGTTAAGCTTACGAAACAGCATCGGCAGTAGTTGTAGGTTCTAATGAACCTTGCAAGTCGCGATACGTTCCGTATTATTTTAGCTAAATAGAGTACTATTCTAGTGACAACGAGCTGTTTCTGATTACGCATTGTAATCAGTTAAAAATTGAGCTGCAACAATAACAAGATAACCTCATAAGATTTTTAGAATTTATGCAAGATTTAAGAGTAGCTATGATTTTATATTTTATAGTTGATTAACTATGAAGGCTAATCATTGTTATATTTTGACTTCAAGTATACAAAGCTGTTACCGGCCGCTCATCCGCTTTGATTTTGTCTCCCGGATGTATAAAGCAGGCCGTATTTCGTTTCTGACTAGTAATACACGGTCCAGCTCGTCAGTGCTCATCACCGCAGTGACGTAGATTAATTTTATATCTGCTATGTTTTTCTCTCTTGTCTCGATTATTTAACCCGTTATTTTGCACCTAATTTTTTCATCTTACTGAAAAGTAGAAAATGATAAATAATTTTTTTTAAAAAGTTTGACTTTTTATGAGTTCAGATCGTGTAAGATCTTGAATCTCATATTGTTTCATCATAATTTTCCCTAATTACGTACCGCATTGGCAAAGTTTAAGCCACAATAGAAATAGACACTTTCAAGTAAATGAATATTCTTCTGGAGAATATCAAAACACTACAATCGACACTGACCACACAATTTGTGGCCAACATACGCGTTGTTACTTGTAAAAATTGAGCATTGATTTAACTAATGTTATTGCTTGAGGCTCATGCTACTCTATCTTGATAGCGGCATTTAAAGCATCCACAATACGATACAGCCTGTTAAGAGTGGCTGAGAAAAGTGTATAATCAGGTATTATATTTTATTTTTTCTTGACCTTGATGCCGCATCAAGCTGTAATAATTAAAAGAAAGTAGTTGTGAATATCTAACCACCTGTCTGTGTATTTTGATTAGTTGGTCTCGACAGACTGCATAGCATTGTAAGTGTTTTTGATGCAGACACAAAGGAGCGCTGTATCAGTGCTCTCAAGTCATAATGTCGGTTAAATCAACATCTAAATTCGGATAGAGCATTTTTCACATATTCCGATATATATTCTGCTACGACAAAATTGCTACAATTTTTATAAGAAATTAACTCAATAATTTGAGCGGATTGCATTTCACAGTAAATCAACAGTGCTTGCTGAAGCTTTTCTGAACATTGATTTCAGCTTAGGAAGCGCGATCTCGATAAGATTTAAATCTTATGAGTAAGGAGCGGAGGTAAAGAAACATTAAATCTTTAGCCTCAATAGTTTCTCGTATAGTATCTACTTTATGAGTAGCCAGATTATTTATTATTACGATATTTCTTGAATAAGGGTCTTTTCTACATAAACAAGGATAGTATATTAATTGATTGCTCTATCGAATAGCGAAGTTTTACTTAATCAAGATAGACGTATGTTAGCTGTGAGTGTCATCGCTTTCTAGTAAGCCTATGAGACATCAGGCGGGCATCGTTGCCCTGATTCGGGTTGCCTATAGGTTTAGCTTTGTAATTTCTGGTCTCATAGAATTACTGACTCCAAGGGGCCGCAGAAGAAGAGCTTACTTAATATCTATTGCCGCTGCATGTATAGGGCTACCCGATTTAATCAATTTGATTATTCTCAATCTTAAGTTCTCACTATTATTTAGGCCTTAGAGAAAATAATTAGTTAAAGCATATAGATGAATAGCTATTTAACAAACTGCAATAATAGATGAAACGTTCTCTAATATCTTAACATGTAAAAAGTAGAGGTTGCAGTATCTGTTGCTAGATCTGAAGAAATCACGCAAAATAGAAGAATGGAAAATACATCGTTATCTTTCATGCAGGAAGAAAAAACATAACTGAAAGCGTTGGTCAGTAAGGGTAAGTATGCCGTACAGAAAGTTGTAAATACATTGATGATGTTGCATTGTGATACATCCCTCATTCCACATTTAAATTAAAAATAAATATAACAATCAGTGAAAATCAAAAACAAATAAAATCAATAAGTTTTAATTAATAAAGGTTGATTACTTATAATTAATTTATGACCATTACTTTTGTCTTAAAACTAGAATCATTACAGGTTAAGGAAAAACCTTAAGCCAAGCAAAAAATAAACCAAAAAATATAATAAAGATATGAGATTTAAGATCTTATATTCTAAGTTTATAAAATAGTTTAATTATCTATACCTCTGAAAAGTAAGGGATCTATTTATAGTTTCTTATTTTTGCAGTAAAATAAAAAATTAGGTATAGAATTACTATTCTAAATAATGATATTAAAAATATAAAATGTAAATACACTAACTAATACAGTTAATTGTTTGAATTTTTATTGCACTGGTTTTTCATAAAATTAGATCATTAGTAAAATCTTGATATTTCATGAAGTTTTCTGACCTCTTGCCACAAAACTAGATGAGTTACCTTTAATTGTTACATTGCCGTGCAAGAGAGGCGGAGTGCAAAGAGATCAAGATGATGCGAAATCTGATGATAATGCTCTCTCTGGAACTTGCTGTCTTAGACTTGTAGCTATCTCGGCGGCTGATCCGCGAAAACGGAAACCTTCTATTGTCAATGCGGCACGCTGACGTTAAATAACGCCTGCGAACGGATAAACTTTATTTTTGACGACCAGTAGTTGAGTTTACTGCAAGTCGCTACTCCCTCCCGCGCCCATTATAGAGATGAGAAGTATAATTTCTAGTCAAAGAGACGGTGATCATCGTTTATTAAGCAGAAAGAAAAAATCATCCTCGACGATTTAGTTTTCTAGCGCGCGGCAGGTAAATGATTGAGATTTTTAGCTTCACGGCGCACAATAAAGCCTTTCATGCTCACTTTTTCAGCAAATCATGACTGAACATTCAATCGATATTACTACCCTACGCAGGGAATATACCCGGCCGGCTTCGCCGTGCTGATTTAACGGCAGAGCCTATGGATTTGTTCGAGCAGTGGCTCAAGCAAGCTTGCGCCGCGCAGCTTCCCGATGCCACTGCCATGTGCGTAGGTACGGTAGACGCGAACGGCCAGCCGTACCAGAGGCTCGTACTGCTTAAACATTTTGATCGACAGGGCATGGTGTTCTACACCAATCTTGACAGCCGCAAAGCTACTCATTTGGCGCATAACTGCCGCATCAGCCTGCATTTTCCCTGGCACGCGCTGGAGCGTCAGGTTCTCGTACTGGGCCGCGCAGAGCGGCTCTCGGTCATCGATGTAATGAAATACTTTTACAGCCGTCCGCGCGATAGTCAGATAGCTAGCTGGGCCTCTCGGCAATCTAGCCGTATCTCCGCCTGGGGCGTGTTGGAAAATAAATTCCTGAAGATAAAACAGGAATTTGCCAACAGCAAGGTACCGCTACCCAGCTTTTGGGGGTTACCGCGTTACTATCGATGCGATAGAATTCTGGAAGGGCGGTGCACACCGCTTGCACGACAGGTTTCTCTATCGGCGTGAAGAGGACAGATGGCGAATTGATAGGCTAGCGCCTTAGCTAGAGTGATTGGGGTCGCCACCGAGGCGTCGGAATTCTGACCTAACCGCAGCGCCCGCGCCGCGATAACGTTTTTCCTAAGTACGTATCTTATCTAGCCAAGCTTAAGCTACTCTAGGAATAAACGATTTTAAGTAGATAAATGCTCTGGTAGGGAATGTCAAAAACGTCTTAACGGGCACTTACTATAAAATTCGTGGCTAACATATGCTTCCTTATCTAGTGTCAAATCACATATTAAATGGCGGATAAAACGCTTGATTTTGATACGAGCGTTATCAGTAATGCAAAGTCAATCGATCTTCGCGTTTATCTGGTTGCGTCGTGTCTGCTAAGCAGTGTCTTCACTTCGCAATATCTGAATCTTTTCAATATGACGATTCAGACACTCTCGGCTTAGTAGATTAAGTTTGTTTTTCGGCATGGTTAGCTAACTGCCTTCTTTCAACTTGAGGGTAATAATATGTTTTCTATCTCTCTATTTTGAGAGACTTTTCAGCTCTGCCTACAGATACTAGCGACCGCTAGCTTTATATGTTAAGAGGTTGCCCGAATTTGAGTATCGATTTGAACCACGTTATCAGTTATGAGAATTTATACCGTGTTTCTTTATAGCGGTATTGAAAGCACTGACAATGCCATATAGACTATTGAAATAGCTGAATAAAATGATTAATCAGGATGTTTTTTCAGCACAGAAGCTGGCGTGCTTGAAAAAATCAGTGCGGCCACAGTGTCCTTTTTTCTCTTTCTTGATAATGGAGTGTTTTATGACAAGCAGTAACCTAATACAACAATTGCAAGAGAGAGGGCTGATTGCTCAGGTAACAAATAAAAAGGCACTGGCTGAGCGCTTGGCTACAGGGTCGATTACGGTGTATTGCGGCTTCGATCCCACCGCCGACAGCTTGCATTTGGGACATTTAGTGCCCTTATTGTGCCTCAAGCGCTTCCAACTAGCAGGTCACCGTCCGGTGTTGCTAGTGGGGGGCGCCACTGGGCTTATCGGCGATCCCAGCTTCAAAGCGACTGAGCGCAAGCTTAATACCGTCGAAAACGTTCAGGAGTGGATGGGGAATATAAAACGTCAAGTATCGCCATTCCTAGATTTTAACTGCGGCGCTAATAGCGCCATCGCCGCTAACAATTATGACTGGTTTGGCTCGATGAACGTGTTAACCTTCTTGCGCGATATCGGTAAGCATTTCTCTGTCAATCAGATGATCAATAAAGAAACGGTAAAGCAGCGATTGAATCGCCATGATGACGGCATTTCCTTTACGGAATTTTCCTATAATCTCTTGCAGGGTTATGATTTCGCTCGCCTGAATAAGCAGTACGATGTGTTGTTGCAGATTGGCGGCTCTGACCAGTGGGGAAACATCACCTCCGGCATTAATTTGACGCGCAGACTGTATCAAAATAAGGTATATGGCCTTACGGTACCGCTTATTACCAAAGCAGACGGCACTAAATTTGGCAAAACCGAGGGCGACACGGTGTGGTTGGATCCCAGTAAAACCAGCCCCTATAAGTTCTATCAGTTTTGGATCAATACCGCCGACACTGACGTGTACCGTTTTTTGAAATTTTTACCTTCCTGTCGCGTACCGCTATCCAGGCGCTGGAACAAGAGGGTTGCGCTAGCGAAAAAGCACCACGCGCCCAGTATGTGCTGGCAGAAGAGGTTACTAGCATGGTACACGGCGAACAAGGATTGGCGGCAGCGAGGCGTATTACCACCAGCCTATTTACCCAGGCGCTAGCAGATCTGAGCGAGGATGATTTTGCGCAATTAGCCCAAGACACTATGCCGACGGTCACTCTTAAGCGCGGCGCGGATTTACAGCAGGCGTTAGTAGCAGCTGAACTCGTACCGTCGCGCGGCCAGGCCCGTACCATGATAATTTCTAACGCGGTGGCGGTGAACGGCAAAGAACAGGTGTCGCCGAAGTATGCATTTAGCGACGCCGATAGGCTGTATGGCCGTTATACCCTGTTGCGGCGGGGTAAAAAACATTACTGTCTACTCAACTGGCAATAGCAGGATTTTGCGAAGGTAGGCTGTGCCGCTTTTTTCTATGTGTCATGACTTCGAGATGAAGGTGCTTGAGCTAATTTTTAATGAAGAATGTTCTCTCTTTGTCATTTTGCACCTAAATCAGGAATAAAAAAATAAACCTGATTACGCACCCTTGCCTAGACAAGTGTAAATTACATTGGAAATAAACAATTTTAAGTGAGTGAATGCTCATCTAGAGAATATCAAAAATGCCATAATAGGCACTTATTATGCAATTTATGAATATCCCGCTGCGATAAAAAATTGTAGTAATCTTTATAGGAAATTTACTTAATAGCTTAAGCGAACTAATTGTGCAGCGAATTAACGGTTCTTGTTGCAGCTTTTCTAAGCAGTGATTTCAACTGAAAAGCGGCTATCTTGTTAGAATTTAAATCGCCTGAGTAAGGCGGATCTTTAGCCTAAATAGCTTCTCGTACACCATCAGCTTTATGAGTGGAAAAATTATTCATTATCATGATATTCCCTGGTACAAGTTTAGAAATAAGCACCTGATTCTGCATAAGAAAGGAAATGAGTATCGTCACTTCTCAGTGGGCATGTAGGCGTTAGCCCCAGCATTGTTGACCTCATTTCCTGCGGCTTTTTTAGCCTATTCATATTTGTCGCTTTCTAAGCAAAATGCATGATAGAGTGTACTAATTAATATTATTAGGTTGGTGTAGGTTACTCAGGTTAGAGAGTGTTCCTGTCTACCAATAAGTTTCTGATTCACCTAAAGTATCTTAATGTTAAAATCAGCATAGCAGGACAAAACTAAAATATAACTTGATTACGCATTTTGCTCGGCTAGCCTCAAGAAGGTTTAGGGTATTGTGAGTGCTTTCAATGCTGTTACTAAGAAACGCGGTATCAGTGCTTTCAAGTTATAGTGTTGGTTAAAGTAATGCTCAAATTTAGCTGGGTAACGAAACCTATGTTGAGCACGAATTGTATGGCAAGTGCTCGTTATCCTGTTTTTGAAATTTTCCAATAGAATATTAATTTACGTGAAATTATATATTCCCAGTGTAGATTAAGATTAGCTGATTAAGCTAAGCAATTAGGAAATATAATGGTAGAACTTGCTTTCACAGCCTGCTATGCTTATCTACTTGCTATACTTGTCTATAATAAGCTCTTATTCACGCAAGCATCAGCATTGTTACGAAGTCTTAAACTTAAAACCGGTTCTGTGCGGCTTGACGCCCAGGAGTTTTACGCGTCCGATTCACCCCTTTTATAACATGCTGTACATTGAGTACATATCGTGCTTTCGTGTCTGGAATAAATCATGAATTGAAAGCACTAGTGCCGCGCTTCTTGGTGGTGGTATCGAAGGCGCCCACAATTTCATGCAGCCTATTGAGGCTGGCTAAAATATGCAATTAGTAAAATTTTATAATGAAAGTTATAATATTAAAGATATCACGTTCTGAGTTCATAAAACAGTCTAGCTATCTATATTTTTAAAAGTAAATAATTTATTTATGCGTTCTATATTTTAAAGCGACGACGTAAAGACGGCCATCCCGCCTCTCTAGTAACGATTCATCTAGCATCGTTTACTGCCGTGCCGTGTTCTTCTCTCGCAGTCTTATAGCCAGGTGAAATTATTTTGATAACAGCCTGCTGTATTTTTTACCAGATATAAGGGAATCAGCTGTAATCATTTTGAAGTTAATCCTCCTCTTTTTTCACCGTTATGATTACTATCTTTTTACATGAATCGTTACCGGCTCTTTACACGCCCGCTTCGGGCGCCTACTCTGTAGTCTTTTAATAAGTGTTTTGGTAATCAATGAGGATGTCATGGAGCCACGAGAAAGCGGCAAACTACGACTCGTCGTGCTGTTCGGAGGGCAGTCAACCGAGCATGAAGTGTCGTTGCGCTCATCGATAAATGTTATTGGCGCGATCGACAGGCGACAATATGATTTAACCCTCATCGGAGTCGATAAAAACGGACGCTGGACTTTGTGCGATGAAAAAGACTATCTGCTGAATCCTGACGACCCTGCAGCCATCCGTTTAGTGCAGACGCAGCGTTATCTAGCCGTCGTGCCGGGTCAGGGGCGTGCACAGCTGATTGATGCCGCCAACGGTCAACCGTTGCCATCGATCGATGTCGCCTTCTCGGTATTACACGGCGCGAGCGGCGAGGACGGATCGGTACAGGGATTGCTAAGGGTGCTCAATATTCCTCATGCCGGGCCTGACGTGCTGGGATCAGCGGTCTGTATGGATAAGGACATGACCAAGCGCGTGCTGCTCGCTGCAGGGATACCCGTTACGCCGTCGCTTACGCTGCTGCGTGCGGGCTCTGAGTCGCCAGATTTCGACGTCATCGTCAGCCAATTAGGCCTGCCGCTGTTTATTAAGCCCGCAAGTCAGGGATCATCAGTGGGGGTTAGCAAAGTAACCGACCGGGCAGCCTTCGCCACGGCGTTGGCGCTGGCTTTCCGTTATGATTCTAAAGTTCTGGTTGAACAGGCGATAACCGGACGGGAAATTGAAACCGCGGTATTGGGTAACGATTATCCGGAGGTGAGTGTCTGCGGTGAGATTCTCGTTAACGACGAATTTTATGCCTATGATACTAAATATTTGAAGGGCAACCAGGCGGAACGGGTTATTCCAGCTACGCTTTTGCCGTCTGTCACTGATACTATCCGACAGACGGCTCGGCAGGCGTATCTGGCGCTGGGCTGTAGTGTAATGGCACGGGTAGACTTTTTTTGACCGCGCAAGGCCAAATCCTGCTTAATGAGATAAATACTCTGCCGGGTTTTACCCCCATGAGTATGTACCCTAAGCTTTGGGAAGCTAGCGGTTTGGAGTATCCTGCGCTAGTTAGCCGTCTGATTACCCTGGCGCTGGCGCGAGCCCGCGCGGCGAGGCTCAGCCACACGGAACGCTAAAACCCTTTTGTTGCAAGGGGTGGCGGATATGCTATCAGCTTTAAGAGAGGAAAGTTCCAAAAGGGCAAAAAAGACTTGTAAGTCCCGTCAGAGATCCTTGCTCGGCAGGAGATCGCGGATCAAATCGTTTGATAGACAGAGCTTCGTTATCACCAATGACCGCTTTGATAGATGCTTTGATGGCATCGTTGCTTTGCCCCATTAACATGCCGAGCCTGGCGCCCTCCTGCATACTGAAATCTTTATGGTTAATGCCGAAAGCGACAAACTGCACTATACTGATTCCATAGGGCAAGTATCCCAGTGTTCTAACTGGCATCTCTTGCTTTTGCCTTTTAGGCTATATCTGCTTGAGCATGCTAGAACTATCTCACATCCTGGAAGGTAGGATATTTTTTAAAAAATGTAAATTTTATTTAAAAGAGAGAAGTTGAGTTTTACTACCTAAGCCTGATTAAAGAAATTTTTGATTGTAGAGCTAGACATATCGATGCAGTGTCTTTTTCAGCTCTGCAGCAGAATGAAATAATGCTTTTGCAGTAGATTTTCTATACGCAGATTAAATGGTTAGATTATATAATCTATTTATGCGCGCATCGGTGCAATGAGAGGATATTCTATATCGAGCTCTGCACGTAAGTAGTTGAATTCACGTTTCCTGATAGCGGCGTGTTTTCGCAGTCTAAAAAGAGTATCTGTAAATTCTTTACAATCCTCGTCCACTAAACGGCGAGCTAAGCTGGATTGAGATATGACTGGGTTCAAGAATTTTTATACAATCGCTAAACGATCGTCTAGTAGAAGAAAGTCGTCTTCTGCAAGAACACGGCACTGCTTCCTAAGCGCGCGATATCATCATCTGCAAACCATAGAGAATATAGCTATGATCCTCAAAATTATCTTGTTTTTCTATTTAGAAACAGTCAGTTTAGAGGTGCCATAACATTTAGTAAAAGTAGACATTGGCTCCTTGCTTGCCTGAAAAGCGGCTCTGATTTCAAGTGTTATAGTGGCATGAAAATCGATGCTAATCATCATAATATTTTGCACTTAACGATATTCCTCAGTAGCCATTTTGTCATGAACAAGACTATCTGACAAAGGTCTATATAATGACATGATGCTAAACATGTCGATTAAGCTTAGCTGGGTGTGTAATCAGAAAAAATATGACAAAGTAGATGAGATTTAAGATTTCACGTTTTCAGTTCCTAAAACAATCTAACGATTTATATTTTTATAAAGTAAATGATTTATTTATGATTTCCTGATTTATCGTTAGGATAAAAAAAGAAAAATCAGGGTTGGAACGATAGCTTAAAGATTTATATGGAATTTATGTATGTCTAATACTTTTTCTGCCGCAGATCAAACTCTAGACGCTCGCGGCCTGCGCTGCCCCGAACCCGTCATGATGGTACGTAAAGCCGTTCGTCATATGGCCGACGGGCAGACCTTGCTTATTATCGCCGACGATCCAGCTACTGCCCGGGATATTCCTGGCTTTTGCGAGTTTATGGAGCATACTCTATTGATGCAGGGTACCAAACAGCTGCCCTATCGCTATCTGTTGCGTAAGGAAGCCAGGACTAGAGAAATATAATCAGCGCTATGTCTAGGATTAGCAGCGCTAGCTATATATGGCAGGCGGAACCCGTGGCGTAAAGTATATGGCAGAAAAAACGCGTCGCCGGCGTAAAATAGCCGTTCTCTCGACAGTATTGGCAGCGCTCTGCCGGCCAGCGTATCGAGATGGCGTTTACTAAGCTAAAATCACTGATTAGAAATCTGCAGCAAGAAGCATTGATTGCCTATGAAATGTGATCGCTTAAGCTATTGAGTTAATTTTCTATAAGGATTGCAACAATTTTTTATTTCAGTTAGATATACGCTGCAATAGATAAAAGTTCTCTGGATTTGGGGTAGTAACCTTTTAGTCTCACGGCATTTCTTACTCTAACGAGCTTCAGTAGAAGAGCTTCTTTGATATCCATCCGTAGGTGCGCGTGTGCACTGGCCTCCTTAATCAATCTGATTATTCGCGATCTGAAGTCCTTACAGTAAGACTGTAAGAAATGTGCCATTTAGACCTTAGAGAAAAAGAGTGGCAGTCGTTTCTAGAGGCGCTGCGGCACGCGCACTACTTTCTGCCGAGCCTTCCCTGCGCGAGCGGAGTAGATTTCCGATATCAGTAGTGTTAAATGCCGTCATGCACCGGTTTATAGCGCAAAGCTGCAGTGCGTTGTTGAGGCTAAAGTCAAAAGGCTGGCTGCAAATAGCAACGCCGTTCAATGTTTCCGGTACTATGGATCCCTATATCTTTACTGGCGGCGCAGCTTGGTATAAAACGTAGAGGAAGATTACCAGTGATCAGTGCTAAACGCAGGCCGTTTGCTGTAAGTGTGATTCGATAGCTGCAGGTGAGCAGATAGACCGACTTACCAGGCAGTGGAGTTCATGCCCATGATTAAGTTAGGCTAGCGTCCATGCACAAATCAGGTCTAACGCTGATAGTTGGGCCGGGCTTACGCCGATTAATAATAAGAGTGTTCTCCACGCTGGTGCTCGGTTAAATCGCGTACGCCCTTCAGCTCGGGAAATTTTTCTAGTAGCTTGTTCTCAATTCCTTCTTTAAGCGTGTAACCGACCATTGAACAGCCGTTACAGCCGCCGCTGAACTTGAGGATAGCTAACATATTATTCGTAATTTCGATGAGCGTTACCTGACCGCCGTGGTCCGCCAGCTGTGGATTAATCTGCGAATAAAGAAGATACTTAACGCGCTCGATAAGCGGCGCGTCGTCCTTCACTGTACGCATTTTGGCGTTGGGTGCTTTCAACGTCAGCTGAGAGCCGAGCTTATCGGTAACGAAGTCAATTTCTGCATCCTGCAGGTAAGGTGCGGATAGCTCATCTACATAGACCAAGATTTTATTGAATTTTAGCTCAGTATCAGTAGCCTCCACTGCGTCCGGTAAGCAGTACGAGACAGCGCATTCCGCATTACTTGTGCCAGGATTGATAACGAATACGCGGATTTGGGTGCCGGGTTTCTGAGTGGACAGTAATTTAGCAAAATGTTCCTGGGCAGCATGGGTAATACAGATCATAATACTTACTCAATAGTTGATTAAACTAATCAGATATTATAGGCGGCCTTCCCCACAGACCACAAGGTGAGACAGACGAGCTTCTAAACGGCATTATATCGTGTATTAAATGACGAATAGAGATGGTTGAGCTTAATGTTAGCATTATCAGTAGTGACATGCAAATCGATCCTAGAGTTTATCTGATCGTATTGTTTTTGCTAAGCGGCGACTTTGTTGTCCAATATCTTAATCTTGTCAGTATGACGATTAAGGCATTCGCGGATTAGTGCATTCAGTTTGATTTCCGCTATGTTTAGCCAACCTCCATCATGTTGGGCCGCATGAGCGAATTTAAAATGATTCTATAAAGCCTTGGCCTGATTAAGAGATCTTTAGCCAATGCAGAAGCACCCTGCTAAGCAGTTTAATTTTATTATAGCCCTTACGCCAGTAGCGATAAGCATGCCAAGGCACATTAAGCAATAAATTCTTCTTTTCGGCCCCTTCCGCGATGCGATTTCGCTGGTGCAATAGTCGGGAAAGCACGCGTGCAAGATAGGTGTCGCCCTGATACTTGAGCTTTTCACCAGGTGGCTAAATGGTGCAATGGTACTCCAACACCGTAATGAAAGTATGCTAGGGTTGCGCTTGCAGACGGGTATCCGCCTGGTTGACGATTCCCGTCCGTCGCCTGTCCGCTGCGCGGATAGGCTGTTCTTTATTCGGCTAGTAATGCTTTAACGCTGTCGCAGGAAAAGCCGGCCGGCGCAGAACCAAAGCGGTTGCGGCATGCCTTGCCGTTCGTCTATCTAAATATTGTTGGCCTCTTTTATGATCTTATTGAAATAGAACTGCTCATATTGTCAATTTTTACTTGATTTAATGCTTTAACCGCTAAACATTAAGCCATACTAGAAATGGAAAATTTACTAGAAAATTCCTATATCATTCAAAATATTATGCAGTTTCAGCCCGGTTTATGTTTTCGAATGTTTTTCGAATTGTATAAGAGTAAAACACAGTGCCGTAAGGCATTGCTTAAGCTGCGCTGGCCGACGGCTTTCATTGCTCCATTTATAAGCCCGATTACGTATTTTCTCATATAAAGAATTTTAATCTATTTTAGCGTATTAAATAGCCATTAATTTAATTTATGTTATGACTAAATTTTTTTGATCGCTAAATAGCAAGATTCTTACAGTGAAAACTTAAGATTGCGAATAATTAGATTGACTAAGGCGGGTAACTCTGCATGTGCGGCGGCGGATAAATATCAAATAGGCTCTTTTGCTGCGGATCGTTGAAGTAATTAATTGCGTAAGATAGGAAGTTAGACCTACAAATCCAGAGAAAACCTGAATCCCAGATTAAAAACTGATCTGTATTCTGATTTTTTCTGATGCTTATTTATGAGTCTTGGGTTCTAACCTTGTCTGCAATACAAGCCTCGCTAAAGAGTACTTTTAGCATTCACACTACTTTTGCCAATCTATTTCGCTTTCTAAATAATAGCCCGACAATATGCGCACAAATTATAGTCTGAAAAAGTGTTATATTCTTCACAAAGAAGCTTATTTTTATTGATGGAGCGGCAACAACGACAAATATAATCAGCTTAAAGAGTTGCAGTAGATGAGCTGAATCATGCCGGGCTGATATCCCGCATGCTCACTCAAAACAACAACAGTGACTGCTATCATACGCCTATCTGAATTAAGTGTAAATATGTTACTCGATACAGTACTGAATAGACATACTTGCCTTCTTTATATAGAAGAAGTACTTGTTCCTGAATTTGTACCATGGAATATTATGAGAATGGATAATTTATCTATTCATAAATCTAATAGTGTACGAAAAGCCTATTCAGGCTAAAAATGCAATTCTTCTTTATCTTTCGCCTTATTCACCAGATTCAAATCCTATCAAGATAATGCTTTCCAAGCTGGAATTACTGATCAGAAAATCTGCAACAAGAACCGTTAATTTGATTTGGAATAGAATTGCTCAAGATATTGAGTTAATTTTCTATCATGATTGCGAGAATTTTTGTCGAAGCATGATATAAACCGGAACAGATAAAGGTGCTCTAGCAAAGTATACAGATACTTGAAAATTAACTATTTTAAATATAGTATCATGATTAGTTTAAAGCTAATTAACTATTCTAACTAAATTACTCTTCCCCTACAAGGAGGTTTATAAAAATAAAGTGTAGCTATATGCGCGTCTCTGCGTGGCAAAAATATCAATAAGAGCGCTGATGCGGTTTCTGCGGCTATACGAGTCAGACATTCTTTTCGCTTACGTATAAGCGCGAAGAAGCTTCAAGACTCACTTATAAATACTTTTTGCGCTTTGCATGTCTTTAGCGTTATGGCGTATTTATAAGCATTTATTTTAGTAAAAGCTACTCTGCTTAGCAGAATCAAGAATTTTAATTATTGGTGACAGTGTAGTTTAAGAGTAGTCGGTTGAGTAGGTTATTAGGTCTCTAAATGAAATTCACAATAGACGCTTAATGTACGCCATGTCATGAGATGAATCGACCGGATGCCTAAAAACCCTAGTTTCACGTAATATATTAAATTAAGAATAAAGACGCTTAAGCTTAATAAGAGCATTATCAGTAGTAAAATCTTAATAGATCTTAGCGTTTATCAGGTCGTGTTGTGTCTGCCAAGCAATGACTTCATTTTCCAATGTCTTAATCTTGTCAATATGACGATTTAGGCATTGTCGGGTCAGTACGTTGAGTTTGATTTCCGTCATGTTTAGCCAACTATCATGCTTGAGTCTATGAATAAATTTAAAACGTTTCCATAGAGCGTTGGTCTGAGCCGGCGCGAAGATTAGGCACAACGAACCTTGGCTATGGGCGTTGAGATTCTTTATCACTAGCGTAATTCCGTGTATATAAAGATACTGTGCTGAGATGTCTTTAAGAAAGTAAGATTAATCGATCCTGTTTCTATGACTCAGTCATTTTGACCTTTCCAGAGCGGGTTTCCCAGGCCTGAACGGCAGCGTCACGAGTGTATTCATCAGAGTCTCATCGATATGCGAATTACCAGATGTATTGTATCATAGGGCCGATGATATATGCTCAGTGTGTGTTCTACAGTCGCAAAGAATTCGACATGCGCTTCTAGCGGATAACTCGCTTGTGTGCATCTACGGTTTTAGTAAGTTTTTTAGTGTGTGCCTACTGTTTTGCGCGGGATCTTTTTGCAATATTGCAGTTACACAGCTTTGTCTGAAGCAGTTGCAAGGCTGACTATCTCCGCGCCTATTGTGGCTCGCTGTAGCTTAAAAATTAATACATTCATATTTCTGTACAGCATGCTTGTCTGTGCGAAGTTACGCTTCGTAAACAGTAATCCAGGCTGGATTAAGATACGGCGGGCTTCAGTCATTCGCATACGACCGCCAACAGATTGTCTAGTAGGAGAAAATCGTCTTCAGCAGGGAAGCTACTACTGCTTCTTTAGGGGGTAGCGGTGCCGTCTGTAAGCGATGAGGAATATGGCTAGCATTCTTAACACCATCTCCTTCTTTCCATTTAGAAACAATCAGTTAAGAGATGCCATAAGCTTGGTTAAAGTAGATGCTGGTTCGTTGCTTACCTGAAGAGCAGCTGTGATTTTGAATGTTTTAGTTGCCTAACCATAGAGTATGATTATTGTAATATTTTGCCCTTAACTGTCATCCCCGGCTTAAAGATAATATGCTATGTTAATTAAATTACTATTTTTTAAAATAAAATTAACAAAATATCCTAGATACTTGAAGAATATAGTTCAACAAATCTTCATATATAAATCCATATGCGTAGTCGCTACATTGCAAAAAAGCGACAAGCAGGGCGCTGATGCAGTTTCCTAAGCTATAGAAATCAGCATTCGCCTTGCTTATCTATTTGTGCGCAGAAGTTTCAGGGCGCGCTTGTGAGTACTTTCCCGTCTCGCACAACTTCAGTATAATATCGTATTTATAACTACTAATTTTAATAAAAATTATTTTACTTAGCAGTATTGATAATTTTAAATTAGTAGTGACGCTTAACTATATTTTCAGTAGCCATATTGCTATCCATGAGACTATGCAACGAAGCTCTGTATGATGATACGGGATCAAGCAAATAGTAAGGCATGCTTTCTTCTATGCTCCTTTTGGCAGCAACTACTTGTTGCCTTAGGCGTTCCGGGTTCTTGTGAAACCTAACTTTATGATTTGAGGTTACAGTGAGCGCTGGTCTCAGGTCTCACTGCGCTGGCAGTAATAAATATATTTATTGAACAAAACCGATTTTTACCTTTTTAGCCATCCCGTTAGCATGATTGTCGCTTATTCACTCTTCTGTTATTCGTGCCTATCGTCTATCCGAAGTGATTCCTTTTGCCCTGTCACCGTGGCGACAATGGGACTGAACAAAATCGCATAGTGGTAGGGGTAGCGAACGCGAAACCGAACGGGAAAGATAAAAGCCAAAGTCATCAGTCGCCGCGTGGCCGCGTTGCTGCTTAGTGTGCTGTCTGCATTACACTACATTAAAATAAGGCGATAAGAGCATTGCTGTGCTACGGGATGCGAGTCAATCTTTCAGCTAAAGATGAGTTACTATGATGGGCCCCAGTGTGATAAGCCTTTTGCACACCAAAGTCGATGAGTGCTCTCTCTACTTGGCTTTCTGTTATCAGAGCAGGCGTGATTATCTCTATATCAGCATCACGCGCAAGGGAAGCAAGTATGCATGCTAGACGTCTTAAACATGATTCATAGAGGAAGCCACAATCCTAAAAGAAGGGGACTATACCATGGCTAGCCCATTAGTGCAGGCCACATTTCTGGTCCACGATTATGAAACGTTCGGTAAACATCCAGTGTTTGACCGGCCTGCACAGTTTGCGGGTATTCGCGTCGACAGCCAGTTAGAGGCTTTAGGTGAGCCGGAAGTCTTTTTTTGCCACCCGGCTAACGATTATTTACCGGAGCCAGAGGCAGTGCTCATTACCGGGATTACGCCCCAACAGGCATTGCGTGATGGCGTCACTGAGGCCGAATTTGCCCGCCGCATCCATCAATTATTTAGCGTGCCCGGTACCTGCATACTAGGTTATAACAATGTGCGCTTCGATGATGAAGTCAGCCGCAACCTTTTTTACCGTAATTTTTATGACCCTTACAGCTGGAGCTGGCAGCAGGGCAATTCCCGGTGGGATTTACTGGATGTTGTGCGCGCCTGCTATGCCCTGCGTCCCGATGGTATTGAGTGGCCGTTAAATAATCAGGGATTGCCTAGCTTTCGGCTAGAGAATTTGACGCGTGCCAACGGTATTGAACATGTGCATTCCCATGACGCTGTGGCCGATGTCTACGCGACCCTTGCAATGGCTAAATTAATACGCCAGGCGCAGCCGAAGCTGTTTGAGTATCTCTACCAGCATCGTAGCAAGCATAAGTTGAAGGCACTAGTGGATATTGCAGCGATGAAACCGTTGGTTCATATTTCAAGTATGTTCGGCGCCGCTTGCGGCAATACCGATTGGATTGCGCCCCTGGCCTGGCATCCTGATAATCCCAATGCGCTCATCGTCTGCAATCTCAGCGGCGATATGCAGGTCCTTCAAGATCTGGATAGCGATGCACTGCGTACCCGACTGTACACGCAACGCGACGCGCTAGGGGTAGATGCGCCGGTGCCGCTGAAACTGGTATATCTTAATAAATGCCCGGTGCTGGCGCCCGCTAATACTCTACGACTGATGGATGCCGAACGGCTTGGCATAAGTCGTCAGCGCTGTCTTGACAATCTGGCTTGGCTGCGTCGTTGCCAGAAAATCAGAGAAAAAGTAGTAGCGCTGTTTGCTGAAAGCATGCCCTTTACGCCTTCTGACGACGTAGACGCGCAGTTATATAAAGGGTTTTTTAGCGATGCCGATCGCACCGCGATG
This sequence comes from Sodalis sp. (in: enterobacteria), assembly GCA_052258065.1. Taxonomy (GTDB): domain Bacteria; phylum Pseudomonadota; class Gammaproteobacteria; order Enterobacterales; family Enterobacteriaceae; genus JBQQPY01. The sequence continues at coordinate 48,685 of JBQQPY010000002.1, read as the reverse complement.
AATATCATTCAAGCCACTGCGCCGGAAAATCTGTCTACGCTGGATATCAGCTTTGTCGACTCGCGCCTGAAGCCGTTGCTGTTCAGCTACCGCACGCGCAATTTCCCCACACGTTGAATCACGATGAGCGGTTACGCTGGCTGGAATACCGCAAGACTCGATTTACTGAATCGCGGCTTGGGGCCTATATACAGCAATTGGAGGCGCTGTATCAGGCCTATAAAGGGGATGAAGGAAAGGCGCTGCTGCTACGCGAGCTGTTTGACTATTTACAGACGTTATGAGAAAAAGACAGATCAACAGAAAAACGCTACGCCTGCAGCGCTATAAAAGATCCGGAGCATTATGGAGCTAAAGCACTTTCATCTGTTGTGTGCTATGGCTAGTTTTTTCTCTAAGGCCTAAATGGCACACACTCACAGTGCGGATTTAAGATTGAGAACAATTGAATTAATTAAGGCAAGCGGCTCTGCACGTGCATCGGCGGATAGATATTAAATAGGCTCTTCTGCGTCTCGTTAGAGTAAGTAATTCCGTAAGACCGGAATTACACCTCTAAATATATAGAAAATCTATTCTCATTTTATCCTGATGCTTATTAATGAGTCTTGTAATCTAACCTGGTCTTAAATATAAATCTCGCTGAAAAGTGCTGTCAGAATTGAAACAAGCCTTGCCACTCTATCGCGATTTTTACCGTTATGTGATAGCGGTAAAAAAGACCGTACGTCTCGCTAAAAAGCGCAATGATGTAGTTCATGGGTATAAATTTTCATCTGAAAATTTCACATTTTCACAAGAGAAGTTTTTTATCATTAATAAAGCCGAAAAAACAAAAAATATAAGTAGATTAAAAGCGGCGCGAAACAATGAAATGCACTATTGGCATGGGTTTATCTGGATTAAATGCAACTATGCTACTCGCTAGAGTGATGAGCGGATATACTTTTTTGTTTATGTAGAGCGGGTATTTGTTTTTGAGCTTGTGTCAGTAAGCATCGTGACAATAGATAATGTAGCCATTCATAAATTTTATGATATACGAGAAGCTATTGAGACTAAAGAAGCGATGCTTCTTTGTCTTCCGTCTTGTTAACTGAATTTAAATCATATCCAGATCGATTTTTCCAGGATGAAATCACTATTTAGAAAAGCTAAGGAAAGAACCGTTGATTCGCTATGGCATCAATCGTTCAAGATATTGAGTTAATTTTCTATAAGGATTTTAATAATTCTTTGCAGCGGAATATAAAAGGAATAGATGAAAAGGCTTTCAGCCTCCAGGGTGAGCTACAGCAAGTCTCTTTAATTCTGTATTATTATATAGATCTTCGTTGCCTAGCCTTTTTATCACAAGATGGCTACTAAGGAATATAGTTTAGAGAGAAATATGATTATGATTAGACTCCATAGTGAGGCAACCTGTAACATCTAAAATCAGACCCGCTCTTCAGGAGCTTAATGCTGCCATTGAAGCCTGAAAATCTGCTCGGAAGGCATATAGCTAGATGGCATTATTTTAATAACAAACTGCTGTGCTTCTTTGTCACATATCAGGCATTGGCTATAATCATTTTTAAGTCAATTGTGTATATCAATACAAACTATGAGGATCATGGACAATTTCAACACCTATAGCCTAGGTTCGTTATGCTCGGTCTTTCCGCCATAAGGGTAATAATGTATTTTTAGTGAGGGTAATGATCCGCTTTCCCATGCTTCTGTTTTGGAAAATGTCTTTGGCTTTAGCTACAGATACTGAAATTGCTATTTTTTAACTGTTAAGGCACTAGTGATCTACATATTAATCTGAGATATTTTCCATAAATGCTAAATGAAATCTCACGACGTTATCTTTTTCTAGGTATAGATGAAGCAGCTCGATGGGTTTGGTTCATCTCTAAAGCCGCGTCTAATGCATGGTGTTTCTTATGTGATTTTAGTTGAGCATGTTCCATAGCTATTCATTGGGTACTTACAGATAATGGCAAAAAATTTACAGATCGTTTTTAGTCTCTGGCAATTCTTAGCCACCGGGAAACATAAATTTAACCGCTTATGTGCATAGCTTAATATAGAACACTGTCTTAGCCGACTGATGCCACTACAGGCGAATAATATAGTCGGGCGATTTGATAATCATATAGAAGATATGCTGCAAGGCCACCATTTTTATCCTTGTGAAGATCTTAATCTAACATTGTACCGATATGTCTAGCTCTTACAATCAACAATTATCTCAATCGGTATTGGCTAGTAAAACTCCATCATATTAGCTTCTGGAATTTGACGTGCTTGGGAGTCGGGGCTGCCCTTGTTGCGGTACTACCGATCGGGCAGCCTGCTGCTGCCTGGTTTTCATGCATTGATCGATAAAGTATTTTCCTGCCAGAATAAAGCCCAGGCTAATAAACGCGCCGGGTGGCAGCATTGCTAGCAAGAACGGTGTGTCAGTGTGAAATACATTAATGCGCAGCACGCATGCCCAACCGCCCAGCAATTGATCCGCACCATCAAACAGCGTGCCATTGCCGAGAAGCTCACGCATGGCCCCAAGAAAGAGCAATGCGCAGGTTAAGCCCAGTCCGATGGCGAAACCGTCCAGCGCCGCCAGCAACGGCGGTCGCTGCGAGGCAAAAGTCTCCGCTCGACCGATGACGATGCAATTGGTGACGATGAGAGGAATAAAAATGCCGAGAGATTGATAAAGATTAAACGCGTAGGCGTTAATAAGCATGTCTACCGTCGACACGATCGAGGCGATCATCATCACATAAATCGGCAGGCGGATTTCGCCGGGGATCCAGCGACGCAGAGCCGATATCGCAGTACTCGTGCAAACCAGCACTAGCGTGGTTGCAATCCCCAACCCAAACGCATTGGTAGCAGTGTTCGATATCGCCAGCAGCGGACACAAACCCAGTAACTGCACTAGCGACGAGTTATTGCGCCACAAGCCCTTGATGATAATGAGTTTTTCTTTATTCATGATTCATGTGCAGTTTCTTCACAATGCGGCATCTGCTCTAGTGTATTAAGGTTTGTCTTCAAAAAGATAGCGGTGCGTTTCACGCCGTTGACTACTGCCCGAGGAGTGATGGTAGCGCCAGTGAACTGATCAAACATACCACTGTCTTTCTTTATTGCCCAACTCTTTTCGTTATCCGAGCGTAGGGATTTTCCGGTAAAGTGGGTGATCCAATCGGAAAGGCGTAACTCGATTTTTTCGCCCAGCCCCGGTGTTTCATGATGGCGCGTCACCCGGGCGCCGAATACATTCCCGGAGAAATCCGCGCCAATTAGTAACTCGATGCTTCCCGCATAGCCATCCGGCGCGGTGGACTCGACTGCTGCCGCTACCGGCGTCCCATCTTTGCGCGCTAAATAAAGCTGGTGAGACGCGGTACTGCCGAGCGCCGTGTCGGTTACCAGATAACACTCGTCTAGCAGCTTATTGTTATAAAGATTCGGCGGTAGCACCTGATCAAGCAATTGCATTTTCTGCTTAGCCGCCTGGGCTTTAATGCTGCTCGTAGTCAGGCTATTAACCACTGCCGTCAGCCCCGTGGCGAGGGCGGCGAATACGGCAAGAATCGTGCTGTGCTTCCTAATTGTCTTTAACATTCTATTTTCCTTAACATTTTATCTTCCTTAGCCATGGCCATATGCCCGCGGCTGAGTATAATGATCTATCAGCGGTACGCAGATATTGGCTAGCAGTATAGCGAAGGCTACGCCATCAGGATAACCTCCCCAGGTACGGATAAGCCATGCCAATAGACCAGTTAACGCGCCAAAGATAAGCCGTCCTTTGACAGTAGTGGCAGCAGTGACCGGGTCAGTAGCAATGAAAAACGCACCCAGCATAGTAGCGCCTGAAAATAGGTGCAGTAAAGCGGGAGCGCTTACCGCTGGCGCAAGCCAATGCCCAAGGCCGGCACAAATCAGCATGGTAGCAAGACTGCTAAGCGAAATATGCCAGCTAATTATTCGGTGCCAGATTAGATATAGCCCACCTACTAAAAAGCCAATATTAGCCCAGGTCCACCCCACGTTCGCCTGCCAGTCCCTGTAAGAGTGTGATTTAGTCGTCGCGCCGGTACGCAGTCCGATTTTAAACTCGTCTAGTGGAGTGGCTTGGGTTACGCCATCGAAGGTGGTGCTCAGTTGCGCAAACGTCAGGCCGTCCTGCGTGGCGCCGGTAAAGATTAATGCGATGCTCTCCCTCAGGGAGGCAGGATGCAGCAGAAGACTTTGCTGCGGCGACCAGCTTGTCATCTGAACAGGGAATGAAATTAATAGCACTACATATCCCACCATTGCAGGATTGAAGGGATTGTGGCCGAGCCCGCCGTAGAGCTGTTTGGCGATAATAATTGCGAACGCCGTTGCGAGTACTATCATCCACCACGGGCCCAGCGGCGGCAAACTGAGCGCCAGAAGAAAGGCCGTAACCAGAGCCGCTCCATCGCTAAGGCGCGGCGCCAGCGTCTGCCGGCGGAATTTGAGTACTACACCCTCAGAAAACAGCGCGGTAGTGCAAGCTAATGCCAGTTGAATAAGAATGCCGCTGCCGAAAAAATACGTTAATGCCGCCAGCCCCGGCAGGCAGGCAATGATGACTTGAATCATGATTTGCTGGGTAGTCTGCCGGTTATGAGCAAAGGGAGAGCATGCAATTCTAAACGCCATCTAGTCCTCTTTAGGCGAAATTATGGTTGCGATAGTAATATCATGCTCTATCTTCTACTGGTCGCGTTGCTCTTGCCTGCCAGGGGTGGCGCAACGCTAGGCATGATAACCTTATCACTTTTAGTGCCGTTACCGCTCAGTGACGGCATGGTTTTTCCGTGCCGTGATTGCGTTGTATTTTGCTGAGATTTTTAACGCTAAGCTTTCCCCAGATGACAGCGGCGGTAATTACGTCCTTATGTCTGACGACAATTAAAACTTTCGTCTAGCGACAATTAAAACGGTGAAAAGTGATATAAAAAACTGCTTAGCAGCAGGTGCCTTACGCTATTCTGTGACATCTAAGGGTCAGTAGTTCGCTACGCTCACCTACCGGGGAAAGCTAATGCGGTACATTCAGGATTAGAGTGCACCTCTCATGCCTCTTTGCATCGATCGTGATACCTAAACTTCTTTTATCTCTGATAGGTATAATTGTCGTCATAACACGTTTTTAATTATTGCGAGATACTCTCTTTGGGTGGTTCGGTGTTGAGCATGCTTAGCGAGGCGGCGTGAACGGGTGCGTCGCCAGTTTAATCTCTCTGCCGCCGCGTTTTCATTCCGGCGTTGGCGGCGGCCGCGGTTCTCCTTACGCGCATTAATGCTATTTAGCTTCCGGTCGGCGGCGCGGCGTGTGGCTGTCTTGTAGTGCCTTGCGTCGGGCTTTGACCCGGGCTATAGCGGCAGCGACGACTTCTTGCGGTGAGCCGTTCGGCATAACGACGCTGCTTCGCTCTCGGCTATCAAGCTCGTTTGGGGCTAGAACGGCGGCCTTGTTGAGTTTCAACGCGGCCTGCTGGTGGTAGGCGAGCCTTGGTTTTTTTCTCGCGCGTGCCGTATTAACTTTGCTTCATAGCGCGCTTTAGCCTGCGCCGCGCGCTGCGATTTATCTTCTAGCGCACGGATTTCTGCTTTCTGCTGGCGGTAATAATGTACCAGCGGAATATTGCTGGGGCAGACATAGGCGCAGGCTCCGCATTCAATGCAATCAAACAAGTAATGCTGGCGGGCCTTATCGTGCTCTTTCCCCCGGCTGAACCAATAGAGTTGCTGCGGTAGCAGGCTAATGGGGCAGGCATCTGCGCATCGACTGCAGCGGATACAGCTTTGCTCCGGCCCAGTCAGCGCGAGTTCACGCTCGGAGGGTGCCAGAAGGCAATTACTGCTTTTAACCACCGGCACGTCTAGCGCCGGTAAAGTAAAGCCCATTAGGGGCCCACCCATAATAACTATCGGTTCGGCAGTAGGCGTGAAGCCGGCATGGGTGAGCAGGTGACTTACCGGCGTACCAAGGCGTGCCCAAACATTGCCGGCCTGCGTCAGCGCTTCGCCGGTCAGGGTCACCACGCGCTCAGTCAGCGCTTCGCCATCAATAATCGCCTTCTTGATCGTATAGACGCTACCCACATTTAACATTATCACGCCAATAGCGGCAGAATGCTGCCTTACGGGCACTTCTTTGCCAGTCAGTATTTTGATTAATTGCTTTGCACTGCCGGAAGGATATTTAGTCGGAATAACCCGCAGTTCACCAACTGGGCAATGGCGAAGCGCGGTTTCCAGGGCAGTAATCGCTTCGGGTTTATTGTCCTGAATACCGAGTAGCAGGCGTTGCGGTTTCAGTATATGACGCAAGATTGCCATGCCGGTGACAATATCATCCGCATGTTCTTGTATCAGCCGGTCATCAGCTGTTATATAAGGTTCGCATTCGGCGCCATTGATTATAAGCGTTTTTGCCTCAGACATTTCACCGCTGAGTTTAGCCGCGGTGGGAAAACCCGCACCGCCCAGACCCGCAATCCCGCTTTGGTGGATGCGATCAAGTAGCTGCGCCGGCAGACATTGGCGGAAATTCCTGACCGGCTGACGCTCTGCCCAGCGATCGTGGCCATCGGGCAATAAAATCACGCTCAACTCCGCTAACCCGGACGGATGTGCGGTCCGCTTCGGGGTAATCGCCGCGATGGTGCCGGAGGTAGATGCATGTACCGGTAAGGTTCGGCCTCTGCCGGAGGTTAAAGGCTGACCTCGCAACACTTTCTGGCCGGCCTTCACCCGCAATTCTCCTGCTGGACCCAAATGCTGTTTTAGGGGGATAATTAGTTTGTCAGGCAGCGGAAAAGACTTTATTGCTATGCCGCTGGACTGTCTTTTCATTTCGGGAGGATGGATGCCACCGGGGAAATTCCAGAGCCGCTGTTTACGCAGGGTAGAAAATAAATTAAACATGTTGCTCCTGCTGAATAACCGTAATAGGAATAGCGTGCAGATCCCACTTCCAGCTCTCGGGAGTAATGGCAACCGGCCGTATTTCGATGCAGTTGGTAGGACAGGGCGCCAGACAAAGATCACAGCCTGTGCATAAATCGCTCACTACGGTATGCACGGTGTGAGTGGTCCCGATAATTGCATCCACTGGACAGGCCTGAATACATTTAGTACAACCGATACAATTTCTTTCATCTATCCAAGCCACATGCGTTTCAGCGTGAGCGGCGGAGTCTCCTGCTGTCGGCTGAGGGTCAATGCTTAGCTGCTCTGCGATTTTTAGCATCACTGCCTCGCCGCCCGGCACACATTTATTAATCGGCGCGCCGCTGGCTACCGCCTCGGCATAGGGACGACAGCCGGGATAGCTGCATTGGGCGCACTGGCTTTGCGGCAATAGGGCATCGATGCGTTCTGCTATCGGATCGACGTTGATATGGCAATGGTGGGCGGCGAACCCCAGTAGGGCGCCGGCTACCAATGCCAGCACACTGAGTGAGGCTACGGCTAACCAGAAGGCTAACATCAGACCTTCACGAGTCCGGTGAAGCCCATAAAGGCTAGTGACATCAAACCGGCAGTAATTAGGGCGATAGGGGAGCCTTTGAACGGCGCCGGAATGTCCGCTATCGCTAGCCGTTCGCGGATTGCAGCGAACAAGACCATCACCAAGGAGAAACCGGCGGCGGCGCTGAAGCCGTAGAGAGCAGACTGCAAGAAATTGTGTTTTTCATTGATGTTTAAGAGCGCGACGCCCAGGACAGCGCAGTTGGTGGTGATAAGTGGCAGAAAGATGCCGAGCAGTCGGTAGAGAGCCGGGCTGATTTTATGCACCACCAGTTCGGTAAACTGTACCATCACTGCAATTATAAAAATAAACGCCAGCGTCCGCAGATAGGAGATATTTAGCGGCAGCAGGATAAAATCATAGATAAGCCAGGTGAAAATCGAAGCCAGCGTCATGACAAACGTCGTAGCCATAGACATGCCTAAGGCAGTCTCCACTTTTTTAGAAACTCCCATAAAAGGGCATAGCCCAAGGAATTTAACCAACACAAAGTTGTTCATCAGCACGTTGCTGACAAACAGCATCAGGTAATCATTCATAGTTATACCTAAATAAGAAAAAATCGTTATTACCCCCGATTGAAGCGCGTTAGACAGCCTGTTCGCGCGTGCAAAGCAGGGCAAGATCGTGCTTTGTGTGAACTAAAAAGTGATTTCAAGCCTTGCAAAATAGCATTGTTTTTATTAAAAAATTTTTTAATTTTATGCCGATATTTTATAGACTGCAATAGAATTTTACTACCTGTTTAGTCTCCGATCATTATATATGTTTTCAGCGCGCAGTTCTATGCATGGAAGGATGGCTACTGAGGAAGATAGTTGAAGGAAAATATCATGATGATCAGACTTCATGGCCAGGCAACTGCAACACTTAAAAGCAGAGCCGATCTTAAGGCAAGGAACGAGCTAGTATCTACTGTAGCTAAGTGTTATCAGTTCTCTGAACTGACTGTTTCTAAATGGTAAAAACGAAATGGTGTTGAGGATGATAGCTACATTCCCCATCGTTTGCAGACGACGAGGTTCTCTGCTTAGAAAGAAGGAGTCGTTTCCCTGCGAGAGGCGCTTTCTTGAACTAGACGATCTGTTGGCGGGTTGTACGCGAACTCATCAAGATCGCCGTATCTTGATTTGGCCTGGCTTGCTGTTTAAGTGGGTTAGGGTATGGATTGGAGTGTTTGCGTGACATGAAGGAGAAAGCACGAAAACTAAACCACAAACATTTAAAAGCTATGATCTTGGGTGCCTGTATCTTGATGCAAAGTGTTTTCCATAAATGCCAAATGAAATCTCACGACGTTATTTTTTCGTAGGCATAGATTGAGTGATCCGATAGGTTTTTATTTGGCTCTACAAAGCCAGAATTGCGACTAGTGGCACGATATTTCTCGCGTGATCTTAGTCGAGCATGTCTCATGGCTATTCATCGGGTGCTTGCAGACAATAGCAAAGAATTTGCAGATCGTCTTTTGGATCCGTGAAAACATTGAGGGAGGGGAAAAACATAAATTTAACTGTTTATCTGCAGAACTTGAGATAGAAAACGATCTTAGGCTACTAATGTGGCCACAAACGAATGGCGTGGTTGCGTGATTTAATAAGCGTTAGAAGATCTTCTGAAAACCACCATATCTATTCTAGTGCAGAGCTTGAGATCAGGCTTCACCCATGTCTGACTTTACAATCAGGAATTGTCTCAATTACTATTGATTGGTGAAACTCGATTTTAGTCTATAAAATATTTATAAAAAATCAAAAATAAATCATTCAAAAATTAACTATTTTAATCTGGTACGTAACCAGCCTTGTTTGCTTATAACTAACTGATTTTATTTTTAATTTTTAATAATTTTGTATTTATTCTTAATTTAGATGTGGAATTACGGATGTATTTATGGTTTTGTGCTTTGCACTAAACCAATTGTCAGTAGTCTTTCGATCAGTAAATCTTTCCTGAAGTATATTAAAGATAGGTAATGTTTTTTTGGCACAGCTGAAGGTTTTAGCGATTAGCTTGCCTGTTGCAGCTGCACACTGGGGAGAAAATGCCAGGAGTCACAATAATCCGCAGCGCCGCGCGAAGGGTCAGCATAGCTGGCATTGCATCTCTTTGCTTGTTTTATCATGATATACTATATCGGCATTCAAGCCTTGCTGGTAATCCTTGGCTTTGAGACGCAGCACCAATACTGCTTTGCTCTAATTAATAAAAGCATAGTGTAAATTGCGTCGCAGTTCACGTTGTGAATTAGCATAGATTGTAGCGCGTTTAATAGAGGCGGCATCTGCAATCGCCGCCAGCGTTTTCTTATTCAGCGCCGCGGTTTGCCGGGTATTAACACCAGACACGATTCCCGCCTTGCCATCGTTTTATGGGCGAAGGTGCTGGTGTTGAAATAGGCATCGAAATAGTCCTGGACTTAAGGTCGTATAGCGTCCTGATGTTAGAGTGCTTGCATTCGCATATAGACTTCAGAGCCCGCCACCGGCAATAGTTCAGTTTGACGCTTCCTTAATGCGAAGCTTACCTGCAACCACTGCAAAATCAATGTGATCTTTGCCGGATCTAAGCTAAAGAGATTCTCCATTACAGTAAGATGCAATACCACCGGTAAGAAACTTTTGTAGACAAAATATTGCTCGTTGAATAAATATCGAGTAGTAAGTTGGGTTATCTACGAGATAACGTTCCGCTTGCCAGAAGGCTGGATTATTAAGCAGCAGATTGGCCTGGTTCTAGGTATGAAATATCAGCTAATTTGCTTAGCGGAGGAAATTGATAGCAATTTCAACATGCTGTCATTCTCGAGACTGGTTGTTTAATCAGAGCCAAGATCGCGCTCGATATCCGCATCTCTTACTGAACCAGTAGACAGCGCAATCCGTAGCGAGAGGGGGCTACTATCCGCGGCATGAGTGCTTAGTCAGGCGTTACCGTAATTATTATCGCCAGCATGCGCTAACGCCGCGCAGCTATTCACGATCGAAGCGATAGGCGTTGAAAGCAGATTTAGTGCGACCGCGGGATTATATCACTGGTCCAGTGTAGTTAAAGGTAGTAAGCGTCCAGACGCAAGAGTAAACCGTCAATATTATCCGATTGCTAGCTTAGAATGTTGAGGATAATAGTCGGTGATTTGTTTAACTTCACCGCACGGCTTAAAGAGAAAATCGTATCATCCTTAGTAATTACATTGCAGGAGGAAAAATAGCGTCTGGCAGCAGGTGCTATACGCAAAGATTTGTCGGCAGCACTGTCTTGTCAGCTGGCTGCCAGCATGGGTTGCAACAGTGCGGGATCTGCGTAGTTAGCTTGAACCAACCGCTGATATAAGCGGGACAGTATCTAGATGCTGGAGAATATTTCACTTTTCATCGGATTGAGACTCATGATATCGTTTAGCGATTGCGCTACGATAAGGCTTGAGGGCGATGTGGTCGCGCCAGCGGGCGGATCTGCATAAATAAGCAGCGATAGTATACTTTCTTCATAGCGTATAAATCCTTAACATTGGGTGATTTTGCCCGGCAATAGATTAAATAAGGAAGTTTTTTATAAAGCTATTTTCATGTGTGCCCGGTAGGTTTGCAAATTGCTAAAGGCTCTAGTGTTTTAACGCGTAAAAGTGGCAGTTTCATTATTTGTAGCCAGTTCTAAAGAATCTCTCCATAAAATGGAGGGATAGAAAGTACATTATTAGTCTTATGTCAGAAGAAAAACCCAACTGGAAGCATTTGTGAGTAAGAGTAAGCATGCCGCACAGAAAGTTGTTAATGCATAAATTTTTGAATTTTAATACATTAAATAAACGCGTAAAGCGCCCGAATCGCAAGGTTTTAGTTGAGATTTTATAGATAGGTGCTAGAAATAGCAATCGGGTTAAGCGTTCTCTCTTTCGAGGCAGGGCTTCAGAAAATCTTGAGGGATAAACCGAGTAAGAGGTGTATGGCCGTATTGTAGATGGCGATACTGAAGCGTCTTTGATTACTCTAAGCTGCAGCGAGCTGACAGCGTATAGCCGGACAGTAAATATTGCAACTGCTTGCGGATAAAGCTTTAAAACCGCAATACGTCAAAACGATCTCGCATAAAACAGTAAGGTGCTCAATAGGCAAGCTTTTCAGAGCGTTATGGCAGGCAATAAGGGTGTTCTGCTAGCCTAGAGTTTTTAGTTCTTTTATCATCGATAACCAAGACTTGCTCCTCAATTTTTGGCTATCCATAGCTCTAGTAGCTCTTTTCTTCCTGAATATTGACACTTTCGCTAGATAAACAGACCTATGGACGAAGGCAGATTCCCCCTGCCTTTTAACGACAATAAAGTCTGAATAAATAATGGGAGAGGCGTTTAACGGATATTGCTGTTAGCGTCTATTACTGCATTGATCACTTGAGAGATAAAAATAGAAGAAACATCAGATCTTGTTGAAGTTAGCCTGGATATCGCGTGCGTTGATTATCTATAATGAAGTGATACAGTGATCAAGGCCGTGAAGTTGCTTCTCATTTTTTGCAATTAGTGCTAATTATAAGATACTATTATGTTTGTATAGGATTTAAAGATGGGCTCTTCGTTTTAACTATGCACATTCTTAGGTGTCTTGCCATTACAAGAATTGCCTGAGGTGTTCAAGGAAGGATTGTGCTGAGAAAATCCAAGATCTCTAAAACTTTTCCACAAAATGCTATTTATAAGGATTATTTTACAGTATTTGACCTGCTCTCTGACGCCGTAGTAGAGCTAATTAGTGGCGTGTCTGGAAGGGTTCGAGCCACCCGGCTACTCAGTTCGTAGAAGAGCACTCTATCTATCTGGGCTACGGATGCATCTAGCTATCATTATAACGTCATGCGCGATGTGATTTTATGTCGACTTTCCAGTGCCTAAGATTTACTGGTTTGGGAAATCTACCCGCTAAGCTTCTGAATTTACGACTAATTTAGTTAATGGTGCATCCGGGAGGATTTGAACCTCCGACCGCTCGGTTCGTAGCCGAGTACTCTATCCAGCTGAGCTACGGATGCATTATAAATGGCGGTGAGGGAGGGATTCGAACCCTCGATACAGCTTTTAACTGTATACTCCCTTAGCAGGGGAGCGCCTTCAGCCTCTCGGCCACCTCACCTATAGGCCACTATTGAGGCGCATGAAAACTGTATGGCGAACATACTACTTTCTTAGCTTGATAAGTCAAACCCTTTTTATTCGCCAGGAAGTAATTGCGCAATTTCTATCTAACTTGCGCAGATTGGTAACTCAATAGTATTAAAAATAACAGTCTCTAGACGATTTTTAAAAAAATAGGAAACAAGCGTAAAATAGCAAAGGGAGATAGCGGGGCTGCGTCCCGCACGGCACAAGGGGCTGAAAATAGATCAGCAAGGCGTCTGTTTCGACTTCTAAGCCAGGATACGGTCGTATATTTCTTTGCGGTGCACCGAAACTTCTTTAGGAGCATTAACGCCGATACGGACTTGATTGCCTTTAACGCCTAAAACAGTGACTGTAACCTTATCGCCAATCATGAAGATTTCACCAACTCGACGAGTCAGAATAAGCATTCCTTTCTCCTTAAAAGATTGAAAGAGTCGTCTCTCTCAGTTTCCTGCTATTATTCATTATATACGGTAAAAGTGTAAGCCATGCGGTATGCATGCAACACGCGCCGTCCGGACGGATGCTTTCCATATCTGGTATACGTTTAGTCGATATGGCTAGCTTCGTGCCTAACTTTTATTTCTCACAAAAGTATGTGTTTTTAGTCTCAGCTAATGATATCAAGCTTCGTCGCACAGCTCTGTTGATCGCAAGATGGCTACTGAGAGATATGGGGTCGGGTAAAATATAATTATGATTAGGTTCTACAGTTAGGTAACTATAATATATAAAATCAGGGGTGCTATCGCTCTTTTAGGAAGTAGTAGTTGTTTCCCTGCAGGAGATGCCTTTCCTGCTGGACGACCTGTTGACGGTCCTACAAAAATTCTTGAATCCCAGCTTATCTCGATCTGGCCTGAATCACTTTTTACGTATATATAGATTGAGGGGGACGCCATGACATGAAATAGAGAGCACCAAAGCCAAAGTACAATACAAAGCGTTTAAAAACTATGAGCCTGACTACCTGCATATTGATAAATAATATCTTTCACAAATGCCAAATGATAACCACATAATGTTATCTTTTCATCAGTATAGAGTGAGTGTCTTGGTAGATTTTTATCCGTCTTTATAAAGCCAAGATTGCGGATAATGCACGATGTTTCTTGCGTAATCTTAGTCGAGCATGTCACGTGGCTATGCATCGGGTATTTACAAAAAATTGTAAAGAATTTACGGATCGTATTTTTACCTGCAAAAACGCTTAACTACCGGGAAACATGAATTCGACCGATTATGTCCAGAGCTGGATATAGAACACTGTTATAGTCTATGAAATATTAGTGCAAAATAAAACCTAAGTTATCTAAAAAACTATAATATCTTTCCATATATAATATTGATTGAAGCACATTAATTTAATAGAAAGTTAAGATATTAATTATCACATCTTCTTATTCTACTCAGAGTTTTGCGGCCAGCATCGCATCTAAACTTTCCAGCGCACTCGGTAAAGCGCTGATATCGCCGCCTCCCGCTTGTGCCAGATCGGAGCGCCCGCCGCCTTTCCCCCTACCTGCTGCGCAAGGTGAGCGACAATATCATTCGCTTGGATCCGAACGGTTAAATCCTTAGTTACCCCGGCTATCAAGCTAACTTTACCCTCTGCCGCCGTAGCGAGAACAATAACCGCCGACCCTAATTGGTTTTTCAGGGCGTCGACTATGGTGCGCAGCATTTTCGACTCTACATTGTCCAGCTGGCTCACCAGGACCTTGACGCAGTTGATGTCGCGCACGTTACGACCGAGCGATTCGCTTTTTTGCTTGGCCTGCTGGTTCTTCCATTGCTGGAGATCTTTCTCTAACTGACGTGAACGCTCCTGCAGCGCCCGTACTTTATACACCAGAGTTTGACTGTCGCCTTTTACCAACTGAGCGATATGATGTACTAAATCGCTCTGCCGATAAAGTGACGCTAGCGCCTCTTCGCCGGTGACAGCTTCAATACGGCGGATGCCGGCGGCGGTGCCGAATTCCGAAGTGATGCGGAACAAGCCGATATCGCCGGTTCGGCTAGCGTGGGTTCCGCCGCAAAGTTCAGTAGAGAAATTACCCATGCTCAGCACCCTAACCTGCGCTTCGTATTTTTCAATGAACAGAGCCATCGCCCCCTTTTACGAGCATCCTCTAATACCATAATCTCGGCTTGGATCGGCAGATTGTGGCGAATCTGCTCATTAACGATATCTTCTACCCGACGGAGCTGTTCGGGTTTTATCGCTTCATTATGCGAAAAATCGAAACGCAGGTATTGATCGTTCACTAGCGATCCCTTTTGCCTGACATGCTCACCGAGCACCTGACGTAACGTCGCATGTAGCAAATGAGTGGCCGAATGATTCAGGCGGATACGCGCGCGGCGCGCGCTATCCACCTGTGCCGCGACACGCGCACCTAATTTCAGTTCACCGTAGCTGAGTTTGCCTATGTGTCCAGACGCCTTTCCGTATTTCTGCGTATCCTCTACTTTTAATATACCAGAAGCCGCTTTTAATTCGCCTCGGTCGCCCACCTGTCCACCCGATTCGCTATAGAACGGCGTTTCGTCAAGTATCACTACCGCTTCTTCACCTTGATAGATGACTTCCACCGGCTGGCTGTTGCGGAACAGTGCGGTCACTCGTCCCTGATGCATAAGATGTTCATGGCCGAAGAAACGGGTAGTTTCATCCACGCGCAGCAACCTGTTGTAATCGGTGCCGAAACCGCTCGATTCCCGTGCCCGTTTGCGCTGCGTCTCCATGGCGTGTTTAAAGCCCGACTCGTCGACGCGTAGGTTGCGTTCCCGGCAGATATCAGTGGTTAGATCGAGCGGAAAACCGTAAGTGTCGTACAGGCGGAAAGCTGTTTCGCCGTCAAGGCTATCGCCAGTCAGTTTAGATAACTCTTTGTCCAGCAACGTCAGGCCGCGCTCCAGTGTGCGGGAGAACTGCTCTTCCTCGACGCGGAGCACCTGCTCTACCATCGCCTGTTGCGGCTGCAAGTGGCTAGCGGCGCTTCCCATTATTTCGATGAGCGGCGAAACTAGCTTATAGAAATAGGTATCGCTAGCGCCTAGCATATTGCCGTGACGAATGGCACGGCGGATAATACGGCGCAGAACATAGCCTCGCCCCTCATTGGAGGGCACTATGCCGTCGCTGACTAGGAAAGCGCAAGAGCGAATGTGGTCGGCAATAACACACAGCGATTTGTCGTCGGGATTGCTGGTGCCAGTAATTCGGGCCGTGGCCGTGATAAGTTTCTTGAAGAGGTCGATATCATAGTTTGAATTAACATGTTGCAATACGGCGGCAATGCGCTCTAGTCCCATCCCGGTATCTACCGAGGGTTTCGGCAACGGCAGCAGGATGCCGTTATCCTGGCGGTTGAATTGCATAAACACCAAGTTCCAGATCTCGATGTAGCGGTCGCCGCCTTCCTCCGGGCTTCCCGGCTGTCCGCCCCAGATATGCTCGCCGTGATCATAAAAGATTTCGGAGCAGGGACCGCAGGGACCGGTATCGCCCATTTGCCAAAAATTATCAGATGCGTAGGCGCTCCCTTTATTATCGCCGATACGGATGATGCGATTAGCAGGAATCCCCACTTCTCTAGCCCAGATATTGTAAGCCTCATCATCCGTGGCATAAACCGTCACCCACAGGTTCTCTTTAGGAAGGTTGAACCATTGTTCACTGGTCAACAATTCCCAGGCGAATAGGATAGCGTCATGCTTGAAATAGTCACCGAAGCTGAAATTCCCCAGCATCTCAAAAAAGGTGTGGTGGCGCGCCGTGTAGCCGACGTTTCCCAAATCGTTGTGCTTCCCACCCGCCCGCACGCAGCGCTGCGATGTGGTGGCTCGTGGGTAGGAGCGCTTGTCTAGACCTAAGAAGACATCTTTAAATTGGATCATGCCAGAGTTGGTGAACAGCAATGTTGAATCGTTATCAGGCACCAGTGAGCTGCTTTCTAACACCTGGTGTCCCTTGCTATGGAAAAAATTCAGAAACGCCTGACGGATCTCGGCGGTGCTCTTGCTCATAGTTATTCCCGGAATAATGCAAAAGGATTGAATCGAGAACAGAATGGCGCAGTAATAAGCGCTGCAGTAGCGTTCAGGATCGTAAAAAGTAAGCATAAGATAAATTTTCTTTTTTACGAAGTAAAATCCCGCATGCCATCTATTTATAAATTTGTATAAATAGACCGGATTTCGTCAAAGGAAAAGTCGCGGGAGAGCAAATAACGCTGTACTTTAATTTTTTCCTGCGGGGATTGGTCGACAGCGGTAACCGGAACTTTTTGCCGCTACGGCGAACGCCTGCGGTGTTCAATCTCCGGTTCGGTAAAGACCGCATCGATATTGTCTCTGTTGATTGTTTTCTGTGGCAGTTTTATGCGAATGCGTTTTTCGCTATAACCTTCTTTACTGCCGCGGCTGACATAGCGCCGGATGAATGTCTATTATCAAGTGTCAGCGCCAGTTAAAGCTGATCGAATCTGCTAATGAAATTACTATTTTATGAGAAAATGAACGAAATAATTTTAAAAACTATAAAGTATTTCGACTAGTCACTATAAGTACATCTATATGCGCATATATGCGCAATCGCTATATGGAATAAACGCCAAGCAGGGCGCTGACGCGATTTTCGGGGCTATGCTGATCAGGAGTTTTCTTCGCCGACGTATCGGCGCGTAGAGGCTTTATGGCGCGTTTATAGATACTTCATGATTACGATGCCTTCGGAGTAGTTGCGTATTTATAGCCACTAATTTTAAAAACTGTTTTACTTAGCAGAATAGATTATTTTATACTAATATTGGCAGTCAAGAAACTCGTAATCATGATAGTAAGTGATAGCCTGGTCAGTCTCATCCTGCCCTACCGCGGATACGCGTTGCGAATCGGTACGCTCGCGAAAATGACGGCGCGCTATCGGCAGTGCCGCCGGTTTACGCTGCAGTTCGGCTTCACTTTAATCGCGGCAGGATAGCAGCTCTAAAGCTCGATCGAGCAAGGAGGCTAACGTGTTAGCGACTTTGCATAGTAGCTCATGCCGTCGCTTTCAGTGCCTTTCAGTTAAAACTCTTCATTGCTCTCGCTGGCACCTTTATCCTGGCTTTCCGCGTCGCTAACTAAGTTGTTGCCGTCGTTGCTGTGCAGAAGCATGTCACGCAGTGTCTTATCTAGTTCCGCTGCCAGTTCGGGATGATCCTTCAAGAAGGAGTAGGCATTGGCCTTGCCCTGACCGATCTTCTCGCTGTTATAGCTGTACCAGGCGCCTGCTTTCTCTATCAGCTTGTGCTTAACTCCAAGATCGACAAGTTCACTGAGAATATTGATCCCTTCGCCGTACATGATCTGGAATTCGGCTTGTTTAAACGGTGCGGCAACTTTGTTTTTCACAACTTTAACGCGGGTTTCGCTGCCCACCACTATATCGCCTTCTTTTACTGAGCCGATACGGCGGATATCCAGACGAACCGATGCATAAAACTTAAGCGCGTTACCGCCGGTCGTGGTCTCGGGATTGCCGAACATGACGCCGATCTTCATGCGGATCTGGTTGATGAAAATCAGCAGTGTATTAGCGTTTTTTAGATTCCCCGCCAGTTTCCGCATCGCCTGGCTCATCATGCGGGCGGCCAGCCCCATATGGGAATCGCCAATCTCACCTTCGATTTCCGCTTTTGGCGTTAGTGCTGCTACTGAGTCGACAATGATGACATCCACCGCGCCGGAGCGGGTCAGCGCGTCGCAGATTTCTAGCGCCTGTTCGCCGGTATCTGGCTGGGAGCATAGTAGATTATCGATATCGACGCCCAGCTTTTTAGCGTAGATAGGGTCTAGAGCGTGCTCAGCATCGATAAAAGCGCAGGTTTTACCTTCGCGCTGCGCCGCAGCGATGACCTCTAGGGTCAAGGTTGTTTTTCCGGATGATTCCGGGCCGTAGATTTCAACGATACGGCCCATCGGCAGACCACCGGCGCCTAACGCGATATCTAGAGACAGAGAACCTGTTGAGATCGTTTCAACATCCATGGAGCGATCTTCACCCAGGCGCATGATCGAGCCCTTTCCGAACTGCTTTTCAATTTGGTTGAGTGCTGCCGCTAACGCCTTTTGTTTATTCTCATCAATAGTCATTTCAACTCCTATCAAGCCGGGAAGAGATTGCCACCCTCTTTCGCTAACGATATATACCTCTAGTACTGAGTGTTAATTATACTGTATAATTGTACAGTCTCAAGCGGATTTTAGCTAAATGTCGTTAGCAACGTGGTCAACACGAAATAAACCGTCTCTCTGTTGACCTTGAGCTGCGCCTAATTGCCATACGTGACAAAGTCGTGCGCGCACGAGTAAGCACAGCCAGAAACTTCGCTAATGATTCTTAATCACCGAGACGCCGGTGCAGGATTTAGCACAGGTAATAAATTTAACTAATTACGAATTTTTCTCGGCTGTCCTTAATGGATGCTTACAAAGAAGTGCAGTATCAGTGTTTCCACGTCATAATATCGGTTAATCAATATTTAAATTTGACTAGAGCGCTTTTTATCTATTCCAGTTTATTAAATATTAATTAATTTATATACTGTGACTATTTTTTATTTGAGAGATGAATCGCATGCTCTTACAGTTAGGGCTTATTATTGTGAATAATCAAAGTAACTGAGATAGGTGGCTCTGCAGATGCGGCGTCGAATAGATATGAAATTCACTCTTCTGCTGTGGCTTGTAGGAGTAAGCAATGCTATGAGGCCGGAAGTTACAGCTTTAAATATAATGTTACATCACATATAAAAATGACGAATAAAGATGCTTGAGATTGATGCGAGCGTCATCAGTAGTAAAATGCTAAACGATTTTAGAGTTTTTCGGGTCACGTTGTGTCTGACGAGCAGTGACTGCACTTCGCAGTATCTCAATCTTGACAATATAATGATTCAGGTATTAGCTAATCAGTACATTGAGTGCGATTTCCGTTAGTTGTGTTTAGCTAACTGCCATGTTTGGCTGTATGAACGAATTCAAAACGATCCCATGACCTAATTAATTCGGTGTGCGTGATCACATTGTTTTGATATTTTCAATATCTATAAAAACATAGCGAAAATCAAACTCAATGTATTGATCGAAGAATTTCTAAATCGTTATATTAACAATATTAAGACACTGCGCAGTGAAGTTGCAACTTAGCAGACGCCATGCGATCAGATAAAGGCCGAGATCTATTAGCATTTGATTTCATGATTGATAACGCTCGTATTAAGCTCATGCGTTTTTACGCATTATTTAATATATAATATGAGATTAACCTAATGGTTATATAACAGATTTGCTAATGACTTTTTATTCGGCCGATGTGCCCACAGATACACCCACAAATGAATGATATGGTTAAGTGATTTAATGAGAAAGAAGGTCTGCTGCAAAGTAACTATTTTGATTCTGATAGAGAGCTTGAAATCACACTGCACTGATATGTTTGGCTCTACAATAGAAATTTCTTTCATTAGTATTGGTTAGTAAAAGTCTATTGCAGTTTATGAAATATCAGTACAAAAAACATAAATTATTTAACATTAACCATGTTGCCTTCGTAAAAGCTACGCCCCTTATATCGCGTTCTTTTCATGCTGTCGTCGCTGACGACATGCATTACACTATGCAGCTAAAAAGATCTAGCCGGGTAAACGCATTGGTATTCTAGTAAAAACTAAGTTCGTGACTCGCAATAAATTTATACGCGTGCAAATTATGTTAAGAAAGTGTATCTCTTACTCGCTTTGTCTATCCCGGTTATCTTTCGCTTAAGTGTCGCAAGCGGCTATGGGATCTGTAGATACTATCATGTCCGGCTCGGTAAGCAACATCGATATGGCCCCGATAGCGAGGAGATCCTACATCTGGATCCTGGTCATTTTTTGTTCGCCGCCTGTTGTTAGCGCTTACACCGGTTATCACGCAGCTCAAAGGTTCCGAATGGTGAGATCGGATTGTTCGGCAGATATGTCGGGGGTTTCTGGTTAGCGCTGGGCATAGCACTGGTAATTATGGTATTATTCTATAATCGCTATCTTATAATCAGCCAGATGTAGAGCGTCTCCGCGTCGCTAACGGAGAAAGTTATCGCCTTCTTGCACTGTTTGATGTAGGGTGCGCCGGGCTACTTCTTCTTTCAGGTGCTGTGTTGCCAGTACGAAAGTCTTCCCTTCATTAAAGTAGGCATACTAATAGTCTTGATCGGTGTAATATTTCCATCAACTATATTTCATCCATAGCAAACTCGGCATGCTGGCGCTGAGCGGCCCGGACTACGGCGTCGCGACTACTTCGGCTTACTAAATAATGCTTCTGCTGTTGCGTGCCTGCATGCGTCAGATCAGTATATTTTGCGATTTACGCTTAACTAGCGGGTCATAAAACCTGATCTAGTAGCGCTAAAGCGATTGTTTACGTTAGGTTTACCGGTGGTGCTGTAGCTGTTTTTCGAGGTTACCGTATTTGAACTGGTCGCGCTATTTTTTGCGACGCTGGCATGATCACGGTAGCTGGTCACCAAATCGCCCTGAATTTCAGCTTGCTTATGTTTTTTGCCGCTGTCTATCGGCGTGGCGGCTACGTTCTGCATCGGCTTTCGGCTAGGAAAAGGGGTCTCGAGCAAGCTCTGATTAGTGCTAAATGCAGTCTCATGATAGGCATCACGCCTGCTTGCTATAACCCCCCGCTTGTCAGTCTGCTGCGTGATCGTATTGCTCTCTTGTATAATGGTGTATCGACGGTAATAGCTATTATGGCCTCGCATTTAATGATTTTGGCTGCCATTTATCGGATTTCTGATTCTATCCAGGTAATCGGCAACGGCATGCTACGCGGATATAAGGGTACTCAATCGATCTTCTGTATCAACTTTATCACCTCTTAGCTGCTCGGCTGGCCCTGTCGTGGTATGCTGGGCTTAACGGATTAACTGCGCCTCGTCATGCATCCCAGCGGTTTCTAGATTGGGTTTATTGTCGGTCTAAGCTTTGCTGCCGTTTTGATGATGTACCGTATGCGCTGGCTGCAGCACCAAGCGCCCGCGCGGATTTTGTGTCAAGCCGCGCGCTGAGGGGCATAGTGGGTCACCAGCAGTAGGAAAGCTGGCTTAATGCAAATTTCCTCGACAATCAATCGGCGTTCAGGAGAGAAAAGAGTATTTGCCATTTGCAAGATGTGATAAAGTTTCCGATAATCCTCGATTATATTTCTGTTTCTTTTTCTGTCTCTGATGTTTCGCGGCAGCAGGCAATAAAATGCATTCTTAAACAGTTGGTTAAAACATCAACTTGACATTGTGAAAGTTAATCGCTTTAATTCTACTAAAGCGCGCCATTCTCTATGCGTCTGTAGCTCAATCGGTTAGAGCACCACCTTGACATGGTGGGGGTTAGTGGTTCGAGACCGCTCGGACGTACCAAATTTTTTTATATTCCCAATGATACTCCTCTTTTTAGCCGTTTATGTTTCCGCAGTTTTGGTTTTGTACTGTCTTGTCGCGTGCAGTCACCTTTTGCCAACGTATTCGTAGGATGCTATTCCAAGCATAAACGATGCATGCGGATGTGCGACACTATGACCTTCGCAGGTTACGACGATATTTTGCAAAAAAAATAACACAATTACCTTTTTATGCTAACGCATTAATGGTTCAGATTGTAATCTGTTGCCTGTTTGAAAATAATTAAAATAAAATTTACCTAATTACGTCTTTTATTTAGCTAGAGTGCTTTCATCTATTTCGGTTTATATCTTGCTGAGATAAAAAATTATCGCGATCTTTATGGGAGGTAAATTTAATAGCTTGAACGACTAAATTCCATAGAAAATTAACGGTTCTTGCTTCTGATTTCTAATCAGGAATTTAAGTTTTGGAAATTCCATCTCGATAGTATTTAAATCCGGAGAATAAAGCGGAAGATAAGGATTGCATCTTTAGCCTCAATAGCTTCTCATGCACCATTAACTTTGTGAGTAGAGAAATAATCGATTGTCACGCTAATATCTGGCATAAGTTCAGGAACAAGCACTTGTTTTGTATAAGTAAGGAACTGTATTTTTTTATTACTCTATCGAGTAGCACAGAGTTTTGCTTGTCTGAAATAGACATATTCCAGCAGTGAGTGTCGTTATTCTATAATGAGAGCATCTAGGACGTCAGACCGGGATCGTTAAGCCCGTCTGCTGCGGCCCCTTAACCTGCACAGTAAGCCGCCAGAGGGAGGCGAAGAGCGGGCTTTGCGCATGCCGAATTGTGCTAGTCATAGACAATCTTAATATGCATAGCCCAGGTTCGTTGTGCTTAGCTTTCCGGCCGGATTAGCCTAAAGCTTTATGGGATCGTTTTGAATTGGTTTTATATACCTAAATATAGAAGTTGGCTAGACATAGTGGCAATAGAACTGAATGTGCTGATCGGCTAATTTCTGCATTATCGTCCTGACAGGATTCAGATATTGCGATGAGAAGTTACCGCTTGGCAGATAGAATGCGCCAGGCGCCGCTAGGATGGATTGGCATTTTACTGCCAATAACTTTTTTATCAAGCTCAAGCTTCTTTATCCGTCATTTAATATCTGATATGACGCTATTCATATTTATCGTTGTTACCGTTTTATAAATTAAAATAAGCTTCTCTGGTGAGAGATATAACTTTTCTTCAGGCTATAATTTGTGTGCACGAACTACATTGTGCGCTCTTATTTACTCGAATGTGCAGTCTTTTTTAGCTGTTATCATATTACGGTAAAAACGCTATTACATCTCATAGAGTATAATAGAGTTGTACTATTAAATACTGATTGAAGCACCGCCTGATTGTAGAGCGAGAGATATCAGTGCAGTATGCTCTCAAGCTTTTAAGCAGGATAGAAGTGTTGGTTTTATCCTATACTTTCTATACGCCGATCAAGTCACCTAATTATAGCATTCGTTTTTGGATCTGTCGATAGACTAATGCAATGTTCTATATTAAGCTCTGCACATAATCGGTCGAATTCATGTTTCCCGGTATTTGAGCATTTTCGCACGCTAAAAAGACAATCTGTAAATTCTTTACTATTGTCTATAAATACTGGATGAATAGCTATAAGACATGCTTAACTAATATCAAGCAAGAAAGGTCGTGCCATTAGCTGCAGTCTTAGTTTTATAGAGAAAGATAAAAACGAATTCAGTCGCTAGATTTATGCTCAGGAAAAGATGGCGTCGTGAGGTTTCATTAGGCATTTAGATGATATTTCATATCAATATTCAGGTAAGCAGGCTGATAGCTTTTAAACGCTTTGTGCTTTTCTTTTTGTGCTTTCTCTTTCCTGTTACGAAAAATGCCCAAGTTATTCTTGTGTCAACAGCGATCCAGATCAAATTAAGATGCTGCGGCGTTTAAGAATTCGAGTACGACCATCAATAGATCGGCAAGTGGAAGAGAGGCGTCGTCTTTATGGAAGCAGCTACTACTTCTTGAGCGGGCGACAGCGTAGTCAGAAAACGATCGAGAATATGGCTATAATCCTCGGCATCATTTTCTTTTTTTGCCATTTAGAAACAGTTAGTTTAGAGATGCCATAACGATTAGTCAAAGTAGATGTTGGCTTGTTGTTTGCCTGAAAGCAGCTCTGATTTTAGTGTTATAGTTTCCTAGATATCAGGCCTAATTATCATGATATTCCCCTGTTAACTATATTCCTCGGTAGCCATCTTTCTGTGAACAAGGCTGTGCACCGAGGGTTTATATAATAAACCGGGCGTAAACAGTTATGGCATCTCTGAACTGACCATTTCTAAATGATAAAAACCAGATGGTTTTGAGGAGCATGGCCATATGCTCCATTGTTTGCAGACAACGCTGCTGTCCGCTCGGGAAGTAGTGGCCATACGCTTCAGACAGCGCTTTTCTTTCACCGGATGATCTGTGAGCGGTCGGGGGGCGTGTAACTCCTGAACCCCGCTGTATCTCTGAATCTGCCCTGGAGCTCTATTTATGCAGGCATGAGCTGGGAAGTTATGCTTAACATAAATTAGAAAGCGCCCAAACAAAATCACAAAGCGTTTAAGAGCTATTAGCCTGCTTGCTTGCGTGTTGACGAAACCTATTTTCTAAAAATATCAAAATGACATCTCATGACGTTATTTTTTTCGTGGTATAGATTTGAGTTATTCGATGGGTTTTTGTCTGTCTCTACAAAGCCAAAACCGAAGCTAATACAAGACATTGCTTGTGTGCTCTTAGTCAAGCATGTCTTATGACTATTCATTAGGTACTTATACACAATGGCAAGGAATTTACAGATTATCTTTTTGGCCTGTAAAAATTCTGATCTACTACAAAACGTGGATTCGACAGCTTATGTGCAGACATTGATATGGGACACCATCTTAGCCCAGCGATGCATCTGCAAGAGAATGGTGTGGTAGAGTGATTTAATTGGCGTATAGACGATCTGCTGGAAAGCCACTATCACCATTTTGGTAAAAAGTTTAAGATTTATACTAAAGGATATATCTGGCTCTATAATTAGGGATTGCCTCAATCAGCATAAGATAGTAAAACTCGATTGTAGTCTGTGAAATATTAGTAAAAAATTAAACCTAAATTTTTCAAAAAGAAACCGCTACCTTCTAGGATGTGAAAAATTCTAATACCATCTCAATTATTGAGAATAGCTGGATAATATGCGTAATTATGTAAAGTTTTAATCCTTTATCCGCTTCTATCCAGGGTTGCCGCCTTACGGAAGGGTGTGTGAACTGGGGTTTTTATAATGAAATGTTTAATCGTGGTGGCCCTGGCTAGTATGACGCTGGCGGGTTGTGCCAATAACAGTATGCTGTCCGGCGATGTTTATTCTGTTTCTGAGGCTAAACAGGTTCAAAGGGTGACGTACGGGACCCTGGTGGGGGGTGCGACCGGTGCAGATTCAGGGCGGTGAAGAGTCCAATATCATTGGCGCTGTGAGTGGCGCGGTACTGGGCGGATTATTGGGGAATGCGGTCGGGGTGGCACTGGTCGTAGCCTAGTCACCGCAGCGTGCGCTGCCGCTGGTAGCGTTGCTGGTTCAGGCATCGAAGGGGTGGTAAAACGGGCCCAGGGGATAGAGCTTGAAGTGCGCAAAGACGATGGCAGTGCCACATTATCGTCGTGCAGAAAAAGGATAAGAGCCGCTTCAGCGTTGGAAAACGAGTGGCGCTAGTGAGTAACGCCGCACCATCACTGTTTCACCGCGCTAATTGACCTACTCGTACCAAAAGCCGGCCCTAAGACCGGTCTTTTTCTCACGTCAGCGTCGTGAACGTCATGCATTAAGACTTATTATATAACTCTAGAATATTTTTTTCCAGTTTGGTAATCATATTGCTTAGCAACTGAATCTCCTGCTGGCTAATGCCATTAAGGATTTCATCTCGAGTGCTGTAGATAACATTGTTTACTTCTTTAATAATAGGGCTAGCAGATTCAGTCAGTTTGATTCGCTTCGCCCGCCGGTCATTCGCACAGGTATGCCGAGTGATAAGCCCCTTTTCTTCAAGCTGATCTAGCGTACGCACTAACGATGGCTGTTCGATGCCGATAGCCTTTGCCAGTTGAATCTGAGACTGCTCAGGCGGTAACTGGCAAATATTATGTAAAGTGATCCAATGCGTCTGTGTAAGTTCTAAAGGTTTTAAACGGTGGTCAATTAAAGCGCGCCATACTCGAACGAGTCGCGCCAAATCTGATCCTAATGGCGATTCCAATTATCTCTCCTTATAATTAAGCAGATTAAGCTTATTCCCTGGATTCCCTTACATCCTAATGGGTGGATGAGCAAATTACAAATATATATACCTATAACATAAGCATTATATAGAGATCGGTGTAAGCGGCATATTCTTTCTTAATAAAAATTGGACATTACGCATCCGCGACGTTTGCGAGGCACTTTCCTGCTCTGGCTGTAAAACACGGCGTTTTGCCTTCACTGATTTCTTTATGGGTTCAATACGCTGGCAGACATAAAGGGTCTTGAGGTAGAAGACAGCGCGGCTAGCTGTCACGATGACAGGCCAGAATGTTTATTGATAATAATAACACTATTATTGCCACATACGTAGTTTATTGTTAATTTAAGTTAACTGAAGATATAACAAATATCAATATTAGATGTATTAAATTTATTGTTTTAATTTAAAACACATAAATAAATATTAATGTGTTTTAAATTAGTTTAAAACTATAAGTTATGGTTATTTTTTAAAAATTATAACTAAAATTTGATGTTTTTCTCCTTCGTTAAATTATTTTTCTTTTTAGAAAAGATTTCTCACGCTTACCTATTATGATCCGACGATAAAGGATTGCCTGATTATATCCCGAAAGAGAATATAGTTTTTAAATCATTTCGGTTTGACTTTGTATCAATATTTTATAGATCAAAATGGAGTTTTACTGACCAATACTAATTAAGACAATTCCTGATTGTAGAGCCGAGCATATTGGTGCAGCGTCATCTCATGCTTTTCACTAGAATGAAAGAGTGGCTTTATAGTATATCTTATATAAGAAAATTAAATAGCTCGATTATATTATTCCTTTGTGAGTAATCCGTGGGCTAAGGCGGTATTCTATATTAAGATTTGTAGATAAGCCGTCGAATTCATGTTTCCCGGTAGATAAGCGTTTTTGTAAGCCAAAAAAACGATCCATAAATCTTTTATGGTCTATAAGTGCTCGATGAATAGCTATTAGATGTACTCGACTAGGATTACACAAGAAACGTCATCATTTAGCATTTTTAGAAAATATTTTCTATCAACATATATGTAACTAGGCTGATAACCTTTAAACGCTTTGTGTTTTTATTTTAATATTTTCTCCTTTATATCACGCACGCTCCCGATCCATACTTGCGCAAAAAGCGAGCCAGGATAGATCTAGATAAGGCGGGTTTCGAGAATTTTCATACGACTGCTAACAGATCGTACAGTGGAAGAAAAGACGTTTTTTTATAGGGAAACAGCCATTGCTTCTCGAGTCGGAAATAGCATCGTTTAAAAACGACGAGGAAGATAACTATGATCCGCAACGCTATCCTGTTTTGCTCTTTAGAAGAGATAAGTTTTGAGATGCCATAACGCTTAGTCAAAGTAAATGCCAGCTCGTTGCTTGCCTAAAGAGGGGCTCTCTTACGGAGTGAGGATTAGTGTCATGCAAATAGACGTGCTCAATAATGTCTATATCAGTGATGAAAAGATAATGATCACACCGGAAGAATTAAAACGTCAGTTTCCTTTAAGCGAGGCTGAGCAGCATGCTATCGCTACATCCCGGCGCACTATTGCGGATATTATCCATGGCCGCGATCCGCGCTTGTTGATAGTCTGCGGACCTTGTTCAATTCACGATACTTATGCTGCCCTTGACTATGCTAACCGTCTACAAGCTCTCTCAGATGAATTAAGCGATAAGCTGTATATTGTTATGCGCGTCTATTTTGAAAAACCCAGGACCACAGTTGGCTGGAAGGGCTTAATTAACGATCCCTACATGGATGAGTCTTTTGATGTTGAAGCCGGTCTGCAAATTGCCCGTGGTTTGTTGGTCGCACTAATCAAAATAGGGCTACCATTGGCAATGGAAGCGTTAGATCCCAATAGTCCGCAATATCTTAGCGATCTCTTCAGTTGGTCGGCTATTGGCGCACGTACGACTGAATCTCAGACTCACCGCGAGATAGCATCGGGCCTTTCTATGCCGGTAGGTTTTAAAAACGGTACCGATGGGGGTCTGGCTACCGCGATTAATGCAATGCGCACCGCTGCTATGGCCCATCGTTTTATGGGAATTAATCAGGCAGGCCAGGTTTGTTTACTGCAAACGTGCGGTAATCCTGACGGTCACGTTATTCTGCGCGGTGGCAAGCGGCCTAATTATCATCCACATGATATCGCTGACTGTGAGCAACAGATGGCGGCGGCAGGACTTGCAGGGGTATTGATGATCGATTGCAGCCACGGTAACTCTAATAAAGACTATCGTCGTCAGGCAGAGGTAGTGCGGTCGGTGCTGGTTCAGATTAAAGCCGGTAATCATTCTATTATTGGTTTAATGCTGGAAAGCTATCTTCATTCCGGTAACCAGTCCTCAGCATTGCCGCGTGAGGACATGCGCTATGGCGTGTCCGTAACTGACGCCTGTATTGACTGGAAAAGCACTGATAGTCTGCTGCGTCAGCTGCATGGCGAATTGCTGTAGGTGCTGACGGAATAATTTATGTTTGATTTTGTGTATATGCTTCATATACTGCAATAGAGTTTTAATATCTGTTTTATTCTGGATAATCATATAAAATCTTAGCGCCCAACTCCGTTAGTGGCAAGCTGATTACTCAGCGGTATGGTTTAGAGGAAAATATAATGATAATTAGACTCTATGGCTAGACAACTACAATGCCTAAAATCAGAGCCGCTCTTAGGCAAGCAACGAGACGGCATATACTGTGCTAAGCGTTATGGCATCTCTGCACTAACCGTTTTAAATAGCAAAATCGAGATAGTCTTGAAGATGATCGCCATATTCTCTATCCTTTGCAGAAACGCTGTCATCTGCTCAGGAAGCGGTAGCTTTTCCCTGCGAGACATTGTTCCCCGACTAGAAGATCTGCCAGTGGTCGTATGAGAATTCTTCAATCCTGCCGCATCTAGATCTGGCATGAATCGCTGTTTACGCAGAGATGGATTGGGGTGTGTGCGTGACCATGAAGGAGAAAGTGTAAAAATAGAGCACAAAGCGTTTAAAAGCTATGAGCCTGCTTATCAATACCTTGATGTAAAACATTTTGCATAAATGCTCAATGAAACCTCACGAGATTATATTTTTGGGTATAGCTTGAGTGACTTGATAAGTTTTTATCCGCTTTTACAAAGCGAAGTTTGAGTCTAATACACGATATTTTGCTCGATTTTAGTCAAGCATTTCCCATCGCTACTCATAGAGTATTTATAGACAATGGAAAAGAATGTACAGATCGTCTTTTAAGCCTGTGAAACACTTAGCCACCCGATTAGTTAAAGTAGATGTTGAGTCGTTGCTTGTCTGAATTTTAGGTATTGTGCTTGCCTGACTATAAGGTCTAACTGTCATGATATTTTTCTCTCAACTATATCCGTCAGTGCCGCAGAAGATAGCGATAATGATAAAGCTGTAATAGTTGGCGTTTTTTGACTGTGACTCATCCTGGCCTACTGAAAAGGTCTATCTAGTCTGCACAGTCAGCCACAGCAATAGCTTCGGGAATCTAGCTGGCACATGCCGCGACAGGTGCTAGGTTGGCTGAAAAAATTCAAGTTTTTTGCCACACGTTTTCTTCTTGCCTATAAATTGAAGGTAGCCATTTTCTTAGCTGGTAAGTGATTTTTTATCGCGCGCGCTGGCATTCTGTGCTAGTTCTAGAATATATTAAGTCATAGGTACGGATAAAGACGCTTAAGCTCAATATAAGCATTATCAGTAGTAAAATGCTAATTAATCTTTATCTAGTTTCGTTGTGTTTTGCCAAGCCTTGCATTTACTTTGCAATATCTCAATCTTGTCAATATGATGATTTAGGCATTGATTGATCAAGAGGTAAATTTTTATTTCCGCCATGTTTAGCCAACTGCCATGTTTGGTTGTATAAAAATAATCCTATAAAGTATTATCCTGCGTTACCCGAAAGTCTGAGTAAAATCTGTCTTTCCCTGAAAGTTTAAGTAAACATAAGCTCCATTGTTCTAATAAGAATCCTAGTACTTTATTGCCTTTACGCCTAAGCAGGCTAGCTAGTTTTTAGCTCTACTGGTTCCAGCGATCTTAAAATAGCATTAAGGTCTTACAGGTTTTAAGCATCAGGTGAGGATACATCCTGCTGTGCCTTCTGATTATTTACCAGCCAGTCAATACTGACACTCTCCTTATAATCAATATACTAAACCATACTGAGCAATGGTTTAGTATTCTTGTTTAAGTGGTTATTCAAAGTTAATGTTGGAATTTCCCGGTCTTTTGCTGCTGCACGGACGCTTCTAAGTAGTGCCACGGATAGCAGCGACGAAGGCTTTTCTTGAAGAAGCCCCTAAAGCGGTCAAAATTGTCTATGACATAGCAAACAAGCGACCAGAAAAGCGCAAAATCTGGCCGCTTTGTTAGATGTTGATGGTCGCTACTATCTCAAAACGGGCGGTGAAATAAATAGCTCCGGGATTTCGCTTTGTGATCACACCATATTAAGAAGAGATAAACGAAAGAATTTTAGATTTTAGAATCAGGATGCCCGATCTCGCATGTAGCCGTCCAAAGATAAGAGCTAAGATAGCGTTCATCTGCATAATGCCGATGACGGTAGCAGTGACTGGCTCTTTCATAAAAACGGGTATTGTTATTCAGCAGGGGCTCTTCACGGGCGCAGAATGACTTGTCAGATTGATAGTAATACCTACGGAGCAGTCTGGGGTGGCATTTGCGGCTGAGTAGATAACAGGGTCAATGGTCGCACACCTGAGGATTATGTTAATAGCACATTTATGCGTGATATCAGATTGGATGGTTTAGATAGCGTCATGGCATGGAACGGCCCCAGCTGTAAGGATCAAGGGGCTCTAGGTTTTAACCAGCGCAGCAAATAGTAACCAGGACGCTTATATCGATATAATTTACCGTTGCCCGTTACAAAATGATGTCAACGGTAACTAGATGAATATAGCGGATATTTAATGCTGCTAAATATATAAAAATTTTAAACTGGCAAACCAGAAACTCCTGAAAAACAAAGATTATATGATAATTATCATGTTGTTTTTCCGCTCTCGATTCAGAAGAAGACTGGCATCAATGTCAAGCAGAATTTAAACTCAAAACTATAAAAGTAATGCAATATAAAAATAGTATTTGTTGTTTATTAACCAATGAAACGGACGAAAGGGGCTATAATTCATGCATCGATTTTCCCCCGTTAACCATAGCTTGGTTGAACTAATATCTATTCTAGACAAAGTGGATATAGATGGTGCTGGGATCTTTGATTACAAAAAGGTTACCCAGCGTACTCTTGCTGATGAAGAAGATATGGCTAAATAAGAAAGGAGAAAAATGGCATTGATAACTCAAGCAGATTAAACCATGACGCCATTTCAGTATGCCTTAGAGCTCGAAAGAGCAACAAATAAGGGAAAGCTGCGTTTATCGCCTAGAGGGATTATTTAGTGGACTGAATGCGCATTAATATCCGTACTGCAGGATCCTACATTAATTAGCCGGCACCAACCTGGGGTTTGTTAATGTTAGCCGTTAAGGAAGGAAGCGAGTATGTAGCTGTTGCTTGAGTATAGCAGTAAGTTTCATCTCAATATATTTGTGTTAGAGATCGCCGCAGCCAGCACTACATATGGAACACAGTTCAGAGAAGCTGTAGTCAAGATTTTAACTGGCTATATTACTGCGATGCTAAAAAAATTATGCAATAGATAAAGAGAGAAATGTTGCCTAGGTAAATGAGTTCAGCGGAAATAATCTTTAAAAATTAGGCACTTTCAGTGTCATTAAAAGAACAAAAGCAATTATGATAAAAATGGTGTTAATATTTAACGATTTAATGTTATTTATATATACCTTTCAATAATATATATCAGGATCGTACCTGATAGCACAGAAGAAGCTGGTGGAAGAGACATAGACATGCTACTTTTTTATCTATATGCATATATTTGACTATAGCACTAATTAAAAACTCAATGGAAAGGAGTTTAATAGCAGATCAGGGAGAGGATCCTAAACCGTCTAGCCTTGCTACTAAATGTTGTGAGAGCAAGCTCGCTAAAAAAGAACGCTCCACGTTGCCAGCGCGCCCTAGCATAAAAGAGCTATCAACCGAGATCTGAACACTAGGCTTAGAGTGAAAACAAGATAAAATTAAACATCACAATTGAGTGTACAGCGTATGTTGTGCATTCTATTATCGTTAACGTAATGCGGTGTTACATCTGTCTTATAGGCCGTAAAAGTAAACGCACTAATTAAGTTTTGTATTTTTTCTGGGTGGAGAAAAGTACTCATAGTATCACCTAAAAAGAAAGCGGCGCGTAATCTAAAATAGTAGATGGGTATAATTCATGCAGAGCGATTTATCAAGAATCGTCGCGAAGATATAAAACTCTACTGACTGTGGTGTGTATAGTATAAACTATGATAAATTCACTAGTTACAACGAATATGTCAACGCAAATTATTCCCCAGCTAAATAGCGTATCCCATATCCTAGAGCGACTTACATCATTTCCACGAAGCTAAAAACGGTAGTGAAATAAAAGTGCCAACAGCGCTATCACAGCATGCAGCGATTGGAGAGAGTCTAACTTCTTATCTATATAATTATCTCATCTTCACTTCAAAGACATTTCAAAGAAATTATGGCAGCTTAATCCTAAGTAGAAGAAATGTTTGCTAGATTCATAGTTATCTCTTGGACAGACGCGAAAAACTTTATGTTAGATAAATATCGACAGTAAAATTCTGCAGAAATTAAAAAAATTGTTTATTTTCTGTGCGTAATATGCGCAAAAATACGTAAATAGAGCAATAAAAAGAATTTTAAAAATCAAAAGTGACGCTATCTAGATTTTTCAAGGTTCTCTCTTGTTACACTGTATGCTCCTTTCATTATGACTTATAAAAAGCGTGGTTATGTTTGCATATTATTTCTAGTCAGGGTCTTGCTTTAGCTTGCGTTAAAGAGTGACATGAGTGCAGCAGTTAGTATTAAATAGGTTTATTTATTCAGAATAAAATGATTCGCATGCGAAATGCTCTCATCCAGGTTTCTGGGCTTCAAGGATAAACCCACGCGTGTATCAAGCAATCGACAAAGTGTTTTGTCCATGCAAACCACCGGATTCATTTGGTCATAAGGGCGATGATACACGTCCAGCATATTCTCTATAGTCGCAACGAATTTAGTATTTGCTTCTGGCGATATAACCTAGTTGATCTTTATCTATGCCATCATATACCGGTTTGCGCGGTTTAAGGCTCAGAACCGCCTTAAGCCCCTGTTCGAAAAAATGCTTAATCCGTTCGGTCTTTCGGACGCCTATTTATAAAATCTCATTAACACCTCGCTGCTTGGTCGTTTTATACGTTCGACTGATGTATCACAATTCAACAAAATCAATGCATTCACAATTTTCTGTGCGACATGATCGATCCCCCTTATTGATTAACGCTTTTAGTTGCATTCTGACTTCCGACGTGAGGATAATCATATATTTCCCCATTCCTCTGTTTTAGAGAATTGCTTAGGCTCTGGTCACAGATACTGCAACCGCTACTTTTTACGCATTAAGACACTCGAGTCATCTATTCCGGTTTATATGCTGCTGCAACAAACATTGTCGTAAGCTTTATGCGAAATTAACTTAATAGCTTCATCAATCGGATTCCACAACGAATAAATTGTTTTTCTACAGCCTTTCTGGGTGGTGATTCCATCTTGGAAAATACCATTTCAACAGAATTTAAATTCGGTAAGTAAGCTAGAAGATAAAGAAGAATTGCATCTTTAGTCTGAAGGCCTTCTCGTATATTATAAACTTAATGAGTAGATAAATTATCTATTATCACGGTATTCTCTGCTACAATTTAAGGAATAAGTACCTGTACTATCTGTCATTCTGAGCCTGATTTTTCTTTTTTCACTTAAAATGGGAAACTATCAATAAATTCTTTACTTGTAAAAATATAGGTATTTATATTTTTTGTGAGCTTAGAGCTTAATATTTTAAAGATCATGTGTTTAATTTTATTTTTTTGATTTGTTTTTGTTTGGCTTTAGTGTTTCTACGTGAAGCTGCAATCATTCTATTTTTAAGAAAAAATCAATAGTCATTAATTATAAGTAATCAGACTTAGTTCTTTATAACTCATTGATTTTATTTTTTTAATCTTTCGCTGATTTTCGCTAATTTTTATATTTATTCCTAATTTAAGTGCGGAATAACGAATATAGCATTGATGCTAACAGCAGTGTTCACTATTTTCAAGGGGCTTTTCTTTAAGATTCTAGCAGAAGGGTGGGAGCCTTTCATAGCTCTATATAAGCATAAAAAAGGACAGTATCTAAAAGGTGTGATATGAAAAATTTTATAGGCATGGATGATAAAAGAGTGAGATAATCCAAGTAAATATTAGTTTTTATATAAAATCATATCATATTTTTAATATTTGTTTTTATATAAGAATTATATCTGTTATTTCTTACCTAAATTAAGAATAAATATAATAATCAATGAAAATTAAAATAAATAAAACCAATAAGTTATGATAAATAAGGCGAATTACTTATCATTAATCACTATTACTTGTTCTAAAAAGTAGAATTATTACAGCTTGAGTCAGAAATTTTCGCGCTAAGTAAAAAGAATTAAAAATATGATAAAACACATTAGATTTAAGATATTGCGTTCTGAGTTCATAAAACAGTATCATTATGTATACTTTTTAAAAGTAAAGAATTTATTTATGATTTCCTAATTTTCAGTAAGATAAAAAGAAAATTAGGTAAAAAATAACGGTCTCATGCTTAACAAGATAATAAAGAGTTATTTAGCAAGCATACAAATTTTCTTAAAAGTAAGATCATTTAAGCCTAAAATATAGTACAAAAATTATTTTTTAATATTTTTTTAACAAATGCATAATCCTTAAAATTTCTGTAAACTCTATCAATAGAGAGTTTTTAGCTAACCTAGTGTTCTCTTTGAGAGTCAGAAACCGTTATTCTTTATACTATTCTTGAAGAAGTTATTAGCAGAATTATCATGTATCAAATTGATTAATATTTACTACTCGATAAGACTATTCCTCATGGCCACCTGCCGCATTTAAGATGGCGCACAAAGCGGGCGCTCCCGCTTAGCCGCCAGCTAGTTTGACCTTTAAACCTCGCGCTTCCAATAGCTGCTTTAACAGGTCGCGCTTATCGCCCTGGATTTCTATCACGCCCTCTTTTACAGCCCCACCGGTAGCGCATTTCTTTTTCAGCTCGCTGGCAAGCGTTTTCATCGCGGCTTCATCGCGGTTTAGGCCGGTAATCAGACAAACCCGTTTGCCTCTTCTACCACTGGTCTGACACTGTAATCGCACGATGCCGTCCCCTTGAAGACGAATGGCGGGAGCTTCAGAGGCTTTAATGTGCCCACCGTCTGTAGAATACACGAGCTGGTTTTCATTCACCATGAACCGCTCGGATATCTAATTCCTGTAAGATCGCCGCTAGGATGATCGAGGGATCGGCGGCCTGAGTAATTGGGCGCCCGATTACCATATAATCGCATCCCGCCTGCTGAGCCTGTAACGGTGTCATCACCCTGCGCTGATCCTCTGCGTCGCTAGTAGCCGGGCGTATCCCCGGCGTTATTAGTTGAAAGGCTGCACCGCAATCGATTTTCAGCCGCGTGGCTTCCCAAGCTGAACAGACTACGCCGTCCATGCCGCACGCTTTAGCTAGAATAGCCAGCCGTCCGGCGTGATCCGACGCGCTGCCAGCAATGCCTATCTCTCTCAAATCTTTATCATTCATACTGGTAAGCACCGTGACGGCGATAAGTGCGGGCGCGTCAGCTCCAAACGGCAGCAGCGCCTCCCGTGCAGCCGCCATCATACGTTCGCCACCGCTAGCGTGAACATTGATCATCCACACCCCTAGCGCCGCTGCCGCACGCACCGCCTTGGCTACCGTGTTGGGAATATCGTGAAATTTCAGATCCAGGAAAATATCGAAACCACTCTGTTGCAGATCGCGGACCAGCGCTGGTCCTGCCTTAGTAAATATTTCTTTACCGATTTTCAGTCGGCATTGCCACGGCGCTACTTTATCGGCAAAAGCTAGCGCCTGGTGAGCATTGGCGTAATCTAACGCTACAATCACCGGCGAGCCCGCACTTTTCGGAGCAAGAGAGAAAGAGGAAGATAAAACTGTGCGTGTCATAATACATCTCTGGTTGGCAGCCATAGGTCGCAGGCCTGTTATCATTATGTCATTTTACCTGCCGGCGCTAAAAAAGCCTAGCTCTCAAGCGGTGATGGGTGTGCACGTTACCCGTTTAGTAAGCCCTCTATGGTTGCAGATTAAGGGCGTTAGACAGACAAAGAGGAGGTTTTTGGCTTACGGCAACGCCGTCCCCCTTCCTCATTGGTGCGGGCTAGCTGTATCTAAGCACCCCGTGAAGAGCTTACTGGCCATCCAAACCGCGTATCGGCTTGACCGACGCCCAGGATTTACACGACGGGCAATGCCAATACAGGGTGTGGAAGGTGAATCCGCATTTTTGGCAGCGGTAACGCGGTTTAGTGTGGATCTGTTCTCCGACCATATCGCGCAGTGTCTGCAAACTTTCCTTGGCGCGACCGTCTTCCGCATCGCTAAGGTGGAAATTCATCAGGCGGTGAAACATACGCATCGTTGGATGTTGACGCAATTGCTGATTAATGTAGCCCTGCGCTGCTTCCGGGCCTTGCTCACGCTCAATAATATCGGTCAATAGCAGCTCCGCCGAGGAACCGGTATTCTCTTCTACGCAGCGTTTGAGAAAATCCGCCCAGGCGCCAGGCTGACCTAACGCCTGATAACAGTCCTGCAGCATCGGCAGCGTTTCGCTGACCATTTCCTGATCCTGATCCAACAGCCGCGTTAATTTGCCGACCGCGCTGGCGTAATCTTGCTGGGAC
This sequence comes from Sodalis sp. (in: enterobacteria), assembly GCA_052258065.1. Taxonomy (GTDB): domain Bacteria; phylum Pseudomonadota; class Gammaproteobacteria; order Enterobacterales; family Enterobacteriaceae; genus JBQQPY01. Next base: position 11,179 of record JBQQPY010000002.1, on the reverse strand, counting down.
ATGTAAATTCTGGCACGCATGATAGAAACCCGCGCGCTATTTTTATCTGCCGCCGCTCCTTTTTCTAATAATACAACGGCACGGTCTATATCGTTACTGCCCATGGCCTGTAGCGCTAACTCGCAGTAAAAATGGGCAATTTCTTCCTGCCGCTGCTCTTTCCCAAGCTTCACCAACTTTTCTGCAATTTCTATCGCCTTTAACCATTCGCTGGTCGCCTGATAAATCTGTAATAGCCAGCCCAAGGCGCCAAGCCGGAAATCGTCTTCGTTTACCAACTGGATAAACATCTCTTCAGCGCGATCATAGAATCCGGCTGTCATATAGTCACGCCCGAGCTGCTGAATCGCCAACAGCCGCTGATTAAAGGTTAACGAGCCGCTCTCCATTAGCGCTTGATGGATGCGTATAGCGCGATCAAATTCGCCACGGGAACGGAACAGGTTCCCTAACGTCAGGTGTGCCTCGACGGCGCTGCTGTCCTCTTTCGGCATATTAAGGAACAGGTCTACCGATTTATCCTGCTGATTAGAAAGTAGAAAATTGATCCCGGCCACATACTCCCTGGAAAGATGGTTCGCTTCCTGCTGTTTATCCTGCTGCGCGCGTCTGCGTCCCATATACCAGCCATAGCCGGCGGCTACAGGCAGCAACAGAAACAGCAGTTCTAACATAATGCGTTATTCCTTAGGCGTAAAGGCTGGATTGCTGGTGGGGACGCAAGAAACCGTTTCCACCGCTGCAATCTGTTGTTCAAGCCGTTTCACTTTACGCTCGGCTCGCATTAGCGCTATGCGCGTTCGTAGCCAAAACAAGCCGCAAAGACTCCAGCCGATGAAAAAGCCGACGGCAAACAGTGAAGTGAGCAAGCTGGAAACCCGAAATTGACTCTGAGCCAGCAGATAGTTGAAGGTCACTACCTGATCGTTATGCGCACCAAAGGTAACGGAAATGATAAAAATTATCATCATCAAAAAAAATATCAGAATATATTTCACATGATTTCCTGCAATCCGTATTAGCTGTATGTTCAGACGTTTAGCTAATCTGAAACGGTTAAATTACTATTATCCCCGATAAGGAAGGAAATTTTCCTCTACGCTATGCTGCGCACTCTCTCTAGCGGCGGCAATAAATACACACGCTGAAGAATTACTATAGGGCCGGTGAAGGGAAAACCCAACCGCTCGCGGTGCTTTTCTCTTTACCGGCTAAGCATAATCATCCGCTTGCGCTTATAATCAAGCCTAATTATGCATATTAATCAGCTATCTTTAACAGGTTGTATCGAATTGTAGATATTTTCAATGTCGCTAGTAAGAAGCCGGCTATCAATACCCTTAGTGATCACGTCGGTGAAAATCGATACACAAATTGTGACAGGTAACAAGGCGTATGTTTGGCCACAAATTGCACGATAAGTACCTATTATAGCGTTTTATATTATTAAGCTATTAATCTACTTAAAATTATATCTTTTTAGTATTCTTCAAGTTTGACTGGCTAAGGTCTTCTATCAGGTAATGAAGAGCCAGTTTTAGACCGCCAATGGTATTTCAGCTACGGCAGGAGCATTTGCTGTTGTTGCAAGCGCTTGCACCAGTTCCGAAGCGCACGCTTTGCTCAGCATAGCGTAAAACGCCCGATCGTCGAATGCATAATGCTTATTTAGCCAGACTACGTAAGGCCCGGGCTTCCTGTACTGACTCTTTTATTAAAGACTTTATATATTGACTGATAAGCAGCGTAGCGGACAAGATTGCTACCAAACTCAGCGCAGGCTTGAGGCGATAGCACAGGCACGAGAGAAGCGGCTTATCAACAGTACGTTGGTCAGGCTACTCCAGTGCGGGGTGAGGGTTGTTGTCAATTAATGCTAGTATTTTAGGTGCCAGCAATTACTTTCCGGCCGCTATTGTAAGTCGCTTACCCAGAGTAGCAGCAGTAAGATCGCGAGCACTAGTGCGCTCGTGTCTATAGGTTTAGCAATTTTAACTATTGAATTTCTTTTTTTGCTTCTTGCCGTTTGCTGTCTGGATCTGAGCCGGCTACACAAGCTTAACAGAAAGCGTCCCAAACAGCGGCTAATGTACCGGTTACGCAATTTGTCGCCAATTAACCGCAAAAATGTTACCATAGGATAAATTTCTGGGAAAATAGTCCCCAAAAAATTCCCAACGGCGTCCATCCATTCGCAGAGGCTGGTCAAACAACGCGGCAAGCAGTAGGATGCACTTTATCATTTGGTTTTGGAGAGCAACATGCAGCTTAAACGTGTGGCAGAGGCCACACTGCCGACACCCTGGGGAGATTTCTTGATGGTTGGCTTCGAGGAAATCGCCACCGGGCACGACCATCTAGCGCTGGTATATGACGATATTACCGGTCCTGCGCCGGTGTTATCACGGGTTCATTCCGAATGCCTTACCGGGGATGCCCTGTTCAGCCTTCGCTGCGATTGCGGCTTCCAGCTGGAGGCGGCGCTGAGCTATATCGCCGATGAGGGGCGAGGTATTTTGCTCTATCACCGTCAGGAAGGCCGCAATATTGGCCTGTTAAATAAAATTCGCGCTTATGCCTTGCAGGATTTGGGCGCCGATACGGTCGAAGCCAATTACCAGCTCGGCTTTGCCGCTGACGAGCGAGATTTTACCCTATCCTCTGACATGTTTAAATTGCTGGGCGTAGAAAGAGTGCGTTTGTTGACCAACAACCCTAAAAAGGTAGAGATTCTGACCGCTGCGGGGATTAATATCAGCGAGCGAGTGCCGCTTATTGTTGGCCGTAACCCAAAAAATGCCCGCTATCTAGATACCAAGGCTGACAAAATGGGGCACTTGCTCGATGGCCCTGCGGAGTAAGTGCTGTGGCCTGGCGCGGTAACGATGCCCTCTCGCGGCACGCGGCGCAAGAGTGTATGCAAAGAGTAATAGTAGATGAAGATCAGCATCTTACGAGAACTGTCAGTTGGCTATAAGACCATGATTAAGAATCATACATTATAATATATTAATATTTCTTGTTAGTTATTATCCTTAACTTCCAACGCTTTATTCTTCATTCCAAACCCAAATTAAGAATAAATATAAAAATCAGTAAAAATTAAGAAATAAAATTAATGCATTATAACCCAATTGAGGTTGCTTACTTGTTTTGTCTGTGAGCATTGCATAGACCCACGCCACGCAGCCCTGCTTGTGGCAAGATGTCTACCTAGGAATCTTGTGAACAAGATATCATCTTAATAAGCTTCCATAGTCAGGCAACTATAACACCTAAATCAGAGCCGCTCTTAACGAGCTCGCATCTACTTTGTCTTAAGTGTTGTGGCATCTCTGAACTGACATTCTCTAAATGGCAGAATGAGCCAGTTTAGAGGAGTATAGCCATATTTTATCTTTTTCAGACGACGCTATAGCCCGCTCGGGAAGCAGTAGTCGTTTTCCTGCGAAAACGATTTTCTCTTACAGGATAATCTGTAGCTCAAAGCGTTTAAAAGCTATGAGCCTAGTAACCAGCATCTTGCTGTGAAATGTTTTCCACAAATACCAAATAAAAACTCATAATTTATCTATTTCTACAAATCGAAGACCTCCGATAGAGCGATTTTCATCTATTTAATTTATAGCCAGCTGCGAAAAAATTTCGCAATATTTATTGGAACTTTATTTAATGACTTCAGCAATCGCACTTCAGAGCGAATAAATAGTTCTTGCTACGGCTCTGAGTAGCGATTTCAGCTTAGGAGGCGCCATCTCGATGGGATTTAAATCCGGTGAAAAGGCCGCAGATAAAAAAGAATTACATCTTTAGCTTCAATAGCTTCTCGTGCACCATTAACTTTATAAGTAGTCAAGTAATCTATTATCACAATAATACCTGGTACAAATTCAGGAAAAGCATATTTTATACAGAAATAAGGGTAATATTTCTACATATTTCTCTATCGAGTGGTGTATTTGAACTTGATTTAGATAGATGTATGTCGGCACTGAGTGTCGTTGTTTCCCAGTTAGCGTCTGGGATATTAATCTGGCATCGCTAACCTCATTTATTTTGGCCCTTTGACCTGCTCATATTTATGGTTGTTGCTATTTTCAATATAAATAAGCTTCTTTGGTGAAAATATAATATTTTTATATTACTATGATTCTGCCGATGCACTGCATCGTTGCGCTCTTGTTTAGTGACATATGCAGTCTTTTTAATCGATATCATATCGCGGTGAAAAGGACGATAGAGTAGGAAAAATCGTTTGAATACTGAAAGTGCTTCTCGGCGAAGCCTGTGTTTGAAAAACGTTAGATCATAAGATTCATCAATAAGCGTTAGGGTAAAATCACAATACGTATCAATTTTTGATGCGCGATTTAGGTTTCTTCTAGTGTCACATGACATATCAAATGATCGATAAAGATACTTAAGTTTTATATAATTATTATCAGTAGTCAAATAATAATAAATCTTTAGCGCTTATTGAGTCGTGCTATGCATGCCAAGCAGTGCCTTCACTTCGTAATGTCTCAATCTTATTAATATAATGTGATTCAGGCATTATCCGATTTGCACATTAAGTTTGATTGCCGTCATGTTTAGCCCACTGGCATGTTTGAGTGCACAGACGAATTTAAAACGATCCGATAAAGCCTTGGCCTAATCCGGCGAGGGCTGAGTATAATGAACCTCGGTTATTAATGTTGAAATTAATCCCAATTCTATGCTCAACTACTTTGGTTAGCCTGCCGCCGTTACAGCACTCCAATGGCGAGGAAGATGTTGCAAGCTCCCCGGCTTTTGGTTTTCTTATAGCCATCCTGAGTAGGTTTTCTAGGCCTTAAGGCTAGCGCCATTATTAAATATGTGTTCTAACACTAGTTTCAAGAAAAAGTGACAGCAATAAATTAATTATAATTAGTGATAACTGATTTATTTTATATATTTTAATGTTCACTGATTTTTGTTTTTATTCCTCATTTAGGTGCGGAATAAGGATAGAGTAGGTGCTTGTTTCTTGACTTATAGAAGGGAATATAGTGATAATCGATGATTTAGCTATTCACAAAGTTGATGGTGCACAAGAAACCATTTAGGCTAAAGATGTAATGCTTGTTTTCCTTATTTGCCGGATTTAAATCCTATCGAGATCGCATTTCTCAAACTGAAGTCACTGATCAGAGTGGCTGCAGAAAAAAACTGTTAATTCGCTGTAGGATGCGATTGCTTAAGTTATTGAGTGAATTTTTATAAAGATTGCGACTATTTACTCGCAGCAGTATATAAACCAGAATAGATAAAAGTGTTCTAAAAAAGATGCCGGCATGCGTTTACGAAGCTCGCTATTCATGTGAAATCTTTTTTATTCTCGGCGGGTAGCCCGCGCGCTAGCGCCTCGACAAAATGCTTGCGACATACAGACACGTAGCGATCGTTACCACCAATCACTACCTGGTGCCCATCGCGCACGGCTTGACCCTGCTCGTCGGTGCGTAATACGCGGTTGGCTTTGCGTCCACAGTAGCATACAGTTTTCAATTCTACTAGCTTGTCCGACCAAGCTAGTAGCCATAAACTGCCAGTAAACATCTCCGCGCGAAAATCGGTACGCAGACCATAGCACAGTACCGGAATCGTCAGCTTGTCTACCACTGCGCACAGCCCTGCAACCTGCATACGGCTTAAAAAATGACATTCATCTACCAGCACGCAATGAACGGCCTGTTTTTGATTGGCGGCCGCTACGGCCGCAAAAAAATCGGTTTCGGTATTGAACACGTCGGCGGAGGAAGATAGTCCGATACGGGAACTGACCTGCCCGCGGGCATAGCGGTCGTCGATTTCCGCCGTAAACACCAGTGTACGCATGCCGCGTTCTTTATAATTATAGGAGGACTGCAGGAGTGCGGTAGACTTGCCGGCATTCATTGCAGAATAATAAAAATAGAGTTGCGCCATTCGTTTGGCACTCCACCTTAATGATAGGAGAAAATGAATAGGATAACAGTCTATCGTATTCACCGTGGGGGATGAAATTGTCCCGATGCCTGAATCTTGCACTAGCGGAAGCGGCGAGCCCGTCGGGCAATCACTTGCTTGCCTGAGCAATAAAATATCATATCCCGATATGATTTCTTTTACTGATTACGCATGCTGCTAAGTTAGTTTTAAAGGTTAGATGGCATTGCAAGTGCTTTCAATGCTACTACCAAGAAATTCGGTATCAGTACTTCTAAGTTATAACGTTAGTTTAAATTAATATTTCGCCAGGTAACGATGCGTATGTTGACTACTAATTACATATTACATGGTAAGCGCCCATTATGGTGTTTTTAATATTTTCTAGCAGAGTATTCATTTGCTTGAAGAGTCACTATTTCTAGTCTATCTTCGGCTTGGCTGGGTAAGGGTGTAGTTAAGTTTGTTAAATAATTCAAGTTTAATTTTATATTAATATTTTATAGACAGCAATGGTGTTTTACTACTCAATAATAATTAAAGCAATTCCTGAGTGTAGAGCCAGACATGTCGGTGCAGTGTGATCTCTAGCTCCTTATCTGGTTTGTGGGTGCGTCGCTAGACTAAGACTGTGCTTCATATCAGGCTTTTCATGTAGGCAGTTGAATTCATGTTTCCGTCGGGCTGAGCGTTTTCAAGCTAAAGAACGATCTGTATATTCTTTGCCATTTTTGCAAGTACCCGATGAATAGCCATGAGACATGCTTGATTAAGTTTATGAAAGAGACGTCGTGTATTAACCGCGCCATTGGCTTGATAACTATGGATAAAAACGCATTGAGTCGCTGAATCTGTACTTAGAGAAAAATAAAATCGTGAGGTGTTATTTGAGATTTGTAGAAGATATTTCACATTAACATGATGGTAACTAATGTCTTAAAAGATAAAAGTGTCGGTTGCAGTATGTGTGCCCGGAGTTAAAGAAAATCTCTAAAATGAAGGAATAAAAAATATATTATTACCCTTTCTTCTAGAAGAAAGAACGCAACTGGAAGCGTTGATCAACAAGGGAAAGAATGCTGTATAGAAATTTCTGAATACATTGATTTTTAATTATGATAAATCAATTGGAGGCATAAAGCGACTGAGTAGCTTGGCGTTAGCTAATATTTTATAAATAAGCACCCGAAAGTGACAAACGGCTTTTCGGCGAGCGCAAGAATATTTATAAAATATGCTAGATGGGATGTTTGCTGCGCTCACGCAGCGGCGTGCCTAACCGCGCCGTTCGTGCATGTCAGCATTGTTCGCACACTCCTTGCTCATAAGGGCATAGGACTCATTATATTCCGCGCCTAAATTAAAAATAAATGCTATAATTCCGCACCTGATATTCCTTTTTTATTTTAGCGAAAAACAGAAAACCATAAATGTATTATTTACTTTTCAAAAATTGAAATAGTGCAATATGTTTCCTGTTGAGTAGGTTTTATGTTATTTTTTTATCGTTTTAATTAGCAAATAACGAAGTTTTTAATTGTTATTAGATACTGTCATTATTCTAGTTTTGACAAAAAATGATATTGATTATTTAGTTGCTTGATTATGTACTTTATATATAGCGCTTTTATCTATTGTAGCTAATTTTTTGAGATATAAATGGTAGATTCTTACAGTGAGGACTTAATATTACGAATAATTGGATTGATTTAGGTGGGTAGTTTTTTACGTGCAGAGGCGGACAGATGTTAAATAAGTTCTTCTAATGCAGCTCGCTAAGGCATTCCAGTAGAAGAACCCTCGAAAATGACGAGTAAATCTAACTCCTTGTTTTAATGCAGCGACTTATTGCTGGTTTGTTCCAGTATGCTCTCTAGAGACTCAATGGCAAGTGACCGCTTCACCAATGTTAGTAGTTGCGGGGCGACGTTCCAGCGATTACCATTCTCAGTATGAACTGAGACCGATTTTTTATTCAGTCGTATTAGGACGCCCGTAATTTCACGCTCGTCAGTCTGGAAACGCACTATATCCCCGGGGCGAAAGTCAGCCATGCTTTGCATTGTTCGCTGACGCTGTAATATGTTGAGGCGCTTAACAATGCGATCATGTAGCGTTTTTAGTGCTACTTCAGGCATTTCATCAACCAACTCATCAACATTAATCACTTGGTGGTGACTTTCGGCGCCTTGCTTTTGTCTCTTCATGTTATTATGAATTTCCCTGCATTTGTCTATTAATACGACCCCTATGTTGTTGAAGGTACGAAAAAAAGGTTCTTCGACCAACACCCGTCAGTTCACAAACTTTACTAGCAGTTTTTTCTGAGTTTTCGTATAAAATTCTGGCATGCTCTAATTTTTCAGGATCAGTGCGTGGACGACCGCCGCTTTTACCTCTGGCTTTGGCTGAAGCTCTCCCGGCAGCTGCACGTTCAGCTTTAAGTTCTCGTTCCATCTGGTGAATGACCCCCATCATGGATAAAAACCCACGCCCCGTTGCTGTAGTAGTGTCGATATTTTCCCTCAGCGAGATTAAACTAATTTTCCTCATCTCCAGTTGTTGGGTTGTTTGCAGCATATCAAGCAATGAGCGTGTCATTCGACTCAGTTCAGTCACGACCAAGCTGTCACCTGAACGTAAATGCTCCAGCAATTGCTCCCACCCAGGCCTGTTCATTCGCGAGCTCGTCATTTTGTCGATAAATATTTTGCTGCAACCGGCTTTCTTTAAATCATCAATCTGGGAGTCCAGGTTTTGTCCGACGCTACTAACCCGGGCATAACCAACACGATAAAACTGAATATTTGATATTGTACTGCTCATAGTGTAAAAACCTTACTGATATTTATATTAAATGCACGATGATTATAGCATAAGTTTTTGTACTGAAAGATGCTGATTAGCGCAATATTTTATCATCAATGGTGGAAGTGTAAAAAGTGTACTTTTTGCACTTCTTGCATTGAAGGCATTTTGCATTAAACTTGTATAGTTTTACAGTGCCTTGCTTTCAGCGAATGATTGGAAAATATTAAACGTATATAAGTATTGTCAAATACTGAAATCAAAGGGCTTTATAGCTGACCGTAATTCAGTGTCCACGAACAACGACTTTACTTCACATTAACTCTATTTAAAAGGAAGACTCTGGCGCAGTATAGTAATACTAAAACGCGTATTTGCTTCATTCTTTAATAAAGCTATTTTAAGTCTAAATAGCAATTCTTTAACTTCTCATTGAAAGACATTAGTAGTGATATTTAATTTATTGCGAATATTTATTACAGTTATTCATCTCCTATATTTTTACTTGGCGTATTTCATGTGATTATATAAACATCAAGGAGACAAGTAATCTTTTCTCGGTTCGGTTATTATTTCTATACATGAGATTTTGAATCATAAATACAATCTTATATTATCAATTCTCTCCGTTATTGTCTTAAATACATAGTATATTTCGCTAATTACTTGTTTACTTAACACACTAAATTTTAAGAGATATATTTACCGATGAAGACAAGAGACTAAATACCATTATCGAATCGATAGTAGAATTAATTGGTGAGCATATTACGATACTTATTAATCGGTATTATGGCATTACTGCATTCAATATTATTCTCGCTGGTCAAAAATACTTTCAATAGACCGCCGTCACAATGGAAGCAGAAAAAGCCTTATAGCTTTATGGTTTGTATATTTTTACCAAAGGATTTTCCGGTCATGACGCTTATCAAAAAACGAAGTTCTCTAATATTCTGATATTACAGAACAATATACTGACTTCTGATTATGATGAATTTACTGCACCTAAAATAATAACCAGATATTTTAAACGAAAGCCAACCGATACTCATATCTATTTCTATCTTTTCGAGTTTTTTGTTTATTAGAAAGTTTGTCATAAAATTAACAGAGAAAGATTATATGTCAACGATAGTGTATCTTTTTATGATATTAATACCGATTTGATTACCGATATTCTGGCAGATAATCTTGAAAAGACCTCAGCGGATATTGGTCACTCTAAAATCCTCACTTCTTATAAAGAGAGTCTCGATAATGCTCTTCAGGAACTCTATAATGCTTGAGTGCAAACCACTCGTAATATAGAAAATAATAATAACCCGGGATTCAATATTCGAGAAATTAACACAGGACAGAAATGTTGGAGCTTGCTCTTTAGTAGTAAAAAGAAAATAATGCCTGCTTTTAAATTTCCCAAAGCTGAATAACAGTATAATTTTTATGTGGGGTGGTTTTACCTACATAAAGGATCGTTAAATCAAACGGGAAAAGCCGCGCCAACTGGCAAGAATAACCTATTTGTTATTAGAAGCGTTCGGCTTTAGTGTTATAAAAAATAGCGGATATATTAGATCTTGACATTAACCCGCTGCGCTGACACAAGAAGACTTGATTTGTGTTGACATCTTATATTCTGCTAATGCTATTATCAGTAATCATATTCATTCATTGCCCATATTCAGTGATATCTCATGGATGACGAAATACTGGCAGATGTTGACGGGCAAAAATTTCAACAATTAACAGCGCGATTCAGTCGCGTCAATCTAGAAAATACCTCAGTAAGGGACGCAGTATGTTCCTGTGAATTTTTATTGCCATTTATGTCTTAGTCAATGCTAAAAATATCGGCCTAAATGAGTACGAAAGGCATTCTCTTTAGAATATGGTTTAAAAAATAAAAATAATATTGATATCCATATCATAACAGATAATAACGATACAAGCATAATAAAATACAAAAATATAATCAATACTGAGCCTACAAGTTTTCAACGGAAGGCTGCTATAAGTATATTACTGTCACTCATCATACAGAGAACACGCAAAGCAATATCATTCGGAAATTTAATTTCATGCCCGTTATGCAATATTGAAAGCAGCATTATTTTAATAAAATGAAATTTTTTAAAAAATTCATATCCAAAATCTGATTGACGATATGTTTTTTCAGGAAAGCCATACGAATTGCCAGAGATCGTGTGAGGTTTACCATTAACTTTATAATATACGGTACCTTTCACGGTGTATTGCAGAGTAAAGGGATCTTTTAAAACCAACGTGCCTATACAGAAAGCTTAATTGCTAACTGCATCATTGCTTATAACAGAAAATGGGACTAAATTCAGTGTATGAAAGAATTATTTTCAGTAACTTATATCAGGATAGTATTACAAATTGTTCTTTGATATAG